>JAEUPL010000017.1 GCA_016790165.1 Burkholderiales bacterium
ACCGCAGGAAACAAGCGAATCCCCGGGGTCGCCTTCTTTTGGTTACTTTTCTTGGCGAAGCAAGAAAAGTGACTGGCCCCGCGCGGCCACAGAGCGCGCTGGTGGCATACATCAAACATCATTCCGTCAAACCCTTCGACAAGCTCAGGGCGAACGGGTGCGCTGGAACATCGGTCAGTTCGCGTTGAGCTGCTGCTCCAATTTGTTGAGCACCTGATAGCAAGGCAACACCTGCGCCAGGCTGCCGTTGGGCTCGCGGCCTTCTCTGATGGCGGCGAAGAATTCGCGGTCTTGCAGTTCGATGCCGTTCATCGAAACGTCGACCTTGCTGACGTCGATCTTTTCTTCTTTGCCGTTGACCAGATCGTCGTAACGCGCGATGTAGGTGCCGGTGTCGCCGATGTAGCGGAAGAACGTGCCTAACGGGCCGTCATTGTTGAACGAAAGGCTTAGCGTGCAGATCGCGCCATTGGCGGCTTTGAGTTGGATTGACATGTCCATCGCGATGCCGAGCGTGGGATGGATCGGGCCTTGAATGGCGTTGGCCTGCACGATGGGGCTGCCGCACTGGTAGGCGAATAGATCGACGGTGTGGGCGGCGTGGTGCCACAGCAGGTGATCCGTCCAGCTTCGCGGCTGACCCAGCGCGTTCATGTTGGTGCGGCGGAAGAAGTAGGTCTGCACATCCATTTGCTGGATGTTGAACTCGCCTGCCTTGATCTTCTTGTGCACCCATTGGTGGCTCGGGTTGAAGCGGCGCGTGTGGCCGCACATGGCCACTAACCCGGTTTTCTTCTGCAACTCGACGACCGCTTCGCCTTCTTTGAGCACATCGCAAAGCGGAATCTCCACCTGCACGTGCTTGCCCGCGTTGAGGCAGGCCGTGGTTTGCGCGGCGTGCATCTGCGTGGGGGTGCAGAGAATCACCGCGTCGAGGTCTTTGATCGCGAGGCTGTCGGCCAGATCGGTGGTGACGTGGCCGATGCCGTATTTGGTGGCGACTTCTTTGGTCTTGTCGAGGTCACGACTGATGAGCGAGACGACGTCTACACCGTCAATCAGTTTGATCGCGTCGAGGTGTTTGATGCCGAATGCCCCGGCACCCGCGAGGGCAACTTTGATGGTTTTGCTCATGATTTATTGATTCTCCAGAATGAGGTGGCCTACCGCCGTGTTCGACGCGGGCACATGAAAGAAGCGATGCTTGACCTTGGGCGCGGGACCGTCGAAGCTGTCGCTCATGGCACCGCGTGCGATGAGCCACATGACGAGTTCGATGCCTTCGCTGCCCGCTTCGCGCACGTATTCGATGTGCGGCACGTTGGCGAGCGCATCAGGCTCGGCGATCAGGCGATCAAGGAATTTGTTGTCCCACTCGGCGTTGATGAGCCCTGCGCGCGGCCCCTGCAACTGGTGGCTCATGCCGCCGGTGCCCCAGATGTGCACATTGAGCGGTTCGTCGTAAGACTCAATCGCATTGCGAATGGCCTTGCCGAGGTTGTAGCAGCGGCGGCCCGAGGGCACGGGGTACTGCACCACGTTCACCGCGAACGGAATGACCGGGCACGGCCATGCTTGCGGTTGCCCGCACATGAGCGAGAGCGGCACGGTGAGACCGTGATCGACATCCATCTTGTTGACGATGGTGAGGTCAAAGTCCTGCTGGATCACCGATTGCGCGATGTGCGACGCGAGCTCGGGGTGGCCTTTCACCACCGGCACCGGGCGCGCGCCGTAGCCTTCGTCGGCGGGCTGGAACGAGTCGGCGCAGCCAATCGCGAAGGTCGGGATCATCTCCAGGCTGAACGCCGTGGCGTGGTCGTTGTAGACGAGAAAAATCACGTCGGGCGTGTTGTCCTTCATCCACTGTTTCGAGTATTCGTAGCCCTTGAACAGCGGCTGCCAGTAGGGCTCTTTGTCTTTACCGAGATCAAGCGCCGCGCCGATGGCCGGCACGTGGGACGTGAAGACGGATGCGGTGATGCGTGCCATATCAAATTGCCTTCGCCTTGTTGCGATCCGCCGCGCCCTGCGGCTGCCCGACTTCACCCGCGGCACCCTGCGGCTGCCGGTGTGGCTGCGCGTCGCCGTCTTCGCCGAGGAAGCGGTTACCGTTGATGGAGCGCCCACCCGCGAGCATCATGTTGCGATATTCCTCCTCCGTCATGCCGGTCATGCTGCCTGCCATTTGCTGGAAGGACTTGCCGTCAGTCGCACCGATTTTGGCGAGGAAGTAGATGTTGCCGCCGAGACCGATGCAGCGATTGAGGTCGCGCGCGAGCACGGCCTGTTTTTGCGCCTCGGACATGGGCCATTCGTCAAGATAGGCGCGTTCGTTCGCCTTGAAGCGTTCGCGATTGGCGGCCTTCATCAGGCTCATGCAAAACTGATTGAGGTGATAGCCACGGCGCGACTGTTCGGCGTCGAAGATCGTGGTGCCGGGCACATCGAGATAGAGTTTTTCGAGCGGCATTTATTTCTCCTCCGGCCAATACAAGCGCATCGGGTTTTCGACGAGCAATTTGCGTTGCAGTTCGGCGGTGACGGCGATGTGTGGAATGAAATCAACGAGCAGACCGTCGTCGGGCATGTGATCTTTCAAATTCGGGTGGGGCCAGTCAGTGCCCCACAGCACGCGATCCGGGAAGGACTCGACGATGCGCTTGGCGAAGGGGATGACGTCGCGATACGCCGCGCGTTCGCCATTGAGCGCCTTCGGCCCCGTCAGCGAGAGGCGTTCGGGGCAGCTCACTTTGCTCCACACATTCGCGTTGTCACGCATGAACTTGACGAACAGCTCAAACTCCGGGCCGTCCACCGGTTTGCCGACATCCGGGCGCCCCATGTGATCGACCACCACGGTCGTCGGCAACGCGGTGAAGAAATCCCACAGCTCGGGCAGATCCACCGCCTCGAAATAAATCACAACGTGCCACCCGAGAGGCGCGATGCGGTTCGCGATGTCAAGCAGCTCGTCTTTCGGCGTGAAGTCCACCAGGCGCTTCACGAAATTAAAGCGCACGCCGCGCACACCCGCCGCGTGCATCGCCTGCAGTTCGGTGTCGGTGACGCTGCGCCGGACGGTCGCGACGCCGCGCGCCTTGCCGTTGGACGAGAGACAGGCATCCACCATCGCCCGATTGTCCGCACCGTGGCAGGTGGCCTGCACGACGACGTTGCGCGCGAAACCGAGGTGATCGCGCAGCGCGAAGAGCTGCGCCTTGCTGGCGTCGCAAGGGGTGTACTTGCGTTCGGGCGCAAAGGGGAAATCCGCGCCGGGGCCAAACACATGACAGTGCGCGTCCACCGCGCCGGGCGGCAGCGTAAACGCGGGCTTGCTCGGGCCGGAATACCAGTCCAGCCAGCCGGGTGTCTTTTCAAAGTTCATCGGGTTTCCTGCGGTGTCTGTAAACGTCTGGCGGCAGACCTGTCGGATCAGCTTTTTGGCTGTAGCGACCAGAGAGCGGTCGTTACAGACGTATTTATCTTGGTGTCGACTTTGTAGATTTTCCCGGCGTAACGACCGCCTGGCCGTCGTTGCGGCCAAAAAGCTGTAAGCAAGCGTCTGTCAATCCGGTTTGATGTTTGCCTCGCGCACGAGTTTGGCGTAGCGCTGTCGTTCGGTGCGGATCAGCGACGCGAACTGCTCGCTGCTGCCGGGCAACACTTCGCCACCTGCGTTCGCGAGACGATCCCGCACTTCCCTGCTCTGCAGCGCCTTCTGCGCCTCGTCATGCAACCTCGTCACGATCGCCTTCGGCGTGTTGGCCGGGGCAATAAATCCGTACCAGACCGACGCTTCGAATCCGGGATAACCGGACTCGGCAATGGTCGGCGCCTCGGGATAGATCGGCGAGCGGTTTGGACTCAGCACGGCAAGTACGCGCAGCTTTCCCGCTTTCACATGCGGCTGCACTTCCAGTGCGTTGACGGCGACCAGCGGAAGCTGGCCACCGATGACATCGGTAATCGCCTGACTGCCGCCGCGATAGGGCACATGCTGCAGGTCAATGCCGGCCGCTCGGCTGAAGAATTCGATGGCCATGTGCGGCGTGGAACCGTTGCCCGGTGAGCCGTAGCTAACGCTATTCGCCTTCTGTTTCGCCGCGGCGATCAGTTGCGCGATGCTGGCGAAGGGCGACGCCGTGTTCGCGGCAATCACCACCGGCACGCGACCGATCAACGCAACGGGCGTGATGTCCTTTTCCGGCTCGAAGGGTGCCGGCTGGAAGAGCGCGGGATTCGCCGACACGGAGTTCGCGGTCACCATCAGCGTGTAGCCGTCGGCCGGCGCATCAATCAACGCGCGCATGGCAATGTTGGTCCCGGCGCCCGGCTTGTTCTCAATGACCATCGGCTGCCCGAGCGGGGGAGACATCGCCTGCCCCATCGTGCGCGCCACCAGGTCGACTGCGCCGCCCGCAGTGAACCCGACCAACACCTTGATGGGCTTGGCGGGGTAACTTTGGGCGTGAGTGCTTTGGGGCGCAAAGGCAACGGCCAGTGTGGCCAGCGTGGCAAGCGCGTTGCGCAGCGTGTGGAAAATCATCTCAGCTCCTGGGTTGAGGCGACGGGGCGTTCGCGGTGTCGGCTAGTCGACGTACTTGAGGCCAGCCGCCGCGAGCGGCTCACGCATCTTGTACATGTCAAGGCCGAGAACACCAGACGCGAGTTTGGCGCGCTTGTCGCCCTCGTTCGCCTCACGTGCTGCTGCAGCGTCGGCAACGGCAACGGCAATAGCCGCGGGTACCACCGTCACGCCATCATCGTCGGCCACCACCACGTCGCCCGGGTTCACCAGTGCACCGGCGCACACCACCGGAATATTGACCGAACCGATCGTGGCCTTGATCGTGCCCTTCGCCGAGATTGCCTTGCTCCACACCGGAAACTTCATCTCGGTCAGCGTCTTCACGTCGCGCACCCCGGCGTCAATGATCAGCGCCCTCGCGCCACGCGCCTGGAAACTGGTCGCCAACAGGTCACCGAAGTAGCCGTCAGTACATTCCGCCGTGATCGCGGCAACCACGATGTCGCCCGGCTGAATCTGCTCTGCGACGACGTGCATCATCCAGTTGTCGCCGGGATGCAGCAGCACCGTGACTGCCGTGCCCGACACCTGCGCCCCGGCGTAGATGGGCCGCAGGTAAGGCTTCATCAGGCCAACTCGGCCCATCGCTTCGTGAACGGTGGCCGCGCCGTACTGCGCCAGACGATCCGCTGCAGCACGATCAGCGCGCACGATGTTGCGTTTGACAATGCCCAGCTGGTTGAGCGGTGTACTCATCGTTACTTGCCTTTTGCTTTCAGTTGCGCATCAAGGCGCGGGAAGACGCGTCGCGCGTTGCCTTCATAGATCGCAAGGCGGTCATCGGCGCTGAGCGTCTTTGCGCCATCGATGTAGCGCTTGGTGTCGTCGAAATAGTGCCCGGTGTACGGGTCCTTGCCGCGCACGGCGCCGATCATTTCGGACGCAAAAAGGATGTTCTTCACCGGGATGACGTTGGTGAGCAGGTCAATGCCGGGCTGGTGATAGACGCAGGTGTCGAAGTAGATGTTGTTCAACAGATGCTCGTCCAGCGATGGCTTCTTCATCATGTCAGCCAGCCCGCGGAAGCGGCCCCAGTGGTAGGGGGCCGCGCCACCGCCGTGCGGAATCAGGAATTTGAGTGTCGGAAAGTCCTTGAACAGGTTGCCTTCCAGACATTGCATAAAGGCCGTGGTGTCGGCATTCAGGTAATGCGCACCGGTGGTGTGGAAGCATGCGTTGCAGCTGGTGCTGACGTGGATCATCGCAGGAATGTCGTACTCGACCATCTTCTCGTAGATCGGGTACCAGTGGCGATCCGTCAGTGGTGGCGACGTCCAGTGTCCGCCGGAGGGATCAGGATTCAGATTGATGCCCACGTTGCCGTACTCTTTTACGCAGCGTTCGAGCTCGGGAATGCAGGTCTTGGGATCCACGCCCGGTGACTGCGGCAGCATCGCAGCCGGCACAAAGTTGTCGGGGAACAACTGGCTCACTCGGTAGCACAGCTCGTTGCAGATCGCCGCCCACGTTGAGGAGACATTGAAATCACCAATGTGATGCGCCATGAAGCTCGCACGCGGCGAGAAAATGGTCAGGTCCGAGCCACGCTCGCGCATCAGCTTGAGCTGGTTCGCCTCAATCGTCTCGCGAAGGTCGTCGTCGCTGATCTTGAGCTCGCTGACCTTGGGCATCTCCGCCGGGTTCTTGATGCCGGCGATCTGGCGGTTGCGCCAATCTTCCAAGGCCTTTGGCGCCGTCGTGTAGTGGCCGTGGCAGTCGATGATCATTCGAGGTTCTTCCTGTCCGAAAAGCAGCTGTTCACGCTGGGGCCATGCCGTTGCGAAGCTTGCAGGCGGTGCTGGCGGTCCCGGCGAACGCGGCCAGCAGCGCGCTGGCTTCAGCTCGCCGCGTCGAGCAGGTGCCAATGCCGCCCGAAAAAATCGTTTCAATTGCAATGTCCGGTGGCAGGTCACCCACCACCTCGATGCCTGGCGCCCCGATCATTTCGCTGCGTTGCTGAAATCCGAGCGCGACCTCGCCGCTGGCCACCAGCGTGGCGACCGGCACACCCGCGGGTGCCTGCCGGAGTTTGCCCTGCAAGTCGTTAAGGATTCCCCAGCGTTCAAACAACGCAATGAGCGCGCTGCCGCTGGGACCGGTGGAGTAGCCAATCGTCGCCGCCTGCAGTACCTCACGACGAACCGCGTTTGCATCGGCAAGGGAGGGCACCGCGGCGCCGCGACGGACGGCCACGGCCACCTGCGAGCGCACGAGGTCCACACAGCTCTCCGCGATCACCCACCCGTCGGCGGCCAGTTTCCCCAACGCGTCACTCGCCAGAAACACAAGATCAAACGCCTCGCCTTCGCGCACGCGGCGAGCCGCATCGACGCCACCAGCGGTGGTGAGGTCGAGCGCCACCCCGCCGGCCCGGGCGAATTCGGCGGCCAGTTCGCCCAGCAAGTGCCGGGTCGCCATCGATGAGATGCCGCGCAGCGGCGCGAGGGTTGCGTCCATGGCAGGATTTTCGCGCCAGAAGACCTTTACGCTGAACGCACAATGACGCTAACAGATATAGCAAAATTAGATATCCGATCTCGTCGATCGACACGTCCGGAGCCCAACGTGGACCTGAAACAGCTGGAGTACTTTGTCCGCGTCGCCGACCTCGGCAGCTTCTCCCGGGCGGCCTCGGCGTTGGGTGTTGCGCAGCCCGCGCTCAGCCGACAGGTTCGGTTGCTGGAGGTGGAGTTGCGCCATACCTTGCTCATTCGCAACGGTCGTGGCGCGACGCCGACCGAAGCAGGCAACCGCATGATCGAGCATGCCCGTGGCCTGCTGCATCAGGCGCAGCGTGCACGGGAGGATATGGCGGGCATGCGCGGCAGTCTCGCCGGGCGCGTAGCGATCGGGCTGCCAACCACCGTCGCCCGCACCCTCACGGTCCCCCTGACCCGCACGCTACGTACGCAGATGCCCGACGCCACGTTTTCGATCAGTGAAGGTCTGTCCGCCTCGTTGCTCGATGGGCTGACAGCTGGACGCCTTGATGTCGTTGCGCTCTACAACGCGCAGCCGGTGCCCGAAATCGAACTGCAGAACATCGGCGATGAAGAGCTGTTCCTGATCTCACCGCGCCCACCCGGCAGTGAACGCAGCGCGCCGCCGGATCCGCTGCCGCTGTCGCGCCTCCCGGAATACCCGTTGGTGATTCCGAGCCGGCCGAACGCGATTCGCATGCACGTCGAATCGGCCCTGGCCACCATCGGCGCGCGCCCGAGTATCGCGCTCGAAATCGACGGCGTCCCTGCCATTCTTGACCTCGTGATCGACGGCGCTGGTCACGCATTGCTATCGGCGCAAGCGGTTGCCAGCACGGCGCATCCCGGCGCTTATCAACTGCGGCAGATCACGCATCCGCCGCTGCTGACGCGACTGTCGCTGGCGACCAGTTCACAGCGGGCGAGCACCCGCACCCAGCAAACCGCGACGCGAATCCTCGAATCCCTGCTGCGCGACAGCCTGATGCGCCGATAGCGACGCCGTTCAGCACCGTGACACAGACCGCAGCGCCGCGCGTCCGCGGCACGCCAGAGAAACTTGATCAGGCCGGTTGAACCATCCGGGCTAACCCGTCTCCCTGGTCAAACGGTAGGCGGCACGATGCAAGTGCGCGATGAAGTGCCGCACTGACGGCAACACCAGCGACTCATGGCGCGCGACTGCACCGATCTGCAGCGGTAGACCGGCTTCGGCGACCGGCGGAGCCACCACAAACTGCGCAGCGATCGGATGCGTGCAGAGCTGCTCTGGCAGCAGTCCGGCGTAGTCGCTACGGCCGAGCAAGGCCAGGAGGGCGAGCGTGGAGGTCACCGATGCCGCCACCGGCGGAGCCGGCAACTGGTGCATGGCAAAAAGCGTCGTGGCATACCCGGCGTCGCTGGTAACGCCGGTGTAGATCCAGCCCAATCGCCCGAGATCAGCAAGCGACGTGGCCCCCGCCAGCGGATGGCCCTTGCGCACCACCGGGACCATGCGCGTGGTCATCAGCGGCTCGATTCCGTATTCCCCGCTGGCCAGGTCGTCGGGAATGCCGCCAATCGCCACGTCCACCTCACGTCGACGCAGTCGGGGCAGGTGCGCCATGTAGAGCTCTTCCACGATCCGCAGCTTGACGCCGGGGAAATCACGACCGAACGTTCGCGCGGCCTCCGGCAACAGCAGCATCACCGCCAGCGGCACGGCGCTCACCGAGAGCGTGCCCACCATGTTGCCGCCCATCTGGTTAATCGCGTCGGTAGCTGCTGTCAGTTCGCGCGCCACATTCAGCGCGCGCTCGTAGAGCACCTTGCCCTGCAACGTGGGGGTGACACCGCGGGTCGAGCGCTCCACCAGTGTGGTCGAGAGTTCGAGTTCGAGTTCGCGCAGCGTCTTGGTGAGCGCCGGCTGCGACACGCCCAGCCGACGTGCTGCCCCGCGAAAACTGCCCTCCTCGACGGCTGCGACCAACGCTTGCAGAGCGCTCAGTTTCATAGTTCATTGCCGACTGTCGAAGAGATCGTATGATAACCAATGGTTATCACGGCACCATCCATAGTATCTCGCTCGGCAAGGCTGGAGTAGCAGAAAATTCGGCTCGTCATCCAGGGGCGCATGACCCTGGCCACGTTTTTCATGGAGGAATCATGGCTCTTTCGTTCCGTTCACTCAGCCTCGGCGTCGCCACCGGCTGCCTCGCGGCCTTCGCCAACGCCCAGGAAGTCACGCTCAAGGTACACCACTTCCTGCCCGCAGGCTCCTACGCCAACTCGAAGTTCATCCAGCCGTGGTGCGACAAGATCAACAAGGAGTCGAATAATCGGATCAAGTGCCAGGTGTATCCGTCGATGCAGCTGGGTGGCACGCCACCGCAGCTAATCGATCAGGTACGCGACGGCACGGTGGACGTCGTGTGGACGCTGCCGGGTTACACGGCGGGGCGTTTCCCGTTGATCGAAGTGTTTGAGCTGCCGTTCATGATGCAAAGCCCCGAAGCCACCAGCAAAGCGGTGTGGGACTACGTGCAGCAGTATGACAAGAATGAATTCAAGGACGTGCACCCGATCGCGTTCCATGTGCACGGCGATGGCGTTTTCCACATGGTCAACAAGCCGATCAAGACGATGGCAGACCTCAAGGGCCTGAAGATGCGCGCCCCGACTCGCCAGACCAACAAGTTCCTGGCAGCGCTGGGCGCGACCCCCGTGGCCATGCCAGTTCCACAGGTCGGCGAAGCACTGGCCAAGGGGGTGATTGACGGTGCCGTGGTGCCCTACGAAGTGGTGCCGTCGGTGAAGATTCACGAGCTGGTGAAGTTCCACTCGGAAACCGATCCGGTGGAACCAGCGTTCTATACCTCGGCGTTTATCTTCGCGATGAACCAGAAGAAGTACGACTCGCTGCCAGCGGATCTCAAGAAGGTGATCGACGCAAACAGCGGTCAGACGTTCTCTGGCCAGATTGGCAAAGTGTTCCTCGACGCCGATGCCGAAGGCAAGAAGATCGCGGCGAAAAACACATTCAACGTGATTCCAAAAGCGGAGCTGGAGAACTGGAAGAAAGTCGGTCAACCACTGATCGACGCCTGGGTGGCTGAAGTCACCGCCAAAGGTGCCAATGGCAAGCAATTGCTGGATGCTGCCCGGGCGCTGATTGCCAAGCACTCGGCCGCCAAGTAACGCGTGCACTCAGGGCGGCGCACCTCGGGCCGCCCATCATCTTCGTTCCGGAAGGACTGCTATGCAGGAGCCAATTGCCGTTGATTCGGCGGCGGACGCCGCCGGTGGCGTGTCCGAATTCGGGCCGTTTGGCCGTCTACTGTTAACCGTTTCGCGTTGGGCCGCAATTCTGGGCGGCATCCTGTTCGTCGCGCTGGTTGTGATGAGCATTGTGTCCATCGTTGGACGGAAACTCGCCTCCGCGCCCGTACCGGGCGATGTCGAAATCCTGCAGATGGTGGCGGCTTTTGCGTCGGCGCTGTTCTTTGCGTACTGTCACATGAAGCGCGGTGACGTGAAGGTCGATTTCTTTACAGCAAATAGGTCGCCGCGGATCGTTCAGACGCTGGATGCATTTGGCTCGCTACTGGTCGGCCTGGTCGGCCTGCTTCTGGCTTGGCGCACTGCGGCAGGCGCCATCACCGTGCAACAGTCCGGCGAGACGAGCATGATCCTCGGCATCCCGCAGTGGATCTCGCAGGCGTTGATGGTGCCCGGCTTTGCGCTGCTGGGCATCGTCGGTCTCTATATGACAGTGCATTGCTGGAGTTTGCGCAACTCGCCGACGACTGAGGTGAGGCCATGAGTGGTATCGCAGTCGGGAGCATCATCTTCGCCATCCTCATGGTGATGCTCGTCATTCGCGTGCCAATTGGCATCGCGATGTTTGTCACCGGGGCGGGCGGCTACCTCGCACTCACCGGTTACGAGTGGACGCCACTGCTCAACATTCTCAAGCAAGTGGGCTACGCGCGATTGTCGAACTACGATCTCGTGGTCATCCCGCTCTTCTTGCTGATGGGGCAGTTCGCCACGCACGGCGGACTCAGCGCCGCGTTGTTCCGCTTTGTCGCCGCCTTCATGGGCCATTTGCGCGGCGGCGTTGCGATGGCCGCGATCGGCGCGTGCGCTGGCTTCGGCGCGATCTGCGGATCGTCGCTGGCGACGGCAGCGACGATGGGGCAGGTCACCTTGCCGGAACTCCGCAAGTTTGGCTACTCCGGTGCACTGTCCACGGGCGCGCTCGCCGCTGGCGGCACGCTGGGCATCATGATTCCGCCCTCCGTGCCGCTGGTGATTTACGCCATCCTCACTCAGGAATCGATCGGCAAACTATTTGTCGCTGCGGTGATTCCCGGCATCATTGCCATGATCGGCTACATGATCGTGGTGCGCATCATGGTCACCGTGAACCCGGCAGCCGGCCCCGCCGGTCCGCGCGTGCCGTGGCCGGAGCGGATGCGTGCGCTCTGGCAGGTGTTGCCGGTCGTCGGCGTGTTTATCGTGGTCATCGTCGGCATCTACGGTGGATGGGCCAACCCGACCGAGGCGGCAGCGATCGGGGCCGCGGCGTGCGGCATCCTCGCCGTTGTGACTGGCGGCATGCGAATGAAAGGCGTGCTCGACAGCGCACTGGGCACCGCAACGGCAACGGCGATGATTTTTCTGGTGCTGCTCGGTGCCGACATGCTCAATACCGCGCTCGCACTCTCACAGATGCCGGTTGAACTCGCGACGTGGGTCAAGCAAAGCAACCTGTCGCCGATGCTCGTGATGATTGTGATTCTGTTGATCTACGTCGTGCTTGGCTGCGTCATGGACTCTCTGGCGATGATCCTGCTCACCATTCCGATCTTCTATCCGATCGTGATGGGGCTGGAGTTTCACGGCATGGGCGCGACCGACAAAAGTGTGTGGTTCGGTATCCTCGCGCTGATGGTGGTAGAGATCGGTCTCGTCCACCCACCGGTGGGCATGAACGTCTACATCATCAATCGCCTGGCGAAAGATGTGCCGCTCTCGGAGACGTTCAAGGGCGTGATGCCTTTCCTCGCGTCCGACTTTATTCGCATCGCGCTGCTGCTGGCGTTCCCGGTGATCTGCCTGTACCTCGTCGGTACCGGGCGCTAGCCCGACGTTGTGGGAGATGCGACCGCGCCAACGCACGGTCGCACGCTCCGCGCGTTGCTATAGCCGCAGATCGGCGATGGCCACGAAGTCGTCGCAGGACAGCGTTTCTGCCCGCGCCTCCGGATCGATGCCGAGTTGGTGCCATGCCTCACCGCTGACCCACGCGGCGAGGCTCTTGCGTACCATCTTGCGGCGTTGGGTGAACGCAGCGGTGACCAGTTGTGCAAATCGCGTCTCATCACGTGGTCGCAGGCGCGCGGACGCAAGCGGCGTCAGGCGCACGATTGACGAGTCGACGGCCGGTATGGGGCGGAATGCACCGGGGGGCACGTCGAAGCATTTCTCCACGCGATAGCGGTACTGGAGCATCACCGAGAGGCGGCCGCGCTCACCGTCGCCTTCGCGTGCCGCCATGCGGTCGACCACTTCCTTTTGCAGCATGAAGGTCATGTCGCTGATCTGCTGTTCGAAGTCGCACAGCCTGAACAGAATGGGGGTTGAGATGTTGTAGGGGAGGTTGCCCACGACACGCAACTTTGCATTCGGTCCGTCGCCTGCCGCCGAAGCAAGTGTCGAAAAGTCAAACTCGAGCGCGTCCGCCTCATGCACGCGCAAGCGCTCCGGGCTGAACTCTGCCGCCAGGCGTGCCACCAGATCGCGATCAATCTCCACGACGTCGAGACTTGCGCTTTCCCCCGATGCACAGTGCGCATCCATCGCCGTGAGCAACTCGCGCGTCAATGCCGCCTGGCCGGGGCCGATCTCAACGATGCGCTGATCCGGGCGCGGGTCGATCGCGTCCACGATGCGCTGGATATAGTGCCGATCCACCAGAAAGTTCTGCCCGAATCGCTTGCGCGCGCGGTGCGGCGCGGCATGTTTGTCGCGCTCACTCATGACAGCCCGTCCAGCTCGGTCAGCAACCGCGGCAGCGCGTCCGACATGCCGCGATACGCAACCACGGCAGGCGACATTGAGCGCAGCGACGCCGCGAGTTCTGCTGCCCGTGTCGGCGTCACGCGCACCACGTTGAGCAAAGGGCTCACCAGAAGACGGATGAAAAACACCGCGCGCCCGAACTGCGGCAGCGGCCACGTGGTTTGCCGCTCGATGCGAAAGTAGAGTCGTGGCAGCAAGGGCGACGAATCGGCCAGCGCCTCGCGCCACCAGGCAACGTTGTTGTCCGGGTGCTGGTCGAGCGCGGGGTTCGGCACGATCAGCCACACGTGGCGCAACATCGCCTGCTTCATGAAGGCCATCGCCATCAGGCTTGGCCCCGCCGCCTGCAGCATCTGGTTGTCTGCCACCGGCTGGTGAATTGCCATGAAATCGAGGCCGAGTTTCTCGCGCGGGTCCCAGCGGGAGGGAAAGCAGACCGAAAGGTATTCGGTGCGGAGCGTGCCGGCGTCGTGTTTGAGGATGACAAAATCCTCTTGCAGTGTGAGCGAAACGCGGGCTTCATGTGCAGTCTCAATTCCCGTGCCGAGAGCTCCGAGTGCGGCAAGCACGCGGCTATCGGCGACGCCGACGCCAACGCGTTCTGGATGTGCAGCAATCACTTTCGACCGCTCCCGTTGATACACGTCGAACAACTCGTCGCGTAACAGCAACGCGGGCGATTCCGCTTCCAGCCTCTCCAGATTCGGCCGCATACGGAACGGCACCTGCACCGGCCACGGCATGCGGGCGGCGGGGGTGAGCCAGTCGGGCAACGCTGCCATCATGCGCTCGGCCAGGCGGCGACGTATTCCTTCCAGTGCACCGCGTCGCTGGCGGCCAGCTTGTCGCGCAGCAACTTGATTTCGCTGTCGTACTCGTCACGCGTCAACTCTCCGCGCATGGCGAGAAAGCGAAGGAAGAGCAGGTAGGTGTTGGCGACGTCGGTTTCGCAGTAGGCGCGGATGATTGCAATCTCGCCACGCTGGAACGCCGGCCACACCTGGCTGCCGTCCATGCCAAGCTTGCCGGGGAAGCCGCAGAGCTTGGCCATCGTGTCGAGCGGCGCATTGGCGCGCGCTTGATACATGGCCAGAAAATCCATCAGGTCGAGATGGCGCTCCTTGTAGCGGTTCAGATAGTGATCGAAGTTGAACGCGCGATCATTGGCGCCAGTTTCGAGAAAGCGTGACGCGGTAACGCCCGTGATCAGCCCGCGCTGCATCAGCACGGGCAAGTCAAAGCCGCCGCCATTCCAGCTCACGAGTTGCGGCGTGCGCTTCTCGACCAGATCGAAGAACTTCTGGATAATCGTCGGCTCGTCGTCGCTCTCGTCACCAAGCGTCCACACGGCGATCTTGTCAGCGCCTTCGCGCAGCACGCAGGAGATCGCGCAAACGCGTTGCAGGTGATGCGGCAGAAACTCGCTGCCGTTTTTCTGGCGCTGCTGGGCGAACGCCCAGTGGCCGACCTCGTCATCGCTCAAGCTCGCCGGCAACTCATGCAGACGACGGATACCGGCGACGTCGGGGATCGATTCGATGTCGAAAACGAGGGTGGGCAGCATGCCGACATTGTAGGAGCGGCTTGCCGCGCTCCCCGGTTGCAGACTGAGCGCAAGCCGTAGCGAACCGCTCTTAGGGCGGTTAACCTGGGAACACGCCTGTCGAAAGATAGCGGTCGCCGCGATCGCAGACGATGAACACGAACGTCGCGTTCTCGACACCCTTTGCCAACCGCAACGCGATGGTCAGAGCTCCGGCTGCGCTAATGCCACAGAAGATGCCTTCTTCCACGGCCATCCGGCGCGCCATTTCCTCGGCGTCAGCTTGCGAGACTTCCTCGACGCGGTCAACGCGCGCTTGCTTGAAGATCGCCGGGCGATACGCCTCAGGCCACTTGCGGATGCCGGCGATGCTGGAGCCATCCGTCGGTTGCGCGCCGACGATTACGATGTTCTCGTTCTGCTCTTTCAGGTAGTTCGAGATGCCGGTGATCGTGCCGGTGGTGCCCATGGCACTGACGAAGTGCGTGATGCGACCGTCTGTCTGCTGCCAGATCTCGGGGCCAGTGCCGGTGTAGTGCGCGAGCGGGTTGTCGGGGTTGGCGAACTGGTCGAGCACCCGCCCTTTGCCCTGCTGTTGCATTTCGACCGCGAGATCGCGGGCACCTTCAATGCCTTTCTCCTTCGACACCAGAATCAGCTCGGCGCCATACGCCTTCATCGCCTGCCGCCGCTCCAGCGACTGGTTCTCCGGCATGATCAACACCATCTTGTAGCCGCGCATCGCCGCCACCATCGCCAGTGCAATGCCGGTGTTTCCCGAGGTTGCCTCGATCAGCGTGTCGCCTGGCCTGATGGCGCCGCGCTTCTCGGCCTGCACGATCATCGAATACGCCGGCCGATCCTTGACGCTGCCCGCCGGGTTGTTGCCCTCCAGCTTGCCCAGAATCGCTGTGCTCTCCGGCACGCCGAACAGTTTGGGCAGTCGCTGCAGGCGGACGAGCGGAGTGTTGCCGATGGTGGTGTCGATGGTGGGGTAGGGCTGCCGCATGACGAATGACCAATGACGAAGGACGAAAGACAAAACGGAAGGCGCCGAATGCTAGTCTCACGACGGGACGAACTGTTTCGTCACTCGTCATGGGTCATTCGTCCTTCGGGATGCGATTATCGCGCCAACAAAAAACCCCGCCGGAGCGGGGTTTTTCAGCGAGAGCGAAGGATTACTTCTTCGGCTCGTCTTTCTTGGCCTCGGCCTTCGGAGCGTCAGCTTTCGGTGCGTCTTTCTTGGCGTCCTTGGCCGGAGCTTCCTTGGCCTTGGCAGCGTCAGCCTTTTTCTTGGCTTCGGCTTCTTTCTTTGCCTTGGCCGCTTCTTCTTTCTTCTTCTTGGCTTCTTCCGCTTTGGCCTTCTTCTCGGCCTCTTTCTTGGCCTTTTCTTCGGCCTTGGCCTTCTTGTCGGCTTCTTTCTTCGCCTTGTCAGCTGCGGCCTTTTCTTCCTTGCTCATCGGCTTGGCCGCGTCTTTCTTCGGCTCTTCTTTCTTGGCGTCGGCCTTGGGCGCGTCCTTGGCGGCGGCCGGAGCGGCTGCGGCGGGCGCGGCGGCCTTGGCGTCAGCTTTCGGGGCGTCTTTCTTGCCGGCGTCGGCTTTCGGGGCCTCCTTGGCGCCCGCAGCCGCGGCGGGGGCAGCAGCCTTGCCCGCATCGGCTTTCGGCGCGTCCTTCTTGGCGCCCGTGTCCCAGTCAATCTTGGTCGGGCCGGAGGTCGATACCTTGTCTTTCATGTCGAGAAAGTTCTTGTCGCCAATGCCATCGACCTTTTTCAGGTCTTCAGACGACTTGAACGGGCCGTTCTTGGTGCGATAGTCGATGATCGCTTGTGCGCGAGCCGCACCAATGCCTGGGATCTTGTCGAGCTCGTCCTTGGTGGCGGTGTTGATGTTCACTGCGGCGAACGCAGCACCTGCGAGCAGAAAGCCTGCGAGCAGAGCAAAAATTTTCTTCATGGTACGAATGGTCCTCTCGTGTGGTTGCCGGGTCGCGCCGGCGTGACGATCATTGGCAGCTGGGCAATGGTTCGCAGCAAAGCACCGCCAGCCACAGTGCGCCGCTTAAACGTAACCATTGTAATCGGCGTTGACAAATCCGAATTGTCTGACCCGCCGTAGCGTTGCGCGGCGTCAAACGACGCGACGCGGGACGCGCGAGCTCACCGCAGTGAGCGACTCATAGCCAATCGTCCCCGCCGCATTCGCCACTTCGTCTACCGCCAACTGCGCCCCCCACAGTTCCACCGGAGTACCGACGCGCGCCAGTGGCAGGTCAGTCACGTCGACGGCGATTTTGTCCATGGAGACCCGCCCGACCAGCCGGGTGCGCTGACCGTTCACCAGCACCGGCGTGCCGCTCGGCGCATGCCGCGGGTAGCCGTCAGCGTAGCCAGCGGCAATGACTGCGACCCGTTCGTCGCGTGCGGCCACATACGTCGCGCCATAGCCGACGGCGTCACCGGGCCGCAGCGATTGCACGCCGATGATTTCGGTGCTCAGGGTCATGGCGGGTCGGAGCTTAAGCGACGCGGCACTGCGCGTGGCGTGCGTGAACGGCGTGGCGCCGTAGAGCATGATGCCGGGGCGCACCGAATCCCGCCCATCACCGGTCGCCACGCGGTCGAAGTCGAAGCACGCGGCGGAATTGGCGAGCGAGCGCGGCAGCGGCAGACCCGATGTTGCGTCGCTGAACCGGCGCAGCGCCTCGAGGTGCCCGTCGCGTTCGTCGGCGCAGGCGAAATGCGTCATCAGCGTGATTTCCCCGGTGCCTTCGTGCAACATCAGGCGGCGCACCACATCGCGCGCGCGTTCGATGCGAAAACCAAGCCGGTTCATGCCGGTGTTGAACTTGACGTAGATGTCGAGTTTTCGCGGCAACGGCGTGGCCTCGAATTCGCTGAGCTGTTCGTCGCAGTGAATCACGCAGGCCATGCGATGCTCGGCTGCGGCGTGCCAGTCGATGGAGGAGAAACACCCTTCAAGCAGCAGCAGTGGCTTCTTCCAGCCCAGCTCGCGAAGCCGCACCGCGTTCTCCAGCTCGATGAGTGCCAGTCCATCGGCGTCCGCGAACGCGTTCACCGCAGCCTCGATGCCGTGACCATAGGCGTTGGCCTTGACCACCGCCCAGAGGTGCGCACCAGGGGTGAGCGCCCTCGCCACGTTGAGGTTGTGGCGCAGGGCGCCGGAGTCGATGGTGGCAACAATCGGACGTGGCATGATCAACGAGACGGTGGAAAAGCGTGAATGGAAGTTTCGACGGCCCGGCGCAAATCAGTGTTGTATTGCAAGTCGCCCGCCCCACTGCACGACTGCCGGCATACGCCAGCAGCCTCCTGGCAACACGGGCGGGTTGGCGTCGGCGGCGCCCGCGGCAAGCCCGAAAGCCCGCCATCCCGCTATGCTACGCTCGCCCGCGCTTCAACGGCGACGACGCGACACCCATAAGAAAGACCGCACAAGGAGACCCCGGCGCATGCAGCGCGGCTTTTACACGATCATGGCAGCGCAGTTTTTCAGCTCGCTGGCCGACAACGCACTGTTTGTCGCGGCGGTGGAACTGTTGCGCTACGACGGCGCGCCAGAGTGGCAGCGCGCGGCGCTGGTACCGCTGTTTGCACTGTTTTACGTGGTGCTGGCGCCCTTCGTGGGTGCCTTTGCGGATCGGTATCCCAAGGGCAAAGTCATGCTGGTGTCGAACGCGATCAAGATCGTGGGTTGCCTCGCGATGCTGTTCGGTACACACCCGCTGATGGCCTACGCGATCGTGGGGCTTGGTGCGGCCGCTTACTCGCCTGCGAAGTACGGCATCCTCACCGAGCTGCTGCCGCCGTCGCAACTGGTCAGGGCCAACGGCTGGATCGAGGGCCTCACGATCGCCTCCATCATTCTCGGTGTGGTGTTGGGCGGCGCGTTAGTCGGGCACCGGGTGGGCGACTGGCTGCTTGACCTTGATTTTCCGATGATTGATTTCGACATCCAGACCGCGCCGGAAGCCGCGCTGGCATGCCTGATATTTGTGTACGTGATCGCCGCCATTTTCAATACCCGCATCCCGCACACTGGCGTGGCCATGCAGCCGCTGCCCGACTGGCGACACTTACTGCCCGAATTCTGGACCTGCAATGCGAGGCTCTGGCGCGACAAGCTCGGGCAAATTTCCCTGGCAACGACCACGTTGTTCTGGGGCGCCGGCGCCAATCTGAAATACATCGTGCTCGCCTGGGCGGCCGCCGCCCTGTCCTACAGCACCAGTCAAGCGTCGGCGCTACAGGGGGTGGTCGCCATCGGCACGGCGGCCGGCGCGGTCTGGGCGTCGATGCGCTGCACGCTCGACCGAGCCACCAGCGTGATCCCGCTGGGCGTGGGCATGGGCTTCACGGTGATCCTCATGATCTTCATCAATCACCTGTGGATTGCGGTGCCGTTTCTGATCCTGCTCGGCGCGCTCGGCGGCTATCTGGTGGTGCCGATGAACGCGCTGCTGCAGCATCGTGGGCACATGCTGATGGGCGCGGGACGTTCCATCGCCGTGCAAAACTTCAATGAACAGGCGTGCATTCTTGCGTTCGGTGCCTTCTACGCCGGGATGACGGCGGTCGGCCTCTCGGCGTTCACCGCCATCACCGTATTTGGCCTGGTCGTCGCGGGTTCGATGTACCTCATCGGTCGGCGGCACCGCTGGAACCTGCAGCATCACCACGCAGAACTGGAACGGCTGCTCGCCATCGCGCGCAGCGACAAACACTGAGCGACCGCACCGCGTCGCCGGCAGGGCGCGGAATCAGCTTTTTGGCGCTACCGGCTAGCTGATGGCAATTTCCACCGAAAAAAAACGCTAGTCGACTTCAGGAAAAATTGCCCGAAATCGACGGCCCTGCGGTCATTCGATTGAAAAAGCTGTATCTCCCAATCGGTCGCCGGGTGTCACTTGGGGATCGCCACCCCGGTCGGCAACGGACAGGTCGCACCCGTGCCCGCCAAACCGCAGTATCCACCGGGGTTCTTGGCCAGATATTGCTGGTGATACTCCTCGGCGTAGTAGAAGGTCGGCGTCGCCTCATTCCCCGCGCCGCCGACGATTTCGGTGGTGATGTCACCGTAGCGCCGCGCCCTCAGCGCCTGCTGGAAGGCGGCTCGCGACGTGTCGGCCTGCTCACGCTGCGCCCGGTCGTAGCAGTAGATCGCGGAGCGGTACTGCGTTCCCACGTCGTTGCCCTGCCGCATGCCCTGCGTCGGGTCGTGCGCCTCCCAAAAGACCTTCAGCAATTGCGTGTAGCTGATCGCCGCGGGATCAAAGACCACCAGCACCATCTCGCTGTGCCCGGTTTGCCCGCTGCACACCTCCCGATACGTCGGGTGCGGCGTGAACCCGCCGGCGTAACCAACGGCCGTTGAGTAGACGCCCTGCAGTTCCCAGAACGCCCGCTCCGCGCCCCAGAAACAACCCATGCCGAACTGCGCGAGATGCAGTCCGTCGGGGAACGGCGGCGCGATGGCATGACCGTTCACGTAGTGCGAGCGCGGCAGAGGCATCGCGTCGGCGCGGCCAGACAGCGCATTGGCGGCCGTGACGGCCGGAGTGCTGCGTCCAAAAAATCCCATGAGTGTCTCCCAATACGCGCGCTGTCGAGACTCGTTTCCTGAGTCCGAACCGGCAAGTTGCCGTTAGTGTGGCTGAACCGTGCGAGCTTACAATCGCGACAAACTCTGCGCCACCCGGGCCGTGTCCCATCACCGGTTGCCGGGCGAGAGAACGCACCACAAAGAGACCATTTCAGGATCAAGGGACATGGACAAACGTGCCGCATTCATCGCCGGACTTCTAGCCGCTTTCGTCAGTCTGGCGGGTGGCATGGGCGTCCTGCAATTCATGCACGACAACGCGATGGGGCTGCCGCGATTGCTCGCCACCATCGTCCTGGGTCGCGGCGCGCTGGATGCCGATGTCACCCCGCACGCCACGGCGCTCGCGGCTGGCATCGCCGTGCACCTGGTGCTCGGGCTCGTGTTCGCCTTCGTGATTTCGTTCACCCTGCATCGCTGGGGATTTTGGGTCGGGCTCATCGGCGGCGGCTTGTTTGGTCTGGCACTCTACGCGATCAACACCTACACCATGAGCCGCTTCTTCCCCGAGTTCTTCTACTACCGGAGCTGGTTCATGGTCGGCCTGCATGTGGTATTTGGTGCGCTCTGCGGCGGCATCTACGAATCGCTGGAGCGTGACCGTCGCTCGATTTACCGCGGCTGATTTGCAGCTTTCCGCGTCGTCTGGAATATCACCATGAACAAGATTCAACTCATCATCGCTCTGGTTGTCGCGGCGTTTTCGCTGCTCTCGTATTTCGGGTCGTCGTCGGTCAACCCGATCACGGGAGAGAAGCAACACATCGGCGGCATGTCCCAGAAGGACGAAGTGGCGATGGGCTTGCAATCGGCGCCACAGATGGCCGCGCAGATGGGAGGCCTGACGCAGGACGCGCGCGCGCGGCAACTGGTCGCGGCCGTCGGCGCCAAAGTCGTTGCACAATCGGTCGCCGCCAAATCGGGTTACCCATTCAAATTTCACACGCTCGCTGACCCACGCACCGTGAACGCGTTCGCCCTGCCCGGCGGACAGGTGTTCATCACGATGGCGTTGTTATCGCGACTGGAAACCGAAGGCCAGTTGGCCGGTGTGCTCGGTCACGAGGTGGGGCATGTGCTTGCACGGCACAGCGCTGAGCGCATCGCCAAGGATCAGCTCACGCAAGGCCTGACGGGAGCCTTCGCCATGGGAGCCGGTTCGATGGACGCGGCACAGGTCGCGCGCGTTGTCGGGCAGATGACCATGCTCAGCTACGGTCGTGACGATGAACTCGAGGCCGACGCGCTCGGACTGCGACTGATGGCTGAGGCTGGCTACGATCCGCGCGCCCTGATCAAGGTGATGCAGATTCTCGAGCGCGCCAGCGGGGGTTCGCGGCAACCAGAGTTTGCCAGCTCACATCCGTCGCCCGCCAACCGCGTACAGAAGATCAACGAGGCTCTCGCGCGCGCGTTTCCCAATGGCATCCCCGCGGGTCTGACACCGTAGGCCCCGTGCCACGCCGTCGCGGTCTACGTTGATCCAGTTCCAGCGGGACGTCCCGCTCCGCTCCCACAACAGTTTCGGCGTTGCTGCCACGGCGTTACGCTATGCGCACGTGCGTACCGAGGACGAATTGTCCGAGTGGTGCGTGCGGCACGGCAGCGAAGCCCCGCTACTCCTCGGCGGCGGCAGCAATGTGCTGCTCACGCGCGATCCGGTTGCCCCGGTGTTCGACCTCGAGCCCCGCGGCATCCAGGTCATTCGCGATGACGGCGACACGGTGCTGCTCGAAGCGATGGCCGGTGAGCCGTGGCACGGGCTTGTGCAATGGACACTGGCGCAGGGTTTGTGCGGACTCGAGAATCTCTCTCTGATTCCCGGTCGAGTCGGCGCAGCGCCAGTGCAGAACATCGGTGCGTACGGCGTCGAAATGGCGAGCCGCTGCGAAAGCGTTGCGGCGATTGACCTGCACACCGGCGAGCCCGTGCAATTCGGCGCCGCCGAGTGCAATTTCGGGTATCGCGAGAGCCGCTTCAAACACGCTCTGCGTGAGCATGGCCACGACCGCTACGCCATCACCCGCGTGCGCTTTCGCCTGTCACGTCGTTTTCAGCCCCACCTCGACTACGGCGATATCAAGACGGAATTGCAGGCGCGGCGGATCTCGGCACCAAGCGCGCAGGACGTTGCGCGCGCCGTGATCGCAATCCGCGAGCGCAAACTGCCAGACCCGGCAGTCATCGGCAACGCAGGAAGTTTCTTCAAGAATCCGGTCGTGCCCAATGTCATCGCCGATGCCCTCAGTGAACGCTTTCCCGGTATGCCGCGGTTTGCCGTTGCCGGCGCCAGCCATCAAAGCAAGCTCGCGGCCGGCTGGCTGATCGACCGCGCTGGATGGAAAGGCCGCCGCTTGCGCGAGGACAGCGCTGCCGCCGTGCATGCGCAACACGCGCTGGTACTGGTGAATCACGGCGGCGCGTCGGGCGCCGACATTCTCGAGCTGGCGAACGCGATTGCAGACGATGTCGCCCGGCAGTTCGGCGTCGCGCTGGAAGTGGAGCCGCGCATCGTCTGACCGCGGGGAATCCAGTAGCGCAAATCGCTGCCGATCCGGAATAATGCGATGCTGCTTTTACCGCGCGACTTGCCATGAAATTCACCAAGCTTCCGTTCGCCGCTGGCCTCGCCGCTGCGTTCGCCCTGTCATCTGCCTGCGCACAACTGCAAGCCCCTGCGGCGTCGGCAGCCGCAGACGTAGTGACGCCCAACGCCAATCTGCACATCGAGGGAATCCCCCCGATTGCGAAGTCGCTCGCTGAGCGTGTGGCGCGTTACAACGATTTTCGCGGTCATAGCTTCCTCCTCTGGCACCCGAAGCGCAATGAGATGCTGGTTTCGCATCGCGCTGCAGGCGCCAGCACAAATCAGCTGTATTGGCTCGCCGCTCCGATGGGCGATCTGCAGCCGGTGACGCGGCACGGTGATCCCATCAACGGCGCCACGATCGAACCGGTAGACGGCCGGTTCATCGTATTCACCGCCAGCCGCGGTGGGTCGGAGGCATTCCAGCTGTTCCGGCAGGACAAGGCAGGCGAACCCGCGTTGCAAATTACCGACAGCAAGTTCCGCCACGCGCGTGGCCCGTGGCGACGTGTGAACGGCAAGCCAACGGGCGAGTTTCTGCTGGCCTCGGTACCGCTCGATCGCAACCTGACCGACGGGCAGAAAAAAAACGTCTCGACCGTCTTTCGCTTGATGGATCCGATGCACCCCGAACAGGCAAAAGTCGTCGCGGAGCTGCCGGGGACCGGATGGTTCAGCCCGAGTTTCCATCGGAACGGCGCGCAGCTTCTGTTGACCAAATACATCTCGGCGACCGAGAGTGAGGTGTGGACGCTTGACCTCAACACGGGCAAAGCGGGCCGGCTGATCCCGGTGGATGCCACGCTGAGGGCCGTTTACGGCGGTGGTCGCTACAGCCGCAACGGCAAAGGCGTCTTCCTGGTCAGCGACCGCGAGGGCGAGTTCCACGAGCTCACCTACTTCGATCTGCAGACAAGCAAGATGACGTCACTGACGCGAGGCGTGCCGCATGACGTCGAAGGCGCGTCTGAAGACGATGAAGATGACGATAGCTCGCGCGTCCTCTACACCCGCCTCAACGTGCGCGGCAAGGCCGAACTGCGTGCTTTCGACAGCGAGACGTTCAAACCAGTCGCCATCAGCGGGGTACCAGAAGGCTCGGTCGCCGCCGTCTCGCCGCGCCGGCGCAGTCAGGATGTTGTGCTGACCATGGTCAGCGCCCGCTCCCCGGGGGAGATCCACGTCCTCAATCCGCGTACGGGTCAGTCGACGCAATGGACCAAAGCGTCGGTCAGTACCGACACCAGCGCCTTTCGGGCGCAGGAAATCATCACCTGGAGGAGTTTCGACGGTCGCGACATCTCCGGCCTGATCAACCGCGCGCCCGCCCGATTCACGGGTAAACGACCGGTCATGATCAACATTCATGGCGGGCCGGAATCGCAAGCCCGGATCGGATTTTCTGGCCGCATGAACTACTTCCCCGAAGAGCTGGGCATCACGGTGATTCAGCCCAACGTCCGCGGCTCCTCCGGTTTCGGCAAGACCTTTCTCGAGCTCGACAACGGCATGAAGCGCGAGGACTCGGTGCGCGACATCGGTGCCCTGCTCGACTGGATTGCTACACAACCCGACCTTGACGCCGCTCGCGTGCTGGTGATGGGTGGCAGCTACGGCGGTTACATGAGTCTTGCCGTTGCCACTCACTACGCGGACCGGATCGCAGGCAGTATCGACGTGGTGGGGATTTCACATTTCGTCACCTTCCTCGAAACCACTGAGAGCTACCGCCGCGACCTGCGTCGCGTCGAGTACGGTGACGAACGCGATCCGAAGATGCGTGAATTCCTCCACCAGATTTCGCCGCTCACCAACGCCCACAAAATCAGAAAGCCGCTTTTCGTGGTGCAGGGCAAGAACGATCCGCGCGTGCCGTATACCGAAGCCGAGCAGATTGTCGCCAAGGCCCGGGGCAACGGCATGCCGGTCTGGTACCTTCGCGCCGAGAACGAGGGGCACGGCTTCGCCCGCAAGGAAAATGCGGACTACTATTTCTTTTCGATGGTGCGCTTCGTTGAGGAGACGCTGCTGAAATAGCCGTCCGCTGGGTGCTACAGCGGAATGCCAAGCGCCGCAAGCTGCGCTGTGGCCTGCGGTGCCCAGCCACGATTGGCAATCGGGCTGGCCGGGCTCGGGTGAAGAATGGTGCCGATGCGAACCTGAGGGTGCGATTCGGCAAGCGCCGCCCGCGCCTGCGCCTCCGCGAATTTGCCGATGCCAATGACCCAATCGGGTCGCAGCGCATCCACACAGACGCGCAGGTGGGCGTCGCAGGCCGCATACAGTGGGACCGTCTCTGCCTTGGGTAGCTTGTCCGGGGTAACGTTTCGGGCATGTTCAAAGAACGCGAGCGGGCAGTAGTTCAGAACGAAGTGCTGCGCGAAAAAGTCCTCGGCACGCGGATACCGGGCGGCAAATAGTGACCAGAGTCGTTGCCCCGACACCTCGGAACGCTGGCAGCCGTAACCCTCCACCGGACGGTGTGGATTGGGCCGCTGCGGCTGCGCCACCGGCGCGTCGATCCGCATCCAGTCGCGCACGGCGTTCACTTCACCGAACGGTACGCCCACTTGCACCATACCAAACGGCCCCGGATTCATGCCGAGGAATACGGCACGCTTTCGGCCACTGCCGTAACGGCGCAAGAAAGCCTCGTGAGGTGCCCACGCGTACTCGAGTGGGTTGAGCACATGGGTCACCGGCGGCGAGAACTGCAGCGCACCGACCGCGACACTCAGCGCGCGCGCAGCGTCAATCAAAGAAGTGCTCATGAAAGGCACGGGCGTCTGCGTCGGCCAAAACGCGTCGTACTACGCACAGCGGCCAGACGGCGGGGTTATGCAGCTTTCGGCCACAACACCATCTGCGTGCAACGAAACAGCGCGATGGTTTTGTCGGTTTCGCGATGGCGCACCACCGCGTCCCACACCTGAGTCGTGCGGCCCAAATGGGCCGGGCGCGCTTCAGCATAGATGGTCCCATCAAGGGCGGTGCCGAGGTGATTGCTTTTGAGCTCGATCGTCGTGAACCCACTGGCGCCATCAGGCAGGTGAGCGATGCAGCCGTAGCCGCACATCGTGTCGGCCAGCGCAACCACCGTCGCCGCGTGCAAGTAGCCGTTCGGTGCGAGCAACTCGGGTCGGACGCGAACTTCAGCCACCATCAGTCCTTCTGCGACCGTCAACAACTCGATACCAATCAACCCCGGCAACTTGCCGACGCCGCGCGACTTCATCGCTTCAACCGTGAACCCTGGCCGCAACGCCATACGCGGCTCGCTAGAACCTGTAGCCGACGGTCACCATCAGCGCCGAGAACCCGAGCACGACGGCTTCGACGCGCGCGTTGCCGTAGCGAAAGCCCACCGAAGGAATGATCGCCGGCGCAACGCCCAAGTCGTTAAACGGAATGTTGTTCTTGTACTTGCCCTTGTAGCCGTGCAACAGGCCGGCGGTCACTTTCGTGTAGAACCAGGGTTTGACATCCCACTGCTGCCCCCAGTAGACATATTGCGACGGCTGGCCGTACGAGTTCTTGAAAATCGCCAGGCCGAAGAGCGTCGCGTCCGAGCCCCATACACGGTCGTACTTTGACTCAATACCGAGATCGACGAGATAGGAATGCTTGGCGTACTCCGGGTTGTTCCGGAAGTGTTCGGTATACGGACTGAATGCGATGGAGATGCGGTCGCCGTCGCGCAACCAGGTCTCGGCGCTGCGACCATCTGCAGACGGCGCAGCACTTGCGCCCATCGGCACGGCTGGCGAGGTCTGTGCAGCGGCACCGAGTGCGGTCAACGACAACCCAACCGCGAGCGCCGAACGAGCGCCGCGCGCCGCACGGAGGATGGGTGTGAACAACTTCTGAGTCACGTTCAGGAACCTTTCTTGTTCGGGTCTTCGGCCTCGCGACGGATCTCTTCGGCCTGCTTCATGGCGCGATCAAGATCGTTCTTTGCTCGGTCTATCGTCGTCTCTTTGGTTGGCAACGGTGTAGGTGGCGGGGTCGCAGGCTGGCAACCCGCAGCGAGACCGGAGGTCAGCAACAGAATGACAACGCCACGCACAGGTGTCAGTCGCGAAAATTGTTGAACTGCAGCGGCAGGTCGGTGATGTCCTTCTTGATCAGCGCCATCGCGGCCTGAAGGTCGTCTTTCTTGTTACCGGAAACACGCACTGTGTTGCCCTGAATAGCGCCGGTCACCTTCATCTTGCTGTCCTTCAACAGTTTGACCACCTTCTTCGCCAGCTCGGACTCCAGCCCTTCTTTCAGCTTGTCGGCGCGCTTGAGTTTGTCGCCGCCGATTTTCTCGCTCTTGCCCTTTTCGATCGAGCGGATGTCCACGCCGCGCTTGGCGAACTTGCCAAGCAGCACTTCGTCGACCTGTCCGAGTTTGAATTCGTCGTCGGCATACACCGTCATCGACTTTTCCTTTTCGTTCAACTCGACGCGCGCATCGGAACCCTTGAAATCAAACCGGTTGCCAATTTCCTTGTTGGCCTGATCAAGCGCGTTCCTGATCTCAACCCAGTTGAGTTCGGAGACCGTATCGAATGAAGGCATGGCTGGGCGGGTACGGGAGGAAAGGCGCTAGTTTATCGTGCCCACGCGGTTTCAATGGGATGGGCCGCGCCCGCCCGACCGCTGGCAGCGCAGAGGATGCGACTACGTTGAAGACACCCGAGTGTCGCTCACAATACGGCCATCGGCCAGCGTCACCTGACGGTCACAGGTCGCCGCGAGCCGCGCATCGTGCGTCACGATGAGGAAAGACGTACCAAATTCGCGGTTGAACTGCCGCAACAGTGTAAAGATGTCCGCGGCGGTCTTGGTGTCGAGATTGCCCGTTGGCTCGTCAGCCAGCACCAGATGCGGTGTCACCGCCAACGCCCGAGCGATTGCCACGCGCTGTTGCATGCCCCCGGAGAGCTGCGACGGACGTTTGTTTTCCGCCCCGGCCAGCCCGACGGCAGCGAGCAGCCGCGCGGCATCCTCGCGCACGCGCCCGCTGATCGTCTCGCCGTTAATCAGGCGCGGCATCAGGACATTCTCAATCGCTGTGAACGCGGGTAACAGGTGATGGAACTGAAAGACGAAGCCCAGCGTCGCCGCGCGCAACCGCGTCAGGTGATCATCATTGTCGTACGCCACGCGCTGGCCAGCGATGTCGACCGAACCCGCCGTGGGCGCCTCCAGCAGACCGATGATGTTGAGCAGCGTACTCTTGCCCGAACCCGACGGTCCGATCAGCGCCGTGAATTCCCCCGCCGCGAGGTTGAGGTCGATTCCGTGCAGGATTTCGGCCTCAACGGGAGTGCCGACGTTGTACGACTTGCGTACGCCCGAGAGCGCGAGCACGGCGCCACTCATGCCCGCATCGCCAGCGCTGGGTCCAGCCGCGAGGCGCTGCGCGCCGGTGCAATAGCCGCCAGCATGCCGCAGAGCGTGGCCACCACGCATGCCGACAGCAAGAGCGGTGGCGTTACCTCAATCGGAAACAGCGGCTTGCCGTCGGCACCGTGCACGAAAAAACCAAAGCCCGCCACGAGTACCACCGAAAGCAGGGCACCGAGCAGTGAACCAAGCAAACCGACCAACGCCCCCTGCAGCAGGAAGACACGCGTCATCTGTCCGCGCGACGCCCCCATCGCCCGCAAAATGCCAATCTCGCGCGTTTTCTGCACTACGGCCACCACGAGGACACTGGCGATGCCCAGCATGACCACGATCGACACGAACACACGGATCATGCCGGTGGCCATCGTTTGCGCATCGAGGGCACTGAGCAGTTGGCCGTTGGTCCGCATCCAGCTTTCCACGTTGAGCGGCGCAAGGCGCGCCAGATTGTCGGCCAACTTGTCGGCTGCAAACACATCCTGCACGCGCAGATCGATGGACGTCACCGCACCCGGAATGCCAAGGAAACTCTGCGCCGTGTGCAACGGCAGGTAGGCTGCGCGACGACTCAAATCACGGTTGCCCGGATCGATCAGCCCGGCGATCCGGTACTGCTCGCCGCCGCCCCCATTGGCAGCAACTCCCGGGGCGCCGTCCGAGACCGTGATACGGTCACCGACCGCGGCACCAAGGTCCTTTGCGAGTTCAGCCCCGAGCAGAATGTCACCCGGTTCGAGCCGCAACGCACCGCCCACCAGCTTATCGCGCAGGTCGACAATGCGGTCATAGCGTGCGAGTTCGATGCCGAACACCGTGATCGCCGAGCGCGCTTCACCACGCAGCGCGAGACCGGCGCCCGACGCCATCGGCGACACCGCCACGACACCCGGGACGCCTTCGTACGCTGCCATCACCTGCTGCCAGTTTTCGATGGTCGTGAGTTTGCGCGGCGCAGCCTGTGTCACGGCGACCCGATTGCCGTCGTGCAACTGCGGCCGTACCGCTGGGTCAATCGGCTTGGCCACGACATGCGCCTGCGCGCCCAAGGTGCGGCGTATCGTGTTCCCCTGCAAACCAATCACCAGCGCCGAGATGAACACAACCACAGCAACGCCAACCATCACGCCACCAACGATCAGTGCCGACTGCATGCGTCCTTCGCGGAGAAACCGAACGGCGAGTTGCGTTTCGAATTGCATAGGGGTCTACCGCGGTGGCAAGTGGGGGAACACGCGACACACGGCGTCGCGCTACTGCGTCGGCATCGGCAAATCGACGTTTCGCGGACGCGCGGTCGCACTGGGCGCCACGGCCCGCACGCGCTGTCCCGCGCGAATTCGATCATCGATCACCACGCCCTCGCCCGCGGCGAGCCCCTCAATCACTTCGGCGCGCTGCAGCGAACGGATGCCCACGCGCACCGTCTGCGCATGCGCCACGCCGTCGCGCACCACCAGCACCTGCTTGCTGCCGCTCGCCGAGGCGTCATCGCGCAGCGCAATCGCCGGGATCGACAAGGCGTTGGCCTTTTGCGCCACGATCACCTCGGCAGAAACCGTCATGTCGTCGCGCAGAATGGCCGGTGGTTTGGCGACACGGAAACGCGCCTCCACCGTGCCGCGCTGCACATCGACTGATGGCGCCAGATAAATGAGTTCGGCATCAAAACGCGTGTCCGGGAAAGCGTCGGCCGAGGCCGTGGCGTGCATGCCCTCGCGCAGCAGCGAAAGGTTCTTCTCATCAATCTGTGCGATCAGGCGCGTCTCACCGGTCATCGCCAGCGTCAGCAGCTTGCGCCCCGGTTGCGCCACGTCGCCCACCTCCACCGTGCGCGCGATCACGCGACCATCCGCTGGCGCGACAATCGTGGTTTGTTCCAGTCGCGCGCGGATCACCGCCAGCGCAGCGCCGGCTTCCTGCACCCGCGCCTGCGCGGTCTGCGCTTCGGCGCCGCCCTTGTTGTTGGCGCTGGCCTGTGCGTTGGCCTGCTCATGCGCGGCGCGCGCCGTGGCGAGCGCACGTTCGGCATCCTGCAGCCGTGCGTCGCCGACAAAGCCCTGCTGATGCAAGCTGCGCGTGCGATCCAGTTCGCGTTGCGCGAAATCAAGATTGGCGCGACTCTGGGCCATCGCCTGCGACGCGACTGGTGCGGCCACGTCCCACTGCGACCGCAGCCGAGCCTGGGTAGTGGCGAGTGCCGCTTCCGCCTGCGCCCGCTGCGCACGCAGGTCGTCGTCGTCCATCGCGATCAGCAATTGTCCGGCCTTCACCCTGTCGCCCTCGCGCACGAACACCTTTTCTACCCGCGCGGTCAGCGTGCTGGCAAGATCGGTTCGTGCCACGCTCGACACCCGCGATGAAAACACCAGCGTGTGTTGAATCGGCCCCGCCACGACGGGCGTCACCTCGGCAGCCGTGCCTCGCCACCAGATAGCGAACGCGACGAGCACCGCCACACAAGAGGCAGCGATCAGCAACACCCAAGGGCGGGGCCGACGGCTTCCGGGCTGGTTCCTGGCGAGATTCATGGCGCAAAGCGTAACGCGATCGCGCTAGTCGGCACTTGATTTGGAACCAGTGCCGCCACCAAAAAGGGCGTCAAACGCGTCGGAAGCCTCTGTCTTGCTGATTTTGCCTACGCGGCGACCAGTAAAGGCCTCCTCAATCTTGTCCTCAAAGAAACTGTTGGGCGACGGGGAGGCCATCAACTGCCGATGCAACTCGGAGGACACGCCCTTGTACTCGACCACGTCACCGTTGACGAATTCGATTTCGAGCAACCGCTCCCGCGCGTCATATCCCGCCGCGCGGAGTTTGCTGGACTTGAGAGGTTTGCGATCCATGCCGCGATTATCGTCCGGCGGGACCAAAATTGCTCGCGTCGTCACCCCCTCACACGCAAGCGGGAGGCGCCTCGCTTCACGGGGCGGCGGAACGAAGAAATCCTCCCCAACGACCCCTGTAGCCCGTATGCTCGCATGCGGGACTCAAGTCGCCGGGTCAATTGTGAAGTCTGCTGGGAGATTCACGCGGGAACCCGACTGCGAGCATCCGACCCGCGCTACACTGCAATGCGGTTCATCGTGATTCGCGAAAGCCAATCTTGAGCAGTTCCGGCTCCGAACGAGCTTCTTCAAATTCGCGTAAGTCCCAACGCGCGCCCTTTTGGATGCCACCGTCTTTCCCAAACACCGGCATGACGCCAATTCTTCCTCCGACGTAAACCGCAGACACCGTGCTGCGTTCCGGCGTCGAGCCAACGATGGATGTTGCTAACGAAAGAACATACTGCTTACCAGCTTCAACTGCAAACTCGTGATCTCCAACGGGAAATGACCATGGCGACTGGCCGATCGGAGGATCAACGGTCAGAGTGTGCTTGCCAGGTGCTAGCCGCAGATAAATGCCCTCATTCAAAGTGAGCGAACCAATCGATTGGCCATCAAGGCGAATGCTCACCGGCAACATCGTGGCTTCGAAATGATACGGACGCACCATGTACACGGTCGACTCGCCCGAAACCGGAATTCGCGGTTGAAAGTTTCCTTTCGACAGGACGGATGCGCAACCCGCGAGAGCCAATGTAACTAGGGCAATTAGTGCGGTTCGCTTGTTTGTGCTCATCGAAGTCACGAATTCACTAAACGATCCAAGTTTATTACCGCCTCTCCCTCACCGCCTGCGCCACCGTAGCTGCATCCACGTATTCCAGCTCCGACCCAATCGGAATCCCCCGCGCAAGACGTGACACTTTCACGCCCTGCCCCTCGAGCAGCTCGGTGATGACGTGGGCGGTGACTTCGCCTTCGTTGGTGAAGTTGGTGGCGAGGATGACTTCCTTGACAGTGCCGTCGGTGGCGCGGTTGACGAGCTTTTCCAGATGAACCTGCGCCGGCCCGACACCGTCGAGTGGCGACAGCCGCCCCAGCAGCACGAAGTAAAGCCCGCTAAACGCGCCGCTCTGCTCCAGCGTGATCTGGTCGGCGGGCGTTTCAACGACGCAAAGCAGCGAGGCGTCGCGGCGCGACGAGGCACAGACGGCGCACACCGGCGTCTCGGAGAGCGTGTTGCAGCGCTCGCAGTGCCCGAGCTTGTCGAGTGCGCCTTCGAGCGCTTTCGCGAGCCCGAGCGCGGCATCGCGCTTGTGCTGCACCAGCTCAAAGGCAATGCGCTGCGCCGCGCGCGGCCCGATGCCGGGCAGTTGTTTCAGCGCGTCGATCAGGGCTTTGAAGGAAACGGGTGTGCTCATTCCGCCGCGCAGCGGCCTAGAACGGCAGTTTCATCCCTGGCGGCAGGCCCATGCCACCGGCCAGCGAGCCCATTTTTTCCTGCGAGGCCTGGTCAATCTTCTTCGCGGCGTCGTTGATTGCGGCCGTGATCAGGTCCTCAAGCATCTCCTTGTCGTCCATGACGCCCGCGTCGATCTGGACGCGTTTGCAGTCGTGCTTGCCGGTCATGGTGACCTTGACCATGCCCGCGCCGGCCTGACCTTCGACTTCCATGCGCTGGATTTCTTCCTGCGCTTTTTTTAGGTTTTCCTGCATGCGCTGGGCCTGTTGCATGAGGCCAGCCATTCCGCCTTTACCTAGCATTTGTTTTTACTCCGTAAAAAGGGCGAGAGACGAATGACGAACGACGAAATGAGCGCGCACACACGACATCGCGGCTCCGCTTTGCGTCATTCGGCCTTTGTCCTGCGCGATGATTCAAGTAGGTTGAATGCTACCCGCACGAATCTTGCCGCCGCCCTCGTTGAGCAGCACCTGCACCGCCGGGTCGGCCAGGAACGCGGCTTCGGCGGCGGCCTGCTTTTCATCGCGGACACGGTTGTCGCGAACGGCGACCGATTCGCCGACGTTGTCGGTGAGTTCAATGTCAAGCTTGATCGCGCGTCCGAAGTATTCGCTCAGCGTCCCGGCGAGGCGCTCCTTCTGAGTTGCGAGCGGTCGTTTGTCCTGCGGCAGCGCAAGCTTGAAGAGCCCTTTGTCCCAGCTAGCCAGCACACTATGCCGCGCCAACTCGCGCGCCATCGCGGCGAGCGGCAGCAAGCTGACCAGTTTTAGCCAGTCGCCGTCGAAATCGCGTGAGGCGGGACCGTCGCTGGCGACGGAAACCGGTGCCGTCGTTGCCGCGACGGCTACTTCACGCGCCGGGGCGTTGCCCGGTGCCGCGCGCACCGCTCCCTCGCGCCTGACGGGGGCGGGTTCTGCAGCAGGGGACGGTGGCGACGGTGCGAAACCGGCTCGTCCGGCCTGCGATGCGACTGGCGGCGCGACCTCGCGTGGTGGTTCCGCCCCGTTCGACGGCGCAAACGCCAGCAAGCGCAGAAAGGTCATCATCAGCGCGGTCTGCTCGTCGGGCGCCAGGCGCAGATCGTCGCGACCGTGCAGAGCGATCTGGTAGTAAAGCTGCACTTCCTCCGCGCTCAGGGCTTTGGCGAGGCGCTGGATGTGCGCCGCATCGGGATCGGCCGCATCAACACTGGCAGGCACCGGTTGCGCCAGGGCGATGCGCTGCAACGCGCGCGCGAGCTGAGCCAGCGCGTCGTCGGCCGAGAGGCCATGCTCAAAACAGCGCTCGACTTCGGCGTTCAACGCCGCCGCATCGCTTGCGGAAACCGCGTCGAGCACCCGCCAGACGAAGTCGCGGTCGACATTACCGAGCATCTGTCGCACCTGCTGCTCGTCCACCTTGCCGTGACCGAAAGCGATGGCCTGGTCGGTGATCGACAGCGCGTCACGCATCGAGCCCTGCGCCGCCTCGCCTATCAGCCGCAGTGCCGGCGCATCAAACGGCACCTGCTCGGCAGTCAGCACCTTGTGCAGCTGCTCGGCCACGCGCTCCGGCGGGAACTGCTTCAACGCGAACTGCAGACAGCGCGACAGGACGGTCACGGGAATCTTCTGTGGATCGGTTGTCGCGAGCACGAACTTCACGTGCTCGGGCGGCTCTTCCAGCGTCTTCAGCATCGAGTTGAAGGCGCTTTTGGACAGCATGTGCACCTCGTCGATCAGGTACACCTTGTAGCGGCCGGCCGTCGGGGCGTAACGCGCGTTGTCGATAATTTCGCGCATGTTGTCGACGCCGGTGTTTGACGCCGCGTCGAGCTCGATCAAGTCGGGAAAGCGCCCGGCGTCGATGTCCTGACAGGTCTGGCACACGCCGCAAGGCGCGGCGGTGACGCCCGTCTCACAGTTGAGCGTTTTGGCGAGGATGCGGGCGATGGTGGTCTTGCCCACACCGCGCGTGCCGGTCAGCAAATAAGCCTGATGCAGCCGCCCCGTGTCCAGCGCATGCGAGAGCGCACGCACCACATGCTCCTGCCCCATCAGCTCGGAGAAATTGCGCGGGCGGTATTTGCGGGCTAAGGCGAGAGAGGCGGACACTGCGGGTGAACTCCAAACCGTCGTTGCACCGGTGCATCAACGAGCCAAGGTTCAGCGTCGTGAGACGGGATGAAGTGCAAGGCGAATTTTCGGCGGGTCGCGAGACATACCTGATGCGGTAGGCGAGCGTCCCGCCGAAAATTCAACGCGGCAATTCGCCCGTATCACGGCGCCGGAGAATGAGGTGGTGAGCCGTTCCCCCGGCACTGCTTGGCCTGCTGTGGCTGCTTCCTTCCGGACCTGACCAGATTCACAAGTTAGACATGCGGGGCGACCCACCACCGCTAATTATAGTGACTCGTATACTGCCTCTTCTTCCTTCGCGTCGGGTGTCACGCCGGACGAAACGAGTACTGCCACGTGCCCATCCCCCGAATCCTGCTGAGCATCGTCTGTGCTGCCGCCCTGTTACTACTGCCGGTGGTATGGACGCAATGGCTGGAAACGCGTGGCGTCATGGAGTCGCCGCCGCCCGCGGCGTCGCGCGATGCCAGCCCCACGCTGCGTGTCGCCGTCATGGTGCACCCGACCGTCTACTACGAAGATCCCAACGGCGGCACCGCCGGCCTCGAATACGATCTCATCAGCGCCTTCGCACAGACGCGCCGCATGTCGCTGGCGGTGAAGCCCTTTGCCAGCATCGTCGCGGCGCGGCAGGCGCTGGCCGCAGGTGACGTGGACGTCGTGGCGATGGGCGTGACGGCGGATGCCGTGGGTCCCGGTGAGATTGCAACGCGGGCCCGCTATCACGAGAGCGGCTGGGTGCTGCTGAATTCACCGCAGAAATTCACGCCACGTTCGCTCGCCGAGATCAAGCCAAAAGAAGTCACCGTCAGTGCACGGCTGTTTGCGCACCCGAAATTCACCGAGCTGCGCCGGCGCAATCCGGGCATTGCTTTCATCGAAGACGCCCGCAACGACGACGAGTCACTGATTACGGCCGTTGGCGACGACGAGGTGCAGTACGCCTTGCTTGAGGACGACACCTTCGAGGCCAGTCGCCATTTTCACTACGATGCGCAACGCGCGTTTGTGGTGCAACCACCCTCACCCCGCGTGTGGCTGTTCGCGTCGCAGGCGCACGCGTTACGTGACGAAGCCAACGCGTTTCTCACGCGCATCACACGCGACGGCCAGATTACACGGGTGCTGGATCGGTATTTCGGCTTCCCGATGAAAGTCAAGGGCGGAGACATCGAGGTATTCACGGAACGCGTGAACACCGTGCTGCCACGCTACCGCAATCTGTTCCAGCAAGCCCAGGAGAACTACGGCATTGAGTGGCGTCTGCTGGCAGCGGTGGCGTACCAGGAGTCACACTGGCAGGTCGATGCGACCTCGGAGACCGGCGTGCGCGGCATCATGCAGATCACCGAAGACACCGCGAAGCGCTACAGCGTGGATCGGCTCGATCCACGTTCGTCCATTCTGGGTGGCGCGCGCTATTTGGCGGAGCTGAAGCGCGACGGCCTCGCCGCGCGGATCCAGGAGCCCGACAAAACCTGGCTCGCCCTCGCGGCGTACAACATCGGCCTGGGACACGTAGAAAACGCCCGCATCCTGACGCAACGGGCGAAGAAGAATCCCGACGCCTGGCCCGATGTGCGCCGTCATTTGCCATTGCTGATCAAGCCAGAAGTCGCAGCGCAGTTCAAACAGGGGCCCTGCCGCTGCGGCATGCCTGTGGAGTATGTCGAGTCAGTGCGCGCGTACTACGACGTGCTGCTGCGACTGGAAGCGCCCTACCAGCCGCGACTGCGGGCGCGTTGACCCCGTCGGTCAAACCCGGGGCCTACTGCCGCGGAATCCTCGCGCGTCCTATCACGCCAGACCAGCGGACAATATCGCGCTCCAGCGTCGCGGCGAGCTGCTCCGGCGTACTGCTTTCCGCGACCAGCGTCAGGTCAGCCAGCTTCTGTCTGACGTCAGGCAGCGCAAGGATGCGCACAAGCTCGCGGTTCAGGCGTGCAATGACGTCCTTCGACGTCTTGGCCGGGACGGCGAGCCCGTTCCAGGAGGCGGCGCTGAATTGGCCGAGCGCCCCTCCCGCTTCATGCGCAACGGGCACGTCGGGCAGCTGTGTCGCACGTTTGTCGCCAAGCAAAACGAGCGGACGCACGCTCCTGCCGTTGATCTGCGGCATCAGCGCGCCGAGGATATCGACCATTGCGTCGATACTTCCCCCGCGCAGCGCGGCAATCACCGGAGGGGTGCCGTTGAACGGAACCACCTGCACATCAATGCCGGCGACGTTCTTGAAGTATTCGGCTGCAAGGTTCTGCGTGGTGCCAACCTGCGGCGTGCCCACGTTGAGCTTGCCGGGATTAGCCCGTGCGTAGGCCAGCATTTCAGCAAAGGTCTTGAAGCGCCCCCCCTTGCCATCGTCAGCAACGGCAATTGCCAGATCGAACGACGCCAGCTTGGAGACCGCGGCGAAGTCCTTGCGTGTGTCAAACGGGAGGGCTTTGAACAATGCAGCGCTCACGGCCGTACCGCTCGACACCAGCAACAGGGTGTGGCCATCGGCCTCGGCCTTGGCGACCTGCTCGCCCGCGACGACGCCGCCGGCGCTGGGCTTGTTCTCGATGATCACCGGTTGCCCAAGCGCTTCGGACAACTTTTGGCCGACAGTGCGCGCCGTGATATCCGCCGCGCCACCAGGCGCATTGGGCACCACGATCTTGAGTGGCTTGCTGGGGAACGTTTGCGCGGCGGGCAGATTGGGCAGCGCCGCTATTGAGACTGTGGCGACGGCGGCGAGGCAATGGAGCACGAAACGATTCATGCGTGCATTGTCGCCGAACCGCGATCATGCAATCACGCCGAGTACCGGATGCGCGGCGCCGGTGCGGCGCCAGCGCCTAAGATTGCGTTACGCCCCGTCACCCTGCGCGGCCATGCGCGCCGCGTATTCGGCCTGTTTCTGCGCGCGCCGTGCGGCGCGGTTACCTCCCTCAGCCGGCTCGGTGTACGCCGGACCGGCGGGCTTGTCGCCACGCCGTTGCGCGCGGGACTCGTGTGCGAACGGGCCGCGCGTGTCCTGACCAAAACTGCCACGACCATCGCGTGGCGCACGCTCGCCTCGCTCTTCAAAACCGGCTTGCGGGCGCTTGAACGGCGCATCAAAAGGGTGGTTAAAACCCGTGCGTGCCGGTGCCGGGCGATCGAATCGAGCGCCTGGCGCGTCGCGATCACTGCGACCGAAGCCGCTGCGATCACCGCCGAAACCACCATCACGCTCGCGTCGTTCGAAGGTACCGAAACTGCGTTCCGGTCGCGCGCCACGGTCTGTGCGGCCAGCGTCGAGCGCCCGCTCAAAGCGAGCGGGGCGCGCTACATTTTCCGGCCGCTCGAAACGATCACTGCGATCGCTGCGGTCGCTGCGAGCAGCCCCCCAGCGGGTCGAACGCTCGTTTTCAACGCGCGGCAGGCGGCTTTCGCGCGGTGCGCCGTCGCGCTCAAAGCGGGCTGCGCTCCGGCCGTCCAGGGTGCGCGGCGCGTCATGGCGCATGTCGAAGTCACGGCCCTGGCTGCGGTCGTCATGAACGCGCGGACGATCTGCCGGCGCACGGTCAAACGAGCGCTCGCCACCGAAGCCACCGCCGCCCGCATTGCGGCCACGATAACCGCCGGTGCCCGCCGACGTTTCACGATCAAAGCGGCCACGAGTGGCAAACCCGCCACCAAAGCCACCGCCGTGACCACGATCGCCACCACGGCCACCGTAGCCACCGCGACCACCACCGAAGCCGCCACCGAATCCACTGGTTGACGGCGGCTTGTTGCGCGGCTCATGACCGTCGACCACCGCCTCGCCAATGCGTTGCTGGGTGAAGTGCTCGATATTGCGAATCTTGAAACGGTCGCGGAAGCCGGCGAGCGTAATCGCCAGGCCACTGCGACCGGCGCGACCGGTGCGGCCGATGCGATGCACGTAGTCCTCCGGCTTCATCGGCAGGCCGTAGTTGATGACGTGCGTGATGGTCGGCACGTCGATGCCGCGCGCGGCGACGTCGGTGGCGATCAGCACCTTGATCGTGCCGTCACGCATGGCCTTGATGCGGCGATTGCGCAGTGTCTGCGGCATGGCGCCGTGCAGCGCGGAGGCCGCATAGCCGGCTTCGCGCAGCTCGTCGGCCAGCTCGTCGGTTTCGATTTGGGTGGCAGTGAAGACGACGGCCTGTTCCAGCGTTTCGTCCTGCAGATAGTGTTCGAGCAGTGCGTTCTTGTGCGCCATGTCGTCGAACCAGTGCAAGCGCTGCTCGATGTTCTCGTGCGTATCCTGCGCGGTGGCCAGCTCGATCTTCTGTGGTTCGCGCATCACATGCGACGCCAGCTCCATGATGCGCGGCGCGAAGGTGGCGCTGAACATCAGCGTGCGGTCGCGACGTGCAGTGGCGAGGTGAATCGCTTCGAGGTCCTCGGCAAAGCCAAGGTCCAGCATGCGGTCGGCTTCGTCAACGACCAGCGTCTGAACGCAATCGAGGCCGATCTGGCCGTTGCGATGCAGGTCGAGCAAGCGGCCCGGCGTGGCGACCACGAGCTGGGCGCCGCGCAGCTCCATCAGCTGCTTGCCGAACGGCGTGCCGCCAACCACGTTGGCGATGCGCACGCCCTTGACGAAACGAACGAGGCGGATCGCTTCCTGCGCCACCTGCTGCGCCAGTTCGCGCGTGGGGCAGAGCACCAGCACGCGGGGGCTGGCGCCGGCGCGACGGCTGCGGGCGATCTGCTCACCCTTGGGCATCGGCGGCGTGTCGAGCAGCACCTGCAGCGCGGGCAGCAGGAAGGCGGCGGTCTTGCCGCTACCGGTCTGGCTGGACACCATCCAGTCGCCGCCGGCAAGTGCGGCAGGGATCGTCTCCGCCTGCACGGCGGTGGGCTCGGTGTAGCCCAGCGCATCAACCGCTTTCAGCAGCGACGCATTAAGGTTGAGCACGGCGAAGCCGCTGGTCTCTTGCGATGACTCAACGACGGCCTCGTCGGCAACAAAATCGGGGGATTGCAGCTCAACGGCTGCATTTTCATTATGCAAACTCATATGTTCTCGCCACGCGCAAAAAGTGAAGCGCGAACGGCGACCTAGCTTTCAGGACGAATGTTGATCAACGACGAAAAACGCATCGACCAACAATCGGAACAAGACATTTGGGCGGCCTGGCGAACACGGCCCGCAAAGTCGGGGCGGTTCCGCATCGTGGCGCCGGGGTCTCGCCGGAGCAGCCGCTTTCGGGGCGATCCGGGAACACTGTGGGGCGAAGCACTAATCAGCGAACGAAATCGCTTTTTCAAGCGACAGCTGGCATTTTGGCATGTTGCGGTGCAAAAAGCCAGTGTCGGGCTGGTTATTTGTTGAGTGAATGCTCTTGCAGCAACCGACGACCAGGTTGATTCAACGACTCGCTGGCACGGTCGGAGCTCGACGCCGAGGACACAGACAACGGTACTCTTGCACCGCGAGGGGCGCGACTGCTACGGCCAGAACACAGTGCCCCTCGTATCCGACCCAACGCGAGACAGTGACGGCGGCGCCCTGCAGTCAATTCGAGGCGATTGCACTGGGTTTCCTGAAATTCCAAAATATCCGACGTTCTACTTTACGTTGGCCCGCCTAGATGCACCCACTTTACGAACACGTCGAATCGTTACAACACATCGTAGTCGCACAAGCCACAGGCAGTACAGCGGATGAAGCGGAATACGCGCGGCTGCGTCAAATCGTGTTGTCCGAGACAGCGCTTGAGCCACTCGTGCCAAGATTTTTGCGAACGTGCAGGAGTCTCGGCCAGTTCTGGGATTTCATCAAAAAGAGGTATGGGAAGTACGCGGAACGACGGGAATACATCTGGTCGGAGTTCCGGCCGATATTGGAGCTTCTGGAACGTGGAGGCTTATCGCCGGCCGATCAATTTGTTTCAGTCGCAATCGAGAAGTTCGATTCGGAACATGTCCAGTCAGCATGGTCCAAGGCGCTTGATCGCAGATCTTCCGATGCCGAGGGCGCGATAACAATGGCCCGCACTCTGCTTGAATCCGTTTGCAAGCACATTCTGGACGCAGCAAACGTTCGTTACGACGACAGCGCAGATATCGGTAAGCTCTACAGACAAACGGCCGAGCAACTCAAACTCGCGCCCTCCCAGCACACCGAGCAGGTTTTCAAGCAAATTTTGGGCGGGTGCACTGCGGTCGTCGAGGGGCTTGGTGCACTTAGAAACCGACTGAGTGATTCGCACGGTAAGGGTACGGTCGGCGTGAAGCCTGCGGCGAGACATGCGGAACTTGCCGTCAATCTCTCTGGTGCACTTGCTGTTTACTTGCTTGCCACGTGGGAGGCGCGGAGTGAAACAGCCACCTGATCTTTGATCCAGGCTGATTTCGAACACCCAGCAACAACGCGCTAAACACGCTATTGCGTAGTCACTATTCGCCTGCGCATGTCCAACTCAACTGACCTGGCCTTCAGCGCCATCCGCGCCCTCGTCCTCTATTCCCTCGCCGAACACCAGCTCGGTCACGCCACAACAATCCGCGTCACCGCGAATGGGAACACGTTCAGCGTCAGCGACGACGGGCGCGGCCACGCGATTGCCCGCACGGTTGGCGCTGCGCCTTATCTCAAGTTCATCTACAACCACTTCGATTATCCGTTCGGTTCGGACGAAGCCGCGCCGGTGCAGTTGCAGGGGATTGGCATGTCGTTGATCAATGCGCTGTGCAGCGAGCTTACGGTCGTCGTGCGCAAGCGGGATGCGACGCTGCGCCTGGCGTTTCGCGATGGGCAACTGTGCGAGCATCGGGTGACCGATGTCACAAGCGATGCCAGCGAAACGGGCAACACCGTCACGGGCACCGTTCGCCCCGAGCTGGCGGGCGACGGCGTGGACGTGTCGCTGCTTGAACACGGGTTGCAGCAGCTGCTGCGCGCGCATCCTGCGCTTTGCATCGTGTTCAATGGTGCAACACTTGGCCCTGCCACACCGCAGACGGATTGAAAGCAACAGAGCCGTGACCGAACATCGAGTCTTCAAAACCAGCTTCTCCCGGGTCTATCCGATGTACATGCAGAAGGCCGAGCGCAAGGGCCGCACGCAGGCCGAGGTAGACCAGATCATCTGCTGGCTGACCGGTTACAGCCCGGCGGGGCTGCAACAGCAGATCGCCGGCGGTTGCGACATCGAGACTTTCTTCTCCGAAGCGCCGGCGATGCACCCGAACCGCGCGCTGATCAAGGGCGTCGTCTGCGGTGTGCGGGTCGATGAGATTGCCGACCCGCTGATGCAGCAGATTCGTTATCTCGACAAACTCATCGACGAGCTTGCCAAGGGCAAGGCGATGGCGAAAATCCTGCGCTAACCCTCCGCTTGCACGAAAGCACAACGCATGGCCACCACCAAATCCATCAGCAACCCTGAAGCCAGCCCGCGCGTGAATGCCGTGTTCGACGACATCCGCGCCACGCGCAAGACGGACTTCATCAACAACCTCTGGCGCTCGCTGGCGTTCGATCCGGCGTTACTGGAAAACACCTGGGCCGAAGTGAAGGCGCTGATGGCGACGCCGTCCACGCTGGACCCGTTGACCAAGGAACTGATCTACATCGCGGTGTCGATTGCGAACTCGTGCAGCTACTGCGTGCATTCGCACACGGCCGCCGCGAGGGCGAAAGGCATGACCGACGCGCAACATGCCGAGCTGCTGGCGATTGTTGCGCTGGCGGCGAAGACCAATCACCTTGCCAATGGCCTGCAAGTGTCGGTGGATGCGGCATTTGACGCGGGCCGATCCTGACGCGGGCAATCGCGAGCGGACTTTAATGCCGCGGATCAGGCACGCGACGGAAGAAAGGCGCAGCCGATACCAGCACCAGGAGCAGCGCCAACGGCACCGTGGTCACGTAGCCGACGTGCTTGAAGCCCAGTGCACCGAGCAGCGCGCCAACGGCGAAGGCAAGCACCAGTTCGCCGTGCACGCGCAGCTTGGTGCGGTTGGCGCGCACCACGGGCGCGACGTTACCCCCGGTGCGGTTCCAGTAAATCAGCCGCCCAAACTCAATGCCCAGATCGGTGACCAGCCCGGTGATGTGCGTGGTGCGGATTTCCGCACTGGAAATTTTGGTGATCAGCGCGTTCTGCAAGCCCATCACATAGCAGAGCAGGATCGCGGTGAGCGACACGCTGATGAATTCGTGCCGCTTGAGCGACGCACCGACCAAGCCGAACACGAGCAGCAGCGCGGCCTCGACCAGCAGCGGCGCGGTGTAGGTGACGTTGGAGGCGGAGCGCCTGGCGTAGTTCACCATGAGCGCCGTGGTCACGGCGCCCGCAACGAAAGCCAACAACGACATCACGCCGGCCATCGCGTGCGCGGTGTTGCCCAGCACGGCGTCGTCCGCCGCCGCCGACAGCACGCCCGTCATGTGCGACGTGTACTGCCCGATGGCGAGAAATCCGCCTGCGTTCAGGGCGCCAGCCACGAATGCCAGCGCAATGCCGAGGTGCAAATTGGCCCGCAGCGTACGCGTGGGCGCCGTGAGGTCCGCGAGGTAGTTAACAGGCATGCCGGGAGACTGGTGACGACCGCGTCGGCCCCGACTAGAGCACAAGCGCCAACAGCAACCGCACCACAGCGATCAGCGTGCCGACCAGCAGCAGCGTGCCGATCACCCCGGCAATCACGAAATGCTTGATGGCGAGCCCGGGTGGCGCGTTGACGTGATCCCTGTCGCGCCCGAGCGCGGGCAGCACGCGAAGCAGAGTCCGCAGCGCATAGCCAATGCAGCGGAGATGGTTGGTCGGGCCGGACGGCGTGGGCGCAGAGGGAGACGGAGGCAAATTCACGGTCCGATTCTAGCGTCCAGCGAATACAGCTTTTTAGCTCTAACGACCATTTAGCGGTCATTACAGCGATATTTCATTATAAGTCGACTTTCATGGAAAGTACGCCACGAGCGCCACTGGGTGGTGCATGGCGGCGAATATTACCTAAAAGCTGTTAAACGAAGGCACGCGCATGAGTAAAGGTGCGACGTTCGCAGCGATTCGCCTCGCAGGCTACATTCCCGGCATGCAATCGTTCGACGTCATCGTCATCGGCGCCGGGGCGGCAGGCCTGTTCTGCGCGGCGCTTGCCGGGCAGCGCGGGCGGCGCGTGCTGCTGCTTGATCACGCCGAAGCCATCGGCGAAAAGATCCGGATTTCCGGCGGCGGCCGCTGCAACTTCACCAACACGGGGGCTGGTCCCGGCAACTACGTCTCCGCGAATCCACACTTTTGCCGCTCGGCCCTGTCGCGCTACACCGCGGCCGACTTCGTCGCACAGGTGCGGCGCCACGGCATCGCGTTTCACGAAAAGACGCTCGGTCAATTATTTTGCGATGACTCCGCGCAGCAAATCATCCAGATGTTGCTCGACGAATGCGCCGACGGTGCCGTGACGCTGCGGCACCCGGTGTCGGTGAGCGACGTGTCGCACCACGCCGGGCGCTTCTGCGTGCGGACGCAACCGCGTGCAGACGCCGTGTCCAGCCTGGTGACAGGCCCCCACATGCGCTACGACGCCGCCGCGTTGGTGGTCGCCACGGGCGGCTTGTCGATCCCGGCGACGGGCGCCACGGGCCTCGGCTACGAGCTTGCGCGGCAATTTGGCGTCCCCGTCACGGCGCTCGCACCGGGACTGGTGCCGCTCGCGCTCGATGCGCCGGATCTGGCGCGCTATGGTGGCCTCTCCGGCGTCAGCGTCGACACCATCGCACGCTGCGACGACGCCCCGGTGGTATTCCGTGAGGCTACCCTGCTCACGCACCGTGGCCTCAGCGGCCCGGCGGTCCTGCAACTGTCGAACTACTGGCGCGCCGGGCAGCAGGTACGTTTCGACCTGCTGCCCGACGTCGACGCAGCGGTCTGGCTGGATTCGCTGCGCGCGCGCAAGCCGGCCGTCGCGTCATTCGCACGAGCCCTGGCCGAGCATCTGCCCACACGGCTGGCTGACGCCTGGGCCAGCGCGCAGGCGCCCGACGCGGGTCAGAAGCCCATCGCACATTGGACGCGCGCCGAACTGCGCGCCGTTGCCGCCGCGCTCAAAGGCTGGTCGTTCCGTCCATCGGGCACGCTCGGCTACAAGAAGGCCGAAGTCACGCTCGGTGGCGTCGACACCCGCGCGTTGTCGCAGCAAACGATGGCTGCGCGCGCCGTACCCGGCCTTCATTTCATTGGCGAAGTCGTGGACGTCACCGGCTGGCTCGGTGGCTATAACTTCCAGTGGGCGTGGTCGTCGGCGTTCGCCTGCGCGCAAGCGCTATGAATTCGCAGTGCGCTGCGCCCACCGCGCTGCGTCTCGCCCGGACGCAGGCCCCTACCGAAAGCTCACTTTGACCATGACCGCCGCATCCACGTCTCCCTGCAAACATGTCCTGTTCCTGGTCGGTTCCGCGCGCGAAACCGGCCACCTCGGCAATACCGAATGGCTGGCCGCTGAGGCGGCGCGTGCGCTGTCTGCCAACACCGCGCAAACCTGGCTGCATCTCGCGGCATTGGCTCTCCCGCCGTTCGTTGACCTGCGGCACACAGCAGGCACCTGGCCGATGCCGGAATCCAGCAGCCCGTTACGACAAGTCCTGGACGCCACGATGGCGGCGACTGACGTGGTACTGGTGTCGCCGGTGTACTGGTTCGCGCCACCCACGGCGATCAAGAACTACCTCGACCACTGGAGCGCCTGGATGCGCATCCCTGGCCTGCCGTTCAAAGAGGCGATGGCCGGCAAGTCGCTCTCGGCCGTGATCACCAACGGGGCGCGCGAAAAAGCGGAACCGACGATTCGCAGCTACGAAATGTGTGCGCAGTTCCTCGGCATGCGCTGGGGCGGCGTGCTGTGGGGCAAAGGCGGCGCACCGGGCGCCGTGCAAAGCGACGCCGAAGCCGTGGCAGCCGCCGCGCGCTTCTTTGCCTGAGCGGCGCCCGCGTAACCCGCACCCGAGCCGCGTCGGGCGAACTCAGACTGCAAATTGACGTAGATCAGCGCGAACATGGCTCCGGCTTGCAGCGGGTTCCGAAGCTGTGATAAATTGACGCTAATACGAATTATTCGCAACAACATCTACGGAGTCGTTCCGGCGAGTCCAGCATCAGGCCAGACTCCACGGATCGACGACGACGCATCAGCCCGACCGGCTCACCCGGCCGTCGCGCCGCGTCGGCCGAACATGATCCCGACTCCCATTCGCCAACGCCATGTTCAATGTCTTCGTTCTGACGCTGCGTGAGGGCATCGAGGCCTTTCTCATCGTCGCCATCACGCTGGCCTACCTGCGGCAGACCGGGCGCCACACCTTGATGTCAGCGGTGTACTGGGGCACCGGTTCGGCGATTGCGTTGTCTGCGGTGGCGTCGTACTTTTTCGCGCAGGCCGACAACAAGCCGCTGTGGGAAGGCGTTCTGGCGCTCGTCGCGGCCGTATTGGTGATCTCGATGACGGTGTACATGCTGCGAGCGGCGAAACACATCCGCGCCAGCATCGGCCGCGGCATTGAAGCCGCCCTCGCCGACCGCAGCGGAAACGCGGGTTGGTGGGGCGTATTCGGTTTCGTGCTGCTGATGATCACGCGCGAAGGCATGGAAGCCGCCGTCGTGCTCTCGACCCTCGCGATGGAACGCGGCAACGAGGCCCTGCTGACCGGCGCGATTCTCGGCGTACTGGGCGCGGCGACGGTGGCGTGGGCGTGGGCGCGATACGGCCGCCGCGTCAATCTCGCAAAGTTCTTTCAGGTCACCGCGATTTTCCTGCTGTTGTTCTCGCTGCAGCTCGTGATCTATGCCGTGCACGAGCTCTCGGAGGCGCATGCGCTGCCTGGCATCGACAACGAATGGCTGCACATCGTCAGCGAACCCTACGGGCCGGAGGGCTTTTGGGGGCAGATGCTGACGTACTCTATGGTCGTCATTCCGCTCGTCTGGCTGGGCTGGACGTGGTTGCGTGACCGGATGGCGCCGCCGGCTGCGAACGCCTCCTGAACGTCCGGCTGGTCACACCCAGCCACTGCGGCAGCAGTCGGCTGGGAATTTTCCCCGGTCTCGATCACCCAATCGCGTTTGCTGCGACACTCGCCACTTGGCGATCTGTTCGCCCGTGTTCCCGCCAAGAGGAAATCCATCATGTTTCGCCCTGCCCTGGTCCGCCTCATCATCACCGCTCTCGTGGCGACGACCGCACTCGCCGCGTGTTCCACGCTTGACGGCTTCCAACGTCAGGTCATCTTCCGTCCAAGCAAGGAAGCGGGTCGCACGCCGGCGGAATTCAACGCGACGTTCGAGGATGTGTGGCTGACCGTGGGTCGCCAGCCAGAGAAACTGCACGCATGGTGGATTCCGGCGAAAGATGGCAACCCAGCCGCCCCGGCCGCTCTTTATCTGCACGGCGCCGGCTTCGGCATTTCCGCCAACCTGCCACGCATCATGAAACTGCACGATGAAGGCTTTGCCGTACTTGCGATTGACTATCGCGGCTTTGGCAAGAGTGCCGGCAGCCTGCCGTCGGAAGAGACCGCGTACGAGGACGCTGACGCCGCCTGGGCAGAACTCACGCGCCGTGCGCCGCAGGCCAGACGCTACATCTACGGCCACTCGCTCGGTGGCGCCATCGCCATCCACCTCGCCGCTACCCCCGCCGCTCTGGGTGCAGCCGGGTTGGTGGTGGAGAGCTCGTTCACCAGCGTGCGCGAGATGCAGCAATACACAGCGTACAAGTGGATTCCGCTGGGCATGGTGCAAACGCAGTTCTTTGACTCGCTCGCCAAGGCGCCGAAGCTCTGCATGCCCACGCTGGTGATGCATGGCAGCAACGACTACCGCATTCCGGTCGACGTCGCGCGGAAGCTCTACGCCGCCGCGCCGGAGCCCAAGCGATGGCTGCTGGTCGACGGCGCCCGCCACATCGACATTCCCACCCGCTACACCGCGCAGTGGCGTGCGGCGCTCAACGACTTCAAAGCGCTCGCCGCGAAGCCGGGCGTTCACTGCGCAAAAACCTGACTCAGCGACGTGCGGCGCATGACGCATCCCGAAGCGTTTGAATTTGACACTCGTTTTGAACGGGCGCTATAGTGCGTCGCACTCGCAAAGGGGAATGAGTCGCGCCGGCGCTGCCGGCGACGATTCAATGTAACGGGCGACGCGTGGGGAGGCGCGAAACCCGTTGCAACAACAACGCCACCGCACGAATCTGAAGCGCTGCAATCCGGCAGCTCAGCCTATTCGTACCCCCACTTGCGGCCGTGACGCGCGCCGTCGACACGAGCGCCGCGAACCAGTCATGCTGTCGTGTACGAAATCAGAACGGGAGGAGATGCAATGAAATTGAAACAGACTGGATGGCGCAAGATCGCCCTTGGCGCCGCCGCCGCGGGCTTGGGTCTTGCCGCTCTGGCGCACGCCGCCAACTACACCCTCTGGGTGAACGGCCGCACCGGCGGCGGTCAGCTCGGCAACTATGCGGACTTCACCTACTGGGGCCCAGCCGGTACCGCTGCGGGTGTCAACAAAAAGGCGGTCAACTGGGACGGCTACAACAGCATCTCCAACCAGAACTACCTCGTGCGCAACGCGCTCGATTGCTACTGCACCGGCAGCAACTGGTGCTACATCGGCGCGCATAGCGCGGGCAACCTGCAGGTTGGCTACACGCTGGCAATGTATGGTGGATCGGCGCGCACAATCACGAATGCCTCTCCCAATGCATCGGGCGTATGCAGCGCATCAGGCGCCGGCACGCAGACCGGCTGGAACATCAAATGGGTCGATGTCGCGGGCGGCGCGGCGGGTGGCTCTGAACTCGCCAACGCGGGCAGCTGGGCGCTGAGCGAACCGCTGGTGAGCGACCTCAAGACCGCCACTGCGCGCGCGATGTATGACCACAACCAGACGCGAGGCAAGATCTTCTACATGTTCGCCGGTGCCAGCGGCACGCTGTATTCCGCCGTGCTACCGGGTCAGGATGACGAAGCCATCGCTTACCACTCAAGCGGCGGCGTTTCGGGTTCGTCCGGCGGCAGCTATTGCAATCCCTCGGACTGGTTCTGCAACGACTTGACGATGGGCACCGCCGCCAACGAGGGCGGGCGCGCCAAATGGACCAACCACAACGTGAAGTTCCGCGACGACAACGAGAGCTACAACCATTACACCAACGGGGGCTGGGGCGGCATCGTCTCGCGCGCGGTGGCTGACATGGTTGCGAATGCCCAGTAGGGACGGAGCCAACGCCCATCGCCGCCGCCCACGCTGGCTGATCGCCCTGCTGCTGCTCGCTGCAGCGGCCGGCATCGGTGGCGGTGTGTTGACGCTGAAGCGGCTTGCTTTCCCGACACCCCCGGCGTCGGCAATCGCCGCCCACCCGGGCGTGACCGCCTCGGCGATTGCGATGAGCGGTGCCCAGATACAGCCGCGCCACCCTGGCATGACCCCGCCCGGCCAGCCGCAGGACCCGCTGGCGCTGGCGGCCGCAAGCGGCGACCCGAAGGCACAGGAGGCGCTTTGGGCACAGCGTCTGGCGCGCGCCACTGAGGTGCTTGAGCACTACCGCGAGCACACGAAGTATCCGTTCGACTCGCGTCCGGCACGCGAGCATGGCGATCAGATGTACCCCAACCAACCGGTGCGGGAGGAAGGTCGACTAGTCAACCCTGGCCAGAAGCCCGCACCTAACGTGCGCATCATCGGGTCGCAGGAGCGTGTGTACGTCGCCGGTGGCGAAACGGTTCTATTCACCGTCACCGCCGTTGATGACACCGGCGCCCCGCTGCCACTGCAAGTGACACGCGCGACCGCGCTCGACCCACCCAAAGACGGCAAACCGTCGCAGCGCAACAGCATCAACCTGCCCTTCAACGACGAGGGCAGCCGCGGCGACGTGGCCGCTGGCGACGGCATGTGGAGCGCACGGCTGGCACCAGCGACGCAAGGGTTCGCGGGACACTTCGGCGTGATTCGCGTGGAACTGCTGCTCAGGGTTGGCGAGCAAACGGGCTTCAAGTTCTTCGACGTGTTCTACACGCCTGAGCCCCCTGCGCTCTGGGTGGGTGGCGTGCGCGAGGCGGTCGAAGCGGGCTCGCTGAATTTCTATCTGCGCGCCGATGTCATACGGCCGGGGCGGTATGTGGTCACCGGTCGCATTGACGACGCGAAGGGCCAGCCTTTTGCGTTACTGAACTTCAACAACGAATTGGCCAAGGGCACGCAGGACATCAAACTCAACCTGTTCGGCAAACTTCTGGTCGACGAAAAGCCAGCGTTTCCACTCACCTTGCGCGACGTCGACGGTTTTCTGCTGATCCCCGACGCCGACCCGGACCGCGCACTCATGGCACGGCGCGAAGGCAAATTGCACACCTCACGCAGCTATCCGCTCAGCGCTTTCTCCGAGGCGGAATGGGACAGCGAGGAACGCCGCCGCTACCTTGCAGAATACGGCCGCGACGTCGAATCAGCGCGGGCGCATCTGGAACACGTTCGGCGGACGATGAAACCGTGATCGTGTCGCTGCGTTCGTGCGGCGCGCAGCGGCGATGCAGCGAAGCAGAATCCAGACATTCGTTCATCCGGCAACGGTTCGTATCAACTCGACTTCGCCACATCGTAGCGACAGCCGACTACGGATTCGCATCCGGGCGCCGCAGCGTGAGCAGCAGTTTGCCGTTCACTACTTGCACATTGTGCAGCGCGAAACGCACGAAGTCCGCCTTGATGGACTTGCCGCGAATGGTGTAAATCGGCGTCGTCTGGAGTGCGCCGTGCAATAGTGCGGGGCCACGAAGTTTGACCATTGCTGCGACCTCCGATGACAGACCTTGCAACTGCAGATCGTCGATCCGCAGATCATCTACAAACACTTTCCCTTCACCAGGCACATAGCGCGGCTTCCCGGAGAACGCTGCGACGCCGGGATAGCGGCGATTGCCCAGACTGGCGAGGAGCTCGGAGCGAATGCCGATGCGGTCGCTCCCCTCCGCGAGAAGGACCTGGGCACTGTTCACCTCCAGACAAGCAACGACCAGTGCGCAGTGACGCAGCGGCAGCCGCGCCGACACGTGCGCCTGGATGTCGCTTTGGTCAATGCTGACGCGGAACTCAGGCGAACTGCGCCAAACGAAAAACCCAACAGCCACCAGCACCACAATCACCGCCACGCCGTAGATACTGGCGCGTCGATTCAGCATATGGACCTCACTGCAACGAATCGATGCAGCCGGCCACTACGCTGCCCTGGCCGCGTTCGCGCTGGCAATCCCGATGACGATCTTCGCGGCATCAAAGTCTGCCTTGAGCTTGGCTTCCTTCGCCTTCGCGGCTTTGACGTGGCGCTCCTTTACGTGGCCGTAGCCGCGAATCTCTTCCGGGATCGACGCGAGCTGCACCGCAAGGCCGTGATTGTGCGGCGCCAGTGTGGCGACTAACTCCTCGACCAGCCGTCGGTAGTCCACCTTCAGTTGCTGCTCCATCCGCCGCTCGTCGGTGTTTTTGAAGAGGTCGAACGCGCCACCGCGCAGGCCCTTGCGTGACGCGAGGAAGCGGAACGCCTTCATCATCCACGGGCCGTACTGGCGCTTCTTCAGTTCGCCGGTGACCGGATCCTTCTTGGCGAACAGCGGCGGCGCGAGGTGGAAGTTCAGCGTGTAGTCGCCTTCGAATTCGCGGGCGACGCGGGCTTCAAAGTCGCCGTTGCCGTGCAGGCGAGCCACCTCGTACTCGTCCTTCACCGCCAGCAGCTTGAAGTAGTAGCGCGCCACGGCTTCGGTCAGCACGGTCTTGCCGGGCAGCTTCGCATTCTCGGCTTGCCTGACGAAAGCGACGAAATCGCTGTAGGTCCTGGCATACGCGGCGTCCTGATAGTCGGTCAGGAATTTGCTGCGTCGTTCAATCATTTCGTCGAGCGATTCGCTGAGTTTGATGGTGGACGCGACGGCTACTTTAGGCGCCGCGATTTCCTCAACGCGCTTCTGGTCAACCGCCGCGCGGCGGCCCCACAAGAATGCATTCTTGTTCATCTCGACGGCAGCACCGTTGAGCTCGATGGCGCGCAGGAGGGTGGCCTCCAGCACCGGCACCAGGCCCTTTTGCCAAGCGTAGCCGAGCACGAAGAGATTGGTCGCAATCGAGTCGCCCATCAGGCGCGTGGCCAGTTTCGTGGCATCGAGGAAGGCCACCGCGTCGGCGCCGCACGCCTCGCTGATCTCGCGCTCCATGCTGCCGAGCGGGAACTTGAGATCGGCGTTCTTGGTGAACGTTGCCGGCATCACCACCGCCGAATTGATCACCGCTCTGGTGACGCCAACCGCCATCTTGGCGAGCGAATCTTCGGCGGTGGTCGTCAGCACGTCGCAACCCAGCACGAGATCGGCTTCGCCTGCTGCAACGCGCGTTGCGTTGAGCATCGCCTGCGTCGGCGCGATGCGAACGTGGCTCATCACGCTGCCGTTCTTCTGCGCAAGGCCCGACATGTCGAGAATGGTGAGACCCTTGCCTTCGAGGAAGGCCGCCATGCCGAGCACCTGCCCGACGGTGAGCACGCCCGTGCCGCCAATGCCGGTCACCAGCATGTTGAACGGCTTGGTCAACTCCGGTACCACGGGTGCAGGCAAATCGCCGAAATCGGCAGCGGCGTCGGCACCCACTTTCTTCGGCTTCCTCAGCGCGCCGCCTTCGACAGTGACAAAGCTTGGGCAGAAGCCATTGACGCAGGAGAAATCCTTATTGCAGTTCGACTGATCAATGGTGCGCTTGCGGCCGAACTCGGTCTCGAGCGGCATCACGGAGACGCAGTTCGATTTGACGCCGCAGTCGCCGCAGCCTTCGCATACGGCCTCATTGATGACCACGCGCTTCTGCGGATCCGGGAATTTGCCGATCTTGCGGCGGCGGCGTTTTTCAGCGGCACACGTTTGGTCATACACGATCACCGTGCAGCCCGGCGCGCCCCGGAATTCTTTCTGGACTTCGTCCAGTTTCTCGCGGTGGAACACGGGCACGTTCGACGGCAGCGCGACGCCCTCATACTTCTCGGGCTCATCCGTCACGACCGCAATCTTCTGCACGCCCTCGGCTCGAACCTGATTGATGATCGACAGCGGCGACAGCGGGCCGTCGTGCGGCTGGCCGCCCGTCATCGCGACCGCATCGTTGTAGAGAATCTTGTAGGTGATGTTCACCTTCGCCGCGATGCTCTGGCGAATCGCCAGCAGGCCAGAGTGGTAGTAGGTGCCGTCACCGAGGTTGGCGAAGATGTGCTTCTCGTGGGTGAATGCCGCCTGACCGACCCAGGGGACGCCCTCGCCGCCCATTTGCGTGAAGGTGCTGGCGCGGTCCATCCATACGGCCATGTAGTGGCAGCCGATGCCCGCGACCGCGCGCGAGCCCTCCGGCACGCGGGTGCTCGTGTTGTGCGGACAGCCCGAGCAGAAGTATGGGGCGCGGGCAATCGGAATCTTGTTGCGCTCCAGCGCGCGCTCCTTTTCGTTGATCCATTCAACGCGCTGCTTGACCCGGTCACTCACGTAGAACTTGGCGATGCGGCCCGCGATCACCCGCGCGATCATGGCGGGCGTCAGCTCAAACGGCGCCGGCAGCAACCAGTCGCCATGCGGGCGCACCCACTCGCCCTTGGCGTCGAACTTGCCAACGACCTGTGGACGCACGTCCTCCTTCCAGTTGTAGAGCTGCTCCTTCAACTGGTACTCAAGCACCTGACGCTTTTCCTCGACGACGAGGATCTCTTCCAGGCCCGAAGCGAACTCGTGCACGCCCTCCGGCTCCAGCGGCCACACCATGCCCACCTTGAACACGCGCAGGCCGATCGCACGGGCGAGTTCGTCGTCGATGCCCAAATCCTCCAGCGCCTGCCTCACGTCAAGATACGCCTTGCCTGCCGCCATGATGCCGAGCCGTGGCCGCGGCGAGTCGATCACGATGCGGTTCAGCTTGTTGACTCGCGCGTAGTGAATCGCCATGTAGATCTTGTAATCGTGCATGAGCTTTTCCTGCTCAAGTGGCGTGTGCGGCCAGCGGATGTTGACGCCGCCTTCGGGCAACGGAAAGTCATCGGGAATGATTGGCTTCACACGCTCGGGATCCACGATCACGCTGGCGGTGGACTCGACGGTGTCGGTCACCGCTTTCATGCCGACGTAGCAGCCAGAGTAGCGACTCATCGCGTAACCATGTACGCCGAGATCCAGGTATTCCTGCACGCCGGCGGGATAGAGCACCGGTACCACAGCGCTGATGAATTCGTGATCGGACTGATGCGGCAGGGTAGAGGACTTCGCGCCGTGGTCATCCCCCGCGATCAGCAGCACACCACCGTGCTTGCTGGTGCCGGCGTGATTGGCGTGCTTGAACACGTCACCGCAACGGTCAACGCCAGGGCCCTTGCCGTACCACATGGCGAACACGCCGTCGTACTTGGCACCGGGGTAGAGATTGGTCTGCTGCGTACCCCACACGGCCGTGGCCGCCAGTTCCTCGTTGACGCCGGGCACAAACTGGATGTGCGACTTCTCGAGGTGCTTTCTGGCCTTCCAGGCGTTTTGGTCGATCGCGCCCAGCGGCGATCCACGATAGCCCGAAATGAAACCGCCGGTGTTGAGCCCCGCTTTCTCATCGATCTGCCGCTGCAGCATCATCAGCCGCAAGAGCGCGTGCGAGCCGTTCATGTAGACGCGGCCCGACGGGAGTGTGAAACGATCGTCGAGTGCGACGTCCGAGATGGCCCGTTGCACGGCCTCCGGTAACGACTGGGTGGGAAGCGGGGCTTGTGACATCGGGGACACTCCTTGTTGGTTTGCAACGCGAGCGGGATCGCCGCTGCATGCTGGAAATCAGGCACTTAGGTCAATTTTGTTGACCTTTTTTGCACTCCCCGAAATTTACCCGTTTCTGCGGCCGTTGTGCGCATCTCGACGCGGACCGGGGGATACGGCTTCTGCGCGCGAAGCGCTTTCCGATCTGGGTTCTATGCCTATTTTTCTAATAGTCGACTTATTCAATTTTCGCGCTGTAACGACCATAGGACGGTCGATGGTTGCCAAAAGCTGCTCCATGCCGCGACCATTGACTGCATCCCCACGGCGTGCGCGCGAGCGATAGCATCACCGCATGACTTCGCGAACCGAATTTTCGTTTTTTCACCCGTTGCGCGTCCGCTGGGCCGAAGTGGATTTGCAGCGCGTCGTGTTCAACGGCAACTACCTGCTCTATTTCGACGTCGCCTTTACCGAATACTGGCGCTACACCGGCTTGCCCGATCCGTTGGCGCAGCAGGCCGCCGGTACGGAACTGTTTGTGCGCAAGGCGCAGATCGAGTACCACGGCTCGGCGGGGTTCGACGACGAGCTGCAGATCGGCGTGCGCTGCGCCCGCCTGGGCCGCAGCAGCATGACCATGGCGATCGCGATCTTTCGCGCTGACGATCACCTGATCGACGGGGAGCTGACCTACGTGTACGCCGATGCCCACGAGAAAAAATCGGTGCCGATTCCGGACGCGTGGCGGCAACGCATAGCAACGCTTGAGCGGACGCCGCCCGACGGTTTGTAGGCCTCACACCCCCGCCGTCATCCCGCCATCAACGTAGAGGATGTGCCCATTCACAAAGTCACTTGCCGGCGCGGCGAGGAAGATGATCGCCCCCTTGAGTTCGTCCACCTCGCCCCACCGGCCGGCCGGCGTGCGCTGCTTGAGCCACGCCGTGAACGCGGCGTCCTGCACGAGCGCCTGCGTGAGTTCGGTATCGAAGTACCCTGGGCCAAGACCATTGACCTGAATGCCATGTTTGGCGAGTTCAACGCACATGCCCTTGGTCATCATCTTCAGCGCGCCCTTTGACGCGGTGTACGGAACGATGTTGGCGCGACCGAGTTCGGCGTTGACCGAGCAGACGTTGACGATCTTGCCGCGACCGCGCGGGATCATGTGTCGCACCACCGCTTGACTCACGGCAAACGCACTGGTCAGATTGGTGCCGATCAGGCGCTCGAAGTCGGCGAGTGGAAAATCGGCAAACGCGTTGCGGATCTGGATGCCGGTGTTGTTGACCAGAACGTCGATCGGGCCGATGTCCTTCTCGATCGCCTCAACGTTGGCAAGCACTGCCGCAGTGTCGGTCACATCAAACGCGCGCACCGACGCGGCGAAGCCTTGCGCCAACACATGCTTCTGCGCTCGTTGGCACTTGGCGTCGTCACGACCGTTGATGATGACATGCGCCCCCGCGCTCGCCAGCGCTTCTGCCAGCGCGAAACCAATGCCTTGCGAGGAACCGGTGATGAGCGCGCGCCGCCCTGAGAGATCGAAAAGTGGATGCATGGCCTGACATTCAGCGAATTGACGACGTGGCCTGCTATCGTAGCGCCTACCGAAACGCTGAATCAGTCTGCACGATACGCCGTGCGTGGGATCGGAATGCGCTGGGCGTCGAAAAGTTGGAGCCATCGCGGGGCGATGGCGAGACGTTGTTGGCTCACACTCGCCCAAGCCCATTGAAGCGACCTGCGCGTGAGACGGGTTCAGCGTTTCGTTCGGTCTGACGCGCCGCATCACGCCAACGCGCAGGCCACGGAGAAATGGCGATGTTGATGGCAATGCTCTACGGCGCAAAGGACCTGCGCCTTGAACGCGGCGACGAGCCGGCAGTGGCTGACGGCCAGGTGAAGGTGCGCTTTGGTGCCGGTGGCATTTGCGGCAGCGATCTGTCGTACTACGGCAAAGGCCGCGTCGGCGATTTCGCGGTGCTGCAACCGCTCTGTCTCGGTCACGAGGTGTCTGGTGAGGTGGTGGAGGTCGGCGCCGGTGTCACGCGGGTTAAAAAAGGCGACCGTGTGGCGATCAACCCCAATCAACCCTGCCGCGTGTGCCGCACCTGCGTGGCAGGCAAGGGGCATTTGTGCCTCAAGATGAATTTTTATGGCAGTGCGGCGGTGTTTCCGCACATCCAGGGCGTCTTCCGCGAAATCATCGTCGCGAGCGAGGCGCAGTGCTTTCCGGTGCCGCAAAGCTGTGACTTTCGCATCGCCGCGATGGCCGAGCCACTGGCCGTCGCGCTGCACGCGGTGCGACGCGCGGGTTCGCTGGTCGGCAAGTCGGTGCTGGTCACCGGCGTGGGACCGATTGGCAGCCTCTGCGTGCTTGCCGCGCGGCGCGCCGGGGCCGCGCGCGTCGTGGTTACCGACGTGGCGGATGCTGCGCTGAAACGCGCCGAGGCGCTGGGCATTGACGACGCAGTGAACGCGATCAGTGCGCCCGAGCGCGTCGAGGCGTGGTACGTCAACAAGGGCACGTTCGATGTCAGCTTCGAATGCTCTGGCAACGCCGCGGCAATGAACACCGCGATCCAGGCAACCGCCTCCGGTGGCTGTGTCGTTCAGGTCGGCATGATCGCAGGGCCAACGGCGGACATCCCGGTCAACCGCTTTGTCTCACGCGAAGTCGATCTGCTCGGTGCGTTCCGCTTCGACAGCGAATACGGCGCGGCCGTGCACGAGTTGGCCACGGGCGGCATCGACGTGTCGCCGCTACTGACCCATAGCTTCAAGATGACGGCGGCGAATGATGCCTTCGCCGTCGCTGCGGATCGTTCGCAGAGCATGAAGGTGCATTTGACGTTCTGAACCCTCGCGTCCTCACCGCGTCTCAACGCGCGGCGACCCGGCGTTGGCGGGGCGAGCACGGTGCCACGCAGTGATCGCGCCGACGGCTTCCTCCGCGGCCTCCTCCCACGGGAAGTGCCCGCAGTTGGCAATGGGCACGACCGTCGAGCGCGGAAACATCGTGCGCCAGCGCGCCAGCTCCCGCGCACGAAACGCGATGTCGCGATCCGGCCAGAGAAACAGGAACTGTCGTTCATCCAGCGTTGCGAGACCCTGCGCAAGCGTGGTCAGAAACGGCCGGCTGTGCAGGATGTGTTTCGGAAACTCATGGCTACCCCGGGCGTTACCGCTCCAGCGAACCGGTGCGCGGTAGGCGGCGATCACCTCGGGCGGCAACGCTCCCCGGCGCATCGACAGCGGGATGAAACTGTTGACGAAAAAGTTGAAGTGTCGCGCGCCCCACCGGCCGAGCGGCCCGCCCATGACCCGCGAAAACCATTCGAAGTGCAGGGTGCCGTTGACCGGCCACGCCCACGTGTTGCCGAGCACAAAGCGCGTCAGCGAACCGGGCAACAGCTGCGCCGATGAGAGACCAATCGGGCCACCCCAGTCGTGCGCGATCAGCGTTCCGTCTCGCACATCAAGATGCGCGAGCAGCGCAACCACGGTGTCACGGTAGGCCTCGGGTGTGTACTCAAAGTCCTCGGGAGCCAGCGACAGCCCGAAGCCGGGCAGGTCGAGCGCGATGCAGCGAAACGTGGGCCGAAGGCCTGCCACCAGTTTGCGGTAGAGAAAACTCCAGGTGGGATTGCCGTGCACCATGAACAAGACCGGCGCCGACCGGGGCCCCTCGTCCACGTAGTGCACGGCACTGCACCGATGCAAGAATGTTCGCGACTCGAACGGGAATGCGCCGGGCTCAAGCCCCAGCGTTTGCTCAGCGAAGCGGTCGGGGCGAAGGGCGCTGCTCACGCGGCCACCGCACCGCGATGACCCGCTGCGCCGTCAAATTGGACGCGCAGATTGTCCAGTTCAATCCAGACCAGCGTCGGAAACGGTAGATGGCGATCACGTCCGAGCTGCGGATACACGACACGGCGGGTGTAGAAGCGCAGTCCATCGACGACCTCTGAAGCGGTGCACAGATTTGCAGCCTTTGCCCAGCGACCAATCACGTCGGCGGTGTAGTCGTGGCGGGTGAGATGCAAATTCCGGGTCAGCACAAAACGCTGCGTCGCAGAATGCGTGATGATTGACGGGTCGAACGTGGCCCAGAGCTCACGTTGTCGGCGAGCCACCCCATCCATCGGCTCCCGTACGTCAACGCCAGCACTCAACAGGAGAAACGGAAACGACAGATAGTTCCACAGCGCGTACCCGGCGAAGTACAGCATGTCGAGCTCATCCCATGCAAAGTTCTTGACGAAACGACGGAATGAGTACCGTGGATCGGCCCGCTCGCGAAACAGGGCACCGCGCTCGTCACGCAGTTGCACTCGCTGCGGCGTCCAGAGCCCGGTCCAGCCAGGTGTGTGAAAGTCCCGCAACACGACCCTGCGCGAATGCGGATGGACGCTGATGCGCAAATGCTTGAGCGCATTGCGCTGGCCGTGACTCGCAAAGGCAAAGCCGCCGGAGCACAAATCTGCTTCAATGCACTCCACTGCGTTCCAGCGTCTGTAACCTCCATGCGCTTCCGCGACATCCTCCAGCAGCGCGTCGGCACTGAGCATGCCGTCCAATTGCGCACGACCCATCACCATTGCCATAGACTTGTCCCCGCATCGATTCTTGAGTTGACCTGTCAGTACTACGTTTGGGAATTGCAAAACGGATGGAGCCACTACTCACCGAGCAGTTTGTTGCGGCCCGCAAGGAGCTCACGGCCTATGTCTGCCGACTGGTGATCCGGCCGCAACTGGCCGAAGATCTGGTGCAGAGCACGTACCTGCGTTGCCTGGAGGCGAAGGACCGGCTGCCGACCTCGGTGGACGGAATTCGAGGGTGGTTGTTCAAGGTGGCGTCCAATCTTGCCTTTGACGAGTTGCGTCGACATGGCCACTGGCGCGAGCACATGCTGACTGATCTGCGCGACGCCGCCATTGCTGATCGGGCATTCGTCCAGCAGTCACTCGCGATGGCGGAAACACCAGAAACGAAAGCCATTGCACGTGAGCACGTCGTGGCCTGTGTTGCCTGCACGATGCGCAACCTGCCGGAACAAAAGGCAGCCGCGCTGCTGCTGGTCGAGGTTCATGGCTTCAGCGTCGATGAGGCGGCCGATTTGCTCGAAGCAACGGTCGGCCAGACCAAGAACTGGCTGCAGGAAGGTCGTGCGCACATGCTCAGGCGATACGATGCCACCTGCGCGTTGATCAGCAAAACGGGCGTCTGCCACCAGTGCGAGGAGCTGGACGAATTCATGCGCGCGCATCAGGGGCGGCCACTTCCCGATGGCGCAACGCTCGACCACCGCCTTGCGCTTGTGCGCACGCACCGCGAAGTGCCTTGGTCCGGCTGGCACCGCATCATGCTCGAGCGCATTCCATCCGTTTAGACGAATGCAGTCGACGTCCGGGCAACAGGCCGGCCGTTGAATCGGCGCCGACGGCGAGGCACGCGTCAGCGCTCGGGTGCGGCTCCTGGACGCTTTTCCACACCATGCTTGGCCCGAGCGCATCAATACCCGAGATCGTACGGCGTCGCTTCACTGCCACCGCCTGGCCCCGGCCGACCGGATCAAAAAAGCATCCAGTTCAGCCCGCGAATTGCGGGGTTTGCGCTAATATCCCATTGTCATTATTGAATGTAAGGACTGTTCAGTGAAGTCAGCTCGGCGACGGCAGCAAAGGTGGCTCGGCAGCGCATTGGCTGGAACGCTATCGCTGTGTGCAGGCGTGTTTGGCGCCGCGGCCGGAGCAAAAGATATTGTCATTGCACAAGTGGCGCCGTTTTCCGGCGTTCAGGCCAGCGCCGGAAAGTCATACGCTGCAGGCTTGCGGCTCGCCTTCGCTGCGGTCAATGCAGCCGGGGGCATCAATGGCAATCAAATTCGTCTCGTGACCGCCGACGATGGCTACAAGCCAGAGGACACAGTGCGCCTCGCCAAAGAGATCATCGCTAAGGAATCTCCGGTCGCACTCGCCGCGACGGTGGGCACGGCCAACGCGGACGCACTGATCAAAGCCAACGTGCTGACCGACAACGGCATTGCGTTGGTCGGGCCATCGTCCGGCGCCTCCAGCGTGATCGGCAAGCCAGGCGTTTTTGTCACAAAAGCGAGCTACGCCGATGAAGTCAATCAACTGCTGACGACACTCAGCAGCATGGGGCTTTCACGGGTTGCAGTGGTGTATCAGGACGATGGTTACGGCAAGGACCTCCTGGACGCCGCCACAGCGCTGGCAACGAAATACAAGATCGAGCTGGTTGCGCGCACGCCCTACGACCGCATTACCGGCGACATTGCGCCTGCAGTGAATGCCCTGTTGAAGGTCGACGCCCAGGTAATTTTTCTTGCGGCCATCTCCGCGCCCGCCGCGAATTTCATCAGGACCTACAAACAGCGGGGCGGCACGGCGATGCTGATTGGCCCCTCGCCCGTGGACCTGTCGTACCTGCAAAAGAACGTTCCGAAAGAGCTACTGCGTGGCTACGTGGCGTCGACGGTTGGTCCGATCGAATCTCGCCTCACGCTGCCGGTGATTCGTGAGTACCTCAAGCAGAAAGCCGCCAACCCCTCGCCCGACTACGGCGTCCGGTCATTTGAGGGCTATGTGTCAGGTCGCGTGCTGATCGCCGCCCTCCAGCGGAGCAAGAATTCGCCGGAGTCACTGGCGCAGGCATTGCGTGGACTGCGCGCGCTGGATCTGGGTGGCTACACCGTCGACTTCAGCGATCTCAAGCGCGGTGGCAGCAACTACGTTGACTTCGTGACGATTGATCGGTCCGGCTCGCTGGTCCGCTAGCAGCGACACCACCGGCTGGTCTGCCCGATCCGGGCGACGTCGGCGTGCCCCCGAAAGGGCGGTGGGCGCCGCCACCTAGAATGCCGGTTTTCCCTCGCTCCAGCGCGCATGCTCGACTGCATCACACTCGAACCCCCGTCTCCCGCCACGGCGTGTGTCATCTGGATGCACGGCCTCGGCGCCGATGGCAACGATTTCGTCCCGATCGTACCGGAGCTGGGCTTGCCGGCCGACCACAGCGTGCGTTTCGTCTTCCCGAACGCACCGACCATGCCGGTGACCATCAATGGTGGTTACATCATGCGTGCGTGGTACGACATCGTGTCGGCCGAACTCGACAAGCGGGCCGACGAATCCGGCGTGCGCCGCTCGCAGTCGCTCATTGCCGAGTTGATTGCCGAGCAGACACGGCACGGCTTGGCCGCCGAGCGCATCGTGCTGGCCGGTTTTTCCCAGGGCGGGGTCATCGCGTTGCAAACCGGCCTGCGCTATCCGGCACGCCTGGCGGGCGTCATGGCGTTGTCGACCTACCTTGCCTGTGCCGACTCACTGGGCGCCGAGGCAACCACCGCCAATCGTGATCTGCCCATTTTTTTGGTGCACGGTTCGATGGATCCGGTGATTCCAGTGCAATTGGCGAAAATGTCCCGAGCCCGACTCGAGACGCACGGCTATCGCGTGGAATGGCACGAATACGGCATGCCGCATTCGGTGTGCGCCGAAGAAGTCGAGGACATCAGCGTCTGGTTGAAGCGCGTTCTCGCGATCTGACCGCCGTGTCGCGGATTGATTCGCCGGATACCGCGCATCACGCGTTGACCACGCGAGCCTGTCGCGAACGTTGCGCACGGACGTCATGTTGAGCCCGCTGCTGGCGACATTGCACCACGCCGACGTGCGTCGACTCGCGTGGGCGATCGGATCGCCATCGCTGTTTGATGCGCACCACCCTGATTGGCAGGGTCGTTTGCGCGACGATACCTGGTCACAGCGCGAGCTTGCCCGCTGCCACGACTGGTTGATCGAGCTGGATCGGGATCCGATCCGTAGGCAGGTATTGCTGGATGCGCTGGGTGACCCGGCCATCGCCACACCGCTTGGGCATACGTTTGAGAAGCTGGTGCTGTTCTGGCAGGCTGCGCGACCGGATGTGCGTGCCGCGACACGCGGACTGATCGTGCGCGACAACCAACGGACAGTCGGCGAATTCGATATCGTGCTGCTTCGTCACGATGGGGTCATCGAAACGCTGGAAGTCACGGTGAAGTACTACCTGAACCTGCGCCCCGACCTGGGCATGCCCGGCTGCATCGGTCCGCGCTCGTTTGATCGCATGGCCGAGAAGTACGCCAAGATGACCACGCGCCAAACCGACCTGGGTCACACCGAAGCCGGCCGCGCCGCCATCGTGCGCTGGCTGGCTACGCTGGACTGTGCGCCCGGCAACGCCGACACGCTTGTGGTTGACAGTCACGCGATTGCGCGCGGCTACGTTTTTCACAGCGCAGAGGGCGATGCCTGCCCCACCGAGTTGTCCCCCAGTCACGCGCGTGGCCGCTGGCAGACCGACGCGCTGCCCCTGCCGGATGAAGGCGGCAAGACGCCGCCGTGGCGCCTGCTCGCGGGGCGCGAATGGCTGGGACCATATCGTGGAAGCGCCGCGAATAGCGGTTGGCCGAATGACCCCGCGATGCCGCTCTTGATGGCGCGTCTCGAAGCAAGCGACTCCAGCGCCGGCAACGCCAGCTATCAGGAAGTCGAGCGGAGATTCGTCGTGCGTGCTGACGCCGGCTTGTTCAACTCGTTCGACACACCCGCCGCGTCTGCCGCTGCGGCTACATCTGCTTGAAGAGATGCGAGAACGGCCGCGAAACCTTCAGCGTTTCGTTGTGGCCCTTGACTTTCACCGTGGCATCGCCGCGAAAATCGCGCGTCACGCCAGCAATGGCATTGACATTGACGATGGTGCCGCGATGAATCTGCCAGAACACATTCGGGTCAAGTTCGTCGAGCAGCTCGCGCAATGGTTTGCGAATCAAGGCCTCTTCCGTCGCCGTCACCACGCGTGTGTATTTTTCATCGGAGTTGAAGAACAGCACGTCCTTCACGTCGATCAGTTTCAGCGTATTGCCGAGTGACGCCTTGATCCAGCGCATGCGCTCCGCTGGCGCATCACCACGCATTTCGCGCTTGAGCGTCGCGATCAGCTGTGCCATGTTGTCCGGCAGATCGGGGGCATCGCGATCGTCATTCTCGATACGCTCGCGCAAACGCTCAATGGTCGTCGCGAGCCGGTCTTCCTGGATTGGCTTCAGCACATAGTCGACTGCGCCGCGCTCGAACGCCTCCACCGCATACTCGTGAAACGCAGTCACGAACACCACATGCGTGTCGGGGCTGTTTTCCGCAATGGCGGAGGCGACTTCGAGGCCGGTCATCTCAGGCATGCGAATGTCGAGAAACGCCACCGAAGGCTTCAATGTGGCGATCAGCTCCACCGCCGCAGCGCCGTGCTCGGCCTCGCCGACGACAGTGAGTTCCGGCCACAGCTTTTCGAGTTTCTTGCGCAGAAACTGCCTCAGCAGCGTTTCGTCTTCTGCGAGTACTGCGGTCACCGCACCCTGTGTTGTCATTCCTTCACTCCCATTCGCTGACAGTTTTTCCGTCGCCATCGCGCAGCGCCCCGCTGGCCACTTTGGCGATATCGACCAACCACCAGATGCCGAGGCCGCCGAGCGTAAGTATCATCGCAAACGCACTGCCCGGCCGCCCGACGTAAAAGCGGTGGGCGCCGAGCACGCCAAGCGGCACCACCAGCACCAGAGCGATCGCACGGGAAAGTGGCGAGGCATTTTCATCGCGCGGTCGATGCGCTGGCCCCCGCGACTGGTATTCGCGGCGGTCGTCCTGTGACCAGCGCGCGATGCGGCGCCCCTGCCCGTCGTGAAACTCCCGCGTGCCAAGCCAGGTGAGATCGAGCACCACCCAGAGCAACAGCGGCAACAGAAAGATCGGCACCCCGCCGCTCAGGATCGAGAGAATGCCGAGGACGGCCTGCACCGCCGCGGTGCGACGATGCCCCACGTAAAAGCGATGCGCGCCGAGCCAGCCAAACGCCAGGGCAAGCAGCCCCGTGGTTTGCACCATGTAGGGCGAAATTCCATCGCCCACGGTGGCTTCACTCGCCACCATCGCGGGCGGCGATTTGGGCACGCGCAGAATAGCGCGCACGCCACTCGGTGCATTGGGCTCCACCAGCAACTGGCCCGTCTCGCCATAGAGCATCCGCAGGCGTTCGCGGGTATTCGCGAGCCCCACGCCCGTTCCCTGCGTGTTCGCTCCACCCAGGCCAAGACCGCTATCCGCGACCAGCACCTCAATCTGTTCGTCAACGAGGCGAACAATGATCGCCACGCTGCCGCCCTCGCGCTTCGGCTCCAACCCGTGCTTGATCGCGTTCTCGACCAGCGTGGCAATCATGGTGGGCGGGAAGCTGAGGGCGGTCATGTCCGCGGGACAGTCGATGCTGTAACTCAGGCGCTCGCCCATGCGAATTTTCAGCAGGTCAAGGTACGCACGAACCACCTCGACTTCGCGGCCGAGCGTAGAAGACGTCTCACGCATCGACGGCATCGCTGCCCGCAGATAGGAAATGAGTCGCTCCAGCATGGTGCTTGCCTGCGGCGGATCGATCTCTTGCAGCGCCTGCACATGCGCCAGTGTGTTGAACAAAAAGTGCGGTTCGACCTGGGCTCGCATCACCATCAGGCGCGCCTCAGCGAGCTGCCGCGCGTGGCTTTCGCTGCGTTCACGCGACTCGGCAATCGCCGCGCGCTGCTCCCCGCGGGCGGCGCGGCCGGCGAAAGTGCGCGCGATGAGCATCAGCAGGAACAAAGTCGACAGGACGACCAGACTGATGCCGCCGAACACCACCTTGTCAACATCGCGCTTGACCGTGGTGTGAATGAGTGCGCGCGTTTCCGGGTCCAGATCGCTGACAGCCGGCGCGGGAGGCACGGGCGGTATGGGCGCCGTGGGCCTGGAGGCTGCAGCGACAGCGGACGGCAGCGATGGGCTGGCGGGCGGGGTCGCGCGATCCAGATTCAGCACCGCCTGCCCGCGATTGCCGAACACATTGAAGGTGAACACCGCCTCGGGCGCTGCGGCATCCCCTTGCGCCTCACGCGCGCTGTCACGCGCCTCCTTCAGGCGATCCTGCATCTCATGGAGCGCCTCGACGTGCTGCTGCAGCGTTTCCAGTTTGTTGTTGAGTTGTTCCAGTCCGCCTGTCGTGTCGATGCCGTCCGGGTTGCCTCGAAGCTTCGCCGCAAACAGTTCGATCGCGCGCGCGCTCCGCTTCACCTCCTCGCGCTGACCGTCGATCAGGCGCTGCAATTCGGTGATGCCATGCACAGTCACCTCATGGCGCGGCGCCGAGAGGTCACGCTCCACGTCGACAATCGCGTCGTGTACCACCTTCAGGGCCTCGGCATCCGCGCCCGTGGCAATCGACTGCACCCCGATCAACCCGGTGCGCGCCCGCTCCAGCACCTGCTTCTGCAGCGCCAGCCTGATTTCTCGCTGCGCGGCCGCTGCCTTGAGTGTTCGGTTGAGAAGGATCGTGTCAAACGGAACGGCAAACAGCGCCACCGCCGTGAGCACAATCAGGCCCCCGCTCAGCAAACGCCACCACGGCGTGCTGCCGAAACCTTTCCAGAGGCGCTGGCGGGTAGTCGCCGCTGGCGGCGACAGCGCGGCGGGATCGGGCAAATTCATGGCGGGCGAAGCAGGCTGGGTTTCCGATAGGTGAGCAGTGTGCCACCCGGAGCGAGCTCAAGCACGACCGGTGCGACGAGCCACCCAATCATTCGACGAATCGCGGGTAGGCCGCGTCGGCAGCAGCCTGCCGCCCGCCAGCGCCTTACTTTCCGCCCGGATTCGGAGAGAACAGATCGAACTTGTTGGGCTTGCCCTTCCACTCATCCGCGTCGGCGGGTGCCGCCTTTTTGCGCGAGATATTGGGCCATTGCACCGCGTACTCGGCGTTGAGCTTGATCCACTTGTCGGCGATGTCGGAATCCGGCTTGATGGCGTCGGCCGGGCACTCCGGTTCGCACACGCCGCAGTCGATGCACTCGTCGGGGTGAATGACGAGCATGTTCTCGCCTTCATAGAAACAATCGACGGGGCAGACATCGACACAGTCGGTGTACTTGCACTTGATGCACTGGTCGTTAACGGCGTAGGTCATGGTGGCTTCCGGATCGGATTCGGGCGCTACCGCGAACAAGAGCGTTGGGCGGCACGCAACAATCAAAACAGCAGGACCGTATTTTGCCGCACTGCGCAAAGTCCCCCGGCGCGCCACCGATGCGCGTGCAGAACCTGGCGCTTACAGCTTTTTCCATCCAACCGCTGTCTTTCGGTGCTTTCAACGTGAAAAAGTACCAAGTCGATATAGACATTTTTTTGCCGTAAACGACCGCCAATTGGTCGCTTAAGCCTAAAAGCTGTTCGCGCTCAGGCTGCGAGGTACCGATCACGCCAGACCGCATCCGCTTCCAGCACCGCAAAATCGCCGGCAAAACGCACGATGCCGCGTTCGATCACCACCGCTCGGTCGGCGATGGCGCGGGCAAACGTGAGGTTCTGTTCGGAGAGCACAACACAGAGCCCCTCGCGCTTCAGCGCCCGCACGCTCTCGGCAATGCGTTCGACGACGATCGGCGCCAGGCCTTCGGATGGCTCGTCGAGCAGGATCGCCTTCGGGTTGCCCAGCAGCGTGCGTGCGATGGTCAGCATCTGCTGCTCGCCGCCGGACATCTGGCCACCGGGCCGATCGAGCATTTCGCCGAGCCTGGGGAACAGTTCGCACACGCGCGCCACCGACCAGTGCGGTGCGTCGCTCACCTGCGCGCGTGACGGAATGCGGCCCACCTCCAGATTTTCGGCGACGGTCAGGCCGGTAAACACGCGACGCTCCTCGGGGACATAGCCGAGGCCCCGCCGCGCGATCTCGTGGGGCGTGAGTCCGGCGATGCTGCGGCCATCAAAGCGCAGCTCGCCGCTCACGTCGGGAAGCAAGCCGATCAAGGCCTTGAGCGTGGTCGATTTGCCGGCCCCATTGCGCCCCACCAGCACGAGCACTTCGCCCGCGTTCGCGCTGAAGCTGACGTCGAATAACAGCTGTGCCGGACCGTGGCGTACGTTGAGGTGGCGAACGTCAAGCATGGCCGCGCCCTGCGCCAACGGGTTGTCCGCCCAGGTACACCGCGCGCACCTCGTCGTTGCGCTGCACGGCGTCGGGCGAACCTTCGGCGATGATGCGGCCCCGATTCATCACGACGACGCGGTCGGCGAAGCCGAACACCACATCCATGTCGTGCTCGGTAAAGAGCAACGCCACGCCGCGCTCGCGGCAGGCGGCGACCGCCGTGCGCATCAGCGCTTCGCGCTCGTTGGGCGCCATGCCGGCCGTCGGCTCATCCATCAATAGCAGGCGCGGCGCGTTGGCAAACGCCATCGCCAGCTCCAGTCGTTTCAGATCGCCATACGCCAGCTCACTTGCCGGGCGCGCGGCGTCGGCGGAGAGCCCCTGTTCGTCGATCAGCGCCTGCGCGCGGGCAGCGTGCGCCGCGGGCATCCAGCCCAGATATCGGCCCCAGCCCGCGCCGGTGCGGGGGGTGTGGCGCGCGTGGCTCGCGAGCGCCATCTGCACGTTTTCGCGCACCGTCATCGAGGCGAACGTTGCGGTGATCTGAAAGGTGCGCGCCACGCCACGCCGGAACAGTGCTTCCGGCGCGAGGCCGGTGATGTCATCGCCCGCGAGGGTGACACGTCCTGCGTCCGGCGCGATCTGGCCGTTGACGAGGTTAAACGTCGTGGTTTTGCCCGCGCCGTTCGGCCCGATCAGCGCCACCGCCTCGCCCGCGTGCACGGTGAAGTCGATGCCGCGCACGGCCGCTACGCCACCGAAGGACTTCTTGAGCCCGGCCACGACCAGCGCTGCGCTCATGGCCGCGCCTCCCTCGTGCGGGCCGGTCGCGCCTGCTTCAGGCGAGCCAGCAGCAACGCGGCGCTGCCCATCAGGCCGCGTGGAAAGCCAAGCACCAGCAGCAGAATGGTCGCCCCCAGCGCCGCGCGCCAGTATTCCGTCGTGCGCGCCAGCGTGTCCTGCAACCACGTAAACACCACCGCCCCGAGCACCGGGCCGGCGAGCGTGTTCACGCCACCGAGCAGCAGGATCACCAGCGCGTCCACCGAACGCGGAATCGCCAGCACATCCGGCGCAATCGATCCCTTGGAAAACGCATACAGCGCCCCGGCCACACCAGCCAGCGCGCCAGCAATGATGAACACGGCCCACTGCACGGCGCGCGGCGCGATGCCGATGGCGCGCGCTTTGACCACCGAGTCGCGCACCGCGCGCGCCCGGTAGCCGAGCGGCGTGTAGGTGAGCCACGCGGTGAACGCCAGCGCCGCCAGCACCACCGCGCACGTAAACCCGTAGAACGCGGCACGATCGGCCAGCCACGCCGGCGGCCACACGCCGGTGATGCCGTTGCTGCCGCCGGTCACGGCATCCCATTGAAACACCACCGACCACGTGATCTGCGCAAACGCGAGCGTGAGCATCGCCATGTAAGTGCCTGCAAGGCGCACGCTGAACCAGCCAAAAACCAGCGCGGCCAACGCAGCCAGCGCCACGCCCGACGTGCAGGCCAGTGCCAGCCCGGCCCCGGCCCTGGCAGCCAGCGCCGCACCGTACGCACCCAGCCCGAAGTAGGCGGCGTGCCCGAACGAGCCCATCCCGCCCGGCCCGATCACTAACCCGAGGCTCGCAGCGAACAGCGCAAAGAGCAGCATGTCCACACCGAGCACCAACGCATAGTCGCCCGCGAACCAGGGCAGCGCAAGCGTCACCATCGCCAGCACCGCGCACAGGGCAAGGCCCGCGCCTGACGGCACGCGCACCAGCGGCATGCTCACCACGTGCTGTCGCGCGTGCGCCGGTGGCGCGCCAAACAATCCGTGTGGCCGCCACACCAGCACCACGGCCATCACGATGAACTCGGCCACCAGCGTGAGTTTGCTGAACTCAAACTCGACCCCGAGCAACGTCACCTCGCCCGCGCCGATGCACCACGCCTTCACCAGCGAAATCAGCACGGCCGCAAGATAGGCGCCGGGCAGGCTGCCCAGCCCACCGACCACCACCACCACAAACACGTCAGCGATGATCGCCAGATCCATGCCGAGGCTCGCCGGCTCGCGCGGCAACTGCAACGCACCACCGAGTCCGGCGAGAAAGCCACCGAGTGCGAAAACCGCCGTGAATAACAGCCGCTGATTGACGCCCAGCGCATCGGTCATCTCGCGATCTTCAGTCGCCGCGCGCAGCAAGAGGCCAAAGCGCGTGCGCCGCAGCAACGCCGTGAGCGCCAGCAACACCAGCCCACCCAGCACGATCAAGAGCAAGTCGTAGCTCGGCACCGCGCGCCCGAAAATCTCCACCGCCCCACGAAAGCCCGGCGCACGGGGGCCGAGCAAATCCTCTGCGCCCCAGATCGCCAGCGCCGCGTCCTTGATGACGAGCACAAGCGCGAAGGTGGCGATCAATTGCAAGAGTTCCGGCGCGTCGTAAATGCGGCGCAGGATCAGCACCTCCGCCACCAGGGCCACCACGGCCACCGCCAGCCCCGCCGCCAGTACACCGCCCCAGAACCCCAACGCGCCGCCCACGTGCGTCGCCACGCTGTACGCCACATACACGCCCAGCATGTAGAACGAGCCATGCGCGAAGTTCACGATGCGCGTGACGCCAAAAATCAACGACAGGCCCGCCGCCACCAAAAAGAGCGACGATGCCGAGGCCAGGCCGTTCAAGGTTTGAATCAGAAACGCGGAGAGCATGAACGTCTTAACGAGCCAAGTGTCCGGAGCACGATCATCTACATCCGCGCCAACTGCCTGTCATGCCAGCGCGAGAAGCCCAGCAGAGCCACCACCGCCCCGACGCCCGCCATCGCCATGTCCTTTTGCGTGTCCCACGGATCGCCCTGTGTGGCGAGAAAGGCATCCGCCCCCTCCCCCAGCGACACCGCGGCGCCCCATTCGATCAATTCGTAGATCGCGCTGATGCCGAGACAGGCCAGCACAATCACAGTGAACAGCCACTTGCCGGGCCGGAGCGGTGACGTGCGCAACAGCAGCTCGCGCGCCACGAGCGCCGGAGCGAAACCCTGCATGAAATGCCCCACGCGGTCGTAGTGATTGCGCGACAGATGAAACGTATCGCGCAACCAATTGAACAGCGGCATCTCGGCGTAGGTGTATTTGCCGCCCACCATGAGCACGATGCCGTGCACCGTGATCACCACCAAGAGCAGCGTGGTGAGCGGAAAGCGCCGCCACGTCACAAGCACGAGCGGCAGCGCAATGAACACCGGCGCCACCTCCATCGCCCAGGTCGCACGGTCCTTCGGCGCGACGCCGGACCACGCGAGCACAGCCAGCGTCGTGACCAGGCATGCCCATGCGACGGGTGAGGCAGTCGATTTCGTCATGTGCGCAGTGTACTGTCGGTCGTCGATCGCTTCCCCGCGCGGGCGACAGCCGCGCCAGCGCCGCATAATTCATCGCATGCAACAGGCAGTCCTCACCCTCCCCCGCGACGCAGTGGTCAATCTGCGCTCCTCAAAAATCCGCGAAGTGGCCAACGCTGGTATGGGCCGCGACGACGTGCTCGCGTTCTGGTTTGGTGAGCCGGATGAGGTGACGCCGGAATTCATCCGCACGGCCGCGAGCGAGAGCCTGATGCGCGGTGAGACGTTTTATTCGCACAACCTCGGCCTGCCGGAGCTGCGCGCGGCGGTGGCGGATTACCTCGCGGCGCTGCACCCGAACGCCGATGCACCGATTCGCGCTGAGCACATCGCCATCACCAGCGCTGGCGTGAACGCGCTGTCGCTTGCGGCACAGTGCATCGTGAACCCCGGCGACCGCGTGGTGTGTGTGACGCCTCTGTGGCCGAATCTCGTAGAGATTCCAAAAATTCTTTCGGCGGACGTGACCTGCGTGGCGCTGCATTTTGGCGAGCGCGGCTGGCAACTAGATCTGGATGAACTGCTCGACGCGCTGACGCCGGACACGCGCTTGTTGATGGTGAACTCGCCCAACAATCCCACCGGCTGGACGCTTTCACGCGTCGAGCAGCAGACCATCCTGGCGCACTGCCGCAAGCACGGCATCTGGCTCCTCGCGGACGATGCCTACGAGCGCCTGGCATTTGAAGAGGCGGCGTGCGCGCCGTCGTTCTTCGACATTGCGCACGCGGACGACCGGCTGGTGAGTGCCAACACCTTTTCCAAATCGTGGCTGATGACGGGCTGGCGACTCGGTTGGCTGGTCGCGCCGACACCGTTCATCGAGCAACTCGGCAAGGTGATTGAGTACAACACGTCGTGCTCGCCGGTATTTGTGCAGCGCGCGGGCATTGCGGCGATCACGGGCGGCGACGCCGTGATCGCGCACACACGGGAGCGCTTTCGCGCCGCGCGCGACCACCTCTGCGCGGCGCTCAACGCGCTGCCCGGCGTGCACGCGCCGCCGCCTCCGGGGGCGATGTACGCGTTCTTCCGCGTTGACGGCCTGACCGATTCGCTGGCGTTCTGCCAGCGGCTGGTCAGCGAGCACGGCCTCGGACTCGCGCCGGGCGCGGCGTTTGGTGACGAGGGCGAGGGCTTTGTGCGCTGGTGCTTTGCCAGCGATCTGGCGCGACTCGATCGTGCCGTCGAACGTTTTGCTCGCGGTTTGAGCGCGTTTCGCGCCGCTGCAACAAGGCGCCCCTAAGACTTTTCGCAAAATCATTGCCATTCAATGAGTTAAGGCGTAGTCTTCAGACTATGCCTACAGTAGCGCTCGTAAGTCGAAAAGGGGGATGCGGCAAGAGCACGCTAGCGACCAATATCGCTGCGTACTTTGCGCGCACCGGCCTGCCGATCACGCTCGGCGATCTGGATCACCAGCAGTCGATGCGCGTGTGGCTGAAACGTCGCCCGAGTGCTGCCCCCACGATCGCGGGTTGGGTGGGCGACATGCAAAGCAGTGTGCGCCCGCCGCTGGGTGTATCGCATCTGGTGCTCGATACGCCCGGCGGCCTGCACGGCCTGGCCCTCGCCAAAGTGGCGATGGTGGCCGATGTCATTCTGATCCCGGTCGCCGGGTCGGTGTTCGATCGGGAATCAGCCTCGGACTGCTGGGCTGAGTTACGCACGCTGCCCCGCGTGCTGAATGGCCGCTGCCACGTCGCCGCGGTCGGCATGCGCCTCGACCGGCGCACCGATGCCGAAGAAATCACCAGCGCGTGGGCGAGTTCGATCGGTTTAACCTGGCTCGGTTCGCTTCGCAGCTCGCAGGTGTATGTGCGCGCCGTAGAGAACGGTCTGAGCATTTTCGATATGCCGCCAAACGTCACCGGCATGGACATCGAACAATGGCAGCCGGTGCTTGACTGGCTGCGGCAGCACGGGTTTGTGCAGTCGACCGCCGACGAGGTGCCCGCGGCGATGCAGGGTTCGCCATCTCGGTTGGGTGGCATGAGCAACGTGCGTATCTTGCCGCGCGTGAAAAATCCTGCCATTGCGTCACCTGCCGAAGCGCCGGCGGCGGCAAGCCGCGGCTTCGCGCGGTTCGTCCCGCGCTTTCTGCGACCGCGCGGGTAGCCGCCGCGCCATCACTCGATTCGCGTCGCTCGCCTTGTGCGGCCGCCCTGAGTGAGCGCGAAGGATGCAGCTTTGCCAGCAGCGACGTCCGAGAATTCGATGTCGAGCGGCGTGACGCGTGCAAAGAAGGTGGTTGCCGATTTGGCAAACAATTCAAACTCGCTTTGCCCCGTCGCTTGCGCGAAGAGCTTGCCGTCGCGACGTCGCACCACCACGTCGAACCCCGGCGCCAGCGCGTAGCGGCCCACGTAGGCTGCCAACTCCCCCTCCGCGCGAGATTCGCGACGAAGCGACGAAACGCCTGCCCGAGGGTCTCACCGTGTTACAGCTTCTTGCCTTGGACGGCTGTGGATTGTCAATTAGGCGCCGATTTGTTGCCAAGTCGACTTCAAACAAAACATGCGCGAAAAAGCCGTCCGGCTGTCGTTACAGCCGGAAAGCCAATTGCAAACCCAGCGTGACGATGGCGTGGGAAGCCGCGTAGCGCCCCGCATCCGACAGCGCCTGAACAATTTTTTGCTGAAACGATTAAACTCTCAGACAATGCCTTCGTCATATTTCGTGATGAACGTGCCATCCATGAGTGGCACGTTGCGTCGGTCGGGGGACCACCACGTATGCCGAGAGGAGCATCGATGTTGAAAAATTCCTTTTTGGGTCGCCGCGACGAGGCGGCGGCGGGCCACCGCGCGTCACCAGACGCGCCACGCTACGCGCCCGAGCCGAACGCCGCACCGCTGAACGCAGTGGCCGGCACACCCGCGGCCACGGCGCGCGCATCGAGCGGCGTCGGGCCAGCGCCGGTGCCCAGCACGCCCTCGCCTGTCGCGGCGGTGCCCGGCGATTCAGGGCAAACCGGAGCACCCCGGCTCACCGTGGGCCCGAACATTCGCCTGAAGGGCGCAGAAATCAATGACTGCGACACACTGGTCGTCGAGGGCCACGTCGAGGCATCGATGGACAGCCGCACGCTGGAAATCCTGAAAACCGGCTCCTACGATGGCACCGTGAGCATCGATGTTGCCGAGATCCACGGCAAATTTCATGGCACCCTGACCGCGCGCAAGAAGCTGATTGTTCATGCGTCCGGCTGCGTGTCGGGCACCGTGCGTTACGGCTCGCTGCTGGTGAGTGAAGGGGGCGTCGTCAGCGGCGATGTTGCAGCCATCGACGGTTCAGGCCCGGCTTCGCCCCCAGGCAATGGCTTTGCCGGGTACCCTTCGGCGCGCAATGCCGCGCGACCAACGGCCGAATCAAGCACGGCGAACGGAGCAAGCCATGCGACGGCCTAGCACGGCCGGGCGCTGTGCCCGCGCGCGCCAGATACGCGAGGCCGTGGGGCGCGCACTCCTGCGGCCCCTGGATCACGCGATCACGCTGCGTTCCGCACAGTGGCTGGTGGCACGCGAACGACTGCTCACGCAGTGGCTTGCGCGCACCGGGCAGCGCGCTCGCGCCAGCCTGCCACCCAAGCCCAGGGGACGCCCCAGCGGCAAATGGCGGGACGGCGCGATCCGTCTGTTGCCGTGGTGGGAATATGAGAGCCCGCTCAAGCGTCGACTGGCGCTGGAGGCAACGTTGCAGCGCATGTTCTCCCTGATGCCCGCAACTTAAGGAAACGCTGAACAAGTCTCACGCGAGCGTCGGCCCGCACGGACCGACGCTCGCCGCGTACACTGGCAGCACCATGCTGCCGATCCCATCCGCTTCGGGCAACCGAGGGCTGTCGCCGTTGCCGCCCGGCCAGCGCGAGGCGGGTCGCTTTCATCGCTTTGGATTGTGGCCCTACGCCTCCCGTTTCCCGCGCCACGTGGCAACGCCGTCGCTGGACGTCGTTGGCGCGGTGGAACGACCACTGCAATTGCGCGACGCGCTCTCCGGATTACCCCGGCACGAGATCCGCTGCGATTTTCACTGCGTGACCACGTGGAGCGTGCGCAACCTGCGTTGGGGCGGCGTGCGTTTTGTTGATTTCTTCGAGCACGTTGTTCAACCACAGGCAGCGCCGGCGGCGACGTCGACGGTCGTCGCGCTGCGCGGTCAGGACGGTGCCCGGACCGGCATGCACCTCAGCGACCTGCTCGCGCCGGACGTGCTGCTGGCCGATACGCTGGACGGCGCGCCGCTGGGCATTGATCACGGCGCGCCGCTCAGGCTGGTGGCGCCGGCCCACTACGGCTACAAATGGGCCAAACACCTGTCGCGCATCGAGTTTCTGCCGGCCGACACGCTCTATCGTGTCGCCGGCTGGCGCTTCATGGATCATCCGAGAGCGCGCGTGGCGCTGGAAGAACGCGGCCGCGTGGTGCCCGGCTGGTTGTTGCGCTACCTCTACCGACCGCTGATCAATCCCACCGCGGCACACTTTGCGCGTAGCCACAGACGGTATCAACAGCGATGAACCGCGACACCAGCAACACGGCCTTGCCGTGCGCAATACCCGACGATGCCATCGACAGCGAAGCCGCTCTCAACGCCCTGTTCGGAGCGGCCGGCGAAGCCTCGTTGCGCAAAGAGGTGCCGCACCTGCACTCGACCTACCGCCAGTGGATTGAGCGCTCGCCGTTCGCCGCCGTCGCGACCTCCGGGCCGGGTGGGCTCGACGTGTCACCGCGGGGCGACCCGGCCCCGCTGGTGCGAATCGTTGACGACCAGACCTTGCTGCTTCCGGAACGACGCGGCAACAACCGCGTCGATGGTCTGCGCAATCTGCTGCACAACCCGCAGATCGCGCTGCTTTTCTTCATTCCAGGCGTCGGTGAGACCCTTCGGGTGAATGGTCGCGCAGTGATTCGCACGAAGCCCGAGCTGCTGGCCTCCTTCGCCATGGATGGCGCACTGCCAAAGTGTGTCGTGGAAATCCGCGTCGACACCGTGTTCTTTCAATGCGCGCGGGCCATGCTGCGCTCGCGTTTGTGGCGGCATGAGGTGCGTCCGGATGGCGTGCCAACGGCCGGGGCAATGCTCGCCGCGCTCTCAAGCGATGAAGTCGGCGGGCCCGCTTACGACCGCGATCTGCCCGCACGGCAGAGGTCGACACTGTATTAGGAACGGAGGGGTGTGCATGCATGGCCAGTGTCTCTGCGGGCAGGTTTCGTTTGCCATCGACGCACCGCTGCTCAAGCTGTATCGGTGCCACTGCAGTCTGTGCCGGCGCCATACCGGCACGGCCGCCAATTGCGCTGCCATCGTTGATGCGGCGTGCTTTCGCTGGCTGACTGGCGATGGCCTGATCGCCTCCTGGAAAAAGGCGACCGGCTACCGGGCAGATTTCTGCCGCAGCTGTGGATCGCCGGTCCCCAACCGTTTGACGCTGCGCGATGCGTACTGGGTGCCGGCCGGGCTGCTTGATGATTCGGCAACGATGTCGGTGGTGGCCGACTTTCATCTCGACTCGCGGGCAGCGTGGGACAACGCAGCAACCGCTGCAGCGTCGTTCGCAAACTTCCCGGCGATTGACGAATTCTTCGCCCTGATGCACACCCCGGCACCGACAGCGGAATGACGCTGATCACGCCCGCATTCCGTCTTACGGAGTGCGCCACGCGCGCAGCGCCCCCTTTTGACCGCTACTGATTGCAGCCCCATGAGTGAGTTCCCCAGCATGCCTTCCGGCGCCACGCCCCCGGCGCCCTCCCCCGCCACCGCGCCGACCCCGCGGGAACCACAGCGCTTCGAGTTCACCGGCAGCGGCGGCGAATATTTCCGCATCTGGATCGTCAACGTGCTGCTGACCATCGTCACGCTGGGCATCTACTCCGCCTGGGCGAAGGTGCGCCGACTGCGCTACTTCTACAACAACACCCGGTTCGCGGGCTCGAACTTCGACTTCCATGGTTCGCCCATTGCCATCCTCAAGGGACGCCTCATCGCGGTACTGCTGGTAGCGCTGATCAATGTGCCGATTCTCGGGCTGCTCGTGTTGTTGCTGTATTTCCTCGGTCTGCCCTGGTTGCTCTATCGCTCGTTGCGCTTCCACCTCGCAAACACCACCTACCGCAACCTGCGTTTCGCGTTCCTCGGCGATGCCGCGGGCGCCTACCGCGCGTTGCTGGTGCCGCTGGGTATCGTGATTGCAGCAGCAGTGATCAGCGGGTTAACCATGCTGGTGTCGCCATGGATCGGCGTGCCGTTGCTCATTGTCACGATGCTCGCGTTCTACGCGCTGGGGCCGTATCTGCAATACCGCATGCGGCGGTATTACACCGAAGGCGCTCGTGCCGGTGAGCATGCGTTTGCACTCCACGTCGGCGTTGGCCAGTACTACGCCGTTTACTTCGTCGCCTTCGCCTACATGATCGCGCTCGGCGTCATTGCGTCTGCGGTTGTTGGTTTGACACTCGGGCTCGATGTCCAGGCATTGGCACATCCGGAGCAATACCCCATGGGCAAGCTGGTGGCCCTCTTCGTGATGGTCGGCGGTTTCTACATTGCGATGCTGGCGGTGGGACCACTGCTGATCGCCATGTTGCAGAACACGGTGTGGAAAGGCACATCACTCAACGGCCACCGGTTCTACTCCGATCTCGCGGTCCCCAATTTCATGGTGACATGGCTGGGCTTGACCATCGCAACGATTTTGACGTTGGGTCTGTACCGCCCATTCGCCGCCGTCACGCTCGCGCGGCTGCGCGTCAACGCCATGGCGTGGACCGGCAACGCCGACGATCTGGTGGCGATCTTGCGGCAAGGCAGCCAGCAGGCCACCGGCGCCGAGGTGGCCGACATGATGGACATCGACATCGCGGTATGACGCGAGCCGCGCAATGACGGTGCCGTCACCGGTTCCCGTTCGCTACTATCCTGCCACCGGCGCCGCGCGCGCCGTCCCGGGTGAACTGTCGCTGGGTGCGCCAGGCAAGCTGCAGTTGCGGCTGACCGACGACGGCACCGTGCGTGAGTTGCCCGCTGGCGCACTGCGAAGTTCGGAGCGGTTTGCCAGCGCAACGCGTCACGTCCAGCTGCCCGACGGTGCCGTGATCGAGGTTGACGACGCCCTCGGGCTGTCGCATCTGCTGGCTGCCGCCGGTCAGCCCGAGCGAGCGGTCACGCGGTGGCAGCAGAGCTGGCGGGCCGTTGCGTTGGCGACGGTGCTCTCCGCGCTCGCGCTGGGCGCAGCGTGGCAATGGGTATTGCCCTGGGCCGCGGATCGCAGCGCGGCATGGATTCCAGTCACGTGGACGCAAGCACTGGACCGAGCCGTCATCGCCCAACTCAAGGCCACCGAGGGTTTGCAACCAAGCGCGCTGAGCGACGCCGAGCAGGCACGATTGCGCGCGCGATTCCATCAAGTGCTCGCAGCAGCCGGGCAGACCACCGCCGTCGAGATTCACTTTTTTCGCATGGGCGACACGCCGAACGCGTTCGCGCTGCCCGGGGGGAGCATGGTATTTCTCGACGGTTTGGTCAAACGGGCGCCCGACGATGACGCGCTGATTGGCGTGTTCGCCCACGAGTTCGGTCATGTTCAGCACCGGCATGGCCTGCGCACGCTGCTGCGCACGGCCGCGATCACGGCGGTGGCCACCTGGTACTTTGGCGATTTCACGTCGCTAGCCAATGCGGCAATTCTGACCACACAACTGCGCTATTCGCGCGGCTTTGAAAGCGAGGCGGACGACACCGCGCTGGCCATCATGCGCGCCGTTCACGCCAACCCGAAATCACTCGCCGAGCTTTTTCGCCGCATGCGCGACGGTCACGCCGATGAGTCCCCAGCGCGAGACTCGCAACCCGTGGCAGACAAGGCGAACGCCAAACGCAAATCGCTGTCGATTCCGGAGTTTCTCAACACGCATCCCGACATCGAACGACGAATTGAGCGCTTCGAGCGCGCGCAATAGCGCGGGCCGCTGCCGCGTCTCCTACACCGCGTTGCCGACGGTCTCTGTGGCCGCGGCCGACGCGGCAGCGAACGGCGGATGTGTCACGATGCTCTTCAACCGAGGCTGCGGCTCGCGCAGTTTCGCCAGGTCAGGCCGCGGGCGCCGCCGTCGCTCATGTCCCTTGAACGCCGCCTCCAACGCAGCGGCTGCGCCCAACAAGGCCCAATCACCGCGCAAACGGCCAATCATCTGCAGGCCAAAGGGCATGCCATGCTCGTCAACGCCGCAGGGCAGCGAGAGCGCTGGATTCGTGGCCAGCGTTGCCGTGTAGGCTAGCGCCATCCAGTGGTAATAGTTGCGCATGGCGACACCGTTGACGGTGCTCGCGTAGAGTTCGGTCCACGGGAACGGCGTGACGGAAATGACCGGGGCAATGATCACGTCGTAGTGCTCGAATGCGGCAGCAAAGTTGCGGGCGATGCGCGTTTGCGCCAGGTGCGCCCAGGCGCGGTCACCGAGCGTAATGTTGGCCGCAATTTCCACGTTGGCCCGCACGTTGGGGCCGAGCGTCTCCGGTGACGTGCGATACGTGTCGGCAAACGCAGCGTAAAAACTCTCGGCACGGAGGATGTCGAAAGCGCGGTCCGCATCGCCGGTCGCCAGTGCCACCGGTTCGCACAGCGCCACCAGGGGCCGGAGCGCCTCCACACGATCACGAAAGACGCGGCGAATCTCGTCGTCGACGATCGCCACGCCGAGGTCTTCACTGTAGCCGACGCGCAGGCTGGCGAGGTCAACCATCGGCAGCGAATTGCTGATCGATGGGTACGACAATGGGTCGCGCGGATCGAAGGCTTGGCTCGATGCCAGCAGCAGCGCCGTATCCGCGATGTCGCGTCCCATGGGGCCGAGCACAGAGATCGAGGACCAGCCGAGTGGCCGCACGTCGTTGGCGACGAGCCCCGGCGACGGCCGAAGCCCGACCACCCCGCAGTAGGCTGCTGGAATGCGCAGCGAGCCGCCCGTGTCGGAACCGGTGGCGAGCGGCAGCATGTCGGTGGCCAGCGCGGCAGCCGACCCCCCCGACGAACCACCAGCATTGAGCGCCGGATTGAATGGATTGCCTGTCGCGCCCCACACCGCATTGCGGGTGTTTGCGCCCGCGCCCATGTCGGGCACGTTAGTCTTCGCGATGACGATGGCGCCCGCCGCACGCAGGCGGGAAACGAGCCCGTTGTCGCGCGTCGGGACATTGTTGCGCAGGCCCACGTTGCCATAGGTGGTCAGCAGACCTGCCGTGTCCTGCAGGTCCTTCACACCCAGCGGCAAGCCGTGCAGCGGGCCCAGCGGGGCGCCACGCATGACCGCGGTTTCCGCCTGTCGCGCCGCTTCGCGCGCCCGCGCGAAATCGGTTGCGGCAATGGCGTTTATCGCCGGGTTCAAGGCTTCGATGCGTGCAATACAGGCGTCCATCAGTTCGACCGGGGACAGCTGGCGCGCACCAATGAGTCGACGCAGTTCGACCGCCGAGTGCCCGCAAATATCGTGACCGAATGTGCTGGCTGCATTCATGGAGTCATTCCACGGTGATGTTGGCTTTCTGAACGTAGCTTTTGAGCAATGGCAGCTCGCGGTTGACGCGGGGCTCGTAGTCGCTGCCGGGTTGCCAGAGCACGTCGACACCGGCCTTCTGCAGATCAGCGCGGATCGTCGCGTCGGCGATGCTGTCGGCGAAAGCCTTGCTCAACGCAGCCTTGACTGATGCCGCTGCGCCGCGCGGCAGCACGATGGTGATCCACGGCACCATTTCATAGTCCGGGTACCCGGCCTCGGCAATGGTCGGTACATTGGGCAGCGTTGGACTGCGCTGCTTTGACGTCACCGCAATCGCTTTGACCTTGCCCGCCTGAACCTGTGGTAGCGCCGCGACGTTGGTATCGAACGTCAATTGCACCTGTCCCCCGATCAGATCGGTCATCGCCGGTGCACTGCCTTTATAGGGTACGTGCAGGATGTCCACGCCCGCCATCACCTTGAACATCTCACCGGCAAAGTGGGACGTTGTCCCGCTGCCAAACGAGCCATAGCTGAGCTTGCCCGGCTGGTTGCGCGCGAGGGCGACCAACGATTTCACGTCACTCACCGCCAGCGCCGGATTGGCCAGCAACACGAGTGGTGAGCTTCCAAGCGTGCCAATTGCTTCGAAGCTCTTGACTGGGTCGTAGCCCAGCTTCGGCTTGAGCGCCGGATTCACGGTAAACGTGGTGTTCGAGCTAATCAGTAGCGTGTAGCCATCCGGTTGCGCCTGCGCCACGGCCGTCGCCCCGATCACCGTTCCTGCGCCCGCTCGGTTGTCTACCACGACCGGTTGACCAAGGCGCTGGCTTATTCCCTTCGCGACGATACGGCCGACGGTATCCGTTGCGCCGCCGGGCGGATAGGGAACGACCAGCGTGATTGGCTTGTCCGGGAAGGCCGATGCCGATCCGGAGCTCAGCACGGTGGTGGCGCCAACAATGAGCGTCAGCGCAAGCAGCGAGCGACGTCGCGTAGTCAGTGAAGTTGATGACATGATGACTCCCTTGGTGATCTTGAGTTCTTGCACGCCTTAACGCAGGCGTGATGGCGAAAACACGGCGACATCAACGCCAGCGGCACCTACCGACGCTGGCAATGAGGCGGCGCAGATCAACGCGCAGGCAAGCTCACTCGCGCCCGCAGCGCTCTGGATGCCATACCCGCCTTGGGCTGCCAGCCAGAAAAAACCCGGCGCGTGGTTGTCGAAACCGATCACGAGTTCACCGTCGTGTACGAATGAGCGCAAGCCCGCCCAGGTGCTCTCCGGTCGGCGAATGTTGAGTGTGGTTGCGGTCTGCAGGCGGTCGATACCGATGGCGATGTCGAGCGCTTCGGGCATCACGTCGTGCGGCACCGTATCGTCCGCATTCGCGGGCGATCCAAGCAAGCGCCCGGCATCCGGTTTGAAGTACCAACTTTCGTCGACGGCCACCACGGCCGGCCACGACGACACATCAACGGCGTCCGGTGCCTTGAACGTGAACGCGCTGCGCCGCCGCGGTGTGAGGCCGATGCGCGGCACTGCACACTGCGCCGCCACCTCATCGGCCCAGGCACCGGCTGCGTCGACCACCACCGTCGCTCGAACGGATTCGCCGTCCGTCAGGTCGAGGTGCCACGCGTCACCCCCGCGCCTGGCGCGAAGCATTTGCGTCCCGACACGCAGCGTGCCGCCCTGCGCCTTGAAGCCACGCAGAAAGCCCTGATGCAGCGCGTGCACATCAATATCCTGCGCCGCCGCCTCATACAGCGATGCGTGAACCCGTTCGGCGCGAAGGCACGGAACACACGCCAGCGTCGCGGCCGCGTCGAGCAGTTGGACGACACCGCCCTGTGCCGTCAGCTCGTTCGTGGTATCCGTAAGTAGCGCCTCCTGACCGCGCATCGCCACGTACAGTGCGCCGCGCCGGGCCATCAGCGGCGTCTCGCAGAAACCATCGGGGGGCGCTTCATAGAACGCGCGGCTCGCCCGCGTCAATGCACGCACGCCGGGTGGCCCGTAACTCTCCATGAACATGGCTGCGGAACGACCCGTCGAGTGCATGCCGGGCTGCGCCTCGCGCTCAATCAGCAGCACACTGCATCGCGAAGCGAGGCGCCACGCCAGCGACGCACCAGCGATGCCCGCGCCGACGATCAGGACATCAACGTCCAGCATGCACCAGGGCTCGAGTCACGCGGCAAACAGTTTCGCATGTTCCTGCCGCAGCAGGTTTTTCTGCACCTTACCCATCGCGTTGCGTGGCAAGTCAGCAACGATGAACACACGCTTGGGCACCTTGAAATTGGCAATCTTGCCTTTGAGGGTAGCGACGATGGCGTCGGCATCGAGCATCGCGCCTGGTTTGGCCACGACCACGGCGATCACGCCTTCGCCAAAATCGGGATGCGGCAGACCCACCACTGCCGATTCAGCGACGCCCGTCATCTCGTTGATGTAGCCCTCGATTTCGGCGGGGTAAACGTTGTAGCCGCCGCTGATGATCAAGTCTTTGCTGCGGCCAACGATGGTGACATAGCCGCGCCCATCGATCTTGCCCACGTCGCCGGTCTTGAACCAGCCGTCGGCGGTGAATTCTTCCTTGTTCTTTTCTGGCATCCGCCAGTAGCCACCGAATACGTTGGGGCCGCGCACTTCGATGCCGCCGATATCGTCCACCGCGCAACGGCCGCCCTTGTCGTCGGACACGCGAACGCTGACACCAGGAAGCGGGAAACCCACCGTGCCGCCGCGCCGTTCACCGTGCGCAGCGTCGTAGGGATTCGACGTCAGCATGCAGGTTTCGCTCATGCCATAGCGCTCGAGAATGGTGTGGCCGGTGCGCTCGCGGAACTCATTGAACGTTTCGATCAGAAGGGGTGCCGAGCCCGCAATGAACAGACGCATATTGGTGCAGGTCGCTTGCATCAGTCGCGGCGTGGCGTTTGCAAGCAGGCGCACGTAGAGCGTGGGTACGCCCATGAACACGGTTGCCTCGGGCAGGCGGGCAATCACAGCCGTCGGATCGAACTTCGCGAACCAGATCATGCGTGCACCTGAGAGCAAGGCGCAGTGCGATGCGACGAACAGACCATGCACGTGAAAAATCGGCAGCGCGTGAATCAGCACGTCGCGACCCGACCAGCCCCAATAGCTCACCAGCGTCTGGGCGTTCGACAGCAAATTGCGATGCGACAGCATGGCGCCCTTGCTGCGCCCGGTGGTGCCGCTGGTGTAGAGAATCGCAGCAAGATCGTCGGCCTTGCGCACCGCTGTTGCGTGCGCTGTTGATTGCGCAGCTGCTGCATCGGACAGTGTGCCCAGACCGTTCTCGTCCAGGGTGAACACCTTCGTCACCCTGGCCGCGTCGGCGATCGGCTGCACCCACGGCAGCGATTTCGGCGAACAGACCACGACCGCCGGTTCCGCGTTGCCGACAAAGTATTCGATCTCTGCCGCCTGATACGCCGTGTTGAGCGGCAGATACACATAACCCGCGCGAAGTACACCCAGGTAGAGCATCAAGGCTTCCACGCTCTTTTCCGTCTGCACGGCGACGCGGCTGCCTTCGGGCAGTTGCATGCCGCTGAGCAAGTTGGCGATGCGCGCTGTCGCCTCGTCAATGTCGCGCCAGGTGTATTGGCGCAGGCTGGTGCCGGTCGCGCTGTCGGCGGCGTCAATCGCCGGCGCATCCAGGTTGGCCGGAAATGCCACGCGCAGCGCAGCGAATAGATTTTCGTTTTCCATCGGTCTTCGCGGGCGTCAGGTGCCCGTTATCTTGTTTAGTCCAGTTTCGCACCGGACGCCTTGGCCACTTCGCCCCAGCGCTTGATTTCGCCGGTCACAAACTTGCCGAACGCGTCGCCGTACAGATCGGGCAATTCCGCGCCAAGCCCGTTCCAGATCATTTTCAACTCATCGGAGTTGTACGCCTTCTTGAGCTCCGCCTGCAGTTTGGCGATCACGTCGGCGGGCGTGCCCTTCGGCGCCCACAGGCCATACCACGTGGAGACCTTGTAGTTGAGGCCCTGCTCGGCTGCGGTCGGAATGTTCGGAAATCCCGGCGCACGCTTGTCGCTGGCGACCGCAATGGCCTTGATTCGCCCCCCCTTGATGTGACCGGCGCTGGAACCCATGCCGTCGAACATCGCGTCGATCTGACCGCCCATCAGGTCAGTCAGCGCGGGGCCGGCGCCCTTGTAGGGCACATGCGCAATCTTCGTCCCGGCGAGGCCATTGAACAGCTCACCGGCCAAGTGGTGCGACGACCCGTTGCCGGCGGAGCCGTAGTTCATTTTTCCGTCGGCCTTCTTCGCCGCATCAATGAAGCCCTTGAGATCGTTCGCAGGCACACGCTGCGGATTGACCACGATGACCTGCGGTACTGAGGACACCAGTGCTACCGGCACGAAGCTCTTCTCGATGTCGTAGTCGAGTTTCGGATACATCGACGGTGCAATCGCATGGTGAACTGCGCCCATGAAGAAGGTGTAACCATCCGGCGCTGCCTTCGCAGCGATACCGGCACCCACGGTGCCGCCCGCGCCGCCGCGGTTATCGATGATGAATTGCCTGCCTGTGTTTTTGCTGAGTGTTGCGGTCAGCGGGCGGGCAAATGCGTCGGTGCCACCGCCGGCAGGGAATGGCACTACGATCGTGACCGGCTTGGTCGGCCAGTTCGGCTCAGCGTAGGCACTGGCGAGGAGCGTCGTGCCCGTCAGCAGCGTGGTGAGGGCGCACCACGTGGCGCGTGCAGCGTTGAATTTCATGAGTCCTCCTTGATTGAAAATGTAAGCGCTATGGCTGTGTGGCGCCTGTCGGGTTTGGGTGTGAGTTGCTACAGCAGAGATGACACCGCACGGGCATGGGTCACCGTGCCATTCACGAAGTCCTCGTGCGACTGCTCTACGCGATCGAGGTTGTAGAGATAGTTGACCATCAGGCCGGCCGATTGCCGCAATCCCTTCGGCGACAGATCGGCCAGCGCGTTGAGTCGCTCAAGCCGCGCGCCGTTGTCGAGGTGGAATCGCGCGACCGGGTCACCCTGCGCGCGCGGCGATTCGTGAATGAGGTAAGCACTGGCGAGCGCCAGTAGCGCGTCACCGGTATCGCCGTCCAGCGCCTGGAGAAATTCCCGATTCGCGAGTCGGGAAACGTCGCCGTACGTCGCGGCGGCGAGCGCGTCGTGCGCGGCTGACAATCGCTTCAGCGTAGCGGGTTTGAGCCCGTCGTAGACCAGCGCCGCCTTGCCGCGCGCGAGCCACGCCATGAATCCCGGAATCGGAGACAGCGTACAAAAGGTCTTCAGCTGCGGCAACTCTTCCTTCAGCGCCTCGGCAACCCGCTTGATCAGGAAGTTGCCAAGCGAGACGCCGCGCAGGCCGGGCTCGCAGTTGCTGATGGAGTAGAACGCCGCCACCCGATACTGCTTCGGCGACGTGACGGGCGAGTTTTTGTCGATGAGCGGCGCAATCGCGTCCGGCATCGCAGCGACCAGTGCGACTTCGACAAAGATGAGCGGTGTCTCGGCCAGTTGCGGGTGAAAGAACGCAAAGCAGCGGCGGTCGGGCTGCAGACGTCGTCGCAGGTCGTCCCAGCCATCGATGGCATGAACGGCCTCATGCCGGATGATCTGCTCGAGCAAATGCGCTGGCGAGCTCCAGTCGACGCGGCGCATCTCGAGAAAACCCGGGTTGAACCAGGACGACAGCAGGTGCAGCAGGTCGGCCTCCACCGACTGCCACTCACCATGCTCGCGCAAGCGCTTGAGCAAACGGCGGCGCAACCGCACCAGCGCTGCCGTGCCGCCCGGTGCACGGTTCAGGCGGCGGAACAACTCCTGACGCGGTGGTTCTGCGACTGCCGATAGCGTGGCGAGTGTGGCGGCGGAGGGACCGGCGGCGTAGGCCTGCGCGGCGTGGAGCACGGCAGCGGGATGTGGCGAGAACTCATGCGCCAGCGCGTCGAACAGCACATCAACTTCGTCCTCGGCGAGCGTTTCAATTTCGCGGATGATCGCTTGCGCGATGACCGGCGAATTGGCTTCGGCACGCACCGATAGCAGACGGTGACACTCGCGTACGAGCCTGGCGACGCGACGGTCGCTGGAAATCTGCGAGAGGTGTTGTGCCGCCTTGCGCAGCGCAGGCACCGGTGAGAGATCGGTCAGCACGTTAGGCATTTGAGGCCTCCCTCGGTGATGCGTTGGTGGAGTCCCCGGATTCAATTCTTCTCAGTGTTTTCAGCGCCGCATGTTGTGCCAGCAGATGGTCATGCATGGCTCGCTCGGCACGCGCGGCGTCGCGCTCGAAGATCGCGGCGATGAGAACGCGGTGTTCGTTGATCGAGGCGTCGATACGCCCCGGCAGAACCAGCTGGCGGCCGCGCAGCATGCGTACAAATTTGCGCAGATCCGCGGTGACGCGGTCAAGCCAGCGGTTGCCAGCAAGGCGTTGCACATAGCTGTGGAACTCATGGTTGGCCCGGTAGTAGCCGTCCACATCATGAGCGGAAGCGGTGCGCTCGAGCTCGTCGTGCAGACGGCGCAATTCGCGTAGATCGGCGTCTGTCGCGCGCTGGGTTGCCTCGAACGCACAGCGCCCCTCGAGCATTGCCATGATCGGGAACAATTCATCGGCGTCCGTCGCCGTCATCTCGATGACGCGACAACCGCGGCGCGGCACCGGTTCGACCAAACCTTCCGAAACCAGCACCTTGAGTGCCTCGCGAAGCGGCGTGCGGCTGATCTGCCAACGTTCGGCGAAGGCGTTCTCGTCGATGAAATCGCCCGGTGCGAGCTGTCGGTCGAAGATCTGTGATCGCAGCCGCTCCGCCACCTGGTCGTGCAACGACACCGTACGAAAGGGGATCACGTCGCTCACTTGTCACCTCCAGCCATGTTGAAGCCACGCGAACGCGGCGTTCTCGGTGCACGCGCGGTGGCCCGTCGGGCAACAACGGGCCGGCGTTCGTGCGCATCGCTTTGACGTCCGGGTTTGCGTGGCTTTCTCATCATAATTATGAGATTACAGCATTTTGTCAACGCCGACAAGGTGACGAATCGACCAAGCCGCGGCAGCGCGACGGTTGGCGGCGTTACGACGAACACGACACAGCTTTATAGCTGTAACGACTGTTTTTCGTGACTTGCGCGCGATTTTTCTGTCAAGTCGACTTGTGCCTTTTTTGACGCTGAAGCACCGTTGAGCTGTCGCGAATGCTGAAAAGTTGTTTGTGCGTGGTGGAACAACGCACGCCCATCGCGCCGCTATCGCCGCCTGCACGCGCTGCTACGCTTCGGGGATGCCTTCCGACCACGCCTACGCACCCCGCAAACTATTCAACCGGCATCGCATTCCTGTTCGCGGACACACCGCCGAAGTGTTGACCTGGGGTGACCCCGCCCACGAACCTGTATTGATGCTGCACGGCTGGATGGACGTCGCGGCCTCGTTCCAGTTTCTGGTCGATGCGATGGTGCGCGACTGGTATGTGATCGCGCCGGATCAGCGTGGCTACGGCGGCACCGAGCCGTCGCGTGAGGCTGCCGGCGGCTACTGGTTTCCGGAGTACGTGGCGGATCTGGAGGCGGTGCTCGACCACTTTAGTCCGAATGCGCCAATGCATCTCGTGGGCCACAGCCTGGGCGGCAATGTGTGCTGCCTCTACGCTGGCTTGCGCCCTGAGCGCGTGAAGCGGCTGGTCTCGCTGGACGGCTTCGGCATTCCATCGACGCCACCGTCGAAGGCGGCTGCGCGTTACGTTGACTGGCTAGATGCGATCAAGGCGGGCGCAACGCTCAGCAGTTACGAAACGCTGGATCGCGTCGCTGACCGGCTGCAAAAGAACAACCCGCGCCTGACGCGCGACCGCGCTGTCTGGCTCGCTGCGCACTGGGCCGAACTGCGTGACGACGAACGCTGGCACCTGCGTGCCGATCCCGCGCACAAATTGCCATTTCCAACGGTCTACCGGCTCGACGAAGTCATTGGCATCTGGCAACGCGTGACCGCCCCGACGCTCTGGCTCGGCGCCAGCGATTCGGATGCCAAGAAATGGGTCGGCTACTCCGATGAGAGCTTTGTACCGGAGACGCGCGACGGCCACGCACCGGGCAGTTTCGCCTCGCGTCTGGCGGCGTTCCGCGACATTCGCTTCGAAGTGATCGCTGACGCCGGACACATGCTGCAGCATGATCAGCCGGCGCTGGTTGCCGCGAAAGTGGAGGCACATCTTGCAGCCTGACAGCAGTTGCGTGGTGGTGAGCGGATGAACTGACGTGACCCTGCATGAACAGCCTCTGCTGCGCGTCGCCCTGATTGCCGCCGCACTGCTCGCTGCCGCCATGGTGCTCTCGCTCGTCGTCGGCGCCTACCCGCTCCCGTTCAGCAAACTGCTCAGCGGCGAATTGAACGATGCGGAGTGGTCGGTGCTGACCCAGTTGCGGGCGCCGCGCGTGCTTGCCGCCTGCGCCGGCGGTGCCGCCTTCGCGCTGGCTGGGGCGGCGCTGCAGGCACTGTTTCGCAATCCCCTGGCAGACCCCGGGTTGCTTGGCGTGCCCTCCGCCGCTGGCCTCGGCGCGGCCATCGCACTGATCGTGATGGGCGCCGGCGCCGCACTGTGGCTCGGCGCACTGGCCGGCGCGGCGCTGGCGCTGGCCGCGATGCTCTTTGTCGTGCGTCGCGGCGCGGGCCCGATGGCGGGTGGCACGGTCACCCTCTTGCTGCTGGGCATTGCAATCAATGCGGCGTGCGCGGCCGGGCTGGCTCTGCTCACCGCGCTCGCCTCGGAAGGGCAGTTGAAGACACTGTCGTTCTGGATGCTCGGCAGCTTTGCCGCTCTCGACTGGCCCGTGGTCGTCGCCATGCTCGCCTGCACGGCAACGGGTGCCGTGGCACTGCTCGCGCACGCCAACGCCCTCGCGGCGCTCGCGCTGGGTGAACGCGCAGCGCGCACCGTTGGCGTGGACGTACAGCAGCTGCGTTTTCGCGTCGCCGTGGTCACCGCCGCGATGGTGGCGATCATCACGGCGTTCTGCGGCGGCGTCGGTTTCGTGGGGCTGGCGGCGCCGCACATTGCGCGACTGACGGTGGGTTCCTCACCGCGCCGCACGTTGCCCGTCGCCGCATTGATTGGAGCCATGTTATGCGTCCTCGCGGACGTCGTCGCGCGCTCGATTGCGCCGCCGATTGAGCTACCCGTGGGCGCGATTACCGCAGTACTGGGCGTGCCGTTGCTGGTCTCACTGGTCACGCGAAAGTCGCAGCAGCCATGAACGTCACCAGTTCCCAGCTGCTGAACGTTGGCGCGCTTTCAGTGCACGCCGGAGCAGCGCGATTGCTGCACGATATCTCGTTCGATGTCGCCGCAGGCGAAGTGCTGGCGCTGCTCGGCGCCAACGGCGCGGGCAAGAGCACGCTGATGATGGCACTCGCCGGCGAGTTCGCATCGGCGAACCAGCACATCACATTCGATGGCCACCCGCTCACCGCGTGGAGCCGTCACGCAATCGCGCAACGGCGGGCAGTAAATGCCAGCGAGCCGCCCGTCCCGTTCACCATGAACGCTGGCGACTACGTGGCACTCGGGCGACCGTTTGTCGCACCCGATGACCGCGCCATTGCGCACGCATTGACCGAGTGCCACGCCCGCGAGTGGCGAACGCGCGACTACGCCACCCTGTCGATGGGTGAGCAGCTGCGCGTTCAACTCGCACGATCGCTGTACCAGCTCGGCGGTGACGATCCGCGCGAGCGCTGCCTGTGGTTGCTCGACGAACCGTGCGCCCATCTCGACATGGCTCAACGCCATTTCGTACTGACGCTCATCGCACGCATTGCAAAGGCGCGACGCTGGGCCGTCGTGTTTTCCACACACGACCCACTGGAAGCGCAACTGATTGCCGACCGGGCGCTGCTGCTACGTCACGGCGAGGCACTCAGCATCGCGCCAATCGACATCGCCCTGACCGAAGCAAACCTGTCCGCGTGCTACGGTCGCCCGATCACCCGGCGTGCCGGCTTCGTCTCGGAGTGATCACGCCGCAAGGCGCGGGGCCTGGCGTTGCTGCGACCTGGCGAACCAATGCCGATGGATCGTTATGCGCGCATCAGCTGCACCGCCAGCGCTCGATAGGCCGGCAGCGATGTCGGATCGAGGAATGCATTGGCGGCCATCGGATGCGAGGCGTAGCGCGCGACTACCATCTCCGCCGTCGGATCGACCCAGATCAGCTGGCCGTGAATGCCACGGGCGGTGAAGCACTGGTGCGCGTCGTGCGCCACCCACCACATGTTGCGATACGACCAGCCAGGTAGCGTGCTGTACCCGGCGCTGGCAAAGTGCGCCGGGTTGGCGCCGCGACGGATGTCCGCCACCACCCCGGCCGGCACGATTTGTTGCCCGTTGAACGCACCGTCGCAGCGCATCGCCTCACCAAAGCGGGCGAGGTCACGCAGCGTGGTGGAAAGCCCGCCGCCGCCGGATTCGGTGCCCACACTGTCGACCTGAAAGAGCGCGTCGTGTTCGCAGCCGAGCTTCGACCAGATCAGCTGCGACGTGAGTTCGGCGAGACTCGCGCCAGCAACACGCTTGATGATCCACCCCAGCACTTCGGTGTTCACCGTTTTGTAGGTAAAACCGCTACCGTGCTGGCCCTCCTTTTGCAAGGTGACGAGGTAGTCGTAAAACGTCGCCGGGCCCGCGTAGCCCGGCGGCCGCGCGCGTGAACCACCGGCCCAGGCGTAGGCCCAGATGTCAGCCTTCGGGTCGGCGTACGCCTCTGAGTACTTGACGCCGATGATCATGTCCATCACCTGCCGCACCGTGGCGTCGCCGTACGCGGTGCCGGCGAGCTCAGGCACGTAACGCGTGACCAGCGCCGTTTCATCGAGCGCGCCGGCCAACACCTGCATCGCGGCGAGCGTGCCGACGAATGACTTGGTGACTGAAAAGGCGCTGTGCGGTCGCTGCGCCTCCAGCGCGCCAAAGTATTTTTCGTAGACGACACGCCCGCGGTGCAGCACCACCACGCCGTCGGTGTAGTTGGCAGCGAACGCCTCGCCCCAGGTCATCGCGCGGCCATCGAGCGTCGTGAAGGCGACGGCATCCAGATCGTCACGTTCCGCGCGCGGCAGCAGAGCGACCGGCCCGGACCCGCGCGACACGCAGGCCGTGGGCAGCAGTTCGCGCACGTGACTGAACGCCCAGCGGCGCTGCGGAAATTCGTAATACGAACCGTCGGCGAAACGGATCGTCTTGTCCGCCGGCGGCGGAAAGCCCTGCATCCAGCCAAGCTGGCGCGGGTCGGTGTCGGCGTGGGAGGGAAAGGCGGGAAGCGTGCTGGCGTTCATGCGGCATTGTGACGCATGAACGGCCAGCCAGTGCGGCGAATGTTCCGCGATCAGCGGGGAATCGAGTTAACTTCTTTCTCCCACTTCTCGAGCAACCGCTTGCGCTCCGCCGACGAGCCGTACTTCTTGAAGTCGTACTGGATCAGCTTGATGCTGGCAAAACGGGGCGCCTCGGGTGGCTGCGGCGCGGCCTTGTTCGACGGCAATTGATACTGCTTGGCCTGCGCGGCCAGCTTCTGCGCCTCCGGCGTCAGCGCCCAGTCGTAGAACTTTTTGGCGTTCTCCATGTTGCGGGCGCCCTTGAGAATCGACATCGAGCCAACTTCATAGCCGGTGCCTTCGCAAGGCGCCGCCATCGCGACCGGAAAGCCGTTCTTCTGCTCGCCGGGCACGTCGTGCATGAAGCTCACGCCAATCGCTGTCTCGCCGCGCGCCGCCGCCTTCACTGGCCCGGTGCCCGACTTCGGGTAGTTCGAGATGTTCTTGTGCAAGGCTTTCAGGTAGTCGAACGCCTTGTCCTCGCCGAATACCTGCACCAGAGTTGCCAACGCGGTGTAAGCCGTGCCCGACGCGGCCGGGTTGGCCATCTGCACATCGCCCTTGTACTCCGGTTTGATGATGTCAGCCCAGCAGGCCGGGGGCGGCAGCTTTTTCTTGCTGAGCACCTCGGTGTTGTAGCTGAAGCCCAGGGCGCCAGCGTAGATGCCGACCGTCTTGTAGCCGGAAATCTGCGCCTGGTACTGCGCCCAGTTGTGCAGATCTTTCATATTCGGGGATTGGTACACCTCCGAGAGGCCTTCCTCAGCGGCCTGCAGATGCGGGTCACCCGTGCCGCCAAACCAGACATCGCCCTTCGGGTTGCTTGCCTCTGCCTTGACCTGCGCGAAGGTCTCGCCCGAGCCCTTGAACGAAGTGTTGACCTTGACGCCGGTGGCCTTGGCGAATTCATTGGCCGCCAGCGTGCACCACTCAATTTGCATCGAGCAATAGATGTTGAGGTGACCCTTGTCCTGCGCCAGCGTAGCGGGCGCGGCACCGGCAAACAGCGCGGCCACGGCCGCTGCGATCATCGTGGCGGCGGCAGCGGTTTGGGATGTTCGAATATGCATGGAAAACCCTCCTGAATGAGCTGAACAGTATAGAAGGCGTGACGTCGTGTAGTTCTGCGCCTGCACAAGGCAGCGACCGGTAAGGTTCTGATTTTGCATGGGTGTGTGCATCCAACGCTGGCGAGTCCGCGCGTCGAATGCTACGAATAGCACTTTGCAACTCAGGGAGCGCCGCATGGGCACACTCAATACCGCGCAGATCATGGACTGGCTGGCAACCAAGGGCGCCGATTTCGGACTCAAGGTACTGATCGCGCTGGCCACCTGGATCGTCGGCCGCTGGATCATCAACGCCGTGTTGCGTCTGGTGGAGCGCGGCATCGGGCGCACCGGCAAGATCGAGCCCACGCTCGCACGCTACCTCGTCTCGATCATCGGCGTGGTGCTCAACATCGTCCTGATTCTGGCGATTCTCGACATCTTCGGCGTTCGCACCACCAGTTTCGCGGCGCTGCTCGCGGGCGCGGGCCTGGCCATCGGTACCGCTTGGGGCGGGCTGCTGTCACACTTCGCTGCCGGCGTCTTCCTGCAAGTATTGCGCCCCTACAAAGTGGGCGACTACGTGAGCGCAGGCGGCGTCGAAGGCACAGTCAAGGAGCTGGGCTTGTTTGGCACCACCATCGTATCGGGCGACAGTGTGACTCACGTGGTCGGCAACAACAAGATATTTAGCGACACCATCAAGAACTTCTCGGCGCTGCCGCACCGCCGCGTGGATTGCGAAGCGAAAGTCGCAAACAGCGTTGATGTGCAGGACGCCGTGGCGCGGCTCAAGGCGGCACTCCCCGGGGTGAAAAATGTGCTGGCCGAACCGGCGCCTGAGGTGGAAATCAGCAAGTTCACCGCCGAAGGCCCACTGCTGACGGTGCGTGGCTACGCGCACACCGACAACTACTGGCAGGTCTACTTCGACATCAACAAAACCATCGCGCACGAGTTCGGCAAGGCGGGCTATCCGGTGCCGGAAACACCGTCGGTGACGCGGAAGGTCTGACCAACGGCGCCAGTCTGGCACAAATTCGAGCCTCACAACGTCCTTGCATTCACCCCTACGTCGGTACGACGACGGGCTCATGACGGAGGACGGACGATGCTTGCTCGGCGCTTGTTGACTTTGCTTCGGTGCTGGATTCACCGCGTTGCGCCGCTGCTGGCGAACGCGCTTGCGGCGACGACACTGCTGTCGCTCGCAACGACCGTGCATGCCGAAAAATCCACATTCAGCCTCTTCATCGGCCAGTGGAACGCGCCGCTGAACACCGTGAGCGTCAAAGTGATGCAGGGCGACGCGCACGTCGGCACCTGCAACTACGCCACGGCGCAAAGGGGCACCTACCCGCTCATGAAACCGAGTCACGTGCAGAGCGAAATGGCATGGTGCAACTACGCGCTTGAAATCGGCCAACCACATCAACTCGTTGTGACGGGCAATCTCACCACCTGGTATTGCCCACCCGGTCAACCCGGGTTTTGCCTGGCGAACCAGCATTTCACGCCGGGCCACACGCCGACCCATGCCGTGATGGTGTTCAAGGGAGGCAATCCGCTCGTCGAGTACACGCTCTACCTGAAAACAGACCCCAAACTGACCGGCGACAACGGCGCGGTGGTGCTTATGCAGTTCTTCAGGAACATGGGGCAGTGCGGCGGCGCAGGCGGCGGTGGCACCATGCTCAACGGCTACCACGTCTGCAAGTATCAACTCGAACCCGGCAAGCAGTATGCCGTGGACGCGCTCAAACCGATGGTGGCCGCAAAGACGGTCAGCTGCGGCGGCCCCGCGCCGATGGGCAAGTGCTACGGCGCGCCCAGTTTCACACCCGACGGCGAAGGGTTTTCTGTGGTGACGTTGGCGAAGAAGGCGTAAGTCGCTCGCCCGAGGCGCCCGCCACAGCCGATAGGTAGGTAAGTCTCACCGTTCGGCGCCGGTCCAAAACCGGCTTAGCCGCAGCAAGCTTGGCGTGCCTCCGAAAACCGGAGGCGCCCTAAGCGCCGGGCGCCATCGCTACTGAGACCGCCCGTACACCTCATTGATCTGCTGCGTCACCCGCACAAACGTCGTGCACTTCGAGAGCGCCTTCAGCGTGCGGGCGCCAACGTAGGTGCAGGTAGAGCGCAGGCCGCCGAGGATTTCCTGCACGGTGTGATCGACCGGGCCGCGCGCTTCGAGGATGACTTCCTTGCCCTCGCTGGCGCGGTATTTGGCGACGCCACCGGCGTACTTTTCCATGGCGACGTCGCTGCTCATGCCGTAGAAGCGGCGATAGGTTTTGCCGTGCTGGTGCACGATTTCGCCGCCCGACTCGTCGTGCGCGGCGAACATGCCGCCGAGCATCATGAAGTCGGCGCCGCCGCCGAAGCCTTTGGCCACGTCGCCCGGCACGGTGCAACCGCCATCGCCGCAGATGTGGCCGCCGAGTCCGTGTGCGGCGTCGGCACACTCGATGATGGCGGAAAGTTGCGGATAGCCGACGCCAGTCATCTTGCGCGTGGTGCACACGCTGCCGGGACCAATCCCCACTTTGACGATGTCGGCGCCGGCGAGGATCAGCGCTTCGGTGATATCAGCCGTGACGACGTTGCCCGCCATCACCGTGATGTTGGGATAGGCCTCACGGAAGCGCTTGACGAAATCGATGAATGTCTCGGTGTAGCCGTTGGCAACGTCGATGCAGACAAATTCAATGTTGTTACCGGTGTCATTGCGCACCGCGCGAAACTTTTCGAGATCAGGGTCGGTAATGCCCAGCGAATAGAACGCGTAGCGGTGCACCGGATGATTGTTGTCATTGAAAAAGGTGACGTAGTCCTCCAGTGGGTAGTGCTTGTGCAGCGCCACATGCATCTCGTGCCGGGCCAGCGCGGCGGCCATCTCGAAGGTGCCCACCGTGTCCATGTTGGCGGCAATGATCGGCACGCTCTCACTGGTGCGACCCGAGTGGCGATACGTGTAGCTGCGCTTCAACTCAACACGTGCGCGCGAGCCGAGCGTGGAGCGTTTGGGACGAAAGAGCACGTCCTTGAAATCGAGTTTGAGTTCTTCTTCGATACGCATTGAGACCACCGTTTGTGGTGAGCCTGTCGAACCATGAGCGCGCAATTTGCAGGTTCATCCTTCGACAGGCTCACGACGAACAGGAAAACAAATCAGCACGGCAACAAAAAAGCGAGGCGCCGACAAACTCACGTTCGATGGCAACCCCGCCTGGTTGCACGGAATTATAGGAACGAAAAGCTAGACTTCGCCTTATGCCCGACATCAACGCCGCCCACGCCCGTTACGCCCGCACCGCGCTCGACAACGTCCGCCGCGAATATCCGAATTTCATCATGCACTTCGTGCATTCGGCGCAGGAGGCGCAAGGTTGCGTCCCCTCGGCATTGCACCCGATCTTTTTCGGCAGCTATGACTGGCATTCCTGCGTGCACATGCACTGGTCGTTGGCGCGCCTCCTGAATCTCGATCCCGGGGCGACCCACTCACGCGCCATCGTTTCGTGGTTTGACCGCCAGTTTGATGAGGCCAAGGCGCGACGCGAAGCCGCGTATTTTGACCGCGACGGCGGCGCGCACTGGCAGCGGCCCTATGGGTGGGGCTGGCTGCTCAAGCTCTACGCCGAGATAGCGGTTTGCGGCCATCCGCACGCGGCGCGCTGGCGCGCCGGGCTCGCCCCGCTCGCCGACCGCCTGTCGGATGCCATGTTCGAGCATATGCAGACAGCCCCCGCGCCGGTGCGCCATGGCGTGCACTCCAACACATCGTTCGGGATGATTCACGCGTTACGCTTTGCGCGCACGGTGGGTGACGATGAATTCGCCACGCTCATTGCACACACGGCGCGCAAGTGGTTCGCGGCGGACCACAGCTATTCGCTGGCCTATGACTTTTCCGGCGAAGACTTTCTGTCTCCCGCGCTGACCGAGGCGTTGCTGATGTCCCTCGTTCTGCCGCGGGATGAATTTCTGTCGTGGTTCGACGCGTTTCTGCCTGAGTTGGCAGCTGGTGATTTTTCGCGCCTTGATCCCGCTCACGTCAGCAATGAAAAAGACGCCAAACAGGTGCATAACCACGGTCTCAACCTGTCGCGAGCGTGGTGCATGCGCGGACTCATGCAGCAGCTCACCCCCGGCGATGATCTGCGCTGGCGGCGCTTTGGCGAACTGTCGGGCGAGCATGTACGTGCGGCCGACGCGGCGATCACCGGCGGCGACTATGTCAGCACGCACTGGCTGATCTCCTTCGCCCTGCTCGCCGAAACGGAGTGGCACTCGTGAGTTTTGTCGACATGGCGCTAGCGCTCATCGTCGTCCTGCTCGTCATCCTCCTGATTCTGGTGGCGACGCAGAAAGGCGGCATCGTGCGGCGCATGAGCGGCGAGCTCGGCAGCCAGCTTGAAAGCAAGCACCGCGCGATGATCGGTGACGTGGGCGGCATGTTCAATCAAGTCAGCGAACGTGTGGGCCGTGAACTGACGACGGCCAGCAGCGGCACGCGAGAGGTGATCGGCACGCTGCAGGTGCAGGTGGTACACACGCTGTCGCAGCAGACCGAAGCCTCGCTCAAACAGCTCGCGCTGTTGCAGCAAACGCTGTCGTCGCAGCAGGATGCGCTGAAGCGCGACGTGCTCGAAGGCATGCTCGGCAAGATGGCCGAGCAGACGCGGGCCAATCAGGAGCTGCTGCAGAACACGCTGCGCAGCATGAGCGCACAGATCACGCAACAGGCGGAGGCGATGACCAGGACCGTCGATGGTCGGCTCGAACAGATCAGCGGCAAGGTCAACGAGCGTCTCGACGAGGGCTTCAAGAAAACCAACGAAACCTTCGCCAGCGTGATGGCACGTCTCGCGGTCATTGATGAAGCACAGAAGAAGATCGACGGCCTCACCACCAACGTGGTGAGCCTGCAGCAGGTGCTTTCGGACAAATCGGCGCGTGGTGCCTTCGGTGAGGTGCAGCTCGAAGCGCTGGTGCGCGACACGTTGCCACCGGGCGTCTACGAATTTCAGGCGGCGGTGGGCAGTGGGCGCGAAAAAGCAGATTGCGTGTTGACGATGCCCGATGGTGCATCGAAAATGGCGATCGACTCGAAGTTTCCGCTCTCGAATTACCGCATCGCCATTGACGCGGCGCTACCCGAAGCCGAGCGCCACGTCGCGCGCAGGCAGTTCGCGACGGACGTCAAGAAACACATCAACGACATCGCCAGCAAGTACATCCAGCCCGGTGCCGGCGCCGACTCTGCGGTGATGTTCATCCCGTCCGAAGCGGTGTTCGCGGAGATCATGGGCAATCATCCCGAGATCGTCGCGCAGGCCCAGGCGCAGCGTGTGTGGATGACCTCACCGACCAACCTCATGGCGGTCCTGCACACCGTTCGCGCAGTCATCCGCGATGCCGAAATGCGCAAGCAGCTTGGCGTGATGAAGACGGAGCTGGGCAAACTCGGCGGCGATTTCGGTCGTTTTCAGGAGCGCATGGACAAGTTGGCCACGCACATCAAGCAGGCGCACGACGACGCCGAGCAAGTGCAGATTTCCAGCCGCAAGATCAGCGGGCACTTTGAGCGGATCAAGGCGGTGGAGATCGATGAGGCCGCGCCGCCAGCGGCGCTGACGAAAACTGAGTCGTAATCGTGTTCGACTGGCTGAAAACAAAGCGCCGTGAACGCGCGCTCGGCACACACGCGATCCCGGATAGCCAGTGGTCTGCCGCGCTCGATGAGTTGCCGTTCCTCGACCACTACGATGCAACGGTGCTCGCCCGACTGCGCGAATTGACGACATTGTTCCTGGTCGAAAAGAACATCGTCACCGGCGCTGAGGACGGTGCGCACGCGCTCGAGGTGACGGCACCGATGCGCGTACTGATCGCTCTGCAGGCGTGTCTGCTGATTGTCGGGCGCGGCGCGACCGTGATGGAGGCAATGCGTGATTTCGAGGGCTGGGACAACGTGGTGGTGCATCCCGGCGACTTCCCACGCACCTACGACTACGAGGACGAAGCGGGCGTCGTGCACCGGCTCGACGAACCGATTGCCGGCGAGAGCTGGTACAACGGACCGGTGCTGCTGTCATGGCCGTCGGTGGAAGCGGGCTACGACCAATCCGGAATGGCGCTCGTGATTCACGAGTTCGCGCACAAAATTGACATGCTTGATGGCGTGGTCGATGGCTTGCCACCGCTGGCCGGATCGGCGCGCAGCGAATTTGCTGATGCACAACAAGCGGCCTATCAGGACTTTTACCGCCGTGTCGATGCCGGCGAAGACACCGCCATCGACCCATACGCGGCGGAGCACATTGACGAATTTTTCGCGGTGAGCTGCGAAGTGTTTTTCGCGGAGCCGGAACTGCTACGCGAGGAATACGCGGCGTACTTCGAGCAACTGCAGCGATGGTTTCGCGTCGACCCGATCGCCGGTGCGCTCGCGCGCGAAGGTCAAGGCGTCAACTGAGTTTTCGTAGCCCGGCTGGCCGCGAATGCGTCACCCGGTCCGCGCAGCCGCTCACAGCCCAAACTGCGGGGTGAGCGCAGCGAGGCGTGCTTCGAGGTCTTTCGCCGGCAGGTAGCCGGGTGAGCGCGAGCCGTCGGCGAAAAACACAGCGGGAACCGGCCCGACGCCCATCTTGCGCGCCACGTCGGCGATCTTGCCGAGCGGGTCGGCGCAATTGGCCGTGGCAGACGCGGGCGCCTTGTTGCGCACCATCCAGTCGTCGTAGGCGCGAGTGCGGTCGGCGGCACACCATAGATCGCGCGCCGTCTTGCCGGAGTTGGGCGTGAGATTCGTCGTCATCAGCGTGTAGACCGTGATGTTGTCCATCGCCTCGAAGCTTTCGCGAAGTTTCTTGCAGTAGCCGCAGTACGGGTCTTCGAACACCACCATCTTGCGAGCGCCGTTACCCTTCACCAGCGTCACCGCGCCAGCCAGCGTCTCGCTTGACCAGAGCATCGGCATGTTGATTCGCGCGGCTTCCGCCTGGAACGCGGCTACGCGCTCCTGAGTGACGTTCTGGCCGGTCCGCACGTCAATCAGCGCCCCCTGCACAGCAAAATTGCCCGTGGCATCCATGTAGAGCACGTCGGTACCAGCAATGCGGACTTCGTAGAGCCCGGGCACCGCCGTGGTCGACACCGCGTCAATCGTCGCGCCCCCATTCAGACGCGGCGTGAGCGATTTGCGGATAGCGTCGGCGACGGAAGCGGGCGCGGCGGCGGGCAGACCCACCGCGGCGGGCGCCACGACCGATGCGCTCTGGGTGGCCGGCGCGGGGGCCTGTGCGCCGACACCCGACACGGCGCCAAGCGCTGCGACGACGGTGAATGCGGCTAGCGCGAATGATCGAACACGGGCGAGCGTCGGAGCGGGCATCGGGAGCCTTTCAGCAGTATCGGGCAGTGCAAAGCCCAATTTTCCAACGAACGGCGGCGCGAGACAGCTTTGTGGCGTAAACCGCTAGCCCACGGCCGTTAGTTGCCGAAAAACGGGCAGGTCGACATTGAGTGAAAACCGGCTGCGCGCGCCGGATGGCGGTGCATAGGGCGGAAAAGCTGTTATCCCCGCGCGTCGTTCACCTGCTCGTTGAATTCCGCCATGCTCTGCGCGGCGCCGATCTCGCGCGGCAGGGCGTCGCGCACCGAGAACACGCCAAGAATCTTGCCGCCCGGCCCGACGATGGGCAGATGGCGGAAGCCGCGCTCAATCATGATCAGCACGGCGTCGGACACCAGTGTCTCGGGCGTCACGCAGTACGGGTTGCGTGTCATCACGTCGGCGACGACCGTCTTGTCCGGGGGTAGCGCCCTGGCCAGCACTCGCGTCATCAGGTCGCGCTCGGTGACGATGCCAAGCAGTTTGCCTGGCGGTTCGACGATCAGCACGCTGCCACAGTTGGCGCCCGTCATCAGACAGGCCGCCTCCCATATGGTCGCATGGGCGCCGAGGCTGACCACATGCTTTTGTGACATCGACTGGAATACGGTGCGTTCGACCATGATGCGTTCCCTCTGCCAGTGATCGCGTGCAGGAGCGGCTCGCCACGACCCGAGGTGGCTGCCGGGGGGCGCGGCAAACGGCTCCTGCAGAGGTTCGTTAACGTAGTGCTGCGTTGATCTTCTCCAGCGCCTTCGATCCGGGGCACAGTTGTGCCGCGTTGAAACTGTTCAGCGCGTGTTCGCTGGTATTCAGTGCGGTGTGCAAATCGGTCGCCAGTGGATCGACGTAGAGCAACCCGGTCACGATTTCGCCGCGCGCCTGCTGCTTGTGCATGTAGGTCATCGCGGCCAGGCGGTCGGTCGGGTCGTACTCCTGGTGCAGCTTGCGCAGACGCAGCGTCGTGCCGTCGTGCTGTGGCACTTCCACCAATTCGCCCGGTGCGTAGGACGTGGTGATTTCGTCGCGCGAGGTAATGAAATCGATGCGACTCACCGCGTCGTTGTGCTCGCGCACGTAGTCGTAACTCTTGGTGCTGCCGGCGTGGTTATTGAACGTGACGCAGGGGCTGATGACGTCGATGAACGCCGCGCCACCGTGCTCCATCGCGCCCTTGATCAGCGGCACCAGCTGCTCCTTGTCGCCGGAGAAACTGCGGGCGACGTAGGTCGCGCCCAGTTGCAGCGCCAGACCGACCAGATCCACCGGACTGTCGCTGTTGACCACGCCCTTCTTGCTCTTCGAACCGCGATCCGCCGTCGCCGAGAACTGACCTTTGGTGAGGCCATAGACGCCGTTGTTCTCGACGATATAGGCCATGCGCACACCACGCCGCATCGCGTTGGCGAACTGGCCGAGGCCAATCGACGCCGAGTCGCCGTCCCCCGAGACGCCCAGATAGAGCAAATCGCGATTGGCGAGATTGGCGCCGGTCAGCACCGACGGCATGCGGCCATGCACCGTGTTGAAGCCGTGCGACGCACCGAGAAAATAGTCCGGCGTCTTTGAGCTGCAGCCAATGCCGGAGAGCTTCGCTACGCGGTGCGGCTGGATGTCCAGCTCCCAGCACGCCTGGATGATCGCTGCCGAGATCGAATCGTGTCCGCAGCCGGCGCACAGCGTGGAGATGCGGCCTTCGTAGTCGCGCCGCGTGTAGCCAACCTTGTTCTTGGTCAGCGTCGGGTGATGCAGCTTGGGTTTGGTAATCCAGGTCATGCGGCCTCCTTCTGCTGCGCGGCTTGGGCGGGTTGCAGGATGTCACGGATGGCGCGGGTGATGAAGCGCGCCGTGATCGGCGTGCCGTCGTAGTGAATCACTTTCACCAGCTGCGCCGGGTTGATCTCCAGCTCGTTGATCAGCATGCTGCGCATCTGTGCATCGCAGTTCTGCTCGACGACGAACACCTTGTCGTGCGCGGCGATGAATTCGGGCACCGAATCGGGGAACGGGAACGCGCAGAGGCGCATGGCATCGAGATGAATGCCACCCTCCTCCAGCACCTCCAGCGCCTCGTGCATCGCGGGCGTGGTGGAGCCGAAATAAATCACGCCGAATTTCGTCTTCTGCGTCGCGTGCTTCACTTCGGGCTGTGGCACCAGTGTCCCCGCCGTCTTGAACTTTCGCCGTAGCCGTTCCATGTTGTAGATGTAGTCCGGCCCGCGCTCGGAGTAGCGGGCATACGGGTCGCGCGTGGTGCCGCGCGTGAAGTAACTGCCCTTGGTGGGGTGCGTCCCTGGCAGCGTGCGCCACGGTATGCCGTCGCCGTCCACATCCTTGTAGCGGCCGAAATCCTTGCCGGCCTCCAGCTCCTCGGCCGTCATCACCTTGCCGCGGTCGTACTGCTTGCTGTCGTCCCACGCGAACGGCTTGCACAGGCGCTGGTTCATGCCGATGTCGAGATCGGTCATCACGAACACCGGCGTCTGCAAGCGGTCGGCGAGATCGAGCGCAGCCGCGGCATGCACAAAGCACTCGTGCGGATCCTGCGGGAACAGCAGCACGTGTTTGGTGTCGCCGTGCGACGCGTAGGCGGCGGCGAACAGATCGGACTGCTGCGTGCGCGTGGGCATGCCGGTGGACGGGCCGCCGCGCTGCACGTCCACAATCGTCACCGGAATCTCGGCAAAGTAGGCGAGACCGATGAACTCCGTCATCAGCGAAACGCCCGGCCCCGAGGTGGCGGTGAACGCACGCGCGCCGTTCCAGCCGGCGCCCACCACCATGCCGATTGAGGCCAGTTCGTCCTCGGCCTGCACGATGGCGTAGTTCTGGCGCCCGCTCGCCGGGTCGACGCGGAACTTGTCGCAATACTTCTGGAACGCCTCCGCCACCGAGGTGGACGGCGTGATCGGATACCACGCGGCGACCGTGGCGCCACCGTAGACCATGCCGAGGCCCACCGCCGTATTGCCATCAATCAGGATCTGCTCGCCAACGTTGTCACGCTTCTCCACGCGAATGCCGATGGCGCCGCCGAGGTGGGTCTTGACGTAATCGCGGCCGAGATGCAGCGCCTTCACGTTGGAGTCGAGCAGGCGCTCCTTGCCCTTGTACTGCTCGGCAAACAGTTTTTCGAACACAGCCGCGTCGACGTCGAGCAGTACGGACAGCGCGCCAACGTAGATGATGTTTTTGAAGAGTTGCCGTTGCCGCGGATCGGTGTAGGTGGCGTTGGTGATTTCGGTGAGTGGCACGCCAATCACATGCACGTCGCTGCGAAACTTCGACGCCGGCATCGGCCGCGTGCTGTCGTAGAACAGATAGCCACCGGCCTCAATCTCGGCGACGTCGCCATCCCACGTCTGCGGGTTCATCGCCACCATCATGTCGACGCCGCCGCGACGGCCAGAATAGCCCTTCTCGCAGACGCGCGCCTCGTACCACGTCGGCAGGCCCTGAATGTTGCTCGGGAAAATATTGCGCGGGGCCACCGGTACCCCCATGCGCATGATCGCCTTGGCAAACAGCTCGTTGGCGGAGGCCGAACCGGAGCCGTTGACATTGGCGAATTTGATGACGAAATCGTTGACTGCTTCGATGCGTTTCATGCCGCTACCTCTTCACGAACCTTGACCTGCGCGCCATTGCGGCAGGCCGAGCCCGCCTTGGTGGTGTCAAGCCGGAACTTCTGCATGTCCCACGCGCCCGTCGGGCAGCGCTCGGCGCAGAGCCCGCAGTGCAGGCACACGTCCTCGTCCTTGGCCATGATGCGCCCAGTTTTCAGTTCGCCAGAAACGTACAGCCCCTGCTCCAGATGGCGCGATGGCGCGGTGAGCCGCGTGCGCAGGTCGGTCTCGTCGCCGTTCTTCGTAATCGTCAGGCAGTCGGTCGGGCAGATATCGACGCAGGCATCGCACTCGATGCAGGCCGACTCGGTGAACACCGTCTGCACATCGCAGTTCAGGCAGCGCTCGGCTTCCTTGAACGCGGTGGCCGCATCGAAGCCGAGCTCCACTTCAACCTTGATGCTGGCCAGCGCCATCTCGGCCTTGGCCCACGGCACCTTGAAGCGCGCGTCGTTCGAGGTGTCGTTGTCGTAGCTCCACTCGTGGATGCCCATCTTCTGCGACACCAGATTGGTCATCGGCGCCGGACGCTGGCGCACATCCTCGCCGTGCAGGAAGCGGTCGATCGACACGGCAGCCTCGTGCCCGTGCGCCACAGCCGTGATGATGTTCTTCGGGCCGAACGCGGCGTCGCCACCAAAGAACACTTTCGCTACGGTCGATTGATGCGTCTCGGCGCCGAGCTTGGGCAACCCCCACTGATCGAACTCGATGCCGCAATCACGCTCGATCCACGGGAAGGCATTCTCCTGCCCCACCGCGACCAGCACGTCGTCACACGGGAAGAATGCATCCGGCTCGCCGGTGGGCACCAGAGAACGCCGCCCCTTCGCGTCGTACTCGGCGCGCACGATCTCGAACGTCATGCCCGTGAGTTTGCCGTTCTCGTGTACAAACGTCTTCGGCACGTGATAGTTGATGATCGGGATGCCTTCGTGCATGGCATCCTCTTTCTCCCACGGTGAGGCTTTCATCTCCTCGAAGCCGCTGCGCACAATCACCTTCACATCCGCGCCGCCCAGTCGTTTGGACGAGCGGCAGCAATCCATCGCCGTGTTGCCACCGCCGAGCACGATCACGCGCTTGCCGATACTCGTGATGTGACCGAACGAGACCGAGGCCAACCAATCGATGCCGATGTGAATGTTGGCAGCCGCCTCCTTGCGGCCGGGCACGTCCAGATCGCGACCGCGCGGCGCACCGCAACCGACGAACACGGCGTCGTAGTTCTCGGCCAGCAGCGCCTTCATCGAATCAATGCGCTGGCCCGACTTGAAGGTGACGCCGAGATCGAGGATGTAACCCGTCTCTTCGTCAATCACCGATTCCGGCAAGCGAAAGCGCGGGATCTGCGAACGGATGAAGCCGCCGGCCCTTGCCTCACCATCGAACACAGTGACGTCGTAACCCAGCGGCGCCAGATCGCGCGCCACGGTCAGCGACGCCGGGCCAGCGCCGACACAGGCGACGCGCTTGCCATTCTTCGCCGCAACCGCTGGCATGCGTGATTTGACGGCGCCCTTCATGTCCGCCGCCACGCGCTTCAGGCGACAGATGGCGACGGGTTCGGGATGCGCGCCGTTGTTCTCCTCCACGCGGCCACGACGGCACGCGGGCTCGCAGGGTCGGTCGCACGTTCGCCCAAGCACGCCGGGGAACACGTTGGATGCCCAGTTGATCATGTAGGCATCGTCATAGCGACCCTGCGCGATCAGCCGAATGTATTCAGGAACGGGGGTGTGGGCGGGACATGCCCATTGACAATCAACGACCTTGTGAAACCAGGCCGGATTCGCGGTATCCGTGCGTTGCAAGCTGCCTCCTTTTCGCTGAAGGCCGCTGCCGTCCGACGATATCGTTCCGGTCAGTCCGGTGGAGTGCGTTCTGTTCGTGGTGAGCCCGTCGAACCATGAACACCATCCAGCCAACCTAACCGAAACCGACAACACCAAAACAAGAAAGCTCGGGCGTGCAGGGTCTTCGTCGGCCCCGGCCCTGAGCGCTGCAGTGCATTGCCGCAGTGCACAAAGCAGGAGTCGTGAGTGAGTCTATGCCAACGCGAATTCGTTTGCTTGTGGTGCGTCAAATTTGACGCGAGACACGCAGCACATGCCGGGGTAGCCGCGATGCAGCGCAGCGGAATCGAGGCATTTGTTCATCGAACCACGACTGCACTTCACTCCAACGTGTTGCGTCGAAGCGACTGCAGTCCGCAGACAGCGTCAGTTCGCCCGCACCACCGCGGAGCCAAATCTCGGAATCTTTTCATCCACAGTCAGCAAATTGAGCCTGCCGACCTTCGCTTGTGCGTAAAGCAGCCGGTCAAACGGATCGCCATGCTGCGTCTTGAGTTCGAATGACACGAGGATTGCCCCCGGTTCGACGCCAAGCTCATACAAACCGCAAGCCAGCGCAGCCTCGGCCACCGCGCGAGGCTGGACATTGACCTTTCCCTTGCGCCACTTGAGGCCAAGCTCCCTGATCGACGCCGCCGAGAAACAAACCGCCTGCGCGCTCGAAAGAAAACGCCGTGCGGCAGGCGTCGGCTCAGGCGCGTCGTTCGACAGTCTGATCAGTCGACGCGTATCGGGGAGCTGTTTCTCCCGCTCTTGCCCTTCGCGCAATCACCACCGTCTCGTCGGGTATCGCGAGATCTACGAGGCTGGGGAATTTGGGTCTGGCTTTGTAGATCTTCAGTTGCGTGGCGATGACCACAACGTGATTGCTCGTTGACCAACAAGTATCCGAACTGACCAACCACTCAGCCACTGTCCGCCTAAAACCGCAACTCCCCCGGCAAATACTTGGCCAGCAAATCCTCGTAGTAAGGCTTCACCTGAGCGAGGCTCGGACGGTTCGGGTTCTTTGAGTAGAGGTCGTACGGGTTGAAGCGTTGCACCCAGGGCTTCATGGCGTCGTCCTGGGCGTTGCAGAGATGCTGGTATTCGTTCTCGCGGTGCCAGGCGTAGAAGCTGTGATAGCGGATCATGTAGAGCCCCTCGAGCGGCAGGTAGGGCTTCATCATGTGATAGAGGTATTCGTCGTGGCCCCAGCTCATCTGTACGGCGTCCAGCCCGCAGCCGTGTTCGTACATGCCGTATTTGGTTTGCAGCTCCGGGCGTTTGATATCCGGGTTGAGCGCGAAGAATTCGCTCCACACCACTTTGTTCGAGTAGGCGCAGCCGGTGGGGAAGGTGTCGCCCACCACGGCCCATTGCGGCTCACCGAACAGGCAGAGCACCTTGCCGAGATCGTGGATGAAGCCGGTAAGCACCATCCACTCCGGCTCGCCGTTGGCGCGCATGGCCTCGCCGGTCTGGATCAGGTGATCGATCTGCGGCAGGGCGATGTCGGGGTCGCTGTCGTCGACGAGCGTGTTGAGGTAATCCAGCGCGTCCCACGGCGTCATGGTGCGGCGGTTGAACTGCAGAAACTCGGCCTTCTTCGCGCGCACGAAGTCATACGTCTGGTTCATGTGGTTCAGCCGGTAGAACTCGCGCACGGTATCGAAACCATCCACTCGCTGCGGCGCGGCGTAGTCGCGGTAGGCGGATTGCTTTTCTTCAGTGGCCAACAGGGCTTCGCTCATCACGCTGTCTCCGCAAGTTTCTTCAAGTTCTTCAGCCCGGCCTCAAAGTCGGGGCCAACCAGTTTGTCCATGAACAGGCCGAACCAGCGAAATATCGGGTTCATACCGGCGCTGCCGTTCATCGTCCACGTCACCTTGGTGCCGTTGCCCTCCGGGGCGAAGGTCAATTCCCCGTTGCCGGGCGACATGCCCTCCATGCGCAGGATGAACGCCACGCGCTTGTTGGCCTCAAGGGCGGACCATTCCATGCCGCCATTGCCTTCGGTCTTGCTCTTCCAGTTCCACTTCGAGCCGACCGCGGCCTCCGGGCCGGCGTAGGTCATTTCCATGTTGGGATCACGCTGGTTCCACACGCTCCAGCGCTTCCATTCCTTCTGGTTCGCCACCAGCGGAAACACTTTTTCAACCGGCGCGCCAATACTCATGCTGCGTTGCGCCGAGTACTCGGCGGGTAGCAAAAAGCCTGATGCCAGCACCAGCACCAGCACCCCGACGGTGTACTTGAGGATTTTGAGCAGCAGATTCATGGCGCCCCCGCGTCAGATGAATGAAGCGGGATTGTCGCGCAAAACGGCGCCCGCGAGTGTGCTGACAGGCAATGCGCTACATTGCCGCACCGCAACAAGTCATGTAAACCGACGACGGGGCGGCGCGTTAACGTCGCGCCCGCCGTTGGGCTTGGTTCACTTTCAGGTCAGGGACTGCCATGAAACGCTCGCTATTTGTACTCTCCGCCGCCGCTGCAGCCACGTTTGCCGCCTTGCACGGCACTGCATTTGCGCAGGCCACGTCGGGCGTCATCCGCATCGGCGAAATCAATAGCTACAAGGCGCAGCCCGCCTTCCTTGAGCCCTACAAAAAGGGCTGGGAACTGGCGCAAGACGAAATCAACCGGACAGGCGGCGTGAACGGCAAGAAGCTCGAAACCCTGTTCCGCGACGACAACGCAACGCCCGGCGACGCCGTGCGGGCCGCAGAGGAGCTGGTGGCGCGCGAGAAAGTGGCGCTGATCGCCGGCACGTTCCTCTCCAACGTGGGCCTCGCCGTGGGTGATTTCGCCAAACAACGCAAGGTGATGTTTATCGCCAGCGAACCCCTCTCCGACAAGGTTACCTGGGGCAATGGCAATGCCTACACCTACCGCCTGCGTCCGTCGACTTACATGCAAACCACCATGCTGGTGCCGGAAGCAGCAAAACTCGCCAAAAAGCGCTGGGGCATTGTGTATCCAAACTACGAGTATGGTCAGTCGGCGGCCAACTCGTTCAAAAAGCTGCTGATCGCCGCGCAGCCCGCGGGCGGCGTGGAGTTCATTGAGCAAGCGACGCCGCTGGGCAAGATCGATGCGGGTGCCGTGGCGCAGGCGTTGCTGGATGCCAAGGTGGATGCGATCTTCAACGTGACGTTCGGGACCGATCTGCAAAAGTTTGTGCGCGAAGGCAACACGCGTGGCCTGTTCAAGGACCGTCCCGTGGTGAGTCTGCTTTCGGGGGAGCCGGAATACCTCGATCCGCTCAAGGACGAAACACCCGCGGGCTGGTGGGTCACCGGCTACCCCTGGGCCGATCTGAACACGGCAGAACACAAAGCGTTCCGTGACGCCTACCAGGCAAAGTACAAGGACTATCCGCGTGCTGGCTCGGTGGTGGGTTACGCCACGATGAAGTCCGTCGCGGCGATGCTCAAGAAAGCCAACTCGACCGATGTGGCAAAGATGCAGGCTGCGATGAAGAACCTGCCGGTTGACACGCCGTTCGGCAAGATCACCTGGCGCGCGCAGGACAACCAGTCCACGCTCGGCGCTTATGTTGGGCGCCTTGCGCAAAAGGACGGCAAGGGCGTGATGACGGGCTGGCGCTACGTTGACGGCAAGGACGTGATGCCCACCGACGAAGAAGTGAAGCGCCTGCGGCCAGCGCAGTAATCGCTCACTGATTGGCGAAGCCCGTGATTCTGATAACGGGCGCGCATCGACAAGCGGCGACGGGGCGGCTTCGTAAAATCGACGCATGCCCGCCCCGTCCTTCGTTCATCTCCGGCTGCACAGCGAATATTCGATCGTTGATTCGACGCTGCGGATTGCCGACGCGGTCCAGCTGGCGGCCAAGGACGATCAGGCGGCGCTCGCGATCACCGATCTCGCCAACCTGTTCGGGTTCGTCAAGTTTTACAAGGCCGCCCGCGGCAAGGGCATCAAGCCGATCTGCGGCGTCGATGCGTGGATTGAACCGGCCGACCCGAAGCAGGAACCGACGCGCATCCTGCTGCTGGCGGAAACACGCGACGGTTATCTCAAACTCTGTGACTGGCTAACGCGAGCATTCCGCGAGAATCAGGTGCGCGGTCGCGCCCTGATCAAGCGCGAATGGCTGGCTGACGCATCGGCCACCGAAGGTGTGTTTTGCCTGAGCGGCGGCTGGTTTGGCGACGTAGGTATTGCGCTGCGGAACGGGCAGGCGCCAGCCGCCGAGCGCGACGCGCAGTTCTGGGCAAACGCATTTCCAGGCCGCTTTGCGATTGAGATTCATCGGGCAGGATTCGAAAACGAACATCATTTCGTCGAGCGCAGCGTGGCGCTGGCGGCGAAGCTGGCGCTCCCCGTGGTGGCTACGCACCCGATGCAGTTTGCGAGTGTTGAGGACTTCAAGGCACACGAAGCGCGCGTCTGCATCGCCGAAGGCTACACGCTGGGTGATACGCGGCGACCGAAGCCGTTTACCGAGAAGCAGCGCTTCCTGACGCAGGCGGACATGGTGGAGAAATTCGCCGACTATCCACAGGCCATCGCCAACAGCGTGCTGATCGCCAAGCGCTGCAATCTCGAGATGACACTCGGCAAGAACTATCTGCCGAATTTCCCGTTGCCAGAGGGCGTCACGATTGAGGCGCATCTGCACAACGAGGTGATGGCCGGGCTTGAGAAGCGGCTGGAAGTGCTCTACCCCGATGCCTCGCAGCGCGATGCCGAACGCCCACGCTACGTGGCGCGTTGCGAGTTTGAAATTGGCGTGATCGTGAAGATGGGCTTTCCGGGCTACTTCCTGATCGTGGCCGACTTTATCGGCTGGGCCAAGAACAACGGCGTGCCGGTCGGCCCCGGACGTGGCTCGGGTGCTGGTTCGCTGGTCGCCTACTCTTTGGGCATTACCGATCTCGACCCCCTCAAGTACAACCTGCTGTTCGAACGCTTCCTCAACCCAGAGCGGGTGTCGATGCCGGACTTCGACATCGACTTCTGCCAGGACGGCCGCGACCGCGTGATCGACTACGTGCGAAAAAAGTACGGCGAAGAAAGTGTCGGCCAGATTGCCACCTTCGGCACCATGGCGGCCAAGGCCGCTGTGCGCGACTGCGGCCGCGTGCTCGACATGCCGTATACCTTTGTGGACGGCGTCGCGAAGTTGATCCCCTTCGCCCCCGGCAAGTGGACGACGCTGGCGCCCGCGCCGGATGATCCGAAGAAGAAGGAAGCCAACACCATTTACGCCAAGGAGGCCGAGCCCCTGCTGGTGGAACGTGAGCGCAACGAGGAAGAAGTGGCCGAGCTGCTCGACCTCGCGGCCCAGGTAGAAGGCCTGCCGCGAAACGTCGGCATGCACGCCGGCGGTGTGCTCATCGCGCCGGGCAAGCTGACCGATTTCTGCCCGCTCTACTCGCAGGACGAAGGTTCGGCGATGGTGAGCCAGTACGACAAGGATGACGTGGAAGCCGTCGGTCTGGTCAAGTTCGACTTTCTCGGCCTCACCACACTCACCATCCTCGACTGGACGATCCGTTTTTGCAAGCGGCTCGACCCGACGTTCGAGATCGATTTGCAGACCCTGCCACTCGACGACCCGTCGGTCTATCAGATCTTCCGCGACACCAATACGGTCGCCATCTTCCAGTTTGAATCGACGGGCATGAAAGACCTGCTCGCGAAAGCCAAGCCCTCGCGACTGGAGGACTTGACCGCGCTGAACGCGCTGTACCGCCCGGGGCCGATGGATCTGATTCCGGATTACATCGCGCGCAAGAACGGAACCCAGACGGCAGAGTATTACGACGACCGCCTGAAGCCGATGCTGGAAGAGACCTTCGGCATCATGGTCTATCAGGAGCAGGTGATGCAGGCCGCGCAGATTATTGGCGGCTACTCACTCGGCGGTGCCGATCTGCTGCGGCGGGCGATGGGCAAGAAAAAGCCCGAGGAGATGGCCAAGCACCGCGTCGTCTTCAACGAAGGTGCGGGCAAAAACGGGCTGACCGAAAAGCAGTCGACCGTGCTGTTCGACGACATGGAGAAGTTCGCGGGCTACGGCTTCAACAAGTCGCACTCGGCCGCCTACGCGCTGCTCGCCTACCAGACCGCCTACTTCAAGCGCCACCACACTGCCGCGTTCATGGCTGCCAACATGAGTGCGGTGATGAACGACACCGACAAGGTGCGGCAACTGCTTGAAGATGCCTTCGCCAACGGGCTCACGTTTGAGGCGCCGGACGTAAACCTGGGCGAGTACCGCTTCGTACCGATCGATCGCAAAACGATCCGCTATGGCCTCGGCGGCGTGAAAGGGACGGGCGAAGGCGCAGTGCTCGAAATTCTTCGCGCGCGCAACGAGGGCGGCCCGTTCAAGGATTTGTTCGACTTCTGCCGGCGCGTGAACACACAAACCGTTAACCGCCGGACCGTTGAAGCGCTCATCAAGGCCGGCGCCTTTGACAAGCTGCATGCGAATCGCGCCAGCACGTTTGCCTCCGTCGCCGCCGCACTCTCGGAGGCGGAACGCGCACAGGCCAACGCGTCGCAAAACAGCCTGTTCGGCGATGAGCCGAGTGTGCATCACGTGCCGCTGATCGACGCCCGTCCGTGGGAGCTACTTGAGTCGCTCGCGCACGAAAAGACGGCGCTCGGGCTCTATCTGAGCGGCCACCCGTATGAGGCGTATCGCAACCACCTGCAACCGGTGACGACGATGCGTCTGGACAACATCGCACCGAGCGACAACAAGCAACGCCTCGCGGGTATCGTGAATGCCGTGCGAGTGATCAACGGCAAGAATGGTCGCATGTGCTTTCTCGCCGTTGACGACCGCACGGCGGTGTTTGAAATCATGTTGCCGGCGAATGTGTTTGAGATCCATCGTCACTGGCTGAAAGAAGACATTCCCGTCGTCATCGAGGCGCGCGTGACGCCAGGACGCGATGGTGGGACGCGCGTGGTCGCCGATGCGATCTACAACATCGATCAGGCCCGCGAGCAATACAGCCGCCGCATGGTGGTCACTTTGAACGGACACAGCGCGGGAAGCGAAGCGCAGGCGCTGCTCGATGCACTGAAACCGTATCGAGGCGGTCAGACGCCGGTGTTCATCAAAGTGCTGAAGGCAGGCTTCAAGGGTGACATCGCGCTTGGCGACGATTGGCGCGTACGCCCGCATTCAGACTTGCTGGCAAAGCTGAAGGCCGAGCTCGAGTACTAGGGGGTGCTACGACCTCTGGCGCGGTCGGGGCCGTTCGACGGCGTCTCCCGCGGCGGTGCCATCGCCTGCTGTGCGCGGATGTAGTCCGCAAGCCGTCGCCCTGTCTCGTCGACAAAGTGCTCGGCGGTGACCTGCAGGCGAATGATGCGATCCAGGCGAAAGCTGCGAAAGTCGTCGCGTGACTCGCACCACGCGGCCAGCGTCCAATGTTCGCCCCAGAAATAGAGCGACAGCGGCCGGACGCGACGTTCGCTGAGCTTTCGGGCGGCATCGGCGTAAACGAACTGAATTTTGCGCCGCTCGCGAATGGCACTCCGCATGTGCTCAAAGCGCTCACCGAGTTGCTTCGGGATGTGAAACTGCGGCACAAACGTCCGACTCGCTTCGATCCACGTGCGCCGTTCTGCGGGCAGCGCGGTGGCGATCTTGGCAATGGCCGACACCGCTGCGGCGCCCAGCTCCGGGCTGCTCCACGCTTCCACCATGCGCGCACCCAGCGTCAGCGCTTCGATCTCTTCGAGCTCGAACATCAGCGGCGGCAACTCAAAGCCACCGCGCAGGCGGTAGCCGACACCTGCCTCGCCTTCCACCGGTGTGCCGCTGAGTGAGAGGTCGCGGATGTCACGATAGATGGTCCGTTCGGAAACCTTGAGCCACTGCGCGAGCTGGGCAGCCGTCGTCAGCCGACGGCCGCGCAGATACTGCACGATGCGAAACAGGCGATCAGCGCGGCGCATTCGCGAGGTGTTGCGGCGTCGCCGGTCAGTTCTGCGAATGCAGGCCGACGCGGTTGCCCTCGGTGTCGCCAAAGTGCGCGTAGTGGCCCATACCGGGCGGCAACGCGGTCTTGGGCGTGATCACCGAGCCGCCGTTGGCCACGACGCGAGCCAGATACGGCGTCATGTCGTCGCCGGCGCTGAGATACACCACCGCACCGTTGGCCGCGGGCACGTAGCCCTCCTGGCTCACGACGGCTCCGTTGATGGTTTCGTCGTTGCCCGGAAACACGGCGAGGTCGCCGCCAATGTTTTCACGCCGCAGACTCACCTGGAAGACGGCCTCGTAAAACTTCACCGCGCGCTCAAAATCAGCCGCGGGAATCTCAAACCAAACTGCGTTGCCAATCATCGTATGTCTCCTCGTGAACGTTGTGGAAGGTCAATCGGGCACCCACATCGGGTGCACGCCAGAATTGTTGACTTCCCCTACTGACAGCATTGTGTCAGTAGGCTGCGGTGGTTGCGAGCCTCTGATTGCAGGGTGACAACTTTAGCGCCACTGAGCAATAATCGACAGTGCGCAGCCCCATCCTTCGTCGGACCGGCCTGTCCAGCGCCGACCCGTGTTCCATCGCCCCTCATGCTCAATCGTTCCCTGCTTGCGGTTGCCGCCGCCCTCGCTTTGTGTACCTGCGCCACCACGGCCCACGCCTGGGTGTGGACGAGCACGGATGGGGTCACCTACGATGCTCCGCTGTCTGCCCGCACGAGCAAGCACGCGTCGGTCAACTGGATCAACGGTCAGTACGTCGCGGTGGGCATGATGACCATGACCAGTAGCGATGGCATCAATTGGAAGCAGCGGCTTGACCAGTCGAATTTCGGAACGATCGCGACGCATACGGTGGCCGGTATCGCGGGGCGGTACTCCAGCGGCGTGGCCAACTCCGCGATCTACACCAGTACCGATTCCATCCGCTGGGCCTATCAGTCATCGTTGCCGCCAATGGGGGCTGGGCCGGCACGCGTCGCCTCAAATGGCAGCAACTTTCTCGCCGTCGTGCCCAATACCCTCGCCACCGCGCTTATCTATCGAAGCAGCGACGGCCTGACCTGGAACGCCGCAGACAGCGCCATCCCGCCTGTTTACGCGGCGGCGGGCAATACTTACCGCGTGCGCTACCTCAACGGGCGCTACATCATCGTCTACCAGGATAACTATCTGCAATGGAGTGCCGACGGCGGCACGTCCTTCAGCGCCATCAACCCCGTGGGAAGCTACAGCAGCAGCGATCTTCTCACGGACCTTGCCTACGACAACTCCACCGGGCTTTATCTCGCTTCGGTCACCCGCGTCGGCACGCCATCGCAGGCGCTCCTGTTCAAAAGCACTGATTTGCAGACATGGACGCCGACGACCGTGCCGGCGAGTATCACCGCGATTCAGTCCATGACCGGCAACGGCAACGGATTCACCATTGCCGTCACGCCAACGGGAAGCACTGGAACCTCGTTCGATGTCTACCGGAGCCCGGACGGAGCCAGTTGGACGAAAGCCGCAACGGTGCCCGCGACCTTCGCGCGGGACATGCTGTTCGTGAACGGCACGACGTTCATCGCGACCGACGAACCCGTCGGCAACCCCGCGTACGCCGGCCCCTATCAGTCGGTGACGACGACGGTGACCGGCCCATCTGGCGCGGGTAGCGTTTACCCGCCAACGCAAACCATCTACAGTGGCGCGACCGCCTATATCGCGGCAGTTCCCGCCTCGGGATACGCGCTGACGTCGGTCACAGCGAGCGGGTGCACCGCAACGCGCGTCGGCAATGAGATTCAGCTCTCTGCGTTCACCTCGCCAAGCGGCTCCTGCTCAGTCACCGTGCGCTTCGGTGTGCCCTGCAATCTCGACGTCGATGGTGACGGTCAAGTGCTGGCTCAGACCGACGGTGTGATGATCCTGCGGCGCATGCTGGGCTTGACCGACATTGCATTGACCAACGCCGCCTACAACCCGGCGGGCACGCGGACTGGCGACACCCTGACCGGCCGCACCGACATCAGAAATTACATCGATACGCTGCTCACGAACAACCTGACCGATATCGACGGCAATAGCGCCAACGCTGCGGCAACCGACGGCGTACTGTTACTTCGCGCGCTCAGCGGCTATGGCGGTACGGCTGCGACCACTGCGGCCCTGGGAACGAGCCCCGTTCCGACCCGCAGCGCTTGGTCGGCGATCTACGACTACCTGAGCGGTACTTGCGGACTCACCAATCTGGCGCCACGAGCGACGCCCTAGCAGGCAGCTAGCGTCGAGTGCGATCGCTTGCCCGGAGACGGCTCGCCGGCCAGCGCGGTGGCGACGAGTGAACTGGCGGAAGCGGTGAGATTCGAACTCACGAACGGGTTGCCCCGTCGCCGGTTTTCAAGACCGGTGCCTTCAACCGCTCGGCCACGCTTCCCGCGCGGCGATTCTAGGAGCAGTCGGCGCCACCCGAGGCACCCGGCGCCTGCCGCCCCGGGCGCCATGGGGCAGCAGCGCCGGGCACGTGCCCCGTCGCGGTGCGTCAGGCCACGCCGCCCGGTGCCTGCGCCTGCAAGCAGGGCACCTGCAGGATCTCGACCGCGCCATCGGCGGCCAGCCGCGCCGCGCTGAGTCGCCCGCCCCAGACGCAGCCGGTGTCCAGCGCCAGCAGGTCCGGGCGCTGCAGCAGGCCCAGCGTCGACCAGTGGCCGAACGCGACCGATATCCCGGCGGTGCGCCGCCCCGGGGCGTCGAACCAGGGCACGAGGCCTTCGGGAGCGCCCTGCGCGCCTTCTTTCGTGTTGAGGTCGAGCGCGCCGTCGTTGCGCCCGACGAAGCGCACCCGCGTCAGCACGTTGATCACGAAGCGCAGGCGGCGTGCGCCTTCGAGCGACGGGTCCCAGCGCAGCGGCTCGTCCCCGTACATGATCTGCAGGAAACCGTTCAGCGCTTCGCTGCGCAGCATGTCTTCGACCTCGGCGGCCAGGTCCAGGGTCAAGGCCAGGTCCCATTGCGGCACCACGCCGGCATGCACCAGCAGCCAACCATGCACCTGGCGCGCCATGCGCTGGTGCCGCAGCCAGTCGAGCAGCGCCTCGCGGTCGGGCGCCGCGAGCACTTCGTCGATCGTGTCCTGGCGGTGCACGCGTCGCCCGCCGGCGGCGACCGCAAGCAGGTGCAGGTCGTGGTTGCCGAGCACGCAGCGCGCCGCGTCGCCGAGCGCGCGCAGGCGGCGCAGCGTGCGCAGCGACTGCGGGCCACGGTTGACCAGGTCGCCGAGCAGCCAGATCCGAT
>JAEUPL010000026.1 GCA_016790165.1 Burkholderiales bacterium
GCCGTCAGACGGCGCGCAAGTGGCTGCGGCGGTTTGAGGAAGGCGGCCAGGACGCTCTGAAAGAGCGAACTTCCCGTCCGAATCGCACCCGAAGCAGCATCGACACCAAGCTGGCCGAGCGTATCGAGCAGTTGCGGCGCGCGCGCATGCCGATGCGCCGGATCGCGGTCGTGGTGGGCCGCAGCGTGGCTACGGTCAGCCGCTTTTTGGCGGGCCTTGGGCTATCGAGCCTGAAGGTACTCGATCCGCTTGTGCCCACGCTTCGCTACGAGCGTGAGGCGCCGGGCGAGCTGCTGCACATCGACACCAAGAAGCTTGGTCGCATCGTGCGCCCCAGTCATCGGGTCACCGGCGATCGTCGTGACTCCGTCGAGGGCGCGGGCTGGGAATTCGCCCACGTCGCCATCGATGACCACTCTCGCGTTGGCTTCGTGCAGATGCGCGCCGACGAGAAAAAGGAGTCGGCCGTGGACTTCCTGGAGGCGACCGTGGCGCACTACCGCAGTCTCGGCGTCACAGTCAAACGACTGTTGACCGACAATGGCAGCGCCTATCGCTCCAAGGCCTTCCAGGCGACGTGCAAGGCCTTGGGCATCAAGCACACCTACACCCGGCCCTATAGGCCCCAGACCAACGGCAAGGCCGAGCGATTCATCCAGACCTGCCTGCGCGAATGGGCCTACGGCCGCCTGTGGAACAACAGCGCCGAGCGCACCGCTTGGCTGCCGTCCTTCCTGGCCTACTACAACGCCCGCAGGCCCCATTCGGCCTTGGGCCACAAGCCTCCAGCTTCCCGACTCAGCGGGAAGAACCTATTGCAACTTAACAGCTAGGCTGGCGCAAGCTACGTGGAGTCTGCCGGCTGGAAATCGGCAACCCACCGTCTTAGCTCGGCGCGGACATCGGCTGGCGTAGGCTGCGCTAGCCACGCGCCGAGTGCGACCAGGTCGAGCGGCTGAACATTGTCCAGGCTGACTCGGCGCACTTTTCGGTGTGCCGTCTCCGTGAAGGTTTCACCCTCGCCGGTCAGCTCTTCGTGCATCTTTTCACCAGGGCGAAGTCCGGTGAAGACGATGGGCACCGCGTCGATGTTGCCACGCGCAAGACGGATCAACTCCTGCGCCAATTCCACGATCCGTACGGGCGTGCCCATGTCCAGTACGTAAAGCGAGCGCCGTTGGCCCAGCATGCCGGCCTGTAGCACCAGTTGCGCCGCTTCCGGAATTGACATGAAGTACCGCGTCATGTCCGGGTGCGTCACGGTCACCGGGCCACCGCGCGCAATCTGTTCACGAAATTTCGGGATGACGCTGCCGTTACTGCCGAGGACGTTGCCGAAGCGCACTGCAACGAAGTGGGTCGGCGCGTCGGGGTAGCTCATGATCGCCAGTTCCGCGAGCCGCTTGCTGGCACCCATGATGCTCGACGCACGGACGGCCTTGTCGGTGGAGATGAGTACGAATCGCTCGGCGCCAACCGCTCTTGCGCATTCGGCTGCATTCACTGTGCCAAGTACGTTGTTGCGTACGGCCTCCCAGGCGTTGACAGTTTCGGTGAGCGGTACGTGCTTGTATGCCGCCGCGTGAAAAACGATCGCCGGTCGCTCGCGCTCGAAAATCTCTTGCAAGCGCTCACGTTGACGGGCGTTGCCAACGTAGACCTCCATGCACTCACGTGGGAGGTGTGGTGCCAGAAGTTCACTTGCCTGGTGGCATGCGAACTCCGAGATGTCGACGAGAATCAGTCTGGCAGGGTGAAAGCGAGCGACTTGCTGGCAGAGTTCGGTACCGATCGAGCCCCCCGCGCCGGTGACCAGCACCGTCCGACCACCGATCCAGCGCTCGAGTCCTGCGGTGTCGAGCACGACGGGATCTCGCCCAAGCAAATCTTCCAGCTCAATCGCGCGCAGCTTTGCCAGGGGAGACTCGTCGGCGAGCATTTCGTCGTACGAGGGCACGGTCAGCGCGGTAAGGCCGGCCTCGCTGGCAAGCGTCACCGCGCGACGCCGGGTCGCATGATCGACGTTGGGCATGGCCACGATGGCGTGTCGCGCCCCGAAGCGTCGCGCAACCGCCTCAACACGATCAAGCCGATCGAGGATTGGCGTGTTGTGTACCCGGCCCCCGATCTTGCCGACGTCATCATCGAGCAGACCGACCGCATGCCAGGTTTCGGACTTGGCCAATTCCGCCACCAGTCGCGCTCCTGCAGCACCCGCGCCAAGCACCAGAACGGGTTCGCCTTTGGCTGCGGCGATGCCGTACAGGCGGTGCTCTTTCCAGCTGCGATAGGCGAAGCGCGCACCACCCATGAGAAAGATCAGCAGGATCGGCTGCAGGAGCATCACCGAACGCGGAACAATGAAGCTTTCCGGGCGAATGAGCGCGAATAGCACTGCCGTCGCCGCTGCCGCCGTGAAGGCGCCGGTACCAATGCGGCGCAGATCGGCCATGCTGGCGAATCGCCACAACCCCTGATAAAGCCCCAACACGAGAAAGACCAGTGCGTGGACTGGTAGAACCACGCTCAAGCTGCGCACAACGTCACCTGCGGTGAAGTTCGCGTCATCGATATTGAAGTTGAAGCGCGCCCAGAACAGAACCGCCCACGCCACGCCGGCGGCCACCACGTCGAAAATCAGCGCCAGAAGAGCGCGTGGATTCATCAGCAGATTGGGTTGACGGCGTAAAGCCCATTCCGTAAACGCCACGTAGAACGCGGCAAACAGCGCGGCGAGGCCGAGCGAAATGCCTCGAGACGCCGATTGGCCGGCAAGCAACGCAACGCCGAGCGAAATGAAAAGCCAGCCGCTCATCCACCACAGCAGCCCCTTGTGACCCAGTCCCGAGAGCGCGAGTCGCTGATAGAGGTGCGTGCGGTGCGCTTCAAACGGGCTGTGGCCCGCTGCAATTCGCCGTATCAACGTGTATGTCGCGTCCGCCCAAAGGGGGGTTAAGAGCGCGATGGGGATGGTGGCTGGCCAGGCGCCTTCAACGGCGCCCATCACGCTCAAAATGGCCAACATCAACCCAAGCAGAGTCGAACCACCGTCGCCCATGAACAGCCGGGCGGGTGGAAAATTGAAGGGCAGAAATCCGAGCGCCGCCCCTGCCACGATGAAGCAATACCAGGGCAGGCGTGCGTCAGACGGCAACGTTCGCCACGCGATCACGCCGAGCGCACCCGCTACTACCAAGGCGGCTGTCGCCGCAATACCATCCGCGCCATCCATGAAATTGAACAGATTTATGGACCAGATGAGCGCAAAAAGAAGAAAAATGACGGCAACTAACTCTAATTGAGGTGTAACGGTGAAAAGCACGCCGGCTGCCACTGCAGCGTGAAAGGCTAGCCGCACGGCGGGCGGCGCGCTGGCCCAGTCGTCCCACGCAGAGATTGCCCAAAGCGCAAGCGCCGCGACCACGACACCCCAGGGCGCACCTAGGGCGACCAAGCCGAAAAAGACGGCCGCAGCAATCCCCAGCCCGCCGCCCCGGGGGATTGGGGACTGATGAAGTGAGCGCTCGCTCGGATAACTGGCGGGGCTGTCGATGCGGCCGTGCCGAATCGCGAGACATACGACGAGCGACCCGACGGCGGTGATCGCAACAATGCTCGGCTCAAACGCCATAAAACCTTTACAAATCAATCAACTAGCGAGAAGTGATGGAGCCGCCAGCGTTACTGCGCCATCGCGACCGACGGCGAAGGAAATGTTGCAATTTGACAACAACCAACGAGGTCAAACACGCCTCTGCGGCATCGCGAAGATTGGCCCGGTGCCGGGGATTTGGCAGAATTAAACCAGCTTCCGAAATTCCGTTGGAAGAAAAATTGTTGGTGACGACTCTTCGCGCATGTTCTAGTGCATACGGAGACGAGTGCCGACCGTCAATATCTGAGGAGAGACTGTAATGAACAAGAAACTCGTTGCCCTGGCAGTGAGCGCGATCGCCGCTGGCGCTGCTTCCGCTCAAACCGCGAACGTTACGCTGTACGGTGTCGTGGACACCTACGTCGCGAACATTCGCACGACCGCAGGCAAAAACGCAGCTGGCGCGACGGTCGCCGGTGGCACGGTAAATGCGCTCGACGCAGGCGGCTTGTCTGGCTCGCGTTGGGGTCTTCGCGGTTCAGAGGCGCTGGGTGGCGGCCTGAATGCCGTGTTCACGCTGGAAAACGGCTTTGACAGCTCGACGGGTGGTCTCGGCCAAGGCGGGCGTCTGTTCGGTCGTCAAGCCTACGTTGGCCTGACCGGTGCTTTCGGTGCGTTGACGGTTGGTCGTCAATACGCTCCGATTTTCTACACGGGTGCTGACGCCGACGTCGACGGCTACTCCAACTTCAGCACGATCACCAACCAGTTCCTTCTTGCTGCAGGTGGCGCGCTGCGCAACGACAACGCGATCAACTACAAAACGCCGAACATGGGCGGCCTGACGGCTAACCTGCAGTGGGCGATGGGTGAAGTCGCTGGCAACACCAGCGCGGGTCGCATTCTCGGCGCCAACCTCGCGTACAACAATGGCCCCATCAACGCCGGTATCGGTTACGTTGACAACAAGAACGCCTCCGGCGTAAGCGCACAGCGTACTTGGTTGGTCGGCGGTAGCTACAACGCGGGCGTGGCCAACATCGGCGGCGAGTACCACGAAATCAAGAACCCGATCACGGGTTCGAAGTGGAAGGGCTGGAGCCTCGGCGCCAGCGTGCCACTGGGCGCAGCGTCGCTCGTTGCCCAGTTCGGTCAACTCAAGAACGGCAGCGCGAAGCAAACGGCGATTAACCTCGGTGCGAACTACACGTTGTCGAAGCGCACTGACGTTTACGCACGTTTCGCAAACGCTGACAACAACGCAAACGCCGGCGTTGAGGCCGCTGGCTACGGTGGCCAGTCGCAAGCCGGCACGGCTGCTGCCCCCATCTTTGGTGCGGACAAGCGCATCATTGCTGCTGGGATCCGTCACCGCTTCTAATCAGAGCGTTTGAGAGGAGGGGGCTTCGGCCCCCTTGTCGTCCGTCTAGTTTTCTCATTTCGGAGTCCTCATGAAACTCTCTAAAGTCGCGCTGGCACTTGCAGCGACCACCGTTGCTGGCATCGCCTCGGCGCAAACCGCGAACGTCACGCTGTACGGCTACATCAATACATCGATCGAGATTAACCGCGGTTCGCAGGGCGCCAACAGCGTCGGCAAAGCCGTCAACTCGTTGTCGGTCAACCGCATGACGGCCAACTCGTCGCGCTTCGGGTTCCGTGGTCGCGAAAATCTGGGTGGCGGCACCTACGCGCATTTCCAACTCGAGAATAGCTTCGGTTCCGATGACGGCACACTTGGCGGCGGTGTTATGTTCGGCCGCGAAGCTTGGGTCGGCCTTGGTAACCCGGCATGGGGCGAAGTTAAAGTTGGTTACGGTTTGACACCGTACGATGACGTGTTCGGCCTCTCTCACCAAAACATCGGTTCAACCGGCGCGCAAAACCGTAACAACGGTGTTTCCGGCGGCCCGGGTTTCGGCTTCAACCAGCTGTTCACCAACTATGGTCGTGGCGGCACCTCTGGCGCATCCAACACGGGCCACTTTGATGCACGCGCGGCGAATGCGATCAGCTACGCGACGCCGAACATGGGCGGCTTCACGCTGCGCACGATGTACTCGCTCATCGAAGAGCAGGCCGCGTCGCCGAAGGCACGCCTGTGGGATACAGCCGCGATTTACTCGAACGGCCCGATCACCGTCGGTTTGACCTATGCAATGCATAAGGATTTCGGCGGCTTGGCCGGTGTGGTGACGGGGGCGCACGACCAGGATGCTCTGCGCGGTTATGCACGGTACAACTTTGGCGTGGCTCGAATTGACGGCGCGTACGAAGTGGCTCGCTACAAGCTGGCGACCGGCACGCTGAAGATGAAGTACTTCGACGTTGCAGCTCAAGTTCCGTTGGGCGCACACAACGTTGGCGTACAGTACAGCCAGCGTGATAACGGTGCGGCTTGGGCTTGGACCCCGCCGGTTGGCTACACTGCCCCGACCGCAGCGCAATTGCTCGCCAACTGGACTGTTGGCGGCGGTAAGCACGTGGCTCTGGTTTACGACTACACCTTCTCGAAACGCACCCAGCTCTACGCGTACTACTCTTCGATGAAGAACGAAACCGGTGGCAAGTTGAACACGCCAGCCATCGGCATCATCCACCGTTTCTAATCGTCAGGAACCCGTGGACACAAAAGGGCGCTTCGGCGCCCTTTTTCTTTTCTGCTTTCGACGCAACAGCCGTACAGCCGACAGCAGGCCACCGGTTGGGCTGGCGTCAACGGCTTCGGCGATCCCAGCCAGGAGGGGATGCCGCACCGCTCAATCGTCCTTCGAGCCCCCGAACGACTGCGGCACGCTGGTCGACAGAAAGCGTCGACCAGTTTGTAATCTCCTCAAGCGTCCGACCACAGCCCAGACAATACCCGCTGCGCGCATCCATCGCACAGCGCTTGATGCAAGGTGACTCCACCTGCGCGGCATCGTTGGATGATCGTAGACCAGTCATGCGTCAGTCCGCGCCCAGCACTCGCCGGACATTCGAGGTGGTTGCGGCCGCGAACGCGGCTGGAAGCTCACCGCGCTCGCGCGCCAGCAGCTCCCCGATCGCCGGTAGATACTCGGGTGAGTTCCTGCGGGTCGAGCTCATCGCTCCGAGGAATGAAGGCGGCAAATCTGGCGCATCAGTCTCCAATACCACTGAACTCAAAGGGACGTCGCGCAGCAACGATCGAATCCGTCGCGCCTGCGGGAATGTCGCCGTACCACCGAATCCCAGACAGAACCCCAGCCTGACAAACTCCATTGCCTGCTGCGAACTTCCGTTGAAGGCGTGCGCAAAGCCGCTGCGAACGCGAATCCGACGCAGGTGCTTCAGGATCACATCCTGGCTGCGACGCACGTGCAGCGATACCGGCAGGTCGAACTCGCGGGCAACCTTCAATTGCTCGGAGAAAAACCACTCCTGTTCGGATTGATTGACATCCGAGATGTAGAAATCGAGACCAATCTCGCCGATCAGATCCGGCTTTTCACGCTCGACCCAGCTGCGCAAGATGGCAATGTGGTCTCGCGGCGACTGTGCGGACGGCCCGGCGACCCACATCGGGTGGATACCGAATCCCGTCAGGCAACCATAGCGCTCGCGGCTCGCCAGCGCTCGCGCGAAGTGATCAACATGACCTGGCAAATTGACGATCGCCTCAACGCCCGCCGCCCTGGATGCTGCAACCACCTCATCGCGGTCAACGTCGAACTCAGGCGAATCAAGATGGCAGTGGCTATCGATCCACATGGCGTTTGGCGGCGGTTTAGACCCCGGGGCTTCGACAGAACGGTGCTAGCCGGCACGACGGGCCGCCAGCGCCCTGTTCACCCGCGAATGCGGAGCGCGGCCGAGCGCCTGCGAGATGAACTGTCCGGCGTCGCACACGAGGTCAAGGTCAATGCCGGTCTCAATGCCCATGCCGTGCAGCATGTACAACACGTCTTCGGTGGCAACGTTGCCGGTCGCACCCTTGGCATACGGGCAGCCACCGAGGCCGGCGACCGACGTGTCGAAGGTGCTCACCCCAAGCTCAAGGCAGGCGAGCACGTTGGCGCAGGCCTGGCCATAGGTGTCGTGGAAATGCGCAGAGAGCTGGGCGAGCGGGTAAACCATTGCGGCCGCCTCAAACACCGCCGAGGCACGTGCCGGTGTGCCGACGCCAATCGTGTCGGCAATACCGATGTCGTCGCAGCCGAGGTCGGCGAACCGCTTGACGCAGTCGACGACGGAAGCGATCGGAACCTCGCCCTGATAGGGGCAGCCAAGCGCGCAGGAGATTGCGGCGCGCACACGCATGCCGTTCGCCTTGGCAGCTTCGGCGACCGGGCGGAAGCGCTCGATGCTCTCGGCGATCGAGCAGTTGATGTTTTTCTGCGAGAACGCCTCGGACGCAGCGCCGAAGATCACCACCTCGTCGGCCTTGGCCACGAGCGCACTTTCAAAGCCCTTCATGTTCGGGGTGAGGACCGAGTAGATGACGCCGGGCTTGCGCACGATGCCCGCCATGACTTCGGGCGAGGTAGCCATCTGCGGCACCCATTTGGGCGACACGAAGGAACCGGCCTCGACATTGCGAAAACCGGCCTCGCTCAGTCGGTTGACAAGCTCGATCTTCAATGCGGCCGCAACTTCCTGTTTCTCGTTCTGCAGGCCGTCACGGGCGCCGACCTCGACGATGCTGACGCGACTCGGGTATTTCATGCCGTCCTCGACTGGTTGATCAATAGCCGATTTTGGGATCGACGATGCCGGAAACAAACTCGCCGCGCTCCATGGCGGCGATCTTGTCGACAATCTGCGCGCAGGCATCCTTGATTGGCGTGGTCGCCGCGATGTGCGGTGTCACGATCACTTTCGGATGCGACCAGTACGGATGATCCTGCGGCAACGGCTCCTCGTGGAAAACATCGAGCAGGGCGCCACCGAGTTGGCCGCTGTCGAGCGCCGCGACAACGTCGGCATCAACCAGATGGCCACCACGACCGGCGTTTACCAAAAAGGCACCGCGCGGCAGCTGTGCCAGCGTCACTGCGTTGATGAGCCCGCGCGTCAGCTCGGTCAGCGGCAGCATCGAGACGAGCACGTCGCAGCCCGCGAGGAAGGCCGGTAGCTCGGCCATGCCGGCAAAGGTCGTCATGCCCTCGACCTGATGCCTCGAACGCGACCAGCCGCGCACCGGGTAGCCGAACGTGGCCAGTTTGCGGGCGACAGCGCCACCCATCTCGCCGAGGCCGAGCACGCCGACCGTCGGTTGGCGCACGTTGCCACGGTCCTCGTGCTGCTGCCAGTGCTTCGCCCGCTGTTGTTCAAGATAGATCTGCAGATGGCGTTGGTGATGGATCACGCCGTAGATCGCGTACTCAGCCATCTGCCGCGCCATACCCGCATCCTCGAGTCGCACGATCGGCAGATGCGGCGGCACGGCGCCCATCGCAAGGATGGCATCGACGCCGGCGCCGTAGTTGATCACCGCCTTGAGTTTGGGCTGTTTCGCGAACAGCTCGGCCGGCGGTTTCCAGCCAACGACATAGTCGCAGGGCTCGTCGGATGGCCAGGCAAAGTATTCCCAGCCAGGTTGATGCTTGCGGAGCTCGGCAATGATGCCGGGGACGATATCGAGGCCGGTGGACTGGACTAGGATCTTCATGTGACCGGATGATGTGTAGCAGCGCGTACCGCTGGGTAAACAACGGAGGATCAGACCGCGGCCTTGGCCTCGGAGAGCGCCACCAATTCTGCCCCTTCCTTTACCTGTTCCTTCGCAGCGAAGTAGATCGCCTCGACGACACCATCGAACGGCGCAACAATGGTGTGCTCCATCTTCATCGCCTCCATGATGATGAGCGGTTGCCCCTTCTTCACGGCATCGTTGACCTTCGCCAGCACGCTCACCACTGAGCCCGGCATTGGCGCGGTGAGGTGGCCGCCGTGCCCGTCTTCGGATTCGGGGGGCGCGTAGCGATCGACCGCGTCGAATTCGAAGCGCTCGCCCGAGAGCAACACCACGCGATGCGCACCGGAACTCAACACGCGCGCCAAACGCTGACTGTCACCGAGCGTCAGGGTGACCTGTTCGCCATCGATGTATGCACGCGCAGCGAGGTCGCGATCGCCGATACGGATGCGATGGCCATCGCCGGTCGCGATCAGGCTGACGCCGAAGCGCTGCTCGCCCTGCGCGTAATCGAAATCCACGCCGCAGTCGGGCTGGTTCGGCCAGAAAGCATCGGCGAACGCCCACGGTGACGAAGCCTCTCCCGCGCGGCGTGCCGCGTCACGAGCGGCTTCGCGCGCAGCGGACCATTCGACGAGCGCGCAAGCGGCAAGTGCGATATCGGTGGGGGTCGGCAAGGGCGGCAGCAGCGAATCGGCGTGCCGTGCGATGAACCCGGTATCGATCTCGCCGGCGGCGAACGCCGGGTGGCGCGCCACGCGCTGCAGGAACTCAACGTTATTGCTGAACCCGACCACGGCATAGTCGTCCAGCGCGAGCGCAAGCCGCTGCAACGCCTGCGCGCGGTTCTCGCCGTGAACGACGAGCTTGGCGATCATCGGGTCGTAGAACGGCGTGATCTCGTCGCCTTCGCGCACCCCAGTGTCGATGCGCACGTCAGCGCTGGTCGCGGGCGTGCGCAGCAGATCGATGGGGCCGATCGCAGGCAGGAACTGGTTGCGCGGGTTCTCGGCGTAGACGCGCGCCTCGAAGGCGTGACCGTTGATGCGCAGCTCGTCCTGCAGCTTGGGCAGCCGCTCGCCGGATGCCACCCGCAGTTGCCACTCCACCAGATCGAGGCCGGTGATCATCTCGGTGACTGGATGTTCCACCTGCAACCGCGTGTTCATCTCCATGAAGTAGAAGCGGCCCGACGTCGCGAAGTCGTGTTCGGCGATGAACTCCACGGTGCCAGCGCCCACGTAGCCCACGGCATGCGCCGCCGCGACGGCGGCCTCGCCCATCTGGCGCCGGCGCGCCTCGGTCATACCGGGGGCTGGTGCTTCCTCGACGACCTTCTGGTGACGACGTTGCAGTGAACAGTCGCGCTCGAACAGATAGACGCAGTGGCCGAGCTCATCGGCAAAGACCTGAATCTCGATGTGACGCGGGCGTTGCAGGTAGCGCTCAATCAGCACGTTGTCGTCGCCGAACGAGCTCTTCGCCTCGCGCTTGGCCGACGCAAGCGCCGCCGCAAAGTCAGCCTCGCTCTCGGCGACTTTCATGCCCTTGCCGCCACCACCTGCGCTCGCCTTGATCAGCACCGGGAAGCCGATCCGCTTGGCCTCCGACGCGAGCAGCGCCTCGCTCTGGTCGTTGCCGTGATAACCGGGCACCAACGGGACGCCGGCCTTCTCCATGAGCCGTTTCGACTCGGCCTTGAGCCCCATCGCCTCGATCGCGGCGGGTGGCGGGCCGATGAAGACCACGCCCGCGTCGGCGCACTGCCGCGCAAAGGCTTCGTTCTCCGACAGGAACCCGTAGCCGGGATGAATGGCTTGCGCCCCGGTCAGCTTGGCGATCTCAAGCACCTTGTCGCCGCGCAGGTAAGACGCCTTCGGTGCGGCGGCACCGATGCAGTACGCCTCGTCGCAGGCGGCGACGTGCATCGCATCACGGTCGGCCTCGGAGAACACGGCAACTGTCTGGATGCCCATGCGGCGCGCGGTGCGCGCAACGCGGACGGCGATTTCGCCGCGGTTGGCGATCAAGATTTTGGTGAACACGGCTACTCCTTAACCCAATTCGGACGCCGTTTGCCGAGGAAAGCGCCAATGCCCTCCTTAGCCTCAGGCGTCGAGCGAATCTGCGCGATACGTTCGATGGTGTCTTCCATCAGCTCGTCATCGATCGGTTTTTGTGCAACTGCCTGAATCAGGTTCTTCGCCGCCGTGATCGCCTTCGGGCCATTGCTGAGCAGGATGCTGCAGAGGCCGGCGATCATCTCGTCCATCGCTTCCACAGACGACGCGAGATCGTGCAGCAGTCCAATGCGGTACGCCTCGGAGCCGCTGAAGCGCTCGGCGGTGATGAAGTAACGATGGGCATAGCGCGCACCGATCGACTCGATCACGTACGGGCTGATCACCGCCGGGATGATGCCTAACTTCACCTCCGACAACGCAAACTGCACGTCGGCAACGCCAATCGCAATATCCGCTGCAGCCACCACGCCAACGCCGCCACCGAACGCATTGCCCTGCACGCGGGCAATCACCGGTTTCGGGCAGGCGTAAATCGCATTGAGCATCAGTGCCAGTTCGCCCGCGTCTTCGCGGTTCTGGTCTTCGTCATATTCCGACGCGCGCTTCATCCAGTTGAGGTCAGCACCCGCGCAGAAGCTCTTGCCTTCCGCCGCGATGATGATGACGCGCACCGATTCATCTTCGCCAAGATCACGAAACGCAGCAATCACCTCGCGGATCATCGTCTCGTCGAAGGCGTTATGTACTTCCGGGCGATTGAAAGCCACCATGGCGACGCCGCGCGCGTCACGTTCGATTTTCAAGGTATTCATCGCACTACATCCGGAACACGCCAAACTTCGTATCGGCAATCGGCGCATTCAGACTCGCCGACAAGCCAAGGCCCAGCACGCGCCGGGTATCGGCTGGATCGATCACGCCGTCATCCCAGAGACGCGCCGTGGCGTAATACGGATGCCCTTCGCGTTCATACTGCGCACGAATCGGCGCCTTGAAGGCATCCTCTTCGTCTTTCGACCAGACGCCCCCCTTGGCCTCAATGTTGTCGCGCTTCACAGTCGAAAGCACGCTCGCCGCCTGCTCGCCACCCATCACACTGATGCGTGCGTTGGGCCACATCCAGAGGAAGCGCGGTGAGTACGCGCGTCCGCACATGCCATAGTTGCCAGCGCCAAAGCTGCCGCCGATGATGACGGTGAATTTCGGCACCTGCGCACAGGCGACGGCGGTGACCATCTTGGCACCGTTGCGTGCGATGCCTTCGTTCTCGTACTTTTGGCCGACCATGAAGCCGGTGATGTTCTGCAGGAACACCAGCGGGATCTTGCGCTGGCAGCACAGCTCGACGAAGTGGGCCCCCTTCAGCGCCGACTCCGAGAACAGCACGCCGTTGTTGGCGATGATGCCCACCGGCATGCCGTAGATACGGGCGAAGCCGGTAACCAGTGTCGTGCCGTAGCGTGCCTTGAACTCATCGAATTCACTGCCATCAACGATGCGGGCGATCACTTCACGCACATCGAACGGCTTGCGGGTGTCCACCGGAATCACGCCGTAGAGTTCACGGGCGTCGTAGCGCGGCTCAACGCTCTCGGCCACATCAAGCTGGCGCGGCTTCACCGTGTTGAGATTGGCCACCGCCTGCCGGGCGAGGCCGAGTGCATGCAGATCGTTCTGGGCAAGGTAATCAGAAACACCGGAGAGCCGGGTGTGAACGTCGCCACCGCCCAAATCCTCGGCAGTCACCACCTCGCCCGTTGCCGCCTTGACCAGCGGCGGGCCTGCGAGGAAGATGGTGCCCTGATTCTTCACAATGATCGATACGTCGCTCATCGCCGGCACGTAGGCGCCACCGGCGGTGCACGATCCCATCACCACGGCAATCTGGGCGATGTCCGCAGCGCTCATAGTGGCCTGGTTGTAGAAGATGCGGCCGAAGTGATCGCGGTCGGGGAATACTTCGTCCTGATTGGGCAAATTGGCACCGCCCGAGTCAACCAGATAGATGCAGGGCAGGCGGTTCTGAGCGGCGATCTCCTGTGCGCGCAGATGCTTCTTCACCGTCATCGGGTAGTAGGTGCCGCCCTTGACCGTCGCGTCATTGGCAACGATCACGCACTCGCGACCGCTGACGCGGCCGATGCCGGTGATGACGCCGGCGCCGGGCGACTCGTTGGCGTACATGTCATGCGCTGCCAGTGCCGACAGCTCCAGAAATGGCGAGCCGGGGTCAAGCAGATGCTTCACCCGGTCGCGCGGCAGCAGCTTGCCGCGTGCGGTGTGCTTGGCGCGCGGGCCGTCGCCGCCGCCCATCGCCGCTGCAGCGTGCTTCGCACGCAAATCGTCGACCAGCGACTGCATTGCCGCTGTCGATGCCGCGGTGGCGGCATCGCGCAGATTGAGTTTTGATTCGATGACTGGCATCAGTATGTCCACCCGCCTCGTTTGATCCATTGCTCCAGCATCGGCAGCCGGTCGGCACCCCAGAAGGGTTCACCGTCGACGATGAAGAACGGCGAGCCAAAAATGCCCTTGGCAATCGCCGCTTCGACGTTCGCCTTGAGCTGGTTTTTGATGGCGTCGGTCTGGGTCGCGGCGATCACTTCATCGGCGCTGTAACCGAGCCCGGCCGCAACGTCGCCAATCACATCCAGCTTGCCGATGTCGCGATCCCCACGAAAGAACGCACGGTAAAGCTCCAGCGCAAATTTCTTGGCATGGGCGGGATGCTCGTTCTGCATCCACAGCACCGCGCGCGACGCGTGATGCCCCGCAATCGGGAACACGCTCGGTGCGTGGTACGGAACGCCGTAGTAAGCCGCGCTGCGCCGGAAGTCCTTCTCCGAGTACGGCCCTTTCAGCGGCGCCATCGTCAACGGTTGCCCGCCTGTCGCCTTGAACACCACACCGAGCAGGATGGGGTGCCAGTTCACCGTGCGCCCACAGCGCTGACCCAGCTCCTCAATCATCTCGGCGGCGAGATAGCCGTAGGGTGATGAGAAGTCGAAGTAAAAATCAATGGTGCCGGCCACGTGAGTTCCCCCTTGCTGCTTGATGCGTGCGGTCTAGAGTTCGTGCGCGCCGGTCGCCAGCCCGCGCCCAATCAATATCTTCTGGATGTCACTGGTGCCTTCGTAAATCTGGCAGACGCGCACGTCACGGTAGATTCGCTCGACCGGAAAGTCGGTGACGTAGCCGTAGCCGCCGTGAATCTGGATCGCGTCCGAGCAGATGCGCTCGGCCATCTCGCTGGCGAAGAGTTTTGCCATCGCAGCCTGTGTGAGGCACGGAACGCCAGCGTCCTTGAGGCTGGCGGCATGATGGATCAACTGGCGCGCCGCCTCGATTTGCGTCGCCATGTCGGCGAGCCTGAACTGCACCGACTGGTGCTCGAAGATCGGCTTGCCGAACGCTTCGCGCTCTTTTGCGTAACGCAGCGCGGCCTCGAACGCGGCGCGCGCCATGCCGACGCTTTGCGAGGCGATGCCGATGCGGCCGCCCTCAAGCCCAGCCAGCGCGATCTTGTAGCCCGCGCCCGGCTCGCCAATCATCAGGCTCGCCGGGACACGGCAGTTTTCGAACAGGATCTGCGCCGTGTCGCTGGAATGCTGACCCAGCTTGTCCTCGATGCGCGCCACTGTGTAGCCGGGCGTTTTGGTCGGCACGATGAAGGCGCTGATGCCGCGCTTGCCCGCTGCTTTATCGGTGACCGCCATGACGATGGCGACATCGGCGTTCTTGCCCGAGGTGATGAACTGCTTGACCCCGTTCAGCACGTAGTGGTCGCCGTCCAGCGTCGCCGTCGTGCGCAGCCCCGACGCATCAGAGCCGACGTGGGGCTCGGTCAGGCAGAACGCGCCGAGCATCTCGCCGCGCGCCAGCGGCACCAGCCAGTCGCGCTTCTGCTGCTCGCTGGCGAAACTCATCATGATTGAGCAGACGGGGCAGTTGTTGACCGACACCACGGTGCTGGTGCCGCCATCGCCGGCGGCGATTTCCTCAAGGATGATTGCCAGCGTGGTGTAGTCGAGCCCGGCACCGCCGTACTGGTCGGGCACGGCAATGCCGTAGCAGCCGAGCTCGGCCAAGCCCTTGAGTTCCGCAGCCGGAAAGTCGTGTGATTTGTCCCACAGCGCGGCCTTGGGCGCGATGCGTTCCTGCACGTAGGCGCGAACGCTGTCACGCACCATGCGCTGGTCTTCGTTAAGCAGCATGTGCGGCTCGATTCCTCATTAATGTTCGCCGCCCTGCGGCCCCCAGAACACCACCCAGGTGGCGAAGTCGTGGGTGAAATCGCTGAAGCGGTGTTCCGCGCCGGCAGGCACGAACAGCACGTCTCCCGCCGCGCAGCGCGTCACGTCACCCTCAAGCGTGAAGGTGGCCGCGCCGCCGTGGATGAAGTACAGCTCGTCCTGCGTGTGCGGTGTTTGCGGGTCAATGCCCACCGGCGCATAGAGCTCGACCGACATGCTGCCGTGCGCAATCGCGGTGGAGAAGCGCTCGCCCGCAGGCCATTTCGCCGACACCGGCCCCGGCAGGCGAGCCAGCAAGTCTGCGGCGCGGGCGTGTTTCATGCGTTGGCCCCGATGCAATGGTTGGCTAACAACTTGTGCGCACTAACGACATTTCTACGGCGGTTGCAGGTCAATTTAGCGTCAAGTCGACTTTTCGTAATAGCAAGCTGAACACACCGTACAGACGTCGATGGCGACAAAAAGCTGTTGAGCGAAGTCGGAGCCGGTGTCATGGGTGCTCGCTACCAGGGAATCGTCGCGCCGGTGTTATCGAAAAAGCCGCCGTGTTTGTCTGAAGCATTCTCGATGACGTGACGCATGCCGGCGACGCTTTCGGTGGGTGTCAGCGTGGCCGACGGCCCGCCCATGTCGGTGCGCACCCAGCCCGGATGCAGCGCCATGACGCGCACGCCCTTTTTGCCCAGTTCGAGCGACGTCGCTTTCACCACGGCGTTGAGCGCTGCCTTGCTGGCGCGATAGGCGATACCCGCCGGCGAACTCATGGTGCCGATCGAGCCCATGCGCGAGGAGAGAAACACCATCGCGCCACGCGCTTTCGCCACATTGTGCGCGAAGGCGAGCGTGAGGCGCAGCGGTCCGAGCACGTTGGTTCGCATCACCAGGTCGAAGTCCTCGGTGGGCATGTCGGTCAGGCCTTCGCTGCGCGGACCGTAAACGCCGGCGTTGCAGATCATCACGTCGATCGACTCATCCGCCAGTTTCTCGGCCAGCGCTTGAATGGACGACGCGGTGCTGGTGTCGAGCGCCTCGATGCGCACGCCGGCGCGACGCAGTTCGGCCGCTTCGCTCGGGCGACGACAGGTGGCGATGACATCACAGCCATCGGCTGCGTACTGTTTGGCGAATTCGAGGCCGAGGCCGCGATTGGCGCCAACGATGAGGACTGTTTTGGCCATATTTCTCTCGCTGTGGAACGTCCCTGCGCCGGTGGCACGCACCATGAGCAGGCACGCACACCGCAGGCTTCGCCTACATTGTGCCGCGAATCCCCGGCTACATCATTTCAATGGCGACCGCCGTGGCTTCACCACCGCCGATGCAGAGCGATGCAACCCCCTTTTTGCCGCCCGTCTTGCGCAACGCGCCGATGAGCGTCACGAGAATTCGGGCGCCGGACGCCCCAATCGGGTGCCCCAGCGCGCAGGCGCCGCCATGAACGTTGACTTTGTTGTGCGGCAGGTCAAATTCCTTCATCGCTGCCATCGTCACATTGGCAAAGGCCTCATTGATCTCGAACAGGTCAACGTCGGCCGGCGTCCAGCCCGCTTTGGCAAACACTTTCTTCATCGCACCCGCCGGCGCCGTGGCGAACCACGCCGGTTCCTGCGCGTGCTCGGCATGGGCGACGATACGCGCCAGCGGTTTGAGCCCAAGCGCAGCGGCTTTTGACGCCTTCATCAGAACGAGCGCGGCAGCGCCATCGGAAATACTCGACGCGTTGGCAGCGGTGATGGTGCCGTCCTTGATGAACGCCGGTTTCAGTGTGGGGATCTTGTCGAGCCTGGCCTTGGGCGGTTGTTCGTCGTTGGCGATTTCGGTGTCGCCTGACTTTCCTTTCACGGTGACCGGTGCGACCTCCCACTTGAACGAACCATCGTTGATGGCCGTTTGGGCACGTTTCAGTGATTCGATGGCGTAGGCGTCCTGCTGCTCCCGGGTGAAGCCGTACTTGGCAGCGCAGCTCTCGGCGAACACGCCCATCGCCTTGCCCCGTTCGTACGCGTCCTCCAGACCGTCCTGCGCCATGTGGTCGTATACGGTCGCGTGGCCGTAGCGGTAGCCCTGGCGGCCCCTGGCGAGCAGGTAGGGCGCGTTGGTCATCGATTCCATGCCGCCTGCCAGCACCACCTCACGGGAGCCTGCGACGATGGCGTCGTGCGCCAGCATGACGGCCTTCATGCCCGAGCCACACATTTTGGTGAGCGTCAGCGCGCCGACTTCCTTCGGCAGGCCAGCCTTCAGCGTAGCCTGCCGTGCAGGCGCCTGGCCCTGACCGGCCATGAGGCAATTACCGAGGATCACCTCCTCAACTTGCTCCGGTTTGAGTCCCGCACGCTCCACAGCGGCCTTGACCGCGACGGCGCCCAAGTCACTCGCCGACAAGGCCGCGAAGTCACCCAACATACCGCCCATCGGGGTGCGAGCGGCGCTGACGATAACGATCGGATCGGACATGGTGATCACTCCTCTTAAATTTGATACGGGACTCGCTTGCTGCGACTGTGTTGATGGCTACCGAGTGGGTCGCGGCAAGCGCTCCTGCGAAATCTGGGTCATGACTTGACGAAGTAACGGGTCCAGTGCGAAGCAAACGCGCCAATGACGGCGCCAAGCAGCGTGGCGAGGCCGATGCCCGCTAACGAGAACCGCGTCGCACTCATCGCAATCGCCACCGCGGCCGCACCGACGATCGCCTGCAGCAAAGCGCGCCCAATCGGTGCCCACGGCTTGCTTTCAATGGCCACCGCAATACCCAGCCACGCCAACACCGCGCCGAGCCACACCAGCAAGCGTCCAGCGAGCGGGGCGACCGAGTAGACGCCCATGCCGACAATGGCCATGAAAAAGCCGAACAGCATCCAGTGGTTGCGGGTCATGGCTGGCCCACGACGGGATGCGGCGCAATGGCTTCGCCGGCGCGAGACTCAATCGCGTTGAGAGCGCGGGCCGACACCGCATCAACGTCATGCGAACCGGCGAGATCGATATCCAGCGTGCGCAGCAGGCCGTCCTCGATACCGTAGACGCAACCGTGAACGGTCAACGCCTGTCCTCGCGCCCAGGCGTCCTGTACGACCGTGGTGCGCGCAACGTTCACCACTTGTTCGGCCACATGCAGTTCGCACAGGCGGCGTAACCTCGCTTCGCGTCCCTCGATGGCATGCAGGCTCGCGCGATGCGCTTCAACCGTATCGCGGACATGCTGCAGCCAGTTGTCCACCACGCCAAGTCGCTTGTTGTCGTGGGTCGCGGCGATGCCACCGCAACCGTAATGGCCGACCAGCAAAACGTGCTTGACTTTGAGAATTTCTACCGCGAAATGCAGCACCGACAAACAATTCAGGTCGCTGTGCGCCACAACGTTGGCTACGTTCCGGTGAACAAAAACGTCACCCGGTGGCAGTCCAATGATTTGGTTCGCTGGCACCCGCGAATCCGAACAACCGATCCACAGATATTCGGGCGCCTGCTGGTGCTTGAGCCGTTCAAAGAATTGCGGATCATCACGCAACACGCCATCCACCCAGGCGCGGTTGTTGGCGAAGAGTTGTTTTAGCGAAGCGCTCAAAGCGCACTCCGCGCACTTAGAGCGCTTCGCAGGACGAAGGACGAACGACGACGCCCGCTGCGCGGGCTAGGACGCAAAGCTCTGCAAACTGTGACTTTCATGTCGGCATTATTGCGTGTGTAGCGGTTAGATGCGCACGATACGGATTGACTGAGCGGCGCTGATGGCTCAGCGTTGCGTCCTGGCGCGTAGCGCGTCGTCCTTCGTCCTGCTCGGGACGCGAGCTACTTCGTCTCGTTATACAGTTCTCGCCCGATGAGCATGCGGCGGATCTCGCTGGTGCCGGCGCCGATTTCGTAGAGTTTGGCATCGCGCCAGATGCGGCCGGTCGGGTACTCATTGATGTAGCCGTTGCCACCCAGTGCCTGAATGGCTTCGCCAGCCATCCAGGTGGCCTTTTCTGCGCATTGCAGAATCACGCCCGCCGCATCCTTGCGTGTGACCTCATTACGGTCGCACGCCTGCGCGACAGCGTAGAGATATGCGCGGCACATGGAGTAGGTGGAATACATGTCAGCCAGCTTGCCCTGCATGAGCTGGAACTCGCCGATTGACTGGTTGAACTGCTTGCGCTCGTGCACGTAGGGGATCACCACGTCGAGCGCTGCGGCCATCAGGCCAACCGACCCGCCAGCGAGCACCGCGCGCTCGTAGTCGAGCCCGCTCATCAGCACGTTGACACCCTTGCCGACTTCCTTGAGCACATTCTCGGCGGGAACGACACAGTCCTGAAACACCAATTCACAGGTGTTGCTGCCTCGCATGCCGAGCTTGTCGAGTTTTTGAGCCGTCGAGAACCCGGCAAAACCTTTTTCGATGATGAAGGCGGTGATGCCGCGTGGGCCGAGGCCTGGATCAGTCTTCGCGTAGACCACCAGCGTGTCGGCGTCGGGTCCGTTGGTGATCCACATCTTGTTGCCGTTCAGGACGTAATGATCGCCCTTGAACTCCGCACGCAGCTTCATGCTGACGACGTCGGACCCGGACCCCGGTTCACTCATCGCCAATGCACCAACGTGCTCGCCCGAGATGAGTTTTGGCAGGTACTTTTTCTTTTGCGCATCACTGCCATTCAACTTGAGTTGATTGACGCAAAGATTGGAGTGCGCGCCATAGGAGAGGCCGACGGCACCGCTGGCGCGACTGATTTCTTCCATCGTGACCACATGGGCGAGGTAGCCAAGTCCGGCACCACCGTATTCCTCGGGCACCGTAATCCCCAGAATGCCAAGTTCACCCATCTTGCGCCAGAGGTCCGCCGGGAATTGATTGTCGCGGTCGATCTCGGCTGCGCGCGGCGCGATCTCGGCCTGCGCAAACGCATGCACGCTGTCGCGCAGCATGTCGATGTCTTCGTCGAGGTCGAATTTGAGTTGGGGAAATTGCATCGTTGCCTCCTGCGAGCTACTACTTCTGGGGCAAGGCGATCAACGTCTGTTGCATCAGCGCACAGAGTGTTTCCTTGCCGTCTCGGGTCACCCACACCTTGCCTTGCGTGATGGTCAGCGTCCGGCCCGACTTGATGACCTCGCCGCGGGCGCGCAGCTTGTCGCCATTGCCTGGCGCCAACACGTTGAGCTTGTATTCCACCGTCAGCACACCGCTGCTGGCCGGCATCGTGGTTGCTCCGGCGCAGCCACCTGCCGTGTCGACCAGCGTGGCGATGATGCCGGCATGGAAAAAACCGTCTTGCTGCGAGAGCTCGGGGCGGAAGTCCAGCTCAAACTCGGCCACGCCTTCGTCCACCTCGGTCAGTCGTGCGCCGATGAGCCTCATCGCGCCCTGCGCGTTGAAGATATTGAGGATGTCTGCGGTTTTCTGCGCGGAAATCATGGCCGAATTTTATCGCTTAAGTTAACGTTTACGTCAACGTAAATATCAATTTTGAACGCGGCCGTTGAGGTGCTGGCTGGTATCTCAGGGAATACTGAACAAATCCCGGCGCTACGGACCGGCGCTTCGTAACCGGCGCCGACAGTCTTTTTCGATGGCCGTGATCTCTTCGAGCACGACATCGATGTCTTCGCGTTGCTGCTCAAGCAAAGTGCGCCGGGCCGCGAGCACCTCGAGAAACTTCAGCAACTGAGGCCGCTCGCTATCACCCACATCGTAAAGATCGAGAATCTCCGCGATGTCGGCGAGACTCATGCCCAGACGTTTGCCGCGCAGGATGAGTTTGAGGCGGACGCGCTCCCGCAGCGTATAAATGCGCCGCGTGCCACGCCGCTCGGGCGAAAGTAGCCCTTGATCCTCGTAGAAGCGGATGGCGCGCGTTGTCAGCGCGAACTCGTCGGCGAGTTCGGTGATGGTGTAGGTGTCGCGCCGCGAAGGCGCCACCGCAGGCGATACCGCCGTCAGATCTGACACGCCCTAGATATGCATCGCCGCCAGTGTGCCGACCACGACACCGAGGCCTGCCACGCCGTAGACACCATACTCCAGCCAACGACGCTTGGTCAGCAAGGCAATCGCGGCAAGCGCGATCGCGATTTGCAGGGCGGTAGTCGCCTGTGCCCAGCGGTGATGCTGGTGCATCTCGTCGTCGCTCTTCTTGTCCCAGGCCTTGGCTTCGTCCTCAAGTTTCTCGGCGTCCTTCTTGATGTCCGCCTTTTCCTTCTTGTAGCGAGCAATCTCTTCCGTGTAGAAGGCCTTCTTGCTCTCCGGTGCGAGCTCAATCGCCAGCTCGCTCAGGTTCTGCTTGCTGCTCTTCGCCTGGTAATAGTTCCACTGGTTCGATGCCTCGGTCTTTTTGATCGCAGCATTGTTTTTGTAGAGGCCCGCATTGGCCTGGGTGGCGCCGCCCATGTAGGCGAACAGCGCGCCTACCGTGGCGATAATGGCCGTGACCACCGCGATGCCGCCAGCGTGCGAGTCGCCGTGCGAGCCGTGCTGCGCAGCGTGCTCTAGCTCGTGATCGTGCGGGCCGTGTACGTGAAACCCTCCGCCTGACATGCGCTGCTCCTTGCCATCCCCGGAATTACGGAAATTGCGGCGAATGTTAGCGGGTAACGGCTTTCAAAGCTCCGTGCGCACCTGCCACAACTCGGGAAAAAGCACGATGTCCAGTGCCCGCTTGAGGTAGCCGACACCTGTTGTTCCGCCGGACCCTATCTTGTTGCCAATCAAGCGTTCGACGGTTGTCAGGTGGTTGAATCGCCAGCGCCGGAAGTTGTCTTCGACGTCGACCAGTTTTTCGGCAAGGTAATACAAATCCCAGTATTCCGTCGTCTGCCGGTACACCGTCAGCCAGGCTGCCAACACGTCGTCGCGCGCTTCCGGCGGCCTGTCAAAGTGCGTGCGCAGCGCCGACGGGGGCAGCAAGCCCCGGTTCGCGAGCGCCTGAAGGGCAATGTCGTACAGCGACGGGCTGTCGATGATGGCGGTGAGTCGGGCCAACGGCTCCGGTTGCTCGGCAAACGGCTTCAGCAGGTAGCGCTGGCGATTGCCCAGCAGGAATTCGACCGAGCGGTACTGCCAACTCTGAAAACCACTGGCCTTGCCAAACGCGCTGCGAAAGGCGAGGTAGTCCGCGGGCGTCATGGTCTTAAGCACTTCCCAGGCGGCGCCCATCTGTTCCTGCGCGCGCGACACGCGCGCGAGCATCTTCATCGCAGGTTCGAAGTCGCCGACCGAGAGCCGCGCCATGGCGCCGCTGAGCTCCTTGATGATCAGGCTCATCCACACTTCCTGTACGTGATGGATGGTGATGAAGAGCACTTCATCATGGGCGTCAGTCAAAGGCGACTGAGCATTCAGCAGCTGTTCGATTCGCAGATAGCTCGAATAGCTGAAACTGTCTTTAAAGGTTTGATGCGCGTTTTCGGCGCCAGTCACCGCGACGGACTCGTCTCGCAGGTTCATGTCACCTTACTCCTCGCGCGGAACTCGGGCCGTGTGTATTCGGCCTGTAGCATCACTTCACGCAAATGACCCGCTGCGGCGATGACATCGTCGGCGGTGACGTATAGCGGTGTAAACCCGAAACGCAGAATGTCCGGCGCCCGGAAGTCGCCGATGACGCCGCGGGCGATCAGTGCCTGCATGATGGCGTAGCCCTCAAGATGCCGGAACGACACCTGCGACCCGCGCCGTGCGGCGTCACGCGGCGTCGCCAGCGCGAGACCGAAGCCCGCGCACCGGTTTTCGACCTCAGCAATAAAGTGCTCGCAGAGCGCCACCGACGCCGTTCTCACTGCCTCCAGATCGACCTGTAGCCAGAGATCGAGTGCGGCTTCCAGCGCGGCGAACTGCAGGATAGGTGGCGTGCCGACAGCGAAGCGTTCAATGCCGCGCGACACCTGAAATTGCGGGTCAAATACGAACGGCGCGGCGTGCGCAAACCAGCCCGACAGCGGGGCCATCGCGTTAGTTGCGTCCAGCCGATCGAGATGGCGACGCGCGGCGTAAATGAACGCAGGCGCGCCCGGCCCGCCATTGACGTATTTGTACGTGCAACCCACCGCCAGGTCGGCGTTGCAGGCGTTCAGCGCCACCGGGAAGGCACAGGTCGAGTGCGCCAGATCCCAAAGCATCAACGCTCCCTGTGCCTGCACCTGCTGCGTCACACCCGCCATGTCATAGCGCTCGCCGGTGCGGTAGTCGACCTGCGTCAGCATCACGACCACCGTTCGCGCGCCCTCGGCGGCAATCGTCTCCTGCATTTGCTTGCGTTTGACGAAACGCAGCTCAAGATGCCGCTCGGCAAGCAGTGCGCGTATGCCTTGTGCAATGTATAGATCGGTCGGGAAATTGTCGATGTCGGAGATGATGACGCGGCGATGCTGCTGCTCGCGCTGCAATTGCAGGGCGGTCAGCAGCGCCTTAAACAAATTGACCGACGTGGAATCGCAGGCAATGACTTCGCCCGGCGCCGCCCCGATCAGTCGCGCAATCTTGTCGCCACAGCGGCGCGGCGCGTTGACCCAGTCCGCGGTGTTCCACGAGCGAATCAACCCGACACCCCACTCGTTTACCACCGTCCGCTGCACGGCATCCGGTGTGGCCTGCGGCAAAGCGCCTAGCGAATTGCCGTCGAGATAGATCACACCGGCAGGCAACGCGAACAGTCGCCGAAAGGAAGAGATATCCGCACTGAGACTCATAAATTACTTTAAACCTAAAGTAATCGCCATGTTACTCGACCCCCGCTGCTGCGGCAACCCGGTGGCGCGGCGGGTTGCGCGCGTGTCAGACTTGACTCACGGGCTAACGCGCGTACTCCATGCGTACCCAATCGTTGCCCTGCTGGTGCCAGTAGCTTCCCTGAGCATCCTGAGCGTACATAATCCCGCCGCTCTGCTGAACCCGCCCAGGCGGCAGATAGTGCGGCAACAGCACCCGTTGTCCGCTCGCATCGCGGTACGGCGCAACGCCGCGGATAGCCTGGTGGTTGTAGTTCGCCACTGCGGCGGATTGCCGCGCGCTGTTCTGTGCCCATCCCGCGTTGTAGCTCGCGTGGCCTTGCTGCACGGTTGCGTTGGCTCGCTGCAGGTGGTCGAACTGAGCACGTTGCGCCTGCAAGGCGCCCTGCAGATTGCTTCCGGCGGCGGTCATCAGATCCCAGTAGGCATATTGCTCAAAGCTGATGTGGCGATAGCCCCGCGCCTGCAGTTGAGCGTATGTGTGGCGGAGGCGGGCGCCATTGACGAGCAGATGATGTTGCCAAATCTGCTGCTGCGAGTGGTTCAATCGGGCCTGGTTGCCCGCCATCCACTGGTTGAACTGGGCGTCAAACGAGGCGTTCTGCGCGGCGATACCCTGCCACTGCGCGCGCGCTGAGCCGTTCGCGATCAGTACCAGCGTCAGCGACGCGGCAGCGAGCAGGGATTTGAGCGGGTATTGCAAACGTTTCATGATCGTCTCCGGTCGGTGCGGCCGCGCGATTGCGGCGCTTCTACCTGCATGGACGCGGAACAACCGCCCTGACGACGCGATCCTTCATTGGGCGGCGTAACAGCGGGTTACAGCGGGTGTCGCAAGTGCGCTATCGTTGCGCGGTCCGCCACAACGCTGGAGCCCCGCAATGATCCTGATCGGCCAGTTTGATTCCCCGTTCGTGCGGCGGGTGGCGATTGCGCTTCGGATGTACGGCATCGCGTTCGAGCATCGCCCGTGGTCGGTGTTCGGCGATGCCGAAAAGATCCGGCCCTACAACCCGTTGATTCGGGTGCCCACACTGGTACTGCCCGGCGGGGAAGTGCTGATCGAGAGCCACAGCATTCTCGATTACCTCGACAGTCTCGTGGCGCCGGAGCGCGTACTATTTCCGCGCGGCGAGCCCGCCCGCCGACGGGCGCTCAAAGTGGCAGCGCTCGCGACGGGCGTCGGCGAAAAGGCCGTCAGTCTCTTCTACGAGCAACGGTTGCACAGCGCGACCTCAGACGTTTGGGTTCAGCGCTGCCGCTCGCAAATTGCCGCCACCCTCGGTGTGCTGGAATTGGATCGGGCCGGACGCGATCAACCGTACTGGTTCGGCGCCGACCCAGGCCACGCCGATATCGCGGTGACGGTGGTGATCCGCTTTCTGAACGAAGCCCATCCGGGTCTGGTCGACATGAAGTTCTTCCCGACGCTCGCGGAGCACGCTGGGCAGATGGAGGCATTGTCAGTGTTCCGTGAAATCCAGCAACGCTTTGCGCCGCCCGCGGGCTGACGGGGAATGGGCCGGGAAGACGTTGCTTTGGGCGCTCGCCCGATGTGGCCTCCATCCCGGGGTGCACAGACGCCCTTCGGCATGGCCGAGTCATACGCTACGCTTGCGCACCCGTGAAGCCAGGTTGGCGGAGTTCAGAGGATGGATTTGTGTTCCAAGCACGCGACACTAGTGGCCTTGTTGGCATTCAGTACCACCGTGGAGAGCGCGCCAATTGACGTACGCGGTGCGATCTTCGAACGCCCCGACGTCTGTCAGGCGGTCGACGGTGCGCTCGTCTGCAAGTTGGGCGACCAGCAATTCGAGTTGTTCGTCAATCGCAAGGCGCAGCCTTCGGAGCTGGCGAACGAATCGTTCGCGCGACGCATGGAATGGTTCGCCGACGTACATCAGGCGGCAGTGACTAGCATCATGAAAAGTACGGGCAACGAAGACTGGAAAGCCTTTGGCGCCTATGGGAAGTACCCGGCGCAGGGATCGGTGTTGACCCATCGAACGTCGCCCACGGCCCCTGTCGTGCAACTGGCGACTGTACTGCACAACGGCGATGTCTGGGAATTCCTGGAAGTCGTGCAGAAGCGTACACCGGCGGTAGAGACGCTCGCGCAGAATCTGCAGCGGTCATTGCGTCTGCCGGGAGATCCCGATGTCGTGAAACCACCTCCAGTGGATCCCGCAATGCCGGTTGTGGGGCACTTTGTCAGCAAGCGCCTGACGTTTCAGTACCTGCCGGAGATGACCGCGGTCATTGAGGAGGACACTCCCAACGTACTCAGGGCAACAGTACGACACCAGTCCCGGCCGGGCGGTCCGTCGATGAGCGTGACCCTCCGAAGCGCCAACGCCAAAACGCCGCTGGACACCTCGGTCGCAGAGCGAAAGTCTGCCGCGATTGCAGCAATCGATGGCCAACACGCTACAGTGGACGTTAACCAGCTGGGTACGCTGAAAGGCCGAGGTTTTGCGCTGCTGGGTGTGCCGCTCGCCAGCAAGGGCTTGTCCGGGGTCGAGTCGCTCCAGACAGTGTTCCTCTCGGAAGTGAAAGGCGCTGTGCTCGAGTTGCGGCTCACGACCGAACAGCGTTATGCACGCGATGCTGAGTCGCTCTGGGCGCTGCTCGGGCAATCGCTGCGAATCATCGACTGACCAGACGATGCGCATTGTCGGCGTTTCCATGATGCGCAATGAGGGCGATATCGCTGAGGCATTCGTCCGCCATCACCTGTCGCTGTTTGATCACCTTCTAATTCTGGACCACGCCTCGACGGACAGTACAACCGACATTTTGCGGGCACTGGTGGCAGAGGGCTTGCCGCTGACGGTGCATCGCGACGAGTCGCTCGCGTTTCAACAGGGGCCACGTACCACTGTGCTGGCGCGCGAGGCGTTCCGTACGTTGCGCGCAGACTACGTGTTGCCTGTTGACGCAGACGAGATGCTGCGCACCTCGTCGCGCCAGGCGCTCGAGACTTCACTGGCATCAATCCCGGCCGGCCAATGCGGGCAGATCGCGTGGCAAAACTATGTGGTCACGGAGGAGGACGACTTCGCGGAACTGAATCCAGTTGCCCGGATCACGCACCGGCCCGCGATTGAACCCAACCCCACGCGCAATGTGGTGCTGACGCCGTACATGATGGGTGACGAACGATGGGAGGTCGCCCCCGGCAACCACTGGCTCGCGATGCAGACGCACCGGGGCATGTTCGCGGCCAAAATGCAGCCGTTGCCCGATCTGAGCTACGCCCACTTCGCCATACGGTCTGAAGCACAGCTGCATCAGAAGGTATTTCTCGGCTGGTTATCGGCGCGCCTGCAAAACCCGGCTGCGATTCAGGAAGCCGGTGCAAGCAATGTGTCGGGTGCGTATTCCTGGCATTGGCGACATCTGTTTGCCGACATGCTGGACCAGCCGCATGTCCCTGTGAAACGCCTGCAGGACTATGCGCTGCGGCTCTATGTGCATAAGTCGCTCGACGTCGATTCCGCGCAAATCTCCCCCTTGATCAAAGACCCCGTGCCAGCGCCCTATACCCTGCGCTACACCTCGCCGTCGGCGGGCTCGGCGCTGGTCAGTCTGGCGCGCTGGACCGACGATTTGCTGACGCGGGTCGGACAGTCGATGTCCCCGTCGTAGACTCAGATGAAGGTTGTCGTCGTCAGCATGATACGGAACGAGGGTGACATCGTCGAAGCCTTCGTGCGGCATCACGCCCTGCTGGCCGATCACCTGATCGTGCTGGACCACGCGTCGACCGACGGCACGGCGAAAGTGCTGCAGTTGCTGGTCAGTGAAGGGTTACCGCTGACCGTACGGCGCGACGACTCATTGACGTTTCAGCAAGGGCCGAGAACGACAGCGTTGGCGCGAGAAGCCTTTATTGAGTGTGGCGCCGACTACGTGCTTCCGATTGACGCGGACGAGATGCTGCGAGTGGACTCACGCGATGCGCTGGAGGCCGCGCTGCGCGCGATTCCGCCCGGTTACTCGGGGCACCTGGCCTGGCAGAACTATGTCGTCACGACGAATGACGATCCGGCGGTCGTTAATCCCGTGGCGCGGATGCAGTTTCGCGCGTCATCGGAGCCCATGCCCGAACGCAAGGTGGTCCTGACGCGCCAAATGCTCGGCGATGATCGTTGGCAGGTCGCGGCCGGCAATCACTCGCTGGTAATGGAAACGCCGCAGGGCACGCGCACGACACCGATGCATGCGTTGAACGGAGCCATGCTGGCGCACTATCCACTGCGATCGCAGGAGCAGGTGCACCAGAAAATCATTCTCGGCTGGCTCTCCACACGCTTGCAGGACCCCGCGGGTTTGGCGTCGGCGAAACAGCTTGTCAGCAGCAACGAATTCTCCTGGCATTGGCAGCACCTCTTCGCCGACACGTTGCGCGACCCGACCCTGAGCCGCGAACAGTTGCTTGAGTACGCGATGCGGCTGTACGTTCACAAACGCGCTGACATGATCGCTACCGACTTTGTCCCGCTAGTGGAAGACCCGATCGCGGTGAACTACGCGTTGCGCTACACCAGCGCTTCAACGAGCATTGCGCTGACCAGTCTCGCACAATGGACCGACCGCTTGCTCACGCGCCTCTCCGCCATGCCAAACGCATAAAACGCTGCAAATTCGCAAAATCGGATTTTTCCCATCTTCGCAGACGCAACGCGTGTGGCAGCGCAAACCCTTGCGCGGCGCGCCTTCGCGCGATGAGCAATGCTGACGTCATGGTGCGACCGCGCATCGACTAGAAACTTCCCGTGCTAGAGTGGCAAGAAACAAGAGCCGCGCCGATTGCCGCGCTGCCACGCAATTTCGGAGGTAGACCCGAGCGGCACCACGATGTGGTGCGCGGTCTCGGGCGATCAGGTGGACACGCAGTCACGCAACATCGATTTTCCGGTCCGAGGCCCGTTCGCAGAGTGTCGTGACACGATGCGGGGTCAGGTCGGATTTCGTCTCGACACTGGGCTTGATCGCATCGCGGAAACCATGCGGCACGATGTTGTTTCAGCGCCCGATGCGGAGTCCGCCGAGTCGCTACGGCAGATGCTCGTGGCGCTGCAGTCGTCGCGCGTGCGGCTGCGCGATGAATTCGTGCGGCAGTTGTTGCTGCGGATCGACCGTCAGGTACCCACTGAATTGCGTGCTCGGACTGATCGGTCTGCGCATGCGCTTTCGCTGCAGTCGGAGGCGGTCGTTGATGAGTACGTCGCTGCACGCAGTCTCGTGCAGACCATTGATTCAGATGCGCTCGACGAGTTGCCGCTGTTTCATCTTCGCCTGACCAAGTTGCTTGGCGCATCGTCGATGCGGCTGCATGAAAATCCGTTTGCCGCGCCTGCTATCGTTGGCGCCCTAGATGATGCGCTCGTTTCAATCAGCGAGATTTCGCTCGACCTGCGGACGAACGTGTTGCGGCGCCTGTCCAGCGTTGGGTCGATGGGGTTTCGCACACTGTATGCGCAGCTCAATGCCGTGCTCGCCACCGCCGGGGTCGCCGACAGCACATCGCTACCGCAGCCTGCGGAGGCTCGCGACACGGAAACAGCGGCGCCATCGCCGATCAGCAACGCGATCGCCCCGAATTCGAGCCAGGTTGCGCCGCCGCTGGAGTCGTTAACCGACAGCCTGACGCTGCTGGTGAGTCGGTTGCAGCATGTACTGCCGAAAGTGAACGCGTCGACCGTTACGCCGTCGACGTCAGACTGGCCGACGCTTAACGGCAGCGGTCATGCACGCGCTGTTGACCCGATTCGGGGCGCGTTGGGCCTCACGTCCGGTCGAGATGCGGCCCCGGACAACCGCTTGCTCGCCCGGTTGAGTGACGTGCAAGCGCAGATCGCACTTGCGACTGAGGCGTTGCCCGACTACGTCACGCCGCCCCTTCGCGACGCGGTGCCGGGTTACGCCGATGGCGCGGTATCAGCGATTGACGCCACGACCATTGAGCTAGTGGCCATGTTGTTCGACTTTGTCTTCGCGCGCCGTGAGTTGGCCGACGAGATCAAGGGCATTCTCGGCCGCCTGCAAATTCCGATGCTCAAGGCGGCGATGGTCGACCGCCGTTTTTTTCTGCGCCGCGACCACCCCGCCCGGAACTTGCTGAATCACCTCGCTGATGCGAGCGTAGGATGGCGGCGCACTGATGAGCAAGCGGAGGTGTTTCTCCAGCGGCTGCAGGACTTGGTCAGCGATATCGTGCGTAACTTTACGGACGATTTGTCCGTCTTCGTCTCGGCACGTAGCGAGTTCGACAGCTGGGTTGCCGTGCTTGAGGCGGATCACGCGCAGCAACAAGTTGCCAGTGAGCGCGAAGCCGAAGCGGCGGATCGACTGGCACAGTGCGCGGCTGCAATGCGTCAGCGACTGGACGAGCGTGTGACGGGCTTCGCGCTGCCTGCGGATGCGCGCGATTTCGTTTACGGCGTCTGGCAGCCCGTGCTGGCGCACACGGCTGCCGAATTCGGAGAAGATAGCGCCGAGGTGGACGACGGTCTGGGTACGCTGGACGAATTGATCTGGAGCGTTTTGCCGAAGGACGACGCGCAGTCGCGTGCGCTGCTGACCCAACGCCTGCCGCCACTGGTGCGCCATCTGCGCGAGCGCACGGTGGCAGTGAGCTCCGCGGAAGTCGCCGGAATGTGGCTGGATCGCCTGTTTGGCATCCATGCCGGTTTGCTGCGTGGCGCGACGCCCGAGTACGTGCCAATGCTGATGGAGGTCGTGGCGGAACAGACTGAGGATCGCCCCTATCTGGCCGTGATGGAGCAACTGCAGCGCGGGCAATGGGTTGAATTCGACGACTCGGTGGTTGACGATGTTGACGCCGGGGCGCTGACGTATGCGAGGTTGACCTGGATCAGCCCCCGGCGCACCACCTACCTGTTCACCACGCGCTCGGTCGGTCGAGCGCGAATCGTTTCATCCGCCGATTTGCTGCAACGCCTCCGCAACGGCTCTGCCCGGTTGCTTGACGCTGAGCCGATTGTTGACCAGGCGCTAAAGGCGATGTTCGGCACCGACGCCACCCAACTTGAACTTGCCAGCAAGCAGGTCCCCGCCGTGGCTACGGTCGCGTAGCAGGCTGCTGAAATAATTCACGCGGCGTGCAGAATCGCAGCCTCAAACGCATGGTTGCGTTGGTTCCTGACCATCGCGACGGCTATGGACTGCAAAACCACCTTGCACTGCGCCGAATCTGTATTCCTGTCCGTCCGCGCACGTACTGCTGCAGTCTGCCAGCCCCCACGCGTCGGAGGAAGGCCTACGCCTGACCAAAAAATCCTTCGGTGTGGATCAGTGGTTGCGGCGCCCCGAGCGCTTTGGCCGCGATGACGCAGTCGTCCACGAATGCGGTGCTGCCGGCGACGAATACGCTGTGCCGGCTGAGGTCGGGGAAGTAGTCGCCGAGGATCGCTGGAATGCGCCCACGCGCCGCGCCGCTCAGCACGCCGCGAGTTAGTGTCGGCAGATAGCGGAAGTTCGGGTAGCGCATTTCCCAATACCGCATCAATCCGCGGTCGTACAGTTCATCGGCTTCGCGCGCCGAAAACATCAACGTGACGGGCTGCTTGAAGCCGCGACGCAATGCAGCATCGGTCAAGGAGAGGATCGGCGCGAGGCCGGAACCGGCAGCGAGGCAGAGTACGGCGGTGTCGACGGATGGGTCGCCAATGAAGGTGCCATGCGGCCCCGAAAAGCGCAGCGTGTCGCCGAGCTGCACTTCGTCGTGCAGCCAGCGGCTCGTGCGACCGCTGTCCGGTTGCGCGGTATCAGCAGCTACTCGCGTGACCTGCAATCGCAACTCGCCATCCGGGCGTGGCGCATTGGCGATGGAGTAGGAGCGCACCGGCGCGCCACGACCGGGGTCACCCAACTGCACGTACTGTCCCGGCCAGAATCGCATCGCTTCGCCCAGTGGTCGCAGCACAAATTCGGTGATGTGTGGCGTCCGTGCGATGCGATCCACGAGCACGGCGTACTGCGAGTCGCGTGGCGGGAACAGCTTGGGCTTGGCGTCTTCGGTACCCCATTCGATTTCCAGCACGTCGGACAGCGGCTTGGCCATGCACATGAGGCCGTAGCCCTGATGCCGCTCCTCGGGCGAAAGTGCCATGTCGAGCACGAAGCCCTGATCGAACTGTCCGGTTCGCACCTTGACCTTGCACTCGCCGCAGGCGCCGGCGCGGCAGTTGTTCGGCAGCGCGTATCCGGCGCGCTCCAGCGCCACGAGGACGGTGTCTCCATCCTCGCAGGCGACCGTCCGCCCGGACGGGTACAGCTTGATGTGTTGCGGCATGCGGTATTCGCGGCGTCCGGCGGTCAAAACACGGGGATGATGTCTTCCATCTCGACGTCACTGATTTCCTGCCCCGTGATGCCCACCTCGGGGATGGCAGGGAAGGGGATGCCGTACTTGTCGAGCACCCCTTTGAGGTTCAGGATCGCGGCGCGCCAGTTGTTTTTCTTCGCTTCGTAGCCCGGGATGGCAAAGCCGGCCTTGCGGGCAATCTCTTCGCCTTCGCGCTGGTTCGCGATGAAATCCTCGGGCAAATCCCAAAATTCCATCGGTGGCTCGAACAGCACGGCGGAGAGGAACAGGTAGCCGGCACGAATCTGTTTGGTGATCGTGCTGCGATCCACCGGCGCGAGTTTCGGATAGTCGCGTTCCATGAGCGACATGCAGATGCCCATGTGCCGACCTTCGTCCTTGCCGATATTGCGAAAGGCCTCTTTGAAGACCGGCTCGGTGCAGGCGGCAGCCATCTGGTGAAAGATGGTCGCCGCGGCGATCTCGCCCATCAGGAACGAGCTGAACAGCACGGCGAGGCTGTATTTCGGCACCGCAGCCTTGTAGCCGGTCCAGTAGCGGCCGCCATTGAAGTAAAGCCATTTGGCGTTTTTCTGCAGGCGCTTGCCAAGATCGGTTTTCGGCTCGTAGGTGATGGGATCAGGATGTTCGAGGAATTTGGTGATCGCAAGCCCGCACATCTGCTCGTGGTTCTGCTCGTCGCGTGTCACGCTGAAGAAGCAGCGGCGAACGGCGTCTTCCTCGTGCGCTTCGTACGTCTTGATGAACGCGGACGCGAAGACGGGCGGCGCCGAGGCGTCGAACACCGAGAGCAGCGTCCACCAGTAGGCGATCGCCTCGCGCTGCTCCCACGTGTACTTGCTCGCGTTGAAGGTGTCCCACGGCAACTTTTTCGGATCCCACACGTCGCGCTGCGACGCGTCCCAAATCTCCTCTAGCTTTTTGGTGTGGGCATGCCACGACAGCGGGTAGACGTTGGGCTGGTCAATCGCGGGTGGCAGCTCCATCCGCTGGGCAAATTTTTCCTTGTTCATGGCACGGGCTCCTCCAGGTGGTTCATCACGACGCGACCGGACGATGAAACATTACCGACTGACCGGTCGGTCAGCAAAGAGCCCGAATGACATCAGAAACCACGACGCGGTTTCTTGCGCCAGATCAAGAATCGCCGATCAGCCGGCGGTCGCGACCACGCCGTCGGCCTGTCGGTCCGCGTGGTACGAGCTGCGCACCATCGCGCCCACGGCGGCGTGCTTGAAGCCCATCGCGTAGGCCTCTCGCTCGAACATCGCGAAGGTGTCGGGATGCACGTAGCGCAGCACCGGCAGGTGATCCTTTGACGGTTGCAGGTACTGCCCGATAGTGAGCATGTCGATCTGATGCTCACGCATGTCGCGCATGACGGCGAGAATTTCTTCATCGGTCTCGCCCAGCCCGACCATCAATCCACTCTTGGTCGGTACCTGGGGAATCTTCAGCTTGAAGTCGCGCAGCAGCGCCAGTGAGTGCGCGTAGTCCGAGCCCGGCCGTGCCTGTTTGTAGAGGCGCGGCACGGTTTCGAGGTTGTGGTTCATCACGTCCGGCGGTGCGACTTCAAGGATGGCGAGTGCGCGGTCCACGCGACCCCGAAAATCCGGCACCAGCACCTCAATCTGCGTGTGCGGCGACTGCTCGCGCACCTGCCGGATGCACTCGACGAAGTGCCCGGCGCCGCCGTCGCGCAGATCGTCGCGATCCACGCTCGTGATCACCACGTACTTGAGTTTCAGTGCCGCGATCGTTTTGGCCAGATTCCTCGGCTCGTCGACATCGAGCGGATTCGGCCGCCCGTGGCCGACATCGCAGAACGGACAGCGCCGGGTGCAGATGTCGCCCATGATCATGAAGGTCGCGGTGCCCTTGCCGAAACACTCACCGATATTCGGGCAGCTCGCTTCTTCGCACACCGAATACAGCTTGTGTTCGCGCAGGATCTTCTTGATCTCGCCAAAGCGTGCCGCGTGCTCGCCAGTCGGCGCCTTCACGCGAATCCATTCCGGTTTGCGCAGCGTCGGTGCGCTCACCACCTTGATCGGAATGCGCGAGGTCTTGCCTTCGCCTTTGTGTTTAACACCCGCCGCATTGTTGACGGCAGGCGTGTCCGCCGCGTTTGCCGGAGAGGAAGATTCAGATTGCATGGCGCAATTTTCTCACCGGCCAGATGACCTCGGTTCGCCGCCCGTACAGCTTTTCCGCTCCAGCGACAGCGGAACGGACGCTAGAACCGTGAAAATAGCAAAGTCAACATCGTCGCAAATCGACCTGCAACGACCGCCGGCCGGTCACGAAGCCGCTAAAGCTGTTAGCGACAGCGTCAGCGCATCGGCCAATGTTCGAGCCACGGTCGCAGTGTCCGCGCCGGCCGCAAGCGCGGAAAGCTGCGTCACCGCCAGACCGCTGTAGCCGCACGGATTGATGCAGGCAAACGGCGCCAGATCCATCGCCACGTTGAACGCCACGCCGTGATAGGTGCAGCCATTGCGTACCTTGAGGCCGAGGGACGCAATCTTGGCCTCGCCCTCGCGACGGCGCACATACACCCCCGGCGCATCGCGTTTGCCATAGCCCTCGACGCCATGCGCTGCGAGCACCGCAATCACCGCGTTCTCGATGCGTTGCACCAGTTCGCGCACGCCGTAGCCCGCGCGGCGCAAATCGAGCAGCACGTAGACCATGGCCTGCCCCGGCCCGTGATAGGTGATCTGGCCACCGCGGTCGGTTTGCACGACGGGGATCTGCTCCGGATTCAGCAGCAGGTGCTCCGCTTTGCCGGCAATGCCCTGCGTAAACACCGGATCGTGCTCGACGATCCAGAGCTCGTCCTCGGTGTCCTTGCTGCGCGCGTCAGTGAACGCACGCATGGCCTCCCACGTCGCCTGATAGTCGACGCGACCGAGGGTGCGGATCAACATGGGTTCACAACGCCCAGACGATGTCCGGGTGCTCGGTCAGCTCGCGATACAGCGCGTCGAGCTGCGCCTTGGACGTCGCGGTAAAGCTCACCGACACGGCGAGGTACTTGCCGCCCCTGGACTCGCGCACGGTGACCGTCGTCTCGTCGAAGTCGTGCACGTGACGACGCACGATCTCGATGACTGTACCCTCCAGTGCGACCGAGCTCTTGCCCGCGATCTTGAGCGGATAGGTGGTCGGAAAGACGAAATTCGTCTCCGGCGCGCTACCGCCAGCGCCCGGTGGCGGCGTGCCGTTGGCGCTCATGTCCGCGCACCTTCGCCGTGCATGTCGGCCTGCATCAACGGGAACATCTTCTTGAACATCGGTCCCGGCTTGCCCTTGTGCGCGACGTTGCCAACCGGTTTGTCGTCTAGGGTAGTGATGGCGAGCACGCCCTTGCTGGACGATGACAACCACATCTCGTCGGCGGCCCACATCTCGGCCTCCGGAATCGGCCGCACCTCCAGCTTGAAGCCGTGACGCTTCGCCAAATCAAACACACCATCGAGCGTGACGCCGCCAAGGATGTGGTTGTCCTTGGGCGGCGAGACGATGGTGTCGCCAAACACGCAAAACACATTCGACGCCGAGGCTTCGGTCATGAAGCCGTCGCGAATCATCACCACCTCGACACCACCGTGCTCGGTGGCGTGCTGCTTGGCAAGCACGTTGCCGAGCAGCGAAATGCTCTTGATGTGGCAACGGTGCCAGCGCGTGTCGGGGAAGGTGTAGCACGGCACGCCATTGTCGATCTGCTCCGCAGTGAGCTTGGGCAGCGGGTTCGACATCATGAACACCGTCGGCTCCACCTCTTTCGGGAAACTGTGGTCACGCTTGGCCACTCCGCGCGTGATCTGCCAGTACACGCCCTGATCGCCGGGGCCATTGCGGCGTGCCGCCTCAAGCACGAGCTCAGTCCATCGAGCGTTGCTGTACGGGTTTTTCAGCCCGATTTCCCTGCACGAATTGTCAAGCCGCGTGAGGTGACCTTCAATCCGATAGGGCTTGCCGTTGACGACGGGCACGTACTCGTAAACGCCATCGCCAAAGATGAAGCCGCGATCGAGCACGCTGATCTTTGCGTCTTCGACAGGCATCCACTCGCCATTGAGGTAAATCACTTGAACAATCCTTTCCACCAGAGCACCACGCTGTGCCACATCCGCTTCCAGATGGGGCCAATCGGCGCCGATTCCATCGCGATCACGTCGCGCTCGTAGAGCATTTGCCCGGCGCGCAGCACCTTGAGTTTTCCCACCACCTCGCCGGCGACGAGCGGACCCACCCGCGGCTCGGGGAGACTGAGCTCGCTGGTGATCTGCGCGCTGCGGCCTGTCTCAATCACCGCCGTCACGTCGTCGCGAAAGCCGATGGGCACGCTGTCAACGGACGACTTCCACACGCGCAACTCGCGCATCGGCTTGCCCCCTTGGTACAGGCGCTTGCCCTCAAACTCGTTGAATGCCCAGTCGATCAACTTTCGCGACTCGGCAATGCGCGCCGCATCATTCGGCGCGCCGAGCAGGACGGTCAGCAATTTGCGTGGCGGACGGTTGACGGTCGTGATCAGACACCAGCCGGCGGCGTCGGTGTGCCCGGTTTTCAGCCCATCCACGGTCGGGTCGATAAAAAGCAGGCGGTTGCGGTTTTCCTGTGTGATGCGGTTATGAGTGAAGGTCTTCTCGGCGTAAAACCGTGTGTACTGCGGGAAGTCACGCATCAGCGCGAGCGACAGCACCGCAAGATCGTGCGCCGTGGAGACGTGCCCCTGCTGGGGCAGGCCGGTCGGATTGAGGAAATGCGTGTCGTTCATGCCGAGGCGCTTCGCTTCGCGATTCATCTGCTCGACGAACTCACTCTCGTTGCCCGCCACCGCAACGGCCAGTGCAAGCGCCGCATCGTTGCCGGACTGGATGATGAGCCCGCGCACCAGGTCTTCGGCGGTGACCGGCGCGCCGGGTTCGATGAACATGCGGGAGCCTTCGGCTTTCCACGCACGCTCCGGAACGCGCAGTCGCTGCGACAGCGTGATGCGCTTTTGATGCAAGGCATCGAACACCAGGTAAGCAGTCATCAACTTGGTCAGCGACGCGGGTTCGCGGCGCTGACGGCTGTTGACGTCCGCAAGCACCTGGCCGCTGGTCGCCTCGACCACCAGCCATGCAGCGGCATTGACGACCGGAGCGCTCGCGGCTGCGGGCGGTGCCGCAGCAGGCGACTGTGCAGGGCTATTGAGCGCCGCAAGCCAGACCAGGCTCGCAACAGCGGACAGAAAACGGGTAGCGACTTTCAACGGCAAACTTTCAACAGACAGCCCGCAAATTTTACGGTTGCGATCTGCCGGGTCAGTGCGCGGTCACACCGGGAGAAACGCGTAGTCGACTTCGGGGCGCGCACCGGCGATGATGTCGGCCAGCGCCCTCGCCGAACCGGGGCCTTCCGTCCAGCCCAGGGTGCCGTGCCCGGTGTTGAGGTACAGGTTCTTCAATTTTGATTGCCCGATGATCGGCAGATTGGACGGTGTGGCTGGGCGCAACCCAGTCCAGTACTCCACCTTGTCCCACTCACACAGATCGGGGAAATGATGCTTTGCGCGCCGCGTGAGCGCTTCGCATCGCACGGTGTTGAGCGACGTATCGAACCCGTTCAGCTCCGCGGTACCGGCGATACGCAGGCGCGACCCAATCGTCGTGAACACCACTTTCTTTTCATCGTCAGTGATGCTGCCCTTCGGAGCCGACAACGCACTGCCGGCGCGCAGCGGCAGCGTGGCGCTGTAGCCCTTGGCCGGGTACACCAGCGCATCCACACCCACGCCCGCGAGCAGTGCCGGCGAGTACGAACCGAGCGCGACGACATAGGCATCGGCCTTGAGGACTTCCTCGCCGCGCTCGCTGACTACCACGACGCCCGAAACTTCGCCTCCGGCCCGTTCGATGCGCTTGATCGTGGTGCCGTAGCGAAACTGCACGCCCTGCTTTTCAGCCAGCGTCGCGAGTGCGGCTGTGAATTTGTACGCATCCCCGGACTCATCGTTCGGCGCGTAGATGGCGCCGGCGAGCGTGGGTGCCGTATGGGCCAGCGCCGGCTCGATCTTCACCGCCTCGGCCACCGACAGCACATCGCGCCGCTCGCCATTGCGGATCAGCAGCTGCGCCGCCTCGGCGGCGTCGTTGAAGCTCTTCGGATCGGAATGGATCATCATGATCCCGGCTTCCGCGTGGTCATACTGAATGCCGGTCTCGCGGCGCATCATCTGCAGCGTGCGGCGGCTGTATTCCGCGAGCCGCATCGCCTGAAGCGTATTGTGCTCGGCGCGGCTTGGCAGGCATTCGTAAAGGAAACGCAGGCCCCAGCGCCATTGATTGACGTCGGCTTTGAGGCGGAACAACAGGGGCGCATCCTCTTGCCCCAACCATTTGATGATCTTGAATGGCGCATGCGGGCTGGCCCACGGATCAGACTGGCTGACCGAGATCTGGCTGCCGTTGGCGAAGCTGGTCTCCAGCGCCGGTCCGGGCTGGCGATCAACCACGGTGACTTCAAAGCCGCGCTGGCGCAGAAACCACGCGGTGTGCACGCCGAGGATGCCGGCGCCGAGGACGAGTATGCGTTTCATGAACGAAGCCCCATACGCGACGCACCGGAGGGTTGTGGTGCGGCGCCAACTGCGAAGTCGAGCATGCTAGTTTCCCCGCCAGCGCGGCGCTAGCGGGTATGCGTTTTTCGCATCGGCGCGGCGCGATCAGCCCGCGCGCAGCCACCACAGAAGGCGCAGCCCAAGCAGCAGCGCAAACACGACGGCATAGATCGCCGGCTGCGTGATGTCCTTTTTCACCAGCCACCAGTAGTGCACAACGGCCAGCACGGCGATCAGGTACACCGTACGGTGCAGCTTCTGCCAGCGCGCAGCGCCGACGCGTTTGATGAGGTTGTTGTTTGAAGTGATGGCGAGGGGAATCAGCAAAACAAACGCGGCGAATCCGATCGTGATGAACGGGCGTTTGACGACGTCGCGCACGATGTCGGGCCAGTCGAAGAAACGGTCAAACCAGACGTAGGTGGTGAAGTGCAGGCAGGCGTAGAAAAACGCGAGCAACCCCGCCGTGCGGCGCAGACGCAACAACCAGGGCCAGTTCAGCAGCTTGCGCAATGGGGTGATCGATAGCGTGATGGCGAGTCCGACCAGCGTCCATGTGCCCGTGGAGCGCGTGACAAATTCAATCGGGTTGGCGCCCAGCCAGCCGAGCGGATGGCCTGCGACGAGCCGCGCGAGCGGCAGCAGGCCGAGCGCGATGAGCGCCCATTTGCAGCGCTGGACGGTGGCGTTGGCCGGATTGCGCCATGTGTGGTGTGGCGCGCCAGTCGGGTTCAGTGAAACAGCCATACGTCACGCAAAGGTCCCGACATCAGTGCAAACACACCAGCCGCCGGAGCGCTGCGCCAACCGCAAGCATGCTCAAAAGAACTTCTTCAGATCCATGCCGCTGTAGAGCGACGACACCTGCTCGCCGTAGCCGTTGAACATCAGCGTTTTCCGTTTGCCAAATTCGCCGAGTCGCCGTTCACTGCCCTGACTCCAGCGCGGGTGGTCAACCGTTGGGTTCACATTGGAGAAGAAGCCGTATTCACTGGGGCCGGCTTTCATCCACGCGGTGCGGGGTTCCTTTTCCACGAAGCGGATTTTCACGATCGACTTGGCGCCCTTGAAGCCGTATTTCCATGGAATCACCATGCGTACCGGTGCGCCGTTCTGATTGGGCAGCATTTCACCGTAGGCGCCCAGGGTCAGCAGCGTGAGCGGATGCATGGCTTCGTCCAAACGCAACGCTTCGTTATAGGGCCAGTCAATCACGCTCGAGCGCAGCCCCGGCATCTGCGCCTTGTCCGCGAGCGTGACGAACTCCACGTACTTTGCGTTGCCCTTGGGCTGCACCTGATTGATCAGCGCCGAGAGCGAATAGCCAACCCACGGCACCACCATGGACCACGCTTCCACGCAACGGAACCGGTACACCCGTTCTTCCAGCGGCGCGAGCTTGAACAAATCGTCAATGTCGAACACCTTTGGCTTCAACACCTCGCCTTCGACGGCGACGGTCCATGGTCGCGTTTTCAGGCTCTTGGCGTAAGCCGGCGGGTCGGTCTTGTCGGTGCCGAACTCGTAGAAGTTGCAATAGCTCTTGAATTCTTCCGCCTTGTTGAGTTTTTCATCCGGCAACTGCCATGCCGGATTCGGCTTCACGCCAGCCAGGCGCGAGCCTTGTGCCAGTGCGTCCCCGGCGGCGAATGCGGGTAGCCCGGCGATGAGCCCCATCGAAGCGGCCTGCTTGAGCCATTCTCGGCGTTGCAGATAAGCGTGCTCGGAAGTGATTTCCGACGGCAAAATATCGGTCGGGCGACGAATCAGCATATTCAATCCTTACTTGGGGAAACGCTGAACAAGTCGCTCGCGCACGTCGCATCGTCGGGCTTGGGCGATACGGGAGCCAGAAATTTCTCGCCATAGCCCCGCTATGGCTCCAGATTTCCGACTCCCAGCTCATCCCAATCCGACGCGCGACGCATCGCGCAGACTTATTCAACGTTTCCTTGGGAACCTATCCGTAAATCCAATCATCAGTCGTGCCCATAAGGAGAGCCTTACATGCGTCAACCTTCGATGCGCCATTCTCTGCTATTCGTTGCGCTCAGTGTTTTGGTTACAGCGGTTTTTGCCGCAAGCGCACACGCCGAAAAGGCACCGCCCGACAAGGCGATGATGTTCGACTACGCGAAAGCGGGCGACGCCCCGGCGCAGGCGGGTGGCGTGTTTCACAAGCCACGTTGTTGCAATGTGACGGAATGGAAGCTCACCCGGCCCACCGGGGGCGAGGTGGAAGTCACGGTGGTGGCGCCGCCCGGCAAGGCGAAACACCCGACCGTCCTGTGGCTGCATCGCGAAGGCGCCGAGGTGAAGCGCGCGATGTTCGTGCATGAGGCCGAGGCGCTCGCCGCGGCGGGCATTGCGTCGCTGCTGGTCGAATTGCCGTTCAAGCAGCCCTATGTGCACCGCGCCAACAACAACGCGGGCGACGCGGACGTGATCCGCAATGCGGTGATCGATGCCCGGCGTGCGATCGATTGGGCGGCCACGCGCCCGGAATTCAACATCGAACGGCTGGCCGTCGTCGGGCACCGGTTTGGCGCCTGGGCGGGCGCCCTGCTGGCCGCTGTGGACCGGCGCGTGGACGCTGTGCTGCTGATGAGTCCGCCAGGCAAACCCAGTGGCTGGCTTCAGGTGACCGAGCAGCCAAAAGCCAAAAAATTTCGCGAGACCTTCGACAAGGACGCCTGGGGTACCTACCTCAATTCGATTGAGCCGCTCGACCCGGAGAAGTGGGTCATGTACGTGGCGCCGGCCAAGCTGCACTTCCAGTTCGCAAGCAACGACGAGTGGGTGCAAACGCTTGAGCAGGTGGACCTGTTTCGCGCCGCCTCGCAGCCCAAGTCACGCCAGATGTTCGAATCCGACGAAATGCTCAACGATGACGCCCGCAAAGACCGCCACGCGTGGCTGCGCCGCGCGCTCGGGCGGTGATCGGGGCGTCGAACGCGTTAGCTGACGGCTTTTTCGGACGAACGACGGCTGACTGGTCGTTGGCGCCGGTTTTTTTGATATGTCGACTGTGAGGCAAAATCGCCTGTAACGACCGTCCGCCGGTCGATACCGGAGAAAAGCTGTAGGCTGAGCGGTGGGCGCTGACCCATCAATCCGGCGCGTTGCGCCGGCTGCTGCGCTGCGCCTCCTGCACCTCGCGCTTGATTTCGCGCGCGCGCGCTTCGACGTAACTCGCTTCGTAGTAGTCGCCGTCGGCTGCCTTGGCCGCCAACTCGAACTGGTCAAGCGCGCCACGCAGGTTGCCCATGCGCGCGTACTGCTCACCGAGAAAGCGATGCTGCTTCATTTTCAGGCCGGATTCCGCGCTGGCCCGGGCGGCGAGATCGAGAAGCTGCACGTCATCAGGGCGTCTGCCGAGGCTCTTCTCCAGCGCCAGAAGCGCACGTTTGGGCTCCTTTGCGCGCAGCAACACTTCCGGCAGGTCGTAGTGCAGCTGCCAGTGGTTCGGAAAGTCCGCCAGCGCGCGCTCGAAGTGACGCACGGCGGCCGGAATCTCGTCGTTCTGTATCAGCAGCTGCCCCATCATGGCGGCGATCATCGGATGCTTCACGCGCGCCGCATCCAGCACCGCCAGCTCGCGCTTGCCGCGCTCAAAATCACGTGTCCGCAACAACGCGGCGGCCAGACCGTAGCGTGTTGCGGCTTCCGATGCGAATTTGCGTTCGGCAAGTGCTGCTTCAAAAAAAGTCACGGCCGTTCGCGGTTCACCGACGTAGCTGCGCAGCAGCGCCCGCACGTAGTGAAAATCTTCGCTTTCCTTCGCCAGCTTGAACTCTCCGACACCGCTCAGCCGTGAGCGCGCGTCCGCGATGCGTTCGACAGTCACCGGGTGCGTGCGCATGTAGCCAGGCACCACGCCCGTGTCGGTCAGTGACGTGGAACGTTGCAGGCGCTCCATGAACGTTCCCATCGCCCCCGGATCGAACTGCGCGCGCGACAGGTACTGGAAGCCGATGCGATCGGCTTCGCGCTCGTTGTCGCGCGAAAAATTAAGATAGTTTTGCACCTGTGCTGCCTGCGAACCCAGCAGCACGCCCTGCGCCGCATCCCCCTTGCCGCCCTTGGCTGCAATGACGGCAGCGGCCAGCCCGGCAATGCCAATCCACGCGTTCTTGCGCTGGTCGTCCATCATGCGCGCATAGTGCTTTTGCGTCACATGCGCCATTTCGTGCGACAGCACGCTCGCCAGTTCGCTTTCCGACTGCGTCAGCAACACCAGCCCCATGTTCACGCCAATGTAGCCGCCCGGCATGGCGAAGGCGTTGACGGAGGGATCGCCGAGCGCGAAAAACTCGAATTTTTCGCGGACGCCGGGGTTGGCGTCCAGGATGCGACGACCCAGGTCATTGAGGTAGCCATTGACTTCCGGGTCGTTCAAATACGCGCCACTCGCGCGAATTTCGCGCATCGCTTCCTGACCGAGCTTTTTCTCCTGCTGGTCGGTCACCAACGCGCCCGAGCTGTCGCCAAGCTCCGGTAACGGCGATTGCGCGGCAAGCGGGCCTGCGGCGGCCTGCAGCAATACGAGTGCGACCACCCTCGCCAGCAAGCGGGGTATCGGCGACTTTTTGAGCGTGCGCATCTTGCTAAGATAGCCCAAAACCGCTTCGGGTTCCCGCGCACAGCGTGCGGGCGTGCCGCCCTTCTACCTCTGACTGTCCTTATGAGTGATCCCTTGCAAGCGCTGACCCACTTCGACGCCGGCGGTCAGGCGCACATGGTCGACGTGGGCAACAAGGCGGAAACAAAACGCGTCGCCCGGGCGACGGGTCGGATCGTCATGCAGGCCGCGACACTCGCATTGATTGTCGCGGGCAATCACAAGAAGGGCGATGTGCTCGGCATTGCGCGTCTGGCGGCGATTCAGGGCGCCAAACGCTGCGCCGATTTGATTCCGCTGGCGCATCCCATTGCGTTAACCCGCGTCGCCGTCGACTTCGCGATCGACGACGCGGGTGGGGCGGTGGACATTGACGTCACCGCCGAGACCGTCGGCCGCACGGGCGTGGAGATGGAGGCGCTAACCGCGGCCAGCGTGGGCCTGCTGACCATCTACGACATGTGCAAGGCCGTGGACCGTGGCATGACCATCACGGCGGTGCGCCTGCTCGAAAAGCTGGGCGGCAAGAGCGGGCATTGGCAGGCGACGGGCGATTGACCGACGCAGCGCGGCCACGTCGCGCCGTGTCGACGCTGGCCGTACTGGCCGCCTTCGTGGTCGCGGCGGGAGCCGCGCAACTGGTCCCGACCTTGCCTCCACGCATGTGGAGCGCCACGCTGCTCGCAACTTGTGCGGCGCTCAGTGTCTTTCTGGTTGCGCGGCGGCAACAGACGCCGTGGCTCGTCAGCGTGTTACTGGCCAGCCTGCTCGCCGTGAGCTACGTGTTTTGGCGCGCTGATCTGCGTCTCGCCGATGAACTGCCAACGGCGTGGGAAGGGCGCGATATCGAACTGATCGGCGTGGTCGATGAGCTGCCGCAGCGTGACGCGCAGGGCGTTCGTTTCGCGTTCGCGGTCGAACGTGTACTGACGACTGGGGCACCCGTGCCGCCGCGCGTGGCGTTGGGGTGGTACCGCGCCACGGTCAAGGAATTGCAGGGCGAACCGTTGCCGGACATTCACGCTGGCGAACGCTGGCAGTTGACCGTGCGGCTCAAGCGACCGCATGGCTACGCCAATCCGGCCGGGTTTGACGTCGAAGCCTGGCTGCTGGAAAACGGTTTGCGCGCCACCGGCAGCGTGCGCGGCGACGAGCCAAACCGGCGTCTCGCGGCGAACGCAGGGCGCGCAATTGACCACATCAACGGCCTGCGCGACCGGCTGCGTGAGCGGATGCAGCGTGCCCTCGCCGACGCGCGCTATGGTGGCGTGCTGATCGCACTCGCGTTGGGCGACCAGCGCGCGATCGCTGAGTCCGACTGGGCGCTGTTCAACGCCACCGCCGTGTCGCATCTGCTCTCGATCAGTGGCGCGCACGTCACGCTGTTCGCCGCGTGGGCCGGCTGGCTGGCCTTCGCGTGGTGGCGTCGCGCGCCAAGCCTGGTGGCGCGCATGCCGGCGCAACAGGCCGCCGCGCTGGTGGCTGCGGTGGTCGCGCTGGCCTACGCCACACTCGCCGGGTTCGCGGTGCCGGCGCAGCGCACCTGCTACATGCTGCTCACGGCAGCGCTTGCGATGTCGCTGCGGCGAATTCTCTCGCCGTGGTTGATCCTCGCATGGTCGGCGGTGGTGGTGACGGTGCTTGATCCGTGGGCGGCGCTCTCGGTGGGCTTCTGGTTTTCGTTTGGCGCCGTCGCGTTTCTGCTGTTCGTCACGGTCGGTCGTGTCGGCGCGCGGCCGTGGTGGCACACTGTGCTGGTGACGCAGGCCGCAGTCACCATCGGGCTCGCGCCGTTGTCTCTGGCGTTCTTTCAACAGGTGTCGCTGGTGGGGCCACTGGCCAATGCGGTGGCGATTCCGCTGGTGACCATGCTGGTGGTGCCACTGACGTTGCTGTGGCTGGCGGTGCCCGTCGACGCGCTGCTGCATGCCGCGCACCAGCTCATTCTGTGGCTCGCCCAGGGGCTGCAGGGGCTGCTCACCTTGCCCGCGCCGCTCTGGGTGCAGCACGCACCGCCCTGGTGGACCGTGGCGCTGGCGATCGCCGGTTCGCTCTGGATGCTTGCGCCACGCGGCTGGCCACACCGCTGGCTCGGTGCGGCGTGGTGCCTGCCACTGTTGACGGTCACCCCCGCCGCGCCGAACGACGGCGAGTTTCGCTTGACCGTGCTCGACATCGGGCAGGGCACGGCGGCCGTCGTGCAAACCGCACGGCACACGCTGGTGTATGACACGGGGCCGCGGTGGACCGACAGCACCGATGCTGGCTCGCGCCTCATCGCGCCCTTCCTGCGCGCGAGCGGTGCCGCGCGCATTCACGGGCTCGTGGTGAGCCATCTCGACATCGACCACAGCGGCGGTGCGCGCTCGCTGCTCGGCGCGCTGCCCGTGGACTGGATGCTGACTTCGATATTTGCTGGTAACGACATCGTCACCACCGCCGCCAAACGTGGCACGACGCCCTATGCCTGCGTCGCGGGCCAGCGCTGGATATGGGACGGTGTGCGCTTCGACGTGCTGCACCCCACCGTGGAGGCGTATGGCAATGAGCGAGTCAAAACCAATGATCGCTCCTGTGTGATCAAGGTCAGCACGAACTCGTTCAGTGTGCTGCTCACGGCCGACATCGAAGCGCTGAGTGAGCGTGACCTCGTCGCGCGCGACGCGGAGCGTTCGCAGGCAGGCCTCGCGTTGCGCAGCGACGTGCTGCTGATGCCGCACCACGGCAGTTTGACCTCATCCACCCCGGATTTCATCGACGCCGTGGCACCCACGCTGGCGCTGATCAACGCCGGCTACCGCAACCGCTTCGGCCACCCGCGCGACGCCGTGCTCGCCCGCTACGCCGAGCGCAACATCCCGGTGCTGCGCACCGACTGGCATGGCGCCATCACGCTCGAATCCACCGATGCGCCGCAATCCGTGCGCAAGATGCGCGACGCGCGGCAGCGCTATTGGACGGACCGCCCTGATCCCAAGGACCGGCGACCGATGGAGTAACGCGTTGCCAGAAGCGGCGAACTACGCACCACGCTTCACGTTCTTCGCCAGCGTTTTGAAGCGTTCACCATCCGCCTGCACGACGGTGATCGTGACTGCGCCAGTCTTGCTCGTGTTCATGTCGCGAACGACGCCGGACTTACCCTTGTGCGTCCCAGCGATCACCATGCAGGCGTCGCCGTCCTTGATCGGCGCATTGGTCTTCGCGGGCATGGAATGGCTCCTGATTTGAAGTTGCGAACGAAGGACTATCCCTGCGCCTTTTTCACGAATTCCGACTTCAGCTTCATCGGCCCGAAGCCCTCGATCTTGCAATCAATGTTGTGATCGCCCTCAACCAGCCGGATGTTGCGCACCTTCGTCCCGGCCTTCAGCGCCGAACTCGCGCCCTTCACCTTCAAGTCCTTCGTGATCGTCACCGAATCCCCATCGGCCAGCACGTTCCCCACCGCATCCTGATGCACCACTGCTTCATCCGCAGCAGGCGAAGCATCGTCAGCGGACCACTCGTGACCGCATTCCGGGCAGACGAACAGCGCGCCGTCCTCGTAGGTCAGACTGGAATTGCAGGTGGGGCAGTCGGGGAGATGGGTCATGGTTGTATTCGCATGTGCGGCGGTGGTTGAGCGGGTTCAACGTTGGAAGTGAGCGGCGGCGCGCCGCAGGCGCGGAGTCCGTTCGACTTACTGGTTGGGCGTCATTTGTCACCCTTCGCGGAGTTATGACTTCGACAAAGAAAGCGAAGATTGCTTAGTTCATCGGTGCCGCCCTTTGAAAGCGGAACAATGTGGTCAATGGTGAGATCGCTAGTGACCTTGCGGTCAGGCTCGGCACACACATATCCGTCGCGCTGTATGAGGGCGAGTTCGATTTCGGGCCGTCGAAGACTGAACTCGCGCCTACGGATGGCTGATAACTCGCGCTTCTTTAGCACTGAAGCTATTTTCACTTGACCGTCGTCGTATGCCTCAAGAAACTCTTCGATTGAATCGAAGTTTCTCGTGCCTCCGCAGTGTGTTTCAATCAGGAAAGGGTGACCCGAAAGCACAGTCATTTTCCGAACGGAGTCAAGAACCTTAGCGTCGTCGTGTGTGTTCACCCATTTCGCTGAAAGAACTACTTCGCCTGGGCCAATTAGACCTTCCTCGCAACTAATCACACTTGAATCTCCTATGACGCCTAACATGATTTATGCGCGCTCGACGCGTATAGCTTTTTGTTCGCACACTTTGCCATTGGTAGAAAAGCATCGTAACGCGATGAAATTACTCGTGAGCCTCAGTTATATCTCGCGGACGCGGGTATAACCAGCCGCACAGTTGCATAGCCCGGATGCTCGCATCCGGGCTCCCGTAGCCCTCATCGCGAAGCGATCTTTTGTCTGGGTTCGACGCCCCTTCAGCCCGCGCCGATGAGCGCAGTGTTTCGCGGTCCAAGATGCGTTGTCGTCGTGTGCTGGCGATGCGTCAACATCGCGTCCGCACGACGCGAAATCAAAAACACCGCGCATCCCGCGAAACGCGAGCACCGGAGGAAGCAGCGGGGTGCGGGGCGAGCGCTTTTGGTCACTTTTGCCGCGATTGGCGAAAGTGACTGGCCCCGCGCGGCCATAGAGCGCGCTGGTAGCTACACGAAACACGTCTGCTCGGAACGCAACCGTCACCCTCTCCCCAACCCCTCTCCCCTCAAGGGAGAGGGGCTAGAGAGTGCATTCCTGGTTCGATCCTTCGTCAAGGTCAGGGTCAACACGAACGGACGGGGTTCAGCGCTCCAAGAGGCAGGTTCCCCACTCACTGAACAACGGCGCCTCACCCCTCCCGAAACGCCCCCACCCGCACCGCAGTCTGCCCCACTTTGGGCTGCGGCACCGGCATCACGAGCACCGCATTGGCGTGCTGCGTGCGCACCTCGCGCTCGCCGTCGATCGCGAGCAGCGTGCCAGCCTCGGCGATCACTTCGAGCCCTTGCGCGTTGTGAATCCAGCGGAATGCGGGGCTCTGCACGGTGACCACCTGCGTGATGTCGATAACTTTCTGCGCCGTGGTGGGTGGCGTGCCGGGCACACCGCGGGTTGCCAGCCACGCGACGTCGAGCATGCCAAAGTGCGCCAGAAAACGCAGCGTCGCCTGCATTGCCACGTCGGCGACTGCGGCCTCCCAGTGCTGGCCGCATTCGACGAGCAATGCGGTCTTTGGGCTGGCCGGATCGCCGAAACCCGTGTAGTCGCGCAGCCGCTTGCCAGCGGCGTGGCCGGAATCAACCAGTGCGTGCGGTGGCACGCCGACGGCGTTGGCAAGGGCGAGCCCCTTCGCGGTGTCACCCGCGAGTGCGATCGGCGGCGCGGGCTCGAGCATGGAGTGCAGATCAAGCAGGTGATCCACGGTGTCGTAGAACGGCCGCAGTTGGCGCGCGCGGCGCAATTCACGCGAGTCGCGCGGGCCGTCTAGCGTGGCGATGTCCCACAGACGATTGAAGTCTTCGTCCACGCAGCGCGACTCGAAGGGCTTCGCCGCATCGAACGCGTGATACGCGTCCACGTTGGCGAACGCAATCGAGAGCGTGCCGCGCGCGGGCTGCAGGCCGCTGGACATTTCGCGCAACAGCGCATCCGCCGCGATGGCGCCACAGACTTCGTTGCCGTGCACCAGCGCATTCACACACACGTGCGGGCCGGCACTCGTGCCGCGGAACGACCACACATAGGGCAGACCGGTGTTGCTGTCGCTCCAGCGACGAATATCGGGGAAGGGCGTTTCGATGCGCGCGTTCATGCTGCGCACTCCGACGGTGCCTCGGGTATTCTGCGGGTTTGATTGTTGCGCGACGCGCTGCTGGGGAAAGTCATGTCAATCAGGAAACATTTCATGCGACCGATTATGGTCTTGTGCATCGCAGCAGCGGCCAGTACGGCGCTGTTGGCGCAATCCATCACCATCGGGCTCGGCGGCGACATCACTGCGTTCGACCCGCACTATCACAACGTGGGGCCGAACAATGCGGCCACGTCGCACGTGTTTGAGCGCCTGGTGGCGATGGATGAACGGCAGCGGCTCACGCCCGGCCTTGCGCTGTCGTGGAAGGCGATTGATGACCTGAATTGGGAGTTCAAGCTGCGTCGCGGCGTGAAGTGGCACGATGGCAGCGAGTTCACCGCCGAGGATGCACTGTTCTCGTTTGACCGCGTGCCCAAGGTGCCCAACTCGCCGTCGTCGTTCTCCACGTACGTGCGGCCCATCAAGAGCGCGAAAGCGACCGATCCCTACACGTTGCTGCTGACCACCGAAAAGCCGCATCCGCTGCTGCCGAATGATTTGAGCACGGTGTCCATCGTGTCAAAAAAGGCGGCGAGCGGCGCGGCCACCGAGGACTTCAACAGCGGCAAGGCGGCGATTGGGACCGGGCCGTACAAGTTTGTGCGATTTGCCAAGGGCGACCGGGTGGAGCTCGCGCGCAACGACGCCTGGTGGGGCGGCAAGACGCCTTGGGAAAAGGCGACGCTGCGCATTTTGACCAACGACCCAGCGCGCGTGGCAGCGCTGCTCGCGGGCGATGTGCAGGCCATCGAAAACGTGCCGACGGCGGACATGAGTCGCGTCAAGTCGGACAAGAATCTCTCCGTGGCGCGCGTCGGCTCGAACCGGCTGATCTATCTGCACCTCGACTCCAACCGCGATGTGTCGCCGTTCGTCACCGACAAACAGGGCAAACCGCTGGCCAACAATCCGCTCAAGGACCCGCGCGTGCGCAAGGCGATTTCGCTCGCGCTCAATCGCGACGCCATCGTGAGCCGCGTGATGGAAAGCGAAGCCGTCGCCGCCGGCCAGCCGTTGCCGGATGGCTATCCGGGCACGTCGAAGAATCTCAAGCCGGACAAGTTTGACGCGGCACAGGCAAAAAAATTGCTCTCCGAAGCCGGGTATCCCGACGGCTTTGGCATCACTATCCACGCGCCGAACAACCGCTATGTGAACGACGAGCAGATCGCGCAGGCCGTGGCGCAGATGCTGACGCGCGCGGGCATTGCCACGAAGGTCGATGCGATGCCTTCATCGGTCTATTTCACTCGCGCGACCAAACTGGATTTCAGTTTGATGTTGCTCGGCTGGTCGGCCGGCTCGGGAGAAATGTCGGACAGCCTGCGCCCGCTGCTGGGCACGTTCGACGCCAAAAAAGGCTGGGGCAACGCCAACCGGGGCCGCTACTCGAACGGCAAGTTCGACGCCATGCTTGACGACGCACTGGTCACGATCAACGACGCCAAGCGCGAGGCGCTTCTGGCGCGTGCCACGGAGATCGCGATGGCCGATCAGGGCATCGTGCCGCTGCACTTCCAGATGAATACCTGGGCGACAAGGAAGAACCTGACCTACACACCGCGCACTGACGAGTACACGCTGGCATGGATGTTCAAACCGGTGGCGAAGTAGCCGCGGACTTCAATCGGGCACGGGCGCCGCAAACGCAGGCAGGACAGGCAGCATGACCACACACGTCATCAATAACCGGCGCGTCGCGGGCGCGAGCGGCGAGTGCATCGACGTGCTTGACCCGAGCGACGGTCAGGTGTTCGCGCAGATCGCGCGCGGTACGGCGCACGATATTGGCGTGGCCGTCGCGGCGGCGCGCCGTGCGGCCGATGGCGGCGCGTGGAGTCGTCTGGCGCCCGTGGAGCGCGGTCGTTTGCTGCGCAAGTTGGGCGACGCGATTGCCGCACATCACGACGAGCTGGCCCTGCTCGAACAACGCGATTGCGGCAAACCGGTGAAGCAGGCGCGTGCCGATGCCACCGCCTGCGCGCGTTACTTTGAGTTCTACAGCGGCGCTTGCGACAAGCTGCACGGCGACACCATTCCGTACACGCCAGGCTTCGCGGTGATGACGTGGTACGAACCGCACGGCGTGACGGGCCACATCATCCCGTGGAACTACCCGATGCAAATATTTGGCCGCTCGGTCGGCGGCGCGCTGGCGGCGGGCAATGCCTGCGTGGTGAAGCCGGCGGAGGATGCCTGCCTGTCGCTCTTGCGCATCGCCGAACTGGCGGCGGAATGCGGCTTTCCGGAGGGCGCGCTTAACATCGTCACGGGCTATGGCCACGAGGCCGGGCAGGCGCTCGCCGATGCGCCGGGCATTGATCACATCTCGTTTACCGGCAGCGCACGCGTGGGAACGATCATCGCGCAGAGCGCCGCAAAGCGGCATGTGCAGGTGACGCTGGAGCTCGGTGGCAAGAGCCCGCACATCGTGTTCGCCGACGCTGATCTTGATGCCGCTCTGCCGGTGATCATCAACGCCATTGTGCAAAACGCCGGGCAGACGTGCAGCGCGGGCTCGCGGCTGCTGGTGCAGGCGAGCGTGTATGAGCGCGTGCTCGCGGCTGTGGGTGAGCGCATTGCCACGTTGCGGGTCGGCCCGGCGGCGATGGATCTGGACGTCGGCCCGCTGATTCGGGCCAGTCAGCTGGAGCGTGTGAGGGCGTTTCTCGCGCCGTACCGGCAGGGGGGGGCCGCGGGCCGACTCGTGGCGCAGGGCCGCATCGTGCCGGAGGCGCCCGCGGGCGGTTTCTACGCCGCACCGACGTTGATTGCCGACGTGGCCGCCGATGCACCGCTCGCCTGCGACGAAGTGTTCGGCCCGGTGCTCGCCGCGATGCCGTTCTCTGATGAAGCCGACGCCGTACGCCTGGCCAACGTCACCGACTACGGCCTCGTGGCCGGCGTTTGGACTGAAAACGGCGGGCGCGGCCTGCGCATGGCTCGTGCCCTGAAGAGCGGACAAGTATTCGTCAACAACTATGGTGCTGGCGGCGGCGTGGAACTGCCGTTCGGCGGCGTGAAATCGTCAGGCTATGGGCGCGAGAAGGGGTTTGAGGCGCTGTATGGATTCAGTGTGATGAAGACGGTGGTGGTGCGGTATGGGGGGCAATAGGGAACTGAACTCTGTTTGCTGAAGGCCTGACGGCAGCTGGTGGTGCACATAAGAGAATCCTCATGAGGCTCTATGGTTGATCGGCTAACTGCGCGAGAAGTCAAGCTTGACGAGCAATGTGAAGTTGTCGCTAAGCTCATACTCTCGATGCGGCAGGTGTACTCCGATGCGACTGCACGGCAAAGGGCGCTCCTTGAGACAATCATTGGTGCGAGCCTTTGGTACATCCCAAAGCCTGTCCGGGCGTGGACGGGGAAGATATCGGTGGGCGCGCTGCAGGCGTTCCACCCGGAGAGTGGTATCGGCAATCCGCGGCTCAGCGAAGAGCACGTGTACCCTCGCAAGATAGCGGCGCGGCTGCTACTGACCGACCCGGCGCTCACTGGCCTGTCTCTGGCGCAGCAGTTCCGAGCGACATACGGCAGGGTGCACTTGATCACGCCAGAGGAAAACAAGGCGGTGCAACGCTACCAGCGCGTGGACGTATTCAGCACACCAGACGCAGCGTACTCTGCCGCCGGCATTAACTTGGTTGAACTGTCGGATCACCTGCTACCGAAGGTGAAGAAGCGAAATCGCGAGGTCATTGAGTCGATCCTGTCCCGAAGTGTGCCGCCAAACGACGCAGCGCAGTAGCACGTAGCCTCGATGCAACGAAGTGGAATCGAGGGTGACGTTGGCTCGATAGACAAATGCCTCGATTCCGCTGCGCTGCATCGCGGCTACGACTGACACTGCCTTCTCGCAGACGCAGCGCGCGTCGCGACGCCTGCTTCAGCTCTGCCGATGCCGAAACAAGTTGACGTTAACGTCAATTCGGAAGTGATTCCGTTACCATCGTGGGCATGACTGCTGCCTTGACCTCCATGACGTTCCCGCACGCGGCGCCGCCAGCGCCGGGTGAATTCATTGATCTTGCGCCGGGTGTGAAGTGGATTCGCATGCCGCTGCCGTTTGCACTGGATCACATCAATCTGTGGTTGATCGAGGAGCCGGCGACGGCGGATGACCCGCGCGATGGCTGGACCGTGGTCGACACCGGCTTCGGCGTCGAGGCCACGCGCGCGCTGTGGGAGCAGCACTTCGCGCAGACGATGGGCGGCAAGCCGCTGAAGCGCATCATCGTCACGCACTACCACCCCGATCACCTGGGCAACGCGCAATGGCTGGCCGAGCGCTTCGCCACCAGTGCGGGGCCGATCGTGCCGGAGATGAGTTTGCTCGAGCTGGTCGCCGCGCAGGCCGTGGCGGTCGGCACGGGAGGCTACGCGCGCGACGCGCTGGCGAGCTTTTTCCGCTCACACGGGCTGACCGAGGAACAAATCGACATCACGGCCAACCGCGGCAACACCTACACGTTTGGCGTGCCGACGCGGCCCGTGACCTGCCAGCGCATCGTACCCGGTGATTCCGTGACCCTCGGCGGTCGCGTGTGGTCGGCCATTGTCGGCTACGGCCACACACCGGAGCATCTGAGCTTTTATTGCGAAGAGTTGCGCGTGCTGATTTCTGGCGACATGCTGCTGCCGAAAATTTCCACCAACGTGAACGTGTGGCCGATCTACGCGCTGTCGGACCCGGTGTCGGAGTACGTGAACTCACTGCAGGCATTCAAGTACTGCGAGCCCGATACGCTCGTGCTGCCCTCGCACGGGCTGCCATTTCGCGGCATTCAGCCGCGCGTCGAGGCGCTGGAGACGCATCACGAGGCCCGCATGAACGATCTCTACACGGCGGTGGCCGACGGCGCAAAGACGGCCGCCGAATTGATCCCGACCTTGTTCCGCCGCCAGTTGGACAACCACCAGTTGTTCTTCGCCATTGCCGAAGCGGTGGCGCATGTGAACCACGGCTGGCACGTCGGGCGCCTCACGCGCACGGTCGGCGCGGACGGCCGGATTCGTTTTGCACTGGCGGGTTAACAGCTTTTCCGTTTGAGCGACAGCTGGATGGACGTTGCAGCCCGATTTACGCCTGAGTTGACTTGGTCGAAAATTGGTCGCTAACGACCGTATGGCCGTCGATAGGGCTCAATAGCCATTAACCGGAAACTTCGTTCGCCCGTACCGCCCGCGTCAGCATCGCCGCTGCAATGATCGACGTGCTGGCGCTCACGGCGAACGCGGTGGCGGGATTGATGTGCGTCCACAGCCAGCCGAACAGTGCCGACGCAGGCAGTAGCATCAGGCCGCTGACCAGGTGAAACCAGCCGAAGGCGGTGCCAAGTTGCGCTTGTGGGGCCAGCTCGGCGATCAGCGCTTTCTCGGCGCCTTCGGTCGCGGCAATAAAGACCGCGTAACCAACGAACAGAGCGATCGTCGTGGCCAGCGTCTGTGGCAACAGGCCGAACGCAGCGAAGAGCAGCGCGTACACCACCCAGGCCGAGCGCAGCAGACGTCGCCGGTCCACACGATCCGACAGCGCAGAGAGTGGTGTCGAGAGCAGCATCGCCAGCGCCGAAAAGCCCGCCCACAACAGCGGTATCTGCGCATCGCTGAAACCGGACTCCTTCGCTCGCAGCAGCAGGAACATATTGCTCGCCTGCGACAGCGTGAACACGCCCAGCGCGAACAAATAGCGCTTGAGCGGCGAGGGTAGCGCGCGCCACTGCCACTCGATTTTGCCGGTCGCCACCGCAACGCCGGGCGGCTCGCGCAGCAGCGCCACCAGCAACACGCAGAGCACGCCGGGAACGAGGGTGGAGATGATCACCTCGCGCACGCTCCAGCCGGACGCCAGCAAGCCGGCGGCGAGCAGCGGCCCGGCGACGGCACCCGCATGATCCATGCTGCGATGCAGGCCATAGACCAGCCCGCGCCGGTTGGCAGCGACGGTCGCGCCGAGCAGCGCGTCGCGCGGGCTGCTGCGCAGACCTTTGCCGATACGGTCACCCATGCGCAGCAGCAGAACAACGGGCGCCGATCCGGCCAGCGCTATCAGTGGTCGCGCCAGAGCGGGCAGCGTGTAGCCGACGACGAGCCAGCCCTTGGCCCGTTTCGAGCGGTCGTAGAAATAGCCCGACACCAGCTTCATCAGCGCAGCGGTGGCGTTCGCGGCACCCTCGATCACGCCCAGCGCCTGGGCGCCGACGGCAAAGGTTGCCGCGAAGTAGAGTGGCAGCAGCGGGTAGATCGCGTCGCTCGCGGCATCATTGAGAAAACTCAAGGCGCCGAGCAGCCACACCGTGCGCGGCAGCTTTAAGACATCGTTAAGCATCCTGCCGATAATAGCGGCCCATGCGCCCCCTGTTTCGCTCTGATGCTGGCCCGCAGCCCATCGCCTGGGTGTGGGTGTTGCTGCTTGCCGCCCTCACCGCGTGGGCGTTTGTGCGCACCGCGGCGGTGACCGAAGACGCATTCATCACCTTTCGCGTGATCGACAACGCGCTTAACGGCCACGGCTTGACGTGGAACGTCGGTGAGCGGGTGCAACCCTATACCCACCCGCTGTGGGCGTTGCTGCTGCTGGTGGTCGGCGCGTTCACGCAGGAGCAGTTTCACACCGCGCTCAGCCTCTCGCTGGCGTTGACGATCACGTGTGTGGCGTTGATCGTGCGCCACGCCACCGGCCGCATCGTCGCGCTGTGGGCGGCCGCTGCGCTGCTGTTCTCGGAAGCGTTCGTCGAGTATTCCGGCGCGGCACTGGAGAACGCGCTGGCGCACGCACTCGTCGCTGGTCTCGCTGTCGCGTGGTGTCGCTATGCGCACACCGGGAGCGACGACGCGAGTCGCCGACGCGCCGCGTGGATGGCTGCGTTGTGCGCGGGGTTGCTGGTGATTACGCGGCATGATTTCGCCGTGCTGGTCGCGCCGGTCGCGCTCGCACTGATTCTGCAAACGCGCGGTTCGGTCCGCTGGGGCGCGCTGGCGCTCGCCGCGCTGCCGCTCACGGTGTGGACGGCGTTTTCGCTCGTGTATTACGGCAGCCCCTGGCCCAACAGTGCGTACGCCAAACTCAATAACGGATTGTCGTTCGACGAGGCGGTGCGCGCGTCGGAGCCGTATTTCCGCGATCTGATCACGTACGACGCGGTGACCGCGCTCGTGATCGCGGTGGCTGCCTTGCGCGGCCTGGTGCAAGGGCGCTGGCGCGTGCGGCCACTGGCGCTCGGTCTGGTGCTGTATGTGGCCTATCTCGCCACTGCGGGCGGCGATTACATGGGCGGGCGGTTGTTCTCGGTGCCGTTCGTGCTCGCCACCACAATGCTCGCGTTGAAGGTGACGCTGCGCTGGTGGATGACTGCTCCGCTGTGGTTCGCAGTGACCATCGCCCTGGGTGTGCAGCACGGCTGGCTGGTGCGCGATGTCTACCCGCATGCGGAACCACGATTGATGAGTCAGCACGCCTGGCTGTATCCAGTCACGGGTTGGCTGTCCCCCTCGCGGCACGCCAGTTTTCACAACTTGCCGTGGGCTGCGCAGGGCCTCCGCGCACGCCAAGAGCAGCACGCAGTGGTGGCGAAGTGCGCCGTTGGCCTGTATGGCTACAACGCGGGGGCGGGTGTGAAGATTGTCGATCCGCTGGCGATCACCGATGGCTTTCTCGCGCGCCTGCCGTCAAAGAAGCCGGCGTGGCCGGGGCACTACGAACGCGCCTTGCCGGCCGGATACGTCGAGACCGTGGTGAGCGGGGACAATCGTCTGGTCGACCCAGCGCTACGCGATCTCTACGCACTCACGCATCGCGTGGCGACTGCACCGCTCTGGGATGAGGCACGCTGGGCGGCGATCTGGCAACTCAACACGGGTGCCGACCGCGAGCGGGTGCGCCGGGCACGCTACGACCCGAACGCGACCTGGGCGCCAAATCTGGAAAAGACTTCGGACGCACCGTTATCCTGTATGGGCAGGCTCGATCCACAGTTGACGGTGCGACTGAAGTAATTCGCCGCGACTATTGCGGCGAACCCGGCAAGGACGGGCGAAGCTCACGCACAGCGGGCTCATGCCGTTCCGGCGCTGTGGGCCGCTCGCGTACCGGCGCCTTTTCACTGACCACCGCAGGCGGCGCTGTACGCACCGGCTCAGCCGTGCGCGTGGGCGCGGGCTGCACGATCACCGGTGCGGGTGCGCTGTGCGGCGTTGCCGCCGGCTGCGTTGCCACGGGCGCCGGGGCATTCGTCGCAGTCAGAGGGCGTGGCGGTGAGCGGTCGTCGCCACGCTCACGCTCGTAGCGCGGCGCATCGCGTCGTACAGACCATTCCCCCACGCCTTCGCTACGTCCGGCGCTCGGTTTCGGCATGGGCACGGCGTTGTCGCGCATGCCGGGATTGGACGGCGCAGGCGGTGCCTGCCGCACCGGTGGTTGCAGCACGCTCGGGTTCGGTTGCACCGGCGTGCCGGCGGGCGCGGGTATCACTGGACGCGCCGGCGGTACGTTGACGGCCGGCGGCAAAACACCTGGGCCGGGTCCGCGCTCACGCACGCTGATCGCACCCGGCGCCGGCGCGCCAGGCGCGCTCACGTTGGGCCGTATTGCCTCGCCGCGATCCAGCGGCACCACCTCGGCCATGCGTGCCGGCGGCGCGCTGCGCACTGCGGCCTCGGCCAGATTGCGTACATAGTGCTGCGCGACCGGTCGACCGCCGGTCAATGCGCCGGCAGCCACCGCCGTCACCGCCCCCGGCACCGAGAGATGCGCGTAGGTGTGCGGGCGCCACGGCTCCACATAGCTGTTGATTGCGATTTCACGCACTACCGGGCGGTTGATCTGTCGCCAGTAGGTTGGCGTGTAGGTGTACCACGGGACATACGGCTCGCCCCAGCCCAGCGGCACCCAGGTGTAGCTCGGGCCAATGATTGGCGAGGCGCTCCAGCCGTCGCCGCCAAAAAAGGTGACCAGCGCAGGAGCGTACACCGGGCGCGCGACATACTCGCCGGGGCACCACGCCCAGCGCCCGCCGATGCGAATCCAGCGGCCGTAGTGAAACGGGGCAAAGCCCCACGGTGCGTCGTCCACCCACGTCCACCCCCACGGCTGCACCCACGACCAGCGTCCGAAGCGATACGGCGCCCAATTGGCGGCCACTGAACTGGGGAACCACACCCGACCGTAGTCGTTGTAGGTCACCCAGTTACCGTAGTCGTCGAGATCACGAGCACCGATCAACCAGGGCGTTGCGCCATAAGCGGCCGAACGTGACAGCCATTGCTCGATGCGGCGATCACGGGCCGTGGCCCACGCTTCGAAACTACCGGGTGCAACCGACAAGTAGCGGTCATAGCGAACGCCGATCGCGTCGAGCACGACCGCGTTAGCGGCATGCACGGTCTGCCGCACTGAACGTGTCGAGACCTCCGCCAGACCACGGCGAACCGCCAGCGTGACGGGCGCGTAGCCGCCGCTTGCGTCGGGCGCGCTGTAGCCGGTTGCCGTAGTGTAGAAGCCGGAGCGCGAGAGGTTGATGTCGCCGTGCGCCGTCAGCACGCGCACGAAATCGGCACCACTGCCATCGGCAAATGCCCGCGTGCGCACCGCCATCGCACCTTGCAGCAAGCGCAGCGTCCAAACCCGATCATCCAGTTGCTCGACGGCGATATGACTGCCGCCAGCAAGCCAGAGCGTGGAGCCACCGGCATCGAGCTCGGCCCGGCCACCGTCGGCAACCCAGACGCTGTCGCCAGCGGCAATCACGTCGTTGCGACCCACCGGCTGCCAGTCCTGACGATCGTTCGCGAGCTGCACATCGCCAACCAGGTCTGACAGCCGTGCAGCGCGACCCGGTGCGTCGGCGAGCGCAGAAGCCGATGCAAACAGCGATGCGACGGTGACCGCAGCCACTACGAACCAGGCAGGAATGGGCCGCGCAAGGCGTGGCAGCGAAATCGTCATCTTCAATCTCCGAAGCGCAGCGTCGAGACAAAAACATCCGAACAGCCACGCGTGCAATGGTTCAACGGTGAGCTGGTGAACACCGTTGACCCTGTCGCGCCCGGCCCTGCGGCAGCGTTCGGTGGCACACGTCACGAATACTGTATATTGCAACAGGTAATTGCCCATGTCACTCGCCATCACCTACAGCCGCGCGCTCGCCGGCCTGCACGCCGAACTGGTGACCGTTGAGGTTCATCTCGCCAACGGCTTGCCCGCGTTTAACCTCGTCGGCTTGCCGGATGTTGAGGTTCGCGAGTCACGTGATCGCGTGCGTGCGGCGATTCAAACCGCGGGGTTTGAATTTCCTGCGCGCAAGCTCACGGTCAATCTGGCACCCGCCGATTTCCCGAAGGAATCCGGGCGCTTCGATTTGCCCATCGCCATCGGCATTTTGGTGGCCAGCGGGCAATTGCCCAGCGAGCGCCTGCGGGGGCTCGAATTTGCCGGGGAACTGGGCCTCAACGGCGACTTGCGGGCGGTGCGTGGCGCGCTGGCGATGGCACTTGCCGCGTCGCGTGACGGGCACACGTTGATTCTCCCGACCTCCTCTTGCGGGGAGGCCGCGCGCGTGTCGCAGGCCAGTGTGCTCGGCGCGAGCACCTTGCTTCAGGTGGCGGCGCACATTGCCGAGCGCGATGCGCTGGTGGCGCCCGTGGCTGGCCCGGCAGCCCAGATCGCGGAAGTTGCCGATCTACTCGACGTCAAAGGCCAGACGCAAGCGAAGCGCGCATTGGAAATCGCGGCGGCCGGGCGCCACAGCTTGCTGATGATTGGCCCGCCCGGCACCGGCAAGAGCATGCTGGCGCAGCGCCTGCCGGGCATTTTGCCGCCCATGTCCGAACAGGAGGCCGTCGACAGCGCGGCCCTGTTGTCGCTGGTTGGCAAGTTCAACCCTGCGGCGTTCGGCCAGCGTCCGATTCGGGCGCCGCATCACACTGCCAGCGCGGTGGCGCTCGTGGGTGGTGGAAGCGACCCGCGACCGGGTGAAATTTCGCTCGCACACCATGGCGTGTTGTTCCTCGATGAAATTGTGGAGTTTGATCGGCGCGTGCTTGAAGTTTTGCGCGAGCCGCTTGAGACACACGCGATCAATATTTCGCGCGCGGCGCGGCAGGTGACTTTTCCTGCGAATTTCCAGTTGATCGCTGCGATGAATCCATGGAGATTGTTTGCCTTTTTGCCACACCTACGGGTACGGTTGAAAGTTGTCCGGAACCTCGCGTTCTCAAGGAATCCCCAGACTGTCGGTGAGCATCTACGGAAGAAGCGCATTGAACTGGGGCTCCGGCAGATTGATGTTGCGGAACGAATCGGCGTTGCCGAGTGGACGATCATCAATTGGGAGCGTGGAACCACGACCAAAGTACCTGATCGGTACTTCGCCAAGGTCATTGAATTTTTGGGCTACAACCCCGAGCCAGAGCCGAGCACTTGGGGTGCGCGTTTGAAGTGGAAGCGCCGATTGCTCGGATTGACGGCCACTGCGTTCGGCAAGATGATCGGCGTGTCGGTTGACACCATTCAAGCGTGGGAGCGTGGTCAGATGCCCCCGACTTTTGTTGTCCATCGGGAGGCGGTAGCGGGGTTCCTCGCGACGTAGGTCGCTCACCTGCTCGCTAACGTCTGATCCTTTGAGTCAACGTTGATCTGTGTCGTCCGTAGCGCAACGCGGTTGCTATTTCCCGAGGCTTTGATAATTCGGCAGGCCGTCGGCGCAGTTGTATTCCTTAAGAACATTTCGCGAATCGAACCAAAAGCGGCAGACCTTCAAGCGGCTGTCACCCATGCTGTTCGTAGAGCGGAAGAGCGAGGTGGCCTGTGCAATCGCATCAACCTTTACTGTCTCATGCTGATACTCGATGTAGCTTGCATCCGAGTTGCGACCAGAACTTGTCGGCTCGCCGAGGGCTGCGACTATCTCTTGTCGCGTGGTCTTCCCACGCTGAAACGTCGACGCTCTGTTCATGTCGAAGTTGCGCCCTTGCTGAAATTCCGTTGCACACCCTGTTATCAGCGTGATGGATAGTACGGCGATTGAAATCACTGTCTTCAAAGTCGTCTCCCAATAGGAATACCGCGAACTGCGGTACATGTCCCGTAGATTAGCACACGCGAGCTGGCAAACATGATCGTGTGCCAAACCTATCTCGATTTAGACAAGACCCGAGCCTGCTTGCACTCGGGGCGGTAATCTGCAAACGCAGAAGCGAGTTGTCGCTCAGCCAAGAGCAACTGGCTTTAGCTGCGGGACTCGACCGCAGTTATGTTGGGCAGATTGAACGGGGCGACAACAACGTCACGCTGCTCAACCTGAAGCGCATTGCGGACGCGCTCGGAACAACTGTTGAAAAGCTAATGATGGAAGCGGCGCTATGACAAAGAAAACTGCATGCAAAACATTGCAGCCGCGTCGATGTGGCGCGCGCACTCGCACTTAGTCAAGATGGGAGGTCGCACAACCGGAATTTTCATGTTGATGGGCATAGCGATATGTGCGGCCGCCACATTTCTAGTCGAGCGAACCTTGCAAGCCAAACGACCACGTGGCAGCGGCCGATGCTTTGGATGCGCTATCCGCCGCCACCGATCGGGCGCATCGCGCACCAGGCAACGCCTTCGCCACGATAACCAGCTATCTGCTGTAACAGCAAATAGAGCTCGCTATCCAACGTGTATCGATGTGCCAGCACCCGCGGCTCAAAGAGCTGAAACACCGGGGCTGTGCCAAGCGGGCACATTCCGGAAGCGCTAGGCGGAAGCGCGGCGAAGGGCGCGCTATTGCAGGCCGAGGGGGACTGGCCCCACGACTTTGCCAGATCCAAGCACGCTATGGTTGATGTGGTGAAGTATTTTCCTAGCAACGGTGCCGGGTAGTCCAACGCGTACAACGGGACCCAAGGCGACGGAGGCGGGGCGCTGCTTGATACGATCGCGTCACGTGCTGCGACGAACATCATGGCGGCCGGAACCGCTGACGTCGCTGGCAACAGCGGCCGGGCGATTCGTTGGGGAGAACCAAAGGGCAATTGTGCATAGTACCAATCACTATTGAGCTGTATCGGTCCGGCTCCGACATCTGGCGCGCCAGGGGTGTTCAATTGATCGATGCGCCCCATGGCGAGCGCTCCCTCACCCCAACCTGCGGGATAGCCTACGCTTGTGTTAACCGTGCCAACTTCCTTTTCGTATGTGCGAGCATAGAACGACGGGCCACCCGTCGTGTCGTCCGCAGTGACGGAAAGGCGGATGGTGTAGGCACCCGGTGGCAGGCCACTTGGCAGCGTCAAGCGCTTTTCAGCAGAACAAACGTCCTGACGTAGATGCGATAGGACCAAATTGAGCTGACCATTGCGGAGACTAGCTGACGCCAGCAGCGGTGCTGCATCGGACAAACAGTATGCCGCCGAAAATCTTGCCACCACGGTGATCGGCTGAAAAGCCAGCGGTTGAGTCGGCTCAATGATGAGCGACGGCATGCTTATCGGGTCGGGTACTGCACCTGCTGCAACCACCGAACTGGTTGGAACCAAAACGAGTGTGGCAACCAGCAGCCTCGCAATCGCGTGCTTGATCTTGTTCATGGTTGAGTCCAGCTAGACACGTTGGAGAAGCTCAATGTCCAGTTGCCCGGTGCGCCACCCGCTGCAACAAAAAACGTTACGCCGGCGAATCCCGTCGCAAAGTTTGAGGTGTAACTATCGACGGTCGGCGTTTGTGTCCACGGCAACCAAGGGCTGATGCGCGTGTAGTAGACCGACTGCTGCCAGCGATTCGCACCGACCAAAAATGAGATCGTCCCGGAGGTAGGCTGGGCAATACAGGTGTGACCCGGCGCGTCTACTGTTCCAAATGAATCGTTACTAGGGTTATACCCTGCCCAGACCTTCGAACGGCTGGGGTTGCCGTACCAACCCGAGGTGCCGGGGCCTGGTCCCACCCACGGATAAAAAAACGTTTCCGATATGGAGCCGTAAGTCCCGGAATAGGCTGGTGAACCACTACACCATCCGCCGTAAGGACCAAAAATCATACCCTTTCCGTTGTAATCGGTGTCGATATTAGAGTTGCTCGATGCTGTCAGCATGTGAACGAAGTGTGCCCCATTGGTGGCGGACACAAAGTCTGACGTCGTCAGGTCGAATGCTGTCAAATGCGCATTGTCCGACGACGGCATCGAAGCCGGTACCCAGAAATTGCCCACGACCATGGAGAAAAAACCCGGGAAGGTGTATCCCACGATAGAAAACGACGACGGCACGTAAGACTGCACTCCAATCTTGGGTCCAACTGCCGTATCGATGTCGTCAGGCGGTGGCATCGACGAAACCGGAATCTGCTTGGCGCACAGTTCCTCCACATGACCGCGCGGCATCACTGCACGAGTGCTTTGGTAGCGACCATCTGGCAGCTGTCGCACATCCATCCTCAAAAATTGACCGTTCTTGGTCTTGTAGACGTAGACAGGGGGCATTCTTACGCCTCCACCATCACAAATGACTTCGAAAGGCACGGCGGCCGATGCTTCAGTCGATATCACCGCACACAACAGCGCGAAGCAAATTGACAAAACACGTGACTTCACGACGGACTCCAATCCGTGACCTAAAAGAAACTGCCATATGGTACCCATTTGTCATGCCTTGACTTGGTCAAATTGCGTTCACTCGTCGGCGGCTTGCGCAAGGTCAACATTCGTTGCAATTCCTCTCTTGGATCGCCGAGTGGCTCTCTCCAGATGTCCCTGGCTCAATTCGACGATTGGCGCATTCAGCGCGGGTGCTGATTCCAAACGAACAAGATTTTGGCACGATGAGTGACGTAGCATGACGTTGTATTATTCGTGCCATCTGGTCTAGAACCCACTACGTACCGCGGAAGGAAGAGGCAACCATGAATAAGCTGAGTCGAATTGTCACAAACTTGGTCGCCGGAATATGGATGTTGGTCTGTCTTGGCGCGGCGTATGCGGCGTCGGGGTTCCTCGGGTCGAACCAACCGTGTACCCTTTCCGGGAGCGCAACCACATGCTCTGTCACGCTCAGCTACACGTTCGATGGAACTCCAAAGGCGTGCATTTGGCTCGCCGGTGGTGCCACAGTGGTGACTTGTTCTGGTGCCGGGTCTGGTAACTCGTTTGTTTGGGACTGGGCAAATACATCGGGTACCGCCTTTGAACTCCGTGGCCACTCAGATTGGCCGACGAATGATCCGCCTGGCTACCAGAGCGGCACCCTGTTAGCCACACACACCGCCTACGCGATCGCACCGCAACCTGCAGCAAGCGGTTCGCTGAGCGTCCCTGCAAGTTGTCAGTTGCCTGGCCCATACGCTTCTGACCGTTGCAGCGTCACCGTGAATTATTCCTTCACGAACTCCCCGGTCGCTTGCGTTTGGCTCTCGGGCGGTTCGCTGTTCTCGTGTTCTGGTTCCGGCGTAGGATCCCAGACGTTTGACTGGGTGACTACTTCGAATACGACATTCGAGCTACGCGCGCACTCGACATGGCCAGCAAACAACTACGCAGTGTATTCAGCGGCCCCTTTGCTCGCTACAAGCAGCGTGCATGCTCAAGCTCCGGTGGCCCAAATCAAGAGTTCGCAATTTGTTTCGCAAAGCGTTTCTGCCTCGATGGCGGCAGGACAGTCTTACCCAGTGTCATTGACGTTTTCGAACAACGGAACAAGCACTTGGTCTGCGTCTACTGGCTACAAGCTTGGTGCACAAAACCCGCAAGACAATATGACCTGGGGCACAAACCGAGTCGTACTTCCGAGCGACGTAGCACCTGGACAGCAAGTCACGATCTCATTCAGCGTTACGGCGCCAGCAGTTGCTGGCACTTACAATTTTCAGTGGCAACTCATTCAGGAAGGTGTTCAGTGGTTTGGCGCGACATCTACGAACACATCGGTCGTTGTGACAACGGCCGGCACTAACAGCAGCGGCAGCAATTTGATTTCCAACGGTGGCTTTGAAACACCGGTAACAGGGAACTACCTCTACAACCCTTCCATCCCGGGCTGGAGTGCTTCCGGAGGTGTAGCGGTGCAACGCAACGGGAGTGACTGGGGTGCTACGACGGCCCCCGAGGGAGTGCAGACGGCCGTCCTGCAAAACCTTGGCATGCTCTCCACGTCAGTCACCTTGAGCTCAGCGCAACACACGCTCAAATTCAAAGCGGCCGCACGCACCAGCTGGGGCGGTTTGCAAACCGTCGTTGTCAAGGCCAACGGTTCTCAACTGCTCTCAATCACGCCGCTAGGCGCCGCTTTTGGGCAGTATCAGGCGACCTTTACCGCAATCAATGGTGCAAACAACATTTCTTTTGAAGGTACCAACGACAGCGGCGACAACACCGCCTTCATTGACGATGTACAGCTTACATCCAATGCGCCTGCTGGCTCGAACGATCTCGCGACGTTGCAGTTTTCCGGCGAATCGCATTACGACTACGCGTTGCACTTCAGCAAGTTCGCGGGGTTGGTGGGTAACTCGTACTACGCGGGGAATCCGAACGGAACTGCATTTGCGTCGAAGCCGGCGGCGGACGGAATACATAGTGAAATTTTCTGGATTCGGTCAACACCACCCTCCACGGGAAATTCTCAAGGGATTGACCCAATTCAAAACTGGACTAACGCTGGCATTAGTTATAACGGAGAGGAGTTCGGAAAAGCATTCAATTGCGCAGGAGGATTACCCTTCTTGTGGCAGTACGCGTTCAATCAATACGACGTCGATCCAATTACGAAGGCAGTGACTAGCTATCGTTATCCATTTAAGGCCGACAAAGTATTGTTGGAATTCTCGGGGAAGTCTGTTGACATCACAGCCGGAGGAGCGTGCGGCGCATCTGGAATTCCCTACGCGTTGGCAAACGTCCCAACTGTTCCATATACCCTCAAGGTTTGGGCGACGTACCAATTCGGCGGCAAGTTCTATTGGCAGGTACGCTTCGATCCGCCGACAGCCATAACTAATTCCTGTTGGTCTGGCGCTGGTAACAATACGAGTCCAGCGATCAAACAGAGCGAAGCTTGGTGGGACGGAACGCAGCAAAGCAATGGCGTTTGGAACGGAAATTGGGTGCTTGGCTCGGGGACGAATGGACCAGATGGATTGCCCACAGGCGCCAACGTCGCTTACGGGTCAACGGGTACGCTTGCAAAGAATAGAGGATGGTTATGGACAGGCTCTACCGCAGCCCACCCCGATTGGGTACCGTGCTTAAGGAGCACGTGGAGTTGGTAAGGCGAGCCTTTTTCTCGAAGTCCTCGGTTGATTGTCGGCCGGGGACACTCGCCTACGTTTGCAACGTATGTGGCGCGTCAAATCAATTGGACGCGACGTCGTTTCAGCGTGAGGGTAGCGCTTGCGGCGTCTGTGGCGCCGTGATGCGTTTTCGTTCGCTCATGTGTGTGTTGGTCGAGAGATTGTTTGGAGCACCGCTACCTCTCACGGCGCTCAGTCCTCAGAAGCAGTTGTGCGGCATCGGGATGAGTGATGCACCGGCCTATGCACGCCGTCTGGAGGAGCTTTTTGACTATACCAATACTTTTTTTCACACTCATCCACGCCTCGACATTACTTCCATCGACAATTCGTCGCTGGAGCGCTATGACTTTGTGATCACATCGGACGTGTTCGAGCATGTGGCGCCGCCCGTTCAATGCGCCTTCGATAACTTGTTTCGGATATTGAAACCCGGCGGCTGGGCAGTGTTTTCCGTTCCGTTCTCTCTCGACGATGAGACGAAGGAACACTACCCTCAGTTGCATGACTTCACAGTCAGTCAAGGACCGGATGGGCGTTGGCGTCTCTCAAACGTCACTGCCGATGGCCGCCATCAAGATTACGAGAATCTGGTGTTTCATGGAGGTCCGGGCTCGACGCTAGAGATGCGCCTGTTTAGTTTGTCGGCGCTTCAACGACACTTCTTGCGCGCAGGATTCGAAGACTTCCATGTTCATGGTGAGTCCCGCTTCGCATTCGGTATACATTGGTCGGAGCCTTGGAGCATCACGATTTCGGCGCGGCGCCCCCTGTAGGCAGAGATTGTGAGATGGCACCGAGTCCACTTACTCGCAGTACGGTGCCCGGACACCCTCCTGCGTCAGTGATCGCAGGCGACTAGTCGAACCACAGAAGCGGCATATCCGCGTTCATGCCGAGGTTGCGAATGTCACCGAACGCCTTTGCGACGACCCGAGCCGTACAGCATCCAAACGAAAGCGCGATTGCACCTGTTGCCAAATAGCTCGCACTGACGGATCGAGTGCTTACAGAATCCGGTTGGTCGCCGAGTTGTTGCACACCAGTCAATCCTACGGGGTTGCCATCGATATTAATTTGCAACAACACAGTACCACCATGATCCGCCGGATCACCTTGAATCCGCGACTTGGCGGAGACGAATACAGTCCCGTTATGCCCGGCCGGTATGCAAACTTGGAGATTGTTCGCACTTTTGCCACACCTCCGGGTACGGTCAAAAGTTCTCCGGAATCTGGCTTTCTCAAGGAATCCGCGGACCGTTGGGGAGCACCTGCGGAAGAAGCGCATTGAACTGGGGCTCAGGTTGATTGACGTAGCCGAGCAGTGCGACGTGACCGAGTACACCGTGATCTATTGGGAGCGCGGATCAACCAAGACCATCCCAGCGGGTCGGTGGCCTAAGCTCGTTAAGTTCCTTGGATACAACCCGGAGCCGGAACCTGATGAGTTGAAGGCCAAACTTAGGTGGAAACGCCGGCTACTCGGCTTGACTGCTAGCGGCCTGGGCAAGCTGCACGGCGTGTCGGTAGCAACGATTCAATCGTGGGAGCGTGGAGAAACATCACCCACCATTGGGACGCACCGGGGGGCCGTGGCGGGTTTCTTGGCTTCCTTATTCGTTGTCGATTTCGTCCAATCTCTTGCCCTCTGACCGCATAGTCGCCATTCGTCCCCTCCTGAATTGAGAGACAACGTGCCTATTGATCGTGCTGCAGTCCGCAATCAAATGAGAAGGGCCAAGACGGCACTGTTGGTCGATAGTGGCTCACTTAGCTTGAAGGAATTGATCAACAGAGATCGTGCCGCATTCTCGGGTATGCGTGTTCTATATGCGTCTGAAGTGGCAGGTGTGCCCATCCAGGAGAAGCTATCAAACGATGGCAATGTGCAGTCAATTTTTACCGGGAAAGGGCTACTCGCGTTTTCGGATGAGATTGAGGAAGCGATGCGGGGGGGGCAGGCCATGGTGCATATCGGCGTCCGCCCCTTGATTGACACCAATCTATTCTCGGACCTGCCCAAGTTGCTGACCGGCAAAGAGTTCGATACACGCATGCGCGTCAAGGCGATATTGGATTACTTGGCTACGACATTCGGCCCTGGTCTTCTGGACTGGTCATTTGCCTCATTAGAAAACATGCGCGAGGCGGTCAAACCGGACAACGTGTGGCCTGTGTACAAGTCAGCCGCTGCACGCTATTACCTCGACCACGGCTATTCCAAGTTAACGACCGATGACTTCGCATCGTACATACCCACCGCCAAAGATCAATGGAACACCTGGCTAAAAAGTGATTTGATGTGGCACCAGGTTCGACGGCGCGACATTGTCTATGCCGTGATGTTGTTCGCGTTCTTGGAAGCGTGGAATGGCGCACACACTGTATCGGCGCTCCGTCGGACGATGAGTTTCTGTCTTGACCGCCTTGGCTTGCTCCCCCTCAAGGAGCTGTATTTCGCTTGGAAGCTGCTTCGCGGAATTCATCAACCGGAGTTCGCTTTGAAACTTTATGACGAGGCGGAACTTCGACGGCCAATGGCAACGTCGCTAAACAGGATCGGTGCCGTGGCGTGGGATTTGTTCCTCTTTCGTTGGTGCGAAACGCAGATGACGCAAGCCCTATCGCCAGAAGAAATCCCCGGCAAGTTCGAATTCTTCGTCCCCGCCGTCACCACCTTGGACAATGGACTGCTGGCAGCGATTCGAGACTGCCCGCTAAGAGCTTTGCTCATTCACGATGAAGGGCAAGTCGTTGACTCGCTCTTCGCCGACGAACTTGGGTTCCATTCCGATCTGAATGAAGCAATGACCCCTGCCATCAATGCGCGCGTCGTCGACCCGATGCGCCAGACCGATGCGGTACGTTTTGATCATCTGGCGGTAGAAGCCGCGATCAAAACTTTGGAGACGCAAGCGCAAAGTCTGACTGGTCTCAAGGCTTCATAGGCAGGCGCTGCCGCCAGCCTGCACTTGTGCGGCAGCGCAATCAGCCCTTACGCCCACAACCACCGCATCCACCCGGCTTGCCCAGCCCTTTGCAAACAGGGCACTGCGACGGAGGACGTGGACCACCCTCCAGCGACGCATACACATTGGCCTTCCGGCCGACAATATACAAGCGCTTCAACATTGTCCATCTCCTTACCATTGAAATCAACGTGTTCTGAATTCCTCACCAGGCCCTGACAAAGCGTCCGGGTCCTCCAAATCGAAAACGCAATCCCGCAAATATTCCTGAACTTGTGCCCAAGGCGCATTGCTGCGATACATAGCAAGCAGCACCTTGCCTACTTCGACGGCACCAGGTGGTGGACTGAGTAAATGCGCTTCGAGCGCGGCCACGCCGTCCTCTCTGCCATGGAGGCCATCATCCTGATTCGAGTAAGAACGGAAAGCGCGGACTCGCCCCGGCTTATCGAACTTGGCGCCATAGGACATTTGGCAAGTTTGTCCCGGCGTATCGGACCGCTCGACGTGACCGCGTGCGAAACTGTCCTGAATCACGTGCAGCAGTGATCCAAATGCTATCCACGAGAAGGCAGGTTGCGCACGAAAGGTATCGTCACCGAGTGTGAACAAGGTGGTGACGGTCCAGCCCTTCTGCCGATCAAACAATTGAGCGAATGGCTTGTCGCTGACACCGATTCCAGCTGATTCTCGAATTGGCAATTGATAGAGGTACTGCCCACCCGCAAAATCCTTGGTTGCGGTTCGGTAAGTGAATTCCGCCCAATCCAGTATCGCTTGCTTCGTATCGGCCGCGCGCTCGCCATCACGACGGGCCATCGCGTGAAGAAACTGCATGTCACCGAAATGGCTGCGTAACAGCAACGCTGAGCGACTGGCGCCATCAAAAAACCTGCCAGGCGATCCATCCGCCTTCGCGGCTGCATCCTTTTTGCCCTGAGAAAAGACGGTCAGCCAGCAATCCGGTTGCAGGACAGGCAGCTTCACCGTTGTCCCTCGGCAACCTTTAGGTCGCTGATCGTCTTCCAGTTGAAACGGCGGGTTGTCATTCCACCGCACGCCAACTAGAACAGGCAACGGTGCAAACTGTCCAACATTCGTCGAGGGTGCACAGGCGCGCTGCTCGGCATCGCTTTCACAGCCGAAAATTCTGTGGGTCAGCTCCTCGTGATTCAGGTCGTGCCAGAAATTATCCAGAACGAAAGTCGCACTACTGCCAAACAGCGAAGACAAACTCCAAACAGATCGCAAGTTCGCTACGCGTTGTTCTTTGCCTGCTGACTCAACTTTTAGTTTGAAGGCATGGCCAGGGACGGAAATGGCAACCGCCAACGTGAATGCGACCGCGCCCCGCGTGTTTCGATCCATTCTGCTGACTCCCGTTAATCCCTGACTATCTTCTATGCGTGATGATCGCCGTAGAAAGTCACTGCTTATCTGAATACTTGAATCCCAAATAGGTACCGTTACTGATGCCCATCAGTGTGAGGAGCGTAACGGAAAACTCGGGCATGGTGAGCGTTGAAATAACCGTCCAGATGAATACGAGTCCAAGCACGAGCGTCCAAAGGGCTGACTGGAAACGATGAACGGAAATATTGCCAGCACCGTCAGAAAGAATGTCGGGGAGGAAATGCGATTTGCCCTCACTCGCTGGCGGTATAAAACCAACCTTGGCAGCAACCAGTGGCTTTGTATCTCCAACGAGAACCGAGCCAAGCCCGGTGGCAGCGCTGATACCGAGTAACACCAGAACCTGCGGGTTAATCACCTCCATCGTTCCTGTAGACGAATAGATGCCAAGGAAAGATAGCGCGACCACTAACCCCCAGAACGCCATTTGTACCCGAGCAAGGCTAAACGTGGGCGCTTGCTCCGGTGGCGGCTCCTCCCCCTCCTGGCCGGCAACCCTCTTAGGAGAAGACTGATCATAGAGGCCGCCGAATTTCACTAAGCAGCTCCACGCGACGATGAATAGCACAGCTGCCGTGACGAGCATGTACGGGCCACGCTCGCCCAAGGACACTCGAAACTCGACCTTGGCCGCGTTGCTGACTTCGACGGCTGGCGCATCACCAAGACTGACACTGAGCGATCCTATTTCATGGCGATTCCCAACCTTGTCGATGAATGTGGCCCAAGCGCGACGATTGTCAGTATCGGCAGTATCTCGCTTCAAAAGAAACGTTAGCACGTATTTCGTACCGACTGTGGACTCGCCGCAGTCAGAATTCTTGGTTTCCTGAGCCGACAACCCGGAACGCTTGTCAAGGCGTTTTGTGACCGGAAGCGAAGGAATCAGGACGCCGGAGAGTTGCAGCTTCAGCGGTTCCTTGTCTTTGGAATCCAGAATCGCTTGCGCACACTTCCCGGTAGCAGTGACTTCCGCAAAGCCATTCAGTCGCAAGCCGCCACGGTCGTGGTTTGTCAGTTGCAAATCTTTGGAGTAACAGTCCACCCAGGACACACGTGCGACTTGCTGAACGGGTGCGTCGTGTCACGCGCAATCAGAAAATGACACAGTAGCGCGACGGGAAATTGATACACCTCGGATAAACCGCTGGCTCGGCAAGAACGGGCGAGCTGGCGATGATCACAAACGAGGAGTACATGGAAATCGAAGTACTGAGAAGGCGCGGCGGAAGCCTTCGGGAGATAGCGACAGAGGCTGGGCTCGCGGTGAACACGGTGCGCAAGTACCTGCGGGAGGGGGCGCCGCGCCGCAAGGCGGCGTTGTCGCGGCGGCCGAGCAAGCTCGACGAATTTGACGGTTATCTGCGAGAGCGGATTGAAGCGGCGAAGCCGCACTGGATCCCGGCGACGGTGCTGTTGCGGGAAATTCAGGAGCGGGGCTACGAGGGCAGTCTGCGCATCCTGCAGGTACGACTCAAGGGAATGCGGCCCGCGGCTCGACCCGATCCCGTGGTTCGCTTCGAGACGGCGGCGGGTGAGCAGATGCAGATGGACTGGATCGAGTTTCGCAAATCTGGGCATCGAGCGGGCATGCTGGCGGCGTTCGTCGCCACGCTGGGCTACAGCCGCGCCAGCTACGTCGAATTTGTCACCGACATGAAGCTGGAGACACTGCTGGCCTGCCACCGGCGGGCCTTTGAAGCCTTTGGCGGCGTCACGCGGGAAATCGTCTACGACAACATGAAGACCGTCATCGTCAAGCGTGACGCGTACGGCAAGGCGATGCACCAGTACCAGGCGGGGTTTGCCGACTTTGCCCGGCACTATGGGTTCATGCCGAGGCTATGTCGGCCATACCGCGCTAAGACCAAAGGCAAGGTCGAGCGCATGAATGGCTATCTGCGGCACAGCTTCTGGGTGCCGCTGGAAGCCAGCTGCAAGCAACGGGGGATCGTGGCGGATGTCGGCGTGGCCAATATCGAAGTCAGGCGCTGGCTGCGCGAGGTGGCCAATGCCCGACGTCACGCCACCACCGGAGAAGTGCCGGCCGAGCGGCTTGAGCGGGAGCGCGCGCAACTGCAAGCGCTGCCGCCGCCCTACTCGGGGTTGAGCGTACGGCAGCTGCAAGTCGGTGAAACGCAGTCGCCACGAGAGCGCGACACATCCCCCCGAGCGATTCCGGCCGTTGCCTGGCAGCCCATGCAGCACCCGCTCTCGGTCTACCAGGCATTACTCGCGCCGTTGGGGCAGCCGGTGGCGGAGCTGCGCCCATGAGCGCGCAGAGCCTGCAACTGGAGCGACTGGAGGGCCTGTGTGGGCAGCTGCACCTGCTGCATGTGCCGGGGCAGCTTGCGCATCTGGGGCAACTGGCGGCCAAGCGCGAGATGGGCTACCTTGAATTCCTCGAACAGGTGCTCAAGGGCGAAGCGTTGGCTCGGGTGGAGCGAACGCGTGCGATGCTGACCCGACTGGCCGGGTTCCCGGCGATCAAGACGCTCGAGGAGTTCGACTATGAGTTTGCTGGCGGCGTGCCACGAGTGCTGGTGCAGGAGTTGGCGAGCCTCGCCTTCGTCGAGCGCAGTGAGAACGTCATCCTGCTGGGCCCCAGTGGCGTGGGCAAGACGCATCTGGCCATCGCCCTGGGCTACCGCGCCACGCAGGCGGGTATCAAGACGCGCTTTCTGAGTGCCGCGGACTTGTTGATGCAGCTCACCACCGCGTTGCGGCAGAACACGCTGGAAGAGGCGATCAAGCGCACGGTACGGCCGTACCGCTTGCTGATCATCGACGAGGTGGGCTACTTGCCAATGAACCGCGAGCAGGCCAATCTGCTCTTCCAGGTGATCGCCAAGCGCTACGAAGTCGGCAGCCTGATTCTGACGTCGAACCTGCCTTTCGGGCAGTGGGATCAGACCTTCGCCGACGACGCCACGCTGACGGCGGCGCTGCTTGATCGCCTGCTCCATCACGCGCATGTGGTGCCAATCGCCGGGGAGTCGTATCGCTTGCGGGAAAAGCGCAAGGCCGGGGTGTTGGCAGCTGCGCTGAATAGGCCCAAGCGAAGCCACGCGACGGCGGAAGTGGAGGTGCCCTCCTGAACGCCCGTCGCCGGAGCGGGGTTAACCCCGCTCCGGCGAAACAAGGCGACAGGCAGTCAAACGCTCAATAACCCCACACAGCGGTGTATCAATTCCTTACTGCGTTTGCGTTCCACTTCTGTATCAATTTGAAACTGCGTTTGACACGTCGCCAGTCGCCGGTTTTGGGGGCGTTGCGCTAGAAGCGGGTGCGGATTCGGTGGCAGCAAGTGGCGCGCTCGACAAAACCAAGCCGCCCGCTACAGCCAGAACCTTTACGATGTCACTCAACATGAAGACGCCTCAATCAGTAGGCAGCGCGCTGCTGCAATAGACAAGTCTCGTGGGGTTTGGCGACTGATTCACCATCTTGACTGTATCTCCGACTGCGTACTCACCAAACGCAAGGTAGTTCTGCGAGACCAGAAAGTCGTAAACGTAGCCGACACAGTAACTTTCCATCATCGTGTCTGTTTCCCCGTCACTCCGTCCGATGCACGCTAAACGAGGCCAAAGCGCAGCAAGTTTGGCATGTTCGTCTTCAGTTGTCGATGCGATGATCCATCGTCCGCTGTGCATGACGACAATTGGCTGACGCCAAGAAATGTTCGTTAGTTGCGCATTCAGTGCGTTCTGTAACTGTGGTGCATGAATCTGGGCGAACGCATCAACAGACGGCGCCTCGGAATAGAAGCACACCGGATAAAGCCGAGGCACTGCCGCACAGCCGAAAAGCGCAGCGGCAGCGATACAGAGCATGCAGCGCCCGCTCCAACGTATCGCGGATCGCCGGATCGTGATCACTTTACGAACCGACGCTGTTGAAAGTTGATGTAGGACATGGCGCCGGACTTCACCGGATCGAGTGAAGTGAGTGGCTTTTTGGACGTGTCTTGCATTGGCTTGATGAATGGTTCGATGCGATAGCCCAGAACCCGAGCTACTTTGGGGCCATCCTTGAACGTTACCGACGATCCGTCAGCGCTTACCGTGACCGTACTGTCGGACTGCGAGCTGCTTCCACCGCCTCCAAAGCCAAAACCGAAAATTGAGATACCACCAGACGCGGCAATCGACTGTTGTGTCCAACTTTGCGTCGCGACCGACGACGAGAACGAGACAGTTAGTGTTAATCCCCGGGCGATGATTGCGGACACAGACACGTACTGCAGTCGGTTGTACGCAGGGAGCGTGCCGATCAGCTTTCTGACATTGGGGTCAATCAACGCTTGGGGGTTGAACCACAGTTGCCGATCAGCCAGTACTTCTTCCATGTTGGCGAATTCGAACGTAAGCGCGTTGGACTTGCGAATGTCTTGCGCAAAATGAGACGATCCGCCGCCACTGCCTCCTACGCTGAAGAACATGTATGACGCGCTGCCACTTGCGCCCCAGGCGCTATCGTGTGTGTGTTGATATTGGCTGCTCGACGAAATATCGATGCGGCGAGTGCCCTGATTTCGCAAGAAAGCCGACAAGTCGGACGTTGGGTAAATGCCCGGCGTCACGTCAAAAAGTGTCGGTGACCGGAAAATCGGTGTACTGAAGTCCAGGTCGGTAAGCGGTGGACGACCGGCTGCGGCCCAAGAGCGCTCAAAGGTTGGCTGCAACGGCCGCGACTCTGAGCTATCTTCCGAAAGCGCTTCGAATGCGTCAAGTACGGCCTGTTCCCAAGGCTTGTAGACGCCGCGACGAATCGCATTCATCTCACTGAGCGTGTCGGAGACCGGGTCGCGGTAGGTCTGCAACTGCGATTCATATTGAATGTTGTTCAAGAAGGTGATGTATCCCAACATATAGCGAGCATCAGTTGGCGGAAGGGCGGCCTCTGGCTGTTGGCTCCACTGCTTACGAACGTCCCCCAAGAATTGCACCAGCTCCTTCCGCTGGACGGTTAGCTCATCACGTTTCTTGCGCAAAGCGACTGCAACTTCCGGATGACTTTGTTCAATCTTGGAGTTTGCGATGCCGACGAGATCAGAGTACAGAAACGAAAAACGCTCGGCACGACTGGCCGGACCAACCGCGTTCGACGGCTCGCCTGCGAATACCCGGTCGACATAGTTGCGAAAGACCCCTTGGCTGTAGTACGGAGTGTCTTCAGCGATGGGGAATGGAGTAATCGTGTTGCAAAGCAAAAGTTTCTGGTCATTCGCCAGTCCCTGTGGCTGGCAAATTTTCACCAAACTATCGTAGTAAACGTTTAGGGCGTTTGCTAGTGGCGAGTCGGCAACGCTAATCCGATTAGCACTTTGAGCCAGCACGGAGCGAGGCATTGCCAAAGCTGCCGCTGTTGCAATTGAAGTCCCTAAAAATTGGCGCCGTTCCATTGCGAAATCCTCCTATTGGCGTGGTGCAAGTTTGGGCTAGTACGGCACGAACGATACGCGCCAGGGCGTTCATGGCGCACTACCCAAACACGTAGGATCGCCGTTGACCGCGTTGCCGAGCTCCCTCGCGCGGTCGCACATTCGATCTACCTCACCAACGACTTCGCAATCACCTCCGCGATCACTTCCCGCTTCCCCGCCAGTTCCCGACTGGATACATTCGGGCGATTGATCTTCACCCGGTAACCGCGCACGACAGATTCATTCGCAGTCTGTTCGAATGCGTCAAGCGCAAGTACTACCTGTTCAGGTGAGATGTATTCCAGTGCCTTGCCTGGCGCGGTTTGGTTGATCGCCGCCTTGACCTTTTCCCTTCGCTTCCCATCGGCACACACAAAATACACGTGGCTAAACGAAGCCCGCAAACACTTCTCGACATTTCCGATTTCATAGTCTGCGGTGTTGGTGACGGAAATCTCGAAGGCCAATGACAGTTCTTTGCGTTCGAGCACGATGTCCACCCGACCATCCTCCACCGGGTATTCAATGGTTGCTTTGAATCCCCTGTCTTCCCCAAGGCGCTTAATCAGTTGCTGCACATAGCGATGTTCACGACCGCCTTTACCGGCATCCTGGGCTGGAGGGGTGTAGGTCAGGACGCGGCCATCGTCGCGAATTGGCGGCGGTACAGGTGCAACAACCGGTACGGCCGCGAGAACCTCAGTCTGCAAAGGTTCGGCAGCGACGCTTTCAACCATTGGCTGCACCACTTCAACCGGCGACGCATAGTTGGCTCTTGAAAGCGCCTGCAAATCTTGAAGCGGCAGCGAATCCGCCTGTGCGGTGCATCGAATCGTCCCGAGCGAAAAGTCTTTCCCTGATTCACCAAAGCGCCCAACAGCTTCACCTCGATCCAGATTCAGCAAATCCCCTTGAGAAAAGTGGGCAAACCCGCCAGCAAGCTCTTTGGCATCGTTCTCTCCCACCCGGAACACAATGCGGGTAAAGGCACTACCGAGTAGCGCTTCCTTGAACTCCGGCACCCCGCTTAGCTGCGACAAGTGCTGATGCGCCAGCACCGCTCCGAGTGCGTATTTGCGGGAGCCTGTAAGGAGCGAGGTTAAGGACGGTGTGACGAAATGATGCGCTTCATCGACGTAGAGGAAGAATGGAGTTCGCTGCTCGCGGTCGATTGCCTGCCTTGCCATCGCCGCTTGCTGTAGTTTGGCGATCAGTAGGCTGCCAAGCAGATAACTGTTCTGCCCACCCAAGAGGCCATGAGAGAGCTTCGCCAGCAGTATCTTGCCTTCAGCCAACGCCCGTGCGGGGTTATGCCGGGTGCGCCGTACCGCCACAATATTTCGTATCGACCGGGGACGCAAGAAGCTATCTAGGCGCGACAGAATGGGGCCAACGGAGCGCGATCCAATCGCCCCATATTGCTTCTGCCAGAAAAATTGCACTTCCGGATCACTGAGCTTGGCGACATAGGACTTCCGAAAATCGTCATCCACCAGGAGGCGCCGGATGTCCAGGAGTGTCCCGCCACCCGGATGCTCGAGTGTCGCCAGCACCGCGTTGGCGAGCACGGTTGTCATGGTGTCGCCCCAACTCGTCGAAAGCCGCTGGAAAATGCCGGTGATGTCATCCACCAAGGCCATCTTCTCCAGTTCGGTGGAGGCCTCCAGTAGCCCGAGGCCGATGGGGTGATCGATGTCGGACGGATCGAAGTAAACAACATCCTTGGCGCGGGAGCGCGGAAGCGACCGAGCAATGTCATCGACCAGATCACCCGATGGGTCGAGCACGGCGATACCTCGGCCTGCCAGAATGTCCTGCATGGCAAGCGCATGCATCAGCGTCGACTTCCCGACTCCAGTAGCGCCAATGATGTGGGTGTGTGACAAGCGGTCAGTGAGGCTCACCGTCACGGGGGCGAGTCGTCCAGTGTGCCTGGTATTGCCAAGTCTCGTGTCACCTACTGCGACGTGTGGCAGCACGCGTGTGCGTTTGCTGTCACGCACCAGCGCTTCCGACTGAATGATGGCATCGGGCAAATGGACGAGCGCGGCCAGCTCGTCCAGGGACAGAATCATCCCGGAACGAAAAGACTGGCGATTCAGGAAGCTGGCGATGTGTTCATCATCGGGATAGTCGTCGTTTTCCAGCGGAATCAACTCGTTTGCGCCGGGCCGCTCCAGGGACTTGATGAACGGCATCACCGCGCGCCCCAGTTCCCGCAGTCGCGGCCGTTCGCGGCTGGCAAGTCCGAGACGCAGGGTCGCTGCAATTAGAGGAGCTCGCGTCTTTTCTTTGGCAAGACTGGCAACGTAGGGTGCATCGGCATACAGGCAATCCGACTCGGTTTCGCCCACCACCTCACGCACCGTATTCGCCCAGGCATTGCGTGCCCGCTGAAACGTCACTTGCAAACACGTCACTTCCCCGCGCCCAGCGCAGGCGAGCCCCGGTATCAGCGGCAGAAAACTGTCGCGACTGTGATCGGTAGCCAGCGGAAGAAAGAACTCCTCCGAAAGTCCGAAGTCAATAACTATCTGCTCATTGGTTTCAGCCCAACTGCTTGCGAGGGCGTCCTCACTTGCTGAAACGACGGCGTCCGGGGCGAAGCTTTCTATCAAGCGGCGAGTCGCTTCCGCGTCCTCGCTGGCCACTGAAATCTGAATCCGTACCTTCCCGTCGTGGCCGATCAACTCAAAGCTGACCGGATTCATCGAGGCGCCAAGCGCAAGGAGGAGTGGCCCGGTCAAATCGTCACTTTGTTTGAAGTCACTGGGGACAGTGACGGAAAAGTGGACAAGGCTGGAAGCGGCAATGGCCTCACGCGGGAGCGGCTCGACATAGGGCTCGGGGGTAGCGGGTGGGTTGTATGTCAGTGCCTTGATCGGTGCTCGCGCAAAGGAAATGATGGTGCTGGCTATCGTGGCACGTTTACCTTCGTCGATCACGACGCCATCGGCGACCGCGCCGGGCAAAAGAAAAAAAGGGCGAAAGGGCGGTTCCAATTCGACCGGATAGTCGGCCAGTTGCCAGCCCCTGCCGCGTATCTCCCAGGCGGCAAAGCTCGCGGCAAGTCGCTCGCCGGGGCTTTGATAGGAAGTCACGACAGGAAGTCACGCATCCGGGGTTTACGGGCCTCCGCTGGCAGCGGCTCGATGGCCTGAGCTTGAGTGAACTCGTCGAGAACCAAGAGCACGGAATCATGCACCACTGATTGAAACATGATGGCGATATCGACGCGGTAGTAGGTGTCCGGTCCTTCCAGTCAACGGAAGAAGCGGCCGACCAGTGGGATCATGTCAAACAGCTTGGTGATCCACGGGATGACCTGGCCGCACCACCACGAGACGAAATAGCCATCACCGAAGGGTGCGGCACAGCAATAGAACACGTAGCCGGCGAAATAGACCTCCAGATACTCGCGCTTTGCCGAGAAAACGCCGTATTCCGAAAGGTCAACGCGACGGGTGCTGAGTCGGTCAACCTTGTGGTGCTGAAGCTCTTTTTCGAGGGCGGTATAGAACTGGTCGGAAGACAGTTGCAGGCGCGGGATACGCGTTGACCAATTGGCGAAGTTTTCATTCGGTCTACCCCGTGCCATGTTCGCCCCCCCCGCTGATGCTGTGTTAGCTCACGGGTCTATTGTTCTCATTCTGATTTGTTTCTGCAACGGGAAGCGTCTTGAAGCTGAAAACCGGCGTCACCTCCCCGTTGACCAGCAATTGCGCATAGGCATTGCGGGCTGGCAGGTTCAAAAGGTCTTGCGGCGTGATGGGTGAACCGAAGCGAGCGGCGAAGTATTTGGCGTCCTCCAGGCCCGAGCGGAATGTGATGACACTACCTACCGTACCGAGAATAGTTTCTCTCACGTCCCTACCAAACTGGGTAGTGACTTGATGGGCAAGACAGAGGCCTACGCCGTACTTGCGCAGCTCGGTCACCATCTCGGCGATGGTCGCGGTGGTGAGGAGGTGGGCTTCGTCCAAATACACCATCACGGTCTTGCGTTGGTTTTCTGCAACATCGGCGCGGCTGAGCGCGGCCATGGTGACAGCCGTCAGCATCAAGGAGCCAATCAGGGACGAGGAATCAACGCCAAGTCTGCCTTTGGCGAGATTGATAACGGTCACGCGCTGTTCGTCCATCAGTTTGCGGAAGCGCAGCACATTCCACTTGCGCGTAAGCAGTTGCTGCAAGCGTGGGTCGCACAAGATAGCGGAAATCTTGGTCTGTATCGGCAACGACATTTCTGCACGCATTCGAGGATGTATTGACGGGAATTCGTAGCGCCAGTAGCGCTTCACTTCCTCGTTCTCGATGCGATCAATAACCTCGCGACGATAGTCTGTGTCGTAGAGGATTCGGGTTACGTCTGAAAGTACCCCATCGCCCGCTTCTACGATGGCATAGAGCGCGGCGCGCAGCGTTCCTTCCATACGCGTGCCCCAGGCATCAGCGAACAAATTGCGCAGTGAATCGATGAGCCCCGAGACCACCAGCGGGATGAAATCGCGTTTGACACCGCGAACTGGATTGAAACCAACATCGCAGGCGGGATCGGCGATGTCGATGTATCGAAAGGCCGTCATCGTTTCGTAGCGACGATTGAGACGAGACGCTAGATCGCCGTGAGGGTCGAGCACGATGACACCAAGGCCGCGGGCGATGTCGTCCTGAATCATCATCTCCATGAGGGAGGTTTTGCCGGAACCAGTAGCGCCGACGATGTATGTGTGTGACAGGCGGTCGGCGTCATACATGCCGAAGACCTGCTGTCTGCGGCCGGTGGTTTCTCCAAGTCTGGTGTGTTGCTGCATCGCTTGAGACTAGCAAGCGATACCTGTTCGTTTCGAGTGTGCCGAACGTGTCAGGGCGGCACATTGCGCGCTCGTGGCAAGCGAAGCGTTTCGCGGGAGACTGATTCCAGGTTGAACTTTATCTGGAGACCATCATGTCAAATCCCATTCGTGACTTGCCGACAGCACAGCTCTTGTCCATGATCACCCGTGGACACGTCTGCGAAGAAGACTTGCAGCGACCGCTTCTTGAAGTGTTGAAGAAGCCAACGCGTGACAACTACCCGACCACCCTACTGGCAGTCGGAGAACTTGCAGAACGGGCGCTGGCGGATCAGATGCGAGAGCGTACTGTCATGAACAGCCCGCAATTGGTGCGCGACTATTTGCGTGTCTACTTTGCCGGGTATGAGCATGAATCATTTGTGCTCATGCACCTGGATGCGCAGCATCGGCTGATTGAAGTCGAGGAGCTATTCCGGGGCACGTTGACGCAGACAAGCGTCTATCCACGCGAAGTGATCAAAAGCGTGCTGAAGCGAAATTCTTCGTCTCTGATCGTCGCACACAATCACCCATCTGGAGTGTGCAATCCAAGTCAGGCTGACAGGTCGCTCACGCGAATGCTCAAAACTGCGCTTGAATGCATTGATGTCCAAATTCTCGATCACATCATCGTTGGTGACTCGTCCTGTCGCAGCATGGCTGAGATAGGGGACCTGTGACCCCAAGACCCCGCCTCGTGTGGGGTCTACCTATTTCCCGGCAAACGCTACAAGGATCTCTAAAGTCGCAGAACGACAAGTGCACCACGCTTAAGTGGCGAATCTCCAGTGCCACGGACCTCTCGTCAAACCGAGCAATCGCTGCTTAGACGCATGTTCTCCGGTCAAGAGTGTTCAACTCCGTAGGGTAGGGCTCACCTCATTCACTCAAACGCCTACTTGACAAGTTTTGTTGTAAATGATTGTATATATATACAGTATTACTCTGTGGCATCGCGTGACGCGTTAACACATTTGTCGGCTCCGCGCGGGGTGGCAGACGCATGGCTCCCCACGCGGAGCCGACAAATTGTGATCGGCTCCAAAAATAACTGGAGTTGTGTATGAACATGATGTGTGATCACGCTCAAAGCGACGCGCTGAGCATTTCGATCGCTGTATTCAAAGTTATCGTGGAGCAGATGCGTTCCGATGCAACCGCCGAAGAAGCACTACGTTTTCTCGATTCAATTGCGCGGACAATCCGAGATGAACACTTTGCGCTTGCACCGAGCCACCAACAGGCCGCGACGATAGCTCCCATCGATATTGAACGGTTCCGAATGGTGGTACGACGCTTGGGGCCAGAAAACAATGTATATCCCGGGCCTGTGAGAGTAAACATCGTGTTGCCTGACCGCTAGGTGTGATGCCTGCTTCTTAGAAGCGGGCATTTCTTATGCCGGCGCTACTCGTCCACTGAAACAGAAGAATTGCACCGGATGCTGCGGGAAGCACATGAGGGCGTCCATCCGTCACGCATGGGGTGCGATCTCATTGTTTCGGTGGACTAGTTCATGACGTCAAATCACGTGCATCAATACGGCTACGCTCCTAACGGCTCGCGATGAGCCCCCCAGAAGAAATCACCAACTTGGGTCGGGCATGTAGAAAACTTGCTGTCACGTGACGTAGACGCGCCAGGCCATGAGATACGTTTGTAGATCTAAGTGACGCCCTACAAAATTGCAACGACTGTTCTGCCCCACTCCATTCAGTGCGAGCGATGTAAGCGCGTGCCAAGTTCAGGTCCAAGAACGACTTTCCGCGTGTGTCGCCCGTTTCAAGAAATAGCGATTGGCCAACAGCAATGGCCTCTTCCGCAGAATCGAGGCGCCCCATCCTGAGATACACATCAGACTCAGCTTTGACCGCATACGCAAGTGACTGCTTAGCACCACATTGAGAAAAAATGACTTTGGCCTCGCGAATCCTCGTTAGTCCCGCGTTGTGAAAGCCAAGTAGCGAACTGGTATCGCCTAGGCCACGGAGCGCATAGCCAAGACCGCGAATATCGCTTGCATCCGATGCCAAACGGGCCGAATGCGCGAACAACCGGCGCGCTAGACGAATGTCGCCACAGTTTCTGGCAATTTGCGCGAGCCCTTGCATAGCCCAGACTACGGCGCGCACATCGCGCATTGACTGAGCTTCTGAAAGCAATCTTGCGTGATAGACGCGAGCGAATTCGAAAGCACCTAGCACCCGATAGGTCTCAGCCTCGCCGGCCCGCGCATAGAAGTGCAGCACCCTATCACCGGAGAGTTTCGCAAACCTCGTTGCGGCACGATAGTCAACAATCGCACCACTAAGGTTGCCGGTCTGTCGCCCTAAGTTTCCTTTGGACCAGCACAACCAACCTACATCAAGGAAGCTGCTCGCTTCGGTCATCGCTTCTCGCAGCAGTTCGCCCGCTGAAGTTGAGTTGCCAGTACGGCGAAATAACTCAGCGTGCCTCAACTTCGATGTTGCGTTGGACGGATACGTCGCTGACTGCGCGAGATGTAGGGCCCGCACATAATCCTGCTCGGCAGTTTCCGCATCCGCTCCGAATTCCGGAGAAAATGCCTTCATCCCCATAGTTGAAAATTTGGCACAAGGAGCACTTGCTGCCAACGAGTCAATGTGTATGCGCTAATCACTTCTTCCAGTTCTTGGGCCAGCGCGCGCATCCTCCAGAAATCACTGTCCTTTCCGACTGTGATAAACGGGTCTACTACCTTCGCGAAATCGGAAGCGTCAGTTTGTCCGGTTTCCCACATCTGGCATGAATGTCTCATCAAATAGCACAAATCACGAGCGATTGTGTCTGCGGAGGCAGCGTGGCGCATTGAGATCTGGTCGTCCAACAGATTCGCACAATCCAGAACATCCGCGATATGTTTCTCACCTTGCATATAAGCGAGAATCATCAGCCTAAGTTTCGAAAATGCGTGGTAGAAACCAATGTATGGACTTGAAGGACGCGAAATTTGTTTTTTCCAGTGGCGCCAATAGCTTACTAACGTTGCGTTCGCGTCTGTTCTGTGGGGCTCTGTAGTCCGAAAGTACCATTCAATCTCGCCAAGACATCGCAACGCATTTTCTGCCAGGTTGTTGTTGCCTATGTTAATCGCCACATTTAGCACGGCGGTCGACAAATCACGAGCCCTCTCGAAATCACCTCGAGTGCGCAGCCAGTTTGCATGAATTTGCCTAGAGAACGCGCCTTCGACCACCATTCCACGCTCTTGGCAACCATCGCAAAGCGCAAGGAAGTCGTCTTCTCGTATTTCTTCCGGCGAGTAGAGGGCTGTACATTGCAGTTGATGTCTACGCAAATTCAATTCCTGCCGATCCAAATCGCTGAGTACCTCTTTGTCACTAGCGGTTGGAGGTCCTTTTGACAAGATGCTGGACCTCAGCCCATTTGCTCGGATTGCTAACGCTCTCAACTGACCAGAATGTGTAGATAAATGCCCCATCTGCAAATACTCTCTGCAATGTTGCATCCGAAACAAAGTCTTGAGCAAACTGATGGCGGTGCGGGGATCTGATGAGTTTTCGCGCCGCCCGTCTCGTTCTATCCCATCTTGCCGCAATTTCTTATAGAGCTGGCCAAATACTTTATAGGCTTCGTCATATTTTCCGGATCGTTCAAGCAGTATTCCAAGTTCTCGCAATAGCTCCCGGTTTTCGTCTGACGTTACCGGTCGAGCCAATCGCGTGCGCAGGATATTTTCGGCAGCGACGAACTCCCCCATCGTGCGCAGCCCCTGTGCATAGCTCAGCGGGCGGGCTGGCGACACCAACTTGATTGACGGGACCGGTTCTATCGCGTAGGCCGTGTCGCGGCTGTTGTCCCAAAAATCTACCAAGGCACTATCCCGTCCGCCATCGGAACTCGACCGACTTCTAAGGTATGCGTGGGCAACACACTCAAGCACGCCACTACCAGAGTTGATATCTAGTTGGGCGAAGAACAATCCGGGGCGCCAAGGAAATTCGATACCTCGAGTTTCGGCACCCAAGCCTTTCATTTTGTCTGTCAAAGGGAACATGGAACGCGAGTGGCTGAGTATTCGACCGCCAACAGAGTGACGCGTCACGCCACGATAGACAACATTCGTTTGCAATACTCCAATGCAACTGCTTCCGTCACGACAAGAAAAGGCATCATCTAGGCGAGCAACTACAACGTCATCGTCAGGTGATCTGGAGAACTGAGGGTTTATTACGAGCGACTTCGGCTGATGTTGCTGAAGAAGGTCAAATGCACTTTGCGTAGCGCCTGAAAGCGGTAGAAAGACATCGCTGCAAGTCAGTATCGCAAAGGTCAAAGCGTCGTACCGAAAGACTTTCAGTTTTGCCTGCCGTATCGGTAGGGAGCCAAACAACTTTTCAACCAACTCCCGTTCCTCTCTGGCGCTTGTCAGTTTCGGTTGCCAGTAGAGATAAACGCCAGTATCTTCCTTCGGCCATTCCGGGCGTTTGCTGCGTACGAATCCAACAAGACACTCATTCGAAAATGAAGTTTGTTGGCGTTCAATCGCGATGCCAACGATGACGAGCAGATCAAAATGGCAATCGACCCGCAAATCGTGCAGCCGGCTACGTAGCTCATCTTCGACCGCCTCTCTGCTTCGAGCTCGCATCGTGAGCTCCGGGAAGACCACCAGAATCAATGCGCCACGAAGTGCCGATGTTGTCGCGTGCTCAATGGCGCTAGCGATAACACACGTGACTTCGTCAATGGTAAAGTTGCCGCTGATGTCTGACGGCTTTACTTCTATCGCCGCCCCATACGCTGCAACAAGAGTCCTAGATCTACCGGTGGTAGGACGTAGATCAACTTTGTCGATCAATTCGAGATCAAACATTTGAGCCTTCGCTTCCAGCACTCGCGTTCATAGGTGCAGCAAGGATATTTTGACGTTCGCCTCGCCGCAAGGAGCAAGGAACGGACGTTGAAGCGGCGCGGGCTTGAGGGTATAACCGTTACCTCCCGATTATGCAGCTAGGGTATGCCTTTGCCGTTGTCTATAGCGATTATCCCGGACGGTGCACGTCGGTGGGCGCGCCTCAGTGGCGTGCCACTCCGGCACTCCTACGACCTCACATTTAGCAAGCTGTTGGAGATACTGTTGACCTTGAAGTCAGCAGATGTATCAGAAGCGCACGTTTACTTGCTTAGTACGTTCAACCTAAGCCGCTCGGACGACGACCTGTTGCCCTGCATTGCGTCCGAAATAGCCTTTCTCCGTCAACTGTGTCTTCGCGGAATGCTCGCAGGAGTACACGGTAACCTCAGCGTTGTGGCCGACAGACTTGACCTCGGGGCAGATTATCAGTCCATCGCCGAACAAGCAACTCATAGCGCGGGCGAACTAGCAGTTCACACATATGTAGGTTACTCATTTGAGTGGGAATTGACGACGAAGCTTGAAAGACTGTATAGAAAGCACGGTCTATCAGACGTTACCTCGATAGTCCAATCACTTGCTCGCGACAAGATAGACTTTCTGTTTAGAAGTGGTGGATCAGATACGCTGAGCGACTTCTTGCCAATTCAGTTGCGATACGCCAGTCTTTTTTTTACCCCCAGACTGTTTAACGAGCTCAATGGCGCTGACGTCTGCAACGCCGTCGAGGCATTCAAGCGAAGTCGTCCGGAGCGTCGTTACGGTAGGTAGCCGTGGCGTACGTGGCGTATTCTGAAATTGGGTCAAGTTGCTGATCGTCACCGGTACAGCACCACCTGCGATGTGCATACGTGAATTCTCGCAGCAGTTGCCCGTGTCTCATCATGCCAGCGGAATGATTCCCATCGCGTACTCATTTGGCTGAACTATGTGATTTGTCTCCCATAGGGAGACCGCGTTCGGCATCAGGTTTTCCCGATTACATCAGCAAAGCAGAATTGATTTTTCCAGGCGGCGTTGTACTTGCCGTCACGTCTCCGCTTTTCATCGTGATTCCTGTGGGTTCACAACATCGCTTGGTAAGTCTGCCTGGTGGGTGTGGCGCTATCTCCAATCAATGACGACCAGTGTTTAGGGGAGCAGCGATTTCCAGTAACGACGAAAAGCCGTTTGATTGCCGACAAGATCGGGGTATAGCAACTCAGACCATATCAGCGCCGGTTAAGCTGCTCGTTGGCAGTCCGAGCCGATGTAGAGTGGCAGACCGCGTCAGGTGATTGATCCCCATCGTCATGCAAATTGGACACCATCCCTGCTATCGCGTCACAAACGAATACGCCACCACTATTCCATGTTGTCAATTTCATTGTTCCCCGCAGCACCGCCACCACCAGCTTATTCGTCACTGGCCTTACATAGTCCCCGACTTTCTCCTGTACTCGATCAGTCACATCACTCACCGCTAGGGCCTTCGTACCTTGTTCCGGCAGATAAAAGCACGCCTGTCTAGTCACCGCGTCAAGCGACAGTGAGGCCGCCGACGGTAGACTAAAGTCATATCACCCATTTCCCTGATAACCGATGAACGCTGATCGCACCGTCTCGATATTCTGCGCTCCGCAACCCCTACATGGTTCGACATTTCAAGGTTGGAGGAAGTGCATCTTAGTGGCGATCACAAGCGCCGCGAGCATCACCGCAGTCAACGCGCAGATATCTCCCAGCATGCTGATCTTCGGCCGCCAAACCAGCGTCGAAGTAACGGCAGTCGAGCAGAAGAAAGATGCGGTAGCGACTGCATCCAACGCCTCGCTTTCGATTCAAAGTGCGTCGCCACCAGAAAACAAACTTGTGGCCGCGACTGCATCACAACAGCGGCCCATAAACATCTCCCGTCCGCCAGTCGTGCCAGGTGATTCAGATTTAGAGATTGATCGCATTCGAGTCATCGAAAATGGCGTGGGTGTAACGCAAGATCTTGAGAAGGCCTTCACGCTGTATCAACGAGCCGCTAAGCGAGGCAATCTGCGTGCTCACGTTGATATTGGAAGACTTCTGCTTGACCTCAAGTCGCCGATTGCAACAGATCAAGCGCTGCGCCACTTTACGACAGCCGCCAAAGGCGGTGATGCGGATGCGCTGGCATGGCAGGGCTGGGCAAACGAGTCGGGGGTGGTTAGTAGTAGGGGCGGCAAAGCAGCTTTGGAGCTGTATCGCGCGGCGGCAGAGAAAGGCTCGACTTGGGCGGCGTACAAAGTGGGTGTTGCGTATCAACGCGGTGCTCTGGGGCTGACCGCCAGCGACAGCGACGCAATTTCATGGCACACACGGGCCGCGACTGCGTACTACGCGCCGTCAATTCTTGAGCTTTCGTGGATATATGACTACACGCCCACCAAGGCTAGGGACAAAGCTAAAGCCGTCGAGATGTTGCGACTCGCGGCCAAACTAGGCAACCCTACCGCGCTCTACCTATTGGGACTCAAGTACGCTACCGGTGACGGCGTGGTGAAAGACTACGCGAACGCGAACGAGTATTACGAGCGAGCCGCGAATCTCGGTGAATTCCGCGCGCAAAATAATCTGGGTGCTCACTACATCGACGGACTAGGTGTTCCGAAGGACTTACCAAAAGGAATCGCTTGGATGCGAAAATCGGCAGTAAACGGAAACACGATGGCGATGAACACGCTCGGCACACTCTATGAGTTTGGAAAAGGCGTGGAGCGGAACTATTCCATCGCCTTGGACTGGTATCGTAGTGCAGCGGAACTTGGCGAGGCAAGCGCGCAAAAGAGCGTTGGCGTGATGTATGAACTTGGCCGAGGAATCCCCCGCGATGTGGAGGTGGCAAGAGACTGGTACCGTAAGGCCGTGACTAATGGCTACTCAGATGCGACGTACATGATCGCCAATACCTACTCCGATATGAAAGAAGCTAGCGGATACGCTGAGGCCGCCAAATGGCTTCGTAAGGGCGTCCAGATGGGCAGTGCTGGTGCAATGAACAACCTGGCTGCGGCGATTCTTCTTGGCAATACGCAGCCAATTGGCGAGGAGAATGCTGTCGAGCTACTAAAGCGCGCGGCACAGCTTCTCGATGCTGTGGCAATGGGCAATATGGGAACCCGCTATGTCTTGGGTAGAGACGTTGCTCAGGATTACCCAAAGGGCGTCGCTTTATTGCAGGACGCCGCTGCACGAGGTGATGCGAACGCGACGCGGTTCTTGGCACGACTATACGCGAGCGGTCATGAATCCGTTGGCAACGACATTCGGCGCGCTATCAAAATGCTTAGCGACTTGCCTGAGCAAGACGATGAAGCGACGCTGCTGCTGGGCCGTATTGCGCTGTCAGTGCCACAGCTATTCTCAGCTGATGAGCGAGATCGAGAAATCGTCAGACTCCAACGCGTAGCTAAGTCACCAATCAAAGAAGATTCCACGATTGCTTTGACGCTCCTTGCGTACTGCACCCAGTTCCCTGACTGGAAAAATATTGACATCGAATCACTTCGCGTTGGTCTACATGCGCTGGCCGACGAAGGCGATGTAAACGCGGCGTTTTCGCTGATGCAGATTTACGCTCGAAAGTCGTGGAGCCTCATTAGAACTGAACGCGGCATGCAATTGCTCAAGCAGATTGCGTCGGCGGACTATCCGTATGCGTCGCTCAGTCAGACATTGCTGGATGTAATCAACATTGATCAGGCTGATTCACTGAAGCAAGCCGAATTTTTTGCAAGTCTCGGCAAACGTGTTCTTCAGTCCGACTCGACGGCAATGTTGATGGTGGCAGGTCTGGCTGCACCCACTGCGCCCGAACAAGCGGCGGCTATATACCGTGAACTTGTAAAGACGGGTGCTATTGACGCTCAGCTCGGTCTTTGTAAGCTCTTGCTCACTTACACAATTTTGCCAAAAGACTCCAAAGAGTTGCAGTCGTGCCGCACTGTGCCATGAGCACTTTAACGACTCCGTTTACGGTGCTGTCGGTGTTGTGAAGCCGTAGTTGCGGCTGATGTTCATGCCTTTATCCAGAACAAACATTCGTACTGCGGGAGTCGTTGGGACCGTCATATCGAGGACAACGATTGCTTTGTCCGATGAAATTAGGGGGAGTCCAGTCGCCAGTGTTTTCGTTCCATTGTCGACGGAAATCGTGACGCATCGGTGTTGAGGTTTAACTTGACCCCGTTCGCCAGCGCAACCCTTCTGCACCAGAAACATTTCAACCTCATCGCGTGCGACCTGCGCACCGATTTGATATGCCGGCAAAACAAACGTCGCCAAGATGAGAACCAACAAGTAAGGAACGCTCGCGAGCAAGAGACCAGCCAGCGAAAGCTGCATCATGGACTTGGTGCTGGGTTTCGAAAGCGCGGCTGCCATCCCCGCTGACAATTTCTCAACTCGCTGAATTTTGCGTAGCCATTTGGCGATGCCCCATATCGCGAAAGTTGAAATTGCTAGCAAGACGGTGACCCCCACCACCATGATTGCACCTAAATTCACGTCGGGTAACGATTTCGCGACCAACCACATAAATGGGTCAAAGGCTTTGACGATGTAAGTGTCCGCGCTGCGCGGGAATAGATCGGCGTCAATACCTAACGTTGCCGTATAGCCCCGCGTATAGAGATACCCAGATAGATACAGATAGGATGGTGGAAGCCCCAACGTCGCGGCAAGTTGACCCAACGAAATTTTTTCACTTCCTTTGGTCTCATTTGCCATGCTCGACGCAGGTTGCGGTGCGGCTGTCACACTCGCTACAACTGTCTGAACAGAGGCATTCGAAGTGGCTTTTACTTGAGGCTTAGTCGTTGCTTTCACTCGTTTGGTCATGTGTCGTCTCGTTCATTTCTTGGGTACTACTTCCCTCGTGATGCGGCGCCGGGCGCACGTCTCGTGTGTGCCTGAACTACCGTCCCATTGGCCCGCTGATAGCTTCGCACATAAACCCGCTTATCGCCTGTACCTGCGGTCGCCCAAGGTGCAATGTCATCCAAGTCTTCACGTTCATCGAGGACGGCGGATGCAGACTTCTTTACGGAGCCAGAAAATGTTTCTCCAATCGACGTACATGATGCGGAATCTGGTGCAACAATCATGTAGCCGTCAGCATACTTTGCGCGAATGGCGCTGCCATAATGCTGCGACAAATCTACCGGCGGCACAGTTGAGCGATACACCATAGCGTCACCTGTGCCATATACGGTGTAGCAAGCGGCCGGAGATTCGCTAGGTATCAGAAACGAAGATAACGCGATGACAGCAGCAGTGATTGAACTGCGGGTCATGCGTTCTTGCCTTTTGTGCCATGTTCTTCGAACGAATGGAACAGCTTGTGCCCAGCGACTTTCCTGTTTCGCCCGAGGCGGGTGTTATTGATACGTCCCTGCAAGTAGGTCGCTAACTCTGAAAAACGCTCCACTGGCACGAAGTCCCACTTACAACCAAATTCTTCTCGAATTCTGGCGTGTATGGCCATGTATTTGTACCTATCTGTTTTGCTAGTGTCTGCCTTCTGACACTCTTGATACCGGTTAATAAGGTACTCAACGTAGCTACGCATTGTGAGGTTGTGCGCGACGCTGCCTTCCGTTGGCCCCACCATCACCTGGCTCCCCTTCGATTTCACGTTGACCACGCTTACCTGAACAGCGCCGGGACTATTGATGGCGACTTGGCCTGAGTTGCCCTCTACGTGGATCTTCGAGTAGTTCTTAAGCAGCCGATCCGCTATTTTCGCGGTTTGCGGAGTAATTTCGACGAGGCCTCGAAGCGTGTGCCGTTGCTTGAACGATTCGACCATAGCCACCGTGTATTTCGCATGCTCCGCGTCGATTATGGTGTGATGCCTCGGGCACATCAAGACTAGATTCGCATACCCATGACGCTCTTGTTCAGATCGTGTTCCGTCCCATCGAGGCCCGAGCTTTTTCGCGGCGCGAATATCGCAAATCTCTCCAGTCAGAGTACCGCTGTCTTAACAAGTGGGGCCACTTCTAAGCGCTTATGGTGCCCTCATTGAATACCTCTATATGCAAAGGTTTGGATGCGGTTACTGTTCCGAATCCATCCTCGCATTGATGTATTGCGCAATACAGACTACATGATGTGACCGGCATTCGCATTACTATTGACGCGCTACCCAATATTTCCCACCTGACTTCCACGTCTCCAACCCGAGCGAAGACCTCAACACCGCCCCCACCAGCTTATTCGTCACCGGACGCCCATAGTCGGCAATCCGGTCACGCACTTTGTCGGCAACGTCCCCCACCGCCACGGGTTTCGTCCCTTGTCCCGACAGTTCAAGGTAAGACCGTCTAGTGACAGCCTCAAGCGAAGCATGACGCATCGCCTGCAAGCGATCATCGGACTGCGCGGCGAAGCGCAGTATTGCAGCCCTAGCTTCTCCGGACTCAGTAACGCTCAACAGCGGCATCACCATCTGATTGAACCTGCCCGAGCGTGTACTGACCTCAGTCGTCGTATCGATTTTTGCGTGGTGCAAGTTGCGAATACGAAAACACAGCAGCTTGTTACGGAGTGCCAGCGCTTCTGCCTCCTGTCCTTTCGGCAGACTGATCGGGACATGGGGACTTGGGGACGTTGTACCCATAACCTCAGTAAGAAAGCGGGATTCAAGGCCGTCGTCGGTGAAGCGTTTTCGCATCGCGAGTATCTTCGGGCCATAGACACGAAAGGCGCGAGGCTCGAAGTCGCCCTTTTTGCTTTGGACCGATTGTCGCAAGACGGATAGCGATTTGCCATTGCCGTTGTTGAGTACCTTCACGAACTCATTCGATGCGTCACTCCATCGAAGATCGGCTTCATCGAGTAGCAGTGTCGGTGCGAACTGATCCAACGCATAGAAGATCGGTGAAATCGTCGATGCTGCACTGGCGAGGAATGGTTTGTTGGTTATGCCACCGATGACTTTGAGTGCCCTAGTCTTGCCCGATCCGAGATCACCGAGGAAGCGGATGTACGGGACTTCCTCGAACACGTCGAAAAGCCAGGTCAGAAGGACGTAGCTGACTGCAGTTATTAGGGCGTCAGGGCTCAGGGTGACGTAGCGAGCGATGTAGCTGGTGAGGTCATTTCGTAGCTCGTTGATTGAACCGTACTCCGCTGGTTCACTCGGGAGCCGTATCGCGCCATGACTGATTAGATTATTTGAATAAGGAATAGGTCGAACACACTCCCCGTTGTCGTGAAGGTATTCCGGCAGGAGTTGCCAGGCGCCGTCCTTGGAGACACACAGCGTCGTCTGATTGCCTTGTGCAACCAACTCAACGATGGTGCCGTCGTCAAAGACTCGGCTGGCAATCTGTGTTCCTTTCTTTTCCTCCTGCATCCCGTTCAGGGTAACAAGCTGAGCAGACTCTTTGAAGTGGCTGCAACGTGCCGTGCCGGCACGTTCCCTGCACTACTTCGCCGGTCTTGCACGCTGTATGTTGATCGCATGCAAGACAACCAAACCCAAGATGAATACCTGCGTTCCTTGATGCCGAACGCTACCGAGGCCGAGATCGCCGCTGCCAAAGAAGCGATTGCCGACTTCCTTGAACTGATCTGGCAGATCAAGGAAGAACGCGAACAGGCGAAGCGCAAGAACCTGAGTGACCTTGACGGCCAGAAAGGCGCTTGCTAGGCTGAATTCACCCCTATGGCGAGCAGCAACAAGGTATTTGGATACATCAGGGTATCGACCCAGAAACAAGGCCGGGAAGGCGTGTCGCTGGAAGCGCAGCGAGATGCTATTTCCCGTTATGCCGCTTCCCGTGGCCTAGAGATTGTCGAGTGGATAGAGGATCAGGAATCCGCAGCGAAGCAAGGCCGCACAGGATTCACCAGGATGGTGGGTCTGCTTCGTCGCGGCAAGGCGTCCGGTTTCATTTGCCACAAGCTTGATCGCTCAGTTCGCAACATTTATGACTGGAGTGAATTGAATCGCCTGGTAGATCAAGGTGCGCAGATTCACTTTGCGCATGAAAGCTTGGACCTCGATTCCTTGTCTGGCAAGCTGTCGGCCGACATACAGGCAGCCATCGCTGCTCACTACAGTCGCAATCTACGCGACGAGGTTCGCAAGGGGATGATCGGAAGGCTCAAGCAGGGTTACCTACCATTCACTGCGCCGCGCGGTTATCTCAATTGCGGCGCAGGTAAACCAAAGGAAATCGACCCGGTTGTTGGTCCCCTGATACGCAAGCTATTCGAGTTGTACGCGACGGGAGACTACGGATTTCAGCAGCTTCGCGAAGAGATGGCCAAACACGGGCTGACGACAAGCAACGGCAAGATGCTTGCGCTCGACACCTTGACCATCATTCTGAACAACACCTTCTACTACGGTGTCATCACTGTAAAGCGGACCGGGGAATCTTACGTAGGCAATCACACGCCGCTGATTACCCGTGCCCTGTTTATGAGGTGCCAGGACATTCTCCACAAGCGCATTCGACGAAGATCAATGCGCTTTGATCACACCTTTCGCCGCCGCATTCGATGCGGCACTTGCGAGCGCCACTTGATTGGTGAAACCCAAAAGGGGCACATCTACTACCGATGCCATTCCTTTGGGTGTAAGGGCGTTTCGCTTCGTGAGGAGACGGTGATTGAAGCTCTACGTCAAGAAATGTGTCGTCTCGCCCCCGTCACGCAGTTCTCGGACTTCCTCTGCGCGCGATTGGCAGAAAGGAAAGCTGCGACTACGTTGGACTTGGCTGCAAGGCGCAAACAGTTAACTATGCAGATAGATGCGATCAACAGTCGGCAGGGTGCGCTAGTGGACATGCACCTGGACGGCATCATCGACAAGGAAACGTTTAAGGCCAAGGCGCAATCATTGGTTGATCGAGCAGCCGATTTACGTCGCCTTCTCTCTGAGGCAGGTCTGGCGACTTTGCCGATGAGCGATCCGGCGCGCGTGATTGTCGAACTTAAAGATACCTTGGAAATGCTGAGGAATTGCGCTACGGCACGCGAGGCACGTCTGTACGTTGATCGGATCGTATCGAACCTATCGGTGCAAGGAAAAAAACCTTACATCACCTACGTTTCTCCGCTGCCGTTCGTAGTAGAACAGATCAAGAAGGCGTCTGGTGGAGGTGAACGTGACCAAACTCGAACTTTTGAAGAACTGTGTCGGGTTCTTGACTTGTAGCGAGGTGGGCTGTCACTTGTATTCAAACTAACACTGCCGAGCTCGTGTGGCAATCGACCTGTCAACAGGCCTACCGGCCGTGCTCAGTGGTACGTCCCCATGTCCCCATGTCAGGTTTTGTTCGAAAGCTTTACTACTTCTTGCTGTTCGTCACCGCTGAATCATTGACGGCTTCCTGCGTGGATTTTTTGGGAGAAGTAAGCGAACCCGAATTACCTTGGTCAAGCGCCGATGGAATGGCTTGGGTATTCGTCGGCGAGCCAGGGCCAAAAATTGGATACAAAAATGTCGCACATGCGGCCGCTGCGGCGAGCACTGCCGCTCTGGTGGCGATCTTGGTTGCCTTGGCGGTCTGCTGAGATGCATCCAATGCACGTTGCGCGACTCGCAAATTTTCTTCCTGGGTTTTCAGCTCCCGATCCCGTTTCTCAATCTGAGCTTGAGCTTCAGCTAGTTCTAGTTGATGAGCGTTGACGACTTTGCGCAACTCTTGACGGGCGACCAACAGTTTTTTATGAATCGGTCGCACAACCACAAGCTGTTGCTCTAGACCATCGCAGTATTTTTCACGATCATCGGAAATGTGTTCAGCGGCCTCTCTGAGGGTCTGATATTCAGCCGCCCAGTTTAGATAGTCTGGAATGTGATCGAGTAGGTTTATTGAGTCGTATTGCTGCTCAAAATCTACTCGCTGTTTGCCCAAAAATAAGGCCTCCGCTTGGTAGCAGTCATACTGTGCGCGCTTCAAGTGCTTCAGTGAATTTGCAAAATTCTCGTCACCCTTGCCGTTCAAGGCGCGCAAAAAATGCTGGAACGCGTAACGGATTTCGTTCAATGCGGGGATATCTATCCCCGGATGATCCGTAGCGAATCCAGCAATCTTGGCCTCCGTCTTTTGCAGCGCATCTGTGATGTCTTGGAGTTGTTGCGGGTCAATTTGTCGCACAATAGACTGAATAAAAAAAACCGCCTGGTGAAGACACTCAGGCGGCTAGGATTGAATGGATGAGTCAGGAACGCGGTGAATACTTGGACTCGAATCTGGCCAAGAAGGCGATGTCAGCCTCTTTCTGTTCCTTCGTGTGATACTCACCAAGCTGCAGGCAAACACTGCCTCGCGACTGCAAGCTGACAACCATTTGAACCGCTTCTGCGTCAAGCTGATCAGGTGTCCGAGGCGGCGTCAATACTCGTTCTGTCGCCATATCCTTCTCCAGTTTTTTTGTGTAAAGTTTTTCTTGCCTTGCAATGCGGACGACCGCTGGCTTGCGTGCCGCTGCTACGGGCAGTGCAAAGTAGGAAAAACCTTGTGCTACTCTAGTTGCGAGTTCCAAAGCAAGACCAATTTTGGTCGGAGCGAACGTCGGTGGAATTGACGCAGATCTACTCACGGAACTTCTGCAAAGTTGCGACGACTTTGCATTCTTCCATGGCGATTTCTCTCCTGACTCTGGAATCTGTCTCTAACTCTATCATTTCGGCACTTGAAGTCGCAAGCGTGACATTGTCATATCTGTGGATAACTCGCGTAATTTTGGGCTTGAGTGTGGAAAAACAACGCTCTAGCTGTTAAGTTGCAATAGGTTCTTCCCGCTGAGTCGGGAAGCTGGAGGCTTGTGGCCCAAGGCCGAATGGGGCCTGCGGGCGTTGTAGTAGGCCAGGAAGGACGGCAGCCAAGCGGTGCGCTCGGC
>JAEUPL010000029.1 GCA_016790165.1 Burkholderiales bacterium
ACCCTGCGGGGCGTGTCGTATTTTCGCGCCCGGTGTTGTTGCGAACGCCTTGTGGTGCCCGCACCACGGCGGCCTTCGCGCCTAACCAGGCATCGAAAATACGACCGCCGCACTCGTGAAAATAGTGTTAACACGCCCTAGAGCGTGAGCAACTGCTGCCGCTCGGCGCGCGTCGGGTGCGAGCCATGACTTTCGTAGGCATCGAAAATCGCGTCCACGATTTCCTGCGGCTCTTCCATGATCTGCATGAGTTCGATGTCGCCAGGCGAGATCAGTTTGTCGCGCAGCAACGTCGCGCGCATCCAGTCGTGCAGTCCGCTCCAGAATTCACGCCCGACGAGAATGATCGGCATGCGTCGCGCCTTGCCGGTTTGAATCAGCGTCAGCGCCTCGGTCAGCTCGTCGAGCGTGCCAAAGCCGCCCGGCATGCAGATGAGCGCCATTGAGCTGCGCACGAAGGCGAGCTTGCGATTGAAGAAGTACTTGAACGAAATCCCCATGTCCTGCCAGGGGTTGCCGTGCTGCTCGTGAGGTAGCTGGATGTTGAGCCCAATCGAGAGGCTCTTTCCGCCGAACGCACCCACGTTGGCCGCCTCCATGATGCCCGGACCGCCGCCAGAAATCACGTTGAAACCGCTGTCCGACAAAAGCCGCGAAATGGCGACCGTGCGCTCGTACCACGGGTTGTCGTTACGCAAGCGTGCCGAGCCGAAGATCGACACGGCCGGCTGCACCGGTCGGAGCTTTTCGGTGGCATAGACGAACTCCGACATAATCTGCAACGCCCGCCACGCTTCCTGCCCCGGCGTCAGATCGGTGGCACTGACGGCGCTCTTCAGGCGCTCCACCTTCGCCTTCGTACTTTCGTTGTGAACGGTCATGGCTGATTCCCGCAAAAAACTGGTTCTTGTTGACGGTTCATCATACCTGTACCGCGCCTATCACGGCCTGCCGGACCTGCGCACCAAGGCCGGTGAGCCGACCGGCGCGATTCGCGGCGTGCTGTCGATGCTGCGCCTTTTGGTCGCCAACGAAAAGCCGGATTACTTTGCCGTTGTATTTGACGCGCCCGGCAAGACGTTTCGCGATGACTGGTACCCGGAGTACAAGGCCAACCGCTCGCCGATGCCCGACGACATGCGGCCGCAGATCCAGCCGCTCTACGACATCATCAAGGCGCACGGCTGGCCACTGATTGTCGAGAGCGGCGTGGAGGCCGACGACGTGATCGGCACGCTCGCCAAGCAGGCCGAAGCCCATGACATCGAGTGCGTGATCTCGACCGGCGACAAGGATCTGGCGCAGCTCGTCACGCCACACATCACGCTGAAGAACACGATGTCGAACGAGACGCTCGACGAAGCGGGCGTGATGGCAAAGTTCGGTGTCAAGCCCACGCAGATTCTGGATTACCTCACGCTGATCGGCGACACCGTCGACAACGTACCGGGCGTTCCCAAAGTCGGCCCGAAGACTGCAGTGAAGTGGCTCGCTGAACACGATTCGCTCGACGCCATCGTCGCCCAGGCCGACAAGATCACCGGCGTCGTTGGCGAGAACCTGCGCAACACGCTGGAGTGGTTGCCCAAGGGAAAACAGCTGCTCACGGTGAAGTGCGACGTGCCGCTGCCCTATGCGCCAACCACGCTGGCACCGTCTCCGGCCGATACGACGGCATTGCTGGGTTACTTTGAGCGGTTCGAGTTCAAGTCCTTCCTGAATGACTTGCGAGCCGCGACCGCGGGCGCGTCGACAGTCGATGCGAGTGGGAACGGTGCGACGCCGCAACAAGCATCGCTACTCGGCGATGGATCCGCCGGAGACAAAATTGCCCCTGCTGTGGACGGTGCGGCGCACGCTGGCAGGACAACGAAGCCACGTCGATACCGAACGATCTTCACGACCGCTGAACTGGACGACGTGCTGCGTGCGATCAACGTAGCGCCCCTGACCTGCTTCGATACCGAAACGACGTCGCTGGAGCCAATGCTCGCCCAGGTCGTTGGCCTGTCGTTCGCGTGGACGCCATTCGAGGCGGTGTACATCCCGCTGGCGCATCGCTATCCCGGCGCGCCGGAGCAACTGCCGCTGGAGGACACGCTCGCGAAGCTCAGGCCGTGGTTCGAAGACGCCAGCAAGCCCAAACTCGCGCAAAACGCCAAGTACGACGAGCACGTGCTGCTCAACCACGGGATTCAGGTGCGCGGCATTGCGCATGACACCCTGCTCGCCGACTACGTGCTCGAGAGCCACAAGCCGCACGACATGGACTCGATGGCACTGCGTTTTCTCGACGAGAAGACCATCAAGTTCGAGGACGTGGCGGGCAAAGGGGCCAAGCAGATTGGTTTCGACGAGGTCGATATCGCCCGCGCCACCGAATACAGCGCGGAGGACGCCGATGTCACGCTGCGGCTGCACGACGCGATCTGGCCGCAGGTGGCGCAGGACGCCAAGCTGCGCTTCGTCTACGAACAGCTCGAGCTCCCCACGCGCGAGGTGCTGGTTCGCATCGAGCGCAACGGGGTTCTGATCGACAGTACGCTTCTGCAAAAGCAGTCGCACGATCTCGGCTTGCAGGTCAACGCACTGGAGCAGAAGGCGTACGAGCTGGCGGGGCAGCCGTTCAATCTGGGTTCGCCGAAGCAACTGGGGGAAATTCTGTTTGGCAAACTTGGGCTGCCGGTCAAGCGCAAGACCGCGACGGGCCAGCCCTCGACCGACGAGGAAGTGCTGACCGAGCTGGCTGAAGACTATCCGCTGCCAAAACTGCTGCTTGAGCATCGCTCGCTTTCGAAGTTGAAGAGCACTTACACCGACAAGCTGCCAAAGATGGCGAACTCGCACACTGGACGGGTGCACACCAACTACGGGCAGGCCACCGCCATCACGGGCCGGTTGTCGAGTAACGATCCGAATCTGCAGAACATCCCCGTGCGCACGCCGCAGGGCCGCGAGATACGCAAGGCCTTCATCGCAGCACCGGGCAACGTGATCGTGTCGGCAGACTATTCGCAGATCGAGCTGCGCATCATGGCGCACATCTCGCAGGACGCTTCGCTGCTCGATGCCTTCGCGAAGGGGCTCGACATTCACAAGGCCACGGCGGCGGACATCTTTGGCGTGCCGATCAGCGACATCACCAGCGAGCAGCGCCGCTACACCAAAGCGGTCAACTTCGGCCTGATTTACGGCATGGGGGCCTTCGGACTCGCTGCGCAACTTGGCATCGAACGCAACGCGGCACAGCAGTTCATCGACAAGTACTTCGCCCGCTATCCAGGCGTGGCCGAGTACATGCAGCAGACGCGTGAATCGGCGCGCGCCAGGGGCTATGTTGAAACCGTATTCGGTCGCCGCCTCACGCTCACCGACATCAACGGCGGCAACGGCCCGCGCCGCGCGGGCGCCGAGCGTGCCGCCATCAACGCGCCGATGCAGGGCACGGCGGCAGACCTCATTAAACTCGCCATGATTGCGGTGGACGACTGGTTGCACGCCGAAAAACTCGCAACCAAACTCATCATGCAGGTGCACGACGAGCTGGTGCTGGAGGTGCCGCAAGCGGAGCTTGATCTGGTCAAACGCGTTCTGCCCGAGAAGATGACGGGTGTCGCCAGCCTGCGCGTGCCACTGGTTGCGGAAGTTGGCGTGGGCCCCAACTGGGACGAAGCCCACTAACTCCGCCACGCGCACGACCAAAGCATGTCTCGCGCAGCGCGCACCGCGCTCGACCTTCAGGCCGCCCGCACCGATCTCGAAAAGGAGTTCGGCGAGCAGGGCTTTCGCAATGGCATCGGCTTTGTCACCGACAAGCGGATTGCCATCGAGTCGGCCCAGATCGACGAAGAGCGTGTCTGGCATCTGGTCGCCAAAGTTCAGGATGGCAGCGGTGAGCCCTGCACCACCACGGTGGAGATGGAATTCTTCGAGTTCGGCATCGATCTCTTCGCGGCTGAATGCACTTGCGCCACTCGTCTGAACTGCAAGCACGCCGCAGGGCTCGCCTACCTGTGGACGACCCTGCAGCCGCAGCGCAATGGCACACTGACCGGGCAACCGGCAGAACCGATCGGCGACGGCGTGATTCCGGTGATTGCCGATGCCGCGGAGCCGCCCCCATCACCCACTGCGACCACCACGTTGCGCACCGGTCTGGCGCCAGAGCTCTCGCAATGGCTGCGGGCGGGCTTCGAAGGCACCCCCCGCCTGCGGGCGAACGACGCTGAAGCCGATAACAGCAAAGCAGCGCCGGACATCGTGGCGTACCTGCTGACCGAACGCGGTGAGCTGACGATCGCCAAGGCACGCCGCCTGAAAGGCGGCGAAACGAAGCTCAACGTGCAGGCGGCCTCGCTCGCGTGGGTGACGCATGGCCACGCGACGCCGGCGTATGTCGCGCCGGAAGACGAGCCGATCCTGCGCATGATGGCAGCGACCATTGGCATGCATTCGGCCCGACCGGTGCTGGCGCTCGGTGGCGTGATCGGTGCCCAGCTATTGAACATGGCGCTGAAGACGCAGCGACTGTGGCTAGCCCCCGACGGCTACACCGACAGCGTGACGCGCGCCCGCGCCCTCAAGGCAGCCGACGCGCCGACGCTGGCCGAGCCGCTCGCGCTCGGCGACGCAATGCGGGCCACACTCGTCTGGGATGAAACGACCACCTCGCAAGGCCCTCGCATGGCGCTGCGTGCGCGGGGAACAGACGAAGCGGCCGCTGCCGCCAGCATGCCGATCATCGCACTGGAACCGCCGCTGGCGATTGATGCCGCACGCCGGAGTCTGCGCCCGCTGACGACCGACGTGTCTGCGTCCACGCTGGCGCGCCTCATTGCGCTGCCCGCACTCAAGCCCGACGATGCCACGGCCTGGGCGTTTGTGGATGACGCGCTGCGCGAGCTGCCGGACTTCGCGGCGATCCCGCGTTGCCCGACCGTGGTCGCCGACAGCGCGGGGCGCGTGGAGCCACCGCTTCAGGTGCCGCAGGCGGTGCTCCGCTTTGCGCTGGTTGAGTTCGACGTGTCGGTTGGCTGGGGCCGCAATTCGAGCCTGCAGGGGCGCGTGTTCCCCGCTGTGCAGTTGCTGTTTCGTTATCCGGACGGCCGCGTCGTGCCGTTCCAGCGCAACGGGCTCGACCATGCGGTTGAGCAGCAGCGCATTGGGCGCGAGTTGGTGGGGCAGCGGCTGCGCAATGTGCGTGTGGAGTCGCAGTGGGAGATGCGCATGCCGCGCATGCTCTACACGGCTGATCGGGTGGAACCGTCGCTGGCATACGCCCGCGACATCAAGGCGGTACGGGAATCGCTGTGGGGCTTGCCCGATCACGACTGGTCGGGCCGCGGCCCCCCGGTACTGGCGGACGCACAGATGGCCGGCTTTGTCATCGAGATTGAAGCGGGTTTCCCGATATCGATGACCGACATCCCCGAGCCGACGCTCGATTTGGCACCAGGCACCGAGGTGGGCTGGTATCGGCTCTCGCTCGGGGTAGACATCGACGGCAAGCGTGTCGATCTCGCCCCGGCGCTGGCCAAACTGATCGGCGCGCAGCAAGACCCGGAGCAATGGGTTGATGCGCTGCCCTCGGTGCAGCATGTGCTGCTCTCGGTGCCGGTGCCCGACCGCGTGAAAGCCGCTCAGGTGGTGCGCCTCAGCGGCGAGCGTATTGCCACGATCCTCAAACCGGTGTTCGACTGGTTCCACGGCGGCGGCGTGGAGCAGATCAGCGAGCTGCAGGCGGCGCTGCTGCCCGACTTGCCCAACTTCACGGTGCGCTATTTCGGCCGCGATCATCCGCGCTGGTTGGCCATGCGCGACAAGCTGCGTGAAGGCACTGAGCTGACGCCCGTCACCGCTGCGCCCGGCTTTGCCGCCACACTGCGCCCCTACCAGAACCACGGCTTGTCGTGGCTGGCCCACCTCTACGAGCTTGGCATGGGCGCCGTGCTCGCCGACGATATGGGTTTGGGCAAAACGGTGCAAACGCTCGCGCATCTGCATCGCTTGCATCGCGGCGCGTCCTCCACTGCACCGAGTCTGATCGTCGCACCCACCTCGGTGCTGACCAACTGGCAGCGCGAGGCGGAGCGCTTCGCACCCACCCTGAAAGTACACCGCCATCACGGCAGCGTGCGGGCCGCATCAGCCACGGCGTTTGCCAAGGCCGACGTGGTGCTGACCAGCTATCCGCTGCTGCAACGCGACGAAAAGCTGCTCACCGGCATTGACTGGAATGTCGTGGTGTTTGATGAGGCGCAGACACTCAAGAACGCCAAGGCGAAAACCTACGTCTCGGCGCAGTCGCTCCGTGCGCAGCAGCGCATTGCGTTGACGGGCACGCCGATGGAGAACCATCTCGGTGAACTGTGGGCGATCTTCAACGTGCTGATTCCCGGCCTGCTCGGCTCGCTTGAGAGCTTCAACAGCCTCTTCCGTCACCCCATCGAGCAACGCGCCGACAGTGAGCGCATGCAACGGCTCAAGACCCGCGTCCGTGCCTTTATCCTGCGCCGCGGCCGCGATCAGGTGCTGGGCGAATTGCCGCCGAAGACGGAGTACACGCGCTGGATCGAGCTGGAGTCGGCGCAGAGCGACCTCTACGAAGCGCTGCGCACGGCGGTGCACGAGGACATCCGCCGTGTGATCGAGAAGAAGGGCCTGCGCCAGAGCACCGTGCACATCCTCGACGCGCTGCTGAAACTGCGTCAGGCCTGTTGCGACCCGCGCCTCGTCAAGTTGCCGGGACAATCAGCCAAAGCGATGAACGCGGGCTCCGCCAAACTCGAGTGGCTCGCCACGCACGTGCCCGAGCTGCTGGAAGAAGGCCGCAGGGTGCTGATCTTCTCGCAATTCACCAGCATGCTGGACTTGATCGGCCAGCAGTTGAACGAACAACAAATCCCGTTCGCTCTGCTGACCGGCGACACCGTGGACCGCGACACGCCCATTGACCGTTTTCAATCGGGCAAGGTGTCGGTGTTCCTGCTGAGCCTTAAGGCTGGCGGCGTTGGCCTCAACCTCACCGCCGCCGACACCGTGATCCACTACGACCCGTGGTGGAACCCCGCCGTCGAAGCGCAGGCCACCGCACGTGCCCACCGCATGGGGCAGGACAAGCCGGTGATCGTCACCAAGTTGGTCGCCAAGGGCACCCTAGAGGAGCACATGCTCACCATGCTCGCGCGCAAGCGCGACCTCGCTGCGGCGTTGCTGGATGGCGGCGGCAATGCCCTCACTGGCTTGACGCTGGCGGATGTGGATGAGTTGCTGTCGCCGCTTCCGCATTGACGCGTCATTGCGCTCGAACGGGGCTACTCCCACTCAATGGTCGCCGGTGGCTTGCCGGAGATGTCGTACACCACCCGATTGAAGCCGCGCACTTCGTTGATGATGCGATTCGATACTTTTGCGAGCAGCGAATGGGGCAGCTCCGCCCAGTGCGCGGTCATGAAGTCGGTGGTTTGTACGGCGCGCAGCGCGACGACGTTTTCGTACGTACGGCCGTCGCCCATCACGCCCACGCTCTTGACCGGGAGGAACACTGCGAACGCCTGAGCCGTGAGGTCGTACCAGCTGACGCCGTTCGCATCCTTCGCCGCGCGCAGCTCCTCGATAAAGATGGCGTCAGCGCGCCGCAGCAGATCGGCGGCAGGTCGCGTGACCTCGCCAAGAATGCGCACGCCGAGGCCAGGACCGGGGAACGGATGGCGATAGACCATTTCGCGCGGCAGGCCCAATGCCACCCCGAGCTCGCGCACTTCGTCCTTAAACAGTTCGCGCAGCGGTTCGAGCAGCTTCAGGTTGAGCGTTTCGGGCAGGCCGCCGACGTTGTGGTGCGATTTGATGGTGTGCGCCTTCTTCGTCTTGGCGCCCGCGCTCTCAATGACGTCCGGGTAGATCGTGCCCTGCGCGAGCCACTTGGCGGCGGGCAATTTCTTCGCCTCGGCCTGGAACACTTCAACGAACTCGCGGCCGATGATCTTTCGCTTCTGTTCGGGGTCAGACACCCCCTTGAGATCGCCGAGAAATTTATCGCTGGCGTCGACCGCAATCACCTTGACTCCGAGATTTCGGGCGAACATGTCCATCACCATCTCGCCCTCGTTGAGGCGCAGCAGACCGTGGTCGACAAAAACGCAGGTGAGCTGCGCACCAATCGCGCGGTGAATGAGCGCAGCCGCGACACTGGAATCGACACCACCGGACAGCCCCAGAATGACCGCTTCGCCGCCCACCTGCTCACGGATACGCGCGACGGCGGTGTCGATGTAATTCGGCATGGTCCATGTCGGCTTCGCTTGGCAGATATCGAGCACGAAGCGTCGCAGCATCGCCGTTCCCTGGCGGGTGTGCGTCACTTCGGGATGAAACTGCACCGCGTAAAAGCCACGTTCTTCATCAGCCATCCCGGCGATAGGGCAGCTCGGCGTGGATGCCATCAATTTGAAGCCCGGCGGCATCGCGGTGACTTTGTCGCCGTGGCTCATCCAGACGTGCAGCATGCCGTGGCCCTCTGGCGTCCGTACGTCTTCAATACCGTCGAACAACTTGGTGTGACCGCGGGCGCGCACCTCAGCGTGACCGAACTCGCGGTGGTCGCTGGCCTCGACGCTACCGCCTAGTTGCACGGTCATCGTAAACATGCCGTAACAGATGCCCAGCACTGGAACACCCTGCGTGAACACAGCCGCCGGAGCGCGCAGGTCATGCGCTTCGTAGGTGCTGGCGTGGCTGCCCGAGAGGATGATGCCTTCCGGGTTGTATTCGCGGATGAAATCCTCCGATACGTCGTTCGGATGCAGTTCGCAGTAGACGCCCATCTCTCGCACTCGCCGGGCGATGAGTTGGGTGACCTGAGAGCCAAAATCTAGAATGAGAATGCCGCGGGACATGACGTTGATACTGTTCTTTATCTACCGGGGGGGGACAGAAACGAGAAGGGGCCGCGAGGCCCCTTGCTGGTATTACTTTTTGGCGGGAGGTTGCGCGGCTCCGGCAGGTGCAGGTGACGCACCAGCAGCGGGTGCCGCAGGCGCCTTGGGCGGATCGGGCAGCTTGAGCCCCTCCTTCTTAAGCGCGGCATCAATGTTTTTGTCCACCTCACCAGAAAGTGAGTCGGCCCACTTCATCGCGGCCTGATAGGTATCGCCATTGACTTTGCCCTGCGACGCCAACAACTTCTTGCCACTAGCACCTTGGTAGAACTTGACGATGTCGTTGATCTCGGCTGCTGTGAACGCGTTGTGATAGACGAGCGTCACCTGCTCAACCAAGCCGCCCGGTGTGTCAGCCTTTGCCGCGAGTGTTGCGGCAAAGGCGTCACGCGCGATGGTGAAGCCCTTGTCAGGAAACTTCGGGTCGAGCTGCTTGACACCGGGCACCCAGGACTGGATCGTGCTGTTTGCCAGCTGCTCGGGGATCGCCTTGAGGTTGGTGATCTCGAGCAGGGTTTTGATCTGCGCACGTTTGGCCGCAGTGAGGTCTTCGGCGCTGGCGACTGCCGTGGCACCGATGAAGATGGCCAGCGTGGTGGTGGCGACAAAAAGCTTGTTTTTCATAGCAAAGATGCGACGGTTAGTCGGCGTGATAGTTGGGCGCCTCTTTCGTGATTTGCACGTCGTGGACGTGCGATTCACGAATGCCGGCACCGGTGATTTGTACGAACTCCGCGCGCGCATGAAGTTCCCCAAGTGTGCTGCAACCGCAGTATCCCAAGCCGGAGCGAATACCGCCCTCAAGCTGATGCACCACCGACGCGACCGGCCCTTTATACGGCACGCGCCCCTCGATGCCTTCAGGCACGAGTTTCTCCGCGCTGTGCTCGGCATCCTGGAAGTAGCGGTCCTTGGAACCCGCCTGCATGGCGCCGAGTGAGCCCATGCCGCGATAAGACTTGTAGGATCGGCCCTGATAGAGCACCACTTCGCCCGGAGCTTCTTCGGTGCCGGCGAACAGTCCGCCGAGCATGACGCAGTCCGCGCCGGCAGCGAGGGCCTTGGTGATGTCGCCCGAATAGCGAATTCCGCCGTCGGCTATGACGCCAGCGCCCGAGCCATGAATCGCATTCGCCACGAAGTCCACCGCCGTGATCTGCGGCACGCCGACCCCAGCCACCATGCGCGTGGTGCATATCGAACCCGGCCCGATACCCACTTTGACCGCATCAGCACCGGCGTCGACCAACGCTTTAGCGGCCTCGGCACTGGCGATGTTGCCACCAATCACCTGCGCATTTGGGTAGTACTTCTTGATCCAATTCACTCGATCCAGCACGCCGCGAGAATGCCCGTGCGCGGTGTCAACAACGATGAAATCGGCGCCGGCATTGAGCAGCAACTCAACGCGCTCCTCAGTCCCGTCGCCCACACCGACCGCTGCACCGACACGCAGGCGCCCCTGATCGTCTTTGCAAGCGTTCGGATGTTCAGTCGACTTAAGGATGTCCTTAACCGTGATCAGGCCACGCAATTCAAAAGCCTCATTCACAACCAGCACGCGCTCCAGGCGGTGCTTGTGCATCAGCGCTTTTGCTTCATCGACCGTCGCGCCCTCGCGCACAGTCACCAACCGATCCGCGTGCGTCATGATCGCGGTGACTGGCTGATCAAGATTGCCTTCAAAGCGCAAATCACGATTGGTAACGATGCCAATGAGCCGCTTGCCCTGAATGACCGGGACACCCGAGATGCGATTGTCGGTAGTGATCGCGACAACGTCGCGCACGGTAACGTCCGGCGAAACCGTGATCGGGTCCTTGAGGACGCCTGACTCGTACCGCTTGACGCGCGACACTTCACGGGCCTGGTCTTTCGGTGCGAAATTTTTATGGATCACACCCACGCCGCCCGCTTGGGCCATCGCGATGGCAAGCCGTGACTCGGTGACGGTATCCATCGGCGCGGAGAGCAGAGGCAAACGCAAACTGACCCCGCGCGTGAGGCGCGTGGTGAGGTCAACATCGCGGGGGAGAACTTCGGAGTAACCGGGGACGAGCAGAACGTCGTCGAAGGTGAGGGCTTTGGCGCGGATGCGCATTTGAAATTCCCAAAAACCGTATTCTACCGACTCTTCGCCAAGCGCCGATCAGTGGGCATGTCACCGGTACGTTGCAGCCGATGATGCCGCCTGCGACGGCTATGCTGACGCCCGAAAGTCAGCTCTTCTTGGCGTCAGTGCCAGCCTTGCCGTCTTTCTCACCGCCCTGCGCGACGCCCTTCTTGACCTCGACCTTGATGTGATCCTTGAGCGCGCCCACATATGCGTTGGACAAATCGCCGGCGCTCTGGCCACTCAGGCGTTGCGCCAGGCTCTTGAGCTTGTCGGCATTCGGTGCTTCCGGCTCAACCACCTTGACGACCTTGACAACCGTGTAGCCACCCGCGTCATTGCCGCCACCGACCACGGCACCGCCTTTGCTGAGATCAGCTGCGAACACCTGCTTCGTTAACGCCTGATTCACATTCGCAACCGGCGCCTGACGCAACAGTTTCTGAACGGCGCCAAAGGTCAGTCCACTGTCGTTACCCGCAGCTACAGCCGCCACCTTTTCCGCGCCGGCCTTCGATGCGAGCTCGGTCGCGAGCTTGCGCTGAAGCTGTGCCGTGATCTGGGCCTTCACCTCGTCGAGCGGACGTACGGAGGAAGGTTTGTAATCCACGATTCGTGCGGAAATCAGACTGTTGTTCCCGAGGTCAACAGCTTCGGAATTCTTTTTGGCCGCGATGTTGGCTGGCGCGAATACCGTCTGTACGAACTTCTGGTTACCGCCGCCGATTGCCTGCACTTGCGCCCGCGTCAGCCAGTCAGTTTTCTTGACTTCGAGCTTCAATTCCTCGGCAAGCTTCGCATAGCTATCGCCTTGCTCGTACACGCGGTTCTGGAATTTTTCAGCGTTTTCGTTGAACAGCTTGGATGTCTTTTGCTGCTTGATTTCGCCTTCGAGCTGGGCGCGTACCTCGTCTAGCGGCCGCGCGCGCTCGGGCTTAACCTCAGCAAGGCGAATGATGTGAAAGCCAAAATCAGATTCGATCGGCCCGCGAATTTCACCCGGTTTCATTGAGAACACCGCCTCTTCAAATGGCTTCACCATCTGGCCACGACCGAAGAAACCGAGATCGCCGCCTTGCGCGGCGGAACCGGGATCTTTTGACTTCTGTTTGGCAAGATCTGCGAACTTCTCCGGGGCCGTGCTCACCTGCTTCTGTATTGCCTCCGCCTCGGCCTTCGCTGCATCCTTGGCGCCGGCTTTCGCCTGTCCTTTGTCATCTTTGTCGATCGAGATGAGGATGTGGCTGGCGCGACGTTCTTCTGGCGCCGTAAATTCCTTCACCCGCTTGTCGTACTCAGCCTTCACCTCGTCGACGCTCGCAGTGGCGGAGGCGGCAAATGCCGCCTGGTTCAACTGCAGGTACTCAAGCTTCACCTGCTCTGGCGCGCGGTACGCGTCCGGGTTCTTGTCATACTCGGCTTTGACCTGCGCATCGTCGACCTTCGCTTGAGCGATGAACGAGGCGATGTCGATCGTAGCCACCTGAATTTCACGTGCCTGTTCCGTGAGCTTCTGAAACATCGCAGCTTGCGCGGCCCCGGAAAAACTGCTGCGTGCGAGTGCGTCCTGCAATGGCTGCTGAGCGAGGTCACCGCGCAAGCGCGACTCGTAGCTCACGCGAGTCAAGCCGTTGGCGCGCAACAGCTCGTCGTAACGGCTCTCCGAGAACTTGCCGCTCTCTTGAAAATCGGGAACTTCAAGAATTACCTTGCGCAGTTGGGCGTCTGGCGCGGTGAGCTTCAGATTCTGGCCGACCGTTTGCAGCAGGCGCTGATTGATGACACCGTCCAGTACCTGTTGTTTGACTTCCGGATTGTCAAACATGGCTGGGTCAAAATTCTTGCCTAGCATTTGGCTCATGCGCTGTTGCTGTTGGCGCACCGCGTTGTCATACTCCTGCGGAGTAATGCTGGTGCCACCAACCGTTGCGACGTCGTTGTCTGAGCCCATGTTGCGGACGTAGCTGTCGACGCCCACGAACGCGAATGGCAGAACCAACAGCCCCAGCACGATTTGCACGAGGCGCTTGTTGCGGTAAACGAAATCAAACATGTGTCTCTTTGCCTGGTCGTTGCGACGGGAGCGCCGGTTGTAACGGGTCAACTGCCCGGCGACCGCCCGGTCGGTCGTAGATACAAAAAAGGCGAACTGCTGTTCGCCTTTTTATGTCATCTGATTGGCGGAGTGGACGGGGCTCGAACCCGCGACCCCCGGCGTGACAGGCCGGTATTCTAACCAACTGAACTACCACTCCGCTGAGATCTCCCGCTATTGTAACGGTTCGATCTGGTGGGTGCTGAGGGGATCGAACCCCCGACATTCGCCTTGTAAGGGCGACGCTCTACCAGCTGAGCTAAGCACCCGCTCCAGGCAACGAATAACTCGCCGCCTGTAGAGGGATTCACTGAATCTTGTTGCAACGCGGTGATGTTGCAACGCCAATCCAGCAAAGCCTGTTAGTTTATCGCATCTTTCAATGCTTTGCCAGCGCGGAACTTCGGAACCTTCGCGGCCTTGATCTTGATGGCTTGACCAGTGCGCGGGTTGCGACCGGTACGCGCTGTGCGCTTGCCTACGTAGAAGCTGCCAAAACCGACCAGCGTCACCACGTCGCCCTTCTTGAGCGCCACCGAGATCGCCTTGATGGCACCGTCGAGTGCGCGCGTGGCTGCGGCCTTCGAAACGTCTGCGCTTTTGGCGATGCTCTCGATGAGTTCAGCCTTATTCATCTTGTATGTCCCCTTTCACCAGTAGTAATTTGGACTTGAACAATATGTCGCTCCCGGCGCCGCAGAGCAGCAGCGCGCAGAAGCGCGATTAGAAAACGTAGGGCGCGAGTCTACTACGAATCGCCGCGTGCCCCCGCGGGGTCAGTGCGTTACAACGGATTCCGCTTTCGCAGCTGAGTCCTTTGTCCCCGCGACATCGGCCGACTGTTCATCCGCCAGCGGCACCGGCGCACGCTCGAGAGCCAACGAAAGCACCTCGTCAATCCACTTGACCGGCCGGATATCGAGAACATTCTTAACGTTATCGGGAATCTCGGCGAGATCCTTGACGTTTTGCTCTGGGATCAACACCGTCGTCAAGCCGCCACGCTGCGCCGCCAGGAGCTTCTCCTTGAGGCCGCCGATGGGAAGCACCTCACCTCGCAGGGTGATCTCCCCGGTCATGCCGACTGTGGACTTCACGGGAACACCGGTCAGCGTCGACACGATCGCTGTGGTGATCGCGATGCCGGCGCTCGGCCCATCCTTGGGCACGGCGCCTTCCGGGAAGTGCAGATGCAAGTCATGCTTTTCATAAAAGTCAGGCCTGATGCCGAGCTTGCGCGCACGGGAGCGCACAACAGATACGGCTGCAGCCACCGACTCCTGCATCACGTCGCCCAGCTTGCCGGTATGTCGCACCGTACCTTTGCCGGGTAGCGCAACCGCTTCCACCGTCAGCAAATCCCCGCCGACCTCGGTCCACGCGAGCCCGTTCACCTGGCCGATCTGGCTAACCTTTTCAGCAATGCCGAACGTGTACTTGCGAACACCCAGAAACTCCGCCAGGTTCTCGGCGGTCACGATCGCGGACCTGGCCTCTGTGCCGGTCAGAATGCGCTTGATCGTCTTGCGGCACAACTTCGACAATTCACGTTCAAGCGAACGCACGCCGGCCTCACGGGTGTAGTAGCGCACGATGTCGCGAATAGCGTCCTCGCGAACATCAATCTCGCCGTCCTTGACGCCGTTGTTCTTAATCTGCTTGGGCAGCAGGTACTTCTGCGCAATGCTGACTTTCTCGTCTTCGGTATAGCCTGAGAGCCGGATAATCTCCATGCGATCAAGCAGCGGTGCAGGCAGATTGAAGCTGTTTGCCGTCGCGACAAACATCACGTCCGAGAGATCGAAATCCACTTCGACGTAGTGATCAGCAAACGTGTGGTTTTGCTCCGGATCCAACACTTCCAGCAGCGCGGACGCCGGATCGCCACGGAAGTCCTGCCCCATCTTGTCAATCTCATCGAGCAGGAACAACGGGTTACGCACGCCCACTTTGGACAGGTTGGTCAACACTTTTCCCGGTAGTGAACCGATGTATGTACGGCGATGGCCGCGAATTTCCGACTCGTCGCGCACGCCCCCCAACGACATGCGAACGAACTTGCGATTGGTGGCGCGTGCGATTGACTGTCCGAGCGACGTCTTGCCGACGCCAGGCGGACCAACGAGGCACAGGATGGGCGCCTTCACTTTCTCGACCCGCTGATGCACGGCGAGATATTCCGTGATGCGTTCCTTGACCTTGTCGAGACCGTAGTGATCCGCTTCGAGCACCTCAATCGCACGACGCAGGTCCTTCGAAACCTTGCTCTTCTTCTTCCACGGCAGCCCGGTCAGCACGTCAAGATAGTTTCGCACCACAGTCGCTTCTGCTGACATCGGCGACATCATCTTGAGTTTTTTCAGCTCGGCTTCAGCCTTCTCCAGGGCTTCCTTCGGCATGCCACTGGATTTGATTTTCTTGCTGAGTTCCTCGATTTCGGCGTGATCCTCGCCCTCGCCCAGCTCCTTCTGGATGGCCTTGACCTGCTCGTTTAGGTAGTACTCGCGCTGACTTTTCTCCATCTGTCGCTTGACGCGACCACGGATGCGCTTTTCGACCTGCAGGATGTCGATCTCGGCCTCGATCAAACCCATGAGGTGTTCAATACGCTTGGCGACCGAGGGCAACTCCAGCACTTCCTGTTTCTGCTCCAGCTTCAGCGGCAGGTGGGCAGCAATCGAGTCGGCGAGACGGCCGCCGTCGTCGATCCCCGCCATCGAAGTCAGAATTTCGGCGGGAATTTTTTTGTTCAGTTTGACGAACTGGTCAAAATTGGCCAGCAAGGCACGGCGCAAAGCCTCAACTTCCGCCGAATCGTCATCGGACGACGCAATCGGACGCGCCTCGCCTGAGAAAAATTCACCGTTGTTCGTCAGTGCACTCAACAGTGCGCGATGCAGACCTTCCACCAGCACCTTGACCGTGCCGTCGGGCAACTTGAGCATTTGCAGCACGGTAGCGACGCAACCCGTCTCGTACAAATCTTCCGGGGTCGGGTCGTCTTTCGCCGCGGATTTTTGTGCGACAAGGAGGATGTGCTTGCCACTCTCCATGGCCACTTCAAGCGCCTTGATCGACTTGGGGCGCCCAACGAACAACGGAATCACCATGTGCGGGAACACCACAACGTCGCGCAGAGGCAACAGTGGATACGTCAAAGGATCTGCGCCCTGAACAGCGTCTGCATTTTCTTCGGACATGGCGAACTTTCTTTACGTGGCTCGAACCGCGCCCGCCGCGCTGCATTGAGCAGGAGCAACCGGGCGAGGTGCTGGGTCGGCCTGTCGGTCAGGCAACCTTGCTCGGTTCGCTATAGATCAACAGAGGACGGGCGTTACTTTCAACCGTTGACTCGTCGACGACCACACGGTCGAGGTTCTGAATCGACGGCAAGTCATACATGATGTCGAGAAGCAGAGATTCAACAATCGAGCGCAATCCGCGGGCTCCCGTGCGGCGCTTGATTGCACGACGCGCAATTGCCGATAGCGCGGAATCGCGCACTTCAAGCTCGACATTCTCAAGGCGAAACATTTTCTGGTATTGCTTGATGAGCGCGTTCTTCGGGCGAACCAAAATGTCGACCAGTGCCGCTTCGCTCAGCTCGTCAAGGGTGGCAACCACGGGCAGGCGTCCAACCAACTCAGGAATCAGCCCGAAACGAATCAGGTCGTCTGGTTCGGTGTCGCGCAGCATTGTGCTGATGGTGCTGCGATCATCCGGCGACACGACGTCAGCACCGAAACCAATGCCGGTCTTCACCGAGCGCTGGCGAATGATGCGGTCGAGGCCTTCGAATGCACCGCCCACGATAAACAGGATGTTTGCCGTATTGACGGTCACAAACTCCTGATTCGGGTGCTTGCGGCCGCCCTGCGGCGGCACAGATGCATTGGTCCCCTCGATCAGCTTGAGCAAGGCTTGTTGCACGCCCTCACCGGACACGTCGCGCGTAATTGAGGGGTTTTCGCCCTTGCGTGAAATTTTGTCAATTTCGTCGATGTAGACAATGCCACGCTGTGCACGATCAACGTCGTACTCGCAAGTCTGGAGCAATTTCTGGATGATGTTTTCGACATCCTCGCCTACATAACCGGCTTCGGTAAGCGTGGTGGCATCCGCGATGACGAAGGGTACATCCAGCAATTTCGCCAGCGTCTGCGCCAACAGCGTCTTGCCCGACCCGGTCGGACCCACGAGGAGGATATTGCTCTTGGCCAGCTCGACGTCGTTGTCTCGCTGGTTGGAATCGATCCGCTTGAAATGGTTATAGACCGCGACCGACAGGATCTTCTTGGCCTGCTCCTGCCCAATCACGTACTGGTCGAGCTTGTCGCGAATCTCATGCGGGGTGGGTAGTTTCTTGCCACCAGCTTTGTCCGCAGAGTCGGCCTGAACCTCTTCTTTGATGATGTCATTGCATAAGTCAATGCATTCATCACAAATAAACACCGACGGGCCCGCAATCAGCTTGCGCACCTCGTGCTGGCTTTTGCCACAGAACGAGCAGTAGAGCAGTTTGTCGCTCGAAGTCTTTTCGGCCATAAAACGCAGTTTGTTGGTCGTCCGAGCGACCGCTACAGCAGAGTGTCAACGCAGTGTAGCGCTTTGTACGCAGTTGTCACGCGCCCGGATTCCGGCGCACCGAAACCCGACGACTTCCCTGGAAAAGTGTTGCGCTTACGCAGCGCCCGCAGCTTCGCTTCTCGACGCGAGCACGCGGTCGACCATGCCAAATGCGAGCGCCTCTTCCGCCGTCATGAAATTGTCGCGGTCGGACGCACGATCAACCTCCTCAAGGGAGTGCCCAGTGAACTCGGACATGTGTTTGTTGTAGCGTTGTTTCAGCCGCACAATGTAGTTGGCGTGGCGTTCGATGTCCGACACCTGACCGGAAAAACCGCCGGATGGCTGGTGAATCATGACCGTCGAGTTGGGCAAGGCGAAACGCTTGCCTTTGGTACCGGCGGCCAACAGGAACGCCCCCATCGAGGCCGCCATGCCGATGCAAAGTGTGCTGACATCGGGCTTGATAAAGCGCATCGTGTCAAAAATCGCCATGCCTGCAGACACCGACCCGCCTGGCGAATTGATGTAGAAGCTGATGTCCTTTTCGGGGTTTTCCGACTCCAGAAACAGCAGCTGTGCCACGATCAAATTCGCGGTTTCGTCGGTCACTGGCCCGACAAGAAACACGACGCGCTCTTTGAGCAGTCGGGAGTAGATGTCGAACGCGCGTTCACCGCGACCGCTCTGCTCAATCACCACAGGGACCAAGCCCAAGCCCTGAGGTCCGCCCGCAGTCATCGCCAGTGGCGAGCTGGCACCATACGGGGCGTTAGAGGCGGAAAACGGTGTCATGGCTGAACTCCAGTCAACAGGGTGGCAAGGAATGGGCGGTACATGCCTGCTGCGGCAATGCAGACTGCGAAGCAGCGCCTCAAATTGAAGTTGGCTCTTATTCTGCAGATTTCAACCGATGCCTGCTGTCCGTCGAGTCGCGTCAACCCCGGCGTGCTCACAACGCCAAGGTCAGCTCGTTTTCGACTCAGGCGGTCTGCTGTCCGATCAGATCAGCGAATGCCACGCTCTTGTCGCTAACTTTCGCCGCTTTCAGGACGAAGTCGACAACATTCTGCTCAAGTGCGACCGCTTCAAATTCCGACAGGCGGCGCTGATCCTGGTAATACCAGGCAACGACTTGCTCAGGTTTTTCATAGCTCTGTGCCTGCTCGTTCAACAGCGCGCGAACCTGCTCCGGCGTCGCTTGTAGCCGGTTAGCTTGCACCAACTCGCCGACGATCAAGCCCATCGCGACGCGCTCCGTGGCCGCCGGTTCAAACGTGGATGGCGACACCTGCGCATCAGCATCCTTCGCGCCGCGCGACTTCAAGTCTTCGCTTGCGGATTGCGCCATACGTTGCGCCTCAGCAACGACCAACGACTTTGGCACTTCGAGCGCAGTCTGTGCGCGCAGGCCCTTGAACACTTGCTCTCGCACGCTCTGAAACACCCGACGCTTGCGCTCAAGTTCCAGATTACCGCGCACCTCGGTACGCAACGCGGTCACGTCACCGCTGGCTACGCCGAACGCCTTGGCGAACTCCGCGTCCACGTCGGGGAGCACTGGACTCGCGACGTCTTTGGCGGTGAGGGTGAACTTTGCAGTCTTGCCGGCCACGTCCTTGCCGAAGTAATCAGCGGGGAAAGTCAGCTCGAATACTTTGCTCTCGCCCTTCGACAACCCGTGCGCGGCAGTTTCGAATTCGGGCAGCATGCGGCGCTCGCCGAGCACCATCGAGAAATCTTTCGCCGAACCGCCCTGGAACGGCACCCCGTCAATTTCGCCGGCGAAGTCAACGATGAGCCGGTCGCCATCGGCGCTAGCACCGCTTTTTACTTCGTAGCGAACACGCTGCTTGCGCAAGGTTTCCAGCGTGCGCTCAACATCCGCGTCGGTTACTTCGACCACAGGGCGCTCGATGGCGATAGCGCCCAGATCGGTGAACTTCACTTCGGGGAACACCTCGAACGTCGCCGTAAACTGAAAGTTCGCTGTGTCCGCAGCGTCCGCTTTGGGTTCGATTCGCGGGTAACCCGCGACTTTGAGCTGGTTGGCATCAACCACCTCGCCAAAGCTTCTGTTCACCGCATCGGAGAGCGCTTCCGAGCGAACTTGCGGACCGTAGGTCGAGGCAACCATCTTGACCGGCACCTTGCCTGGACGAAAACCGGACATCTTCACAGTACGCGCCAAGCGCTTGATGCGCGCCTCGGTTTCGGACTCAATGGCGGCGACGGGGATGGACATCGTAAAGCGGCGCTCAAGCGTGCTCAGTTGCTCGATCTGCGTGGACATTTCTTTCTTTCCCTCGAACGCGTCGTCGCGTTCGCTCTCTTTTCATTAGACTGACGATCATGCCGGCAGGCGCTGCGCTGGCGACACCCGCGGGGCGTACTGTCACCGCGCGCACGTCCCCGCCGCGGGGGCGCTGCAGATCACGATGGCGTGACCTCCGCCCGCGCAGAAAGACTGCGTCACGGTGGTGCGAATGGAGGGACTCGAACCCACACACCTTGCGGCGCTGGAACCTAAATCCAGTGCGTCTACCAATTCCGCCACATTCGCATAACCTTCTATTATAGCCGTCCCCAATTCTTCGGTTTTGCGTCTTGCCGCGCCTTTCTTTGCATGGCGGTCGATCAACATTACGAAAATTTTCCAGTCGCCTCACTGCTGGTCCCTCCGACCATTCGCCCCTACGTCGTCGCGATCTATCGGTTCGCCCGTCACGCCGACGATGTTGCGGATGAGGGCGATGCAGACGCGGCGTCTCGCAGCACCGCGCTTGATCAGCTCGGCGCCGACGTGCAACGGTTGTTCGACGGTGAGACTCCAAACGCACCAACCGTCCAGGGGCTGAAGCAACTCCGCGATGCCGATTTTTATTTGCTCGGCGCGCAACCTTTCCTCGATCTGCTTTCAGCATTTCGCCAAGACGTACATCAAGGCCGCTACGCGACGGCCGACGACTTGCTTGACTACTGTCGACGTTCGGCGAACCCGGTGGGACGACTGATGCTGGCGCTCGTAGGCGTGACAGACTCGAGTGCACTCGTCGCCAGCGACCGCATCTGTACGGCGCTGCAGCTCATCAACTTCTGGCAGGACGCCGCCGTCGACGCCGCTCGCGGTCGCATCTACGTGCCGCTGGATGCCTTCGCCCACTACAACGTCACACCGTCAACGTTTCCGCAGGCTGTCATTCATCGCGAATTGATGAAGGCGCAGTGCGATTGGGCGCAGCAGCTCATGTTGCGCGGCGCGGAGTTGCTGCCGTGGCTCGCCGGCCGATTTCGCCTTGAAATCGCACTGACGATTGCAGGGGGTCTACGCATCATTGAGAAAATCGCAGCGAACGACTACGACGTTCGATTGCGCCCCACGCTTCGCTGGTACGATTCGCCACGGCTCCTATGGCTCGCCGCCCGTGAAGGCTGGCGCCACCGCCGCCGCACTGCTCACTCCCGGACTTCAGCGCCATGACTCCCGATCAGTACTGCGAAAACAAGGCGGCGCAATCCGGCTCCAGCTTCTACTACGCGTTCCGCTTTCTAACGCCAGATCGGCGCCGCGCCATCACTGCGTTCTATGCCTTCTGTCGTGAAGTCGACGATGTCGTCGACGACGTTGTCGATCCCGTGGTCGCACGCCAGAAGCTCGATTTCTGGCGCCGTGAAGTCGATGCGCTGTTTCGCGGTGAACCCACGCACCCTGTCACGCGTGCGCTGGCACCGCACGTTGAGCCCCTGGGCCTTCCTCGCGACGCGTTTCACGTCGTCATTGCTGGCATGCAGCAGGACCTCGACAAGACGCGGTATTTGGACTTTACCGATCTGGCCAGCTACTGTTACCAAGCCGCCGGCGTGGTTGGCGAAGTGAGCGCGCGCATCTTTGGCATGTGTTCAATGGACAACCCCGCAACCCTGGCCTATGCCCGCGGGCTCGGCGAGGCGCTGCAACTGATCAACATTATCCGGGATGTCGGCGAAGACGCGCGGCGCGGTCGCATCTATCTACCGCAGGATGAGTTGATCCGTTTTGGCGTCAGCGCGGGATTGCTCTTGCGCGGACAATCGCAAGGCGATTTTCAGGGGCTGATGCAATGGCAATACGAGCGCGCGGTGGCAACCTACAACGCAGCGCTTGCCGTGTTACCTGAGGCAGATCGCAAGGCGCAGCGCGCTGGACTCGCCATGGGTGCCATCTATCGCGCCCTGCTTGAGGAGATCCGGCGTGACGGCTTTCGCGTGCTGGAGCACCGCATTGCGCTAACGCCGATCCGCAAACTGTGGATCGCATGGAAAGCGTTTACCTTCGCATGACGCCGTCGCCACGCATTGCCGTGGTCGGTGGCGGCTGGGCGGGTGCTGCCGCCGCACTGACGCTCGCGCGCGCCGGGCGGGCCGTGCACGTATTCGAAGCAAACCGGGTTCCGGGCGGGCGGGCGCGCGCGGTCAGCCACGGCGGGCGGACATTCGACAACGGCCAACACTTGCTGCTCGGCGCCTACAGCCGCTCACTTGACTTGATCGCCAGCGTGCAACCGGTAGCGCAGGCCGTGACGCGGCTACCGCTATCCCTGCACACCGCTGGCACCGGCGCGCGGCGTCTTGCGCTCGCCGCGCCCGCACTGCCCGCCCCCTGGCACCTGCTGGCAGCATTCCTGTCAGCGCGCGGCCTGACCATCGCCGACCGTCTTGCCACGCTGCGCTGGGCGGACCAAGCGCTTCGGTCGCGGCACTCCGTAGCAGATGACTTGACCGTTGCCGACTTGCTCGCGGCGCAACCCGCCGCGCCTCGCGAAATGCTATGGGAGCCGCTGTGCATCGCAGCGCTGAATACGCCCGCTGAGTGCGCCTCGGCGTCGGTATTTGTCGAGATTCTTCGGCGATCGTTCCTCGGCGACCGCGCCGATTGCGATCTGATCATCCCACGCGTCGACTTGTCGCAGTTGTTTCCCGCGCCCGCGCTGGCGGAAGTGGCAGCGCGCCGCGGGCGCGTAACACTAGGCAGCGTAGTGCGGGGCCTGCGAGCGGAACGTTCGCCGACGGGCCAAGTGCGGTACGCACTTGATGCCGGTGAAAACACAGCTTCGTTTGACCATGTAGTCATCGCCACTGGGCCGCAGCATGTCGCGCGACTGCTCGAACCGCTCGCTGCTGAATCCAGCGAGAGCAACGAGCCCGGCACAGCACTCGGCGCCGCCTGTCGGCAAATCGTGACGGCATTGCAGCGTCTGGCGTACGAAGCGATCACCACCATTCACTTCGAGTTTCTACATCGCGGCGCGCCACACGGGTCCTCCGCGATGGCCTTGGATAACGCCCCGATGCTGATGCTCGACGGACACCCGGGGCAGTGGTTGTTCTGGCATCGCCTGGCCAACGGGCACTGGGGTGGGAGCGTGGTCATCAGCGCGCATCGCCGCGATGACGAGGCGTCCGCACTTGTAGACGTCGCGCTGCAACAGTTGCGGCGTGTTTGGGACGTTCCTGCGCCAGTCTGGCAAACCGCCGTCACCGAGAAGCGCGCCACCTACGCCTGCACGCCTGCACAGGTCCGCGTTCTTAAGCAGCTACCGGCAAGGATCGGTCGACTGCACTTCGCCGGCGACTGGACCTACCCGCTACTGCCCGCAACGCTCGAAGCCGCAGTGTTGTCGGGCGAGCGCGCGGCGCACGCTATCCTCAATGAGCAGCAATGATCATGCGTGATTGCAAGCATGTGTTCACCTACGGTTCGCTAATGTTCCCAGTCGTCTGGCGTGGTGTGGTTCGCGGCGACTACCACTCCGCAACTGCAGTTCTAAGCGGACTCCGGCGGCTCTGCGTGCGTGGCGAGGAGCACCCGGCGCTGGTCGTGGCGCCGCAGGCGTCCGCACTGGCTGGCGTGGTGTATTTCGATGTCGAACCCGACGATCTCGCACGGCTGGATTACTTTGAAGGTCGCGAATACGCTCGGGTCAGCCTGAGCGTCCAGGCCAAGGCACATGAAGCCGGACGGCCAGACTTCATCACCGCCGACGCGTATCTCGCACTCAACATCGACGACTTGCTGACGTGCGATTGGGACGTTGCCGCCTTCGAACGCGATGGCCTACCGCGTTTTCTCGCCCGCTACGCCGTCGATAACGCGCCGCGCGACTGACGCCGCACCCGTTGATCTCTGCTAACGCGAGCGGCGGCGCCGTCGCCGCTGCTATTCAAATGGCACGATGACCGCCACGCGGCGATTTCGTGCGCGTCCCTCGGGCGTATCGTTCCCGGCAATGGGCCGGTCGAAGCCAAAACCACGGCGTTCCAGATTCTCGTTGGCGAAACCGTTCGCAGCCATCGCCACCGCGACCGCCTCTGCGCGCTTCGCCGAAAGCGAGCGATTCATGTCAGCCGAGCCGACGTTGTCGGTATGACCAAACAAACGCAGCTTGTTGATGTCGAGCGTCTTGAGATCAACGGCGAGCTTGGCCAGCATCACTTTCGCGCCATCACTCAGCACATCGCTACCGGTGTCGAACAAGAGCGGTCCGGGCAAATTCAGCACATAGCCTTCGTCCGTCTTCTCGAAGCCGAGTGCGGACAAGGCTTCGACGCGAGTCGGCTTGCCCGGCGCGGGTGGCGGCGGCGTCGCGCAACCGGCAATCAGACTTCCGAGCCACGCGAGGAGCAAGAGTGTGAGCAGTGATCGGGGCGATGACAATTTCATTAATGGCTTCTTCCTGATTGAGTTTTTCGGCCAGACGCCGGCAGGTTGATAACGTTGGACGCCGCGCGCGAAGCCGGAGTCAGTGCAGCAACCGGTGCGCCAACCACGCGAATTGGCTCGTCGACAGGCAACGCCTTGGCACGATACATCGCGACGTCGGCGGCGTGCACCAGGGCCGGAACGTCCTCGCCATGATCAGGGAACACGGCAACACCGATGCTCGCGCGCACGGGATGCTGCCAGTGGTCTTCTGGCAGTGCAATGCCGAGCCACACCGTGAGTCGTTCCGCCAGTTTCACAGCATCGCCTGGGCTCGCGATGTTGGAGGTCACGACCACAAACTCGTCACCCGCGAGTCGGGCAAGAAAGTCGCCTCCTCGCAACGCGCGGCGCGTCCGGGATGCCACCGCCCGCAACGCGGCATCGCCCTTGGCGTGCCCAAACTGGTCGTTAATGTGTTTCAGTCGGTCAACATCAATGAACAGAACGGCCAACGAAATCCCGGACGCATTCGCACGATCAATCGCCGACTGCAGGGTGGACTCGAACATCATCCGATTGGGCAATCCGGTCAGGGGGTCGGAAAACGCGACGGACTCAAGGTGCGCGTTCGATGCCTTGAGCTCATATTGACGCCGTTTCAGTTCACGATTCTGCTCCGCGATCTGCATGACCAGCCGCTCAAAGCTCGACGTCAGCTGATTGACCTCAACCGCACCACCGCGCGGCGCGGGCGCAGCCACGTTGACGTTGCGCGAGGCACTCACCGCCTCTGCCCATTCTGTCAATTCGTGCAGGGGGCGCACCATCGTCGCGGTGAGCCGACGGGCCAGCAAGACGCCCAGCGCCAATGTAAACGCCAGCACGATGGCAAGCGCCAGCAACGCAGTTGAAACCGTATTGCGCAGCGCCTCCTGATTGGGTGCCACCACCAGCGTCCCGAGCACCGTCCCATCAAGCCCATTTTCGTCACGAAGCACGTGCTTCACCGGACGCGGTTGTAGCCACCCGTCGGGACTAAGACGAAGATCAGACAACTGCGACGGAAAATCGGCCTCGCGCGGCGCGACGAGTTGCGCGACCAGCTTGCCTGTTCGATCGTATGCCGCCGCAGAATCGTGGGTAGCCCCGGTATCAAATACCCGCAATGTGTCGTTGATCACCTCATAGCCACCGAAGCGCATCGCGGCAGCCATCGTGCTGGACGCGACGTTTGCCTGCGTTAGCGCAGACGCGCGGCTGTGTTCAATCTGCGCGCGCAAAAACAGGGCCGCAATCGATAGCGTGGCGATCAACAACATCGCAGCCAGTGACACGACCGCCACGGCGGCAGTGCGCCGAGCGAATGAATACGAAGCGCCGAACGCGGTGCCGCTCATCGCGACTCTCCCGGCGCAGTAGTGGCGGTCGGCGGGCGAGGACGCTGGCTCAGGCGCAGCGCAGCGGCAGCGATGGTGAGTCGCGAACGCTGCAGCGCCTCGAGACTCACCTCGAAACGCCAATCACCGCCAACACGATAGGCTCCAATGATGCCTCCATCGGCCGTGAAATCCGCATAGTTGCTCAAGGTCAGTACGGGCTGATCCGCTACAGCGGCCAGCCACTCTCTTGGGGCGGGTCGTACGTCAGCATTCAGCCAGAGCAATGAGCAGCCTGCTACCTGGGACGGCGCGGTAACGTGACGCCAGACCACGGGTTGTGACTTGAGCGTGTACGACTGCTCCACTGCGATCGAATTTGTCTGCAAAGCCCCGCCGTGCGCGTAACACGCGGTGACCTCCTTACGCGATGCAGAGGCCGGCCACGTGGTGTAACGGGCAATATTGACAACAAAATCCGACAGATCGCCGCCCCCCGGAGTCGCAGCGCTGCACGACAGGGACGCGCCGATCAGTCCGAAAACACCACAAATCTGGTTGACACCCCGCCGACACAACAGCGACAAAGGCGACCCACGGGTCGCCTTTGTTCCTGTGCCGCGCGGGGCGTTCACCTCACGGAGCGTCAGCCGCCGCCTTTGATGGGGTCGTCGCGGCGACCGACTCCGGCTTGTCGGCCGTCGCACTGTCGGGAACGACCGCAGGGCCAGTGGGCGTGTCGCCTCCGCCACTGCCGGGCGTGTTATAGGTTTTGACTGCGCGCACGGGTCGGCCCGCCATGATGTCGGCGATCTGGTCCGCGTCGATGGTCTCGTACTCCATCAGTGCCGCCGTCATCGCCTCGACCTTGTCGGCATTGTCCCTCAGGATTTTCGTCGACACCGCGTACTGCTCGTCGATGATGCGGCGGATCTCAAGGTCAACCTTTTGCAGCGTCTCTTCCGAAACGTTGCGCGTCTGGGTAACGCTGCGGCCGAGGAACACTTCTCCCTCGTTTTCCGCGTAGACCATTGGGCCGAGCAGATCGCTCATGCCGTAGCGCGTGACCATGTCGCGGGCGATCTTGGTCGCACGCTCAAAGTCGTTTGACGCACCCGTCGAGATGTTCTTAACAAATAGATCTTCGGCAATGCGGCCACCAAACAGCACCGAAATCTCTGTAAGCATCTGATCCTTGTAGAGCGAAATGCGATCACGCTCCGGCAATTGCCAAGTCACGCCCAGCGCACGGCCACGCGGGATGATGGTGACCTTGTGGACCGGGTCAGCCTTGGGCAGGCTGGCGGCTACGATGGCGTGGCCCGACTCGTGATACGCCGTCGCACGCTTTTCATCCTCGCTGAGCACCATCGACTTGCGCTCGGCGCCCATGTAGATCTTGTCTTTGGCGCGCTCGAAATCTTCCATGTCAACGAGACGCTTGTTGGCGCGGGCGGCAAAGAGCGCGGCCTCGTTGACCAGATTCGCGATATCGGCCCCCGAGAAGCCCGGGCAGCCACGCGCAATCACGTGCGCCTTGACGTCACCCGCAATCGGCACCTTGCGCATGTGAACTTGCAGGATCTGCTCGCGGCCACGAATATCCGGCAGCGGCACCACCACCTGACGGTCGAAACGGCCCGGACGCATCAGCGCCGGATCTAGAACGTCCGGACGGTTGGTCGCGGCGATGACGATCACGCCCTGTGAGCCTTCGAAGCCGTCCATCTCGACCAGCATCTGGTTCAACGTTTGCTCACGCTCGTCATTGCCGCCACCGAGGCCAGCGCCACGCTGGCGACCAACAGCGTCAATTTCATCGATGAAGATGATGCAAGGCGCGTTCTTCTTGGCCTGTTCAAACATGTCGCGCACACGAGCGGCACCAACGCCGACAAACATTTCGACGAAATCTGAGCCGGAGATCGAGAAGAACGGTACCTTCGCCTCGCCGGCGATCGCCTTGGCCAGCAGCGTTTTCCCGGTACCCGGTGAGCCGACCATCAACACACCGCGCGGGATGCGGCCACCCAGCTTCTGGAACTTGCTCGGGTCTTTCAGGAAGTCGACGATTTCGGTGACTTCTTCTTTCGCTTCGTCACAGCCAGCAACGTCAGCAAACGTGATCGAGTTGTTGGTCTCGTCAAGCATGCGTGCCCGGCTCTTGCCAAAGCTGAACGCACCGCCTTTGCCACCGCCCTGCATCTGGCGCATCATGAATATCCAGGCACCAATCAGCAGAAGGATCGGGCCGAAGGAAAACAGAATCGACGACAGCAGGGACTGCTGCTCTTCGGGTTTGCCGGAGAACTTGACGTTGTTCTTCAGCAGGTCGTTGATCAAATCCTTGTCATAGCCGCCGGGGATGTAGGTTACTTTCTTGCCGTCGGCGGTGCGGTAGTCGACGTTGCGGCCCTCGATGCTGGCCTCAGATATCTTGCCGCCACGCAACTCCTCGATGAAGGTCGAATAGGGCACGGCGTCGCTCTTGCGGCTCGATTTGTCGAACTGCTGCACGACGGTGAGCACCACCAGGCCAATAACGACCCAGATGCCAATGTTTTTGAGCATATTGTTCAAGCGACACACTCCCGCCAACCCCGGCCGCGCAACAGGCGGGCCAATTCGGCTTGTCCACCTTTGAATTTTAAGTGTGAACGCCCGTTTTCAAGGTCGACCGCACAATTCATGCGAAATCCGCCCTGCCGAGGTCCGCGACGAGTGCTCTCGGGGATTTGCGAGGACGACCGCGCTGCCGAGGGCTCCGGTGATGTGGTCGTCCGCTCGTTCGCGACAACGTGAGCCGCGCAACGACCACCGGCCACGTAACCGGTCGCACGGGGTGACGCCGCAAAGACGCCAAGTCCGCCCGTCGACGCGGGTTGTTCAGGCCTCAGACAGGACGATTTCGGTGGTGATCTCCGCAGTTTTTCCGAGCATCGCTGTTGCGGAGCAATATTTCTCTTTCGACAACCTGACTGCGCGTTCGACGGCAGACGCATCGAGCGACTTGCCAGCGACGTGAAACGTAAGTTTGATTGCTGTGAAGACTTTGGGGTCCGTGTCGGCACGCGCTGCCTCCGCCTCGACATGCAACCGAGTGAAGTTTTGGCGGGACTTTCTTAGCATCAACACGACGTCAAACGCAGTGCAACTCGCCGCGCCAGCGAGCACTAACTCCATCGGCCGCGCTCCGGTATTTCGGCCACCATATTCAGGCGCCCCATCAATGACAATGGCATGTCCGGATCCTGTTTCGGCGACAAATTGAACATTGTCGACCCACTTGACGTTAGCTTTCATAAGATGATTCCTTGACGCTCCGTTCGCTAGAGCAACTTGCCTAGACAATTATCGCCGCGACGCACAAAAGACGCTTGACTTGTGCGGTGCAACATGCTGAAATTCACCCATCGCTTGGTTCCTCCTCCTTACCGGGCGATTGATGTCCTCCTTCCTCCTCCTTTGGTGAGACATCTTTAACGGCGGGCCCTCGGGCTCGCCGTTTTCTTTTCTGCCCTGTCGACGACCGATGCCGTCCGGATTTTCGTTGGTAGATCAGTGATTTAGCGCTATACTAGTGGGCTCGCTTGAACTTGTCCAAGGTTCGGGCGGGGAAACTCACAACGCGCTGGGCGACAGAGCGTGGCACACACCACATTCACCGCCCTTCGCAAAACATCAAACGAGTCTACGCAATGAAAACCTTTTCAGCCAAGCCGACCGACATCAAGCAGGAATGGCTGCATGTCGACGGCACAGACCAGATTCTCGGTCGCCTCGCCACGCAAATCGCCCTGCGCCTCCGTGGCAAACACAAAGCCATCTTCACGCCGCACATGGACACGGGCGACTTCGTCATCGTGACCAACGTGGAAAAAATCCGTGTGACTGGCAACAAAGCTCACCAAAAGACGTATTTCCGTCACTCCGGCTACCCCGGCGGCATCTATGAAACCAATTTCGAGAAGCTGCAGGCCAAGTACCCGGACCGCGTCCTCAAGAATGCAGTCAAGGGCATGCTGCCTAAAGGTCCGCTCGGTTACGCGATGCTCAAGAAGCTGAAGTGCTACACCGGCGACGCCCATCCGCACGCCGCCCAGCAACCGAAAACCGTTACGTTCGCACAGTAAGCGACTCGCACCCAAGGAATCATCAAAATGATCGGTAACTTCCACTACGGTACGGGTCGTCGCAAAAGCGCTGTCGCTCGTGTTTTCATCAAGTCCGGCAAGGGCGCCTTCACGGTGAACGGCAAGCCGGTTGACCAATTTTTCTCCCGCGAAACCGGCCGCATGATCGTGCGCCAGCCGCTCGTGCTGACCAACAACCTCGACAGCCTCGACATCATGGTCAACGTGATGGGTGGTGGTGAATCCGGGCAGGCCGGTGCAGTACGCCACGGCATCACCCGCGCGCTAATCGAGTACGATTCGGCGTACAAGCCCGACCTGAAGAAGGCCGGCCTCGTTACCCGCGACGCACGCGAAGTTGAACGCAAGAAAGTCGGTCTGCGCAAAGCACGCCGCCGCAAGCAGTTCTCGAAGCGCTAGTCGCGACTACACTCAGATCGCGCAAGCGATTCGACAAAGGCTGCGAGAGATCCTCGCAGCCTTTGTGCTTTATACGACGGCCGTCTTGTAGCCGTCCTGAGACAAGAATTCACTGAAACGAGGACCTCACTCGTGAACGCTGCAAAACACGTGAAAGTCGGCATCGTTGGCGGCACCGGATACACCGGCGTTGAGCTGCTGCGCATGCTCACCCTGCACCCCCACGCGACGGTGAGCATGATCACTTCGCGCAAGGATGCGGGCACCCGTCTCGACAGCATGTTTCCGAGCCTGCGCGGCCGCTGTGACCTTGAGTTCAGCGATACCGCAACAGCTGATCTGACCACCTGTGACGTCGTGTTCTACGCCACACCGCACGGTGTTGCGATGGCCGACGCGCCCAAACTGACGGCCGCAGGGGTGAAGATCATTGATCTCGCGGCCGACTTCCGCTTCAAGGACCTCGCCGTTTTCGAGAAGTGGTACAAGCTTCCGCATAGCTGCCCGGACCTCGCGGCGACCGCCGCGTATGGTCTCGTCGAACTCAATCGCGATGCCATCCGCAGCGCCAATATCGTCGGCAATCCTGGCTGCTATCCCACCACCATGCAGCTTGGTTTCTATCCGCTGCTGAAAGCCGGTGTGATCGACGCCGGGCGTCTGATTGCCGATTGCGCGTCAGGCGTGTCAGGTGCAGGCAAAAAGGCCGACATGGACCTCATCTTCAGCGAGGCCAGTGACAACTTCAAGGCCTACAACGTGTCTGGCCATCGCCACCAGCCCGAGACCGAGGCGCGCCTGCGAGAGATGACCGGCGAGACGGTGCGCCTGATATTCACACCGCACCTGACACCGATGATTCGCGGCATGCACTCGACACTCTACGCGCAACTGAACGCAAAGGGTCTGCCGTTGAGTAACGAGGCGCTGCAGGCACTGTTCGAGGAAGCCTACAAGGGCGAACCCTTCGTTGACGTGATGCCGTTCGGCAGCACCCCCGACACCCGCTCGACGCGTGGCAGCAATGTGCTGCGTATCGCGCTGCATCGCCCGCAAGGCGGCGACACGGTGGTGGTACTGGTGGCACAGGATAACCTCGTGAAAGGCGCCGCCGGTCAAGCGGTGCAGTGCATGAACCTGATGTTTGGCCTGCCGGAAACAGCCGGCCTGCAGACGCTGCCGCTGTCGCCCTGAGCGGCCCGCTGGCGCTATCGCCACCTGCATCGGCACCATGGCCTGGCTTCGCTCCGATCGCATCGTCTCCGGACTACGCCGGCGCTTTGGCATCTCCGCGCCCAAGCTGGCGGTTCGGACGCATTGGCCGTGGCAAGTCAAGGCAGCCATCGCGGGCGTCGCTGTTCTCGTATTGATCGGGTTGTTTTATGGCGGCTTTGACGCCGGCCGCATTTTTGCGGGCTTCAACATCGGCAAGGTGCGGGAAGAACAGGAGAAACTCACCGCCGAGCTACGCACGCTGCGCGCGGAAAACGAACAACTCAAACGCGACAACATTGAGAATGCCAATGCCGCGCAAATGGCAGTTGGCGCGCGCGACGTACTGTCCAAGCAGATCGTCGCGTTGCAGGCCGAAAACACGCAACTGAAGGAAGAGACCGCGTTCTTCGAAAAGCTGCTCGGCAGCGCCACCGGTGGAAAAAATGGCCTCGCTGTGCAACGCCTGCAGGCTGAGCGCGAGACGGTGGACAGTTACCGCTTCCGGGCGCTGGTGGTGCAAGGCAGCGCAGACGCGCCCTTCAAGGGTCGCGTCAGCATCAGCGCGACGGCGATCACCGACGGCGGCAAGCGACTCACGCTCAATCTGCCTGAGGAACAACCCGACCTGCAGCCCGCGCTCGCGTTAGACTTCAAGGCATACCAGCGCGTGGAAGGCGTCATCAAGCTGCCGGCCAACGCGCAACTGAAAACATTGTTGATGCGTGTTACGCCGCAGGGTGCCAACGCAGCCAAGGCGCAACAGTCGCTGCAACTGCAATAAATAGCGAGGAGACGTCATGTTCAACAAGAAAAAAGCGCATGTGCCGCAGAAGCAGATCGATAGCCTCATCGGCGCTTCCACGACCATTCAGGGCGACATCTCGTTCTCCGGCGGCTTGCGCGTTGACGGCTGCGTCAAGGGCCATATCCACAGTGAGGGTGATGACCACTCAACACTAGTCATCAGCGAAAAGGCCAAAGTGGAAGGGGAAATCCGCGTGTCACACGTGGTGATCGACGGCACGGTGAACGGTCCGGTCAACGCCAGCGAATACCTCGAACTGATGCAAAACGCGCGAATCACGGGTGACGTCACGTACCGCACGCTCGAGATGCAGGTCGGTGCAGTCATTGAGGGGCGCCTGCTGCACGTGCAGCCCGGCTCGGCGGACGTCGTTGAGCTCAAACGGCTGGGCAGCGAAAAAGGCTAGGACTCCCTCCGCCGCGGCGCACCACCTGCGCGCAGATGCCCATGTCGCGGGCGCGGTTGAAATAGATTGGCGTCACCCCGATAATCGAGTGTATTAGTCGGGTTTTCAGCACCACAGGCGTCAGGAGGCCGTGGTCGGCCTGACTGGAGTGAACCATGAATGCAATGACCGAACTTCCCGCGCCGATCAATTTCACCGACGCCGCCGCAAACAAGGTGCGCGATCTGATCATTGACGAACAGAACCCGAACCTGAAGTTGCGTGTCTTCGTCACGGGCGGTGGCTGCTCAGGCTTCCAGTACGGCTTCACCTTTGACGAGGACGTCAACGAAGACGACACGATCATGGAGAAGAACGAAGTCAAGCTGCTGATTGACGCCATGAGTTATCAGTATCTGGTCGGCGCCGAGATCGACTACACCGACGGCCTCGAAGGCGCGCAATTCGTCATCAAGAATCCGAACGCCACCTCCACCTGCGGCTGCGGTAATTCGTTTAGCGCGTAGACGTCGGGCCGTTCCCTGTTGTCATCGATCGACGGCACCTGCAGGTGCCGTTTTCATTCGGCGGTGAATGCACGTTACAGCTTTTTGCACTGAGCGACGATTCTGCGGTGCTTTGCATCACGAAAATTGGTAAGTCGACTATCAGAAAAATGCCTGTGCATCGACTGCTGCGCAGCCGATAAACCATAAAAGCTGTATCAATCCAAGGGAGCTTTGCGCCGGTCAGTCAAGCCGGATACACCGCACCGAGGACACGCGGCCCGCGCGCGCCCGTCACCGCCGGCAGATTTCCCGGCTCACTGTTGAAGCACTGGCGTGCCAGCCACGCAAAGGCAAGGGCCTCCACCTGCATCGGGTCAACGCCGATATCCGCCGTCGAGCGCGCGCCCGGAATCGCTCGGAACAAGGGCTCGTTGAACACACCGCCCCCACACACGAACACGGCGCGGCCGTCTACGGCATTGGCAATGCTGCGCGCGGTCAATGCCACCAGCGTGGCCTGCACGTCGACCGGATTGAGCATCCGTCCAGACGCACCCTCAGCGACACCATGCGCCGCCAGCGCTGCATCGAACCAGGCCAGATTGAACCGTTCGCGCCCCGTGCTCTTGGGTGCCGGTTTCGCGAAATACGGCTCGCTCAACAGGCGAGCGAGCAAGGCTTCGTCCACGCGCCCGGTTGCGCCCCACGCGCCGCGCTCATCGAACGGTTTTCCGGTGTGGCGTTCGCACCAGGCGTCGAGCAGCGTGTTCCCCGGCCCCGTATCGAAGCCCAGCACCGGTTGAGCAGCCTCGGGCGAACCCGTCGCAGGCAACAAGGTCACGTTGGCGATGCCGCCGATATTCACCACCGCGCGCGGCGCGTCCGACTGGAACACCGCGGCGTGGAATGCGGGCACCAGCGGCGCGCCCTGACCGCCCGCAGCGACGTCCCGACTGCGAAAATCGGCGACCACAGCGATACCTGTCAGTTCTGACAGTAGCGCCGGGTGATTAAGTTGCCATGTGAAGCCGCGTTCCGGTCGGTGCCGAATCGTCTGTCCGTGCGCACCGATCGCCGCGACGTCCTTCGAAGTCAGCCCGGTTTTTGCCAGCAGCGCCCGCACCGCCTCGCCGTACGCCTGCGCCAATGCCACCGACGCATCCCCGGCGCGCTCGATCTCATCAGCGCCGGACTGCATCAACGCCTGCAACGAAGCGCGCAACGCGGACGAAAACGGCAGGTGCGCATGGCCGAGCGACGCAACGCGGTGGCCCGAAAAATCGGCCAGCACGGCATCGACGCCGTCGACACTGGTGCCACTCATCAGGCCGATGTAGCGCTCGTTAAGCAGCATGGGCGTCCGTCCCGGAATGCGAAAATGACGGCAATCGTATCAAGGCGGCGCCCACCGGGCACCCCGTCCAACTGCCGTCATGTCCTTCGCCAATATCTCCGCCCAACAACAATTCGACATCATGAAGCGCGGCTGCGACGAACTGCTCGTCGAAGCTGAAATGCTTGCCAAAATCAAGAAGAGCATGGCGAGCGGCAAGCCGCTGCGCGCCAAACTGGGGCTCGACCCGACGCGCCCGGACCTGCACCTCGGGCACAGCGTGGTGCTGAACAAGCTGCGCCAGTTTCAGGATCTCGGCCACACGGTCATCTTCCTGGTCGGTGACTTCACCTCGCTGATTGGCGATCCGTCGGGCCGCAACGACACCCGCCCGCCGCTGGAGCGCGAGCAGATCATCGAGAACGCGAAGACTTATCACGCCCAGGCCAGCAAGGTGCTGGACCCGGCGCGCACCGAAATTCGCTACAACAGCGAATGGAGCGACCCGCTCGGCGCCGCCGGCATGATCAAGCTGGCCGCGCGCTACACGGTCGCCCGCATGATGGAGCGTGAGGACTTCACCCAGCGCTTCAAGAGCGGCGTGCCGATTGCCATCCACGAGTTTCTGTACCCACTGATGCAGGGCTATGACTCGGTCGCCCTGCATGCAGATATCGAGCTCGGCGGCACCGACCAGAAGTTCAACCTGCTCATGGGCCGCACGCTGCAGTCGCAGTACGGCCAGGAGCAGCAGTGCATCCTGACCATGCCGCTGCTGGTCGGGCTCGATGGCGTCGAGAAGATGAGCAAGTCGAAAGACAACTACATCGGCCTCACCGAGCCGGCGAGCGAAATTTTCGGCAAAGTGATGTCGATCAGCGACGCGCTGATGTGGAACTACTATGAGCTGCTCTCGTTCAAGCCGGTGGACGAGATCGCTGCCGTCAAAGCGAAGTGCGACGGCAAACAGATGAACCCGCGCGACGCCAAGGTCGCCCTCGCCATCGAAATCGCCGCGCGCTTCAGCTCACAGGCCGATGCCGATCGCGCGTATGCCGAGTTCGAAGCCCGAAAAACGGGCGCCGCGCCGGAACAGATGCCCGAGGTCACCATTCACTGCGCCGACGAAAGCATGCTCGCCACGCAGATCGCCAAGCAAGCCGACCTGGTCGGCAGCACCGGCGAAGCGGGTCGTCTGATCGAAGGCCGCGGCTTCAGGGTCGACGGTGAAGTGATTGAAGACCGCCACGTCAAGCTCGCCAAAGGCAAGACCTATGTTGTGCAGGCCGGCAAGCGCAAGTTTGCGCGGGTGACGCTGGTTTGACCACGCAAGGTCTGCTCGCATGTACATCTCGCTGACAGACCTGTTCAAAATTGGCATCGGCCCTTCGTCGTCACACACGGTGGGGCCGATGCGCGCGGCGCGGCGCTTTTTGATGGAATTGCCCGACGGCGCGCTGGCGGAAGTCGCGCGCGTTCGCGTTGAGCTGTTCGGCTCTCTCGCACACACCGGGCAGGGACACGGCACCGACGTTGCGATTCAGCTCGGCTTCTGCGGCGAACTGCCCGATGAGGTCGACACCGCGAGCATTCCCGGTCGCATCGCGGAGATCGCGCGCAAACAATTGATCAATCTGCTCGGCAAGCGGTCGGTCCGTTTTCAGCCACTCACCGACCTTCGCTACAACCTGAAGGATCTGTTGCCGCTGCACTCCAACGCGATGACGTTTCGCGCGTACGCTGATGAGGCCGCCGCCACGCCGCCGCTCGCCGAGCGCACGCTGTATTCGATTGGCGGTGGCTTCATTGTCGATGAGGATGAGGCGTTCGTCGGCAGCCCGCGCGGCGGTGAGGCGACCGTGCCGTACCCGTACAGCAGCATGGCGGGACTGTTGCTGCACGCCAAGCGTGAACAGCTGCCGTTGATGGACTTGCTGCGCGCGAACGAACACGCCTTGCGCGGTGCTGCTGCGACCTCGGCGTTTCTCGATCGCGTGATCGACACGTTCTTCAACTGCATCGATCGCGGCATCGCCACGCGCGGCGAGTTGCCCGGCGGTCTGGGCGTCAAGCGGCGCGCGCCGGACATTCATCACCAGCTCACGGTTGAGCGCGGTCAGCGCCGGGCGGCGCCGCACAAGATGCTCGACTGGGTCAGTGTGTACGCGATTGCTGTGAACGAAGAGAACGCGGCGGGTGGTCGTGTCGTCACCGCGCCAACCAATGGTGCTGCGGGCGTGGTGCCTGCGGTGCTGCGCTATGCGCGTGACTTCTGCGACGTCGAACACGATGGCCTGCACGATTTTCTGCTGGTAGCGGCAGCGGTCGGCGCGCTGTGCAAGATGAACGCGTCCATCTCGGGTGCCGAAGTGGGCTGCCAGGGCGAGGTTGGATCAGCGGCTGCGATGGCGGCGGCCGGTCTTGCCGCTGCGCTCGGCGCCAGCAACGAGCAGATCGAAAACGCTGCCGAAATTGCGCTGGAGCATCATCTGGGCATGACCTGTGACCCGATCGGCGGACTCGTGCAGATCCCCTGCATCGAGCGCAACGCAATGGGCGCAGTGAAGGCGATCAGCGCCACCTCGCTCGCAATGCGCGGTGACGGCACTCACCGAATCTCGCTCGATCAGGCCATCGACACCATGCGCCGCACCGGCGCCGACATGCAGGCGAAGTACAAAGAGACCTCGCAGGGCGGGCTGGCGCTGGCGCAGGTGGAGTGCTGAATATCCCTGCGTCAGTGAGGCGTGACCCCGGAACGACGCTGCGCGCTTTGCGGCAGGCGCCACGCTCGCAAGGCACGTCTCCCGGCGAGCCCATCTGGCCCGCGGCACGGACGTGGCCGGTGGATTTATCGACGGGCGCAACTTCAAGGTCGACGGCGAACTGATCAAGACCGTCGCGTCAGGCGCGCGTGGGGCAGGACCTGCGTGATCCCGGCGGGCAAACGCGAGTTCGCCCGGGTGGCCTTGACATATTATTTTGCGAACCGTAGGAGCGCACGATGCACCGCGCAACACACTGGTTTTTCTGGGTCTGGACAACGCTGTGGTGTGCGATCAGCTTCCCACTCGCGTATAAAGTGTGGATCGTGGACTTTGCGCGCACGTCGTGGGGCACGCGTCTCTTCATGCTGCCGTTCGTCGCCATTGGCGCAGGCATGCTCTACTGGCTGCTGATTCAGATCGTGCACCGTCGTCGCGTGGGTGACGGTACGTTGAACGCAAGCCGTCAAACCGCGCAGGCTGGCGACACCGTGCAGGTGACGCTGAACCTGGAACGCGGTTTCGACGACGCGCGCGAAGTCACGTTTCGCCTGATCGTCGAAGCGCGTGACGACGATAGCTGGGCGGCCGTGGACACGGTGATCGCCAGTGCAACGCTGCACAGCGCAATGACCTCGGTGCACGCGTCGCTCGTTGTGCCTCGTTCTGCACGTGCGACGAGTTTTAATCACCGCTGCCGCATTGAAGCGCGCGTGTTGCCCTGGAAACACGCGGCGTTCGAAGGTGCGCTTGCCATCGCTGCGACTGAGGTCAAGTACGCGCCGTCAGTCGAGACGATTGCACTCAACGGCAGCGACGCATTTGGGAAGGCCAGCGCACCGCCTCCGCCGCGCGGCGCAAAGCAGATCGCTGCGGCAACGTGGCAGTGGACAGCCCGTTCCACGGTACTCAAAGTCATCGGCGTGCTGCTCATCATCGGCGCATTTTTCTGGATTCGTTCGGCGTTGCCGTGGGCTGCGCTTCGCAGTTGGGTTGACGGCGCGCGTCAGATCGATCTACGTCTCACGGGCGAGCTTTTGTTCGCAGTGCCGTTTGTCGTCGCCGGCTTGGTGCTCGCCGCCATTGGGCTGGCGCTGTTTCTCGGTTCGGCCCGCTATACCGTTTCGCGCGGCACGTTGCGCTCCGAGGCGCGGGCGCTCGGCATGACGTTCTTCGAGAAGCAATTCGACCTGACGGGCCTGCGCACGTTGCAACCCACCGCATTTGCGCGAACCAATCAGAAGGTGTCGAGCTACTCGCTGATCGGGCGCGACGCATCGGGCGAAGCGCGTTGGTACCCAATCACTGCGGGCAGCATCGACGAATTGCAGCGCCTCGCGCATTGGATCGCACACACCGCGGGGCTGAGTGATGTGCGCTTCGATCCCGCCGTCTCCGATGAAAACATGGCGACACGCAAACATCGAATCGGTGGCAAAGCCCCAAGTACGCCCGGCGAACGCTCGCTGGCGGGCTGGACTCATGCGATGCGCAAAATCGCTTGGGTCGTCTCCGCGATGGCGATCATCGGATTTGCGTTGATGGCTGCTAGTATCGTGACGAGCCGATAGGCGTTCAGGAGATTGAACATGCTCGATCACATGACCTTCCGCGTCACCGACCTCGCGGCGACGCGCAAACTCTACGAGGCCGCACTGGCACCACTTGGCTATCGCGTGCTTCACGAATTCGAGTTCGACGGACAGAAGATGTTCGGCATGGGCTTTGACACGTCGGAGGGCCAGAAGACGACGACGTGGTTCATTCAGGGAGCATCTGAATACGGTGAGCCGGTCACACGCGGCTGTCATCTCGCATGGAAAGCGCCGTCACGTGCCGCCGTGGATGCGTTCTACGTAGCCGCCATCGCCCACGGCGCTAAAGACAACGGCAAGCCGGGCCTGCGCCCGCACTACCACCCGACGTACTACGGCGCTTTTGTGATTGATCTGCACGGTAACAACGTCGAAGCGGTGTGCCATCAACCTGAATAGCACGCGGCGCGCGGCACGCAGTGACAACGCGCGCGCCTTTGGCGTAGCGAACAGCTTTTTTGCGCTAGCGACCAGCAGGCGGTGTTTTCAGCGTATTTTTGTGTCATGTCGACTTTTCGGCAATTCGGGCTGAATCGACCACCAGACGCTGGGTTGTGTGCGTTAGCTGTAGATCAGCGATCGATGACCGCCAGCGCTGCGTGCATGCGCAATGCCGGTATGTCGCATCGCTAAAATTTCGCCCAACATGAGCAAAATTCTCCTCTCCCTCCCGGTCGGCCAGAAGGTCGGCATTGCCTTTTCTGGTGGTCTGGATACGTCCGCTGCACTGGCCTGGATGCGCCACAAGGGCGCAATCCCCTACGCCTATACGGCCAACCTCGCGCAGCCCGACGAAGAAAACTACGACGACATCCCGAAAAAGGCGATGCAATACGGTGCCGAGAACGCGCGGCTGATCGACTGCCGCGAGGCGCTGGTGCACGAGGGCTTGGTCGCCCTGCAATGCGGTGCGTTTCACATCACATCCGCCGGCAAGACCTACTTCAACAGCACGCCGCTGGGGCGCGCAGTCACCGGTACCGTGCTGGTGAAGGCGATGCAGGAGGACAACGTCAACATCTGGGGCGATGGCTCGACCTACAAGGGCAACGACATTGAGCGCTTCTATCGCTACGGGCTGATGGCGAATCCGTCGTTGAAGATTTACAAGCCATGGCTTGACCAGACCTTCGTGAAGGAACTTGGCGGCCGCAAGGAAATGAGCGAGTGGCTTAACGCCAACGGCCATAACTACAAGATGAGCGTTGAAAAAGCGTACTCAACCGACAGCAACATCTGGGGCGCCACGCACGAAGCGAAGGATCTTGAGTTTCTCAACAAGGGGCTCCGCATCGTCAATCCGATCATGTCGGTGAAGCATTGGGATGCCTCAGTGCAGATCGCTCCGGAGGAAGTAAGCATTCGTTTCGAGGATGGCTTTCCGGTCGCGATCAATGGCAAGACCTTCCCGAGCCCGGTCGATCTCGTGCTCGAGGCGAACAGGATTGGAGGCCGACACGGCCTCGGCATCTCCGATCAAATCGAGAACCGCATCATCGAAGCGAAGAGCCGCGGCGTCTACGAAGGCCCCGGCATGGCCCTGCTCTACATCGCGTACGAGCGCCTGATTTCGGCGATCCACAACGAAGGCACGATTGAGAACTACCGCACGATGGGCCGCCGCCTCGGCCGCCTGCTCTACGAAGGCCGCTGGTTTGACCCGCAGAGCCTGATGCTGCGCGACACCCTGCAGAAATGGGTCGGTCGTGCGGTTACCGGCGAAGTGTGGATCGAGCTGCGCCGAGGTGACGACTACACACTGCTCGACACGCAAAGCCCGAACGCGACCTATCACCCCGAGCGGCTGTCGATGGAACGCGTTGAGGACGAAGCCTTCTCGCCAGCCGACCGCATCGGCCAGCTGCACATGCGCAACCTCGACATCAGCGATTCGCGCGACAAGCTGGGCGTTTACGCCAAGGCCGGAATGCTCGCGGACGGATCGGGCGAGGCGAAGTTGCTGGAATCGAAGAAGCTGTAGCACGAACACGGCGCTCGGGCGTCGCGCGACGCCCCGCCAGTCGCATCAGCTACGCTGCCGAGTGCGCCTGCCGCGCATCCAGTGCCCGCTCGTCTATCGGCAAGTGCACAATCGCGGCGAACACGCCGAGCGCGATGGTCAGCATCCACACCGTGTTGTAGTTGCCGGAGGCGTCGTAGAGCTTCCCCCCCAGCCAGGCACCGAGAAAGCTGCCGATCTGGTGTGAGAAGAACACAATGCCGCCTAGCATGCCAAGGTAGCGCACGCCATAGACCTGTGCGATGATGGCATTGGTCGGTGGCACCGTCGATAGCCACAAAAAGCCGATCGCGGCGGCGAAGGCGTACACCGTCCATTCCGACAGCGGCAGCGCCAGGAAGATCACGATGACGACCGAGCGCATAAAGTAGATAAACGACAACACATACCGCTTCGGCAGCTTGCCCGCGAGCACGCCGGCGAGGTAGGTGCCGAAGCAGTTGAACAAGCCGACCAAGGCCAGCGCGGCAACACCAACATGCGCCGCGACCCCCTTGTCGAGCAGGTACGGCGTCAGGTGGGCGCCGATAAAGACAACCTGAAAGCCGCAGACAAAGTAGCCGAGCGTCAACAGCGTGTAGCTGCGATCCGCAAACGCCGTGCGCAACGCTTCGCGGGCGCTGACCTGCGCCGTCACCGCAGGCTGCGGCAACCTGCCCTCGTCCCCGAGCCTGGCGAAATACCAACCCAGCGGCGCCATCGTCGCCGTGATCGCAGCGAGGCCGAGCAGCGAATTCGACCAGCCGTGGTGCGTGATGAAAAACTGCCCGACCGGGATCATGAAGAATTGGCCAAACGAACCCGCAGCGGCGCTGATGCCAAACGCCCAGGCCCGACGCGTCGGCTCCACCATCTTGCCGAGCACGCTGTAGGCCACCGAATACGTCGTGCAGGCAACCGCCACGCCCATCAGCACACCGCCGGACAATGCGAGCGTGACACTGTTGCTCAGGAACGCCGTCCAGACGAGCCCCAGGGTGTAGAGCCCGGCACCGGCGAGCAGCACCCGCCGGGCGCCGTATCGGTCCGCAATGTAGCCAATGAATGGCTGCGCCCCGCCCCATACCAGATTCTGCAGCGCCACGGTGAAGGAGAACACCTCGCGGCCCCACTTCATGTCGCCGGAAATCGGCTGCAGGAATAAGCCCGAAAACGCGTTTCGCGTGCCCATCGCGATGCCGAGAATGAGCGAAACAGCGAGCAAGGCGCGAACGATGCGTTGTGGGTTGGTCATGCAAAAGGCTAACTAACGCGAGCGCATTCTCGCAACGCGTCAAAAAGAAAGTTACGGAACCGGAGATACTACCCGGCGCCGCAAGCCGCTGACCGAAAATGTTGCGGCGCAGACTGAGGAGCGCTCAGGCTGGCAGTGCGCTGCGCGAAGTGCGCAGCCACCACCCTACTCTGACTGGCTGACCAGCCCGTGCAGCGCAGCGTAGCGCACCAAGTCCACCACGGAATTGGCGGAAAGTTTCTTTTGCACCGTGACTTTGTGGGTGCTTACCGTCTTCACGCTCAGGTGCAGGTCACGCGCAATGTCAGTGACCGACTCGCCCTGCACGAGGCGGATGAAAATGTCATATTGCCGTAGCGACAATTGCGTGTGTGGTGCACCCGCGGGGTTGTCGCGCTTCTGCACCGGCATCTGCATCACGCGGTGCACCGCATCAATCAGCTCCAACGGGCCGCTTTTCTTGTCGATATAGGCCGACGCGCCCAGTGCCAGCGAGCGGTCACGGTGCGACGCCGGGTCGTAGGCCGAAAACACGATCACGCGCAACTCCGGTGCCTCATCCAGCACTTGCCGCAGCAGAGAGAGACCACCGCGCCCCGGCATGGACAGGTCGAGCAGCAGGATATCGACGCCGCCCTTACGGATCAGGGAAACGGCCTGTTGTCCGTCTTCGGCCTCGCCGACAAACTCGATCTCTCGATCCGACGAAAGGATGCCGCGCACACCCGCACGCACGATGGGGTGGTCGTCAGCAATGGCTACACGGATGGGCTGAGGGGAAACGACGCGCGATTTCATACCGATGGAATTTTCATGCATCCACAGGTTGCTTTTTTCGTGTTCGCGCAGGTTTGGTGCAGTTTCAGAACTGTCCTAAAATTATGGGCAATTTCATGCCAAACGCATAATTCAAGCACAAATTTCAACACGCACTGCCAAGGAACCGGCCCCGCCCATCTCGTGATCACCGTTTACTTCGGGTATGTCTCGGCGATCCATTCGTGTAGTGCGCGTTGAGTCTCGGACTCAACGGCTTCGACCTGCATGACGCTGGCTTCATCAGGGGCGTCATTGACCCGCCTCGCCGCTCGGGCCAGCGCCAGTGCCCCCACGGCCGCCGCACCACCGGCCAGCGCATGCGCCCGGGCAATGCATTGCGCCCGATCGCCAGAATCCCAGTACTCGCGAATGCGTTGCACCTCGCCCGGGCTACCCTGCAGAAAGCGTGCGATCAGTCGCTCGACGAACGGCTCGGCGGCCTTCGCCTCCAACTCCGCCAGCGAAGAGAGCGTGGGAAGGTCGATCAGTTCGTCCGTCACCGTCAATTCCTCAGGTGTTGTCTGCCCTCGCATTGCTTCACGAAGAGCCACGTCAAGACTAAATACCGTTGCGGGCTTGGACAAGAAGCCACGCATTCCTGCCGCCGTACACAATGCCCGGTCGGCGTCGCTCACGCTGGCGGTCAGCGCAACGATCGCCGGCATGCGACCGGCCTCCTTTTGCGTGGCTGGTCCATGCAGAATGCGGCGCGTTGCCTCGATGCCGCCGATGCGCGGCAAGTTCAGATCCATCAACACAACGTCGAACGCCTGCGCCTCGCACAACGCCACGGCTTGCTCGCCGTCGGCCGCTGCAGTTACCCGATGGCCAAGCTGGCCGAGCATGATGCCCAACAATTCGCGATTCACGTCGTTGTCTTCGACCACGAGCACGGACAGATGTGATACTTGCTCCGCAATCGCGATTTCCGGCGTCGTGCCACCGCTCGACCCCCCAACCGGGAGGCGCACAGATGGCGGCGTCTGGGCACGTACGGTAAACGTCATTTGTGTTCCTTCACCGGCGCGGCTTAGCATGCCAATCTCACCGCCCAGCGCGCGCACCAGCAGCGAGCAGATCACCAACCCCAGGCCACTGCCGACGCCGGGTGCGCTACCCGCGACCAAACCCTGCTGGAATGGCTGAAACAGGCGTTGTTGTGTGCCCGCATCAATCCCGGTTCCCGTGTCACGCACAACAAAACGCAGCAAGAAGGGGTGATCGCTTCGTTCATCGTCGTCCGAGTCACTCGACACGCTGACTGTAACGCTTCCCCGTTGCGTAAATTTAAGCGCGTTCGCCAGCAGGTTGATCAGCACCTGCCGCAACATGCCCTGGTCGGTATGGACTGTCGTTGGCACGCCCGAGTCAAGCTCGATTGCCAGCGCCACGTCTGGACGTGCATACGCCGCCTTGGCGACGCGCACCGCTTCATCAATGCATTCGCGCAACTCGAAGGTCTTCAGCACAGGAGTCACAACACCCGCTTCCAGCCGGGAGTACGACAACACGCCATCGATGAGCGTCAGCAGCGACTTGGCGGCAGCATCCAGCGTTGCCACCTCAGTTGCACTGCCATCGGGCAGGCGTCGCGACGATAACAACTGGCTCGCACCGACCACGGCCTGCAGCGGTGTGCGCAACTCATGGCTCAGGATCGCCAGGAAGCGGGCCTTGTCCTCCCCTGCCTTTTGCGCTGCGTTGGATGTGTTGCGCAAATCGCGCTCCAGTCGTTCCCGTCGCACGATTTCTTCGGTCAGTGTCAGATTCTGTTCCGCGAGCTGCGTGGTCCGTTGTTCGACGCGCTCCTCAAGCGTCGCGTTGAGTAGTGCCAACTGATCGTTCTGGGTGCGAATCGTGGCCAGCGATTGCTGCAGGCGTCGCACCATTTCGCGAAAGGCTTGCGCCAGCACGCCGGTTTCAGCGAGCGTGGTTTGGGGCATCGTCGCAGGCAATCCGCCTGCTGAGGTGTCGCGCGTTGCGTTCACCACTTGATCCACGTCACGCGTCACCCGGCGTAGCACCCAGAGCCCCAACGTCAGCGCCGCCGCGAGGGCAACCAGCACCACGAAGAACATGCTGATTGCGCTATTGACGATTGACGCGGTGAAATCACTGCGCGGAACCGCCACGACAATGTCCCAGTCGACTCCGTCGATGCCGCTCACGCGGCGGGAAGCCACATCGACGGGCTCACCCGTCGTGTTCACCGTGGCAATGGCCACCGACGCCCGCACATTGCGCCCGTCATTGCGCCACCATTGCGCTGCGGCGCGAACCAACGACGATTGGCTGTTGCGGGCAGCGACGCGCTGCTGCACGCCGTCCAGTAGCCGGAACGGCTGCTCCGGCGTCGAAGTCGCAACGAGCATACCGTCACGGTCAACGATGAACGCAACGCCATTGGCGCTGACGGTGACCGATTTCATGAAATTGCTCAGTTCCGAGAGCTCAACGTCGGCCGCAAGCACGCCGTGGAACTTGCCATTCGCTGCCAACACCGGCTGGGCAGCGGTCGCCACCAGCGCCCCTGATGCGAACGACACGTAAACCGGCGTCCAGGTGAGTTTCAGGGACGACTTCGCCAACTGGTACCAGACGCGCTCGCGTGCGTCATACACGCGCGTTTCCGTTTCGACCAGTCGCGTGCGGTCACCGGGCGAGCGCGCCGTGTAGATCGCGCGCGGAACCCCACCGGACTGTTGCAGCCGAACGGTCGCTGACGACTTGGCACCAGGCGCACCGCGATCAACCCCGATAAAGCTGCCATCCTCACGGCCGAAATACAGATAACTCGTTGTTCGCGCGGCGGCGGTGAGTTCGAACAGCTTGCGCTCCAGACGTTCGGTATCCGAGAACAGATCAACCGACGCGTTCTGGTTGTCGTCCACCGCCGGGAACACCGCCCGCAAGGTCACGGCGGCCTCCTCCAGTTGATGCACCGCCGCCTGGCCGACCCGCGCCGATATGTCGTCCATCAGCTGTCGTGACAGCAGGTCGACGGCCTTGAGGCCCGTGTAGAGGAACGATCCGGCGATGATGATCGCTGGCGCCAGAATCAACAGCACGAACGGAACGGTCAGCAAGGTGCGAAGCCGCAGTGCGGGCTTCGCAGCGGCTTCATCGGCATCGCGCGCGGTCAGGTCACTCATCGAAATCTGGCAAACCGTGGAGCCTGACTTTTACCATCGCGCCAGGTACGCGCCGCGTGCGACGCAAATCGCCGCCTACTTCTCGAAGAAGTCCTTCAACTTGTCGAAGAAGCCCTTCTGCTTCGGGCTTTGCTTGGCGGCGTTCTTCTCCCGGATTTCCTCAAACTCCCGCAGCAGTTCTTTTTGGCGCGATGTCAAATTGACGGGCGTTTCCACCTGCACGTGGCAATAGAGATCGCCGGTGACGCTGCCGCGGACAGGCCGGATGCCTTTGTTCTTGAGTCGGAACACTTGACCCGACTGCGTTTCCGCAGGAATTTTCAGGAGCGCCTTGCCGTCGAGCGTGGGAATTTCCAGCTCACCCCCAAGCGCAGCCGTGGCGAATGAAATCGGCATTTCGCAGTGCAAATCAGCCGCGTCGCGCTGGAACACGGCGTGAGGTTTGATCTGCACCACCACGTAGAGGTCGCCCGACGGGCCCCCGTTGGTACCCGCCTCACCCTCACCCGCCAATCGGATCCGATCATCGGTATCGACACCCGCGGGAATCTTCACCTCCAGCGTCTTCGACTTTTTGGTGACGCCCGCCCCGTGGCAGGCCTTGCAGGGATGCTTGATGATCTTGCCGCTGCCATGGCATTGCGGGCAAGTTTGCTGCACGGAAAAGAAGCCCTGAGAAACCCGCACCACGCCAGCGCCCTTGCAGGTGGGGCAGGTTTCCGGGTCGTGCCCCTTTTCGGCTCCCGTGCCGTGGCAGACCTCGCAGGTCTCGGTGGTCGGGATGCGCAGCTTGGTGGTGGTGCCGCGCGCGGCTTCCTCCAGCGTGATCTCGAGGTTGTAGCGCAGGTCCGAGCCGCGGAAGGGCGAATCGGCACGCTGCTGGCGACCGCGCCCGCCGCCGAAGATTTCGCCAAAGATGTCGCCAAAGGCATCGCCAAAGTTGCCGCCGGCGAAACCGCCAAAGCCACCGGCGCCAGCCGCCGCCTGTGGGTCCACGCCGACATGGCCGTACTGGTCGTACGCCGCACGCTTCTTGGCGTCGGAGAGGATTTCGTAGGCTTCCTTCGCTTCCTTGAAGCTTTCCTCGGCCGCCTTGTCACCCGGATTGCGGTCCGGATGAAACTTCATCGCCAGTTTGCGATACGCCTTCTTGATCTCGTCCTCGGACGCCGATTTCTCCACCCCGAGGACGCTGTAGAAGTCTTTTTTTGCCATTCTTGTTCTGCACAAGCATCGACGGGCGGCACGGAACGCCGGCACGATGCCAAAACCATTGAGTTAGCGGGGGATTTGGGCGCGGTTTACCGGATTTCAAGCAAAACCTGGTCGCAAGGACGCTCACGCAACGTTGCACCGCTTCGACGCCCGCCGGCGAATGCAAAACCACAATGACGGTCCCTCACGACAGCAACAGCACCCAAGTGTCAGTTGAGGCGCCAAAAAAAAAGTAGGCGTCAATGCCGTGTTCGTGCCCGCGCGCCGCTACGCAACCCCTTCGAACCGAAAGACCGGCGCGTCAAAGTCCGCAGGCAGGCACTCCCAGCGCTCACGCATGCGGTGCATCGCCGCCAGAGGCACCGCATGCACGTTGGCCCATTCGCCCGCGCACTCAACAATACAAAGCCGCTTGCCCGCTAGCCGCGCCGCGCCCACAATCGCCGCCATTTCCCACAGCCGTACGTGCGTGTTGGCGACCACCACTTGTTCGCCAAGCTGCAACGCGCTCAAGGCATCGCGCACAACCACGGCGTGCGCATCCGCCACCCGCGCTGGATCGAAGCGATAGACGCCCTCGACGACAAAGTGCTGATCGGCTTCGAGATGCCGGAAGCCGTGGTCAGCCGACAGCTGGCGCGCCAGCGTGCTCTTGCCGCTGCCGGGCAAGCCACGCAGCAGCACGCAGTCGAAGCGAGTCAACGCGGTCAGTGATTCGAGACGCTGCAAACGTAAACGACTCCAGATCAGGAGCCGCTATTGTCGCCCGACGCAGGTGACCGACTGCGGGCAACCGGGCCAGGGAAACGCTGAACAAGTCTGCGCGACACGTCGCGCGTCGGGCTGGGATGAGCGGGGAGCCGCAGATTTGGAGTCATGGCGGGGCTATGGCGAGAAATTTTGACTCGCAGATCGCCCAAGCCCAACGATGCGACGGGCGCGTGGGACTTGTTCAGCGTTTCCCTAGAACCCAACCTGCAGCGAGAGGTAAGCCCCAGTCTGCCGCCGCGCGTTGGTCAGTGCGCCGACAATTTGTCCGAGATCGACATAGGCGGCCGTGACCGATACATTCTTGCTCGGAAAGTAAGCGAGAAAGACGTCCCATGCGGTGCCCTCGCTCAGATTCAACGCGGCGTTGGCAAGGTTGCCGCGCTTGGTGCGCACCTCAATGCCACCCACCAGATCCCGGCGGAACAGATACGCGAGCGAGGCTTCGAACTCGGGCCGGTAGCGTTTGCCGTCCGGTCCCTCGAAGCCGACGAGGCCGAACTGGTTGCCCTTGGTGAAGCGCACGGTGCCATTCACGAGCAGGCTCTTGTCGAGATACAGCTTGCTGGCCGCCACATAGAAATCGGTGCCGCGGTGGCGGATGTTGGACCCGAGCGCACCATTCAGGAACGGGATCACGGTGTCGTCCTTGTTGTCCTTCACTTGCACGCCCACGGCAATCTGCGGCAATGGCCGGTCCTGGTCGTAGATCGCGTCGCCAGTCACGCGGAGCTTGGCGCCGAACACGTCCTGCTTGAGCTTGTAGTCGCGCAGCGCCGGGCTGATTGCAGTGAGCACTGACTTCGTGTTGAACTCCTGCCGGGCGTACGACAGCTCCACCCGATCGTAAAACCCGAGCGCGACACCGCCGGTCGTGAGCGCGTAGTCGCGAGTCTTGACGCCGGTGAGGTGCACGTTGGCACCGATTTGGTCTTCAGTGCCGTAGCCGGTGATCAGCGCCCAGGTCGCGAGACCGCCGCCGCCGGAACCCTCAACGGTCGACACGCCACCCGTGGCGCGCAGCTTGCCACTGATGTCCTGCGCGCCCGCGGCGATGGCGCCCGACGCGACCGCCGCGACGAAAAGCGCTTTGAAGCAAACTGATGCGTGCATCGAACCTCCGGGGGAACTACCGTGATGGGGGACGGGCGAATGACACGCGCGTCCAGCGGCGATACGGGTTACCCGGCGGATCGGTTTTCTTCAATAGCTTTTTGTGTTTAGCGACTATCCATCGGTCATTGCATGGCGAATTGTTGCCAAGTCGACTTCTGGTAATTCACCATGTAAGCGTCCTTTAAATAGTGCTTCACCGCAAAAAGCTGTATCTCACCCCTCAATTTCGAGACGTTGCGTTCCGGGATAGCGGTTGCACGCCTAACTCATTTAGATGACTTGGGCACAATGTCGGCATGGGCTACCGCCATCGGCCAGCCGTTTTGCACATGAGCCACCCACGTTGAGTTCACCCCACCCGCGCCATGTTCCGCTGACACCCGCCGCCGAACGCCCGATCCGTTTCGAGGATCGCAGCCGTCAGCAGGTGCATCACACCACCTGCTACATGTGCGCCTGCCGCTGCGGCATCAAAGTCACGACCGAGGAACGGGACGGCAAGGCGCACGTGCGCTTCATTCAGGGTAACCCGAATCACATCGTGAATCAGGGCGTGCTCTGTGCGAAGGGCAGCGCCGGCATCATGAAGCAGTATTCGCGGGCGTTGCTGCAGCACCCGATGATTCGCCGCCCCGGCACCGAACGCGGCGACGGCGTCTACGACCCCATCTCCTGGGACGACGCGCTTGACGTGCTGGGCAAACGCCTCGCCCACCTCCGCGCGACCGACCCCAGACAGCTTGCGTTCTTTACTGGCCGCGACCAAATGCAGGCACTGACCGGCCTCTGGGCGCAGCAGTTCGGCACGCCGAACTGGGCGGCGCACGGCGGCTTTTGCTCGGTGAACATGGCCGCTGCGGGGCTGTACTCGATTGGCTACTCGTTCTGGGAATTCGGCGCGCCAGACTGGGACCGCGCGAAGTACTTCGTGCTCTGGGGCGTCGCCGAGGATCATTCGTCGAATCCGATCAAGATCGGCCTCGACAAGCTGAAGGCGCGCGGCGCCAAGTTCGTCAGCATCAATCCAGTGCGCACCGGCTACAGCGCCATTGCCGATGAATGGGTACCGATCCGCCCCGGCACCGACGGCCTGCTCGCGCTCGCCATCGTGCACGAACTGCTGGTCAACGACTGGATTGACCACGAATACCTCGCGCGCTACAGCAACGCACCCTGGCTGGTGATCGACGCGCCGGGCACCGCGCAGGATGGCCTCTTCCTGCGCGACAGCGACGGCAAGCCGCTGGTGTGGGACCAGCACACGCAATCGGCCAAGCGCATGGAGAAAGGCGTGGCACCGGTGCTGGTGTGGCGCGGCCGCGCCAGTGTGGATGCCTCGACGACGCCCGTCCGCAGCGTCTTCTCGCTAGTCCTCGATCGTTATTGCGCCGTCGAGTACGCAGCCGATGCGGTCGCTGCCGAATGCGGCGTGCCTGCCGCGCAGATTCGTCGCCTGGCGCGCGAGATGGCCCACATCGCGTTCAACGAGACGATTGAGTTGCCCTGCCAGTGGACGGACATCTACGGCAATGTGCATGACACGGTCGTTGGCCGGCCGGTGTCGTTCTATGCCATGCGTGGCATCAGCGCGCACGCCAACGGCTTTCAGACCTGTCGTGCGCTGCATCTGATCCAGACGCTGCTCGGCGCGCTCGACGGCCCCGGCAACCTGCGCTCGAAGGCGCCGTTCCCACGCCCGATTCCGCCCGCGCAGTTGCCCGAGAACGACCCCGGCATCATCAATGCGCCGGACACCGCGTTGTCGAAGACGCCGCTAGGCTTTCCGACCCGCCCCGAAGAGCTGGCACTCGATGCCGACGGCAATCCGCTGCGGCTTGACAAGGCGTATTCATGGGAGGCGCCGCTCGCCTCGCACGGCATGATGCATGCCGTCATCAAGAACGCGGTGGAAGGCGATCCGTATCCAATCGACACGCTGATCCTCTTCATGGCCAACATGGCGTGGAACAGCGCCATGAACACCGCGCAGACGCAGGACATGCTGCGCGCCAAAGGTGACGACGGCGAATACAAGATTCCGTTCCTCGTCGTCGCCGATGCGTTCGACAGCGAGACGGTACGCTTTGCCGATCTCGTGCTGCCCGACACCACGTACCTTGAGCGCCACGACGCGATCAGCTTCCTCGACCGGCCGATCAGCGAGCCCGATGCCGCCGCCGATTCGATTCGCCACCCGGTGCTGCCGCTCGACCGCGATGTGCGGCCGTGGCAGGACGTGCTGGTTGAGCTTGCGGGGCGGCTGAAGTTCCCTGCGTTTGTGAAGGCGGATGGCTCGCCCAAGTTCACGGGCTACACCGATTTCATCGTCAACTACGAACGCGCGCCCGGCATCGGCTTTCTGGCGGGCTTTCGCGGCAAGAACGGCGAAAAGTCCCTGCGCGGCGAGCCGAACCCGGCGCAATGGCAGGCCTACATCAAGGCCGAGAGCTTCTTTGCGCATCACTGGCCGGACAATCAACGCTGGATGCGCGGCGTCAATCGTGACTACCTGCAGGCCGCGGCCGATGCCGCGTTCATCCCCAAACCAGAACCGATCATCACCCAGATTTACTCCGAGCCGCTGCAAAAATTCCGCCTCGCCGGGCAGGGTCAGTACAACGGACCGAAGCCCACGCGCGACATCGACAAGGCACGGCTGACGCAGTATTTCGACCCACTGCCCGCGTGGTACGCGCCAAGCGCCCACGCCACCGTCGGTCACCCGCAATCATCTTCGGCGGACAACGATGCATACCCGCTGCACGCCATCACTCAGCGACCGATGATGATGTATCACTCGTGGGACAGCCAGAACGCGTGGCTGCGGCAGATCGTCGCGCAGAACTATCTCTACGTGAACACGCAGACGGCAGCAGCGCTCGGTCTCAGTGATCTCGACTGGGTGTGGGTGGAATCGGCGCACGGCCGCATCCGTTGCCAGATGAAAACGATGGAGGGCGTGGAGGCCAACACCGTCTGGACGTGGAACGCCATCGGCAAGATGAGCGAAGCATGGGGCCTTGAGCGCGACGCCTCGGAGGCGACCGTGGGCTTTTTGCTCAATCACCTGATCGCCGAGAGCGTGCGCGCCACGAGCGGTGAACGGCTCTCCAACAGCGACCCAATCACCGGTCAGGCGGCGTGGTACGACCTGCGGGTGCGCATCCGCAAGGCGGATGAAGCGGGCGTGTGGCCGAAACCTGAATTCGGAGCGCGGGCATGAAACTTGGCCTCGCCATTGACCTCGACACCTGCGTCGGCTGCCACGCCTGCGCCGTCGCCTGCAAGGAATGGAACGGCGATTCCCTGATGGGCGGCGCGCCAGACTACGACGCCTGGGGCAAGGCGCCCAGTGGCACCTGGTACAACCGGATTCGCCATTTCGAAATCGAGGGCGATCCCGCGTATTCGCCGCACCGCTGCGGCAGTGCCTCGGAAACCGGCGCGCACCAGCCGCTCAGCAAGACCGTCAACGTACCGATGAGCTGCATGCATTGTGAGGAGGCGCACTGCGTCACCGTGTGCCCGACCGGCGCCAGCTACAAGCGCGCCGAGGACGGCATCGTACTCGTGGACCCCGAGCGCTGCATGGGCTGCAACTACTGCGCGTGGGCCTGCCCGTACGGAGCGCGTGAGCTCGATCAGGACAAGGGCGTGATGAAGAAATGCACGCTCTGCGTCGACCGCATCTACGACCCGCAACTGCCTGAAACCGAGCGGCAACCCGCCTGCGTGCTCGCCTGCCCGGCGCACGCACGGCACTTTGGCGACTATGACGATCCAGCGTCGAAAGTGTCGCAACTCGCCGCTACGCGCGGGCGGCAGGACATGCTGCCCGACCTGGGCTATCGCCCCACCAATGCCTATCTCTCACCCCGCAAGCCCGCCGAGGTCGTGCCTGCGCTCCCGCTGCGTCAGGACTTGACCGAGAAGGCACGCGCCTTTGTGAACCGGTTGATCGAGCTATGAACCAGCACGCACGACAACTCCCCTCTCCCCTGGAGGGAGAGGGGCTGGGGGAGAGGGGGCACGCGGCACAGCGTGTCAACTTTGCCAGGCAGATGCGACACGCTCCGACTCCTTGGGAGCATGAGGTATGGCAGGAATTGCGCGCCAAACGCTTTGCGGGTATCAAGTTCAAGCGCCAGCAGCCCATCGGAACCTACATCGTTGACTTCGTTGCTTTGAACCAAAAGCTCGTCATCGAACTCGACGGCAGTCAGCACGCGAACTCTGCGCCCTACGATGCAAAGCGCGACGCATTCCTGTCGCGTGCGGGCTACGTGGTTTGTCGCATCTGGAACAACGAATGGGCGACGAATCGTGAAGGAGTGCTGGAACAAATTTGGCGCCTGATTCACCGTCCCCCTCTCCCCGACCCCTCTCCCTCCAGGGGAGAGGGGCATGCACTATGAAACCCGCGCTCTCCGTCATCTTTTTCACCGTCTCGTCTGGTGCGGGGCTGGGTTTGCTGGTGTGGCTGCTGATCGCTTCACTGATGGCCGATCACATTCGCATGGATGCGGCGACGTTTCACAAGGGTGCCGTGATCGCAGCGCTGCTGATCACCGCCGGGCTCGTCTCGTCGACGCTGCATCTCGCCAATCGCAAGAACTCGATCTACGCGCTCACTCGCTGGCACACGTCGTGGCTGTCGCGCGAGGGCTTGCTCGCCATTGCGCTGTACCCGGTCGCAGGATTACATCTTTACGCACTCAATAGCGGCCTGCCGCAGGTGACGCCTGTCACGCTGTGGCTGCTGGTTGCGCTCGCCCTCGCGATCATGCTCTGCACCGGCATGATCTACGGCTGCCTGAAAACGGTCCCGCGCTGGAATACGTGGATGACGCCGGCAAAGTACGTGCTGTTCGGGTTGATGAGTGGTGCGGTGCTGCTGCCTGCGGTGTTGTCGATGCGTCCGGCCGCCGTGGGGCCGGTGGGCAAACCGATGATGGCCGTGGTGCTGCTCGCGGCAGGACTCGTGCTTTATGTGGCCTACCTGCTGCAGCATCCGCGCAAAAGCTACCGCATCAACGACGCGCTGGGCTTTCGCGAAGGCAACGTGCGGCTGCTCGATGCCGGCCACTCGCACGGCACGTTTCTGACCAACGAGTTCGGCTTCGTGCTGGCGCGGGAGCGGGCGCGCCTGCTGCGCTGGGTAGCGATCATGTGCGGCTTCGTCGTGCCGTTGCTGCTGTGCTACTTCAGCCAGTGGTTCTGGGCGGCGTCCATCATTTGCCTGATTGGCCTGTTCGTCGAACGCTGGTTATTCTTTGCCGAGGCGGAGCATGTCGTGCGGCTCTATCACGGGCAACCGCGTGTGTAACGAATCGTGAGCAACGCGACTCGCTGGCTGCCGTTCCTCGCCTGGCTGCCGCTGCTGCGCCACCGTGCCACGCTTCGTGCCGATCTGCTCGCCGGCCTGACCGGCGCCATCGTCGTGTTGCCACAGGGTGTGGCATTCGCCACGCTCGCCGGCATGCCGCCGGCGTACGGCCTCTACTCCGCGATGGTGCCCTGTGTGATTGCCGCCCTGTTCGGTTCGTCGCGGGTGATGGTGACCGGGCCTGCGAACGCGATCTCGCTGACCGTACTCGCCATCATGGCACCGCTCGCGCTGCCCGAATCACCGCGCTACGTCGAACTGGTGATCACGCTGGCGTTCATGGTCGGTTGCTGGCAACTGCTGCTGGCGTTGGTGAAAGCGGGGAGACTCATTGACTACGTGTCGCACACGGTGATCGTCGGCTTCACCGCCGGTGCCGCCGTGTTGATCGTCAACTCGCAGATTCGCAACTTCTTCGGCATCGACATTCCGCGCGGGGCGTCGGTGCTGCAGACGATGTCGGCGCTCTGGCATCACGTCAACGGCATCCAGGTCGCGGCCGTCGCGGTGGGTTGCGTCACCCTGTTAACGGCACTGGCGTGGCGACCGCTCAATCGGTGGGTGCCGGCGATGCTGGTCGCGGTGGTTGCCGGCGGTCTCAGCGCCTGGCTGTTGCGCGGCGTGGATCCCGCGCTGGCCGTGCGCACCGTGGACGCGCTGCCCGGCGCGCTACCCGCACTCTCAGCCCCTGACTTGCGACTCGAGACGCTGGCCTCGCTGCTGGTGCCATCCATCGCGATGACGCTGCTGGCGCTGGCCGAAGCGGTGTCGATCGCGCAGGCGCTGGCCAAGCGCCGACGCGAGGTGCTCGATGGCAACCAGGAATTCTTCGGGCAGGGGCTCGCCAACGTGGTCGGCTCGCTGTTTTCGTCCTACCCCGCGAGCGGCTCGTTCAATCGCTCGGGCGTCAACGTCGCAGCGGGCGCGGTCACGCCGTTTTCAGCGATCTGCGCGGCGGCGTTTCTGGTGCTGATCCTCATGTTCGTGGCGCCGCTTGCGCGCTATCTGCCGCTGCCGGCTGTTGCGGCGATTTTGTTTCTCGTGGCTTGGAATCTCATCGACCGGCGCGAGATTCGGCATCTGCTGGCCGACCGCTTCGAGCGCGTCACGCTGCTCGTCACCTTCGTTGCCACGCTCGTGGTGCCGCTGGAGTGGGCCATTCTGCTCGGCATCGCGGTCGCGCGCGGGGTGGGCTTTGTGCGTGTGCGACGCGCGCGCTGACACACGAGTGAAGCACGGGCCACCGGTACATCTTTTTCTTGGTACGGACGGCGCTTCGGTCTTTTCGGCCCTATTTTTTGCCAAGTCGACTTCTGAAAAAATTGCGCTGCATAGACCGTCTGGCCGTCGTTAGCGTCAAAAAGCCAATCGGCCGCAACGGTCGGCCGGCTCGCCAATTTCACGTCAGGTGGCCTCACTAAAATGAGCGCCAACCAGCGGCGGGGTGGTGCATCACGCCGCCTCTGAATCGCACCGCTCTGCCCCGCAGACCCTCAGCACAAAGGATTTCACTATGGCCCTCGTTTCCATGCGCGAACTGCTCGACCACGCCGCGGCCAACGGCTACGGCATTCCGGCGTTCAATGTCAACAACCTTGAGCAGGTACAGGCGGTGATGGCAGCGGCGGATGAGGTCGGCGCACCGGTCATCCTGCAGGCCAGCGCGGGGGCGCGCAAGTATGCCGGCGAGAGCTTCATCAAACACCTCATTCAAGCCGCCACCGAGGCTTACCCGCACATCCCGCTGGTGATGCACCAGGACCACGGCACCAGTCCGAAGATTTGCCAGGGCGCCATCGATCTCGGCTTCGGCTCGGTGATGATGGACGGTTCGCTGAAAGAAGACGGCAAGACGCCGGCCAACTTTGACTACAACGTTGACGTCACCAAACAAGTGGTGACGATGGCGCACAAGGTGGGTGTGACGGTCGAAGGCGAGCTCGGCTGTCTCGGCTCGCTGGAAACAGGTGAGGCGGGCGAGGAAGACGGTGTCGGCGCTGTCGGCAAGCTGGGGCACGACCAGTTGCTCACCGATCCCGAAGAAGCCGCGCAGTTCGTCAAGGCCACGCAGCTTGACGCGCTGGCCATCGCCATCGGCACCAGTCACGGCGCCTACAAGTTCACGCGTCCGCCGACCGGCGACGTGCTGGCGATCAGTCGGGTGAAGCAAATCCATGCACGCATTCCCAACACGCACCTCGTGATGCACGGTTCGTCCAGCGTGCCACAGGACCTGCTCGCCCTCATCAACCAGTTCGGCGGCAAGATGAAGGAAACCTACGGCGTGCCGGTCTCCGAAATTCAGGAAGCGATCAAGCACGGCGTGCGCAAGATCAACATCGACACCGACATCCGCCTCGCGATGACGGGTGCGGTGCGCAAATTCCAGGCCGAAAACCCGGACAAGTTTGACATGCGCGAATGGATGAAGCCGGCACGCGAAGCGGCCAGGGCCATCTGCAAACAGCGCTACCTCGAATTCGGTTGCGAAGGCCAGGGCGGCAAAATCAAGGGCGCAACGCTCACCGACATGGCGGGCAAATACGCCCGCGGCGAACTGGCACAAGTGGTGAACTGAGCCGCACCGGCGACACCTGCTTGGGGGGCCATCACGGCCCCTTTTTGTTTCGCCGTGATGACATTAGCGACGCGCCATCCGTCGCCCGCGCCGACGTTGGCGCGGGCAGCGTGACCGCGACCGTACGCGGCATCTCGAGGTCGGCCAGCGTCACCGCATCCAGCACCGCAAAGTACGCATTGAGCGCCTGATGCAAACAGCGTTTCAGCGCGCACGCCCGATCGATTCGACAGGTGTTGTGGTCGCGGTCAAAGCACTCGACCAGGCGAAAGTCCGTTTCCGCGGCGCGCACGACATCGCCAATGCGCACCGACGCTGCGTCCGCGCCGAGGCGTATCCCGCCACCGCGCCCGCGTACGGTCTCGAGCACGCCCTGTTGCCCGAGCGCGTTCACGATCTTCATCAGCACGCTTTTTGACACGTTGTGAAACGTCGCGATCTCGGCGATCGTGACCAGCCGCTCGCGGTGTTGAGCACAGTACATCAGCACACGCAGCGTGTAATCGGTGTAGTCAGACAGTCGCATGGGGCGTCGGTGGAGGGTTCGCGGTTCGCGTCGCAGCCGATCCTACTCACGAAGGCTGACGCCAACATGGCGCCGCAGCGGGGGCGGTTGAGCGTTTGCAGCGTCATTTGGCATGGATCAACAAAAGTGCACGTCAGGCGCGCAACAAAGATTCACATTCCTAGAATCTTTTCGTATGAGCATCCTCGGCATCGTCGTCAGAACGACACCAGAACACACTGCGGCGCTGGCGCGCGATCTCGCGGTGTTCCCCGAACTCGACGTGGCACTTAACCCCGGTGACGGGCGCATGGTGGTCATCGCTGAAGACAGCGTTGAGCGCTCGGCCGTGCAACTCATGGCCCAGATCGCGCTGATCCCGCACGTGCTCAATGCCTCGCTGGTGTACGAGTACTCGGGGCCCGACGTGCCGTCGCCGCACGGCGATGAGACCGCACCCACGCGCTATCAGTCGTGGCGCGCCACGCTGTCGGACATGGCGGCGCACCCCTGAACTCAACACAACGCTTGCCTGAGCGCCAACCCGACGCCCCCCCCAAACGCCAACTACGCCTACCGCAATGACGGAGACCCCCATGGACAATAATCGTCGTGCCTTTTTGAAGACCCAAGCCCTCACCGCCACCGCTGCGGCCGCCGGCATCCCGCTCACCGCGTCCGCTGCCAACCCAGCCCCCGCCAAGACCGCGCAGGACGTGGCGGTGCGCTGGGACAAGGCGCCCTGCCGCTTCTGCGGCACGGGTTGCGCCGTGATGGTCGGCGTGCAGGACGGCCGCGTGGTTGCCACCCAGGGCGACCCGGAAGCACCGGTCAACCGTGGGCTCAACTGCATCAAGGGCTATTTCCTGTCGAAGATCATGTACGGGAAAGATCGGCTCACCACGCCGCTCCTGCGGAAGAAAAACGGCAAGTACGACAAGGACGGCGAGTTTGTACCGATTAGCTGGGATGAAGCGTTCGACCTCATGGCCGTCAAGTGGAAAGAGGCGCTGAAAGCCGACGGTCCCGCCGGGATCGCGATGTTCGGCTCCGGCCAGTGGACGATCTGGGAGGGCTACGCCGCAAGCAAGTTGTGGAAAGCGGGCTTTCGTTCCAACAACATCGACCCGAACGCGCGCCATTGCATGGCCAGTGCGGTCGCCGGCTTCATGCGCACCTTCGGCATCGACGAGCCGATGGGCTGCTACGACGACATCGAGCAGGCCGACGCCTTCGTGCTCTGGGGCAGCAACATGGCCGAGATGCACCCCATCCTGTGGACGCGCATCACCGACCGCCGCCTGAACCACCCGAACACCAAGGTGATGGTGCTCTCCACCTTCGAGCACCGCAGCTTCGACCTCGCCGACAGCGGCATGATCTTCGCGCCGCAGACCGATCTGGCGATCCTGAACTACGTCGCGCACTACATCATCAAGAGCGGCAAGGTGAACCAGGAGTTCGTCAAGAAGCACTGCAACTTCAAGCTGGGCGAGACCGACATCGGCTACGGCCTGCGCCCAGCCCACGCGCTGGAGAAAGACGCCAAGGCCAACGGCTACCCCGGCGCGGACGGCAAGCCCAAGGGCAGTCCGAACGACGCCAAGCCGATCAGCTTCGAGGAGTACGCGAAGTTCGTCTCCGAGTACACGGCCGAGAAGGTGAGCGCGCTGTCCGGCGTGCCGGTCAAGCAGCTGGAGGAACTGGCCAAGCTCTACGCCGACCCGAAGGTCAAGG
>JAEUPL010000002.1 GCA_016790165.1 Burkholderiales bacterium
CGCGTCGCGTACCCTTTTAGTTTGACCCCCATAGCTAACTGGCCCCACCCCTTCCCATCCCGAACAGGACCGTGAAACAGTTCAGCGCCAATGATAGTCAGCCTTATAGCTCGCGAAAGTAGGTCAGGGTCAAACTTCCCACCTACCAAACGCCCCTCCCTTCCGGTGGGGCGTTTGTTTATCTGCTGGCTAGACTTACCGTCTTGACAGCTATTGCTACAATCACAAATTCGGCCAAGTAGCTCAGTTGGTAGAGCAGCGGATTGAAAATCCGCGTGTCGGTGGTTCGATTCCGCCCTTGGCCACCACTTCCCCGTGCGGGGAATCGCTCTTGCGACTCTGGTCGAGAGCATTCATCGCCGGTGCATACAAGGAAATGGGCTCAGGCCCATTTTTTTTTGCTTGACGACGCCAACGCAGACGCTGATCGCAGACGTATTGACCGCCAGTGGGTACGAACTCATTGAGGCGGAATATGTGGCTGCGCGAGAGTTGTGGCGAGTATTCCTTGACCGCCCGGATAGTCGTCGCGGCGTAGATCTCGTAGATCTCAACGACTGCACTCGGATGTCGGACGTCATTCAAGACGCGTTGCTTGCGGCAGGCGTGCCTTTCGAGCATTTGGAGGTTTCTTCTCCAGGTATGGACCGCGTATTGACTAAGCCAGACCACTTTGTGCGCTTCGCTGGTGACAATGTGAAGTTGACGATTGCGCCGTCGGTTGATGGCTTGCGCAAGCTTTCGGGGCTTCTTGTGGGGTTTGACAATGACGCAGTGGTTGTCAAGACGGACGACAAAACGCATCGTATTCCCTATGCCCATGTAGCGCGTGCGCGCGTCGTGCCTCAGTTTTAGTTGGAGTAAACATGAATCGTGAAATCCTTGTTCTTGCAGATGCGCTCGCTCGCGAAAAGAGCGTGCCGAAGGAGGTGATCTTTCAAGCGCTTGAGCAAGCGTTGGCGTCTGCAACCAAGCGGCTCAACAAGGAGCGTATCGAGGCACGCGTTGAGATTGATCGCGACACGGGCGACTACAAGTCATTTCGCCGCTGGCTGATCGTGCCGGACGAAGAGTTTGTCGACCCGGACAATCAAATGATGCTGCGGGAAGCGCACGAATTCGACACCAGCAAGCAAATGGGCGAATACGTCGAAGAATCGCTTGAACCGATTCCATTTGGCCGTATTGGTGCGCAAGCTGCAAAGCAGGTGATCCTGCAGCGTGTGCGTGATGCGGAGCGTGAGCAAGTACTTGAAGAATTCCTTTCTCGCAATGACAAACTAATCAATGGCACCGTTCGCCGAATCGATCGAGGAAACATTATTGTCGAGTCAGGGCGCGTCGAAGGTGTGATCCCGCGTGATCAATTGATCTCGAAGGAGAACTTTCGCGTGGGCGATCGGGTCCGCGCTTTTGTGCTTCGCGTCGATCATCAGGCGCGCGGCCCGCAGTTGATTCTTTCGCGCACCGCGCCGCAGTTTGTTGCTGCGTTGTTCGAACTCGAAGTGCCAGAAATCGAAGAAGGCGTCATTGAGATCCGGGCAGTAGCACGCGACCCTGGGTTGCGCGCCAAGATCGCCGTGAAATCCAACGACCCACGTCTCGATCCCCAAGGCACCTGCATCGGGATGCGAGGCTCGCGTGTTAACTCCGTCACCAACGAACTGGCCGGTGAACGAATCGACATCATTCTTTTTGCTGAAGACAACGCGCAGTTCGTCATCAACGCCCTTGCGCCCGCGCAGATCACCAGCATCGTGGTCGACGAGGAGCGCCATGCAATGGACGTCGTCGTCAACGAAGACAACCTCGCGCTTGCGATAGGCAAAGGCGGGCAGAACGTGCGACTCGCCTCAGAGTTGACCGGCTGGCAACTCAACTTGATGAGTGAAGAGCAGTCAGCGAACAAGGCGGAGGCCGAGGCGGTCCGTCTGCGCGATGCATTCATGGCCAAGCTCGATGTCGACGAGGAGGTGGCTCAAATTCTCGTTGACGAGGGCTTCTCCACGGTTGAGGAAGTCGCGTACGTGCCGCTTGGAGAGCTGCAGGCCATTGAAGCGTTCGATGAAGAGACCGTGCAGGAGCTTCGGACGCGTGCCCGCAACGCGGCGCTCACCGAGGAGATTGCCAAGGAAGAAGTGCTCGAGAATGCTTCTGACGATCTGAAGACGCTCGAAGGTGTCGACACGGATCTGCTGATGAAGTTGTCACGGTTTGGTATCACTACGCGTGATGCGCTCGCCGATCTGGCCGCCGACGAACTGTGCGCGATTCGCGTGCTGCCGGAGGCCCGCGCCCGTGCCCTGATCGATAACGACTTTTCGGATGTCTCCGATGATGAGCATCAGCTCATGAGCCGGGCCGATACGAAAGCCGCAACACAATTGATTGCCCGCGCCCGCGAATCCTGGTTCGCTGCTGGACAGAAAGACGGGGAGGCCGCTTGAGCATCACCAAAACGACTGTCACCGAATTCGCAGCCGAGCTGAATCTCAGCCCTGCGGCACTGTTGAAACAACTGACTGCGGCCGGTGTCGCGGCGGAGTCGCCTGATGCGCCACTCGCAGCCGCTGACAAGGCGAAGTTGCTCGACTATTTGCGTAAGCAGCACGGCGGCGCCGACGATAGCGCGGGCAAACGCATCACGCTGACGCGGAAATCGACCACCGAGTTGCGTACGGCCGACGCCTCGGGCAAGTCGCGCACTGTGCAGGTGGAAGTGCGCAAAAAGCGCGTATTGGTTACCCGAGCACCGGAGGTGCCGGCCCCAGTGCCGTTTGCGCAAGAGGTTGTGAAACCGGCCAAGCCGGTACTTTCAGCCGCAGAAGTCGCCGCACGCGAGGCCGAGGCAGCACGCGATGCCGCGCTCCGTGCCGCGCAGGAGCGGGATCTGCTTGCGAAGCAGGCCCGAGATGCGGTACGTACTGACGTACGCAAGGGTGACGCCGCAGCTGCCGAAGACGCGACACCAGCAACGGTCGCCGAACCGTCGGAAGCATCCCTGCCGATCATTGATCAATCGCAGACGGTCGCGCCGACCACGGCCGAAGCACCGGCTGCGGCACCGCAATCGCGCGTGACGGCGAACCAACCCGTCGCGGTTGCCGAGGCTCCGGTCGCAGCAAAGACTGCAGATGGTCCCGCTAAAGCGACGCCAGGCAGTAGCGCGTCCGCGGCCGTCTCGCGACCTGCCGGAGACGCAACGCCGCGGTCGCGCATCGGCGAGCGCGTTGACTTGACCCCGTTGCCGCCAAAGCCGAAGTCCACCGAAAACACGCTGCATCGACCGACCAAACCGACGACGGCTAAACCGGGCGCCAAGGATGCACCTGCGGGAGGTGGCGCTCGACCGGGCAGCAAGGCGGCGGACAAGAAGTCGCCAGCGTGGCAGGAGGACGCCGCGCGAAAGAAAGTCATGAAGGGGCGAGACGGTGCGCCCGAAGCCTCGACAACCGCGACAGACGGCTGGAAATCCGGCGCACGCGGAGGTGGGCGTTCACACGGCGGCAAGCGCAGCAGCGATCATCAGCGTGGGCCGGTGGTGGAGCAGCCGGATGCAACGCCGAAGGAAATCGTCGTCCCTGAGACCATCACGGTGGGCGAACTCGCGCACAAGATGGCGATCAAGGCGGCCGAATTGATCAAGAGCATGATGAAGATGGGGCAGATGGTCACCATCAATCAGGTTCTCGACCGCGACACGGCGATGATCCTTGTGGAGGAAATGGGGCGCACGGCAATTGCCGCGAAGGACGACGATCCCGATGCTGCGTTGGCTGAACATGTTGCCGACGGTGACGCCAAACTCGAAACGCGCCCGCCGGTGGTGACGATCATGGGCCACGTCGATCACGGCAAGACCTCGCTGCTTGACAAGATTCGCAGCGCCCGCGTGGCCAGCGGAGAAGCCGGTGGCATTACCCAGCACATCGGTGCATACCACGTCACCACGCCGAAGGGTGTGATCACGTTCCTCGATACGCCGGGGCACGAAGCGTTCACGGCCATGCGCGCCCGCGGCGCAAAGGTGACCGACATCGTGATTCTCGTCGTCGCCGCGGATGACGGGGTGATGCCGCAAACGAAGGAAGCGATCTCGCACGCCAAGGCGGCGAACGTGCCGGTGATCGTCGCGATCAACAAGATTGACAAGCCGGGCGCCAATCCGGATCGTGTCAAGCAGGAACTCGTTGCTGAGGGCGTAGTGCCCGAGGAGTACGGCGGTGAGGCGATCTTTGTACCGGTGTCCGCGTTAACGGGCCAAGGTATCGACCAGTTGCTGGAGAACATCCTGCTGCAGGCCGAAGTGCTGGAACTCAAAGCGCCGGTCGATGCGCCGGCACGTGGCCTCATCATCGAGGCGCGACTCGACAAGGGCCGCGGTCCGGTGGCAACGGTACTCGTCACGAGCGGTACGCTGAAGCGTGGCGACATGGTGCTCGCCGGGTCGGTGTTTGGTCGCGTGCGTGCCATGACGGACGAAGACGGCAAGAATGCATCGACTGCCGGCCCGGCGATTCCCGTTGAGATTCAAGGCTTGTCCGATGTACCGTCTGCGGGCGATGACATGCTGGTGCTCGGCGACGAGCGCAAGGCCCGTGAAATTGCCCTGTTCCGTCAAGGCAAATTCCGTGATGTCAAACTCGCAAAACAACAAGCCGCAAAGCTCGAAAACGCATTCGCCAACATGGGCGAAACCGCAGCGAAGTTGTTGCCGTTGATCATCAAGGCTGACGTGCAGGGCTCCTATGAAGGCCTGGCGCACGCGCTGGGCAAACTCTCTACCGAGGAAGTGCGCGTTCAGATTGTGCACAACGCGGTTGGCGCGATTACGGAAAGTGACGTCAATCTGGCAGTGGCGTCAAAGGCAATCATCATTGGCTTCAACGTTCGCGCCGACGCAGCCGCGCGCAAGCTGTCGGAAGCCGAGGGCGTACAGATCCGCTACTACGACATCATCTACGAAGCGGTGGACGATGTGAAGAACGCGCTTTCTGGCATGCTCGCTCCTGAGCAGAAGGAGAGCACGCTCGGCCTCGTCGAAATCCGCCAGGTGTTCCGCATCTCCAAAGTCGGTGCGGTGGCCGGGTGCTACGTGCTCGAGGGCGTTGTCAAGCGTGGCTCGCTGGTCCGCCTGCTGCGCGAGAACGTCGTCGTGTGGAGCGGCGAGCTGGATTCGCTCAAACGCTTCAAGGATGACGTCAAGGAAGTCAAGGAAGGCTACGAATGCGGCCTGTCGCTCAAGAATTACAACGAAATCGAAGCGGGCGACCGCCTCGAAATCTACGAGATCGTTGAGGTGTCCCGGACGCTGTAGCCGCCATGAAACAGGGTTTTTCTCCCCGCGCATTGCGCGTATCCGAGCAGGTTCAGCGCGAACTTGCCCAGATGCTCGCGCTCGAGGTGAAAGACCCGCGCGTGAAGGGTGTCACCATCACGCAAGTGGAGGTGACGTCGGATCTATCGCATGCGATGGTGCGGTACGTGTGCCATGCGGGCTACGCCGGACAGGCCGATGCAGATGCGGGTTTTCGCAGCGTCAACGGCTTCCTGCGGCACGGCATTGCCGAGCGCTTGTCCATCTTCAAGGCACCGCAGCTGCGCTTCGAGTACGACAAGACGTTTGAAGAGGGCACCCGGCTTTCGGCGTTGATTGATCAGGCTCGCGCCGATGATCAGCGCGTAGTCAAGCCCGACGCCTAGACTGGATCAAACGGACATATCATGCCGCTGCATGGCGTAGCGCTGGTCGACAAACCGGCTGGCATGAGTTCGTTTTCAGTGGTCTCGCGTCTGCGCCGCATCTTCCGGCCGCTGGGCGTGACCAAGGCCGGCCATACGGGAACGCTCGACCCGCTAGCCACTGGCCTCTTGCCGATCTGTATCGGTGAGGCGACCAAGTTTGCGCAGCGCCTGCTGGACTCGGACAAAGGCTACCAAGCGGTTGTTCAGTTCGGTGTGTCCACCACGACCGGTGATGCCGAAGGCAGCACGCTGGAGCAAAGCAGCCACCGCGTGACGCGGGAGGCACTAGAGAGTGTGCTACCCGCGTTTCTCGGCCCCATCGAACAAACGCCCCCCGCGTTCTCAGCGCTCAAGATCAACGGTCGGCCCGCCTACGAACTGGCGCGTGCGGGACAGGCCGTCACCCTGGCTCGCCGAACGGTTTGCATCTACTCGATGGAGTTGATGCATTTTGACGAGGCATCGCAATGCGCTGGCATTTCGGTCCGTTGCAGCAAGGGCACCTACATCCGTTCGCTGGCAGTCGATATTGCGCGAGCGGCCGATACGGTTGGGCACCTCGCTTCCCTGCGGCGCACGCTGACTGGCGGTTTTTCTCTCCAGGATGCGTGCACGCTGGACGACTGGATGTCGGCGGACGAGGCGCGTCTGGTGCAATGGTTGCGGCCTACGGATCAACTGCTGGGCGATCTGCCACGCATCGAGCTGAACCCGCATCAAGCGACAGATTTGCGCAACGGGAAAGTGGTGCAGCTCGGTGACCCGCTCGGGGCTACGTCCGCCGGCCTGCAGCGCGCGTATGCTGACGGATCGGACTTCATCGGTCTCGTACACGTCGACGCCCAGCAAAGGCTGCGCGCCGAGCGTCTTCTTTCAACGCAATCGGGCGCAACGCCGGAAAAATAAAAGACGCCCGGTCAGCGGGCGTCTTTTTACACGGTGGGCGCACCGAAACGGCGGACGCTCCGGCGTTACACCGCGTTCATCCTAGCGCTCAAAGCGCACGCGATTGGCGATCACCTTGCCGCCACGATACACGCCCTTTACCTGAACCAGAGCGCCGTTGCGCAGGTCTGCTGCGGTGCCGCGCTCAAACGACGCGCTCGAGGCATCAATGGTGGCCGCGCCGACGACGAACGATGCGATGCTCACGTAGCTGCTCACGGCGCTGGTCGCTTCGAATTCCGTGCCGTCTGTCGGAGTAGACGGGTTGACCGGAGGTGCTACCGAGGTTGCCTTGAACTCGACGCGACTTGCCCGCACCACGCCGTTGATCAGTGTGCCGTTGACTTCCACCACAACGCCGTTGCGCAAACCACTCGCCACGCCATCGACGAATGTGGCGGCCGATGCATCCACCAGAACGCCGTTCACGCGGAATGACGCCACACTGGCGAAGTCGGTGATCGCGCCGGTGGCCTCGAACGCGGTGCTGCCGTTGTCGCCATTGCCGGAGGTGCCGCTGCGAATCTCGATCGACGTGGCGCGCACGATGCCGTTGCTTAGCGTGCCTTTGACCTCCACGACTGCGCCATTGCGCAGGTCCGCCGCGCTGCCGTTCTTGAAGGTCGCTGCGCTGCCGTCGACCACCGCACCCGACACCACGAACGACGCCAGCGAGACGAAGTTGCTGACTGATCCCGAGGCTGGACTAACCCCGTATCAACGGACAGTTTAAGGCTGGAGAAACTCCAGTGGTAGCGAGGTGTCGATGATGTTATCGGACACTTCGGTGTCTATCGGCGCAGGGTTATCCATGGCCCCGCGCTCGTGCTGGCCCTTCAAGC
>JAEUPL010000004.1 GCA_016790165.1 Burkholderiales bacterium
CAACTTGCGTCCTTCCACGGTCAATCTGGCATTCTTATGGCTGTTCACCTGGTTGATTTCCTCTGAGAGTTCTGAAGCGTGCTAACTCCAGTCTCCCAGAATCTTTCAGGTGAACAACCTATTGAAACATCACATCTAGACTACCCGCACTGAAATATCAGCCAAGCCTTCAATCATTCCAGTCATCACATCGCCCCGTACGACTCGCCCGAGGTTTTCTGGTGTGTGATGTCACCGGCCATGGACCTAAGGCTTCAGAGAGCTTGCTGATCCGTTCCGCGGCGCTCCAGATTCTGTAACTGCGATCTGCACATTGTTTGACGATGCCGTTGACCTGCAACTGGATACGGCCCTTGCTGATGTGCACGTCTGGTCCCGCACGGTGTGTCGGACCCATTGCGGCGGAGCGCTCAAAACGTTTGGCGGTTTCGCGCGGCTTCGCGATCGAATTCGCTGCAGAGATGCGTCAACGTGCTTCCACGCTCGCGTGCAGTCTCTGCTTTACTTCGTCCTTATGAAGTATCTGGGCTAGGACAACGCGAACAATTCGCTCTGCCAAAGAAAACGAAAACGGGCGCCGCAGCGCCCGTCTCTTCTACCACTGCTTCGATCAATCCTCGACGAAGGTCTCGTCCCGCTTCTTGCGGATCGCCGGCATTGCCAGAACGATCAACAGAATTAGCGATAGCACAAGCATGGTCGCACTGATTGGGCGCTCGATAAAGACGCTGGCACTGCCGCGCGACAGCAGCAATGCGCGCCGCAGGTTCTCCTCCATCATGGGACCAAGAATAAACCCAAGAAGCAGCGGTGCAGCCTCGCATTCCAGCTTGGCGAACAGATAGCCGATCACACCGAATACCGCGATGATCCAGATGTCGAACGTCGTATTGTTTACCGTGTAGACACCAATACAACAGAAGACCAGAATCATCGGATACAGCAGACGGTAAGGAATCTTAAGCAACTGGACCCACATGCCGATCAGCGGCAGGTTCAGGATCACAAGCATCAGATTGCCAACCCACATCGAAGCGATCAGCCCCCAAAACAACTGCGGATTCGCGGTGATTACCTGCGGGCCTGGCTGAATGTTGTGGATCGTCATCGCTCCTACCATGAGAGCCATGACTGCATTGGGTGGAATGCCAAGTGTCAACAACGGGATAAACGAAGTCTGCGCGCCCGCGTTGTTCGCAGACTCCGGCGCGGCGACGCCCCTGATGTTTCCCTTGCCGAACGGGGGTTCCGCCTTTGGGCCTGCAAGTTTCTTCTCCATCGAGTACGCGGAGAACGATGCAAGCAGCGCGCCGCCACCCGGCAGGATACCAAGCAGTGAACCAAGCAAGGTACCGCGTGTGATGGCGCCGGCCGATTCCTTAAGATCCTGGCCCGTCGGAAGCAGTTTGCCCACCTTGGCCGTAAAAATTTCGCGTGCTTCACCTTTTTCAAGATTGATCAAAATTTCGCCAATCCCGAAAATGCCCATCGCCACGGCGACGAAACCAATACCATCGGTCAATTCGGGGGTGTCAAAACTGTAGCGCGCCACGCCGGAGTTGACATCCGTGCCGACCAAGCCAAGGACGATTCCGAGTACGATCATCGCGATTGCTTTGATCACCGAGCCGTGCGCCAGCACGACAGCAGCGATCAGGCCTAGCACCATCAGCGAAAAGTAGTCTGCCGGACCAAACTTCAAAGCGGCTTCAGACAGCGGGGGAGCGAACGCAGCGACAAGCAACGTCGAAAACGAGCCGGCGATGAATGAACCGATCGCCGCCATTCCGAGCGCGGCGCCTGCGCGGCCTTTCCGTGCCATCTGGTAGCCGTCGAGTGCTGTCACCACCGATGACGATTCCCCGGGCAGGTTGACGAGAATCGCCGTGGTCGAACCACCATACTGGGCGCCGTAGTAGATACCCGCCAGCATGATCAGCGCCGACACCGGGGGCAGCGCATAGGTGGTGGGCAGCAGCATTGCGATCGTCGCGACGGGACCGATGCCTGGCAGCACGCCGATGAGTGTGCCCAGAAGGCAACCCACGAGCGCGTACATGATGTTGGTCAGTGTGAGGGCGACACCGAATCCGAGCGATAGATTATTCAGCAGATCCACGGTGAATCCTCAGCTCCAGGGGAACAACTTCATTTGGAGCCTGAGCCCCCAAATAAAGACTGCAGCGCAGAAAAGGCACATGATGACTGCGATCATTGCCAGCTCGCGATAAACCTTGTCATGCGCGGCGTAGCCGGACAGAGCGATCAGGACAATGATCGCGGCGATCATGCCCAGGCTTGGGAGGGCGAAACCGAATAGCAGTACAGCCAGTGTGACAAGAACCACCGGCGTCCAGGTCCAGCCGATGCCGGCAGTGGCGGCCCACTGCGCCTGATTTTTCAGGCCGATGCCGGCGATGATCACGCCGAGCGCAGCCATGATGCCGCCAAGAATGCGCGGAAAGTAGCCAGGGCCCATGCGCGCTGCGGTGCCCATTTGGTAGTTGTATGCCCCGACAAAGAACACGACGCCGATGACGATGAACATCAGTCCGGCGAGCAGGTCTTTGTTTTTGAGAAACCCGTTCACGAGTCGCCTCCTCCAGATAGTAGTGACTCGTGGATTATGTGCACGCAGTCTGTCGCTTGCCTGTCCTCGGCCGCTGGTTCGCCTATCGCGTTTGCGATGCGAACTGCGTCGCATCGCATTGGGAAGTTGCGACTGCTTCACGGCAAAAAAAATGGCCGCAGGCGCGGCCATTTTGACGAACTCGAGACGGTTCCTTACTGGATACCCGCCTTAGCCCGCAGTTCCGTCAAGTGGCGTTCGACCACCTGACCCTGCAGTCGCTGAGCGAGTTGCGGCTTGACTTCGTCCAGTGCCGGAACCTTCGCATCGCGCACGTCATCGAGCTGGATGATGTGGAAGCCAAAAGGGCTTTGCACCGGTGTTGGCGTGAATTTGCCCTTTTGCAGCGCGACCATCGCGTCGGCAAACGGCTTCACGTAGTTGGACGGGACCGCCCAGTCCAGATCACCGCCATTTTCTTTCGAGCCGGTGTCCTTGGAGCTGGCCTTTGCCAGTTCTTCGAATTTGCCGCCTGATTGCAGTTGCTTGATGATCGCCTCAGCGTCTTCCTTCTTTTCGACGAGGATGTGGCGTGCCCGGTATTCCTTGTCTCCCAGGCCGGCCTTGATCTTCTCGTATTCAGCCTTCAGCGCGTCGTCAGATACTTGATTGCTGTTCAGATACTCGCCAATGTAGGCGCGAATCAGCACGGACTCCGAAGCAACCTGCATCTGGATTTTCATGCTGCTGTCGCGATCCATGCCCTTGGCCTTCGCCGCACGCACGAACAGCTCGCGATTGATCAGTTCGTCGCGCAGTGCAGCGCGCAGCTCCGGGCTATCAGGCTGGCCTTGCGCAAGCCGCTCCTTAAGGATGAGGTCAAGCTGGCTTTGCGATACCAGATCGCTGCCCGGGCTTCTCGCCGCAGCAGGCGCCGCGGCGGGGGCTGCCGCTGGCTTCTTGGCTGGCGTCTGGGCGATGGCAGTCGAGCCAATCACTGCGAGCAGAAGGGTCGCGGCGAGAGTGTGACGGTAAATCATCAAACGTTCCTGTGGTTGATTGTGATGGTGACAAAGGTTGATGCGGCGTCGCCACAAAACGGCTATTTTGTCGCAACAACGCCAAGTGTTGGGTTATGCCGCGCTGGCGGGCGACGGTGGCGCGGCAGCGCGGGCCAGTTCCTCGGGCGTTTTAAGCGTCAGTGAGAGAGCGTGAAGGCGATCTGGCATCAAATCGGAGACCAGTCGGTAGACCGCCTGATGGCGAGCCACTGCAGAAAGTCCCGAAAATGCATTGGACACGATTTTCGCCGATAAGTGCCCACCGCCCGAATTTCCTGCGTGACCGGCGTGTTTCGCGGAATCGTCGGTCACGTCGACGGCAACAGGTGCCAGCGGCGCCAGTCGCTCGATCAGCAGCGCAGTCAGTTCACTCATTGCGGTTTGCCAGTGCGGCCGTCACGCCCGATCACCGCCCGTAGAGGCGTCGTCGGTCCGTTCCGATTCATTCATGTACCTGGCGAGTGCGATCACATTGGCGATCGTAAACGCGAAAAATATCCCCATGGCCCACCAGACCTTGAAATTGACCCAGGTGTCGAGGCTGTATTGCGTGGCAACGTAGCCGTTAAGCGCGGCCATGAAGGCGAAAAAGACGATCCACGCCCACGTAATTCGGCTCCAGACCGCGTCCGGTGCCTGAATTTGCGCCTGCTGAAACAGTACGCGAATCCAGTCGCGGCGCAGAACCAGCTTGCCGAACAGGAGCGTCAGGCCAAACGCAGCGTACAGCGCCGTCGGTTTCCACTTAATGAAGGTTTCGTCGTGCAAAAGTAAAGTTGCGCCGCCAAAGATGACAATGATTCCCAACGACAGCCACTGCATGGTGCTAACTTTGCGCGTCGCAAACCAGGCGTACGCAATGGCCAGCACTGAGGCAATGATCGCGACTCCGGTCGCGAGGTAGATGTCTTTGAACTTGTACGCAGCGAAGAACAGAATGATCGGCGCGTATTCGAGGATGAACTGCATGGCTGCGGATTGTATGCAGTCGCCACAGCTAGGCGGGCTGCCGAATTTCGGGCACAACGGGTCGGGAATTGTATTGCGCACAACCGGGGTGGGCAGAAACGCGGGCTCCTAGACGCCCCATCGCCGTGCAAGCCGCGAAAAATCGAAGGTGGGGCCGGGATCGACTTTGCGTCCGGCAGCAATTTCGCTGTGGGTAGTGACAGCCCGGATCGGATATCGGCTGCTGATAGCCGCTAGCAGCGCGTCAAGTGCAGCGTACTGCTCCGCTTCAAAAGGCTGCACTGCATCCCCTTCGATCTCAATGCCGATGGAGTAATCGTTGCAAGCGTGCCTTCCCCGCCAGCACGAAACGCCGGCCTGCCACGCGCGATCGTCGCAACTGACGAACTGCTGCATTGATCCGTCGCGGCGCAGAAAGAAATGTGCCGACACTCTCAGGTTCGCGATCGCTTCCAGTTCGGCGTTACCCTGCGGGTCCAATCTGTTTTCAAAGAATGCCGTCACCTCATCGCCGCCGAACACGCCTGGCGGCAAGCTGATGTGGTGAAGCACAACGAGGTCGACAGCACATTCCGGCGGTCTCGCGTTGGCATTGGTGCTCAAACGACGCTCAGCGCCTGACCACCAGCCGTCCCGCCATACGAATGTGTTTGCGCATGCCTCGCCCACTACAGATCCCCCGCTTCGAGGCCGAGTCGCTCGAGCCGATAGCGCATCGAGCGAAAGGTGATGCCGAGCAGTTTCGCGGCCTGAGTCCGGTTGCCGCGTGTTTGTGCCAGAGCGAGTTCAATGGTCTCCCGCTCGCAACGGTCGAGAAAGTCCTGCAACGGCACGCGCCCGGCCAGCCCGCCGGCGGGCGCAGGTGAGGCCGTTGCCGCGGCTTGGGTCACGGGATTGTCATCAACCGTGAGGCGCAGATCACTGGCGTCGATGTGCCCTGGGTCGTCCGCAAGAGCGAGCGCGCGCTCGAGCACGTTTTCCAGTTCGCGTACGTTCCCCGGGAAACTGTAGCTTTGTAGCGCCTTGACGGCACCGACCGTGAGTGCCACGTCAGCGCTGCCAGATATTCGGTCCAGCACGCGGGCGGCAATGGCTGGAATGTCGGGAGCCAAGTCGCGCAGCGCAGGCATGTCGACCTGCAGAACATTAAGGCGATAGAACAAATCCTGTCGGAACTGGCCGGATTGCACCAGCGCCGTCAAGTCCTTGTGCGTGGCGCTCACGATTCGGACGTCGATGGCTTCTTCAGCCGTCGCCCCCACTTTTCGCACCCTACGCTCCTGGATTGCACGCAGCAATTTCACCTGCAGCGCCAGGGGCAGGTCCGCCACTTCGTCCAGAAACAGCGTGCCGCCCGATGCGGCCTGGAAAAAACCATCGCGGTCGCCGTCGGCCCCGGTGAACGCACCTTTGCGATAACCGAAAAACTCACTTTCCATGAGATTTTCCGGGATCGCACCACAGTTCACCGCCACGAACGGGCCGTCACTACGCGGCCCGCCGGCGTGCAGAATGCGAGCCGCGAGCTCCTTGCCCGTTCCGGATTCGCCGTGAATGTGCACTGGCGTTACCGTTCGCGCGAGTTTCCCGAGTAACGTGCGCAGCGCCACGATCGTCGGCGAGTCGCCGATGAGTTCTGGCTCCGCCAAGGTCGGCCCCGACCTGCGCCGCGTGCTGGACTGGACGGCGCTACGATCATCTGCCCCCGCATCGCGTTCACCACCGATGGCCCGCTCGCTGTGCCGCTCGGGCACCCGGATTGCTGATTTGACGAGTGTGCGCAACTGATCGAGCGAGACCGGCTTGGCAAGGTAATCGAATGCCCCTGCCTTCAGGGCAGCCACCGCATTCTCGGCGTTACCGAACGCCGTAATGACTGCGCACGGCATATCGAGGCCGCGTTCATTCACCGCAGCGAGTACATCGAGCCCGGTGCCATCTCCCAGCTGCATGTCGGTCAGGCACAGACTGAATCGTTGCTTGTCCATGGCGGCGATTGCCGTTGCCAGCGAATCCGCCGTCACCACTTCGAGCCCCAGTTTGGTCAGAGTCAACTGCATGAGCAACAGCAGGTCGGGCTCGTCATCGACGACCAGAACGCTAGGGTGGAGTTCGAGACGTTTGGCCATGGGGAAATTCAACGACCGCGCGAGCGGACTGAGGCTCCGTGGTCGGCGTTAGTGAGTGGGTGTTAGTGGCAATTCCAGCACAAAGCGCGCCCCGACGGACGACGTCCCGACGCGCACGCTGCCACCGTTGGCCAGTGCCAGCTCGCGGACCAGAAACAGGCCAAGTCCCGTGCTGCCGCTTGCGCTAAAGAAGGGTTCAAATATCCGGTCAGCCACATTAGGGTCGACGCCGGAACCGTCATCGACGACATGGATCAATGCCCGCTGCATCTCGTCGTGCTGTTCGACGCTGATCTTGACGCTGGCGTGACGTTTGCGCGAATGGCGCCAGGCGTTGGCCACCAGATTGGTGAGCATCTCATCAAGGTGGCTGCGGTCGGCGAATACCGAGGCGCCGGGACTCACGACCGTCTGGAACGCGTCCGCCGGAGCCGGGAGGGTGTTGCAGAGTTCGGCAACGAGTTCGTGTAGAAATGGTGCCAGTTCAATGACCGTGGGAGAGCCGCGATCACGCCGACCGAGTAGCGACACGTCGCGTACGATCCGATCAATCCGGCCGACGTTCTTGTCGATCATTGCCACCAGGGTCTGGGTCTGTGGGCGGTCGGCGACCTCCTCGCCCACTAGTTGCGCTGCCTGCCTGATGGCGGAAAGGGGGTTGCGTATTTCATGCGCAATGCTCGCCGACAGACGCCCGAGCGCAGCGAGCTTGATTTGTTGTGCCTGACCTTCCGCCGCTTCTACATCCTCGAGAAAGATCAAGGTGCCCGCATGAGTGTGCAGGTCCACGGGCATCATGCGCAAGGCCAGCCGGCGAGCTCCGTCGGGTGAACGGATGGGCGAGCTCTCAACGGTGAATCCGGCGCGCGTATGTGCAGCCCATCGCGCATGCAGCTCCGGCGAGAGCTCGGTGAGTTCCTGATGCGGGAGCATGGCCGCCTCGTCGCCGCCAAGCCAGCGCGCTGCTTGCGGGTTGGCCATCAGCACCCGCCCGGTCGGATCGACCGCGAGTACGCCGTCTTCGAGTTCGCTGATGACCACCTGATTGATATGCGCAAGTCGCCGCAAGTCGACGCCACGAGACTGCGCCACTTGTTCGCTTTCCTCGGCGCTCCGACCAAGGAGCAAACCCAGCGATGCAAGAAGAAAGTACCCAATTCCGAGCAAGCCCGCCTGCGTAACCGCCTGAACGGTGCCGCTGCGCAGGGTGGCCTCGGCGATCAGCACCGCGAGGCTTGCCACAGCGGCATGCGCGATGGCCGTGCGGTTGCGCAAAAACCAGCCGTGCGCCGCCAGAATTGGAAAGAGAAAGGTGGCAAGCTCGACGCCAGCGCTTCGACCGTCGAAGAACAGCCCGCAGATCAGCAACAAATCGATGGCCAGCTGCGCGAGCAACAAACCGGCGAGGCCTCCGCTGAAGCGTCCGAGCAGCGGAACACTCAGCAGCGCCCACACTGCGTAAGCGCCAGCGGCTGCGTACCCGAATGAGCCGAGGTGCAGTGCACCGTTCGCGATGGCAACGGCGGCGGCTACGACACAGCGGTAGAGCGCCAGCAGACGCAGCACGCGCAGCGGAGTCCCGATCAACGCGGTCCGGTCACCAACGATCCAGGCCGTCGCCCGCGAGAGCACGCCGCGCTGTCCAGCGCCAGCCGAAGTCAATGCGTCAACGCTGATGGGCACAGTGCGGGTCACCGCAGCCGAAGCCGCGCTCCGTCATGATCGCGCTCGACTTCGGCAGATAGACGCCGCATTGACCGCAACGCACCATGGGTTCGTCAGCGGGCTTGCGTGCGCGGGTTTGCTGCTCCTGTTTCTCCCGGCGAGCTTGCCAGACCGAAACGAGCCGGAGCGCCAGTAGTACCAGGAAGAACACAACAATCCAGAAGATGACTTTGCCCACGTGCCTCGAAACTGTGAACTGGAAGTAGACTTCGGACGAGTCTAGCAGGCTGCTGAAATACTTGCGTAAGCAGGCCGGCGCGGGCCAGACGGGTGCGGGGCAGCCTTTGGCCGATGCCACCGTGTGCCACGCGACTCGCGTGCCGGTGCCGACAGTCGCCCGCCAGCGCTATTCGTAAGCCAGATGGAATGTGTGCAAGCTACTGTACGGACACGGAAACGATGACCGACTTCGACCCGAGGCTCTCGAAGCGCGGTTCATGAGAGGCTTGTTCAGCGTTTTCGTGACGAGCGGGGGGCGCACGCGTCGTTCTGCCGTGGTGAAATTGCATCTGCCGAGCGGATGTCTGAAGGAAGGGGAGCGAGATGGCGGAGAACAAAGGCAATGAACCCTGGGCGGCTTGGGCCGAATCCATGCAGAAGATGTTGGCCACACCCGGCGCGATGAACCCATTCGCCGGTGTCATGGGGGCGAGCGGAGGCGGGGCCGCGCCATCGGGATTTGATCCTGCCCAACTGATGAAAGCACTGGACCCGGACGAAATCGAACGCCGAATCCAGGACATGCGCGCGGTAGAGGCGTGGATGCGTCTGGCGCTTTCCGGGGTCGAAATGTCCATCAAGACCATGGAAATGCAGCGCGACGCCTATGCCTCTTTCGGCAAGATGCGCGAGCGGGCGACGCGCACGGTGACGGAAAGCGCTGAGGCCGCCGCCGCCGTCGTGCGGGGCGCAACGCGTGGCGCGGAGCCCAAACGGGCGGCACGAAGGGCGAGCACGCGCAAGCGTTGAGTCCGCCGGTGGCGCGTGTTACTGGCTGCAGCATCATTCGCACCTGTAGGAGAAGTGTATGTTCCGCGTGAGCAAATGGACCGCCGTTTGTCGCGTCGTTGGTTCCGCTGCCGCGCCGGTGCTGGCGGGTTTGTTCCTGCTCGCGCCGGCGTCGGTATCGGCGGGTGATGTGCGCGTGTTGACAGCTGGCGCGTTCAAGTCGATGGTTCAAGCGCTGGCGCCGGAGTTTGAACGGCAGTCCGGCAACCGGTTGATCATCGCCAACGATACGGTGGGTGGTATCGTGAAGCGGGTGAACGTTGCGGCGGGGGCCACGCCCGAGGCGTTTGACGTCCTGATTGTGTCGCCGGCGGGCATGAGGGAGTTGGTCAAATCCGGTCGTGTGTTGGAATCGAGTGTGGTTAACCTGGCCAAGACGGGTGTCGGTGTTGCGGTCAAGGCGGGCAGCCCGATGCCCGACATCAGCACAGTGGCCGCGCTGCAAAAAGCGCTGCTGGAGGCGCGCGCGGTAGCCTACATTGACCCAGCGGCGGGCGGCACGAGTGGCATCTACTTCGCGGGGTTGCTGGACCGATGGGGTATCGCGGACCGGGTGAAATCCCGTGCAGTTCTGGTGCCGGGCGGCCTGGTTGCGGAACGGCTGGTGACGGGGCAAGCCGATCTCGCAATTCATCAGATCAGTGAAATCCTTGCGGTGCCCGGGGCCACACTCGTCGGCCCGCTTCCCGCCGAGGTTCAGAGCTTCACGGTCTATGCCGCCGGCCGTCCAGTGGCGCCGAAAGACGCGCAGACCGACGCCGCGGCGGCTGCTTTGGTCGCGATGTTTACGTCTGATGCGGGGCGCGCACTGCTCAAGCAAAAGGGGATGGACACGCCCTGACGTGCCGCGGTACGGTGTCACACACTCGACTACCCGACTAAAATGCCGGTTTCCGTCGGCTGGATACCACGGCTGCTTACGATGATGCGTGCTTGAGCGCGCATTGCGTCGCAGCGCACTTCGTTTTGACCCTTCTTGCCATCATTCTTGCTGCCGTCTTGGGCGGCGTTGCTTCTGCGCTGGTCGCTGCGTTTGCCCTCTACGCCAAGCTCTCGTCAATCGAGCGCTGGGTCGCGTTTGCGGTGGGGGCGATGCTTGCGGTGGTTTTTCTCGACATTCTCCCGCACGCGTTGTCGGACGGCGCTACGCCAAGTTCGTTGATGGCCTGGGTGCTCGGCGGCGTGCTCTTCTTCTTCTTCCTGGAAAAGCTGGTTATCTGGCGGCACTCACACGGTGACCTGACTCCCCATTCGCAAACGCCCGACCCTGTGCATTCGGCGCATGATCACCATCACGCGCACCAGGGTCACGATGGTGGGCGCTCCGGTTTGATGGTGCTGATCGGCGACTCCTTGCACAATGCCACAGATGGCGTGGTCATTGCGGCTGCGTTTCTCGCCGACTTCCGCCTCGGCGTCGTCACTTCGCTGGCCATCATTGCACACGAGATTCCGCAGGAAGTGAGCGACTTTTTCGTGTTGTTGCACTCTGGTTATTCGCGGCGCAAAGCGTTTCTTTACAACCTGCTGTCGAGCCTCGCGATGGTGGTCGGGGGCGTAGTGGCGTTTTTCGCCCTCGAGCGCGCCGAGGCTTATGTCACGCCGGTGCTGGCGTTCGCCGCCGCATCGATGCTCTATGTTGCCGTGGCCGACCTGATTCCGGCGCTGCACCGGCGCTTTTCACTCAGCGACACGCTTCAGCAGATGCTCATGATTGGCCTGGGCATCGGAACGGTCACACTGACGCACGCCCTATTGCACGGCGGTCACTGACGCCGCTCGCGTCAATCACTCGCCGGCGGTGACGGCGGCGGGGCGGCACGACGCCGCAGGCGCTTTATCCAGATTACCAGCAGCACTGGCAGCACGCCGAGAAACAAAAGGCGCACGACCCCTTTCAGCAAGGAGTCAGAAACCAGCGTAATCATTGCGACGACGTAAAGCCAGCCGATCAGGACGAGGTAGAGCATCGGAGTTGTCTTCGCGAGGTGTTGTGCCAGCGCCAGCAGTGCGGCGCCTCCGCAACAATCAGCGCATACAGATCAAGTCGTGATGCTATCGCCTATGATGGGCATTGCGCTGAACTTCGCGGTTGGCTACATTGAACCGGGTAAAGGGAGCAGTCACGATGAGCAGCAAGAAATCGTCCACCAAGGGCGACGCGGCCGGCGCACAGCGGGCCGAGAATCCGTTTGCGGCATGGGCAAGCGGCAACCCGTTTCTCAGTGGCGTGGCCAATCCATTCGCCAATGCCGCGCAGGACGCCACGGCGAAGTTCGCCGAAATGATGAACGCGGCACCCGGAGCCAACCCGTTTGCCGAGGGCATCCAGGCGATGCAGACGCTGATGTCGAGCAACATCGGCCAGCAACCGTCCATCGTTTCCACCGTGCCTGCGTTTGCGCAACCCGGCCCGATGCCGATGCCTGAGGCGGGGTGGTGGTGGTTGCCCTCGGTGCAGCCTACGGTGTGGCAGCAGGCGCTCACGACATGGTTTAGTCCACAGACGGACGTCGCTGCGCTCGCGGCCGCCGACCGTCGGTTCCGCTCGAAATCCTGGGAGTCGCAACCGTTCTTCCAGCTCGCGCGTGACCACTACCTCCGTAACTGTGCGTTCTGGCGCGAAGTCGTGTCCAAAGCAGACCTCGATGATCGCGAGCGGCACCGCGCCCGTTTCTTCGTTGAGCAAGTGCTCGACGCGACAGCGCCGACCAATTTCTTCCTGACCAATCCGGAAGCCATCGAGCGCGCGATTGAGACCAAAGGCGAGAGTGTCAAACACGGCATCGAAAACCTGTCGCACGACATCGAAGCCGGCCACATCGCCATGACCGACGAAAAGGCGTTCAAGGTGGGCGAGAACCTCGCCGTCACGCCGGGGCAGGTGGTGTTCCGCAACGAACTGATTGAGCTGATTCACTACACGCCGACCGAGAAAACGGTCTATCAGCGTCCGCTCTTGATCGTGCCGCCGTGCATCAACAAGTTCTACATCCTCGATCTCAAGCCCGAGAATTCGTTCGTGGCACACGCCGTGGCGCAGGGCTTTGACGTGTACCTCGTGTCGTGGCGCAACGTCGGCGACGATCTGAAAGCGCTGACCTGGGAGGACTACCTCGAGGAAGGTGTGCTGACTGCGATTGATGAAACGCGCGACCACTCGGGCGCGGCCACCATCAACACGCTGGGCTTCTGCGTCGGCGGCACCATTCTCTCCTGTGCGCTGGCGGTGCTCGCCTCGCGCGGCGAGCTGGACGATTTCGTCGAGAGCGCCACTTATCTCACGACGCTGCTGGACTTTACCGAACCCGGTGACATCAAGGCCTATCTTGGCGAAAGCACCTACCAGATGCGCGTGCAGCAGTTCGGGCCGGACGGCGCGGGTGGCATGATGAAAGGTTCGGAGCTGGCGCAGTCCTTCGCCAGCCTGCGCGCGAACGATCTGATCTGGAACTACGTCGTCAACAACTACCTCAAAGGCCAGGACCCGCCCGCCTTCGATCTGCTGTACTGGAACGGCGATTCCACCAATCTGCCCGGGCCGATGTACCTCTACTACCTGCGCAACTTCTACCTGGACAACAAGCTCACCAAGCCAGGAACGCTCGACATGATCGGCGAGCCGGTGGATCTGTCCAACGTGGATATTCCAACCTACGTTTACTGTTCGCGGGAGGACCACATCGTGCCATGGAAGAGCGCGTTCGCCTCGGCCGAACTCTGGGGTGGCGATGTGGAATTCGTCGTCGGCGCCTCCGGTCACATTGCCGGGGTCATCAATCCGCCCGGCCCCAAGAAGCGCAGCTACTGGACGGGCCGTTGGCCTGCCGACACGCCGGAAGCCTGGGACGCCAAGGCCAGCGAGCACGCCGGCAGCTGGTGGCCCCACTGGTACGCCTGGCTCGCGCCGCACTCCGGCAAGCGTGTACCCGCCAAGAAGCAGGGCAAGAGCCCGTTAGGCGCGGCGCCCGGCCAGTTTGTGCTGGAAAAGGCCTGATTCACCCGACCGCCGCGCTCGGCGCGTCGGAATTTTTTGGTCGCTTTAGTTCACAGTTCATAGTTCACAACAAGGAGAGAGCAACATGTCACGCGTCACATTGGTCACCGGCGGTATGGGCGGACTCGGCGAAGCCATCTGCATCAAGATGGCCGCCATGGGTTACCAGGTCGTCACCACCTATTCGCCCGGCAACAAAACCTGGCAGGAGTGGCTTGCTGCGATGAAGCAGCAAGGGCACAACTTCAAGGCCTATCCTTGTGATGTGTCGGACTACGACTCCTGCAAAGCCTGCATCGATCAGATCGTCAAGGACGTCGGTCCGGTGGACGTGCTGGTCAACAACGCCGGTATTACCCGCGACATGACCTTCAAGAAGATGGATAAGGTCAACTGGCACGCGGTGATGTCCACCAACCTCGATTCCACCTTCAACATGACCAAGCAAGTCTGCGACGGCATGCTTGATCGTGGCTGGGGCCGCATCATCAACATCTCGTCGGTGAACGGGCAGAAGGGCGCGTTTGGCCAGACGAACTACTCCGCTGCCAAGGCGGGCATGCACGGCTTCACCAAAGCGCTGGCGCTCGAAGTCGCGCGCAAGGGCGTGACGGTCAACACCATCTCGCCGGGTTACATCGGCACCAAGATGGTCATGGCGATTCCGCAAGACGTGCTCGACAGCAAGATCATCCCGCAAATTCCGATGGGCCGCCTTGGCAAACCGGAAGAGGTCGCGGGTCTCGTGGCATACCTCGCCAGCGAAGAAGCGGCGTTCCTGACCGGCGCCAATATCGCCATTAACGGCGGCCAGCACATGCAGTAACGCGCTGATCACTCGTCGGCCGCTTCGCTCGTGTGTCAAAAAGCCTATGGCTTTTGGTCTCCAGCGACGGCTGGCTGGTGATTACAGCCGGATTATTGCGATAGTCGACTTTCGTAAAAATTGACGCCAAACGACCGCCCAGCCGTCGTTCACGGGGAAGAGCCGTTGAGCGAGGGATCGGACGCGGTCATTCCGGCTGGTCCGCCCGACGCGGAGAGCGATGCGGCAGCGGCCCCTGATGGCGACTCCAGCGCCGCCCCCGCTACCGCCGTGACAGCGGCACCCCCAGACGTCGCCGCGTCCAGCCGCGAAACCCGTTACCCGTTCAGTTTCACTGGCCGCGCTGCGGATTACTTCCGCATCTGGGTGGTCAATACGTTCCTGCTCATCGTCACGCTCGGGCTCTACTCGCCGTGGGCGAAAGTGCGCAAACGCCAGTTCTTCCTGCGCCACACCTGGGCGGCGGATGCCAACTTCGATTTTCACGCCAACCCGTGGCCCATCCTGCGCGGACGACTCATCGCGGGCCTTCTGTTCGCGGCCTACTGGTTTTGGGGCAACGTCAATCCGAAGCACGCGGCGTGGCTCGGTCTTGCCCTCGCGGCGGCAACGCCCTGGCTCGCCGTGAGTTCGTTGCGATTCAATCTCGGCAATACCAGCTACCGGAACCTGCGCTTTCGTTTTTCCGGCGGTCTGCGCGACTCGCTGGGCGTGTTCTGGCCGTTCGTGCTGTTCGCTGGCTTGACGCTGCTTTTTCCGTTTGAGGTGGACGCCGAGGGCTGGGGTCGCGAGCAGTGGAAGGGCCTGGTCCCCTCGCTCGTGCTGATGCTCTTCTACCCGTGGTTTGTGGGTGCGTACCGGCTCATGCTGCTGCGCCGCAGCGGCTATGGCGCGGCGAATTTGGGCACCACGGCTCGCGTGCGGCAGATTTACGCGGTGTACGCCCGCGCCGGGTTGTTGTTTCTCGCGTTGGCGCTTCCGGCCGCCGTCGCCAACGGCCTGCTCGTGGTGCTGCTCAAGCCTCGTCTGAGTGATCCGGCTGCGTTCACGCAATGGACGACCCAGATCCTGTTCCTGCTCAACCTGTTGCCGTGGGCGGCGGTGGCGATTTGCGCTTACGCTTATACGCAATCGCGCCTGGCGAACGTGACGCTCTGCGCATCGCATCTCGAGGTGCCGCCGCCCGCATCGGCGGCTGCTGGACAGATGATTCGTCTGCACAGCACGTTGCGCATGCGCACGCTGCTCAAACTCTACGTGCTGAATCTGCTCGCCATCGTGGGTTCTGTCGGTTTTGCCATGCCGTGGGCGGCCGTGCGCAGCGCCCGCGTGCGCGCCGAATCGATGGCGTTGCTGAGCGACGCGCCGCTCGACACCGTGCTGGCACAGGATGGCCTCGCCGGCGCTGCCGCGGCCGATGCAGCCAGTGAATTTTTCTCGCTGGACGTTGCGCTATGACGACATCGGCAACCACCGTGGATGCATCAACTCACGCCTCGGAGCGGTCCGTCGCCGCGGTGTGGTTCGATGGGAAATCGTCGCGCCGCCACCCGGCCAGGCTTTGGCGCGTGGGCGATGAACTCCTGCTGCGTGCTGCGGGCGATGCCACGGTCGAGGGCACGACCGACGAGTTGCCGCTCGCGCACGCCGCGCTCGCCGAAGTACGCGTCGGTTCGCGCATCGGCGACGCTCCGTACCCGATCACCTTTCCCGGTGGCGGCGTAGCGCTGTGCGCCGACCACGCAGCCACCGACCGGCTGCTCGGGCTGGGTGTGGCGCACGATACCGTCTCGCGCCTGGAGCGGGCGAGCATGCTGGTGGCCGTTGCGCTGGCGGGGCTGGTGGCGGCCCTTTGGTTCGCGTATCAACACCTGATTCCGGCGGCGACCGATTTTGCGGCGCAACGCATTCCGCGCGAAACCGAGCGTCATCTTGGCGATGTGGCGCTGAAGGCGATGGACCGCTACGGCTTCAAGCCATCGCTGCTCGCTGAGTCGCAGCAAGAAAAGATTCGTGCCGACTTTGACCGGCTGGCGGCGGCGGCAGGCATGCGGGGGCAGGCGACGCTGCTGTTTCGCAAGCAAAGCATGAACGCCTTCGCCCTGCCGGGGGGCACCGTGGTGCTGACCGATGAACTGGTGCGCGCGCTCGGCGACGACCACGACGCCTTGCTTGCGGTGCTCGCGCATGAGCTCGGCCATCAGGCACACCGCGACACTTTGCGCCACCTGATTTCCGGTTCGCTCACCGCCGTGCTGGTCGGCGCCGTCACTGGCGATGTATCCGGCGTAGCGGCGATCAGCACCGCCGTCCCGAGCATCGCCAGCACGCTGCGCTTCAGCCGAGCGATTGAAGCGGAGGCCGACAGCTACGCCTTCGATCTGTTGCGACAGACCGGTCACTCGCCGGCCGCGTTTGCGCGGGCGATGGAGCGCATGCGGGCGGTGCAGTTGTGCCGCCTGCTGCGTGCCAAGGACCGTGCGGCGGCCAATCGCGCGCCAGGGCCAATGTACGATCCCGACGAAGACCCAAATCCGCTCACTGAATCCTCCAGCACGCCCGAGCGTCCCCCAGCGCGCTGCCTGAGCGACCCCGCCGACTACCTGCGTGATCGCGACGCCGAGGTGGCGAAACTCGACCTCGAAGGCGGCATGCTCTCCTACGTCAGCACGCACCCTGCGACCGAAGAGCGCATCGCACGCGCCAAAGCCGCACGCTGAAGCCCGACAGGGCGCGACCCGGCATAACATTGCACTATGTCAGCGCACCCGACGCCCCGTTCTGACGCCGCCCCAGCGCGCGTCCTCATTCCGTGTGACAACCGCATGTTCGGCGACGTGCCGATGGTGGTGCTCTACAACCGCTATTTCGACGCCATTCGAGATCAGGCCGGTTGTCTGCCGATTCCCCTGCCGTGCACTGGTGCCGAAGACATTGACGCCTATCTCGCACTGGCTGACGGCGTGATGCTCACCGGCTCACCCGCCAACGTGCATCCTTCGCACTTCGGTCAGGACGTGCATGATCCGTCGCTGCCGCTGGATCCATTGCGCGACGCCATGACCCTGCCGCTGATCCGGCGCGTGGTTGAGCTCGGCATGCCGCTGCTGGCGATCTGTCGTGGCTTGCAGGAGATCAACGTCGCGCTCGGCGGGTCGTTGCATCAGGCGGTGCAGGAGGTGCCCGGGCGCGGGGACCATCGCGGCGCGAAAGGCAAGCCTGGCGCGCTCACGCCCGAGCGCTACGCCGACGCGCATTCCATCACTGCCACGGCGGGCGGTTGTCTTGCCGCCATCATTGGTAGCGAGCCGGTGACTGTCAACTCGGTGCACGGGCAGGGCATCGACCAGCTTGCGCCCACGGCGCGCACCGAGGCGCTGGCGCCGGACGGTCAGATTGAAGCCATTTCCATCGCCAGTCACGCGGGCTTCTCGCTGGCGTTACAGTGGCACCCCGAATGGCAGGCGGGCGACAATCTGGTTTCACAGAAACTGTTTTTCGCATTCGGCAGCGCCTGTCGTGACTGGCAGGCACGCCGCGCGCGTTGACGCCGGGCGACACACAGCAGGGCAGGGACGGATCATGGCCAGCAAAGCAACCACAGCAAACCCGACGGCGCCTGACTGGCGGGCCGAGGCGGCGCGCCTGCAGATTGACGCCCGCGCGTTCATCAATGGCCGTCGCGTGGCAGCGCGCTCGGGCGAAACCTTTGATGTGCTTTCGCCCATCGATGGCAAGCTCATTGCGCGCGCGGCACGCGGTCGCACCGAGGACATTGACGATGCCGTGAAGGCCGCGCGCGCGGCGTACGAGTCCGGCGTCTGGTCGCGGCACGCCCCGGCGCAGCGCCGCCGCATCCTGCTTAAGTGGTCGGAAAAGATCGTCGCGGCCCGCGATGAACTGGCGTTGCTCGAAACGCTGGACATGGGCAAGCCCATCCGTTTCTCGCAGACCGTTGACGTGCACTCGGCCGCCCGCTGCATCGCGTGGTACGCCGAGGCGATCGACAAGATCTACGACGAAGTCGCGCCGACACCGGCCAGCGCACTGGCACTCATTCGCCGCGAGCCGATGGGTGTGATCGGTGCCATCGTGCCGTGGAACTACCCGATGCTGATGGCGAGCTGGAAGCTGGCACCCGCGCTCGCCGCGGGCAACAGCGTTGTGCTCAAGCCGTCGGAAAAGTCTCCGCTCACCGCCATGCGGCTCGCTGAGCTCGCGGTCGAAGCCGGCCTGCCACCGGGCGTGTTCAATGTGGTGCCCGGATTGGGGCACGAGGCGGGCGAGGCGCTGGCGCTGCATCTCGACGTGGACGCCATCGGCTTCACCGGCTCCACCCGCGTGGGCCGCAAGATGCTCGAGTACGCGGGCCGCAGCAATTTGAAGCGCGTGTTCAACGAGCTCGGCGGCAAATCGGCCAATCTCGTGTTTGCTGACTTCGCCGAGCTGGACCGCGCGGCTGCCACCGCCGCCGGGTCGATGTTTTTCAATCAGGGCGAGAGCTGCAACGCGCCGTCGCGCCTCTTGGTGCAGGAGAGCATCGCCGACGCTTTCGTCGAGCGCGTGCTGGCGCAGGTGCCGCGCTATCTGCCGGGCGACCCGCTCGACCCGGCCACGGTGATGGGCGCGCTGGTTGACGCCGGGCAGATGCGCACCGTCATCAGCTACATCGAGTCCGGCAAGCTCGAAGGCGCCACGTGTGTCGCGGGTGGCACCACGGCGCGGCACGATACCGGCGGCTTCTACGTCAACCCCACCGTGTTCGACCGGGTGAAGAACAGCATGCGCATCGCCCGCGAAGAGATCTTCGGCCCCGTGCTCTCGATCATCCGCTTCAAGGACGAAGCCGAGGCCATCCGCATCGCCAACGATTCGCCGTACGGCCTGCATGCGGCCGTCTGGAGCAGCAACATTGATCGCGCGCTGCGCGTGGCTGGCGCCTTGCGCGCGGGCACCGTGCACGTCAACAGCTACGACGAAGACGACATGACGGTGCCGTTTGGCGGCTATAAACAATCCGGTAACGGTCGCGACAAGTCGCTGCACGCGTTCGACAAATACACCGAACTCAAAACCACCTGGATTCGGCTGGCGGCGAAGTAGGCCGACCGTCGCGCCGAGCGGGCCACCAAGCGTCGAGATCGGCTGCATCCGAAAGGCTTTCTAACAGCTTTCGCTCGGCAATGACCGCCACGTGGTCGTTAGCCGCAAGAAATGCGTCAAGTCGACTAGCCGGAAAATACGGCTGCAAGCACCGCTGGATTGTCGTTACCGTGAAAAAGCTGAACCGGCGTCAATTTCACCCCGGCGCCGCGCAGGCGCCACGCGCGCGCTACTCCGCCGCGACCGCCTGGCTCTCACGCAACAGCGCGAGCTCCGTCCATTCCTGATCGAGCGCCGCGACAAAGGTGTCGAGCATGGCCGGCGTGTGGCAGGGTCCGGGCGCAATGCGGATGCGCTCGGTGCCGCGGGGCACGGTGGGGTAGTTGATCGGCTGCAGGTAGATGCCGTGGCGGTCCTGCAGGCGGTCGGTCAGCGTCTTCACTTTCACCGGATCGCCCACAAACACCGGCACGATGTGCGATTTGCTGGGCATCACCGGCAGGCCGATGGCCGCCAGCCGCGCCTTCATCTCGGCCACGCGCTCGCGCTGCAGGCGGCGCTCCTCCTGCGAATTCATCAGGTGATTGACGCTGGCAATCGCGCCCGCCGCCAGCACCGGAGCCAGCGAGGTCGAGAAGATGAACGACGCGCCGAAGCTGCGGATGCAGTCCACCACCGCCGTGTCGCCAGTGACATAGCCGCCCTGCATGCCAAAGGCCTTGCCCAGCGTGCCCTGGATCACGTCGATCTGGTCGGCCACGCCCATCTCCTGCGACACGCCGCCGCCGCGGTTGCCATACATGCCCACCGCGTGCACCTCGTCGAGGTAGGTCATGGCACCGTATTTCTTGGCGATGCGCGCGAATTCGCCGATGGGGGCGATGTTGCCGCTCATCGAATACACGCTCTCGAAAACGACCAGCTTCGGGCGGTCCGGGCTGATCGCGGCCAGCTTGGCTTCCAGGTCGCGCGGGCTGTTGTGCTCGAAGATCACGCGGTCGGTGTTGGCCCGGCGGATGCCTTCGATCATCGAATTGTGGTTGTCGGCGTCGGAGAGGATCACCGTGTCCGGCAGCAGCGAGCCCAGCACCGAGAGCGAGGCCAGATTGGCGCTGTAGCCCGAGGTAAAGGTCAGCGCGGCCGGTTTGTCGTGCAGGCTGGCCAGCAGGCGCTCCAGCTCCACATGCAGCGCATTCGTGCCACCGATGTTGCGGGTGCCGCCCGCGCCGGTAGCGCCGTCGTCGATCGCCTTGTGCATTGCTTCGCGCACGATCGGGTGGTGGCCCATGCCGAGGTAGTCGTTCGAGCACCAGGTGATCACCTCGCGCACGCCGCTCGGGCTCGCCCATTGCACACGCGGGAACTCGCCGGCGGGCCGCGTCAGCTCTGCGAAAATGCGGTAGCGCCCCTCGCGCTTCAGCGCATCAATGCGGGCGGCGAAGAGGACGGGATAGTCGGAAGAGCGGATCAAAACAGTGCTTTCAGAGTCCAGACGCAATTTTACGGTTCACGGCAGCGAAAGCACAGCGGAAAATGCCGCTGTGCAACTGCCGGATGCGGCGCCAGCCAAGGCGGAAGGGCTGATGGACTGGCGGGCGGGGCGGTTTTCGTTCGATGTCGGGCCGTTCGCCCGGCCTCTGGTGATGGGCATTATTAACGTCACGCCCGACTCGTTTTCTGACGGCGGTCAACATTTTGGGCTCCCGGCGGCGATAAATCACGCGGAACGGCTACTGGCCGAGGGGGCCGACATGCTGGACATTGGCGGCGAATCCACCCGCCCCGGCGCCCCCCCGGTGCCGCTCGACGAAGAGCGGCGGCGGGTGCTGCCGGTGGTGGAGGCGCTGGCCGCGCGCGGCGCCTGCATCTCGGTGGACACCCGGCACCCGGCCATCATGCGCGAAGCCATCGCCGCCGGCGCCAGCATCATCAACGACGTGCAGGCCCTGACGGCACCCGGCGCCATCGAGGCCTGCGCGGCGGCGGATGTTGGCGTCGTCCTCATGCACATGCAGGGCACACCCGGCACCATGCAGGCGGCGCCGAGCTACGAAGGCGAGGGCGGCGTGGTGGGCGAAGTCAATCGCTACCTGCGCGAGCGTGCCCACGTCTGTGAGCAGGGGGGCATGGCGCGCAGCCGTATCGTGCTCGACCCCGGCTTCGGCTTCGGCAAAACCACCGAGCACAACCTCGAGCTCACGCGACGGCTCAACGAACTCGTCGCCCTCGGCTACCCGGTGCTCGCCGGCTGGTCACGCAAACGCACGCTGGGCGAACTCACCGGCCGCAAAATCGCCAGCGACCGCGTATACGCCAGCGTCGCCGCCGCGCTCACCTGCGTCTCGCGCGGCGCGCGCATTGTGCGTGTGCATGACGTGACGGCTACGGTGGATGCATTGCGGGTTTGGGGGGCGATGGCGTCACATCTCGGACAGGCTTGATTTGCTGTTCCGACCGAAGCTACGCCGAAGCTTCTGTCGCTCGCGGACGTTGCGACGTCCATTCGGGCGGCTGAATTCAACGATGGCGCGAGACTCTGTGCGTGCCTTATCACGTTCTATCGAGCGAAACCGCAAAATGTGGTCTCTCGTCATAGGGGCGGGTCACCCTCTCCGTTTTGGCGCGTTCGATTCGGTTTGTTGCACAGCGATTTGAGGCCGCAAATGAAACAGTACGAGCGCGATATCCTTCGTAACATTGACGAGTACGGTTGCAGCGTCACTTCGGTATTCGATCCGGACGGGATTGAGCCGCGGTTTTCCTACTCGATAGGTATCTCGAAATCCTGTGGCGCACCCGAGCTAATCGTGCTGGGCCTCAATTCCGAGATCGGGCACTGGCTCGTCAACGAGTACCGACGGCGAGTTGGCAAGGGGAAACCTTCGGGTCAGGCGTGCTCTATCCCGGCTTTCTGGAGGGCTTCGACGTACGCTTCGAGCCGGTGGGCACACAGGCTCGGGAAAAGTACATGCGGTCGGCGTGCTGGCTATATGATGGTCCGGAATTCGAGGCTTTGCAGTTAATTTGGCCGGGAACCGATGGCGTTTGGCCGTGGGAAGATCAGGCGAGCGAATGGATTCGATTCCATCAACCCCTGCTCCGCCCGGAAACGTCGTCACACGGCCCGCCAATCACCAAGAATCAAAGCCGTCAGACCCCGTAATTTTCATATTTCCGCTTTGAGCTGCGAACCGAGAAAGACGCATGACCCGCTTGATCGAGTACGTGCCTGTCTGTGGATGGTCCGCCTTCGACCGCAAGGACGCGTTCACCAAAGCGCTTCATGCCAAGCTGCCGGAAAGCGACTGGCACTACCAGTGGCAGTATCGCAACTTTGTCGAGGTCACCGAGCTGTGGGAGTCGCTGCGGGACGCTAGCAGTATGGTTACCCATCTCAATATCAACCAGTTCGTGGACGAGCGATTCGTCTACCTCGCGACCCAGGGGGCTGCCGCCACCTCAATTCTGGATTCACTCGCCGCCGAGTTTGGACTCGTTCGCTCGGTCCGCATCGAGCCAGACGCTGCGGCAGGCGATGCGTGAATCGAGCGGGTGAGCCGCGACTTTCCACGCCCATGACCCCACGCCTCGTATGCGATATTCATCGCATCACAGTTCCAGCGAGCGCAAGCGTGACAAAACAACTCTGGGCCGCATTCGCAGCGTGCATCCTTTCCACCCTCGCTGTTGCTGCCGATAGCATGGTCGACAAACCCGAGTGGGGCAAATACTTCGCTGATGCAGGCGTGACGGGAACGATCGTGGTGGTGGACGAGCGCAAGGCGCCTGCGGCGACGTTGGTGTTCAACCGCGAGCGGGCGGCGCGCCGCTATGCGCCAGCGTCCACCTACAAAATTCCGCACACACTGTTTGCGCTGGATTCCGGCGCTGTGACCGATGAGTTTCAGGTGTTTGCGTGGGACGGCGTGAAGCGGACCTTCGCGGGCCACAATCAGGACCAGACGCTGCGCTCGGCGATGCGTTACTCCACGTTGTGGGTCTACGAGCGGTTTGCCAAGGCGATTGGCGAGCCGAAGGCGCGTGCATATTTGCGCAGTATCGACTACGGCAACGCCGACCCCACGACCCGCCAGGGTGCGTACTGGGTGGATGGCAACCTGCGCATCTCGGCGCTGGAGCAGGTGGCGTTTCTGCGCAAGCTGTATCGCAACGCTTTGCCGTTCAAACTGGAGCATCAGCGGCTGCTGAAGGATGTGCTGATCAAGCAGGCGACGTCGGACTGGATTTTGCGCGCGAAGACCGGTTGGGAAGGCAAATACGGTTGGTGGGTCGGCTGGGTCGAGCAAAACGACGGGGCCGTGTTCTTCGCGCTGAACATCGACACGCCACGCCGCTTTGACGATCTGCCCAAGCGCGAGCAAATCGTGCGTGCGGTGCTGAAGTCGATGGACTTGCTGGAGGCCGAATAGCCGCGTGGCATGATCGACAGTTGGGCTAGCAGGCTGCTGAAATACTTCACGCGACGTGCAGAAACGGAGCCTCGAACGCATGGCGGCGTTGGCTTTTTTGCCCGTAGCGACGGCTACAGGCTGCAAAAACCGCCTTGCCCTGCGCCCGATCTGCATTCCTGCCCATCCGCGCAAGTATTTCAGCAGCCTGCTAGGGCGCGACACAAATGGGTGGTTGACGCAGGTCAATTGCCCCGGCCCGCAAACGTTGGCCGTTGGCGTTTCGAATGGACAATGCGCGGGGCGCACCGAAACCACAATGCCGAAAACGGCAAAATGGTGCCCATCCGGCGAGGTCACGTCGTTGGGCCGCCGCGCCAAATTTCACACAGGATGTTCACCACCATGGACTATGACGTCATCGTTGTCGGTGCCGGGCCGAGCGGCCTGTGCTTTGCGCGGGCGCTCGCCGACACGCCCCTGCGCGTTGCGCTGATCGAGCCGCAGCCCGAGTCGGAGTTGCGCGAAGCGGCGTTCGATGGGCGCGAGATAGCCTTGACGCATTTTTCTGCGCGCGTCCTGCAGACGTTGGGCGTGTGGGGCCACATCCCTGCCGAGGCGATCTCGGCGTTGCGTGACGCCAAGGTGATCAACGGTCTCGCGTTGAGCGGCATGCTGATCGAGCATCGCCACGGCAACAAGGATGAGCTGGGTTATCTGGTATCTAACCATTTGATTCGGCGCGCGGCGTACGCGGCAGTGAAGGACGCACCGAATGCCACGCTGTTGTGCGGTGTCAAAGTCGCTGACGTATCAACCAACGCCGACGCGGGCTCGGTGACGCTCTCCGACGGCCGCACGCTGCGTGCGCCGTTGATCATTGCCGCCGACAGCCGCTTCTCCGCCACACGTCGTGCCATGGGCATTCCGGCACACATGCATGATTTCGGCAAGGTGATGCTGGTGTGCTGCATGGAGCACGAGGTGCCGCACGAGCACGTGGCCTGGGAGTGGTTCGACTACGGGCAGACACTGGCGTTGCTGCCGATGAATGGCAACCGCTCGTCCGTGGTGTTGACGTTGCCGCAACACGAAATGCAGGCGATACAGACGATGCCGGAGCCGGACTTCGACACGGAGATGAGCAAGCGCTTCGGCAATCGACTGGGCGCGATGCGGCTCACCAGCACGCGTCATACCTATCCGCTGGTGACCGTGTATGCGGACCGGTTTGTGGCGAAGCGCTTCGCGCTGATGGGCGACGCTGCAGTCGGTATGCACCCGGTCACCGCACACGGCTTCAACTTCGGCCTGCGTGGCGCCGACACGCTTACGAGTGGCATCAAGCGAGCGCTGGCCATTGGCAGCGATTTCGCGGCGCCCTCCGTGTTGAGTACGTACGAACGCACGCACCGCCTCGCGACGTTGCCGCTTTTCGCCGCGACGCATGCGGTGGCGAAGATTTACACCAACGAGAGCATGCCGGCCCGCGTGCTGCGTGATGGTTTGCTGGCGATTGGCGAACGCGTCACACCGTTCAAGCGACTGATTGCGGCGAGTCTAACCGGGGCGCGCTAGCTAGCGCGGGGCCGGCTACCAAACCTTGGAGCAATTGCCGTCCGGTCCGTGACGTGATGCGCGCCTCGCCGACCGATTTCCTCGCAGAAACACGGCAGCGATGATCTCTTAAGCTCACCTTAATGTTCGCCCACTAATGTTCACCCCGCACTGTGCAAGAGGCACGGTGTTTGTGCGGAGATCAACAGGTATGGTTACGTTGGGTGAAGCAGTGGTCGGCATGAGACGTTGGCTCATGCGCTGTGTGTTGAGCCGTGGGGCGCAGCGCGGGGTCGCAGCGCTGGGCACGCTGGCATTGAGTACGTGCGTGCTGGGAATCAAGACCGATCATGTCGAGGTTGATCTCGTCGCGGAAAAGGCGGCGCTGACGGTCGGTTCGCAGTGGATCGGCATTCGCGTTCGGCACCAGCCGGGCTGGCACACATACTGGACGAATCCTGGCGACGCGGGCTACGCCATGCGGCTCAGCTGGACGTTGCCGTCCGGTGTCACCGCGAGTGACATTCGCTGGCCGGCGCCTCGTCGTATTCCGACGGGTGACAGTGCGTCGCCCGCAATCAATTTTGGTTACAAGGGCGACACGTTGCTGCCGGTGGTCCTGCAGGTCGAACCTTCTGCTCTGGCTGCTGCGGGCGACAAGCCCATCAAGATCGGATTGCACGCCGAGTGGCTGGTGTGCCGTGACATATGTGTGCCGGAAGAGGGCGACATCACGCTGGCCTTGAGTCCCACACGGGGCGGAGATGCTGTGCCCGACGCCACGCACGCTCCGCTGTTTGCGGCGGCCCGCGCCCGCCTGCCCGAGGCAAAACCGGCGTGGAAAGCCGTCGCCAGCGTCGACGGTGCGCGCCTGCAACTCAATGTCACGTTGCCCCCGGGCGAACGTGTTCCTGCATCGTTCGAGGTCTTTCCTGTGGCCGAAGGCGTGCTCGATCCGACGGTGCACAAGACGTTTCGCACCGCCGATGGCATCAGCTCCCAGCTCAAGCTTATGGACGGGAAACGGCCCGACGCACCGCTGCAATTCGTGGTTGTTGGCGCGACGGCCGACGGCAAGCCGGTCGTCGCGTCGGTGCAGGCGGCCCTCGGGGCGGCCGGATTGTCGCCCACCGCGCAGTCGTTGGTGGACGCCAAAGGCAAGTCGGACATGTCGGCGTGGTCGGCGATTGCCCTGGCGTTTCTCGGCGGTTTGATCCTCAACCTGATGCCGTGTGTATTCCCCGTCCTGTCGCTCAAGATTCTGGGCTTCGCGCAGCACGCCGGTCAAGGCGAGGAGGGACGCTCCGCGTTGCGCGCGCATGGTACTGCCTACGCGGTGGGTGTGCTCGTTTCATTCCTGTTGCTGGCCGCAGTGCTGCTTGGTCTGCGCCAGGGGGGGGCCGCCGTGGGCTGGGGGTTTCACCTCCAATCGCCCGTGGTGGTGTGGGTCCTGGCGGTTGTGTTCTGCCTAATCGCACTGAACCTGGCGGGCTTGTTCGAATTTGGCCAGTTCGCGCCATCTTCCGTGCTGTCGTTTCAGGCGAAGAATCCATTGTTTGACGCTTTCGTCAGCGGCGTGATCGCCGTCGTCGCGGCGAGTCCGTGCTCCGCCCCGTTCATGGGGGCGGCACTCGGTTTCGCTGTGGCGCAGAGCAATTTCACTGCGCTTGCGGTGTTTGCCGCGCTCGGCGTGGGCATGGCACTGCCGTACGTGTTGCTGGCGAGCTTTCCGGCGTGGATCGAGCGTTTGCCGCGTCCCGGCTTGTGGATGGTGCAACTCAAGCAGGCACTGGCCTTCCCGATGTTCGCAACCGTGGTCTGGCTGATTTGGGTGCTGGCACAGCAGGGCGGGCTGGACACTGCGGTGATCGGACTCTTTGCGCTGGTGGTGTTGTCGCTCGGTGCCTGGCTGGCGGGCATTGGTCGTCGCTTCTCCGCAGCGGTTGGTTTGGCGACGGGGCTGCTGGCTGTCGCCGCGGGCTGGCCCGCCGCAGCTGTCAATACCGCGGTGGCCGCGCGGTCTGCCAGCACCGGGCCGAACGGTCCGGTTGTGGCGACCACTGCCGCCGGCAAAGAGGTATGGCAGGCGTGGACGCCAGAACGCGTGAAGGAGCTGCTGACTGAAGGCAAGCCAGTGTTCGTCGACTTCACTGCGGCTTGGTGCGTGAGCTGTCAGGCCAATAAACGCCTGGTGCTGGCAAGGACTGACATCGCCTCCGAATTCGCGGGCAAGGAGGTCGTACTGTTGCGCGCTGACTGGACTAACCGCGACGAGCGCATCACGCGTGTGCTCAATGAGCTTGGCCGCACGGGTGTGCCGGCCTACGCACTCTACGCACCGGGCCGCCCGGTGCAACTGTTGCCAGAGCTGCTGACGACAGCAGCTGTGCGCGACGCGATCAGTACGCTGTAAGCGACGGCTGCAATCACGCTTTCAACAATACCGGGGACTTTGAATTGATATGGAGAACCGCCATGACGCAATGGTTTGACGAACACGCAAGCGAGGCCACCACGTGGCGACGGTTGGCTGCAATAATCTCTGTTGCGACCCTCGGCTTGCTGCTTGCAGCACCGTCGTTCGCACAGAATGCCGTGAACGGCAAGACGTTGTACAACGCAATTCTGGTCTCCGGCCAACTGTCTTGCTCGAACGGCCAGTGCCACGGGCCGAACCCGGCATCGCGGATCAACAAAATCCAAAATGGCACGAGCGCGAGCGTCATTGCATCCGCGATCAATCCGGGTGGGGTCTCGCAAATGGCCTTTTTGCGCGGGGTGCTGACGAGCGCGCAACTGTCGGATCTCGCCGCCTACATCGCCAATCCCGCAGCGGGCAATGGCAGCCCTGCTGCGAGCGTGTCGGCGACGTCCCTCACGTATGCATCAACCAACGTAGGCTCAACGGCGGCCGCCCAGACGGTGACTCTGTCCAATACCGGTACCGCAGCGCTGACGCTCGGCGCAACGACGATTTCCGGTGACTTTGCTGTCAGTAGCAATACGTGCACGTCTGGCAGCAGCGTGGCGGCGGGGGGCAGTTGTTCGGTGAGTGTGACATTCACACCGACTGCCGCCGGTGCGCGTAGCGGTTCGCTCACCATCGCGCACAACGCGACGCCGTCCACCAGTACGGTGACGTTGTCCGGTACGGGCGCCGCCGTCGGATCGCCGGCTGCGAGTGTCTCACCCGCCCAGTTGTCGTTTGGCTCCACAACGGTGGGCGCCACGGCGGCCGCGCAAAGCGTGACGTTGACCAATACCGGGAACGCGGCGTTGGTGCTGGGGACGACCTCGATCGCCGGCGCTGATTTTGCCGTCGGGAGCAACAGCTGTACGTCGGGGAGTAGCCTCGCAGCCGGTGCCAGTTGCAACGTGTCGGTGAGCTTTACGCCTTCTGCCCCGGGTGCCCGCAGTGCGACGCTGACCATCACGCACAACGCCTCACCCGCGAGCAGCAGTGTGACGCTATCTGGTACCGGCGCCGCAGCTGGCGCACCGGCGGCCAGCGTATCGCCCACGCAGTTGACGTTTGGATCCACCACGGTAGGTACCACGGCGGCCGCACAAACGGTGACGCTGACCAACACCGGCAATGCAGCGTTGGTGCTTGGTACGACGGCGATTGCTGGCAGCGACTTCGCGGTTGGCAGTAACACTTGCACCTCGGGTAGCAGTCTCGCGGCATCGGCCAGTTGCACGATTTCTGTGTCGTTCGCGCCAACGGCAGCGGGAAGTCGCAGCGGCACACTCACGATCGCCCACAACGCGACGCCGGCGAGCAGCTCAGTGTCGTTGACTGGAACCGGGGTGCCGGCAGGCTCGCCCGGAGCATCGTTGTCGGCGTTGCAGCTGACGTTTTCATCCACCAACGTCGGAGCAACGTCTGGAACACAGAGCGTCACCCTGGCCAACTCTGGCACGGCACCCTTGCTGCTGGGCGCGACCAACCTCTCGGGCCCTGACTTCGCCATCAGCAGCAACACCTGCACGTTGGGCACCAGCCTAGCAGCGGCTGGATCGTGCACTGTATCAATCACGTTTACGCCCACGGCGGCTGGTGCTCGCAACGGCACGCTGACCATCTCGCACAATGCAACACCATCCACCAGCACCGTTGCCTTAAGCGGTACAGGGGCCACGGTGGTTCAGGGCGCGCCGTCCGCCAGCCTCTCGGCGGCGGCGCTGACCTTTGCCTCGACCAACGTGGGCAGCACCTCGGCCAGTCAGACGGTGACGTTGACCAACACTGGCTCTGCGGCGTTGAACATCAGTGGCTTCGTGCTGTCTGGCAGTGACTTCTCTGCGACGGTGACCTCGTGTCTGGCCGGCACCACGGTTGCGCCGCAAGCGCAGTGCAGCGTCAGCGTAGTATTTACGCCGACCGCAATGGGTAGCCGCTCTGGCACAGTGACCATCACACATAACGCAACGCCAGCGACAACCACGCTTGCGTTGAGTGGCACGGGCGCGCAGACGACGGTCACCGCACCAGCGGCGACCGTAAACGCAACAACGCTGGCCTTCGGCGACACGCCTGTGGGCGTGCAGTCGCCGTCGCAGGCGGTCACCATTACCAACTCAGGGACGGCACCATTGATAGTGTCGTCGACCCACCTCGCTCCGGCGACCCTGCGCATCGCTGCGAGCACCTGTGTGCTGCCACAAACGCTGGCCGTGGGTGCAAGCTGTACGTTGATGATCGCGTTCGCTCCGAGTACGACCGGGGCGGTGACGGGTTCGTTGACGATTGGTCATAACGCGACGCCATCGACCAATACCGTCGCGTTGACGGGCAACGGAATCGCGACCAGCACCGGCTTGCCTGCGACGCGAACAATGGTTGAATACGTTTATTCGCCGCTCGACTACTACTTCATCACATCGCGACCCGCCGAACAGGCGCTGCTTGATGGCATCGCGGGGTTTCAGCGGACCGGGGCAACGTTCCTGGTTTACGTGAGCCAGCAGGGCGACATGCGCGGTATCAACCGCATCTACTTTGACAAGGTCGCCAAGGCCAGTTCGCGCGGATCGCACTTCTACACGTTGATCGATCTCGACATGGCACTGCTGATGAATCTCAATCCGATGCATACGACGGCGCCGGCAATGCCGCAATACGAGGGCGTCGATGCGTTTGCCTACCCGCCCCTTGTGTCGGGCGTGGGCGGCTCGTGCGCGTCGGGTTTGGTGCCGGTGTATCGGCTGTTCCGCGGGGCAGCGCGCTTCCCGGACGACCCAAATCACCGATATACAACGAGCCTGACCGTTTACAACCAGTTTGTCGCCAGCGGTTGGGATGGCGAAGGGGTTAATTTCTGCGTACCGGCGCAATAGAGGAGAAATCAGCATGAACTCAATGATCTACGACCGGAGCAAGCCCCGGCAGCGGTTGCGCTTCGCCACTGTCGTCTGCATCCTCGCATCGGCATTCGCGTTTGAATCTGCGGCAGTCGATGTCGGCGCGCCGGCACCGGACGTCTCGCTACCGGCACTGACCGGCAAGTTTGAATCATCGCAAGCGCGTGGCAAAGTGCTCTACGTCGACTTCTGGGCGTCGTGGTGTGTGCCGTGCCGGCAGTCGTTTCCGTGGATGAACGAGATGCAGGCAAAATATGCGGCGCGTGGACTGCAGATCGTTGCGATCAATGTCGACGCCAAGCGCGCGGATGCAGAACGCTTCCTTGGGCAGGTGGAATCAAAGGTGACGATTGCGTTCGACGCGAATGGCGACACGCCCAAGCGCTTTGGCGTCAAAGGCATGCCGAGCTCGTACCTGATTGCGGGTGACGGGCGTCTGATCAAGGCCCACAGCGGTTTCCGCGATAGCGACAAGGCAGCCCTCGAAGCGGCGATCGTCGCCGCGCTGGATGCGACCCAACGAAAGTAGAACCATGAAAACAACACCATGCAGGCACCGTCGCGTGCGCCATGCCGTGATGGTCGTGTGGCTTGCGGGGTCGTTCGCGACGCTCTCGGGTTGCGCGATCCAACCACCTCAAGCGTGGGAAAAAGGCAACCTCGCGCGCAAGGAAATGACGATGGACAGTGACGCGCTGGATCAGGCGTTTACGCAGCACATCTACTTCAGCAAAGAAAGCGCCTCGGGCGGCTACGGTGTAGGCGGAGGTGGCTGTGGTTGCAACTGACGAAATTGCCGTCGGGGCCTGCCGCGGGCACGACGAAACGACCACCGCTGCGCCCGGACTCGGTGCGGTGACGCTGGCTGCGCTCGCGTTGCCGGGTGTGATGTGCGCACCTGCCGCAGCGGCGTCGGCGCCGGAGGAGGGCGTGATCTCGCTGAAAGTACTGGGGTACCGCGATTCGCAACCCGGATTGGACCGGATCAAGGTGACGGCCCCCTCATTGCATCTGCTCGCGCCCATTGCAGGAAACTGGTCGGTCGAGGTATCGGCCGTTCAGGACAACATTTCGGGTGCTTCGCCACGCTGGCACAGCAATATCTCCGGCGCGTCCCGCATGCACGACTTGCGCAATGCGGGTGATGTCAAGCTCACGCGATATTTCGAACGTGCGGCGGTCGGCGTGCGCTTTGCGACGTCCAACGAGCATGACTATCGATCCAATGCGTTGGCAGTCGACGCGCGCTTCTCGAGCGCAGACAACAACACGACCTGGAGCGTTGGAGTCGGTGGCTCGCGTGACACGATCAACCCGGTCAACGGGATTGTCGAGAACGAATCCAAGCGTGTTGAAGAGTACATGGTGGGCGTCACGCAGGCGCTCAGCAAGAACGATATCGCGCAGTTCAACCTCTCTCACGTGCGCGCGCGGGGCTACCTGAACGACCCGTACAAACTGGTTGATGAGCGGCCGCGTTTCCGCAATCAGACCATTGCCTTGCTGCGCTGGAATCACTTCCTCGAAGGGTCAGGGACAACACTCCGCAGCAGCTATCGTTACTACAGCGACAGCTATGGAGTGCGTGCGCATACGCTGAGCGGCGAATGGGTGGTGCCGATCGGTGAGCGTTTCCGGGTGACACCGACGGCGCGTTACTACACGCAGCGCCGAGCCGATTTTTATTTCGACCCAGTCTACGATCCGGTGTACGGCGAGCCTTACCCTGTGGGCAACCCCACGTACTACTCGGCTGACACCCGGCTTTCGTCATTCGGCGCGTTGACCTTTGGTGCCAAGTTCGAGTGGATGTTCGCGCCAAAGTGGATCTTCGATCTGAAGTACGAACGCTACGGGCAACGCTCAGCCTGGTGGTTCGGCGGTGGCGGTTCGCCAGGGATCTCGGCGTTCCGTGCGGACTTCGCGCAAATCGGTATCAGTCGCCGGTTCTAATGGATCCGTTCGGGCGGACGTTGCGCCGCCTGTCGCCACGCTGCTGACGGTATTTTCAGGTGCGCACACTGATTGTCGAGGACGACCCGTCTTTTGCGGCGGGGGTCATGGCTTTTTTGCAGAGTGAAGGTTTCGCTGTGGACGTGGCGCCGACGCTCGCCAACGCGCGCATTCGCCTGCGCGCCGAGCGCTATGGTCTCGTTGTGCTCGACATGGGGCTGCCCGATGGCTCCGGGGCGACGCTACTGACCTGGTTGCGCGGCGCCGCACCGGACTCGCTGGCGACGGCATCGTCCACGCCCGTTCTCATATTGTCCGCTCGCGCTGATATTGATGACGTGGTCGCCGGTCTCGACGCGGGGAGCGACGACTACGTCGTGAAACCCGTGGACCAGCGCGCCCTGGCGGCCCGTATTCGCAGCTTGCTGCGGCGCGCTGAGGGGCGGAGCAGTGCCGAGATCGTGATTGGCGAACTGGTGCTTGATTGCACGCGCCGACAGGCGACACTCGCCGGCTTGTCGCTGGACCTGTCGGCTCGCGAGTGGGCGGTTCTGCGAGCGCTCGCAGCGAACCCCGGAGCGGTGCTCTCGAAGGCGGATCTTGAGGCGGCGCTGTATAGTGACGGCAACGCGGTGGAGAGTAACGCCATCGAAGTGCACATCCATCATCTGCGCCGCAAGATTGGCGAGAAGACGATCAGAACGCTTCGCGGCGCGGGCTACGCGCTGCGGGTTTGATCGGCATACCTCACTACACCACTTTAACCAGCTAACGTCGTGCGATCGCGACTTTCCATCAAGATGCGGCTGATTCTTGGCGTCGCCATGAGTCTCCTAGTCATGTTTGCGCTGTTGATCTACTTGGTGCGACAAAAGGCAGTGGTGGAGGCGCAGGAGTTGCTGGAGGGCAATCTCGTTGGGACCTCACGTGTCGCGGTGCAAATCGCCAATTCGGCGCCGTTTTCTATGGCACCGGCGCCTGCACTGCTGGCTCGTGACCGGTATGAATCTCCGTTGGTCGTGCAGTTCTGGAGCAGTCGCGGCGAACTGCTGTCGCAGGTCGGTGTGATTTCCGGGGCGACCACCCCACCCCCCAAGAGTGGCTTCGACGGCCATGTGATCGACGGCCGACCATGGCGCTCGTATTCCGCACTGAACCAGAGCGGGCTGGTGTGGGTGCGGACCCTGTTGCCGCAAGACGCTGGCGCGTTGATGGTCGCGGACTTGACCTACCACTTTGTCAAAGTGGCCGTGATCGCTGCCATTGTGCTGATCGGCGGCATCTGGATGTTTATGTGGTACCTGTTGCGGCCGCTGAGCGTGTTTTCAGCGGTGTTGTCGAAAACTCCGGTGAACCGTATTGGCGCGGTCGACATGCAGCCGCGCGCGGGTGAATTGCGGGCAGTCGTTGACGCGTTGAACGACGTCATGGGGCGCGTAAGGGACGAGCGCGAATTGGAGCGCGCGTTTATTGCCGACGCCGCACATGAACTGCGGACACCGCTCGCGGGCATTCAATTGCATGCGCAAAATGCGCAGCGCGAAGATGACCCGGAGCGCCTGCGCCGTGCCTTGCAGTACGTCGAGGAGGGGTGTCTCCGCGCCACACATATTGTGAGTCAATTGCTCGGGCTCGCTCAATATGATGCAGTCAAGCGGCTACCGATGGTGCCGGTGTGTGCAGAGTCGCTGGTGCGTCGTGCGCTGCCATTTGTGCTGCCCGGCGCGGATCAGCGGAACGTGGAAGTTGTCAGCGACATTGATGCCAATGTCACTATCCTCGGTGACGAGGCCGCGCTCGATGTCGTGCTGCGCAATCTGCTGCTCAACGCGATCCAGTTTTCGCCAGATGGCGGTGTGGTACGGATCGAAGTGCGTGAGCTAGGGAAGTACGTCACCCTCTCGGTGCTGGATCAGGGGCCCGGTGTGCCGCGCGAGGCTCGGCGGGAAATCTTCGAACGTTTCGCCCGCTTGCCAGACGCGCGGCCCGGCGGCTCCGGACTCGGCCTCGCGATCGTCCGCCGCATTCTTTCTTTGCATCGAGCGCAAATTCACGTCAACAATCAGTCGGGTGGTGGTGCCGCCTTCACGGTACGTTTGCGCAACGCGTCATCACGCGGGCCGCATTCGCTATTGCATTCGCGGCTCGGGCGATAGCGCGATAGAAGTCTGGGCGGCGGGAAGAGGCCGACTGCAAGTGACGAATCAGCGGCGCCTTTCCATGCACTTTCGATTGGCGTAGATACGGCTACGGCGCACGAAACGCGCGAACACTCACCTGCTGATCGTCACTTTCGTTACGGTTGCTCCTGCCGCACCGACTCCTAGCCGCTGTGGGGCGCGCAAGCCAGACTGAGGAAGTCTGGCTTGCGTTTCTCCGCGAATGCCTGAAACGCCTCACGCGCCTCGGGTGACGCAAGCCGCTCAGCGAAGACATCGCTTTCCCGGCGCATGATGCTGGCGATCAGCGCACCGTCGCGCATCAGCCGTTTACTTGCGCGCACGGCGCCGAGCGGCTTGGCCGCGATCTCCCCGGCGATCGCGCGCGTGCGGTCAGCAAGCTCCCCGGGCGCGACGCATTCGCGTGCCAAGCCCCATTGCACTGCGGTCGCGCCGTCGATGGCGTCGCCCATGGTGATCATACCGAAGGCGCGCGCATAACCAATGCGCGCTTGCAGTAGCAGGCTGGACGCCGCTTCGGGTACCAGTGCGAGATTGACGAAGGGCGTGGTCAGCCTGGTTTGCGGGGTGACGCACACCACGTCGCAATGCAGCAGCATCGTGGTGCCAATGCCAACGGCAAGCCCTTGCACCGCTGCAACGATTGGTTTGTCGGCCAGCGCGAGCGCGTCGAGGAACCGAGCTACATGGCGCACGGACGGGCCTCTGCCCTGTGCGATGGACATGAAATCGGCGAGATCATTGCCAGCCGTGAAACTGTCGCCATTCCCAGCGAGGATGACGCAGCGAATGCGGTCGTCCTGATCGGCCTGCGCCAATGCGTCAGCGAGCACGCCGTACATCGCATTGGTCAGCGCGTTCTTCTTGTCCGGACGGTTCAGCGTCAGGGTCAGGATCGGGCCGTCGACAGCAGTGATGACATGTTCGGTCATGACGAACTTCCTCCTTGGTGCATGGCGCAAGGATAGCCGCTGCGATTTGCCGCTGGTTAGTGCTTCAATTTCAAACGGGGTCGGGCGGCGGCCTCTGCGCTCTGCAACAATGGCGTTTGCCGTCCAGATCACTGCCGCATGCCATTCTTCCGCGATCTGTCCCTCTCCGCCGTTGTCACAGGCTTCGTTGTCGTGCTCGTCGGGTTCACCAGCACCGGTGCACTGGTGTTTCAGGCGGCTCAGTCACTGGGTGCCAGCCAGGCGCAGATCAACTCGTGGATCTGGGCGCTCGGCCTTGGCATGGGGCTCGCCACCATCCTGCCGTCGCTCTACTTCAAAAAGCCGGTCGTCGCCGCGTGGTCCACGCCCGGCGCCGCGCTCATCGCCACCAGCGCCTCCGGCGTGGTGGGCTTGACGATGGCGCAAGCGATTGGCGCTTTCGTGGTCTGTGCATTGCTGATCGTTCTGGCTGGAACCACACGGTTGTTCGAGCGCCTCATGAACCGCATTCCGGTGGCAATCGCCTCGGCGATGCTGGCCGGCGTGCTGCTGCGCTTCGGAATTGAGGCGTTTGTCGGCCTAAAGTCGGCGCCGGTCATGGTGCTCGCGATGTTCGTCGCGCACCTGCTTGGCAAGCGCTTCTGGCCGCGCTACGGTGTCGTGGGCGTGCTCGCCGTTGGGGTGGCCTGTGCGCTGGCGAGCAACTCGCTCAAGTGGGCGGTGGTGCGGGTCGAATGGGCGACACCGGTCTGGGTGACGCCTGAGTTTTCGCTGACTGCGATCATTGGGCTTGCACTGCCGCTGTTTCTGGTCACGATGGCCTCGCAAAACATGCCCGGGGTGGCTGTCATGCGGGCCTCCGGCTATGACACGCCGATATCGCCGGTGATCACCACCACGGGCGCGATTAACCTGATCTTCGCGCCGTTTGGTGGTTACACGCTCAACCTGGCCGCAATCACCGCGGCGATCGCCATGGGACCCGAGGCGCATGAGGACCGCGACAAGCGCTACGCCGCCGCCGTCATGGCAGGCGTGTTCTATTGCCTGATCGGGCTCGTCGGCGCGATCGTTGGTGGCCTGTTCGCGGCGTTCCCGAGGGAACTGATCATCGCCCTCGCCGGGCTGGCGCTAATGAGCACCATCGGCAACGGCCTCGCTACGGCCACCCGGGACGAGAGCGACCGCGAGGCCGCGATCATCACCTTCCTCGTCACCGCGTCCGGCGTTTCGCTCGCTGGCATAGGAAGTGCATTCTGGGGACTGGTGGCCGGGGTGCTGGCGATGGTGGTGTTGAAGTGGCGCAAGGTGTGACTGACGCAGCCGACACGGGGTGGTCGGCCCGACTGAAACTACGATTTGAAGCGACGGAGGTCGCAGGCCGCGCGCGCACCATTTTGTGCGAACGCAGCCACGTTGGCCCACTGCGTGTGTTGAAGCCACTCTATCCCGAGGGCGACGCGTTCTGCCACGCCGTTCTGGTGCATCCGCCGGGCGGCATTGTGGAGGGCGACAGCCTGTCCGTCAGCGTTGCGGTGGATGCGGGTGCCAACGCCGTCATCACCACGCCCGGGGCGCAAAAGTGGTACCGCTCCGCCGGGCGCGTGGCGGTGGCCGATACGCAAATCGCTGTTGCCAATGGTGCGTCGCTGGAATGGATGCCGCAGGAAGCGATGGCTTACGACGGTGCACGCGCGCGGCAGCGACTCACCATCGACCTTGCACCGACGGCGCGCTTTTTCGGTTGGGAAGTGCTTTGCCTGGGGCGCACCGCGCGCGGCGAACGCTTTGCCGCTGGAGAGTTCCAGCAGCGCATCCGATTGGTGCGGACCGGTAAGAGTGCACCTTTATGGAGCGAGTCGATGCATCTCATTGGGAATGACCCATTGATGTCGTCGCCGCTTGGTTTGCGCGGATTGCCGGTGATGGCGACGGCGTGGATTGCACTGGGCGGCGAGGCGGCGGGTGACAACGCCACCGCGGCGTTGGCGACGGTCCGCGAAGTTCTGGCCGAGGAGCCGCTGGCGGCGGCTTCGGCACCCGAAGAACAACTGATCGTGGTCAAGATGATCGGCGACGCGCCGGAGGCGGTACGCAACTTGCTGATTCGGGTGTGGAAAAACACACGATTGCAGCTGTTTGAGCGGGAACCGGTGCTGCCACGCATCTGGAGCACGTAGCGCGACGGGCTGATTCTGCAGAGGGATACGAGGGACTGAAACCAATGGATGAAGTAACGTGGACCTGAGCCCAAGAGAGAAAGACAAACTGCTGATCTTCACGGCCGCACTGCTGGCCGAGCGCCGGCGCGCCCGCGGGCTGAAACTCAACCACCCGGAGGCGATCGCTTTCATCACCGCCGCAGTGCTCGAAGGAGCGCGTGACGGCAAGACAGTGGCGGAGCTGATGAGTTTCGGCACGACGATCCTTACCCGTGACGACGTGATGGAAGGGGTGCCGGAAATGATTCCCGACGTTCAGGTCGAAGCCACGTTTCCCGACGGGACGAAGCTCGTGACGGTCCATTTCCCAATTCAGTGAGTGCGGCATGATTCCAGGTGAAATCCTCACACTCGATGGTGACATCGAACTCAACAGCAAGCGCAGGACACACCAGATCGCCGTGTCGAATACCGGTGATCGCCCGATTCAGGTCGGCTCGCACTATCACTTCTTCGAAACCAACAACGCATTGCAGTTTGACCGGGTGGTCGCCCGTGGCATGCGGCTCAACATAGCCGCGGGAACCGCCGTGCGCTTTGAGCCCGGCCAATCGCGCACCGTCGAACTGGTAGATCTCGCGGGCAGCCGCACGGTGTTTGGCTTCCAGGGGCGAGTGATGGGGCCGCTGGTGCGAGTAGCGAAAGCGGCGAAAGCGAAAGGAGCGGCAGCGACCACCACGAAAAGGACCGCCAGCAGGAAGCTGACAACAAAGAGAACCGGGGGCAAGCGATGAGCACACTCTCCCGCCGTGCCTATGCCGAAATGTTCGGCCCGACCACCGGCGACCGGGTTCGCCTTGCCGACACTGATTTGTTGATCGAGGTGGAGCGTGACTTCACAACGTACGGCGAAGAGGTCAAGTTCGGCGGCGGCAAAGTGATTCGCGACGGCATGGGCCAGTCGCAATTGCCTGCCGCCAAGGTCGCCGACACCGTCATCACCAACGCCCTGATCGTAGACGCCAAGCTTGGCATCGTGAAAGCCGACATCGGCCTCAAGGACGGCCGCATCTGGAAGATCGGCAAGGGTGGCAACCCTGACGTGCAACCCAATGTGACGGTGCCCATTGGCGCGGCGACCGAGGTCATCGCGGGCGAAGGCATGATCGTCACCGCCGGCGGTATCGACTGCCACATCCACTTCATCTGTCCTCAGCAGATCGAAGAGGCATTGGCCAGCGGTGTCACCACCATGATCGGCGGCGGCACCGGTCCGGCGGCAGGGACCAGCGCAACCACGGTCACCCCCGGCATTTTTCACATGCGTGAGATGCTGCGGGCGGCGGACGCGTTTCCGATGAATCTCGGCTTTTTGGGCAAGGGCAATATCAGCCAGCCCAAGCCAATCGCTGAGCAGATCGAAGCTGGTGCCATCGGTCTCAAACTGCACGAGGATTGGGGCACCACGCCTGCGGCCATTGACAACTGCCTGAGTGTGGCGGACAAGTACGACGTACAGGTCGCCATTCACTCGGACACACTGAACGAATCCGGTTTTGTGGAAGACACGATCGCCGCAACCAGGGGCCGTGGTCTCTGCGCGTTTCACACAGAAGGCGCCGGCGGTGGGCATGCGCCGGACATCCTGAAAGTGATTGGCACGGAGAACTTCCTGCCCTCGTCGACCAACCCGACGATGCCATACACGGTGAACACCATTGACGAGCATCTCGACATGCTGATGGTGTGCCACCACCTCGATCCAGCGATCGCCGAGGACCTTGCCTTCGCTGAGTCACGGATCCGGCGCGAGACGATTGCGGCGGAGGACATCCTGCATGATCTCGGCGCGATCTCAATGATGTCGTCCGACTCGCAGGCGATGGGTCGCGTGGGTGAAGTCATCACCCGCACGTGGCAGACGGCACACAAGATGAAAGTGCAGCGTGGGTGGCTCGCTCCTGAGGCGAAGAAGCCAGCGTTCGTCGACGGCGAATCGCGCAACGACAACTATCGGGTCAAGCGCTACGTCGCCAAGTACACCATCAACCCCGCGATATCACATGGCGTGGCGCACGAGGTGGGTTCGCTGGAGGAGGGCAAGTGGGCGGACATCGTGATCTGGCGCCCAGCGTTCTTCGGCGTCAAGCCGTCGATGATCCTGAAGGGCGGGCAGATCGCGTGGGCGCTGATGGGGGACGCCAATGCGTCGATCCCGACGCCGCAGCCGGTGCATGGTCGCCCCATGTTCGGCGCTTTTGGCAAGGCGCTGCAGGCGGCGTCATTGACCTTCGTCTCACAAGCGGCAATGAAGCTCGGCGTGGCGAAGAAGTACGGCCTCGAAAAGCAGGTCGTGGCGGTGAACAACATTCGCAAGGTACGCAAGTCGCACATGGTTATGAACGCCTACATGCCGGAGATGGAGATCGACGTCGAAACCTACCAGGTTCGCGCCGACGGCCAACTACTCGTCTGCGAGCCTGCGAAAGTGCTGCCGATGGCGCAGCGGTATTTCTTGTTCTAGCGCCATGCAGATCGCGACGCACCTTGTCCCGCGAGAAATTCAGGCCGTTGAATCGGTCGAGCTCACGTTCGACCAGCGCGAGCGTTCACGAATGCGCGCTTACCTCGCAGGTGGCGAGGAGATCGGCATCCAGCTCAAGGTTGGCACCATGCTCTCGCATGGCGACAAACTCGCGTTGCAGGATGGCCGAATCGTGGAAGTGATCGCCGCCGACGAGAGCCTGCACGAAGTCCGCGCTTCAAGCGTTACGCAGCTTGCACGCATCGCCTATCACGTCGGTAATCGGCATGTGCCTTTGCAGGTGGAAGACGATCATATGCTGATGCTGCCCGATCACGTGCTGCGCGCGATGGTCGAAGGGCTCGGCGGCACCGTCACCGAAGTTCGGCGCGGTTTCCAGCCCGAGAGTGGCGCGTACGGCCACAGCCACGTGCACCATTCGCATGACGACGAGGGGCACGGCGGGCGAATTCACGACGGTCTGGCACCGCGCAACCAGGATCGGTAGCGATGTCGACCACGACGCGCCTGCTGCAACTTGCTTCGCCAGCGCTGCCGGTCGGCGCTTACAGTTACTCTCAGGGTCTCGAATGGGCGATTGAGTGCGGTGACGTTCATCATGCTGCATCAGCGCAGCGCTGGATCGAGGATCACCTCGAGCTCGTGGTGGCACGATTTGAGGCGCCGGTGTATGCAGCATGCCATCGTGCCTGGCTCGTCGACGATGCGGTGTCGCTGCACCGGTTGAATGCCGAATTCCGAGCTTCGCGAGAATCGGCTGAGCCACGCGCCGAAACCGTGCAGGTCGGGTTTTCATATGCCGCCTGGTGTCGCGACGTTGCCCCGCTTTCCGACACACAACGCGCGACGCTCGATTCGATCAATTCGGTCACGGCACCGGTTGTTGCCAGTCTCGCAGCTGCAGCGAGTGGTCTCACCACCGAAGAAGGTTTGACTGCCTACCTGTTCGGTATCGCAGAGAATCAGGTCATGGTGCTGGCGAAGGCACTGCCCATGGGGCAGATCGCAGCGCAGAAACTTTTGTTTGGACTGTCCACGCCGGGTCGCGCCGTCGAGGCAGCGGTTCGCACGGCGACAGCGCTCAGCGAACACGAGGATAACTGGTCTAGTGCCTCGCCATGGCTCGCGATCGCACAGATGAAACATGAAACGCAGTACACGAGATTGTTCCGCTCATGAGTAACGACGATATCCAACACGGCTCACAGCATGGGCCATTGCGCGTCGGTATCGGTGGCCCGGTGGGCTCCGGCAAGACTGCGCTGACCCTGGAGCTTTGTCGCCGCTTTCGCGAGACGCACCACATCGCCGCTGTCACCAACGACATCTACACCAAGGAAGACGCGCAGTTTCTGGTTGACCACGCGGCTCTGCCTGCTGATCGGATTATCGGCGTCGAGACCGGTGGTTGCCCGCATACCGCCATTCGCGAGGATGCGTCAATTAACCTCGAAGCCGTGGATCGGCTCAACCGGCGATTTCCCGGCCTCGATATGATCTTTGTCGAGAGCGGTGGCGACAACCTGGCGGCCACGTTTTCACCGGAGTTGAGCGATCTCACGATCTATGTGATCGACGTCGCCGCTGGCGAAAAAATCCCGCGCAAGGGAGGGCCAGGCATCATGAAGAGCGATCTGCTGGTGATCAACAAGATTGACCTCGCCCCCTACGTTGGCGCTTCGCTCGAAGTGATGGATCGCGACGCGACACGGATGCGCGGGAAGAAGCCGTTCGTGTTCTCCAATCTGAAAACAGGCCAAGGCGTCGACGACATCGTCGCCTTCATCAAACATCAAGGTATGCTGGGGTAACGTCATGAAAAAGTCATCAACGATTAGACTGCTTGCTCTCGTGGCGTCACTGTGCGCCGGGTTGGCCGCATCGCCCGTCGCTGCCCACGCCGGGCACGATGCTGCGTCCGGCGCGGCCGCCGGATTTGCGCATCCATTCACCGGGCTTGATCACTTGCTCGCCCTGGCCTCTGCCGGTGCAATCCTCGCTGCGTGCACACTGCGCATGCGCTGCATCGGTGCGACCGCACTCGGCGCTGCCTTGCTGATCGGCGCGATGATCGGGCGCCAGGGCGTCAATTTCCAGGCGTTGGAATGGGTGCTCGCGTTGTCTGTCGTCGCGGCGGGTGTGATGGTCGCCACACAGTGCGGGGCTGGTAGTAGCCACTGGCTAATAGCCGGTATGGCAGGATTTGCCCTGTTTCACGGCTACGCGCACGGCGCCGAGGCGACCGGCGACGCGACGGCTTTTGTCGCGGCGTTTCTCGTTGCGTCGGCATCAATTCTCGGCGGAGCGCTATGGGCCGCGCTGCGCTTTCCCCGAGCCGATTCGTTGCGGACGGTGTTTGGCCTTGCGGTGGCGACGACCGGCGCGGGCATGCTGTTGTTCGCGGCGATGTAGCTAGAAGCTTTGTTGTCGCGGCATCGCTGCCGGGTTTGGGCGCGATCATTTTGTCACCGTTGCGTCGTACTTCGCCAGTTGGGTCCGCGTGAGGCTACGTCGTCAGTGCGACGCGTCGCGGTGCGTCCTCACTTGCAACTATTTGAGTGAGACCGGCTCGCTGGAGCGGTTTGCGCTAAATCAGCCCGCCATAAGTCAGCGGGTTTTCTTGAACGGGTTCAAGGAAAACTAGCGCAGCGATTCCTATAGTCCCGCATCGATTTCACGATGCGGAGACAACCATGAGCCGAGGCCTCACCAGTCAGGCGGCGCGCAACATCTTTTACGGCGGGACGGTGTTTTTCATCCTGCTGTTTGCCGTGCTGATTTTCAACACGGAGCAACGCATTCCCGCGCGCTCCAACGCGGCCGAGATCACTCCGGCGGTGGTGCGCGGCAAGCACCTTTGGGAGACCCGCAATTGCATCGGCTGTCACACGCTGCTCGGTGAGGGCGCGTACTTCGCTCCGGAGCTTGGCAACGTCTATCCACGTCGTGGCGGCGACTTCATCAAGGCATGGATGAAGGCCCAGCCAACCGGTGCGCCCGGGCGGCGACAGATGCCGCAATTTCATCTGAATGATCAGCAGCTGGATGATCTCGTCGAGTTCTTGAAGTGGACCAGCAAGGTGGACACCGAGAAGTGGCCTCCCAACATTCAGGGCTAAGGACATCAAGGAGCGAATCATGACCACTACAACCGTGAAATACGCCTCGCAATCGGTGTCGCGCCTCTACTTCATCGGTGCGCTGTGCCTGTTTGTCGGGCAGATCGTGTTCGGCATTACGCTGGGCCTGCAATACGTGATTGGTGACCTGTTCTTCCCCGCGATCCCGTTCAACATTGCGCGCATGGTGCATACCAACTTGTTGATCGTCTGGCTCCTCATGGGCTTCATGGGATCGGCGTATTACCTGATTCCGGAAGAGTCGGAAACGGAATTGCATAGCCCGGTGCTCGCGAAAGCGTTGTTCTGGATCTTCCTGGTCGCTGGCGCACTGACGATCCTCGGCTATCTGCTGGTGCCCTACGCGACGCTTGCTGCTGCAACCGGCAATGATTTTTGGGCGACAATGGGCCGCGAGTTTCTGGAGCAACCGTTGCCGACCAAACTCGGCATCGTCGTCGTCGCATTGGGCTTTCTGTTCAACGTCAGCATGACGGTGCTCAAGGGCCGCAAGACGGCGATCTCGCTGGTGTTGCTGATGGGCCTCTGGGGGCTGGCGCTTCTGTTCCTGTTCAGTTTCGTGAATCCGAGCAATCTGGTGCGCGACAAGATGTACTGGTGGTTCGTGGTCCACCTGTGGGTGGAGGGGGTCTGGGAGCTCATCCTTGGTGCTTTGCTCGCTTTCTTGCTTGTGAAGACGACCGGTGTCGATCGCGAGGTCATTGACAAGTGGCTCTATCTCATCATTACCTTTGCGCTGGTCACTGGCATTCTCGGTACTGGACACCATTTCTATTTCATCGGCCTGCCGGGCTACTGGCAGTGGGTGGGTAGCGTGTTCAGCGCGCTGGAGCCGATTCCCTTCTTCGCCATGACGCTATTCGCGTTCAATATGGTGCAACGTCGTCGCCGCGATCACCCCAATCAGGCCGCCGTATTGTGGACGGTGGGATGTGCGGTGATGGGGTTTCTCGGCGCCGGCCTGTGGGGCTTCATCCATACGTTGAGCCCGGTGAACTACTACACCCACGGCACCCAAGTGACAGCTGCACACGGCCACCTGGCGTTCTACGGTGCTTACGTGATGGTGGTGATCGCGATGATCAGCTATGCCATGCCCATCCTTCGCGGCCGTGAGGCGAACCCGCCGCGAGCTCAGGCGATCGAGATGTGGAGCTTCTGGGTCATGTCGATTTCGATGGGCGTGATGGTGTTGGCGCTGACTGGCGCAGGTGTCTTGCAGGTTTGGCTGCAGCGCATGCCTACTGATGGCGCCATGTCATTCATGGCCACGCAGGATCAATTGCGCTTCTTCTATTGGGTACGCATCGCGGGCGGTGTGGGCTTTCTCGCAGGTCTAGTGATGTACCTCTGGAGCTTCTTTGTCGGGCCGTCCGCCGACGAGGCCGGCGTACCGGCTGCCGCCAGCCTGCAACGCGCCTGACGATTTCGCTAACTCGAAGACGGACTGCTCATGCATCACGTGGATCAGCACAGCAACGCGCTTGTCGAGCGTGACACACCGTACTACGCGCCGCAGGGACAAGAGTGCGAGGTCTTCGATCATGCGTTTCGCTGCGAGTTGCCGCTGTTGCTGAAGGGGCCGACAGGTTGCGGCAAGACGCGGCTGGTCGAGCACATGGCGAGGCGACTCGGACGTCCTCTCATTACCGTGAGCGGACACGACGATCTGGCGGCGGCTGATCTCACGGGCCGTCATCTCATCGTCGGCGGCGACACACGTTGGTGCGATGGACCGCTCACGCGCGCGGTTCGCGAGGGGGCAATTTTCTATCTTGACGAGGTGGTTGAAGCGCGCAAGGACGTCACCGTCGTGTTGCATCCGCTCGCGGATGACCGCCGCTCGTTGCCGCTGGAACGTACCGGCGAGCACCTGCACGCGGCGCCCGGCTTCATGCTGGTGGCGAGCTACAACCCTGGATACCAGCATCTGCTGAAAGGGCTCAAGCCCAGCACCCGACAGCGCTTTGTAGCCATCACGCTGGCCTACCCGCCACCGGAGCTTGAAGAACGCATCATCTGCCGTGAGTCATCATGCAGTCCGCACGTCGCGGCGCAATTGGTGGCGCTCGCCCGAGCACTGCGTCGGCTAACTGATCACGACCTGGAAGAGACTGCGAGTACCCGTCTGCTGGTGATGGCGGCGCGACTGCACCACCGTGGGATGAAGCTGGAAGATGCCTGCGGAGCTGCCATCCTCGAGGCGTTGACCGATGACGCCGTGACGCGCGCAGCGCTTTACGAGGTGCAACGTGCTGTGCTCGGCGATTCCAACTGAGGCCGATGGCCGCACGAGGGACGCTCCCGCGCCGAGGATCGGGTTCGGCACGTTGCAACGTCGTCGTCGTGCACTGCAGATCGGCTTCCTGGTTCTATTTTTGGTGGCTCCTGCGCTTGACTGGCTGCGCTTTGACCTGCACGAGGCGCAACTATGGTTCCTCGGTGGCCGCTGGTCGCTCGGGATTGACGACTTTGCCCTAGGCAAACTGACTGCGACTGAAGTGGCCATGAGCATTATCGCGCGCGGCATTCTGCCTGCTGTGACGCTGGTCATCTGCTTTCTCGCTGTGGCTTGGCGCTACGGCCGTCTGTACTGCGGCTGGTTGTGCCCCCACTTCTCGTTGGTTGAATTGCTTAACGATCTGCTGCATCGCGCATCGGGCCGCTTTAGTGTTTGGGAACGCGATGCAGTGGTGGTGGGGGATCGCAAGCCGCAAGCCCGGTACTGGCCTCTGTTTGCCCTGAGCTGCGTAACCTTCGGCATTATGTGGGCGATCACGCTGCTGACCTATTTGTTGCCGCCGGCTGAAATCTGGGGCGGGCTGGTCAACGGAACGTTGACGACTAACCAGAGTCGCTTTCTGCTTGTCGCGAGCGTAGTCTTCTCGCTCGAATTCGCCTTTGCACGCCACTTCTTTTGTCGTTTTGGCTGTGCGGTTGGCTTCTTTCAGAGCCTTGCGTGGATGGCCAACCCAAAAGGGATGGTGATCGCCTACGATGCCCAGAAGACGCGCGATTGCAAGTCTTGTGCTTCCGCGCGCTCGCCTGGCGGTTCGTCTTGTGACAACGCCTGTCCGATGCGACTGCGACCACGGCAGGTCAAACGCATGATGTTCTCGTGCGTGCAGTGCGGCCGCTGCGTCAGTGAATGCGCCGAATCGGCTGCCCGTCGCAGCACGATGCCACCACTGGAGTGGCGGATCGGCGTTGACGCGCTGCGGGAATCGGCAACCCGTCGCCGCGATGCCAAGATGGATTCATGACGTGGAACAGTGGATTGGCGAGCGTTGGCACCGCTGGATAACGCGCCAGGCATCAACTGAACGTACAGACGCTGCTGTCAAGTTTGAAGATGTCAAAGCGTCTGTCGGTGCACTGCTGCGTGCGGGCGGTGGCACCCAGCGGCTGGCGTACGCTTCGCCAATCTCGGTCGGCGGTCAGCGTACGTGGCTGGAGCGCATAGCTGGCGCCGGGAAGCGAGCCGCGTTGCCGCAAATCGATGCTGAGGTGCTCGCTTTGCCTGCTACCGTGGCGCGCTATGGCGACCGAGCGCTCAACCGTGATTTGTATCTCTGGTGGGCCGTGCTGGCATCGGGCATGGATGAACAGTTGCCCTGGGTGCAGGCGAATGTGTTCGCAACGCGTGACGCGTTGCGGCGCTTTCCCGGAATGCGTGCTCGTTGGGAGCGCCTTTGCGGCGCTGAGCTTGCGTTGCGGCCTATGCCTGACGATCCGCAGCGCAAGGCGACCGAGTTGCAGCTGCGCGCTAAGCTTGGCCATGCAGACGGTGCGCTCCGGAATGGCTCAATGGGCTGTACGCGCGACCAAGTGGCCCCTGTTTGGTTGTGGTTGGTGCCGTTTTCGCAACGAGACCACTTGGCCAACGCGGCTGGGCCAAATGCCTCTGCCGATAGCCACTCTTTGCAGTCACTGCAGGCGGAGCGGAGGCGCGCACGTGAGTTGACCACAGTGCAGTCGCGCAACCCCTTGCTGCTGGCGCCCAAGGGCGAGTCACTCACGATCTTCGCCGATCCGTTCAGCATCGATCGCGGCCAGGACGATGACGCTGATCGCAGCGCCGACGTCGCGGCGCAGGAGCTAGAAACACTCGCCATTCAGCGTAACGAGCGGCGGGTTGCGGCACTCGTGCACTTCGACCTGGACTTGCCGGCCGCCGCCAGCGATGACATTCCGACCGGACAACACGAGTTGCTGCCGGAGTGGAACTGGCGCACGCAGACTCTTGAATCCGCCCGCGTGTCGCTACAGTCGTTTGCGCATCGCGACGAAGTGAATGCGTGGACGCCGGACGCCGCATTGCGCGCAACCGCACAACGCGTTCGCCGTCGTCTTGCCGGTCAACGCTCCGCCCTTGCCTGGCAGCACGGCTGCAGTGACGGCGACGAAGTTGATTTCGACGCCTGGGTACGATTGGCCGGCGCGTGTCGCAGCGGGCACACTGGGACGGACGCGGTGTATCAGCGACAAACGGCGATGCGTCGCGAGCTGGTGACCCTATTGCTGGCGGACCTCTCTCTATCTACCGATGCCCATGCCAACGATCAACAGCGCATCATCGAGGTCATTCGCGACGCACTTTACGTCTTTGCGGAATCGTTGCACGCCAGCGGCGACACCTTCGCGATCAACGGCTTCAGTTCGCTGCGACGCTCCCTGCGCTGGTATGACCTGAAGCGATTCGACGAGTGCTGGACACCCACAGCGCTCTCGCGGATCGCCAACATCCGCCCCGGTTACTACACGCGAATGGGCGCGGCGGTTCGCGCGGCAACGCGGCGTCTCGCGGGTCGTGCCGAACGGCAGCGATTGCTGCTCGTGCTCACAGATGGAAAGCCGCATGACCTGGACGGCTACGAGGGCCGCTACGGGATGGCCGACACACGCCGTGCGGTGCATGAGGCGAGGGCGGCAGGACTGATCGTCTTCGCCGTCAGCATCGATCAGGAAGCGGGGGATGTCATGCCCGAACTCTTCGGCAGCGCTGGTTGGGCCTGGGTACCGCGACCGGAGGCATTGGCGGAACGATTGGCGGCGTTGTACGCGCAGCTAACGCGGCAACGTTAGTGCGACCTCTCCGCTTGCGTGAGAAATGGCTGTGTGTTGACCACCGTCAAGCCGGACGCGTGCGTCAGCGCGCATCATCGACGGACCTGCAGCGTGTTGTGTGAAAGGGGCGCTTGTGTCAGACCGACTAAATCTGGAGCCGACCCAGTGGCTCGCCCGCCTACCGCTTTTTCACGATATTGGGCCGCAGGCGCTTGAGCGGTTGGCCGAGAGTTGTCGCGTACGCCGATTCGAGCGGACGGAATTTGTGTTCCGCACAGGCGAACCGTGCGACAGCTTTCATGTCGTGCTGTCGGGCCAGGTCAAATTGTTTGTCCTCTCACCGGCTGGCAATGAAAAGGTGATCGAGCTTGTCGGGCCCGGTGCAAGTTTTGCCGAGGCGCTCATGTTTCTCGGTCGCCCGTGTGTGGTCAATGCACAATGTCTTGCCGACACGACACTGCTGTCGGTGCAGCGTCAGGCGGTCATTGATGAATTGCAGTCCGACAGCGGTTTCGCGTTGCGTATGCTGGCAGGGCTTTCGCGCCGCCTGCACGGTCTGGTCTCGGACGTGCAGGCGTATGCCTTGCAGAACGGTGTGCAGCGGGTGATTGGGTATCTTTTGCGCGATCAGGCAATGGATGACGAGCGTGTGGATGATGCCGTGACGGTTTCGTTGCCGGTTAGCAAGGCGACTCTCGCATCGCGGCTGTCGCTGACCCCGGAGTACTTTTCTCGCGTGCTGCGCGAGCTTGAGGACGCGCGATTGATTGAAGTGGATCGCCGCGACATCCGGATTCCCGACGTGAAGCGACTCGCTGCCTACACTGGGTAGGGGAAAAAAAAGGCGAACCGTCGGTTCGCCCTTGTCCACTCGCACACTGCGTGCGCAAGCGTCTACGCTACTGCGCCAGGATGTACTCCACTGCGGCTTTGAGTTCCGCGTCGGAAATCTTGTCCGGAGGATTCGGTGACATTGGAATTGGACCGAACGATCCTTTGCCGCCCTTACGTACTTTGTCCGTCAATGTAGCGACGGCATTGGCGTGGCCTTTGTAGCGGGCGGCGATGTCCTTATAGGACGGCCCGACCAGTTTTTTTTCCTTGGCATGGCAGGCCACGCAGCCTGCCTTGGTCATGGATTCTTCCGGCGTCGCGGCATTCGCCGACGCGCCGACCAGCGCCGTCACCGAGAGCATAAACGTCAGGGTGAACAGCGATATGGCGGAGCGTGGTTGCATGATGTTCTCCGCTTAGTACACGTCGTGGACGGTGTTGTAGATGTTGAACTTGCCGGTCGGCGTGATCAGACGTGGGTCTTTGATCACGGCCTTGAGCTTGAGCGTCTTGTCGTCGACTACCACAATCGCACTCTCCTTGTTCTTGGCTGACCACACCGAGAACCACACCTCGTCACCGGCCTTGTTGTACTCCGGCTGCACGACCCGCTTCGCCCCGTCATCTTTAAGGCCAGCCCATTCTGCAATCGGCAAGACTTTGAAGCCCTTGTCCAGGCTCTTGGTGTCGAACACCGCGACCGACTGCGAAATTGCGGCATCAGGATTGAGCGCCGTATCAACGTAGAGGTTGGTCGATTTTGGATGCGTCTTGATGAACAGCGATCCACCGCCTTGCCCTTTGATCTGCGCGACTTCCTTGAACGCGTACTGCTTGTTCTTCACCGGGTCTGTCGCGATTAGCGAGATCGCTTCGTCGCCCAGGTGGCTGGTAGCCCACACCGGACCAAACTTGGGATGCGTGAAGTTGGCACCACGCCCCGGATGCGGGATCTTGCTTACATCCACGAGTTTGACCAGTTTGTCCTCCTTCGCGTCCACTACGGCGATCTTGTTGGACTGGTTAGCCGCGACAAGGAAGTAGCGCTTTGTGCTGTCCCAGCCGCCATCATGCAGGAATCTGGCGGTCGCGATTTCGGTGGTCTTCAGGGCGTTGAGATCGGAGTAGTCAACCATCAGGGTCTTGCCGGTCTCTTTGACGTTGACAACAAACTCCGGCCGGAAATGACTCGCGACGATGCTGGCGACGCGCGGTTCCGGATGGAATTCCTGCTTGTCGACGGTGTTGCCGCGGGTGGACACGATCTTGAGCGGTTCCAGCGTGTCGCCGTTCATGATCGTGTATTGGGGCGGCCAGTAGCTGCCGGCGATCGCGAACTTGTCCTCATACCCCTTGTACTTGCTGGTGTCCACGGAGCGGGCTTCAAGGCCGACACGAATCTCGGCGACGTTGTCCGGTTTCTCCATCCACAGGTCAATCATGTTGATCTTCGCATCGCGCCCGATGACGAAGAGATATCGTCCTGAAGCTGATACGCGGGAAATGTGCACTGCGTAGCCGGTCTTTACGATGTTGATGATCTTCTTGCTGTCGCCATCGATCAGCGCCACCTCACCGGTATCTCGCAGGGTCGTCGAGAAAATGTTCTCGATGTTGTAGTTGTTCATCTTCCGCTTCGGACGCTTGTCCGGTGCAATGATGACTTTCCACGTCTGCTTCATCTGTTCCATGCCGAACTCGGGTGGCATCGGAGGATCGTGCTGGATGTATCGGGCGAGGATGTCGACTTCCTTCTCGCTCATCTCACCGCTCGTTTGCCAGTTCGGCATGCCGGCCGGAGAGCCGTAGGCGATGAACACCTTGAGGTAATCCGTACCCTTGCCGAGCGTAATGTCCGGCGTCAGCGGCTTGCCGGTAGCGCCCTTCCGCAGGACACCATGACAACCCGCGCAACGCTCGAAGTACATCTTGCGCGCGATGTCGAATTCCGCCTGAGTCATTGGCGGGGCTTTAGGATTCGCGGACTGATACATCGGCTCATTGGCGAGCGGGGACGATCCAGCCTGATACTTCATTTCCGCTTCCGATACGGGTTTCTTTTCCTGCGCGCCAACCCATCCGGACAGGCTTCCAGCAATGGCCAATGCGGTCGCGAACGCAACGATGGACGGTCTAGGGTGTTTCATGAAGTGCTCTCCTTTGATTGATCCGTGCTGACTAGCGACCGCGCATCGCGTATGCGACTCACGACGCCCTAGTCAATGTCGGCATCGTCGACCAAGAGCGGTGTCGCGGCCTTGAACTGGTTCAAGCCTGAGGCGCGCCAAAGCCGATTCGCCTTTTGTCTGCGCTGGATCAAAGACACTCGCATCGGTTGAACTCGCATTGCAGAAGCTAATCTGGATCAAGGATTGCGACATCTCGCATGCGGAGACTCAGCCATTGCTGTTCTTGCTTCAAGTGGTTTCTCATGTTGCTTCATTGTTTAGGTCGCCGCTTGCGCTGCAAATTGCGGCCGCTAACGTTAGCCATCGTGGCGACGTGGTGTGTGGCGGCGCAGGCTCAGGACGCCGACGTGTTGTCACGCGTTGTTGTGTCGGCAACCCGTCATTCCATGCCGCTGGCGGATGCGCCCGCAGCCGTGACATTGATCGATCAGGACGCCATTGCTGCTCGCGGTGCACAGGACGTGCTGGAGGCACTGCGCGGTGAAAGTGGCGTAACCGTATTTGGCCGCAATATCGGCGGGCGCAAGGCGCTGGCGCTGCGAGGGCTTGATCCAAAACATACGCTATTTCTGCTGGATGGCCGACGCATCAGTGCAAGCGACGGTGTGATAGGGCACACGGATTTCCAGCTCGGCTGGGTTCCGATGACCGAGGTCGAGCGCATCGAAGTCGTGCGCGGCCCGTTGGCCTCGCTGTACGGCGCTGAAGCAATGGGAGGCGTGATCCAGCTCTTCACACGTCGCCCGGCGAAGAAATTCGAACTGGATACCGCGCTGGAAGGCGCATGGACGAACAGCACGCGAGGCGGTGACCGCTGGCAGGGCAGTGCGTACGTTTCCGCGCCGGTGTCGGAGCGGCTGGCGCTGGGTGTCGGCGTCGCCGAGTCGCATCGACAGGCGGTTGCCTCGGTACTCGATCCCCGTTTGTCCGATCTCGAAGGGCTGCACAAGACTCACTTGTCCGCGCGTGGGCACTGGGCGCTGCGCGAAGGCCAGCGCATTGACGTCGACCATCGCAATAGCCGCGAGGCGCGCTGGTTTAACACCATCGAAAAGAGCGGTAAGCGCCGTACTTATGAAAGCGATACCGACATCGCGCGTGAACACAACGCATTGACGTGGGCCGCAGATTGGGCAAGCGGCGACCTTGCTCCAATCAGCGAGCTGGGCACGGTGCTGCGGGCCTATCGTAGCCAACTGGGCATGACCAATCGCCGCACGAATGGCGTTCCCGCATTGCGCCCAAACACGCTCGAGGATCGTGCGCTCGACGGCCAGTGGTCGGCGCGTGTCGGCACGACGCATTTCATCCTTGGCGGGTTTGAGCTACGCGATGAGCGACTCGAAAACGATAGGCTCACCGGCGGTGAGAGCTCGGCAGCGCATCGCGCAGCATTCGTGCAGGACGAATGGGCAGTGCGTCGTGATCTCACGGTGACGACTGGCGTTCGTCGTGACGCCCATGAGCGATTCGGCGCGCGCTGGAGCCCACGCGTTTACGTCGTGTGGCGTTTTGCGCCCGAATGGCTCCTCAAGGGCGGTTACAGCGAAGGATTCAAGCCGCCGACACTCAAGCAGATCACGCCGGGCTACGCCGAAGACGAGGGGCCGTACACCTACTTGGCCAATCCGTCGCTGCGTGCCGAACGAAACCGCGGCCACGAGATGGGAGTGGCCTGGGATCACGTGCGCTGGGGCGTACAGGTGCTGGCATTCGACAATCGAGTCCGTGACCTGATCATTCCCAAGCTATTCGGTGCCGTCTCCGGGCGAACGACTTATGTGTTTGACAATCTGGATCGTGCTCTGCTGCGTGGTGCGGAGTTCACCAGCAGCCTGCATCTCGCGCAGGGCCTGCGCGTGCAGATGAACTATCAGTATCTCGACGCGCGCGATGGCAACGACCAGCGCATCGAAAAGCGCCCGCGCCACACCGTTGGTGCGACAGTTGACTGGCAGTACGGCCCGTGGCGTGCGAGTCTGACGGCTGACAGCACCGCCGGTCAGGTGCTCGCAAGCGCGGTGGTGGGACAAGCTCCGCAGCCGGTGCCTGCGCTTACGTTTGTCGGCGCAGGCGTGGCGCGCGAAATCCGCCCGGGCCTTACCGTTCGGGCCGGTGTTGCCAACCTCACTGGTACGAATCCGCCCGAGCGGTCCCCGTTGTTTACCTGGGGCGAAGCGCCACGAACGTTTCGAGTGTCGCTGAATGCGCGTTGGTAGCCGCAGCCCGCCGGGGGGCCACTGGCACTTGCGAGCACTCTTGCGGGCGCCACATCGTCTCGCGTTCGCTGCCGGCGCAACAATGTTGGCGCTGACGGCGCTGTGGTGGACGGCGATACAAGTCACACGCTGGAGCGATTGGCCGATGGCGTGGGCAGTCCCGATCACGGCAGCGCACGGCGTGTTCCTGACCTTTGCGTTCATTCCCCTCTTCTTCGTCGGCTTCCTTTTCACCGCAGGGCCGCGTTGGCTTGGTCTGCCGCCCGTAACGGCGGACACAGTATTGCGCCCGGTATTGCTCTACCTATCTGCTTGGGTCGTGTATGTCCCAGCGGTGCATCTGAGTGCCGTGGCGGCTGGCGTCTGTGTTGCGATCGCCGCAGCTGCGTGGGCGGCGCTCGCGGCACGCTATCGCAAGCTGGTGCGGCAGAGCCGCGTCGAAGACCGCGCACACGCCGGCTTGATCGTGATCGCCTCAGGTTTGGGCGCGATCACCCTCTTGTTGGTCGCGATTGCACTCGGAAGCGAGAGCTATGTTGTGGTGCGACTGCTGATATTCGCCGGGCTGTGGGGCTTTTTGGCTCCCACCTATCTAGCGGTTGCCCACCGGATGATCCCATTTTTCACGCTGAGCGTACTGCCGCAATTTGCGCCGTGGCGCCCAACGTGGTTGTTGAGCGCGTTGGGCGCGGTGACCGTCGTCGGGTTCGCGTCGGCCTTTGTTGACGCGGTGCTGTGGCCGGTGCCAACCGCGCTACGTGGCGTGCAGGCAATTTTGGAAACTGGCATTGGCGTTGGCCTGATTGCCTTGAGTGTCCGCTGGGGGCTGCTGCCCAGTCTTCGTGTGCGTTTGCTCGCCATGTTGCAGGTTGGCTTTGCCTGGCTCGGGATCGCGTTCCTGTTGGCTGCCGGCGCGCATGTGGCGATCATGTACGGCGCCGCCAAGGCCGCATTGCAACTGGCCCCGCTGCATGCGTTGACGATGGGATTCATGGGAGCGACTCTGCTTGCGATGGCGACGCGTGTTAGCGCGGGGCACGGTGGCCGCCCGTTGGTCGCCGACGACTGGGTGTGGGCGTTGTTCTGGTTGCAGCAATTGGCGACCGGTTTGCGAATAGCGGCGGCGATGCGGCCGTCGGCCACGTGGCTTATTCCTTTGGCATCGGTACTCTGGGCGTTTGCCACGGTTGCCTGGGCCGCGCAGCATCTCAACTGGTATGGTCGCCTTAGACTGGACGGCCAGCCTGGTTAGGTATGTATTGATGAGCGGTTGTGGCATGGAATGCGGATGATGGCAGAACGATCAACCTTTCCGGGCTTTGACACGCCCGGCGCAAGCTTTGATGAACCGTTTGAGATGCTCGGCGGTTGTCACGAACGGGTGGAGCGAACGCTAGCGCTTCTGGAGCGCCTGGTGCCTTATTTGCGGGAACGCGGCGTGGATCAGGTCGCTAAAAATGCAGCAAACGATGTGATGCGATATTTTGACCTCGCGGCACCATTGCATCACGAGGACGAAGAGCGGCATGTGTTTCCCGTATTGCTGCGCGGCGAGAACGCGGAACTCAAGGCAGCGGTCTTACGCCTGCGAGCCGATCACCGGGCGATGTCTGCTGCGTGGGGCGTACTGCGCGACCTGCTGCGCGCTGTCACGGCCAACCCCCCGCAAGCAGACGTCGCGGCGCTTTCGAGTGCGTGCGCACGATTCACCGCCCTGTACAGCGAACACGTCGAGACCGAAAACAACCTAGTGTTTCCCGCTGCCCGCGCGCTGCTATCGCAGCAAGAGGTCGCGGCGATGGGGCTCGACATGCGGCAAAGGCGGGGTGTTCGAATATCTTAGGCCGCCGCCGTTTGACCCGTCGCCAACCAACGATCCCGGCGCGCTTTGCCTGCGACGTCGTCCAGCGACACTTGTAACCACACGGTGTCGTGCTCGGCCTCAGGCACGGTGAGCCGAGCTTGATGCAGCACGTCGTGGCGGAAGTAACTCACATCGAGCGTGTCGCCCGCGCGAAAGCGCGCCAAGTGTTTGCCTAGCGTCGTGGCGTTGGCGCGGAGGCCGTCAATGGCAATCAGGGTGTCACCAGCGCTCAAGCCTGCTTGCCAGGCGGCCGAGCCATTGAGGACGTGCTTGACCGCCGGCAGGCCGCCACCGTCTGCGATTTGCATCCCCAGCGTGCGAGGATTGGTGTCACAGGTCGCTTCGTCGCGACCGCCGCGATCACCAGCGGTAGAAGATGGGCGTGTTCGATATTGAATTCCGAGCGTCGCGAAGAGGTCCAGCCAGGGCGGATCGTCGCTACCGTAAACGTAGTCATCAAAGAACTTGCCGAGATCGCGTTGGCACCAGCGCGAAAACAACGATTCCGGCCGCTCCGGCACCCCGCGCCCCGTGTCGTCAGCGTTGCCAAATTCAAGCCACAGTGCACGCATGACGTCGTCCAGCGTCGGCGCATCGTCTCCCTGAGCGCGTTGCGCGAGGTCGAGCGCCAGGGCAATTTGGCTGCCACGCACGTAGTAGCTGAATTGCGAATTGACTGCGTTTTCGTCGGCGCGGTAGTACTTGATCCAGGCGTCGAAGCTGGCCTCGGCGGCGCTTTGAGGGCGGCGCCCCGGCGTGCGCAGCGCCTGTGTCAGGCGACGACCGAGTAGTTTGAGATAGTCGCCTTCAGTGATCAGGCCGACACGTTTCAACATCAAGTCGTCGTAGTAGCTGGTAAAGCCTTCAAACAACCACAGAAGTTGCGTGTAGTTTTCTTGAGCTGTGTTGTAGGGCACCATCGCCGCGGGCTTGATGCGCTTGACGTTCCACGCGTGAAAATACTCATGACTGATGAGGCCGAGCAGGTCGCGGTAGCCTTCGCTCATGCCTTCGTCATGAGGCGCAGGCAAGTCGCTGCGCGGGGCGATGAGGGCAGTGCTCGCACGGTGTTCCAACCCACCGTAGCCATCGTCAACCACATGCAGCTGGAACAGATAATTCGGAAAGGGCGCACGTCCGGTCGCGTCCGCGAACAGAGCACAGTGGCCCCGGCAGATGCGTTCGCAATCGCGCCGCAGGCGGTCGAGATCGCCGCGGTGCCGACCGGAAATCACAAAACGGTGCGTGACTCCACCGGCCTCAAACGTGAACTCGTCGAACGCACTGCACTCGATCGGGTGGTCAATCAGCTCGTCGTAGCTTGCCGTCGTGTAGCGACCGAAGCCGCGTTCGCTGACTGCAATTGGCGTCATTGCGGTGGCGCACTTCCAGTGTTCGCTCCCGACGAAGTGAGGCGGATGGACATCCACCGTGCAGGGGGTGGCGGGCGACGTCAGGCTGTGAAGCAGGCAGGCGGCTGGATTAACAAAGCCGCGCGACGCATCAAAATAGCAGCCACGCACCGAGCGATCCCACGCGTAAACGCGATACCGCACGATCACGATGGCGTCGGCGCGTGCGTCGATCTTCCAGGTCGATTTGTCGATTTTCTTGACCGGCACCGCGCCGCCAGTCTGTTCTGCCGACACTGTCAGCACGTGGCGAGCGAACTCACGTATCAGGTACGAGCCGGGAATCCATGACGGCATCGCAACGCGCTGGTCCGCGCCGGCTGGCAAGGTCATCTCGACGTCCAGCCAATGACCGGCTGGGTCGGCGAAGCAAATGTTGTAGTGCACCATTCGGCGATTATGCCGCCGAGGTGGTGGCGGCGTGCGCGTTACTCACGCGCGCGGCTCGCGGCAAAGGCGGCGTGGCACCCCGGAGACGAATCGAACGTCCGACCTCTCCCTTAGGAGGGGAGAGCTCTATCCACTGAGCTACCGGGGCACAGTTGCAATTGTTGCAAATTTTCCGCTTCCCGCTCGCGGATGAGGGATAGCCCCAGTCGCTCTACACTTCCGGCATGTATTCAATTCACCCCGGACAGCCCTCCGCCTGCTTGTCCCGATCCGCCGGCAAGGCGTCCTCGAACCCCGGACGGTTGCTACCGTGATGCAACCTGCCAGCGCGGCGTCGTTGCCACCCATTGCGGTCGTCGGGGCCGGATCATTTGGTACCGCACTCGCGATTCAATTGGCTCGCCGCGGCAATTCGACGCGTCTGTGTGGTCGCCACGCAGACGAAATGGCGGACGCGCAGCGGGAGCGCCGCAATCCCCGTTATCTGCAAGACTGCGTCTTCCCGGATGGCCTAACCGCGACTTCTGATCTCCGCGCCGCGCTTGAGCACGGTACCGAGATTGTGGTGGCGACGCCGAGTCATGCGCTTCGGGAAACGCTGGCGGCGCTCCACCCCTTGCTCGAAGCCCGTCGTGCTGACGTCGACACGCGCCACGCAGGGGTGGTGGTGGCCTGCAAGGGGTTTGAGCCAGGGAGCGGTAAGCTCTCGCATGAGGTTGCGCGGGAGGTGCTGGGCGAAGTGCATCCGTACGCCGTGCTCTCTGGACCGACGTTTGCGAGCGAACTAGGACGAGGGCTGCCGACCGCAGTGATCGTGGCTTCGCGCGACGAGGCGTTTGCCACCCGCGTAGCGCATCGTCTCAACGGCGGCGGCTTTCGTGCCTATGTGGGGCGCGACGTGATCGGCGTTGAGCTGGGGGGCGCATCGAAGAACGTCATCGCGATCGCGGCCGGGACCTCAGACGGTCTTGGTTTTGGCGCAAATGCGCGCAGCCTGCTCATCACTCGCGGCCTGGCTGAGATTCGACGCCTGGGTCAACCCATGGGTGCCCAGAGCGAGACGCTGATGGGCCTCGCCGGCCTCGGCGATCTTGTACTCACCTGCACCGACAACCAGTCCCGAAACCGTCGCATGGGATTGCTTCTCGCGGGCGGCAAATCGGTCCACCAGGCCACGGAGGAAATTCAGCAGGTCGTCGAAGGCGTCAAGGCTGCGCCTGAAGTCTTGCGCCTTGCGCGACGGCACGGGGTGTCGATGCCAATCACCGAAGTCGCTTGCGCGGTGCTGGACGGCAAGTTGAGTCCGAGTGAGGCGTTCGCCAAGCTGGCGTCACGTTCGGTCCGTGCAGAGTAGCTGCTCGGTCCGGCCGACGTGGAGGATTGCGCGAGAGTGAGCGAACGTTGACGAATCGCTGCGATGCGCGACTACAGGCCACAACGCATGCCAAACTGACTCGTCGCGCTGATTAACTGCCATGACCATCACTTCTTCTTCCGCCTGGCTTTCCTTGCTCGAGCACGCCGATGCGATGCGCGACTATCGGGTCGCTGAAGCTTTTCAAGCCGATCCGGCTCGAGCCGACCGGTTTTCGCTGCGTGCGGCGGGTTTGTTTGTTGATTTTTCGAAGCAGCGGATCAATGCTGAAACCCTGGCGCGATTGCTTGCCGTTGCTGAAGCGGCGGACGTGCTGGCACGTCGCGACGCGATGGCGGCCGGCGAACCCATCAATTGCACGGAGCAGCGCGCTGTACTGCACATGGCGCTGCGCAATCGAGCCGGCAGTTCGCGGCGCTACGTCACGCGGGGTTACGACGTGGCGTCTGACGTGGAGGCCGTGCAGCAGCAGATGGCACGCCTTTGCGACGACATTCACAGCGGCCGCTGGAGGGGCTGGCGCGGCGACAAGATCACCGATGTGGTCAATATTGGCATTGGCGGCTCCGACTTGGGACCGTTCATGGTGACCGAAGCGTTGCGCCGTGATGCTTTTCCGGCAATTCGTGCGCATTTCGTGTCGAACGTGGACGGTGCGCACCTGCAGCGCGTGCTTTCGCAATGCAACCCGGGAAGTACGCTTTTCGTCATCGTGTCGAAAACGTTTAGTACGACAGAGACACTAATGAACGCCCGTGCGGCTCGCGAATGGCTGCTCGCGAGCGGGGCGAAGGAAAGGGACGTTTGCAAACATTTTGTTGCGGTATCGGCATACCTCGATGCGGCGCGCGAATTCGGGATTGATGCGGCCAACGTGTTTCAGTTCTGGGATTGGGTGGGCGGTCGCTTTTCGTTGTGGTCGGCGGTTGGTCTGACCATCGCGCTGGCCACCAGCATGGCGGTGTTTCGCGACCTGCTCGCGGGCGCGCACGCGATGGATGAGCATTTCCTGACAGCGGCGCCTGAGTGCAATCTGCCTCTGTTGATGGCACTCATCGGCGTCTGGAATCGGAACGGATTGGGCGCAGAAAGCCTCTGTGTTGCGCCGTACAGTCAGGATCTGCGGCGCCTGCCTTCGTACCTGCAGCAGCTCGAAATGGAAAGCAACGGCAAGTCGGTCGGTATCGATGGAGCGCCACTGGAGGTGGCAACCTGCCCATTGATTTGGGGCGAGCCGGGCACCAATGGCCAGCACGCTTTTTTTCAGCTCCTGCATCAGGGGACGACGGTGGTACCGGTTGATTTCATCGCAGTGCTCGCCAACGACGGCTCCTACCCAGACCACCAACGTGCGTTACTCGCCAACTGTTTTGCGCAGTCCGAGGCGTTGATGCTGGGCAAGACCGAGTCGCAAGTGCGTGCCGAATTGATCGAAGCGGGGCTGGATGCTGCGGCCGTCAACTCACTTGCGCCACACAAGATATTCGCCGGCAATCGACCGAGTACGACCATCCTGCTACCCGCATTGACCGCGCACTCGATCGGAGCGCTGATTGCACTCTACGAGCACAAAGTCTTCGCGCAGGGCGTGCTATGGGGCGTCAATTCGTTCGATCAGTGGGGCGTCGAGCTGGGGAAGCAGCTTGCGCGACGCATTGATCTCGAGCTGGCGGAGGGTGCGATCAGCAGTGTCGGTAAGCCTGCACACGACGCGTCTACCCGCAACCTGATGGCGGCGGCAATCGGCGCGACCGGGAGTATCAAGAGGTAGCGCTAGCGGCAAGCTCGACAAGTCGTCGCCGATCAACGCACTTGTCGGGGCAATGATGTCTCGTTCCGACGGATCGCAAAGCGCGCTGGACGAATCCAGCACCATTCAGCTGGCGGGATTTGCCTCGATCAGCAGTAGAGCCGCTACCGCACGGCCTTCAGCCAGGAGCAGGTTGTAGGTCCTGCAGGCTGCGTCGGTAGCCATGACTTCGAAGCCGATTTGAGCCTCGATGAGCGGCCTCAAGGCATCCACTTTGGGAAATCGAAGGGAACGCCCAGTGCCGATCAGGACGATTTCATTGCTCGCGACGGCGGCTGGCGCCACCGCGCCGCCGTCAATGTCAGCGAAGCAAGTCACCGGCCAGTGCTGGGGCGGACGATCATGCGCGACGAGCACGCTCGACGAGTGAACAGACGCTCCGATCATAACGGACGTTGGCGTGGTGGCGGTGATTGCAAATTCGCTGGTCGCCTCGCGCTGGAATCGGGTAGCCATGAAATCGACGCGTGACAAATGGAGCCGAGATTATTCACCACCCGATCACCCCGAGCGTCGGAATGCTGCGTTGCAGCGAAGCAGATAACCTTGTAAACTCAACGACTTAGGTGCCCCCTTCGTCTGCCAGATTCCTGTTGGATCGAGGAGGGGTGTTTCGAAGTAGGTCGTTGCTGCGCCCCACGGATGGTGCCCAACTGCGCCGAAAGTCTCCACCGGACACTCGCCCGATTGCGTGACTGCCTATTATTTGCGGCAGTGCCGACGTAAACAGGGCGTCGTGCAACTCACATGACGACTTTGACCCCTCCCGCGCCCGTTGTGACGCCGCAAACGGAGTTCTCGCGCATCAAGCGCCTTCCCCCTTACGTTTTTGCGATCACCACCGATCTGAAAATGGCCGCACGTCGTGGCGGTGAGGACATCATCGACTTTGGCATGGGTAACCCCGACGGCCCCACGCCAAAGCATATCGTCGACAAGCTGGTCGAAACCGCGCAACGCGGCGACACGCACGGCTACAGCGTGTCAAAAGGCATTCCACGCTTGCGGCGGGCAATTTGCAACTGGTATGACACGCGCTACGGCGCCAAACTGGACCCGGACACCGAGGCCATCGTCACTATCGGCTCGAAAGAAGGCCTCGCGCACCTGATGCTCGCGACGCTTGACCGTGGTGACACGGTGCTGGTGCCGAATCCCAGCTACCCGATTCACATTTACGGTGCGATCATCGCGGGTGCGGATATCCGCTCGATTCGCATGACCTCCGACGTGGATTTCTTCGAAGAAATCGAGCGCGCTATTCGGGAAAGTTTTCCGAAGCCCAAGATGCTGATTCTGGGTTTCCCATCCAACCCGACGGCGACTTGTGTCGATCTCCCCTTTTTCGAGAAAGTGGTTGCGCTCGCCAAAGAGCACGGTATCTGGATCGTGCATGACCTGGCCTATGCAGACTTGGGATTTGACGGCTACAAACCGCCCAGCATCATGCAAGTGCCGGGTGCGAAAGACGTCGCCGTTGAGTTCTTCACGATGAGTAAGAGCTACAACATGGCCGGTTGGCGCGTGGGGTTCATGGTTGGCAACCCGCATCTCGTGGCAGCACTGGGTCGCATCAAGGGCTACAACGACTACGGTACCTTCACGCCCATCCAAGTGGCGTCGATTGCCGCACTGGAGGGGCCGCAAGACTGCGTTGAAGAAATTCGTTTGAAGTATTTGTCCCGTCGAAACGTGATGGTCAAGGGGCTCCACGAAGCGGGCTGGATGGTCGACAATCCAAAGGCCAGCATGTACATCTGGGCGAAAATCCCGGAACCGTATGCGAAGATGGGTTCGCTCGAATTCGCCAAGAAGCTTCTCGCCGACGCGAAAGTCAGCGTCTCGCCCGGAATCGGCTTCGGTCAATACGGCGACACGCATGTGCGTTTCGCATTGATCGAAAACGAAGCGCGATCACGCCAAGCCGTGCGTGGCATTAAGGACATGTTCAAGAAGGATGGGTTGTTGTAGCGCAGGGCGCTACAACGCGGGACGACGAGACATCGCTCGCTTTGCTCGCTAAGACGACGGCGGCGTTCGCCGCCTAGCACGCAAAGCGTTGTCGCCGGAGTGGCATTCAACACAATATGCAAAGCACAACACAATCAACATCTGCTCGCGTCATAGCGCCCTCGGCGCGACGTTCTTCGTCCTTGGTCCTGCCGCAGGCACAACTATGAAACCTCTCCGAATCGGACTCCTCGGCATCGGCACCGTGGGTGGCGGCACGTTTGACGTCCTGGCTCGTAACGCCGAGGAAATTTCACGTCGTGCGGGGCGTCCGATCACGATCACCCACGTCGCCGACAAGAACACGGCACTGGCCAATCAAGTGGTGGCGGGCCGCGCAGCCGTTACGGATGACGCGTTTTCCGTCGTGCGCAATCCCGACATTGACGTCGTCGTCGAGCTGATTGGCGGCTACACGATTGCCAAGCAATTGATGCTGGAGGCAATCAGCAACGGCAAGCATGTGGTGACCGCCAACAAAGCGCTCCTCGCCGTGCACGGCAATGAAATATTCACGGCAGCGCGTGCCAAGGGCGTGATCGTCGCGTTCGAGGCGGCCGTGGCAGGTGGAATTCCGATCATCAAGGCGCTGCGTGAGGGGCTGGTCGCCAATCGCATCGAGTGGATCGCCGGAATTATCAACGGCACCACCAACTTCATCCTCTCCGAGATGCGCAGCAAGGGCCTCGCCTTTGCCGACGTGCTCAAAGAAGCGCAGGCCAAGGGCTACGCCGAGGCTGACCCGACGTTCGACATCGAAGGCGTCGACGCGGGCCACAAGATCAGCATCCTCGCGGCACTCGCGTTTGGTATTCCCCTGTCGTTCGATAGGGCGCATGTGGAAGGCATCACGAAGATTGAAGCCATCGATATTCGCTACGCCGAGGAGATGGGCTATCGCATCAAACTACTCGGTATCGCACGCCGCAGGCAGGGCGCTGGTTTTGAGCTGCGCGTCCACCCCACCCTGATCCCGGCCAAGCGCCTCATCGCTAACGTCGAAGGTGTCATGAACGCAGTGCTGGTGAAGGGCGATGCCGTGGGGGCGACGCTGTACTACGGTGCTGGCGCTGGCGCGCAGCCTACTGCGTCGGCGGTGATCGCGGATCTTGTAGACGTCGCTCGTCTGATTGATGCGGACGTGAACCATCGCGTGCCGTATCTCGCTTTCCAGCCCGACCGCATTGGCAGCGAGCCGGTGCTGCCGATTGAAGAAGTTGAAACGTCATACTACCTGCGCCTGCGCGTGGACGACAAGCCGGGCGTGCTGGCCGACATCACGCGCGTGCTGGCCGACAATCACATCTCGATTGATGCCATGTTGCAAAAAGAGCCCGATGAAGGCGAAGCGCAGACTGACATCATTTTGCTGACGCACGAAACGATTGAGAGGAACGTCAAGCGCGCCATCGCCGCGATCGAGGCGCAGCCCAGCACGCGCGGCAGGATTGTGCTGTTGCGGCTGGAGAATCTCGCGTAGCCCCGATTTGAGGCGGCTTGCCGTGACGCGCATGTTTGGTCGGGACACGTCGCTCCCCACACGAATCCGAGTATGAAATATCTCTCCACCCGCGGCCACCCGGCCCGACAATCGTTCAGTCAAGTGTTGCTTTCGGGACTCGCCGAAGACGGTGGACTGATGTTGCCCGAGACACTTCCGAAGATCACGGACGGTGAACTCACCGCGTGGCGCATGCTGCCGTACCACGCGCTGGCACATGCAGTGCTGTCGAAATTCATTGCCGCCGACGATATCGATTCGGTCACGTTGGCGACGCTAACCAAGGCGACCTACACGAAGGCCGTGTTTGGCACCGACGAAATCACGCCGCTTCGCAAAATCGATGAGTATGCGCCCGGCATGCAGATCGAAGCGCTGTCGAACGGCCCGACGCTGGCGTTCAAGGACATGGCGATGCAGTTGCTCGGTCGCCTGTTCGAGTTTGAGCTGGGGCGCCGTAGCGCCACGCTTAACATCCTTGGTGCAACCAGCGGCGATACCGGCAGTGCGGCGGAGTACGCAATGCGCGGGCGCAAAGGGGTCAACGTCTTCATGCTGTCTCCCGCCGGACGCATGAGCGCGTTCCAGCGCGCACAGATGTACTCGCTTCAGGACGCCAACATCCACAACATTGCCGTAGAAGGGGTGTTCGACGATTGCCAGGACATCGTCAAGGCGGTGTCGAACGATCTCGCATTCAAGCGACAACACCACATCGGCACCGTCAACTCCATCAACTGGGGGCGGATCTCCGCGCAGATCGTTTACTACGTCAAGGGCTATCTCGCCGCGACAACTGGCAATAGCCAGAAAGTCTCGTTTGCCGTGCCGTCCGGGAATTTCGGCAACATTCTCGCAGGGCATATCGCGCGCGAGATGGGGTTGCCGATTGAGACGCTGGTGCTCGCCACCAACGAGAACAACGTCCTCGCCGAGTTCTTCAATAGTGGCGTGTACCGCCCGCGCCCGAGCAGTCAAACGTATGAGACGTCGAGCCCGTCGATGGACATTTCCAAGGCGTCGAACTTTGAGCGCTTCGTCTATCACCTGTTCAACAATGACGCCGCGCGCGTCGCGGCCCTGTGGTGCGAGGTGGATAAGGGCCGCGCGTTTGACGTATCCCAAACGCCCGAGTGGAGGGGCCTGCGTGAACGGTTCGGGTTTGTCGCTGGCAGTAGCACGCATGCGGATCGTCTCGCGACCATTCGCGAGGTGTACGAAAAGACCGGCAGCCTGATCGATACGCATACCGCCGATGCAGTGAAAGTTGCGCGACCACTCGTCACACCGGGCGTTCCGATGATCGTCCTGGAGACCGCCCTGCCGGTAAAGTTCGCCGATACAGTGCGTGCGGCTGTCGGCTTTGAGCCACCACTGACTGCGGATCAGCAGGCGATGATGAAGTTGCCGCTACGATTGGTGCAGATCGCGCCTGACGTGGAGCGCGTGAAGGCGATCATCGCCGCGTGATACCTGGCTGCGCGGGGCGAACCGCTCCTACAATGTCAGCATGACCCGCGGCGACTACAAGCATTTCCTCATCATCCCCACGCGCTGGATGGACAACGACATCTACGGCCACGTCAACAACGTCGTCTACTACAGCTGGTTTGATACCGTCATTAACGAGTATTTGATTCGCGCTGGCGGGCTCGATATCCACAACGCGCCCATCGTCGGCTTCTGTGTGGACTCCGGTTGCAACTACAAGCAGAGCTTTGCTTTCCCGGAGCCGGTTCACGCTGGCTTGCGGGTGACGAAGCTGGGCAATAGTTCCGTGCGCTATGAAGTGGCGCTGTTCGGTGAAGGCGATGAAGCGCCGCGCGCCGCCGGCTTTTTTGTGCACGTGTTTGTGGATCGTGCGTCCAATAAGAGCGTCCCGATCCCCGCGAATATTCGCGGCGCGTTGCAAGCGCTACAGCCGTGACCTGGTAGCAGCCGTCGCCTCGATGTAACGAAGTGGAATCGAGGGCGAACGTGACTCGATGAACAAGTGCCTCGATTCCGCTTCGTTACATCTAGGCTACGACTACCACCTAAACACGCATGCCAACCCTCCCTGACGCCGCCTCCATTGTTCAACGCCAACTCGATGCCTACAACGCCCGTGACATCGACGGGCTGATGGCGACGTACTCGCCCGACATTGAGTACTATGAATTTCCCGGCACGCTGCTGGCGGCAGGTGCTGAGGCCGTGCGCGCGCGGCAAAGTGTGCGCCTGCAGGAGCCCGACCTCTACGCCCGCTTGCTCGGTCGCACGGTGATGGGCAATCTCGTGATGGATCATGAAATGGTGACGCGCAACTTCCCGGAAGGCATTGGCACCGTTGAGCTGATCGCGATCTACGAAGTGCAGGGCGAGCACATCGCCCGAGGCTGGTTCAAGTTTGGCGAAAAGCGGATGGGAGCGCCCGAGTAGTCCGGCGTCTCAAAACCGGGGCCGCTTGAGTTAACGAACCCGGTTGCCAGCGACCAGCCTACGTCACACCATCAATTTCGGCAATCATCCGCGCTACGCGCTGCTCGATCTGCTCGGTCGAGAGCTTTTCGCGCAGGCGCTCCACCATCAGCGGGAATGAAAATGGCGTCGGCCGCTCACATTGCATGGGCAGCGCCTTGCTGCCACGCAGACGTAACAGCGCTGCGGCGAGGCGCGAGGCTTCCAGTTGCCGCTCGAGCACCTCGCGCACGGCCTGCTTGAGCAGCAGGTTATCGCTGTCGTAGGTGCTGAACACGTCGTAGAGCAAACCACTCGATGCCTGCAGCTGCTTGCTCGATTTGTTCTGCCCCGGATAGCCTTGGTCGATCAGCCCAGCGACGCGCGCGATCTCGCGAAACTGACGTTTGCCCAGTTCGGCGGCATTGAGGCCTGCGAGGATGTCGGCTTCCACGTTTCGAGAATCGAGCAATTCACGCAGCTCGCGGGCGTTGATCGAGACTTCGGTCGGTGACAGCAGTTCGAAGCCGTAGTCGTTGATCGCGATGGAAAAGGTCTTGCCCAGCTCCGGCTGTTTCCGTGCGAGACGGTAGCTGAAGAGCGTGGCAAGCCCCAGGTGCACCAACCGACCCTCGAACGGGTAGAAAAACAGGTGTCGACCTTCGCGGCTCTTGAGCGATTCAACCAACCATTCCTTCATGTTGGGGAGGGCAGAGAGTCGGCGCTGTAACGCGAAGATCGGCTCGCACAGGCGCATTTCCGGCGTCGAGTAGACAGCGTCCTTCGCCTCGGCAATCAGCTCGCGGGTCGCACCCGCGAGCTGCGTGGAGAGCGGCATCTTGCCACCTGCCCAGCGGGGGACGAGATTGCGCCTTTTGGTGGCGCGACGCACGTAGGCCGTCATCTCGCGGACGCGGATGAACTCGACTACCCGTCCGGCAAAGATGAAAGCGTCACCCGGATTCAGCCTGGCAATGAAATCCTCTTCGACGTGCCCAAGTCTCGCGCCGCCCTGAAACTGCACTGTGATCGAGGCCTCCGACACAATAGTGCCGATGTTGATGCGGTGGCGCTGCGCGATCCGGCGGTCTTTGACCACATAGCGACCGCTCGCCTCATCAATCACCACCTTGTGAAAGTCGGGATAGGCCGAAAGCGACGCGCCGCCACGCACGACGAAATCGAGGGCCCATTGCCACTCGGCATCAGTGAGGTTTAGATAGGTGAAGCTTTTTTCCACTTCGGCACGCAGCGCGTCCGCGTCAAATCCCCCGCCCAGCGCACAGGTCACGAGATGTTGCGTCAACACGTCGAGCGGGCGCCACGCCTTGCCGCCGCCAGCGCCGCTGCCCGCACTTCCCAGCGGTGTACGCGATTCAATGTGTCGCGCATCGGCCGCCTGCCGTGATGCTGCGGCCTCAACCAGCTCCAGCGCATGGGTCGGCACCACGGTCACGCGACTGGTCGCGCCCGGTTGATGACCGCTGCGGCCCGCGCGCTGCAGAATGCGCGCAATGCCTTTGGGTGAGCCGATCTGCAGCACCTGTTCGACAGGCCGGAAATCGACGCCGAGATCAAGCGAGCTGGTGCACACCACGGCGCGCAGCGCGCCGCTGCGGATGCCTTGCTCGACGTACTCGCGGGTCTCGCGATCCAGCGAGCCGTGATGTAGCGCGATCTGTCCGGCCAGATCGGGCTCGGCATCGAGCAGCGCCTGATACCAAAGCTCCGTCTGCGAGCGCGTGTTGGTGAAAATCAGCGTGCTCTTCGCGCGCCTGATGTGCTCCACCACCGGCTTCACCATGCGCACGCCGAGATGTCCGCCCCAGGGAAACCGTTCGATCGTCTCCGGCAGCAGCGAGTCGATCACGATCTTCTTCTCGATCTTGCCGCTGATCAGCACGCCTTGCCGCGCCAACGCGGCATCGGGGCCAATCAGCACACGCATGGCCTCATCAAGGTTGCCGAGTGTGGCGCTCATGCCCCAGGTCTGCAGTTTCCGGTTGGCGCCGCGCAGGCGCGTCAGGCAAAGCTCCAGCAACACACCGCGCTTGGACGACAGCAGCTCATGCCATTCGTCCACGATGACGGTGCGCAAACTGGCCAACCGGTCTCGCCAATCCGCCTTCGTGAGCATCAAGGCCAGCGATTCGGGCGTGGTCACCAAAACCGTCGGCAGACGGCGATCCTGCTTCGCGCGTTCGCTGCTCGACACATCTCCCGTGCGCAGACTCACAGTCCACGTCGGCTGCATCGTGGAGGCCGCATCCTTCAGGCTCAGCGTGGTGTCGGCGGCGAGCGCCTTCAAGGGGGTGACCCAGAGGATCGTCAGCGGCGGCGCCAGTTTGTCATTGCCCACCGGGCCGAGCGCACACGCCGCGCAGAATGCGGCGTACGTCTTGCCAAATCCCGTCGGCGCGTGGATCAATCCATTCAACCCTTGCGCATACGCCGCCCATGCCTCGCGCTGGAACGCAAACGGTGTCCAGCCCCGCATGGCGAAGAAGGCTTCAGCGCCTGTGACGCGTTGCGCAGCGGCAGTCGCGCCGGGCCGCGCTTGATATGCTTTTGGCACGGGATGGGGGTAAATAGGAACGTGTCCGGGCAGTTTACTGTTGCGCTCGAAGATATTGCGGCGTGTCGGCGCGGCGATCGGGCTGCGCTTGATCGCATTTACCCGCTTGTGTATGAAGAGCTGCGGCGTGTCGCCCGCAGCCACCTCTCGCGGGAACGGCCCGGCCACACGCTTCAGCCCACCGCGCTCGTGAACGAAGTCTATTTGCGCCTGTGTGCCCAACACGACGCCGATTGGTCCAGCCGCGCCTACGTGTTTGGACTGGCGGCCACCATGATGCGCCGTATTCTGGTCAATCACGCGCGCGATTCTGCCGCGAAAAAGCGAGGTGCCGGGGTGACGATGTTGACGTTGTCCGATGCCGACGGGCTCGCCATCGTTGATGCACACGACAGCGTCGACGTGCTGGCAATTCACGAGGCGTTGGACGCGCTCGCCCAGCTCGATTCTCGTCAGGCGCGCGTGGTGGAGCTTAAGTTTTTCGGCGGACTCGAGATCGACGAAATCGCAACGTTGCTGGAGGTTTCCAGTGCAACAGTGCGTCGCGACTGGACGATGGCAAAACTCTGGCTGGGACGCGAGCTCGCAAGATGAAGACCGGGATGTCTCCAGAAGATTGGCACACGCTACAGTCGCATTTGGACGTGCTGCTGCCGCTCGATGCATCGGCACGTCAGCAACGGCTCGACGCGATCGCGGCGGAGGCCCCGCAGCTGGCAACGACCCTGTGTGAACTCCTGGCCACGGAGTCGCGCATGCCCGAGGCCCCCGACGTCAGGACGGTTGCAATGGCTTTCGCCAACGTCGCCGCAGGGGAGGTGCTGGGCCCGTTTGTGCTCGATACGCTGCTCGGTGAGGGCGGCAGCAGCGTGGTTTACCGCGCGCATCGGGCGAGCGACTTTTCGCAAACGGTGGCTATCAAAGTCCTGCGTTCCGTGTCCGGCAGGCAGTTCGACGCGAGGTTCCGGCAGGAGCGCGACATTCTCGCGTCGTTGAGTCATCCGAATATCGCAAGACTGTTTGACGGTGGAGCGACAGAGGATGGCCGACCCTACCTGGTTCTGGAGTACGTTGAGGGAACCGATTTTGTCACGTGGTCCCGAGAGCCGGGGCGGTCAGTCGCCTCGGTGATCGCCGCGATGATCAAAGTCTGCGACGCCGTGGACTATGCGCACCGCCGCCTGCTGGTACACCGTGATCTGAAACCTGCCAATATCCTGATCGATGCCGACGGTGAGCCAAAGCTGCTCGATTTCGGCGTGGCCAAGTTGCTGGAGTCGGGCGCTTCCTCCAGCGTGACACAGGACGCGCTCGCTCCGCTCACCCCGGCCTATGCGGCACCCGAGCAAGTCAGCGGCACGCCGGTGACAACGGCTACCGACGTGTATTCGCTCGGCGTCGTGTTGTTCGAAGCGTTGTGCGGTGATCATCCCTACCGTCGCGGTGACGACACGGCAGCGCAACTGCTGCACAAGGTTTCGACCGTGGAACCGCCGTGCCCCAGCGACTTCGCAGCGTCGGCGCCAGCGGGTCATGGCCGTGTGCTGATGTCGCAACCTGGTGACCTTGACCATGTTGTGCTGCATGCGATGGACAAACGGCCTGAGGCTCGCTATGCCTCCGCCGGGGCGCTGGCCGACGATCTGCGAGCCGTGCTTGCCAGCCAGCCGGTGCGCGCGCGGGCGAGGACCTGGCGCTACCTTGCGGCCCGCTTCGCTGTGCGACATCGGATCGGCGTCGCGCTGGCGGGGGTGGCGGCCATGGCGGTCGTTGCGGCGACGTCGGTCGCCCTCTGGCAAGGCTACGTGGCGTCACGCGAACGCGCGCGCGCGGAGAAGCGCTTTGACGAGGTGCGCCAATTGGCCAACCGCCTTCTGTTCCGGTACGCAGACGGCATCAAGTCGCTCGCCGGTTCGCTGCCCGTCCAGCGGCAGCTCGTTCAGGATGCTCTCGGTTACCTTGCCGGCTTGCGCGCCGAGGCTGGCGACGATCCCGCGCTGCTGGTGGAACTCGGCAGCGCCTACGCGCGCCTGGGTGACATGCAGGGCAATTTCACCGAGGCAAACGCCGGTGATTTCGCCGGCGCTGCCCAAAGCTACGCATTGGCGCGCGAACTGCTCAACGCAGCGAGCGAGCGCGACCGTCGTCCGGTCGTCAGGGAGGCACTCGCTGAACTGTCGCTCAAAGAGGCGCACCTCGCGTATCAGCGCATCGACCATCCGCTGGCTGAGCGCAAGTATCAGGAGTCGATCGCAGCGTGGCGCGATGTGGTACGGTCCGCACCGGAGCGCGCCGATACACGACTGGCGCTGGCGGCTGCGCTTGATGCGTTCGGTGATTTTCTCGGCCGCGACGGCGGGGTGGGCAAGTCTGATCCCGCTGCGGCGCTTCCGCTCTATGCCGAGGCGCGCGGGCTGCGCGAAAAGATCGCCGAGGTATCGCCCAATCTGCCCGGCCTGCAGCTTGCGATCTATGAGAGTGAGTTACGCGACGGTGAAAGTGCTTGGGCGCAAGGGCGCAAGGCGGACGCGGTCGGGCTCTTCGAGCGTGCGTTGACCCGCATTCGTCGCATCGCCGCAGCAGAGCCGGACAATGGTTATCGGCAGCGCGAGGTCGGGCTGGTGCTGACACGTCTGGTGCCGGCGTACGAGGCCGTCGATCGGCTCGATGCGTCGATCAGCGTGGCGATTGAAGCGGCAGGCATCACCCAGCGCATGCTCGCGGCGGATCCCGGCAACGAGGCGATGCGAGCGGCGGTCACGTCAAGCGCAGGGTGGGCGGCGCGGCAACTCATGCGGGCGGGTCGCTTTGACGAAGCGGCCCCGTTTGTCGCGACGGAAATGACGGTGGCGAAGACGCGTCTTGCCGCCGCACCGGACAATATCGATGTCCAGGCGACGGTCGCGCTCGCGCACCGTCGCGCTGGCAACCTGGCGTACGGGCGTCGCGACTTTGATGCGGCGATCGCCGCGCACCAGCAGGCGCGTGCGATGCAGGTCAAGTTTCGCGGCAGCGCGCCGGAGAATGACATGGCCGCCGCGCTATCACTCATGCACGCTGGGCGGGCGCAGCTCGCCGCAAAGCGGGGTGCGGACGCGTACCGAACCCTGCAGCAGGCTGCCGCCGAAATGCGCGCGCTCGTGAGCACGCATCCAACGACCCGCTTCAAGGACGAGCTGGTCGGCGCATTGAATTTGCTCGGTGACGCGGCGCTGAACACGCCGAAGCCGGCGACCACTGCCAGTGCTGCCTGGCGTGAGGCACTCGCGTTGATTGACGGCGAGGCAGCGCGACGGGCGCTGGCTGCTTCTGAGCTTCAACTGCGCGAAGCCATCGCCAACAAACTGGCGCGCGTTCAGGGCTAACGCTTCAGGGTAAGCAACACGGCGGTGGCGATCATGGCAAGTGGTCACCCCAGCCCTAGTCACCAGCGTCCGTTGATCGAAAGGCCCTTGTTCAGTGCGCAGTTGCCGCCCGTGATCTTGCCGCGCTCGTCGAGCACGCGGAAGTTGCCGCCACTTTGGCGCTGGTAGCTGAGGCCTTTGCCGGGCCCGGAGACCAGACGCAGGACACCGGTTCGCGAGTCAAACGTATAGCTGCCACGCTTGCCGTCGACGTTTCGGTACGTACTGCCATCAACAATGCCGAAATAGGCACCGGTGAACAAACCGATTCCGGGCAGCGAGCAGCGGTAAACACTGCCCGGCACCAGCGCGCCGCTGCCGGTCGCAGAGTAGCCCGCAGGACGGGGCGGTGCCGGTTTGACGTCGCCACCCATGTTCCACCACAGATCACGCCCGTCTTCCGTTCTCCAGAAGCACGCCCCACGGCGGTCCGGAGCGCTGCCTTTCGCAGTGACCCGGGTGTCGCCGGCGAAGCCCTTGATCACGTATTCGGCGCCGGCAGGCGGGCAAGCGGCTTCGGCGACCGACGCCAGCGTGCCGACGACTGCTGCCAGCGTCAGCCCCCTCAATGCGCACGGTTGACCGGCAGCGCGTTCTCGTTTGGATGATCGCATCACGCGCCCCAGCGTCGCCGCAATGCCAGCAAAGCGGCCAGGCCGATCACCGCGCCGAGCGCGCCAAGGCCCCGTGCATCCAGGGTGGGGATCACCGCCGGGGCAGCCGCGGCTTGCGAGGTGCGCACCCGCGCGGTGCCGCCCCAGCCGACCAGCGTCCCGTTGTTGCAACCTCCAACCACGCCCTCGGTGCGAATCGCGACGGTGTGGCTGCCCGGCGTCACCGGTCCGAGGCTGATGAAACCCGTGCTCTGGTTGGCGGCCAGTGGCGCCGGCGACGTGTAGGCGGGGCTTGCGCTATTGCCGTCCAGCTCAAAGCGGACGTACATGCTTGAGCAATGGCCCGCGCTGGTGGTGAACTCCACGTCCAGTGTGCCGGTGGTGGTGACCGCGATGGGATACGACGTTGCGGACAGCTGGATGCCGGTCGCATTGCCGGTCGTGATCGAGATGCCGGAATAGGTCGTGGTGTTGATTTGTTGCGCCGCAACAATGCCAGGCACACTGCAAAGTGCAACAAAGAACAGCGGGGTCAGAAGGCCGCGCAGGCGGTGCGCGAGGGAAGTCATGGGGGCAGGGCGCGACATACGTTCTCCGGTGTTAGCGAGGTGGAGCAACGCCGTTCGGTCGCAATGACCGCCCGCGCATTGCGCCGTCAACAGCACACGCACGGAAACGCGCCGAAACCGCTCATCGTCGGCGAACTTTTTCTCGGGAAGCTGCGCTTATCCGCGCAGACCGAGGCAGTTCCCCCAGGGGTCACGCACCTGGCACATGCGTTCGTCGTTCTCGATCACGCCGGGGCCGCGGTAGAGCGTGGCGCCGAGCGATTGCAGGTGTGCGAGCGTCGCGTCGAAATCGTCCGTCGCCCAATAGACGACGCTGCCGGCGGCACCGGCGGAGACTTTTTCATCGGCGGGATGAATTTCGATCTGCACGCCGTCAAGCTCAAGACATTCAAACTCGCCGCCGTGCCAGACGATGCGCTTGCGCTCAGCGCTCGGAAAGGCGCACGCGTACCACGACATCGCCGCAGCGGTGTCGGCGGCGTGGATCATGATGGCGCGGATGGGGTTGGGTGTCATGCAGGAAGAGTCGTTCGCCGACTTCGACAAAAACCGCTGCCAGCCAGCGCGGACAGTGCAATCGCCGCATTTGTTAACAGCATGTAGCCGAGCGGTCGCGATGGCTGGCCCGAAACGTAAATGGCCCCAACAGACATGGCGAGGGCGGCAATCCAGATGGCCAACTCCGCCAAGTAGCCGCGCGGCAACAGGCGTGCGACGAGCCAACCGAGTGCGAACGACGGTACGGCGGCGATCATGAGCACTGTTACTTCAAGCACACGCATCGCAACGTGGAACCACGCCACCGAACTCAGGAAGTTTCCGGCAAGCGCACCGGTCAGACTACCCAGGCCAACGATCACCTGCAGTTGAATGAACGACATCGCCACCCAGCATGCCGTGGCCGTTGCGAGCGCTTGCAGCGCATCGATCACAAGGCGTTGGCGCACCGCCATCACACGGCCACCGGTGCCTTGATCGCCGCATGACTCTGATACCCAACAATCTCAAAGTCCTCGTACGCGTAGTCAAAGATTGACGCCGGTTTGCGCTTGATATTGAGCGTGGGCGGCGGGTCGATGGGGGTGCGGGTGAGTTGCAGATCGACCTGCTCGAAGTGGTTGTTGTAGATGTGGCAGTCGCCGCCGGTCCAGATGAATTCGCCGACCTCGAGATCGCATTGCTGCGCGAGCATGTGGGTGAGCAGGGCGTAACTCGCGATGTTGAACGGCACGCCGAGGAAGAGGTCGGCGCTGCGCTGGTAGAGCTGGCAGGAGAGCTTGCCGTCGGCGACGTAGAACTGGAAGAAGGCGTGGCAGGGCATCAGCGCCATCTTCGACAGTTCGCTCACGTTCCAGGCGCTGACGATGATGCGGCGTGAATCGGGGTTGCTCTTGAGCTGATTGACCACCTCGGCAATCTGATCGATGTGGCCGCCGTCGGGGGTGGGCCAGCTGCGCCATTGCACGCCGTAGACAGGGCCGAGATCGCCGTCGGGTTTGGCCCATTCGTCCCAGATGGTGACGCCACGCTCCTGTAACCACTTCGCATTGCTATCGCCCCGGAGAAACCAGAGCAGCTCGTAGGCGATGGCTTTCCAGAACACCTTTTTGGTGGTGATCAGCGGAAAGCCGCGCTGCAAATCAAAGCGCAACTGCGCGCCGAAGGTGGAGAGCGTGCCGGTGCCGGTGCGGTCGGTCTTGACCGCGCCCTGCGTGCGCACGTGACGCAGCAGGTCGAGGTAGGGTTGTTCGAGTGGGGCGAGTGAGGTCGTGGCTGACTGCATGGTGCACAGTGTAGATGGCGCGCTTCGTCTACCTCGCCCCGCGGAGCCGGAGTCCTTACTGATTTATGGCTTTTTCCTGAGCGCCAGGCCAGGAGAGGGTTAGAACAACAATTTAGGGCAATGTCGACTTTACAAAAAACATGGCTGTACGCTACTACTGATAGCCGTTCCTGGCGGAAAGTTGATGATCGTAGTTGCCGACTATCCACCCGCCCCCAGCCACCGATGCCCATGCGCTATCGAGGCAGCGATTCACGCAACACCGGGCGATGCGGTTTTGCAAACCCGGTCAGTCGCCAATACGCTGGCCGGGGATCGCAGGAGGCATCACGCGGTTCTTCCCGCCGTGCTTCGCGGCGTACATGGCGGAATCCGCGAACTGTAGTAGCGCCACTGGGTCGCAGGTATCGGTGGGTGCGACGGCGTAGCCGATACTGGCGCTGACATTGGTGCCATTGGCTCGAGCCGTAGATTCGACGGTCGTGCGGAGTTTCTCGGCCAACGCTGGCGCCTTGGCATGACCGCAGTCGCGGGCCAGCACCAGAAATTCGTCGCCGCCAAAGCGGCCAACGGCATCCTCGGCGCGGACAGCGTCGCGCAGTGCCGCCGCGATGGCCACCAACAGCCGGTCGCCAGCATGGTGCCCTTGCTGATCGTTGACCGCCTTGAAGCCATTGAGGTCGATAAAGAAAAGGGCGTACTCGCGCGTCGGCTCAGTCAGTGAATATTCGATGTAGGACATCATCGTCTGCCGGCTCAACGCATCGGTCAGTGCATCACGCTCCAGGCTACGGCGCAGCCGCTCTTGCGTCGAAGTCAGTTCGTGCACGTCGATCGACAGCGTGTAGACGCCGACTACCCGCCCAGCGTCGTCAAAGTCCGGAACGTAACTGGTGCGCATCCAGCGGGGGCCGCCCACGATGCCACGCACCAATCGCGAAAAGTGGGCCGGCTCGCCGGCCAGTGCCTTGTCGTAATAGGGCTTCTGCTCCAGCCAGATTGCTTCGCCGCGCACCTCGCTGACGTGACGGCCGAGCGCGTTTTCGCCAACGGCGCCGACCATGTCGCGCCAGGCGCGGTTGACGAAGCGTAGCCGGCACTCGATATCCAGATAAACCAGCGGCATCGGGATGTTGTCGGTGAAGCGGTCCAGTCGTCGACGCGCAGCGATCAGGGCGTCGCGCTGGACGACGTCCTGGTGAATGTCGGTGGCGAGGGTGAAGACTGAGGCCACGGTGCCATCTGCTCCGACTTCCGGGAACACCTGGATTCGGACCCAGCGTTCCGGATGCGGGGCGTGTGTAAGCAGACGCTCATAGCTGCTGGCCTCGCCGCAGAACGCTCGCTCGAACGCGGGGCGAGCCGCCTGCCATGCCCTCTCGCCGAAAAGCGTCGCCAGCGTACTTCCGAGCAAAGCCTCCTGCGGGCGGCCGGCCCACGCAAGATAGGGAGTGTTGCAAAAAATCAGGCGGGCATCGCGATCCCAGCGACCGATCGGGAGCGCGACGACATTGGCCAGCCGTTCGAACTGCGATATCTGCGCGGCGACTGGCTTTTGCATGGACGCGTGACCTCCTGATTCAGGCAGGCGTGATTCAGCGGCTGCGGCTAGCGCCGCGATGAGCATAACGCACGAGCCGATGGCTCACGATCACACTCAGGTGAGTCCGATCGCCACGATGTCGCGGTAATTCTTCATCGACTGCAACTGGTCATACCAGCGCCAGACGTTGGTCAGTTTGGGGCGGCAATGCTCCAGCCCGACCTTGCCGAGTGGCAGCTCCATCCAGGTGTAGGCCAGGATGCCGAGTGGCACGTCGCCCATCGTGAAGTCGTCACCCGCCAGCCATTTCGTTCGTCCGAGCTGTTGATCGACGATTTGCCAGATTTCGCTCGAGCGCGCGATGTTGCGTCGGATCATGTCGAGATCCCATTCCTGCTCCGGGGAGCGTATGAGCTGCATAAAGGGCGGACCGAGCGCCGGCCCCATCGTGCCCTGCTGAAAGTCCATCCAGCGATCCGCCGCGCCGCGCACCCTGAGATCGGCGGGCCAAAACGGCGCTCTTGGATGTTTGGCGCAGAGATAACGCACGATGGCGTTCGATTCCCAGAGAACAAAGCCGTCATCGTCGATCACGGGAATCAACCCCATCGGGTTCATGGCGCGGTATTCGTCGGTGTTGTTCACGCCGAAATGCAGCCCGGCGTCGATGCGTTCATAGGGAATGTCGAGTTCGGCGCAGGCCCAGCGCACCTTCTTGACATTGGATGAATTGACTCGGCCCCAGAGTTTCAGCATGGCGAGGATGGGTTTCGGCGTCAACCAGTGTCTTCCGGCGGCGGCTGTACGCAAGCTCCGGTAGACCGGTTGATCAGGTTAAATGTGCGTACATCGTAACCGCTAGTTGCTCATGAGACGTTCCGCCGTTTTGTTCCTGCCGCTGATCTTCACCGTTTTCATGGGCGCGTGCCGACAGACTGACCTTGGCGAAGGTGGCAGCAAAGTCTCGGGCTCCGCTGGACCGGCCGGCGCGCAAGGCGCAGCGAAAGAACTGCTCACGTGCGATAACCCGATTGGCACCATCTCACTTGCCGAGAGCCCGAACGGCTACGCCGTACTGACGCAATACCAGTTGCCGCCCACGCCGTTGCCGTTGATTCGCGTGATGATGCAGCAGAGCAACTGCTTTCGGGTGGTTGATCGATCCGCGGGACTGCGCGGTGCGGTGACGGAGCAGGAACTCAAGGAAGCAGGCATCCTGAAAGCGGACACCGTACCGAAGAAAGGAGAGGGAATTGGGGCAACCATGACGCTGACGCCATCACTGAGCTTCAGCGAGAACAACGCGGGTGGCGGCATCGCGGCCATCTTGAGTGCCATCCCGGCACTACGCGATTGGGCGGGCGTCGCCAGTGGCGTAAAGATCAAGGAGGCGCAGGTCGTGCTGCTGCTCACCGACAATCAGACCACCGAACAGCTTGCAGCAGCCACGGGCTCGGCCAGAGCGACCGATCTGGGTGTCGGCGGCCTCGTGATCGGCAAAGTGATCGGAGGCGCAGCGGGTTGGGGAATCACGAACGAAGGAAAGGTCGTCGCGGCGGCATTTCTTGACGCTCACAATCGCCTGGTTCAGCAGGCGCGAGCATTGCCCGTACGCAAGGCTGATTGATGCGCACCAGTAACCGCTAGGGAAACGCTGAACGACTCCCACGCGAGCCGCGCGGACTTATTCAGCGTTTCCCTGGCTTCAGCCTGCGATCGGGCGCGGCGTCGAATGATCTCCGTTCGCGGGGAGGCCTGCCGCACGGGTTGATGACGCACGCTGGCCGATGCACTGCGGGTTGCCGACGAAAGGCCCCGGCTGCGCTCGATCCGTAGTGATAAAGTCGCCAGCCTCAGTGCTTTGTCGCGCCAGTCGCGCGCGTTCTGTTTTCTGCAATATGCCGACGTCTCAAACCGGAAACCCATCCATCCTTGCTCGCAAGGATGTTGCGAGCCATTTTCACCCCTATACCAACCTGCGGGCCATTGAAAAAGATGCGCCACTGATGATCGTGCGTGGCGACGGCATTGAAGTGATCGACGACGCCGGCAAGCGCTACATCGAAGGCATGGCAGGGTTGTGGTGTGCCTCGCTCGGTTTCAGCGAGCCGCGGTTGGCAGAAGCCGCCAAGCGGCAGATGGATGTGCTGCCGTACTACCACTCGTTTTCCGGCAAGGCGCATAACGTCGTCGCGGAGCTTAGCGAGAAGTTGATTTCGCTGGCGCCGACGCCTGCGTTGCAATCCGGCCGCGTGATCTTTGCCAACTCCGGTTCGGAGGCCAACGACACGGCATTCAAGCTGGTGCGCTACTACCACAACGCGATCGGAAAGCCGCTGAAGAAAAAGGTGATCGCGCGCGGCAAAGGCTATCACGGCGTGACGGTAGCGGCAGCCTCGATGTCGGGCATTCCGATCATGCATCAACACTTTGATCTGCCCATCGATGGCGTGCTGCGGGTGAGTTGCCCGCACGCCTATCAGTTCGCCAACGATGGCGAGTCACCGGAAGCCTTCGCCACCAGGCTCGCCGATGAATTGGAGACATTGATTCTGAAAGAGGGGCCGGACACGATTGGTGGATTTATCGCCGAACCGATTCAGGGCGCCGGTGGCGTGATCGTGCCGCCACCAACCTACTTCGAAAAAGTTCAGGCGATCCTGAAGAAATACGAAATCCTGTTCATCGCAGATGAAGTCATCACTGGGTTTGGGCGCACGGGTAACCTGTTCGGCACTCAAACGTACCGGCTTGAGCCGGACATGCTGACGACTGCGAAGATGATTACCTCGGCCTATGTGCCGCTCTCCGCACTGTATGTGAACGGGCGCATCTATCAGGCCTGCGCCGACGCCAGCGCAAGCGCGGGCGTGTTCGGCCACGGCTACACCTATTCGGGCCATCCGCTGGGCTGTGCCGTCGCGCTAGAGACGCTCAGGATTTATGAGGAGCGGCGCGTGCTTGAGCACGTCCGTGCGATGACGCCAGTTTTTCAGCGTGGCCTGCAGGCGTTTGCGGCGCACCCACTGATCGGCGACGTACGGAGCGTTGGTTTGATTGGCGCCGTGGAGCTCGCTGAGGACAAGGCGGCGCGAAAGGCCTTCGCTACCCAGCGCGGTGTCGGTGCCTGGCTGGTGCGGCGAGCTCAGGCGCATGGGCTGATTCTGCGCGTGATGGGGGGCGACATCATCGCGTTCAGCCCGCCCCTGATCATCAACGAGGCGCAGATCGCCGAGATGATGCGCCGATTCAGCCTCGCGCTGGACGACACGGTTGCCTGGTTGAAGTCGGCCTGAAAGCGAGTCGGGCTGTGGAACTCAAAATCACGCTGACGCCAACCGCACAGCGCCTGGTGCGCAGCACGGAATTCAAGTTCTCAACCAATGCCGAACCCGGCATGACGATGCCGCAGGTCGGCGACGTGATGCGCATTACGATGGACGAGCCACCGGTGTTCTTCAAAGTACTGCAGCGCGCGTACGACTTCACGACGTCGCCGATCACAGTGACGCTGATACTCGGCGCGCCCGATTGAACGCGTGACCGCCTCAGCGATGGGTGGTGTCGTCACAGGCATCGCATTGCGCCGTTCTGAAATGCTTTGTTACGTATCGACGGGAAGTACGGGCGCCGCTTGCCTACAATCTGTTCATCGGCGCGACGCTCGGACAATTGGGCCAGGTCGCCTCTGGGGCGCTTCCCCACGCGCGTTCTATTCTTCGAGAAGTACCTTATGACCGATTTTGTTCGTCGCGCGTTGCCTGCTGCGTTGACAGCAGCCCTGGCGATCACGGGGTCGGTGCAAGCGCAGGATTCCGTCCCTGCGCCAACACCGGTGCCCAGTGATACACCGTCGACGGTCGGGGCGCCGGGCCGAGTTGCCGCCCCCGAGCGAAGCCCGCGCGCGGCCGCGAAGCCAGTCGAGCCGGTCGAAAGGGTCGACAAGGTCGAGATCACAGGGAAGAATACCGGCACGGAGGAGCGGCGGCAGTCGACCGCTGCGAAAATCGTCATCACGCGCGAGGACATCGAGCAGTACGGAGACTCGAATCTGGGCGAAGTGATGCGACGACTCCCCGGTGTAACCCAGGGCGGGCGACCGGGGCGCGGCGGGCCGATCGCGATGCGTGGCATGGGCGGCGGTTTCACTCAGATTTTGCTCGACGGCCAGCGCATTCCACCAGGGTTTTCCATCGAGGACATCACGCCCGAGCAAGTCGAGCGCATTGAAATCTTTCGCGCGCCGACCGCAGAAACCGGTGCCCGGGCGATCGCGGGCACCATCAACATCATCCTGCGTGAACCGCTGCGGCAGACCAACAATGACGTCCGAATTGGCGATCAGCGCGATCGGGGGCTCGATTCGCCGCAGGCTTCGTGGTCGCGCAATGGCACCGTGGGAGACGCGGGCACCTACAACGCGACGGTCTCTGCCGGGCGAACCCATCTGCTCACCGACACTGCCGCCACCACGCGCTATTTTGACGACGTCACGAACGGCCTGTTGATCGAGCTGGACACATTTGGCCGCAGCGAATCGGATCGCAAGAACGTGCACCTGAACGGGCGTCTGCAATGGCGGCTCGGTAACGGTGAGCAGTTCGGAATTCAGTCGTTTGGCGTACATACCCAGTTCAATACCGTCAGCGATGGCACGATGGAGCAGCCGGTGGGCACGCTGCCAGCGCCTTACGCGACGCGGCACAGCGCAACGGACGGGCGGTTCGACACGCTCCGGCTTGGAGCGAATCTCAACAAGCGCTTCAACTCGAGCACGCGCTACGAGCTGCGCGTCGGCGGCGGCGGTTATGAATCCAAGTCCAACACCGTGACAGCGCTTTACGACAAGGCGGGAAGTCGCTCGCTGTTACAGAGCGTGGACGGTAAAACGCACGACCGGTCCTGGCTCGCAAACGCGAAGGTGGTGCACAACGTGCCGGACAGTTCCCATGCGATTACCGCGGGTCTGGAAACCGAGAACGTGCGCTGGACCGAGGATTCCGTCAATATTTTGAACGGCGTGCAGCAGTTGGCCGATCTGGGCACCCAGTTTGGCGTGACCACCCGGCGCAACGCGTTTTATTTGCAGGATGAATTCGACATCGCGCAAAACTGGGCGGCCAATCTCGGGCTGCGCTACGAGACCATACGCACGCAAAGTTCAAACGCCGATGATGTATTCGTCAACACGTCGAAGGTGCTGACGCCGCTGGGGCACATCGTCTGGCGCTTTGCCGCGCCGTCCCGCGACCAGATCCGCCTCAGCCTGACGCAAAGCTACCGCGCGCCAACACCGCAGCAACTGGGCACGCGGCCGAGCTTGAACGTCACTTACCCGGTGCCTGGCGCGAACACCGTCCTCACCTCTGACAGCGCGGGAAATCCAAATCTGAAACCGGAGCGCGCAAACGGAATCGACCTTGCGTTCGAACGCTATTTCAAATCGGGTGGCGTGGCCTCGGTCAATCTCTTTCAGCGCAGCATTCGGGACTTGATTCGTAGCGTCGTCGCGCTCGAAAACGCGTCATGGGCGAGTTCGCCGCGCTACGTGCGTCGGCCACAGAATTTGGGCAACGCGATGACCCGTGGCATCGAGTTTGATCTCAAGTTCCAATTGCGCGAACTGATGAACACGCAGGTGCCGCTGAGCGTTCGCGCGAACCTGAATCTGTATGACTCCAAAGTCGACGCGGTTCCGGGGCCAAATAATCGCATCGATAGCCAACCCCGGGCAACCGGGAATTTTGGACTTGAGTATCGTCCGCGAGGCATCCCGGTGTCGTTTGGTGGCAACCTTGCCTGGACCCCGGCCTACGCCATCCAGCAAACCGAAACGACCGCCTTGCAGACTTCACTGAAGCGCGTAATTGACGCGTATGCACTGTGGACCCTGAACCCGACAGCCAAGTTGCGGCTCTCGTTCTCCAACATTTCGCCGTTGCACAGCTTCAATACGACGACCGTGGTCGAAGGCGGTCAACGTCAGATCGTTCTGAGCGACGGGCGCACAGATATGTCTGTGGCTATACGTCTTGAGATGCGCCTCTAGAATCGTCACAGCGACAGGTGTTTGTTGTCACGTCTGCGCCGCGTTGACCTCGTGGTCTGAAGCGGGACGGCCCGGCACCTGTGGACCGAAGGCAAGGAGGGCGAGCGGATGGTACGGTTTGGGCGGGCGGCGATTGTCGCGCTTTGTGTTGCCGGTAGCGCCTGGGCGGCGGGTGACGAGGCACGGCAAACGCAATGGCGTGGGCGGTGGGTCAACTATGCTGAGCGGTTCGGTTATGCCGTCGTTGACGGTGACATCATCGTCGGAACCGCCGCTGCGGTCGCAGAGCGGACCGGAGTGCTGCGCGCGCAATTGACGGCGTCGCCGCTTGAGCACGGCAAAGCACTGACCACCGATTCCGACCTCGGTCTCTGGAAAAAAGCGGCATCGGGCGTCGCGGAGGTACCGTACGTTGTCGAAGCAGGCGACGCTGCCGTCATCGCCGCTGCGGTTGCCGAAGTCAATCGCTCGTTGCAGGGGGTACTCAAGTGGGTCCCCCGCGGCGCCGAGATCGACTATGTCGCGTTCAATCTTGCGTCGCCCGGCGCGGGTGCCTGTGCCAGCGCATGGGGGCGCACCGGGGGGCGCCAGACCATCGTTGGCGACCCGGTATGCGATGCGTCGGTATTGATCCACGAGATGGGGCACGCGATGGGGCTGCTACACGTGCAGCAGGACGTGGACACATCGCCCTTTATCGATACACGGCTTAGCCGGATACCACCGAACTGGCGGTCGCAAAGCGATCAGTCGTTCTACTCCCGAACGCTCAACGGCTACGACTATGCGTCCATCATGCACTACGGTCGCTTTGGCTTCAACGCCTATTCCGATCTGGTGACGATGGAAACCAAGCCGCCCGGCATTGATATTGGCTACCCATCGACGTTCTCGACAGCGGACGTTGACGCGCTGACGCGCCTCTACGCAGCGGTTCCGCAGAGTACGACCATCGTGACGCATCCCGCCGGGCTGGCTTTGATGGTCGACGGCGTACGCGTGACGACGCCCGTGACGTATCAATGGCCGATCGGTTCGGTACACCGCATCTGGGCTCCGGATGAACTCCAAACTTTGAATGGTTACTCCCTGGGTTTTGCGCGATGGAGTCATGATGCGACAGCGAATCCGTCGCCTCAGCTTACCTGGCAGGTAATTCCCGGTGATGGCACCTTGGGTGCTCCGTCGGACGCGCCGATGTCGACGGTGCTGACCGCGAACTTCGCACGCTTGACACGCGTCGGTACTTCTGTGGCGACGCAGGGTGGCGCATTGACCGTAACCCCGCGGGGCGCTCCGTGGCGTGGCAGCACCGATCTCTACCCGCAGTACAGTGCGTTTGATCTCCGCGCGGTGGCTAGCCCGGGCTTCACGAGCTATTTCACGTCCAGTGGCCCAACGTATCTCTTTGGTGGCGGGCAAGGCGTCAAAACTGACACATCCATGCTGCTTTTTCCGTCGCCAGCGACGGTGATTGGCGCGGGGTTTCATGCCGGCAATTCGATCGCCGTTGATGTCGTCAGCGCCGGACAACTCGAAGGCGTCATTACGACCGTGACCGCACCGACGGGGACATCCAGCCGTGGTACGGCACCCCGCTTGCTGCGCGATACGGCTGGCACCTGGCGCGTCATGGCAACAACGCCGCAGAGTATCAGTCTTGCGAGCCGCTACGTCGTCGACGGAATCGACGGTCTGGACGACAGCGCAACAGGTACGGTTGCGATGCCCGCTACCGGGAAGCGCACGGTCACGATTCGCGCGCACAAGGAGTGGGCGACCTATCGTCAAGTTGTGCCATCCTGCGCCGCGTCCATTGCGCTCAGTGATAGCAGCAGCTACGTTCGGTGGGGGAGCACACTGACCGCCACACTGTCACCCGCCCCCGGAGTTGCTGCGAGCAACTTTATCGGCTGGTCGGGCATCGTGTCCGGCGGCGCGTTGACCGCGAACGCCACCGTTGGCGATGTGATGCCAGAGTTCGTTGCCACGTTCAATAGCACGGCGACGCCCTTGACGCTGAGTGGTTTGACACCGCCCAACTTCGGCGATGACGCCGCGTCGACCGTTCTGACGCTAACAGGCACCGGCTTTACACCGGAGACGCGGGTATCGATAAACCGCGTGTTGGTGACTCCACAACTTGTCGACAGCGGCACCCTGAAATTGACGCTGACACGCAGCAGCCTGCCCTTCGTCGGCCGATTACCGGTATACGTCTACAACCCGGTCAGCATCGGCTGCCCGGTCAACAGCAATTCGATTGCCCTCGATGTCCTCCCAGCCGGGCAGAAAGTCGCGCAAACGCTAACCGAGTATTACCACGCCGGGCTTGACTACTATTTCCTCACCGGTCGCGATGCAGATAAAGCACTGCTCGACCAGGTGCCGGCCTGGGCGCGTACCGGCAAGGAGATCAAGGTGTTTGCCAAACCGAACCTCAAGACGGTTCCGCTGGAACGACACTTTTTCGCCAACGTAGCACGCGGCGGCTCGCGTGGATCGCATTTTTTCACCGCGCTGGCCTCCGACCAGGTGCTGATGACCTCGTTGAATCCGGCAAATCAGCCGTTGACCGCCAAACCACAGCTAGATGTTAAGTTGCAATAGGTTCTTCCCGCTGAGTCGGGAAGCTGGAGGCTTGTGGCCCAAGGCCGAATGGGGCCTGCGGGCGTTGTAGTAGGCCAGGAAGGACGGCAGCCAAGCGGTGCGCTCGGCGCTGTTGTTCCA
>JAEUPL010000005.1 GCA_016790165.1 Burkholderiales bacterium
GCTTGAAGGGCCAGCACGAGCGCGGGGCCATGGATAACCCTGCGCCGATAGACACCGAAGTGTCCGATAACATCATCGACACCTCGCTACCACTGGAGTTTCTCCAGCCTTAAACTGTCCGTTGATACGGGGTTAGTCCACATCGGGTAGTTCGCTACTGGCTGCTTGCAGCGCTTTTTCTACGAACGCGATCGCCTGATCAGGTTGTCTATCTTGGAGAATAAGCCTTCGAATTGCGCTTGAAACAACTAGCGAGTACCTCAGTAGAAAACTGTCGGCCTCGTCTCCGTCGCCAACTAGCGAGATGACCTGCTTTCTAAGAGCCAACAACTCCATCATTGCGTCCTGAGACTTGGTCAGGGTACTGGTGTCGTTTGTGGCCGCAAAACGGCGCTTCCGTAGATCCTTCAACGTTGGCCAAGCTTGCTCAAACCACCGCTTGGCAGTCGGGACAGCGGCCATGGCCCATCCGTTCCTGCTGAAGAGGTTGAAGTCCTCCAGCGGCCCCTGCTGAATCTCCTCGTCCTTCTGAATATGCTGGAGAGTCTTTCGATACCACTCCTGCGCGCGCCCCAAATCTCCAACGAGAAGCCAGGTATGGCCAAGATTTACTAGTGCCGCCCAGTTGTTGGCTTTGAGAGAGACGGCGCGGTCACATGCCGGTCGTGCATCGACTGGCCGGTTGCGTTCGATTTGATACCAGCAGATGGCGTTGAAGTCTTCGCTGATTGCACCTGGTCGACCCACAAGTTCTGTCCGCACGGCAAAGGCATCATCAGCCTTCTTCTGTATGCTCAGGACTCTCGCTAAGCTGCGCCAGTCATCGGTGGTGCTTTGTGGAAGGGCTGTGATTCTGCGGGCGATGGCTTCGGTTGCTGGCCAATCTTTGACGTTCCAATTCTCTTTGAGTTGTCCGCGCAACTCCTCTATGGTCTGCGCCGAGGCTGTTAGTGCAAGCATCATGGCTGTGAGAACTGCCAGTTGTCGCGGCGAGCGCATTGCTCGCGATGTTGCGGAGGCGAGAGTTGCTGACTTTAGTGGCATCTTTTTTGCCTGCTTGCTGGCTCAGTGGCTTAGTGACTGGGGAAGGCCAAACGGCTGACAATCTCTGACGTATAACTAGATTTATTCATTTCATGCCAGTATAACTAGATATATACACACCAGTCACAAGTGCCGCTGACACCAAGAGCGAATTGATTTACTGTTGATATTTTGGCTATACTGTTTTCATGCACAGTTTAACTGCGCCCACCGAAGCCGCTCGCCCGCCGAAGCTCCTGGCGCAGGTGCGTGAGCGGATTCGTTACCGTCATTACGCGCTTTCGACGGAAAAGGCGTATCTGCACTGGATTCGCTTTTTCATCCGTTTTCACGGGGTGCGTCACCCGCGCGAGATGGGGGTGGTGGAGGTTGAGGCGTTCTTGATGTTTTTGGCCAACGAGCGCAAGGTCTCGGCGTCAACGCACAAGCAGGCGCTGTCGGCGATCCTGTTTTTGTACAAAGACGTCCTGAAAATGGACTTGCCGTGGATGCAGGAGATTGGTCGCCCGCGCACCGCGCGGCGGTTGCCCGAGGTGTTGACCGTGGCCGAGATCACGAGAACGCTTTCGCTCCTGAAGGGCGAGTCGGCCACGCTCGCGAAATTGCTCTACGGCACCGGCATGCGCATTCTTGAGGGCCTGCGTTTGCGCACGAAGGATATTGACTTCGAACGCGGGGCCATCTTCGTGCGTGAGTCCAAGGGGAATAAAGATCGCGTGGTGATGTTGCCGCACGCGTTGCGTGATGATTTGAAGCAGCAGCTGCGGCTGAGCCATGCGCTGTGGGAGGCGGATCGCGCCGCCGGCGTGCCGGGCGTGGAGCTGCCGCACGCGGTGGCCGTGAAATATCCGCGGGCGCCCGAGGCATGGGCCTGGCATTGGGTGTTTCCGCAGGCCACGCTTTCGGTTGACCCGCGATCCGGGCTGCGGCGACGGCATCACGCGTATCCGGAGACGTTTCGCCGCACCCTCACGCGCGCACTGCGTGCCGCGGGCGTGACGAAACCGGCGACAGTGCACACGCTACGGCATTCGTTTGCCACGCATTTGCTGCAAAGCGGCGCGGACATTCGTACCGTGCAAACCTTGCTCGGCCATGCCGATGTATCGACGACGATGATCTATACGCACGTCCTGAAGATCGCAGGCGGCGTAAAGAGCCCGCTCGATGCGATCGATCTCAGCGCCCCGCCGCGCCGGCGCGATGATGCGGCGCTGGCGGCGATGGCGGAGATGGCGCTCTGATTGATTTGGCCCGGCGCAGCGCGCGGGGCGCGAGGCGCGGCAACGGATGCGTTTACAGCTTTTTGGCTGCTTTGGCCGCTGACTGGTCGATACAGCGCGATTTTCCTTGTTGTTGACTTAACCAAAAATTGCCCTGAAACGACCTGCTGGCCGTGCGTAGCGTGAAAAAGCCGTATCGCGCGCATTGACGAGCAACTGCATCCCGATCTCAATCGCTGCTACCTCCCGCCCGCGATGAAGTATCCGGGCTAGACTTTCATCCCCACGTCTTGACCCAGCCCACTCATGGAACGTCGTCCCCTGTTTCACGCCAACCTCAATGTGTCCGTCCTGAGCCTTGGCACCATGACCTGGGGCGAGCAGAACACCGAGGCCGAGGCGCATGACCAGCTTGACTGGGCGGTGGCCAACGACATCAATTTCGTCGATACCGCCGAGATGTACCCGGTGCCGCCGTGCGCCGAAACGGGCCTGCGCACCGAGATCATCCTTGGCAAGTGGCTGGCCAAACCGGGCAACCGGCAAAAGGTGGTGCTCGCCTCAAAGATTGCCGGCCCCGGCCGTCGCGACTGGATTCGCAACGGCGCGACCTCGTTGACCAAGGCCAACATCATCGATGCCTGCGAAGGATCGCTGCGGCGCCTGCAAACCGATCACATCGACCTCTATCAAATCCATTGGCCGGACCGCAACGTGGCGGCCTTTGGCACCTGGCGCTTCGACAGCGGCAAGGAGCGCCCCACGGTGCCGATTGAGGAGCAGGTGGAGGCGATGCAAACGCTGATCCAGCAAGGCAAGATCAGCGGCTACGGCCTGTCGAATGAAACCGCATGGGGCACCACGATGTTCTGCCGCGCGGCGGAGGCGATGGGTGCGCCGAAGCCGGCCTCGATTCAGAATCCGTATTGCCTGCTCAATCGCAGCTTTGAGGGCGATCTGGCCGAGGTGAGCTATCGCGAGCAGGTGCCGCTGCTCGCCTACAGCCCGCTCGGCATGGGCGTGCTCACCGGCAAATACCTGGGCGGCGCGTCGCCCGCTGGTGCGCGCTTCACGAAATTTGGCAAGAAGATGGGTGGGCGTTACACGCGGCCGCTGGCGATGGTGGCCACCGAGGAGTACGCCACGCTGGCGCGCAAGTACGGCATGAGTGTGCTGCAACTGGCCATCTCGTTCGCCGTGACGCGCTGGTTCAGCGCCAGCGCCATCATCGGCGGCACCTCGGTGGCGCAGTTGCAGCAAATCGTCGAGGCGTACCAGACGCCACTGTCGGCGGAGTTGCTCGCCGAGGTCGACGCCATCGGGGACCGCTACCTGCACCCGTCGGCATGATGATTGCCAAACGCTGAAATGAAAAAAGCCCGCTGTCGCGGGCTTTTTTGTGACGCGCAAGAAGCAATTACTTCTTCTTGGCGTCCTTGGCAGGGGCCGCTGCAGCAGCGGCGGGTGCCTTTTGCTTCGAAGCGGCAACTTCGGCGGCAGCGACCGGAGCGGCGCCGTCCGTTGCGGCTTCTTCCGCAACCACGGACGCGGTGGCGAACACGGCGTCCTTGTTGCGGCCATGGAACACCAGGCTCACACCGGCCGGCAGCTTGACGTCAGCCGCGTGCACGGAGTCGCCGGATTTCAGATCCTTCAGGTCCACATCGATGAAGCGCGGCAGATCCTTCGGCAGGCAGGCGACTTCGACTTCGTTCAACACGTGGTTGACGATGGCGGCCGACAGTTTCACCGCAGGCGAGATTTCCTGATTGACGAAGTGCACCGGCACTTTCATGTGCAGTTTCTTGTTGGCGTCCACGCGCTGGAAGTCGATGTGCTGGATCAGCTGCTTGAACGGGTGATATTGCACGTCGCGCAGCAGCACCTGGCTCTTGGCGCTACCGAGCGTCATGGTCAGGATTGAGCTGTGGAAGTCTTCCTTCTTGAGGGCATGCCACAGGGCGTTGTGATCGAGCTCGATCAGTTCGGGTTTGGCCTCGCCGCCATAGACGATGCCCGGCACTTTGGCCGTGTTGCGCAGGCGGCGGCTCGCACTACTGCCTTGCGCGGTCCGCGCGAACGCGGTGAATTCGGTTGCCATTTCTGTAACTCCAGTTAGGTTGTGGTTTTGTCGTGACCCCGCGACCAGGGTGACGCAAAAGCCCGCCTGCGTCATGCCGGCAGGAAAAATCGGGATACCTTGCTACTCGGTGAACAGCGACGACACGCTGTCTTCGTTGCTGATGCGCTGCATCGTCTCGGCGATGAGTTGGGCGCTGGAAATCTGGCGAATCTTGCCAGTGGCGGCGGCGAGCTCCTCGGCGGCCTTCGACAGCGGAATGGTGTCGGTCACCACCAGCGAATCAAGCGATGGCCCGGCAATGCGGTTCACCGCTTCGCCCGAAAGCACCGCATGCGTGCAGTAGGCGATGACTTTCACCGCACCGTTGTCCTTGAGTGCCTGCGCCGCTTTGCACAAAGTGTTGGCGGTGTCGACGATGTCGTCCATGATCAGGCAGGTGCGACCGCGCACATCGCCGATGATGTTCATCACTTCCGATACGTTCGCCTTCGGGCGACGCTTGTCGATGATCGCCAGATCGGTGTCGAGCCGTTTCGCCACGGCGCGGGCGCGCACCACGCCACCGACGTCAGGCGACACCACGAGCAGGTTGTCGTATTTCTGCTTCCAGATGTCGGCCAGCAAAATCGGCGTGGCGTAAATGTTGTCGACGGGAATGTTGAAGAAGCCCTGAATTTGGTCGGCATGCAGATCCATCGTCAGCACGCGATCGACGCCCACGGCGATCAGCATGTCGGCCACCACCTTCGCCGAGATGGCGACCCGGGCCGAGCGCGGACGGCGATCCTGCCGAGCGTAGCCGAAATACGGCATGGCGGCGGTGATACGGCCAGCGGAGGCGCGCTTGAGCGCATCCACCATGATCACCAGTTCCATCAGGTTGTCGTTGGTCGGGGCGCACGTGGATTGCAGCACGAACACGTCGCGACCGCGGACGTTTTCGAGAATTTCGACGTTGACTTCGCCGTCAGAGAAGCGCGCCACCTGCGCCTTGCCCAGCCGCATGCCGAGATGCTCAACCACCGAATGCGCCAGCCTGGCATTGGCGTTTCCGGTGAAGACCATCATGTCGTGAAAACTCATGGCGGGCCTGTCTGCGATTCGTTGATGAGTGGTCGATGGGCTGGCGGGCTCTTCAGCAGCGCTTGTGGCGCGCGCTACTGAAAAAAAAGCGGCCTTGGAGGTGTGCTCTAAGACCGCTTTGGCTGTTGGTGGCAGGGGAGGAAGGAATCGAACCCTCGAATGTCGGAATCAAAATCCGATGCCTTAACCGACTTGGCGACTCCCCTACACATCCGGCGTGCAAAGCACGTCAGGAAGCCTGAAATTATAGCATCAAGACGGAGTCGCTGTCATTGCGCCGACGTGCCGACGTGCCGACGTGCCGACGCGCCGCGGCGCTCACGTCGCCAAGCCCACAAGCGGGTGCACGCCGAGCGTGCGCACCACCCACGCCTGCCAGCCACCATCACTCAGCGCCCGCTGGACAGGGCGCGCCCCGCTGTCGCTCGTGCACAGCGCGAAAACGCAGGCGCCCGAGCCGGTCATGCGAGCCCCCGTCGCGCCCGCAGCGACGAATGCCGCGCGCAGCGCAGCCACGCGGGGCTCGATGCGTTCAGCCACAGGTTGCAAATCGTTGTGTCCATGATTCAGGGCAAGCGCGGCGTGGTCAAGCGGCGGTGTGTCGCGGCGCAAGTCGACGGCCGAAAAGACCGGGCCGGTCGCGACCCCCGTGCCCGGGAAGGCGACGACCGCCCAACACGACGGCACGGTGACAGTAAGCAAGTGCTCACCGATTCCGCGTGCCAAGGCCGCCCGACCGTGGATGAAAAACGGCACATCGGCCCCGAGAGGCAGCGCGAGCGCGAGCAGCTCTGCGCGAGACAGACCCAGCTGCCACAGCCGGTTCAGGCCGAACAGTGTCGTCGCGGCGTCGCTGCTGCCGCCGCCGAGGCCGCCGCCCTGCGGAATCCGTTTTTGCAGGCGAATGTCAACGCCAAGCCGGCAATGGGTGGCGGATTGCAGCGCGCGGGCTGCCCGACAAGCGAGATCGTTCTCAGCCGTCAGGCCGTCGGGCGCGTCCAGCAAAGCCACCACGCCATCATCTCGTCGCGTCAGGCTGACCGTATCGAACAGCGTGATGGGTACGAACACGCTTTCAAGCAGGTGATAGCCGTCGGCGCGGCGGCCGGTGACGTGCAGGAATAGATTGAGCTTGGCGGGCGCCGGCAAAACCAGCCGCTCCGGCAACGTCGGTGCTGTCGCAGTCACTGCGCCGTCCAGCGGTCAAGCGCCCAGCGAAGCTCGGCGCTCTCGCCACTGACCATGGCGCTCCAGCGCATGCGGCGCGGCAAGCCGTCCTCGGGCCAGCGTTCGGAAATCACAACCTCCCAGCCCGCTTGCGTGAAAGCCTGCACGGCGCCGCGGTCGCCTTCGCGGATGACATTGACGGGCCCGGGTGGCGCGTCAGCGGTTGCGGGCTGGCCCTGCAGCCACGCCAGCAGTACCGCGTCAGGCACGTCAATCGGCAGCACATCAGCCAACAGCGCTGTGAGCCGCGGGGCGGTCACTTCGCGGCCATCACTGAAGCGCGCTGTAGCGAGACCGGCTTGCGCGGCGTTGTTGTTGGCCGGACGGGCGGTGATCTCCGCCAGCGGCGTGCCCAACGGTGAAAACAATGAGAGCGATATCGCTCCGCGCGCAGCGATGAGTTGAAATTGGCCGCTTGCCTTGCCCTGCGCACTGCTTGCGCTGAACCGGCCGCTGGTGTTGATGCTGTCCCGCAATGCCGACGACGCCGCCGACGGCACGGTCGTGTGCAAAGGCCCGGGGATCGGCGTCGAAAGCGAAGCGCAGCCCGTCAGACCGATCGCCACCGCGACCGCCACGCTGAAGCACGTGAGCGCGCGGGAAGGCAAACGAAACAGCAAGTGCGTCGAACGTCCCGAAATGCGAAACATCAGCATGTGTGACAAACAGCGCTGGCGCCGGGCCGCGTTAACACGCCCTAGCGATCCAGACGCGACATCGTCTTCTTGAGGATGTCGCTGTCGGGTTGCGCCTTGAGTTGGGTCTGCCACACGCTGCGCGCCTCGTCGCGGCGACCCGCGACCCACAGCACTTCGCCGAGGTGCGCGGCAATTTCACCATCCTTGAATTTCTCAAACGCTTGTCGCAGAAAGTGCAGCGCGTCGTCGATTCGGCCCTGCCGAAATGCAATCCAGCCCATGCTGTCGAGAATCGCGGGGTCGTCGGCGGCAAGGCCGTGTGCGCGCTCAATCAGTGTGCGCGCTTCGTCGAGGTGGATATTGCGATCAGCAAAGCTGTATCCCAGCGCGTTGTAGGCGTGTGCGCGTGCTGGCTGCAACACGATCACACGGCGAAGGCGCTTTTCGGCATCGTCGAATCGCTCCATCCGCTCGGCGATCATGGCGCCTTCGTAGAGCAGGTCGGGATCATCCTGATCGGTGGCCAGAGCACGGTCGAGCACAGCCAGCGCCTTGTCAAGCTCTCCGGCATCGCGCCACAAGCCCGCTTCCGCCTGTGCGAGGCTGATCCGCTCGCCCACCGTGCCTGGCTTCAGGCCCTGCAGATGCGACACCGCCTGCAACAGGCGCTTGTCCTGCGCCAACGCATTGGCGAGCCGGAGTTGTGCTTCCCAGACGCGCTCACCGGAAGTCACCTGCGCGAACCGTGCCGCTGCATCGGACCAACGCTTTTGTGCCTCGGCGACCCGGGCGAGGTAGAAGCGGATTGCCGACGGATCGCCGCGCCCCGCGGCAAGCGCGTCCTGAAACTCGCGCTCTGCGGTGGGCCAATCCTGTGCGTAGTACGCGGCGACCGACGCCGCAAGGCGCGACTCATTCGCGTCATCCGCATGGCTTTCGGCGAGCGTCAAGAACAGCGCACGCGCCTCCGCGAAGCGTTCGAGGTCAAACAAGGTGCGTGCGAGCAGCACGCGCAGCTCACGCGTCTCGGGCGAGGCCCGGGACGCCTCGGTCAGCAATTCAACGGCGGCGGCCTTGTCTTTCGCCGTGTTGCGCGCGAGCAGGATGCGCGACTTGACGGCAATCGCCTGCGGCCAGCGTGGACGCAAAACCAGTGCGCGGTCGATGGCCAGCAGCGCTTCGTTGAGGCGTGCGTTCTGGGTGCCCGTGGTGGCAGCAGCGAGTGCATAGAACGCCTCCGGCTCGTTGTTGCGCGCTTCAGTCCATCGGGTGGCGAGGGCCACGGCGAGATCGCGGTCGCGCAATTGCGCGAACTGTCGGGCGGCGTCCATGATCGCGGTGCGGCGCAGGTCGTCCGGTAGCCCCGAAATACGGTCAAGAGCGCGCTCTGCGGCGGCGCGGTCGGGTTGCTCCCCGTTGAGTGACAGCGCGAGTGCGACCAGATGCGCGCGTGGCGTCGCGTCCTCGCTGGCCTGCCACAGCGACGCGATTTCCCGGGCGTCGTCCATACGCCGTGCACGCAGCAGCAGCTCGACCGCGCGTTCCGCCACCTTGGCGTCACGGCTGCGCTTGGCCACTTCGTAGTAGGTCGCTGCTGCGGTTGCAATGTCGCCGTTTTGCAGAGAGAACTCGGCCGCGAGAATGCCCATCACGATGAGCCGATCGTCGTTGCGAGCCACCATGCGAGCCGGCCGCGAAGCCTCGGCGGCGGGGGCGGTAGCGGGTGCTGGCCCCTGTGCAGCCGTGGGCACAGCGCATCCGGCGACGACGGCGAGCGGGACCAACAGCCGCGCAACGCGCTTGTGGGCAGTGTTCATGAGGGCGAGCATACACTGCGCGGATGCCGGAACTACCCGAAGTCGAAACCGTTCGTCGAGGCCTGCAGCACGGCGTTCAGGGCGCACGGATTGCGGCGGTATCGGTCTACGACCGACGGCTGCGTTGGCCCGTCGCGGCGGACTTTGAAGCCGCATTGATCGGCGCCACGGTGCAGGATATCGAGCGACGCAGCAAGTATTTGCTGTTTCGTCTCGACAGCGGGCGCACGTGGCTTGCACACCTCGGCATGACCGGCAGCTTTGTGTTGCATCGAGGCCCTGCCCGCCCGGCCCGACGCACCCACGACCATGTGGACGTGACGCTGCACACGCCGGAGGGCCTGGCGTTGCTGCGCTACAACGACCCCCGGCGATTCGGCTCCATGCATGTATTCGACGGGCGAGACGACGCGCAGCCTCTGCTCGCTGCGCTCGGGCCGGAGCCGTTGACGGATGCATTCAACGCGGACTACTTGCACGCCGCTACACGCCGCCGCAGCGGGCCGATCAAACAGGCGCTGATGGACAACCGTTTGGTGGTCGGCGTGGGCAACATTTACGCCAATGAGTCACTGTTTCGCGCGGGCATTCATCCGGATCGCGCCGTGAACCGCGTGAGCCGTGAGCGCCTCGCGCGGCTCGTGCTCGAGGTCAAGGCGGTACTGCACGAAGCCATCGCCGCCGGTGGTTCAACGCTGCGCGATTTTGTCAACAGTGCAGGCGAGCCGGGGTACTTTCAGCTGGACTACAACGTGTACGGACGCGATGGGCAACCCTGCCGCCGCTGCGGGCGCCCGCTCAAACCGATGCGGCACGGCGGGCGAGCTACGGTCTACTGCGCCCATTGCCAGCGCTAAGGAAACGCTGAATAAGCCCGCGCCGAGCTGCGCGCGACGGATCGGGATGGGTGGCGAGGCGCAAAACGCAGTCGTAGCGGGGCTACGACGAGGCTTTGCAACGAAGCCAACCGCACGAGCCCGGCGATGCGCGGCTCGCGTGGGACTTGTTCAGCGTTTCCCTAAGGCCTTGACCTTTCGCCGATTTGATCCGCTTACAGTGGATAGGCGTAGTCGATGATCAGCGGTGCGTGATCGGAGAATTTTTCGTCGAGATAAATTTGCGCCTTTTTCGCGGTGCCAGCGATGCCCGGTGTAGCAATCTGGTAGTCGAGACGCCAGCCAACGTTGTTGGCGTACGCGTTGCCGCGATTGCTCCACCACGTGTACTGCTCCGGTCGCGGGTCGAGCGTGCGGAACACGTCGACAAAGCCAATGTCGTCGAACACCTGGGTCAGCCATTCGCGCTCGTGCGGCAGAAAGCCGGAATTCTTCTGGTTGCTGCGCCAGTTCTTGAGGTCAATCTGCTTGTGCGCGATGTTGAAATCGCCGCAGATGACGATCTCCTTGCCGCGCTGACGCAGCGCCTTTAGATGATCGGGGAACGCGGCGAGGAAACGATCCTTGCTGGCCTGCCGCTCCGGGCCGGCCGCACCCGACGGCAGATACAGCGACACCACCGCCAGCGACCCGAAATCGGCCTCCAGATAGCGCCCCTCCCCGTCGAACTCCGCGACGCCGAAGCCCTTTCGCACCTGGATCGGCTTCTGCCTCGACCACAGTGCGGTGCCAGAGTAGCCCTTGCGCTCGGCCGGATTGAATTGGCCGTGCGTCTTTTTGGGGCGCAGCATTTCCTCAGGAACATCTGATTCCAGCGCTTTCATTTCCTGCAGACAGAACACATCCCATCCGCGCAGACGGCGCATCCAGTCGGCGAGACCCTTGTTGTTGGCCGAGCGAATGCCGTTGGCATTGAGTGTGACGATGCGCATGGGGTGAGCGACGCGGGCGTGCAATCGCGGGAAAATTCAGTTAACTTCATTTTCCACGACGCGGCTGCACGCCGAAAGCCCCACCGATGAGCGATTTTCGTATCGATTTCCTGCGCTTCGCGCTGTCCTGCGACGTCCTGCGCTTCGGCGAATTCAAGACCAAGTCCGGGCGCCTCTCGCCGTACTTTTTCAACAGCGGACTGTTCAACACCGGTGAGTCGCTGCTCAAGCTCGGCCGCTACTACGCCGACGCCGCGTTGACGTCGGGTGTGGCGTTCGACACGTTGTTCGGCCCGGCGTACAAGGGCATCCCACTGGTCGCGGCGCTTGCCATCGGGCTTGCCGAAAAAGGTCACAATGTGCCGTATTCCTTCAACCGCAAGGAGGCCAAGGATCACGGCGAAGGCGGCACGATTGTTGGCGCGCCGCTCAAAGGGCGCGTGTTGATCGTTGATGACGTCATCACTGCGGGAACCAGCGTGCGCGAATCGGTGGAGATCATTCGCGCACACGGCGCCGAACCGGCGGGCGTGCTGATCATGCTGGATCGCATGGAGCGTGGCACTGGCACGCTTTCTGCGGTGCAGGAAGTGGAAAGCAGCATCGGCATTCCCGTGCGGGCCATCGCAGCACTTCCGGACGTGCTGCAACTGGTGTCGGGTGACGCGGCCCTCGGGTCGTACAAAGAGAAAATTGAAGCGTATCGTGGGCAGTACGGCGTACAGGGGTAAGGCAATTCGTTACGGGCGCGAGCCGGCGTGCGGTGTGCGCTTGCGTGCGACGCGGCAAACGGCGTCTGCACTGCTTGCCGCGGCACTCGCGGCGCTGCCACTCGCCGTTGACGCGCAGCTCTACAAGTGGACCGACGAGAACGGCAAGGTGCAGTACAGCGACACCGTGCCGCCCAGCGCCAACGACCGCGCACGCAAGGAGCTGCGTTCCGACGGCACCGTGATTCGCGACACGGGTCGGGCGATGACGGCCGAGGAGAAGCGGATTGCCGCGCAAAAGGCAGCCGAAGCGGCCAAGGCGCAGGAGCTGCAGACTGAGCGGGAACGCAAGGACAAAGCCCTGCTCGGCACGTATACCGATCTGCGCGATTTCGATCGCGTGCGAGATCGTTCACTCGGGGTGCTGGATGCCGAAATTTCCGCGCTGGTGGCGCGCGAAACTTCCCTGAATTCACTATTGACGGCGAACGCGCCCGCGCCCGCCGGCGCGCCCGGCAGCAAGGCCAGCGAAGCGGCCAAATCCGCCAACGCACAGACACAGGCAGCGCGCGCGGACTTGCCGGTGTTGCGCGAGCACCTCGCCGCCAAGCGCCGCGATCGCGCGGACATCGCCGCAATGTACGCCAGCGAGCGCGCCCGACTCGCCACGCTGCTGGACGCTGAACGCAAGACGATGCCGCCCGGTGCAACTGCGCCAACGCAGGTTTCGCCCGCCACGCGGCGTTAAGGAAACGCTGAACAGCTTTTTATGTCTGTGCACTAACGAACGGTGCTTTGGGCGTGATTTGTTGCAAGGTCGACTTAGGCACTTTTCTGCCTTGAAGCCGCACTAGATCGTGGATGGAGTCGAAAAGCCGTTGACCGACCGATGCCCGGTCTATTCTTCGCGTCATGAAGATTGCATTTCACGTTGACCCGATCGCCAAACTCAAGGCGTATAAGGATTCCTCGGTCGCGATGATGCGCGCTGCGCAGGCGCGCGGGCACCAGCTGTTCGCCATTGAACCGGGCAATGTGTTTTCGGCGCGCGACCGCGTGCAGGCCGTCGCCCAGCCCATCGCGGTGAGCGATGATGACCACGACTGGTACGAACTCTACGCCCGGCAAACCACAGCGCTCAATGAATTCGACGCCGTCATCGAACGCAAGGACCCGCCGTTCGACATGGAATACGTGTACCACACGTATCTCTTCGAACGTGCCTGCGATCAGGGCGCTCGCGTGTTCAACCGCCCCGGCGCGATCCGCGACAACAACGAAAAGATGGCGATCCTGAAGCACCCCGACATGATCGCGGCGACGACGGTCACGCGATCACCGGCCATCCTGCGTGAATTCGTGGCCGAGTACAAGGACGTGATCTTCAAGCCGCTGGATGGCATGGGCGGCGCAGGAATCTTTCACGTACGCGAGGGCGACAAGAATCTTTCCGTCATCATCGAAACCCTCACCGAGCACGGCACGCGCAGCATCATGGCACAACGCTATCTGCCCGAGATCGTCGATGGCGACAAACGCATCCTGCTGATCGCCGGGGACGTGGTGCCGTTTGCGCTGGCGCGCATCCCGATGATCGGCGAAACGCGCGGCAATATGGCCGCCGGCGGGCGGCCCGAAGCGCGTCCGCTCTCCGCGAGCGATCGCCAGATTGCCGAAACGATGGCGAAACGCCTCTGGGCCGACGGCCTGTTTCTGGTGGGGCTCGATGTGATTGGCAGCAAGGTCACTGAAATCAACGTCACCAGTCCCACGGGCTTTGTTGAAATCAAGGCGCAGACGGGTTTTGATGTGGCCGGGATGTTTGTGCAACATCTGGAGCGAGTACTCCAGCCCTAATCGCCTGCAAATTGCTGCAATGCAGCAAAAAGCCTGCTAGCATCAACCAACAATAGAGCAAGAATTAGACGAACCGCCCGTTTTGCGGGCATCATTCGCAATTGGAACTGCTCATCGGCGCAGGGTGCGCGGGGTGGTGCGAAACGACTGGGGCGAGGCATGATCGGTATTCTCATCATCGCGCACGGCAATCTGGGCGACTCGTTGATCGGCTGCATGACCCATGTGCTCGGCAAGCGTCCGGACGGCATCGCCGCCATGCAGGTCGCAGGCACCGATTCCCCGCGAGAACTGGTCCCGTCGGCTCAGCGCATGGTCGCCGCGCTCGACGAAGGCGACGGCGTACTGATCATCACCGACATCTTTGGCGCCAGCCCGTCCAACCTCGCCTGCAAGCTGCTCATTGCTGGCAAGGTGGAGGCCGTCGCAGGCGCGAATGTGCCCATGCTGATCCGCGCCATCACGTACCGCAGTCGCGGCATGGATATGCTGCTCAAACGCGTCGTCTCCGGCGGCTGCGAAGGCGTATTCCACATTGCCGCCGACCCGATTCTCGGCCCGCAAATCGCCCACTCCGCTGCCAACGAAGGCGTGCCCGCACTCAATCCTCATTGACGCCGACCCGATCGGGCCGCACCACGTGGATGTCAGGCGCCTGATATAACTCACTGAATGCAAAAGCGCGACATCGAGATCATCAACAAGCTCGGCCTGCACGCCCGTGCCTCGGCCAAACTCACGCAAACGGCCACGCGCTTCAAGTGCGAGGTCAACCTCGAGCGCAACGGCCGCCGCGTGAACGCGAAAAGCATCATGGGCGTGATGATGCTCGCCGCCGGCAAGGGCACCACGATCCAGATCGAAACCGATGGCGAGGACGAAGCCAACGCCATGAACGACCTCGTTGCGCTCATTAACGACAAGTTTGGCGAGGGCGAGTAGGCGACCACGCCCGATCGCGGCGATCACGGGCGCGACGTATCGCGCAGACCTATTCAGCGTTTCCCTGACAAAGTGCTCTTTGCAGCGTTGGTTTGTCTGCCACCGGACCGCAGGAACCCGGATGCGAGCAATCGGCTGACGCTGCTACCATCTGCTGGCCCAATCAACAGGAGTGCCCATGTCAGGCAAACACGCCCGATTCCCCCACGCGCTCATTCTTGCGATGCCGCTCGTATTTGCCGCGGCTCATGCGACTGCGCAAGATTCGAGTTGCACGCGCTATATCGAGCTCACCGCCAGGATGTCCGATCGCCCGTATCGCGCGCTTCAGACGATCACGATGGGCAGCCAGAAGATGCAGAGCGAAGCGATCCATGTCGACGGAACCCTCTACACCCGACAGGGCGATGCCAAGACCGGCAAATGGATGGCCACGCCTGTTCCCGATCTGAAAGCCAGTATCGAACTGGCACGCAAGACCACGTCGAAGTGCGCCGTGAGCGGAACGGAGATGATTGACGGTGTGACCACGCAGGTGTGGATCTCCTACGCGACAACGCCCTTCGAGCCAAAGCCCGTGCAATGGAAAACCTGGATCGGCACCGGCGACGGTCGCATCTATCGCCAGGCGTCCGAGGGATTCGATCAGCGCTACGTCTACAGCAACGTCACGGCCCCACCCGCGAGCGAGATCGTGCAGCCGCGGAAAAAGAAGTAGCAGCGTGACCCGGAGGTTCGCATCCGGGCATTTCTGGAATCCGCCGCGACGAGGTCAAGCCCCACGGTTGGAGTATCAGGCGTGTGTCGCAATTCGGGCTGGCCCGCGACGCAATCGCCTGATGACAGCCGTCGGTGGCGGTCTGCTCAAACACCCCCTCGGCGAAACTAGGGCGCGTTGACACTATTTTCTCGAGGGGCGCTCATACTCTCGATGCACGGTTAGGCGCGAAGGTCGCCGTGGTGCAGGCACGGAGCGTAGCGACAAGCAGGTCGCAAGGTGTTCGCAACCACACCGGGCGCCGCGATCGGGTCGATCGTACGACAGGCCCTGCGGGGTTGCATCGATGCAGCGCGCCTACGTGCCACGCCCATTCACCTGCCGCAAAAACGGCAACAGTTTGTCGATGATGGGTACGATGGCACCGAAATCGTGGCCCATACCGGGGATAACTTCGAGTCGAGCACCGCGAATTTTCCGGGCGGTATCCTCGCCGTTCTCCAACGGCACCAAGGGGTCGTCGGCGCCATGTATCACCAGCGTCGGCACAGTGATGCTGCGCACCTCGGCGCTGCGGTCGCCCGAGGCGATGATCGCGGCGAGTTGCTTCGACGTGCCGCGCGGCTCGTAACAACGGTCGTACGCCGTGCCAACCCGTTCACGCAGTTCGCTCAGTGGCGTGGGAAATCTCGGACTGCCGATCACGGCGAGAAACCTGGCGAAATGCTCAATCACGTCGTCGCGGCGGTGGCTGCGTGGTCGTGCGATGAAGGCCATGGAGGCGCGTGGCGTGGCCTTGGGCAGACGTCGCGCGCCGGTGGTGCTCATGATGCTGGTGAGCGAACGCACGCGGTCGGGATGGGACGCGGCGAGCCCCTGCGCAATCATGCCACCCATCGAAGCACCCACGACATGGCAGCGCGCGACGCCGAGCGCGTCGAGCACCCCGCGGGCGTCCTCCACCATGTCGCGCAGCGTGTAGTCGGCATGGGTCGTCATGCCGAGGCGGTAGCGGATGGTGAGCAGCGCCAGATTCGGCACGCGTGCATTGGTCTTTTGCGAAAGGCCGATGTCGCGATTGTCGAAGCGGATCACACGGTAGCCGGCGCCAGTCAATGCCCGCACCAGCACGTCCGGCCACGCGATCAGTTGCATGCCCAGTCCCATCACCAAAAGCACCGTCGGCGCGGTTGCCGCGTCGGCGCCGTTGGCGGGTTCGTCCACGACGACCTCAATGTCGAGGCCATTGGCCTGCACTTTCATGGGTCGTGCTTGACGGTGCCGTAGAGGAAGCGTGTGCCCGCTGGCGGCGCAAATGGGCGCCACTCGCGGCGCCGCTGCGCGAGGCGGTCAGCAATCACGTACCACGCCGCAGGGTTCACGCCGATGCCGAGGTGACTGGCAAACACTTCGATGTTTTCAAACGGCTCGTGATGCCCCGCGCGATGCCGCTGCACGCTCGCTTGCCAGGCCACCACGCCGTCGGTTCTCGAATAGAGGCTGGTGTAGGGCACGGGGGGCGCCTCAGAGAGTTTGTGCAACGTGAGTTCATCGGGCAGCGTCTCGCCGGAGAGTACCGCGTAAACACGCCAGGCATTGGTTGCACGCGGGCTGTGGGAGAACGGCGTGCCGAGGGTGATGACGCTGCGCACCGCTTGCGGGATCTCTTTCGCCATTTCGCGTGCGTACACGCCACCGAGACTCCAGCCGATCAGCGACACGGGCTCACCGGAGTCGCGATGCACTGCTGCGATTTGCTCGCGCATCCGATCCAGGACGCCAGCGCGCGGGCCGCGGTTCATGCCCTGGTACCAGCCGTGAACGGTGTAGCCAAGGTCGGTCAGGAAGCCGCGCAGCGGCTGCGTGGAGGCGTCACCCGCAGCCAACCCTGGGTAAACGATCACATGATGTGGCGAGTCCTCACGCGGTCGGGGCCACACGCCCGCTAGCCGCAGCATGGGCCACGCGGCCAGCGCACTGCCCCATTCCCACGGCGCACGGGCTTCGAGGGCCATCAAAAACGGATTGGGTGCCCGAATGCGGGCGCTACGGTCGGTCACTCTTTACCTCGACTACGGCATGGCCAGCGCCAGTGCGACGTTGTACTCATCTTATCGGCGTGCAGTGGAGCGTTTGCTCGACGGTTTGCGGACTGGCACCGCTGGGCGCGCCGCACGCGCAGCCGGAGCAGGCATTGAGGCTGCCTCGGTCTCGTGCAGCAAGGCCTCCCTCGCCTCGGCCAGCGCGACCAGTTCGTCGAACCCGCCCTGCAGCGCCGCCGCGAAGTCCGGCAAATCGGGCACCGCTTCCTTGCCCGCCACCATGCCAAAATCGATGCGACCACAGTAGGATTGCACCGTGATGTTGAGTGCGATGCCATGCACCACGATCGACACCGGGAAGAAGGTCTTCATCTGTGCCCCGGCCAGAAACAGCGGCACCTGCGGGCCGGGCACATTGCTGATCACCACGTTCGCCACGGGCGGCAGCCGCTCCATGAGCCGCGTACTCGCCGCCGCCGCGTTCAGCCGCGATACCAGCAGCGGCGCCAGCAACCCCGGATAGTCCGTCGGCAGCACGCTTTTGAGGCTCTGCAGCGACTGCTTGATTTTTCCCGTCGACGTCAGGATGGCTTGCCAGCGTTTCTCCGCGTCGCCGTGGTGCGTTCCCAGCTCGGCGAGCACCATCGACGCCTGATTGTTCAAGTCCTTGTTGTTCTCTTCACGCAGGCTCACCGGCATCGCGGCGACCAGCGTACGGCGCGGCAGCGCGTCGTGCTGCTTGAGGTAAGTGCGCAGTGCTGAAGCACAGACGAACAGCACGCCGTCATTGAGCGATCCGCCCAGCACTCGGGCGGCCTGACGCACCCCCGCAAAGGGTAGCGACGCTGTGGCAAATGCCCGGCGGGCGCCAATGCTCACATTGAATGGTGTGCGTGGCGCGAAGTGAAATGGCGCCGTCCGCGTCGCAGCCGTCTTGCGCACGGCAGGCGCAGCCACCTCAATCACGGCCTCGGCCACGCTGGGCAGCGACTTGACGATCTTGGCGTACTGCGCGAGCGAGTTGGAAAATGCGGCGCCGATCATCTCGCCGATCTTGGTATCGGCCTTGGGCGGTTTGTGCGTACGACGGGCCGGCGGCGCCGGCACGTCACGTGGCGTTGACGACAAATCAAGGATCGAATTGGCAAGCACCGTGCCGCCCTGCCCGTCAAGCGCAGCGTGATGTACTTTGGCATACACACCCACCTCGCCCGTCTTGAAGCCAGTGAACAGCGTGAACTGCCAGAGCGGCCGCTTGCGGTCCAACAGCGTGGCGTGCACCTTGGCCACTGCAGCTTCAAGTTGCCGCATGCTGCCCGGCTTCGGCAGCATGATTTCCTGCACGTGGTAGTCGAAGTCGACTGCGTCGCCATGCTCCCAATGCGGGTGTCCGAGCCCAAATGGTGCGAACGCCAACACGTTGGTGAACAATGGCGCCAGATGCAGGCGACGTTTCAGGTGTTCAACGACGGCCTTGCGAAACGACCGCGAAAGCGCAGACGGCATCTCGTAGAGGCACAGACTGGCCACGTGCATCGGCTGTTCCGGCGTTTCCAGATACAGAAACGACGCGTCCAGCCCGGACAGGGAATGCTTGCTCATGCGCTACTCCTCCGCAGGAGAGCATAGCGCGAACGAGCTGTCAGCCGATGCGGCGCCTACACGCAACGCCCACCGTCGACTTCGAGGCACGCGCCAGTGATGAATTCCGCTTCGTCGCTTGACAGAAACAGGGCCGCATTGGCGATGTCGCGCGGCGTGGAGAGCCGTCCCATCGGGATCGACGCACGAAACAGCGCGCGCTTCTCGGGCGTATCCTCGCCCATGAAGGTAGCCAGCAACGGCGTTTCGCCGGCCACGGGGTTGATGCAGTTGACGCGAATGTTGTCCTTCGCCAGCTCCACTGCCATCGATTTGCTGGTGAGAATCACCGCGCCCTTTGACCCGTTGTACCAGGTCAGGCCGGGTCGAGGTCTCACACCGGCAGTCGAGGCGATCTGCACGAAACAGCCGCCGCCTTGTTGGCGAAACACCGGCACGCAGTGCCGCGCCGAAAGGTAGATCGATTTGACATTGACACCGTAGACGCGATCAAACTCTGCTTCGTCAACCTCAAGCATCGGCTGATTGCGGTGCGACACCCCCGCGTTGTTGACGACGATGTCGATGCGGCCGAACGCTTCGGTCGTCGCCTGCACCAGTGCGGCCCAGTCTGCGCCTTTCGAAACGTCGGCACGCATCGCATGCGCACCGGGGATCTTTGCGGCGACCGCAGCGGCGACGTCACCCTGGATATCGACAATCATCAGCGTCGCGCCCTCTTCGGCGAAGCGCTCCACGATGCCGAGGCCGAAGCCCTGAGCGCCACCGGTGACGATGGCCACTTTGTCCTTTAATCTCATCGCACTGCTCCTCGCGCAGATTGTCCAGTGCGCGGAAGGTGTCGTTGGCGCGCTTCATCATGGCGCGAAACGCGTCTGCGTCGGCCCGGACAGATCGCTGATCGCATCGTTACCCCACTAGATTGCTGGAGCCCTGATCATATCGGGACGCTGCACGTTGATCCGCGACGAATCTCGATCCAGTGGCGGCAACACGTCGAGGCGTGGTGATGTGTCAGCGAGCGGCATCGAGTATCCGCAGCAAGCCCTCACCCGCATTCCAGTCGGGGCCGAACACAAAACGTGGCAAGTACCAGCGGTCCGAATCGCGCGAGATAAAGTCACTCTGCCCGCCGAACGCGGCAATCGTGCCGTGCGCCTCCGCCAGGGCGGGCATGTAATCGTGACGCAGGTAGTCCGATGCCTGCGTCCACGGATACGCAAACAAACGCGGCCGGCGGCCAGCGCGCGAAGCGATGAAGTGGGCGGCGGCGCGGACATGCATATCGCATTCAGCGAAGGTGTCAATGACGAAAAAATCGCCCGTGCGCTGCTCGCGCTGCACGACGGGGGATACGGTCGGATGGTTGTGATCCCAGCCGTGGCTTTCGATGGCGAGCAAGCCGCTTTCGTTGGCCTCCACCCACCAGTCATCATTCAGTGCGCCCTGCCCGTTCATTGCACCGGCATCAATCTGACGTCGCGCGCTGGGGCTCGCGATCACAAAACTCGCCAGCGACAGGTGCGACTGCCGGCCCGGGTGGTCGCGCTGAAACGTCCGCATCGTGGTCGCAAAGCTGGATTGCGGGCCGTGCACCGGGTGCGCGAGGTCGCGCCAATCGTAGTCGGTCCCGTCGTCGCACGAGAGCGCCAGCACGGGCCGACCGTCAGGCACGAGGTCCGCAAAGTCGTGACGCTCACCGCGCACCCATCGGGCGACCTCGAGGAGAGGAACGACTGCGAAACCTGCATCATCAATCGCTTGCAAATCGGCGGCAAATGCGATGAGATCGTTGTTCGCGTAGCTATCGCCAAATACGTTGTAGCCGTGCCAGGTGAGCACTGGGATGCGCTGTTGCGGGCGGGAGCGGGGCATGCGCTCTACATTAGCATTGAGTCGCCATGACTTTCGACTCGCTCACTTTCGCCGTTTTTTTGGCGATGGTCTTTCCCGCGTATCTGCTACTGCGCTCCTGGCCCGCGCGGAAAAACCTGTTGCTGGTCGCGAGCTGCGTGTTCTATGGTTCATGGAACCCGTTCTTTCTGATCCTGCTGGCGTTCACCACCGTGTTCGACTGGTGGGCGGCGCAGCGCATCCACGGTGCCACGACTGAGGCCGCACGGCGTCGGTGGTTCTGGGCGTCGGTTCTTGCCAGCCTGTCGCTGCTCGGTTACTTCAAATACGCACAGTTCTTTGCCAACACCGCCATCGAGTGGCTCGCGCTGGTGGGCGTCGCCTACAAGCCGATTGATCTCGGCATTGTGCTGCCGCTGGGCATTTCGTTCTATACATTTGAGTCCATCTCCTACATCGTCGACGTCTACAAGAAGCGCATCACGCCAACGAAGAGCCTGCGCGACTACGGCCTGTTCATGACGTTCTTCCCGCATCTGGTGGCCGGGCCGATCATGCGCTTTGGCGACTTCAACGCCCAGGCGACGACACCGAGAACCGTCACCGCCGACGCCGTTGCGCTGGGTGCCTTCATGCTAGTGGGTGGCTTGTTCCTGAAGATCGTTGGCGCCGATCAGGTGTTCGCGCCCATCGCCGACATCGTTTTCGCGCCAGACTACAAGGCGGGGTTCGTGGCGGCGTGGGCCGGCGCGTTCTCGTTCTCGATGCAGGTGTACTGCGACTTCGCGGGCTACTCGCTCGCGGCCCTTGGCATCGCCAAAATGTTCGGCTTTCACCTGCCACCAAACTTTGAAGCGCCGTTTGCCTCGGTGGGCATCGCAGAGCTGTGGACGCGCTGGCACATCTCGCTCTCGAACTGGCTGCGCGACTACGTGTTCAACCCGCTGGGGCACTACCGCAAGGGCCGACTGCGTGGCTACCTGAACGTGATGATCACCTTTACCGCCTGCGGGTTCTGGCACGGTGCAGCGTGGCATTTTGTCGTGTGGGGCGCGATGCATGGCGCTTTCCTCGTTGGCGAACGGCTGCTGAAAGATTTCGTGGGTGAGTGGAAAGTCTGGGACGCGAAACCGGTGCGCTGGCTGCTCGCACTGCTCACGTTCGCTCTGTTCTCGTGGGCCGTGGTGTATTTCCGCGCTCCGACAATCCCCGTCGCCTGGGATCGCACGCTGGCCATGTTCGGCTTTGCCGCGAAGGACGCCGCGACGCTGGCATGGAACGGGGATGCGAAAGTCTTCGTGATTGCGCTTCTCACCGGACTCGCTGTCCAGGGCTGGCTCAAGTCGCGCAAGGGATGGGACTGGGTACCTCAGATGGCATGGCCACTGCGTGTGCTGCTGTTGGCACTGATGATGCTCGCGATCATCCTCGCGCCGGGCAAGAGCAATGCGTTTATCTACTTCCAGTTTTAGGAGCCTGCGTTGAACTCGGCACGTTGGCTACTGGTCTGGATCGCCGCTGCAGTGATCACGCTGGCGGGCTGGGGGGCATTTGAAGCGATCTGGCGCGGCCAGGGCTACAAACCCACGGTGATGGACAGTTTCGATCTGTGGTCTCAGCATCGGGCGCGCGCCGTCAAACCGGCCCCACCGCTGCGTATTGCGCTACTGGGCGCGTCGCGCATCCAGTATGGTCTCTCGCCTGCGGTGTTCCGCGACGAAGCGCACAAGCTGGGCCTGAGCGTGGACCCGATCATGCTGGCAGTCAACGGGCACTATCCGCTCGCAGCGCTGCGTGATTTGGCGAATGACCCGAAGTTCACCGGCCTCGCGGTGATCGGCATTGACTCACGCGGCATGGATCCCAAGGTGTGGGAGATGCAGGCGAAGCACATCGCGCATTACCACCACGACTGGAGTCCGTCACGCGAAGTGCACCGGCGCCTGCTGACGCGCGTGCAGGAATACGCGATCGCGGCGCGACCTGACTTCGCGGCTGCCACGCTGGTCAAGCGCTGGTTTGACGATCAGGGGCCGCCGTACAAGGAATACGTCACCTTCGAGCGTGATCGGTCTGGTGGCACCGACTACGTGAAGAGCGACCTCGCCGCGATTCGTGGCGCGCGCGTGGCGGACCTGAAAAAGTACTACCCGCTCTACACACCGCCGACGCCAGACACCTGGCTCGACGGCATGCGCGAGGTGGTGCGCTGGGTGGAAAAGATCAACGCTCGCGGTGGCAAAGTGGTGTTCTACCGCGAGCCGGTGTCCGACGAGCACTACCATCTTGATGAAGCCAATTTCCCGCGCGCCAGCTATTGGGACCGGCTCGCTGCCATCATGCCGGCGCGCATGGTGGATTTTCAGGACTATCCGGAACTCAATATCCCGACGCCGGACACCTCACACATCGACATCAAGGACATCGACCGGCACACACGCGGCTTTGTACACGTGCTGCGCAAGCAGGGGGCGCTTTAGCCACGCCGCCGAAGGTTCAATTACTGGAGCGTCGCGGCGAGTAGCGCGGTGCCAGCCGCGAGCGCAGCTTGCGCAGCAATTCGGCCACTGACCAGCGCGAACTGCCCGTCATCGATCGCGGTGAGCACTACGTCGGTCACCGGGTTCGCTGCCGTGGCAGATGAGCCGCCCGTCGCAGGAAGCTCGATCAGCCGCTTCGGGCACATCCAGACTCGAGCATACGGTTGCAATGCGATGCGTGCGTGCAAACCCGCTTCAATGACTGCCGCGACCTGTTCGGGGGCGGCGAACGATGTGTCTACGACGAGATCGTAGTTGGAGTATTGTCGCAACACGATGCCGTACAACGCCTGAAAACGCGTCGCCTCCAGCTGCCGCCGCGCCCGGTTGTTGTCGATCGTGTGCTGGAGCGATTGATTTTTTTCCTCCTCGCGCGACGCCTCAAACACGCGCCGTGCGCCAACCTCGGGGTCAACCGTCAGGAACACCTTGAACGCCGAAGGAATGAAATGCCAGGCCAGCCGGGAATCGACGATGATGCGATCGCGCGTCTCGCCGAGCATCTTGGTGTAAGCATCGATGCGGTCGTCCACACTTCGGTCCTTGGCGGACTGCTCGTTGAGTTGCAACGTGGTGAGGCCCATGCTGGCCGCGATCTCGCGCTGCATGCCGCCGGCCGAAATGATCGGGTAACCCAGCGAAGCGGAGAGGATCCGCGCCACCGACGACTTGCCGCCGCCGATGTCCCCCGACAATGTGACGATTTCCTTCACGTAAGCAAGCGCGTTCCGGCGCGAGAAAGGCAAAGGCGAATTTTAGGGGGTGTCGGTTTGGGCGAGGCAATGGCGGCGCTCAATTGGGGTTGGGTGAGGATCACTGCCGCCGGCGCGCGGAGTCTCGCGGTGCGGAGCGCGCTGCGGTCCCGCCAGCGCGTCTCACCTGCGTTAACATTCGCGCCGGGTCTGCAGTTCACCCAGACGTTCCCGGCCGCAGTTTCTTGCACGGCTTTGCTAAACCTGCTGATCGTTCAATGGCTGTTGGCTGCGCCGGGCGCGGGAACGGCACCGATCGTTTTTCTGCACCGACTGTTTGACGCTTTGCTTGCGCCGGGTCGTGCTGGAAGGGGAGCTCCCAGCGTTCATTTCGTCCTGGCCGATTTCAATTCCTGAAAGGCAGGCTCACACATGTCCACTCTCAACGCTGCGGCGGATGCCGCGCTTCCTCCTGCCGCTGGTCAAGCGGCGAGCACCCCGGCCCGTACCCACGCCCGCGCGAAGGCGGACGAACGTGCGGTGCCGTTCTACGTCGAGAATCTGAGCGCGCTGGCCAAGACACTGCGTGAACAGTTCGAGCCGTTTGCGAAGGCATCGACGATGCCATCGCATGTGCAGCTGCTGAACTGGCTGGCGCGCGCGGCCGGCCATCGCAACTACCAGACGCTGCGCGCCACCGCTGCGTTGCGACCGCCGACGCCGCCGGCGTGCGTGGTGCCGACGGTTGCGTTCGACGCCACACTCACGGCGCACGCGACGAAGGCAATCACCCAGTTCGACGAACGCGGGCGACTCACGCGCTGGCCGCACAAATTCGCCGTGCAACGCGTGGCGATGTGGGCGCTGTGGCAGCGCTTTGACGCGCGCCGCACTTACACCGAGCGCGAGGTGAACGCGCTGATCAACACCTGGGCGACCTTCGGCGACCACGCCACACTGCGCCGGGAGCTCATCAATATGCAACTGCTCGCACGTAAACCCGATTGCAGCGAATACTGGAAGGAGCCGCAGCGCGCCAACGACGAAGTGCGCGCCTTCCTGCGTGCGCTGCGCGAGCGGACGCAGGAGGCGCTGCCGCCGGGAACGGCGCGGCGCAAGGCGCAGACGTAGGCCCATGCGCGGCGGAACGGGCGTGCCGGCGCCCGCCGCGCAAGACGCGGGCGAATACAGCTTTTGCGTCGTATCGACCGCTCCGTGCTGACTACGGGCCGTTTCTCTATGAAGTCGACTTGACAAAAAATTAGCGCCAGCGCGCCGCCGGGCAGCCGTTGCAAGCGAAAAGCCAATCGGCGACCCACCGTAGACGTTGCGCCCGCCGCCGCTTGGGATAATTGCGGCTATGCAAAAAGAACAACTCATCGACTGGCTGACGGCGGGCATCCGCCGCGCCGGGCTCTCCGACACCGCCGTACCCGCTCTGGAGCGCCCGAAGCAGGCCGAACACGGCGACTGGGCCACCAATATTGCGCTGCAGATGGCGAAGCCACTGGGCAAAAATCCGCGCGAAGTCGCGACCCTGCTGAAAGCCGCGCTTGACGCGCAACCGAACACGATGGTGAGCGAAATCGCCATTGCCGGCCCCGGTTTCATCAATATTCGCCTGAATCCGGCGGCGAAATTCTCGGTCGTCGCCGATGCGCTGCGGCAGGGCGACGCCTTTGGCTGCGGCACCGGGCGCGCTGGCGAAAAGGTCCTGGTGGAATTCGTCTCCGCCAACCCGACCGGGCCGCTGCACACCGGCCACGCGCGCCAGGCCGCGCTGGGCGACACGCTGTGCAACCTGCTCGAGACGCAGGGCTGCACGGTGCACCGGGAGTTCTATTACAACGATGCGGGCAATCAGATCGACAACCTCGCGCGCTCAGTGCAGCTGCGCGCCAAGGGCGTGGAGCCGGGAAGCGCCGACTGGCCGGACGATGGCTATCGCGGCGACTACATCGTTGAAATTGGCAAGCAATTCGTTGCGTCCGGTGGCGACGTGGATGACACCGACGCCGTGCGTGCCTTCGCCGTCAATGTGCTGCGCGGCGAGCAGGATCGCGACCTCACGGCCTTCGGCGTCAAAAAGTTCGATTGCTACTACCTCGAAAGCTCGCTTTACACCGACGGCCGTGTCGACAGGACCGTCGCTGGCCTGAAGGCGTCGGGCCACACCTTTGAGCAGGATGGCGCGCTCTGGCTGAAGACCACCGACTTTGGCGACGACAAGGACCGCGTGATGAAGAAGGCGGCGGGTGGCTACACGTATTTCGTGCCCGACGTGGCCTACCACGTCACCAAGTGGGAACGCGGTTTCACGCAGGTGGTGAACATTCAGGGCACCGATCACCACGGCACCATCGCCCGCGTACGCGCGGGCCTGCAGGCGCTCAACGCCGGCATCCCCAAGGGCTACCCGGACTACCTGCTGCACAGCATGGTGCGCGTGATGCGTGGCGGTGAAGAGGTGAAGATCAGCAAGCGCGCCGGCAGCTACATCACACTCGGTGAACTGATCGAATGGGTCGGCCGCGACGCCGTGCGCTTCTTCCTGGTCTCGCGCAAGGCGGACAGCGAATTCACCTTTGATATCGATCTGGCGCTGTCGCAAAGCGAAGAAAACCCGGTGTACTACGTGCAGTACGCGCACGCCCGCATCTGCTCAGTGCTGCGCGAAGCGGCCGTGAGCGACGACGCCTTGCGCGCGGCTGACCTCGGTTTGCTGACGCACGAAAAGGCCGAGGCACTGGCGACCAAACTGGCCGACTATCCCGGTTTGCTGGTCACCGCAGCGCGCGATCTGGCACCGCATCTGTTGCCCTACTACCTGCGCGACATCGCGGCCGCGTTCCATGCTTATTACGCCGCCGAGCGTATCCGCGTGGATGATCCGGCGCTACGTGCCGCGCGCACCGCGCTGGCTGCGGCGACGGCACGGGTGCTGAGAAACGGACTGCGACTGATGGGCGTCTCCGCGCCCGAGAAAATGTAAGAATCTGCGCCGTGGATCTCTCTTCGCAATCTCGCGCTTCGGTGCTGGTCTTTGGCGGACTGGTAGGTTTTGTCGCCGGTCTGGTGGTGGCAGGCGTCATCGCCATCTGGATCTATAACGCCGCGCCATTTCGCGCCGACTCGACGCCGCAGAAGCTCGAAAAGCTGGAACCGTTCAAGCCGAAGGCTGACAAGGTCGAGGCCAAACCCACGGGCCAATCCGGGGCATTGGCCAAGGACGAGAACAAGCCCGACGCTGAGCGTATCGTGCAACCCGGAACGTCCACCAAATCCTCAACCGATCCGGCACCGGGCACCGGCAATCCTGCTCCCATGCCGGTTCCCAAGGGAGACGGCAAGGCAGACGGCAAGTCGGGCAAGTCGAGCGACACGGAACCTTCGCCCAGCGCGGAGCCCCGTGGGCGGATCTGGCTGCAAGTGGGCGCTTACGCCAACAGACAGGATGCGGAAAATCAGCGGGCGCGCTTCGCGATGCTCGGCTACGAGGCGAAACTCGAAACCACCGACGTGCCCCACAAGGGGACCGTGCATCGCGTACGTGTTGGCCCCTACCGCGATCCGGATGAAGCGGGCAAGGTGCGCGGCGAACTGGCGCGGCAGGGGATTGAGGTTTCGGTCGTCAAGTAGCGCGGCGCGTGCGCGCCGCGCAGGACGACGGCCCGCTGCGCGGGCCTAAGACGACGGTCGGCGGGCGTCGCCCTTGACCTAGGACGACGCGCCTCTCGCGCCAGGACGCAAAGCCTGGCGAACGGGTCGCCTCCAAAGCACGTTGGCGGCGTGCCGCACGTGAAACGCGTATTGGTTGCATTGCACGCATTACTAGGCAAGCCAGGCGAGTCATCATCGCCCCATCTTGCGTCCTAGCGACGCAGGCCGTCGTCCTAGCTCGCGCAGCGAGCGTCGTTCTCCCTCGTCAGCGAACCAATGTGCTCATGCGTTAGTCTTACCGCTTGCAACAGCAAAAACAACACGGAGACAACATGGTTCGCTGGGTTAAATCCCTCCAATGGCTGGCAATGGGCTTGATGGCCGCCTCGTTCAGCGCCGGTGCGCAGGAACAGTTCGCAGAAGGCAAAGACTTCCTGCGCCTTAAAAACCCCGTCGCGGTTGAATCCGGCGCCAAGATTGAGGTGATTGAATTTTTCAGTTACGGCTGCCCGCATTGCAAGGATCTTGAGGAATACCTCGGGCCGTGGCTGAAGAAAGTGCCAGCCGATGTGTCGTTCAAACGGGTTCCGGTGTCATTTCAGCCGGCGTGGACCAATCTCGGCAAGATCTACTACACGCTCGACGCACTCGGACGGGAAGACCTGTCGGTCAAGGTCTTTCAGGCATACCACAGCGCCAACGTGCGTCTGAGCGAAGAAAAGACGTTCTTCGATTGGGCGGCGGGCAATGGCCTCGATGCGACCAAGGTCAAGGAAATGTGGGCGTCGTTCGCTGTCAACAGCAAGATGAATCGCGCCAAGACGCTGGCCAGCAACTACAGTGTTGACTCCGTGCCCGTGATCTTTGTCGACGGCAAGTTCAAGGTGCAGGCCACCACGGCGGGCGGGCAAGGCACAATCGCCCACAAGAACATTCCGGCCGCGATCGAGTTCCTCGTCGCCAAGGCGCGCAGCGAACGCAAGAAATAGGACTGTCACGCGTCGGGGAGCGGCTCATGCAAACACGTCGGCGGTGGCTGAGCGTGGTCGCGGTGCAAACCGCGTTGGTCGCGCTCGCGTTCATCGCGCCCGCAGCCCATGCGCAGCGGCAGTTCAACGAAGGTGCGGCCTGGGTCAAGCTGGCCCATCCGCAAGCACCCGAGTCGGGCAGCAAGATCGAGGTGATCGAATTTTTCAGCTACGGCTGCATTCACTGCTATCACCTCGAAGAACACATTGCAGCGTGGGCCGCGAAGCTGCCGGCCGACGTCGTGTTCAAGCGCGTGCCGGTGTTCTCGGCGCCATATGCGCGCCTGTACTACACCCTGGAATTACTCGGCCGCGACGAGCTGAACGCGAAGGTGTTCCGCGCGATCCATGATGAGCGCATCAATCTGCAGGACGAAGCGGTCGCGCTCGCGTGGCTGGAGCGCCAGGGTATTGATCGCGCGCGCTTGCGTGACGCCTGGAACGCGTTCTCGCTCAACGCCAAAATCAGCCGCACCCGCACGCTCGCCGGCCTCTATGCGCTTGAGGCGACGCCGTCGGTGATCGTCGACGGCAAGTATCGCGTGGTTTATGCGCCGGGCCGACTGGAGATGAACCAGACCGCCGACGTGCTGGCCTTCCTCATTGCGAAGGCACGCAGCGAGCGGGGCAAGTAGGTCGTTTTGACCAGCGCTGCGGTCGGGGTCGACGCGATTGGCCTGCGGCACGCACGTTTCCATTCGCCGGCGCGGCTGCGCATCGCCTGCCTGGTGCCGTCGATCACTGAAACGCTCTTCGCACTCGGACTCGGTGATCGAGTCGTTGCGCGCACCGGCTTTTGCATTCATCCCGAACCGGCCGTCCGCGAGGTGCCCAAAGTGGGCGGCACCAAGGACGTCAACCTCGCGCGGCTGCTCGCGACGGAACCGACGCATGTGATCGTCAACATCGACGAAAACCGCAAGGACGCCGTCGATCAGATCCGCCGCGCCGTCCCGAATGTGATCGTCACCCACCCGGTACGCCCCGAGGACAATGTGGCGCTGTTTGCGCTATTCGGCTACGTGTTCAGCGCCGATGCGGCGGCAGCGGCGCTCACGCGCGACTTCGCCGATGCGCTCGACACCGCGCGGGCCGTGGGCGCGCAGGCTGACCGCGAGCCGGTGCTGTATCTCATCTGGAAGCAGCCGTGGATGACCGTGTCGCGCGACACCTACGTGAGCGCCATGCTTGCCACGGTCGGTTGGAGCACGCTCCCCGCGCAGGCCGAGCGCCGCTACCCCGAACTCGACGCGGACGACGCGGCATGGCGCGACGCCGCGCGCATCCTGCTTTCAAGCGAGCCCTATCCGTTTGCCGAGGATCACGTTCAGGCGTTGCGCGAGGCGGCACCCAACGCGCCGCCCGTGGCGCTGGTCGACGGCGAGATGACGAGCTGGTACGGCGTGCGGGCCATCGCCGGATTGCGCTATCTTGCGCGGCTGCGACAGGCGGAGGCTCTGACGCTCAGTGGCTTTTAGCGTCGAACGACCATTCAACGGTCGTTAGCGCCTGCTTCTGCATCAAGTCGACTTAACAGAAAAACTGTCGAAAACGACCAATCAGCCGTCGATAGCGGCCCAAAGCTGATTAGCGCGGTCAACCCACCGGACTGAAGGCAACGCAGCGTTCGCGAATGCTGCGCTCGATGCCGGCGGCATCGAGCCCTGCGGAGGCAAGCATGAGGGCCGGGTCGCCCTGATCGATAAAGCGATCCGGCAGCCCAAGCGTGAGCAGCGCGCAGGCGAGGCCGGCCTGCGCCAGACACTCGGCCACCGCGCTGCCCGCGCTGCCTTCGACTGAGGCCTCTTCCACCGTCACCAGCAGATCATGCGTGGCCGCCAGCTCGCGGATTAGCGCGCCGTCGAGCGGTTTGACGAAGCGCATATTGACCAGCGTCGCGTCGAGCGCGTCGGCGGCGACGCGTGCCGGGTGCAGCATTGCCCCCCAGCCAAGAATGGCCACGCGACGCCCGGCCGTCGCGGTGCTCGGTACCCCCGAGCGCTCGCGCACCCGCACGCCTTTGCCATGAGCCAGCGGCGCGAAGCCCGCTTCCGGCGCGCCGTGCGCCGCGCCGCGCGGATAGCGCACGGCCACCGGTGAGGCCAGCGCCACGGCGTGCGAGAGCATGGCACGACACTCCGCCGCGTCACTCGCGCTCATGATGGTCATGTTCGGCAGACAACGTAGATAGGCCACGTCGAAACTGCCGGCGTGCGTGGGGCCGTCGGCACCGACCAAACCCGCGCGGTCAATCGCAAACACGACGGGGAGATTCTGCAGTACGACGTCGTGCACCAGTTGATCGTAGGCGCGTTGCAGGAACGTCGAATAAATCGCCACCACGGGTTTCATGCCTTCGCAGGCGAGGCCCGCTGCAAAGGTCACGCTGTGCTGCTCCGCGATGCCGACGTCGAAGTAGTTATCCGGATGCTCCTTCGAGAAGCGCACCATGCCTGAGCCTTCGCGCATCGCGGGCGTAATGCCGACGATGGTCCTGTCTGCCGCAACCGCATCGCACAGCCAGTCACCAAAAATGTCCGAGTAGGTCTTCTTTGGCGACTTCCCCGGGTCTGCCGGGGGGATGCCGACGACGTGATCAAATTTGCCGACACCGTGATAGAGGATCGGATCATCCTCGGCCCGCTCGTAACCGGCTCCTTTGCGTGTGAGCACATGCAGAAACTGCGGGCCTGGCCGGTCCTTCACCTTGTTCAGCGTGTCGACCAGCAGATTCACATCATGCCCGTCGATCGGGCCGATGTAGTTGAAGCCGAACTCTTCCCACATGGTGCCAGGCAGAACCATGCCCTTCATGTGCTCTTCCCAGCGCCGCGCGAAGCGCGACACGGGCGGCAATGCCGACAGCACGCTCTTGCCCACACTGCGCACCTTGCCATAGGTCTTTGAAGCGAGCAGCCGGGAGAGGTAGTTATTGAGCGCGCCGACCGGTTCGCTGATCGACATCTCGTTGTCGTTGAGGATCACCAGCACGTTGGCGTCCATCGCACCCGCGTTGTTCAGCGCTTCAAACGCCATGCCCGCCGTCATCGAACCATCACCAATGATCGCCACCACACGCCGCGCTTCTCCCTTGGCCTTGGCGGCGACCGCCATGCCCAGTGCCGCCGAGATGCTGGTGGACGAATGCGCGACACCAAAGGTGTCGTACGGGCTTTCGTCGCGCTTGGGGAATCCCGCAAGGCCACCCCATTGCCGCAGCGTGTGCATGCGTTCGCGGCGACCGGTCAGCACCTTGTGCGGATAGCACTGATGGCCCACGTCCCAGACCAGCCGATCATGCGGCGTGTCAAAGCAGTAGTGCAGGGCAACCGTGAGCTCAATCACGCCGAGGTTTGACGACAGATGCCCGCCGGTTTTCGACACGGAGTCGAGCACATAGGCACGCAGTTCGTCACAAACGGCGGGCAACGCCGTGCTGGGTTGGGTGCGCAGTTGAGAGGGTTCGATGATCGAATCGAGCAGTGACATCGGAGGGAGTCAGTCGGAAAGTGGTCTCAGGCGCTGCGCGCCAGCATGCTGCGTGCGAGCTCCAATAAGCGCTGCGTGGGCCGGGCGACGGGTAGCGCGGCAATGGCTTCCTGCGTCAGGCGCTCGGCATAGACGCGCGCGGCCTCAATGCCCATCAGCGAAACAAAAGTCGGCTTGTCATTGGCGGCGTCTTTGCCGGCCGTTTTGCCGAGCGTGGCGCTGTCGGCCGTGGCGTCCAGCACGTCGTCGACGACCTGAAAACAAAGCCCGAGTTTTTGCGCGTACGCCGTGAGCGCCGTGATCGTTTCGTCATCCTCGCCCGTGAGCAGCGCGGGCAGGATGACCGAGGCTTCGAACATGGCCCCCGTTTTCAGGGCGTGCATTTCTTCGAGCGCGTCCTGCGTCATGCGTTGGCCGACATTGGCGAGATCAATCGCCTGCCCGCCGGCCATGCCGTAGGCGCCGGAGGCTTCCGCCAGCGAACGGCACGCAGCCACGATCCCCGTGTTGCTTGCCGGTGCGGCCAGCAACACGGCAAAAGCGAGCGGTTGCAGCGCGTCACCTGCAAGCATCGCGGTGGCCTCGCCGAACACCATGTGATTGGTGGGTTTACCACGCCGCATCGCGTCGTCGTCCATGCAAGGCAAATCGTCATGAATCAGGGAATACGCGTGAATCATTTCGACAGCCGCCGCGGCGTGGTCGGCGAGCGAGACGCTCGCGCCAACGGCTTCGGCCGCCGCATAGGCAAGCAGCGCGCGTAAACGCTTCCCCCCGCCCGCCGCGCTGTAGCGCATGGCCGCGAGCAGGCGCCCGGACGCCAGTTCGCCCGCGGGCAACCAGCGCAACAGCGCCGCTTCGGCCCGCGCGCGGTGATGTGCGGACCATTCCGCCAGCGGTTCGGTGGAATGCGTCACGCGCTACTCGGGCTGATACGGTTTCAGGAGATCGCCCTCGAGCACCTTAACTTGCTGCTCCACTTGCGCCAGTTCGCCTTGGGCGTACTTGAGCAGTTCGGCTCCACGTTTGTAGGCTGCGAGCGAGTCCGCGAGCGGCAAATTGCCGCTTTCGAGGTCGGCGACCAGCTTTTCCAGCTCGTCGAGTGCCGATTCGAAGGTTTTGGGAGCGGACTTGGCCATGACAATCCGGCGTGCGCCTGATAAAGCACGCCATTTTACGGTGCGCCGCGAGGGCGTGGACGGCGCAGGGACTACTGCCAGGGGCGAAAGAACGGCATGCCCTGGGGGCACTTGCCGTCCGCCCCGCTCCGTCGCTCGCCGCGCAGCGGAATCGTCGCTTGCTGGTCGCCGCTGATGACGGTCAGAAAGTCGAACTGTTCCCGACTTTTTGCGATGCGCAAACTGACGCGGTAGGTCACGTCGAGCACGCGACCGACGCCAGGCTGACTGCACCGCCCCAGCCAACTCGAGGCCCACCCCGTCGGCGTGGCCGCCGCCTGCACGTCGCTCAAGCGGCAAATGATGCCCTGCGCCGCCATCACGCCCTGCCAATCGCGCGCCGTGAGATCGTCGTTGCTGTAGGTGTCGACGCAGAGGTCGCGCACTTTGCGGTTCCAGTCGATGTGCCACACCCCCTCCTTGAGCGTCGCGGCCGCGTCGACGGCCGTCCCAGGCGTGCTGGCACACACCGATAGCCCGATCAACCACGCCACGGCGAAGCGACGCGGACGCCAGCGGGAGGATCGCGATGAAATCTGCATCAAGTGGCGGCCGGATCGGGGTTGATATTCATGGGATAATACGCATGTTTGACGATGCAGCCTCCGGCCCCCAGGGCAGAGGTTGACTTAGCAAGGGTTGGGTGCGGTCCCACGGTCAGAGTAGCTGTCCATCATTGCACCTGGTTTTGTGTTGGGTTAACTCCTGTGTACTGGAAAGGGTTGCGATGAGCCGCCTTCTCTCCGCCGCAGATTTGTCTGCGCCGGTGTCACAACTCCCCCCCTCGGCATACTTCGATGAAGCGCTGCTCGCCCGTGAGCGTGAGTTGCTGTTTGCGCACGGGCCAAACTACGTCGGGCACACGCTCATGGTGCCCGAAGTGAACGACTACGCCGTGCTGGCGTCGCGTCACAACGCCTATGCCCTGACGCACACCCCCGAGGGCATCAACCTGATCTCCAACGTTTGCCGACACCGGCAGGCACTGATGCTGACCGACCGCGGCTCGCTGTCCAGCAACGGTGGCAATGTGGTGTGCCCGCTGCATCGCTGGACCTATTCCGGCGCTGGTGAGTTGATCGGGGCGCCGCACTTCCCGTGCAACCCGGCGCTGCATTTGCGCAACAACGCGTTGAAGTCGTGGAACGGGCTGCTGTTTGATGGTCCGCGCGATCCGGTGGTGGACCTCTCCGCGCTCTCGGCACAAACCCGCCAGCGGCTCGACTTTTCCGGCTACGTGTTCAACCGCGCTGTCGTGCACGACTGTGCCTACAACTGGAAGACCTTCGTTGAGGTTTACCTCGAGGACTACCACGTCGGTCCGTTTCATCCGGGGCTGGGGCATTTTGTCACCTGCGATGATCTGGCCTGGGAATGGGGAGACGAGTTCTCCGTGCAGACCGTGGGCGTCTCGAGTGCCTTCGGCAAGCCGGGCTCTCCGGTCTACCAGCGCTGGCACGATCAAGTGCTCCAGTTCCGGCAAGGCGCCAAGCCCGAGCACGGCGCGATCTGGCTGACTTACTATCCCAACATCACCGTGGAGTGGTATCCGCACACGCTCGTTGTTTCGTCGCTGTGGCCGCAGAGCGTCGACCGCACGATGAACGTCGTCGAGTTCTATTACGCCGAGGAAGTGTCGCTGTTTGAGCCCGAATTCATCGCCGCACAACAGGCTGCCTACATGGAAACCTGTATTGAGGACGACGAGATCGGCGTGCGCATGGATGCGGGACGCCGCGCGCTGCATGCGGAAGGTCGCGTTGAAGTTGGCCCGTACCAGAGCCCGATGGAAGACGGCATGCAGCACTTCCATGAGTGGTATCGCCAGCGCATGGCGTACGGCGATTAAAGCAGGACATGGGGTGCCGCCGCGTGTTTGCCACAATGTGCGGGCATGAATTCAGCCGTTGACACTGCGGTGGCCGGGGCCCCGGCGCGGCGGCGGCTGCGTTTTCTGCGCTGGAGTCTCGTTGCCTTTGGCACGCTGGCGGTGCTGGCCGGAGCGATTTCGATCGCGGTGCCCCATGTGCTGCAAACGACGTTGCCTGACTGGGTCAAGGACAAGACTGGGCGCGTATTGCAGGTGGGGCGCGCAGCCTTCAACCCGTTGACGCTGCGGTTGACGGTGGGCGAGTTGAGCCTCAAGGACGGCACAACGACGTTGGCCAGCCTGGACGCAATTGAATTCAAGGGCGCTTGGTCGTCACTGGTCAATCTGGCGTGGACTGCAGATCGGCTCAGTCTCAGCAAACCGGAAATCAACGCCCGCATCAACAAGGACGGTTCGCTCGACTGGCAACGCCTCATCGACGCCCTGCCGAAATCGGAGGACACGACGCCGAGCGAGCGCATGCCGCGCATTTTGTTGCGCAATGTGGAGATCAAGGACGCAGCATTCCGGTTGTTCGATGAACGAGCAGGCGCCACGGAGAACCGGTTAACGCTGGCGCCGCTGTCGTTCTCACTCGAAAAGCTTTCCACGTTGCCTCGCGATCGCGGCGACTATGCGCTCGAGGCGCGACTGAACGACCAGACGCGGATCCGTTGGCAGGGCCGTGTCGGCCTCAATCCGATCGATAGCAGCGGCGATCTGGTCGTGAGTAATCTGCCCGTTGCTCGCGCACTCGCGCTGGCAAATGTCAAAGTGCCGCTGACGCTCGAAGGCAGCGCCGCGTTCAAGGCCACCTACAGCGTTGCCTTCGGCACCAACATGGCGGCCGTCGGCATGGGTGGTGGTTCGCTTGAGGTGAGCGGGTTGCGCGCGAGCCGCGCAGCGCTGGGCGGCGATGATGCGGTATCGGTGAAAAGCATCACCCTCGCGCCGCTATCGGCATCGTGGGCGAAAACGCGAATTGACGGACGTGAGCAGCAGGTGGTGACGGTGCTGCCGCTCGGCGCCAGCGTGAACGGCGTCACCGCGCTGGCCGCCGCGCAGAAGGAGCCGGTCGTTACCGTCGACCGCATTGCCACGCCGGTACCGGTTGAGGTTGATCTGGCGGCGCGCCGATTCACGTTGCCACAGATTCGCATTGACGCGGTGCATGCTTCGTTGCAACGCGATCGTACGGGGACGTTGCTGCTCCCTTGGGTCTCACCCGCCGGGGCGCCAACCACCGCCACGCCCGCCGGCGTCGTTCTGGCAGCGCCAAACGCCACGCCCTCGGTTGCCACGCCCGCCCCGCCTGCCGCGCCGACGGCGCCCGCCGAGGCCGCACCCTGGCGCATCGAACTGGGCGAAGTGAGTACCGAGGGCGCCCGAGTGGCGCTCTCCGATGATTCGTTCGCGGTACCGCAGCGTGCCGCGCTCGGACTCTCTGTCGCGATCGGTGCGTCGGTCACCCTCGGCCCGGCGACAGACGCGAACCTCAGCGCCCGAAAGTTTTCCGTGACCGGGCTGAGTGTGCGAGACGAAGGCGCCCGCGAGCCGTGGCTGACGGCTCGGGAACTTCGCGCCGCATCCTTCGCGACGCCGCTCACGGGTGCGCGCATCGATTTGCCGAAGTTCGACCTCCTGGCCCCTGCGGTAACGCTGGCACTTGGCGAGAACGGTGCCGATATCGCGCGTCGCTTTCAATCGGCGGCAAGCGCGGCCACGGCCACGCCGGCAAGGGCGGACCCGACGCCGTCGCCGGTAGCGGTTGGGCGAAAGCCACCGACCGTGTCGATCGCTGGCATCGCTGTCAGCGACGGACGCATCAGTATGACCGACGCCACGCTGTCGCAACCTCTGACGCATGTGCTGCAAGGCGTCGAGGTGGCGAGTGGTCGCATCGCACTGGACGGGAGTCAGCCTGTCGCTGCCACCTTGCGGGCGGCACTGCAAAGCGGCGGTGCGTTGCAGGGTAGCGTGCGCTACGACCTCCGCCAGCAGCGCGGTGAGACGGAGCTGATGCTCGAGGGTTTGACGCTGGCCCCGTTCGCACCCTACTTGAGCCGAAGCACGCGCTTGACGCTGGATCGTGGGACCGCAGCACTGGGGGGCAAGATCACTTTCGTTGCCAACGCACCCGGCGATGACACGCTGCGATTTGCAGGCAAGGCGGCCGTCCGCGATCTGAGCGTGACCGATGTCACGACAAGGCAACCCTTCGCGCAATGGGCCGAGTTGTCTTCGCAGGATCTGCGGCTGGGGCTCGGCGCACGAGGCGCCCGCGTGGAACTCGCCGACCTGCTGCTTGACCAACCGCGCGGCGATATCGTGATTGGTGAAGATGGATCGCTCAATCTCACGCAGATCGGCAAGACGGTGACGCCGGCAGCGCTACCCGCCGCGACCGCTGGGTCCGGCGGTGCCGCTCCGGTCGGCGCGGTGCCGCCGGCGCCAGCCACGATGACTCCTCCCACTACGAACGAACCGACGACGTCAGCAAGCGGCGGCACCTCCGTCAAGATCGATCGCCTGCAAATCACCGGCGGCGACGTCCACTTCGCCGATCTGTCGCTGCGCCCGCAGTTCGGCACGCGTGTGTCGGACCTCTCCGGACTGGTGGTTGGTATTTCCAGCGAACCCTCGTCGCGGGCAGAAGTGTCACTCGAAGGCAAGGTTGACGAGTTCGGTTTGGCACGGCTTGCAGGCACGATCGCGCCGTCAAGCGCGGCGCAATACACGGACTTGAAAGCCAGTTTCCGCAATCTGGAAATGCGGAATCTCACGCCTTACTCAGGGAAATTCGCTGGGCGCACCATCGAATCAGGCAAGTTGACGCTGGAGCTCGAGTACAAGGTGCTTGACCGCAAACTCAAAGGCGAAAACCAGATCATCGTCGACAACCTGAAGCTGGGTGATCGCGTGGAGAGCAAGGACGCCACCAATCTGCCGCTCGACCTCGCCATCGCACTGCTGTCGGACAGCAAGGGCGTGATTGACCTCGGCCTGCCGGTGCAGGGTTCGCTGGACGACCCGCAGTTTTCGATGAGTGGCCTGGTGTGGAAGGCGATCACCAATGTGCTGGCCAAGCTCGTCACGGCGCCGTTCCGCGCGCTGGGCGCACTGCTGGGCGGCAGCGGTGAGGAGTTCGAAGCCGTACTCTTTGAGCCGGGCGAGGCGCGACTGTTGCCACCGGAACGCGAAAAGCTCGGCAAACTGGCCGGCGCGCTGCAGAAGCGGCCTCAGTTGAAGCTCGCGATCGAGGGGCGCTACGACCTTGAGCGTGACCGCGAGGCGCTCGCCGACAACATCCTGAAACTCGAAATCAGCAAACGGGCAGGCATGAAACCGCCGGGCGCCAATGAGCCGCTGGTGATCTCGCTGACTGACAGCAAGGTACAAACGGCGCTCGACGAACTGGCAACGGCAGCAGGCGACGAGGCCGCCCAGTTGCGCGCGAAATACTTCCCGGCGGCGGGCAACGCACTGACCGGGTTACTGCAGGGGGCCCGCGAGCGGATGACAGAAAAGGGCCGCACCGACGCCGCCGAGGCGCGAGCGAAGTATTACCCCGAACTGTTCAAGCTGCTGCGCAGCAAACAGGGCGTGCCAGATATTGCGTTTGGCACGCTCGCCACCTTCCGCGCCGAGGCGATTCGCGCCACACTCACGGCTGTCAACAGCTTCGACCCGGCGCGCGTTAGTGTCGCCGCGGCGCAGCCGGTCAAGACCAGCGCGCCGGATCGTGTCGCCGCCACGTTGGCGTTGTCGGTGAAGTAGCCTTCGCGCTCGCTTTGCGGCAAGCCCCGCGTGGTTCCACGTTGTCTGTCCGCCGTTGTACTTCGAGAGGAATCTGTCATGCCCGCTTCGACCAATCATTCGATCCCAGAGGTCATTCCTGCCGGGCAACAACCGCTGAAATCGCAAGCGAAGTGGAAGCGCGTTGTCGTCGTGCTGCTGGCGTTTCTGTACGTGATTTCCCCGCTCGACCTGCTGCCGGACGCCGTCCCGGTGATCGGCTGGCTGGACGACCTCGGCGTGCTCGCCTGGGCCGCGCGGCAGGTGTTTTTCAAGAAGTAGTCGGGCGCCGCTGGGCGCGGAAGAACGCCCAGATCGCCTCGGATGCACTCGGGCCGAGCGCGTCGTTAAACGGCAGCGACGCGTCGCCACCACTCCACGCGTGGCCGAGGCCGTGCACGCTCAGACGGCGAACGACGGTGTGGCCGGCGCACTGGTAATCGCTTTGCGCCACGCCCCGCACCGTGTCGGTGGCGGGCGCAGTGCGATCGTCACGCACGAGTGACGTCGCCTGCGGCGCGCATTCGTAGAGTCTTGCCCAGAGCGACACCAGTGCCTGCGCGTTGCGCTCGGTCACGGTGGCGTCGGCGTCGCCATGCAACACAATCAGTGGCGGTGGTGTGACTTCATGCGTGTTCCAGTAGGCGTCGGCCAGCGCGTCGGGATCGACACGCACGCCTTTCTCCATCGCGGCGATTGCGGCGGCGGGCGACGCCGGCATCATCGGCGGCAGGCCAGAATGCACCGCCACGCCGGCGAAAACATCCGGGTGGTGATACCCCAGTAGCGCCGCGAGCGCGCCGCCCGAGGAGATGCCCGCCACATACACCCGCGACTTCGACAGTTTGGCGTGTCGCGCCGCTTCATAGATCATGGCCAGAATGATGGCGCACTCGCCGTTGCCGGCAGCGGTGTTCGGTTCGAACCAGTTCCAGCAGCGCCGAATGTTGGCGAAGTTGGCCTGATCGGGATAGAGCACCGCAAAGCCTTCGCGATCAGCAAGCGCGCTCATGCGGGTGCCTTGCTCGAATTCCTCGGCCGTTTCGCGGCAGCCGTGAATCATGATGACCAGCGGCAATGGATCATCGCTGCTCGCGTGCGGCGGCAAATGCAGGCGGTAACGGCGCTCGGGTCGCAGCAGCAACCACGGCGCGGTGGCGCGATCGCGGCTGCGCGCATTGCCCTCAACCGTCCGCGCGACGCCGCTGGACGGCGCGACCGCCGATGCGCCCGCCTGCGGCGTTGGGGCGGCTGCGGGTGGCGGCGTGGTGGCCGTGACCGCTGCGGGGCCCGCGGCCGGTGCTGCGGCGGCGTTCACATCGGCGTGGGCTTCGCCGCGTCGCCGTGCAAACAGCGCACGCAAGCGCGCCTGAAAGTTTTTCCATCGGTGCGATGCAGGGGGCTTGCTCATGAGCCGTGCAGAGTGAGTACGCAGAGGCTCAGTGTAGCGATGATTCATGAAGCATCCGCGCACCGAAACGGCGCGTCGGCAGGCACCGATAGTGCGCATTGCGCGGCGTGATACCGAAGCAGCCAGACGCCGAATATCATCCCAAATTTCCCATCAGGCGGCCTGTGGCCTACGCGAACGCTGTCGGCGCATTCGGGCGCATCTTGAGCGCACTTTGTTTTCGCCGTAGCCCCGCTACGACTCAAGAAACTGCGCCCACCCTGCGTCCCGACTGCATCCGACAGCGCCTCGCGTCCTGACGGGAAATTTGGGATCATCGCACCATGCTTGCTTCAACCTCGAACGCCGACCGGCACGCCATTCGCGCCTCACTTCTGCATTGCCTGCGCGACCCCGGGCTAGCGGGCGATGCGTCCTGCGTCGAGTTCCTCCCCGACGCGCTGGTGCTCTGCCGCGGCGGCCGCATTGAACACGTCGGCCCCACCGCCGCGCTGCTGCCCACGCTCGCTGACGACGTGCGAATTGATGATCAACGGGGCAAACTGCTGGTGCCGGGCTTTATTGACACGCATGTGCACTACCCGCAAGTCGACGTGATCGCGAGCTACGGCACGCAACTGCTCGATTGGCTCAACCGCTACACCTTTCCGGCGGAGCTGGCATTCGCCGACGCGGCACATGCCGCGGCAACGGCCGATTTTTTTCTTGATCGTCTGCTGGAAAACGGCACCACCACCGCTGCCGTGTTCTGCACCGTGCACCCGCAGTCGGTCGATGCGTTTTTCACTGCGAGCGAGGCGCGCGGTCTGGCGATGATCGCCGGCAAGTGCCTGATGGATCGTCATGCCCCGGCAGGCCTCACCGACAGCGCCGACACCGGCTATCGCGACAGCAAGACGCTGATCGAGCGCTGGCACGGCCACGCTCGCTCGCACTATGCGATCACACCGCGTTTTGCACCAACCTCGACGCAAGCGCAGATGGCGGCGATGCAGCGGCTGGCCGAGGAGCATCCTGATGTCTACATCCAGTCACACGTGGCGGAGAATCGCGCCGAGATCGCCTGGGTGCGCGAACTGTTCCCTGGGCACCGCAGCTATTTCGACGTCTACGATCACTACGGACTGCTGCGAGAACGCGCGATCTACGCGCACTGCATTCACCTTGACGATGCCGACCGCGCGCGCATGACGGCTGCCGGCGCGACACCGTCGTTTTGTCCGACGTCGAATCTGTTTATCGGCAGCGGCCTCTATGATCTGCCGCAGGCGCTGGCGGCAGGTAATCGCGTGAGCCTCGGCAGCGACGTCGGCGGCGGCACGAGTTACAGCCTGCTGCGCACGCTCGGCGAGGCCTACAAGGTGCAGCAATTGCTCGGCCATTCGCTGTCGCCTGCGTATGCGCTTTATCTGGCGACGCTCGGCGGCGCACGGGCGCTTTCGCTGGAGCACGCGCTGGGCAGCATCACCCCCGGCAAGGCGGCCGACTTTGCGCTCCTCGACCCGTGCGCGACGCCGCTGCTCGCCCGTCGCACCCAAATGCGTGACGACCCGCTCGACACCTTTTTCGCGCTAATGACGTTGGGCGACGATCGCGCGGTGGCCGCAACCTATGCCAACGGCCGCTGCGTACATCGGCGCAGCGCGCAGCCCACCCCGTAGTTACAGCTTATTCAGTCTGGCGACCGCCGGCCGGTCGTCATAGACCATTTTTCCACTTAGTCGACTTAAAAAAAAACAGCCCAAAGCGGCCAACGGGCTGTCGTTCAAGGCAAAAAGCTATAAGCGCCTCGTTTCGCCGTTCTTGAACACATGAAACTGCGCGGCAGGAACGCCGTGACGCTGCAACGCGATGGCAAGATCTTTCGGCGGCTGGTCAAGGGGTTCGTCGGTCAGCACGAAGGTGCCCCAATGCACCGCAAGCGCCTGTCGCGCGCCAACGTCCTTCATGATCTGCACTGATTCGTCCGGATTGACATGCTGCGCCTTCATGATCCAGCGCGGTTCGTACGCGCCAATCGGCACGGCCAGCCAGTCAAAACCGCCGGCGAAGCGTGCGCCGATATCGCGAAAATCCTGCGAGTAGCCGGTGTCGCCGGTGTAGAGAAAGCGCCACGGCACGGGTGTGCCACCCCGCGCGCGGTCTTCAATGGCAACGCCGCCCCACAACATCTGGTTGGTGTCGGTCAGCGTGCGTTTGCTCCAGTGCTGTGCGGGCACCAGCGTGAAATCGAGCCCGCGCACATTCACACGATCCCACCAATCCAGCTCGCGCACCTGCGTCGCCGGCACGCCATGACTGGAGAGCCACGCCTTGAAGCCCAGCGGCACCACATACACCGCGCCGGGGAAGCGCGCACTGAATGCGCGCACGGTGTCGGCGTCGAGATGGTCGTAGTGGTTGTGCGAGATGAACACCACGTCAATCACCGGCAGCTCGTCGACGCGCAGCGCGAGCGGGACCTGCCGCTTCGGTCCGGCGAATGACACGGGTGACGCGCGATCCGAAAACATCGGATCGGTGATGACATTGACGCCGCTGGTTTGCAGCAGCACGGTGGCGTGACCGAGCCAGGTCAGCGTCCGCTCGCCGCGATTCTGGCGCAGAAATTCCGCTTCCGGCGTCACGCCCGGCAGCACGCTCGCCCAGCCGCCTGGCGGTGGTGCGGCTGGCACGTTGGCCATCAACCGCTCGTACTGCCACTTCCAGAAGTTCTGGTCGGTCGCGTGCGGGTAGTTGTTGCGAAAGCCACTGGCGGTGTGGTGCCGCTTCGCTGCGTCGAAATACGGATTGCTGCCCGGCGCAAGCAGCGTCGCGCAGCCCACCACGCCCGCCAGCGTGGCCGCGCCGAGCAGCCATTTGACGATTGCTTTCATGCGCCTAAGATACAGCCGTCTGGGGCCAAATCAACGCAGGAACAACCCGATGCACTGGGCTGACATCATCGCCGAACAGCGAGTGAACGAAGCCGCCCGTAAAGGCGAACTCAGTGGCCTCGCCGGCGAAGGCGCGCCGCTGGACCTGAGCGAGGATCCGCTGGTGCCGCCCGAACTGCGCGCCATCCACCGCGTGCTCAAAAACGCCGGCTACACACCGCCCGAGATGGCCGCCCTGCGCGCCCTGGCCGACCTCGAAAGGGAGCTTGCCAGCCTGCCCGACGGCGAACAGCTCGTGCGGGTGAAAGTGCTACTGACAAAGATTGCGATGCTGCGGGAGGCACGGCAACTTGCAAATACCGCCTAACCCAGCTTCGCCTTCACCTTACCCGACACCGCGCTCATGTCGGCTTTGCCCGCGAGCTTGGGTTTGACGATGGCCATCACTTTGCCCATCGCTGCGTTGCCGGTGACGCCGGTTGCAGCCACTTCGGCCACGGCTGCGGCGAGCACCGCGTCCACCTCGGCGTCACTCATCTGTGCCGGCAGGTAGGGGGTGAGCACGGCGATCTCGGCGGTTTCCTTCTCCACCAAGTCGTTGCGGCCACCGGCGGTGAACTGGGCAATGGCCTCCTTGCGCTGCTTGATGGCCTTTTCGGTCAGCGCAACGATGTCGGCATCGGTCAACACAATGCGCTCGTCGACTTCACGCTGCTTCATGGCCGCCAGCAGCATGCGGATGGTGCCGAGCTTGTGGCTGTCGCCCGCCTTCATGGCGGCTTTCATGTCGTTGGTGATGGTTTCTTTGAGAGACATCTTGAATCCTTGGTCGGTGCGACGCGCGCGGGGCAGACAAACGAAAACGGCCCCGAAGGGCCGCATCCAGAACTCAGCAAAACGAGCTTCTTAGTAGAGCTTCGGGGGCAGTTGCATGCTGCGGATGCGCTTGAAGTGGCGCTTGCAGGCAGCAGCGTGTTTGCGCTTGCGCTCGGTGGTCGGCTTCTCGTAGAACTCGCGGGCGCGGAGTTCGGTCAGGAGACCGGTTTTTTCGATAGCGCGCTTGAAGCGGCGCATTGCCACTTCAAAGGGTTCGTTTTCGCGGACTTTGATGATCATGCTGGTGATTGCCGAAGGCGGTGTTTTCGCTGAGTAGCCCGATAATATATCCCGAAATGGCTGAACTTTCAACACAGGGCGGGGCCGCGCCGCGCGGTCTCGTGCTCGGGATCGAGTCGTCGTGCGACGAAACCGGCGTGGCGCTGTTCGATCCCGCTAGCGGTCGGGTGGTGGCCGAGGCGCTGCATTCGCAGATCGCGCTGCACGCGCCCTACGGCGGTGTGGTGCCGGAACTCGCCAGTCGCGACCACATCCGCTACGGCCTCCGTCTCACCGACGAGGTACTGCGTCGAGCCGGCGCCACGGCGCATTCAGTGCAAGCGATCGCTTACACACAAGGTCCTGGGCTGGCGGGCGCCCTGCTTGTGGGTGCGCAGTTGGCGGCGAGTCTCGCGTTCGCCTGGGGCAAGCCGGTGATTGCGGTGCATCACATGGAAGGTCATCTGCTGTCGCCACTGCTGGCCGACCCGGCGCCGAAGTTTCCGTTCGTCGCGCTGCTGGTGTCGGGCGGGCATACCCAGCTGATGCGCGTCGACGGGGTGGGACACTACGAGTTGCTCGGCGACACCATCGACGACGCGGCCGGCGAGGCCTTCGACAAGTCAGCGAAATTGCTCGGCCTGGCCTATCCGGGCGGGCCGCTGCTGGCCAAACTTGCGGAGAGCGGTGATGCGACGGCGTTCGCCATCCCGCGCCCACTCCTGCATTCAGGCGATCTGAATTTCAGCTTTGCCGGACTGAAAACCGCCGTTGCCAATGAGGTGCGTCGCCTGACAGGTACTGAGCTGCCCGCACGCGGTGCCGTCTCTGCGCCGCAACCGGTATTGCCGGATACGCACCCGCGTCGCGCCGATCTCGCCGCAAGCGTGCAAGCCGCGATCGTTGAATCTCTGGTCAGCAAGTCAATCGCGGCGTTGAAGCAAACCGGCCTCAGGCAGATCGTGGTGGCCGGGGGTGTGGGCGCCAACGCGCGCCTGCGTGAAGCGTTGACTGCCGGCGCGGCGCGTGGGGGCGCCCGGGTGTTCTACCCGCCGGTCGCGCTGTGCACCGACAACGGCGCGATGATTGCGCACATCGGGGCGCTGCGCCTGGCTGAGGCGCGCTGCGACTACGCGGTGAACGCCCGACCGCGCTGGCCCTTGACTGAACTGGCGGCGGCTACGAGCGCTTTCTGAACGCTGCTTCTTCGCCGGAGAGCAGGCGCCGGATGTTTTCCTTGTGCCGCCAGAACAGCAGCGCCGCCATGAGCAGCGTGACATAAAACACGGCACCGTTGCCAAAGAAAACATAGCCCAACACAGGCGTCGCCGCACTGCCCACCAGCGCTGAGAGCGACGATACGCGCGTGACCGCGAACACGACGCCCCAGATCGCCGTCAGGCCGAGGCCGACGCGCCAGTCGAGCGCCCACAGTACGCCCGCCGCCGTCGCGACACCCTTGCCACCGTTGAAGCCAAAAAAAATGGGGAAGAGGTGGCCGAGGAACACACTAACCGCGACCAGTGCGATGCCGACAGGGCTGATGCCAAGCTGCGCGGCAAAGGCCTTTGCCAGCAGCACCGCGACAACGCCTTTCAGGGTGTCGCCGAGCAACGTAAGGATCGCGGCCTTCTTGCTGCCACTGCGCAGCACATTGGTGGCGCCGGGGTTGCCACTGCCGTAGCTGTGCGGATCGGGCAGCCCCATCGCACGGCTGACGATGACCGCGAACGACAGTGATCCGATGAGATAGGCGAGCAACGCGGCGACGAGATCGGCAGTGGTCAGCATGCAGTTCGGTGGATGAACAGGGTTTGGGCAACGCCGCTCGCTTCAATGGCGTCCGACTGCGGCGTGAATTGCCGCAGCAGCGCGCGATAGGGCGAGGCATTTCATGCGCTGCCTACAATGGCGAGCAGTGTAGCCCGGACCATCATGGACATCATTTTCATTCGCGGACTGAAGTGCGAGACGACGCTCGGCGTGTACGACTGGGAGCGCGTGACCCTGCGCCCCGTGGTCGTTGATCTGGACATTGGCGCCGCATCGGGGGATGCGTTCCAGAACGACAGCACCAAAGGCCTGATGAACTACGACAGCATTTCGCGACGACTCAGCGAGACGCTACCGACGCTGACCTATCACACCGTTGAGCGGCTGGCCGAACACGTCGCACAAACGGTGCTCGGCGAATTCCATGCGCCCTGGGTCAAGGTGACGATTGGCAAGCCCGGTGCGGTGCGCAACGCCGCGCTCGTGGGGGTGACCATCGAGCGGGGGGCGCGCCCGAGGAAGGGCTATTCACCTGACTGATTCGCCGCGCTACGGCTTGCTGCGCGGCGCGCGAGCAGCGTTCCGAGCCCGGCAACAAAAATGGCCCCGATCACTTCGGCCGTGATCTTGAGCGTCGTGCTTGCAGCGCCGAAGTGCTCCGTCCACGCGACGTCCGTCACGATCATGCCGCCGGCGATCCAGCCAAGCAGCGCGGCGCCCGCTGTCACCACGAGCGGGAAGCGGTCGATCAACTTCAATACGAGGGTTGAGCCCCAGACGATGAGCGGAATGCTGACCAGCAGGCCAAAGATGACATAGCCCATCTGGTGGTGACCCGGTGTGTTCTGTGCCGCACCAGCGATGGCAATCACGTTGTCGAGGCTCATCACGAAGTCCGCGATGATGATGGTCTTGACCGCAGCCCAGAGCGTGTCTGCGCCCCCGACGTTGTGTCCCGTGTCCTCTTCGCCGCCAAGCAATTTCACGCCAATCCAGAGCAGCAACACGCCGCCGACGACCTTGAGATACGGAATCTTGAGCATGGTGACCGCGAACGCGATCAACGCGACCCGCAGAACGATGGCGCCCAGTGTGCCCCACAAAATACCCTTCTTGCGCTGATGCGCGGGCAAGTTGCGACAGGCGAGCGCAATAACCACCGCGTTGTCACCCCCGAGCAGGATGTCAATCAGGATGATTTGGCCGACGGCGGCCCAATTGATCGTGGTCAGAAATTCCAGCATCGATGCTCTCGCAGAAAATGAATTGGCCGCCCGCACATGCGCGGCGGGCCAGCGGCGTTGCAACACATTCTAGGAAGGCAGCCTGTCAGTTTGCGCCATCGTCTCGTCAGCAACTTATTGCAACCAACGACTGTCCAATAACGGTTTCAGCCATTTTTTCCTTAATGTCGACTTGTGTAATTTTCTGCCTACTGTTCCCGTCGGACGGTCGCTCGGCACATAAAGTTGTTACCATGGGACAGCGACGGCAGCAAGCAGCATCAAACGCCGTTGTCCGGTGCGGCGTCCCGGGCGCCTCGTTTGAAACCGGGCGCGACCACTGACCTACTTTCGCAAGCGGTGCTGTGGGGTACATAATCGTCCGCACGATCGAGGCACGTGTCATCACACCGAAACGAGGGTGATCGAACATCGAGCTTCATTGCAAAACCAAAGGAGAAACGTCCATGACCCGACTCAACCCGTCGCGATTCTCGCCGGTCGCGATCGGCATCGCCACGATCGCGCTGTTCACCGCGCTGCCCGCCGCCGCTCAAACAGAAATTCAATGGTGGCACGCCATGACCGGCGCGCTGGGAGATCGCGTCAACGATTTCGCGAAGGATTTCAACGCCTCGCAGTCACAGTACAAAGTGGTGCCGGTATTCAAGGGCTCGTACGCGGAGACGATGACCGCCGCCATCGCCGCCACGCGCGCCGGCAACCCGCCGCACATTGTGCAAGTGTTCGAAGTCGGCACCGCGACCATGATGTCCGCAAAGAAGTCGGTCAAACCGGTGCACGAACTGATGCGCGAAGCGGGCGAAAAATTTGATCCGAAAGCGTATGTGTCTGCCGTGACAGGCTACTTCAGCGACGCCAAGGGCAACTTGGTGAGCTTCCCGTTCAACAGCTCCACCACAGTCTTTTATTACAACAAGGACGCCTTCAAGCGCGCGGGCCTTGACCCGAACAAATCCCCCGCCACGTGGCCTGAGGTGATGGCCGCAGCGGCGAAAATCAAAGTGGCTGGTGACAAGTGCGCGTTCTCCAGCGGCTGGCAAAGCTGGGTACATCTGGAGAACTTCTCGGCATGGCACAACGTGCCGTTCGCGAGCAAGAACAACGGTTTCGGCGGCACCGACGCACGTCTGATGTTCAACAGCCCGCTGCACGAAAAGCACATCGCCAACATGGCCGATTGGATGAAGAAGGGCTACTTCACCTACGGCGGTCGCACCAACGAAGCGGAATCGAAATTCTTCAGCGGTGAATGCGCCATGCTCACCTCGTCGTCTGCGGCGTACGCCAACATCAAGCGCAACGCCAAGTTCGACTGGGCTGTCGGCCCGCTGCCGTACTACCGCGATGTGCCGGGTGCGCCGCAGAACACCATTATCGGCGGTGCCAGCCTGTGGGTGATGAACGGCAAACCGGCCGGCGACTACAAGGGCGTGGCCAAGTTCTTCACGTTCCTGTCTGATCCGCAACGCCAGGCCACGTGGCATCAGGTGACCGGTTACCTGCCCATCACGCATGCGGCCTACGAAGTCACCAAGAAGGCCGGTTTCTACGACAAAAACCCCGGCACCGACGTATCGGTCAAACAGATGATCGAAAAGGACGTGACCTTGTCCTCGCGTGGCTTGCGCCTCGGTAACTTTGTGCAGATTCGCGCCGTCATTGACGAAGAACTCGAAGGTGTCTGGTCGGGCAAGCAGACCGCGAAGGCCGCGCTCGACAACGCCGTCAAACGCGGCAACGAGCAACTGGAGAAGTTCCAGTCCGCGAACAAGTAGCAAAGCGCCCCCTCCCGGCCGGGAGGGGCAACATGGCGACGGAGGCTGGTGTTGGAAAAACGCGTCGTATTCGATTCAAAGTTGCTGCCGTATCTCTTGATCGCGCCGCAGCTTGTCATCACCGGCGTGTTTTTCTTTTGGCCTGCCGGTCAGGCGCTGTACCAATCCTTCCTGGAACAGGATGCGTTCGGCAACAGCGTCACGTTCGTGGGGCTCAAGAATTTCATCGCGCTGTTGCACGACGAAACGTATCTGGAGTCATTCAAAACGACGGCCATCTTTTCGGTGGCCGTCGCCGTGCTGGGCCTGTCGCTCTCGCTCTTTCTGGCCACTCAGGCCGACCGCGTGATCAAGGGGTCGCGCTGGTATCGCACGGTCCTCATCGCGCCGTATGCCGTCGCGCCCGCCATCGTGGGTGTGTTGTGGATGTTTCTGCTCTCGCCGTCGCTCGGGCTGCTGACGCACGCGCTGGCAGCTGTCGGCATCGAGTGGGATCACAACATGAACCAGACGCAGGGTTTGCTGCTGGTGATCGTTGCGGCGGTGTGGAAGCAAATTTCCTACAACTTCATTTTCTTTCTTGCTGGCTTGCAGTCGATCCCGAAATCGCTGATCGAGGCTGCGTCGATTGACGGCGCGGGCCGCACGCGACGCTTCTGGGACATTATTTTTCCGCTGCTTACGCCGACGACATTCTTCTTGTTCGTCGTGAACATGGTGTACGCATTTTTCGACACCTTCGCCATCATCGACGCGTCAACTAAAGGCGGTCCGGGCCGCGCGACAGAGATCCTCGTCTACAAGGTGTATCACGATGGTTTCAAGGGGCTTGATCTTGGGGCAAGCGCGGCGCAGAGCGTGGTGTTGATGGTCATTGTGATCGCGTTGACTTTCCTGCAGTTCCGTTACGTCGAGCGCAAGGTGCAGTACTGATGATCGAGAACCGCCCGCTTTCCACGTTCTTCGCGCACCTGATTCTGTGCGTCGGCGCGGCGATGGTCGCGCTGCCGCTGTACGTCACCTTCGTCGCGTCCACGCTTACGCCCGAGCAGGTGCTGCAATCGCCGATGCCAATGCTTCCCGGCAGCGAAATGGTTGAGAACTACAAGAAAGTGTTGTTCGAAGGCGGCGCGGGACAAACCGCGCAAGTCGGCAAGATGATGGTCAATAGCCTCATCACGGCGCTGGTGATCGCCATCGGCAAGATCGTCATCTCCATGCTCTCGGCGTTTGCGATTGTGTACTTCCGCTTTCCGGGCCGCACGCTTGCTTTTTGGCTGATTTTTGTGACCCTGATGCTGCCGGTTGAGGTGCGCATTCTCCCGACCTATCAGGTCATTTCCGACCTCAAGCTGCTCGACAGTTACTACGGTCTGACCGTGCCTTTGATCGCGTCGGCCACCGCCACATTCCTGTTCCGTCAATTTTTTCTGACGGTGCCCGACGAACTCGTTGAGGCCGCGAAGATTGACGGCGCGGGCCCGATGCGGTTCTTCAAGGACGTGCTGCTGCCGCTCTCGAAAACCAACATCGCGGCGCTGTTCGTGATTCTCTTCATCTACGGCTGGAATCAATACCTGTGGCCCCTGTTGATTACGACGCAGGAGAGCATGTACACGGTCGTGATCGGCATCAAGCGCATGATTTCCGGCGGTGACGCCGGTACCGAGTGGAATCTGGTCATGGCCACCGCAATGCTGGCATTGATGCCGCCAGTGCTGGTCGTCGTGCTCATGCAAAAGTGGTTCGTCAAGGGCCTGGTTGACAGCGAAAAGTAGGCGCCGCATAGCGATGGCACAACTCGAGTTCAGGAACGTCAAGAAATCGTACGGCACCGTGGACGTGATCCACGGTGTCAACCTCAACATCGTCGACGGCGAATTCGTCGTTATCGTCGGGCCTTCGGGCTGCGGCAAGTCCACTCTGCTGCGCATGGTGGCCGGTCTGGAGCCAATCACCGGCGGTGAAATCTGCATCGACAGCAAGGTGGTCAACGAACTGGAGCCCAAAGATCGCGACATCGCGATGGTGTTCCAGAACTACGCCTTGTATCCGCACATGAGTGTGCGCGAAAACATGGCGTATGGCCTGAAAATCCGCAAGATGGCGCCGGCCGACATCGAGGCGCGCATCGGCAAGGCCGCGAAAATTCTGGAGCTGTCGCACCTGCTCGACCGCAAGCCAAAACAACTCTCCGGTGGCCAGCGCCAGCGCGTGGCGATGGGTCGCGCGATCGTGCGTGAGCCGAAAGTGTTTTTGTTCGACGAGCCCCTGTCGAATCTCGACGCCAAACTGCGTGTCGACATGCGTCTGGAAATCCAGAAGCTGCATCAGGAGTTGCGCGTCACGAGCCTTTACGTCACGCACGACCAGATTGAGGCGATGACGCTATCCGACCGCATGCTGGTGATGAACAGCGGCATCATCGAACAAGTGGGCACGCCCAAAGAGGTCTACGAGCGTCCGGCGTCGCTGTTCGTGGCCAACTTCATCGGCACCCCCGCGATGAACCAGCTCTGGGGCGGACGCGCCGGGCAATCGCTGAAAACCGACCAGGGCGACATGTTCCACGTGGGTGAATTTCCCACGACGGTCGGCAATGGCGAGCGCGTCGCGATGGGCATTCGGCCGGAGCATTTGCAGGTCGTGCCCGAGCCGCAGGCGCGCTTCTCCATCGCAGTGCAGATGATCGAATGGGTCGGCGCCGATGCCTACGCCTACGGCCAGTTTGCGAGCTATCGCATCATCTGCCGGCTTGACAACGCGACCGACGTCAAGGTGGGCGACCGCTTACCGCTGTCGTTTGATCCGGCGCGCGTGCACTGGTTTAGCGCCGAGACCGGCAAACGGATTTAGCGCTCCATCAGAAGCAGTAGCGAATGCGCACGCCTTCCGGGCGTGCGACGCGTTGGGCGTTGCCCTAGCCACGGTTGATGCGCTCACCGAGCACGATGGACGTCGTGGTCTTGCTCACCCCCTCGGTCTCGCCAATCTCGTCGAGTAGGCGATCAAGCGCATTGGCGGATTCGGCACGAATCCACGCCACGTAGTCAAACTCGCCGCTGACGCTGCACACCAGCTTGATCTCGGGCATCTTCGCCAGCCGCTTCAGCACGTTGCGCCCGGCACGCGGCTCGACCGAGAGCCCGACATACGCCTGCAACGACTGCTCCAGTGCAGCCTGATTGAGCCGCACGCTGTAGCCCGTGATCACGCCGCGTGCCTGCAGGCGCTCCATGCGGGCGATCACGGTAGTCCGCGCAACACCAAGCGTTTTGCCAAGCGTGGTCACGCTCTCGCGGGCGTTGGTCTGCAGCAGTGCCAGAAGTTCGCGATCCGTGGCGTCGAGCGACGCGAGCGACGGGGCGTCGACGGCGGTGCCCTGCGCGGGGTGGCGGTTTAGGGTCATCGATTTTCAGATGCATCAATTTGTCGTGTATGCACTGCATATTGTCTTGCCTTTAGTAGCCTTTCGTCAATACGGCTGTTCTATTCGTCATCGCCGGTTTCTAGAATTCCTCATCGCCCACCCTTCATCACACGCTGCGGCTCCGGTGATGACCACGTGCCATGAACGTTCTTCTGCTCGGCGCTGGCCACATTGGCCATACCATCGCCCGTCTGCTCGCGCAAAGCGAGGACTACCGCGTCACAGTGGCCGATCAAGCCAGCGCGGCGCTCGCCACGCTGGCCGCACTGCCGTTGCGTACGGCGCGGCTCGACACCGGCGATACGAGCGCACTCGCGGCGCTTCTGGACGCGCACGATGCGGTGATCAACGCGCTGCCCTATCACCTCGCGGTCCAGGTGGCGACCGCCGCCCGGGCCGCGCATTGCCACTATTTCGATCTCACGGAGGACGTGGCCGCCACGCGCGCCATCATGGCGCTCGCGGCAAACGCCGACACCGCTTTCATGCCGCAGTGCGGACTGGCACCGGGTTTCATCGGGATCGTTGCACATCATCTGGCGCAGTCGTTTGACCGGCTCGACGAAATCAAGATGCGCGTGGGCGCACTGCCGGTTTTTCCAACCAACGCGCTCAAGTACAACTTGACCTGGAGTGTGGATGGACTGATCAACGAATACTGCCACTCCTGCGAGGCCATTCACGAAGGCGCGCTTACCGCAATGTTGCCGCTTGAAGGGTTGGAGCATTTTTCACTCGATGGCGTGGAGTACGAGGCCTTCAACACCTCGGGTGGCCTCGGCACGCTGTGCGAAACGCTCGCCGGCAAGGTGCGCACGCTCGACTACAAGAGCGTCCGCTATCCCGGTCATCGTGTGCTCATGCAGTTCCTGCTGTCGGAACTTCGGCTCGCCGGGGACCAAGGCAATCTCAAGGCGATTTTGCGCCGGGCCGTGCCCACCACGATGCAGGATGTGGTGCTGGTGTTCGTCACAGTCAGCGGCGAACGCGGTGGCAGCTTTGTGCAGGAGGTGTTCGCGCGAAAAATCTTTGCGCAGCGCGCATGCGAAGACACCGGGGCCGAGGCCGTGTCCGCCATCCAGATCACCACCGCCGCTGGCGTCTGCGCCGCAGTCGACCTGTTCCGCGAACGCAAACTGCCGCAGCGCGGCTTCGTACGGCAGGAACAGATCGCGCTGCCCGACCTGCTCGCCAACCGCTTCGGTCGCGCGTACGAACAGTCGCGGCGGATTGAGTCGATTTCGTGAACCGAACCCCGGGTGCGGCGGGGAGTCGTCGCCCGCAGCCTGGCGGTGGTCAACCGCGCCGCGGACTACACTCGCGTGATGACTCTCCCCGCCTGGCCTTACCCCAAAACCATTGCCCACCGTGGCGCCGGCAAGCTCGCGCCTGAAAACACGCTAGCCGCCATCCGGCACGGCGTGAGTCTGGGCTACCGCGCCACCGAGATTGACGTCAAGCTCTCGGGTGACGGCACGCTGCTCCTGATGCACGACGACACGACCAACCGCTGCTCCGACGGCCGCGGGCGCGTCGCGGCCAAGACCTGGCATCAGCTCGCGCTCCTGGATGCGGGATCGTGGCACTCGGCAGCCTATGCCGGCGAGCCGATTCCCACCTACTGGCGAGTCGCGAAGTACTGCATTGCGAATGGCGTGCAACTCAACACCGAGATCAAACCCTGCGTCGGCCGCGAGCGTGAAACGGGTGCCGCAGTCGCACTCGAAACGCAGGCGCTGTTCAGCGCCCCCGAGCACGCGCACTTGAAGCCGTTGCTGTCGTCGTTCTCCACCGACGCGCTGATCGCCGCGCGCGACGCCGCCCCAGAGTTCGACCGAGCGCACCTTTTCGAGAACCCGCTGCCGGCCGACTGGCTGGCCCGCTGCCAAGCCGTCGGGGCCGTCGCACTGGATGCCAACTGGCGTACGTTGACCCAGGAAATCGTGTCAGAAGCCCACGCCAATGGACTGCGCGTCGCCTGCTATACCTGCAATGACCCCGAACAGGCAGAACGGCTATGGGCCTTTGGGGTGGATACCATCATCACCGACGCCGTTGACACCATCGCCTTCCGGCGCTGACCTGAACGCACCGTCTGCGTCCAGAGAGGGCACGCAGCGACTGCAAGGAGTAATTTGCCCAGCGTCGGCACGACGGGGGGCGGGATCACGAGGGCGTAGCAGAACGTGACGCTGCCGTCGCCCGAATTGCCACTGTCCTCGACCGTACCGCTCGTCAGGCCATCGATGTAGAAGTTCCCGCCACCACCACTACCGCAACGACCAGCGCCGACAGCCTCATTGGCCGCACTGATACCACCGTGCCCGACCGCGGTGCGGTTCGCACAATTCCCCTGCGAGCCGGCACACCTGCCGTCGCCGACCTGTGCACCACGGGCAATGATTTGCAGCGACGTGACACCCGTAGGCGTCGTCGATGCGTGCGCCGCCCCGGTGAACGCAAAGTGCCGCTGATTCGGCAGATTGCACAGTGACTGCGCGAACGCGGCCGATGCCCAGGCACACACGGTCAGTGTGACGGCAAGCATTCGTTGCTGGAATTTCGCGGTCACTCAGCGCTTGCCTAGGCAGCGGTTGCCGTGGCACTTGCGCATCTCCCGAAAGCGCCGTCGCACTGGGTGCCAACTCGCGTACGCTGAACGAGAACATCCTGACAGTGGCGCCGGGGCGTCGACATCGCGACTACCGATACGATGGAAAAGATCGCGTTGCGCGGGCGCCGCGTCAGCACCGCCGTTCGATGCCAATGCGGCCAGTGTTGCCGCCGTCGACACAGCCGCCGCTTCTTTTGTGTCCTATTGCGCGAAGTTGAGGCCGCAGTTCGTGCTGAGGTGAGCTCGAATGAGGGGCCACGAGTTTCGCGGCGCCCCGACCGCGACGGCGTTGTCAGTGACGGCGGTGCCCGTCATGCCCAGCAACGCGCGAACGAGCATCAGCGCATCGGTCATCGCGCCTACCAAACCGTTGCCGTCAATGTCGAGGCAGGGACTCGGCTCGGCAGCGACGGCAAGCCCGTCAATGACAGTCGCGGTACCAATGCCACCCACGCTCGACGCGGCTCCGGTAGCGAGATTGACAGTGTGCAAAATGGAGGCGCTGCCGACACGCAGGACGGCGTAAGCAACGCCACCGGCCGGATCAATGGCCATGCCGCCAAACCCTGTCACGGCGACCCCGAGCGGTCCGATCGTGCTCAACTGACCACCGTTGGCGGAGGGCGTGCCGTTGACGCCACCGATCCGCACCAGCGCGAGCGTTGCCGTGTCGATGCCAAACAGCGTGGAGCCGCTCACCCCGCGCTGGTGAGCAATGTGCACGACTTGCGGCGTGACCGCCGCGTTGGAGTCACCGGACGCATACGCCAACGCTGTGTCGGTGGCGACAATTGAGCCATCGATCGGACTCAGCCGTCGGTTACTGCGAAGATTGGAGAGCAGGCGCAGTTGATCCGTCTGCGGGTCGAAGCCCAACCCAAAGAACAACGCAACCGGGTCCGTGATCGCAATGGGAGCGCCGACGTTTGACAAGCTTCCGTTGAACGAATTGACGCGAACCAGGCGATATGTCGTGTTGTTGGTGGCCACTGCGAAAATCTCGCCAGTCGCCGGCCGCACGTCGATGCCTACCAGATACTCGTCTGCGGCGAGACCGGCGAGCGGCAAATCAAGCACCAGCGTGCCTGGCGTCGCTGAATCAAAGGCAACCAAATGGTGGTTGTCAAAGTTGTACGCATAAAGTCGCACCGCTTCGGCGCGACCGATGCAGAGCGCGAAAATCAACCAGACAAGACTGGTCATGATCGACGGCATGTTGCGAGCAGGATAGGGTTTCATACAGTGTCTCCGTGAGCTGCCGTCTTGCGGCCAGCATTCCGGCATTATCCCCGCAGGCGGCGGGTGTGGGATACATCACGCACAGCCGCCTGCGCGGCCACTGGCGACCGGGTCGGCTTGCCCGTCAGGGAAGCGCGAACAAGTGCCAGGCGAGCCACGCATCAACCGACTCGGGCGGCGGGCCGGGTTGAATCGCCTCGCCACCCGTCCGGATCCGTCGCCGGCCACCCTGCGGGAACTCATTGAGCGTTTCCGCTAGACGATCAATTCGATCAAAAACGGCGTGTCCCGCTGAAAACTCTGCCGCATCAGATCAGCGCAGGATTCGAGTGTGGTGGCGCGGGCGGCTTCGACGCCCATGCCGCCGGCGAGTTTGACCCAGTCGAGGTCGGGATTGCCGAGGTCGAGCATGCTCATGGCGGTGGAGCCGGGCGTGGCGCCGACATTTTTGTATTCGCCGATCAGGATGCCGTATTTGCGATTGCTGAGAAGCAGGGTAGTGACCGGCAACCGTTCGCGCGCCTGCGTCCACAAGGCCTGCAGGGTGTACATCGCCGAGCCATCGGCCTGCAAGGCGATCACGCGCCGCCCGTTGCCTGCCAGCGCCGCACCGGTCGCCATCGGCAAGCCCGCGCCAATCGCGCCGCCGACCAGATGCAACCAGTCATGCGGCGCGGCCGCCACGGTATGCGGGTAAAAACCGCGGCCGTAGGACACGCTTTCGTCAATCACGATGGCCTGCTCGGGTAGCACGGCAGCGAGCGTTTGCGCGAGACCCTCGGGAGTCGGCGCGCCGTTGACGACGTCAGGCGCGGGGCCGACATCCGGAAACGCAGCGGGTGGCGCTCCGATCTCACTCGCCAGCGCTTCGAGCGACGCCAACGCATCCTGATCCTCTCGCGCGAGCACATGCAGTTGCGCCGTGTCGGAATACTGCTTGGACGGCTTGCCTGGGTAGGCGAAGAAGCCCACCGGCGCCTTGGCACTCACCAGCACAATGTGCTCGAAGTCGCGCAGCGCCTGCACGGCCGCGTCGGTCACGTAGGGCACTCGGGCGAGCGGCAGCCGCCCGCGTCCGCGTGCGACCTGCGCGGTGACGTAGTCCGCCATCAGCGCGGCACCGGTCGCCTGCGCGATGCGCCACGCAAGCGTTTGCCCGACGACGCTGGTACCGTTCCCGGCGAGCAGCAACAATGCTTTGCCACCACTTCGCAATGCACGCGCCGCCTGCTGCACGGCGCTCGGATCAATTGCCGGCGCGGGCAGTTCCGGCAGCGCCTCGGCCACCACACCGCCTTCGTCCCACGAAGCGTCGGATGGCAGGATCAACGTGGCGACTTTCGCCGGAAAGCTGCGTGCCGCCTGTATCGCAGCGGCGGCGGCGCCCCCAACGTTGGCCGCGTGCTCGCAGGTGCGCACCCAGGCGGACACGCTGCGGGCGAGGCTTTCGGTGTCTGCTGTGAGCGGCGCGTCGAGCGGACGGTGATAGGTCGCCTGATCACCGACGATGTTGACGATGCCGCTGCGGGCACGGCGCGCATTGTGCAGGTTGGCGAGACCATTGGCGAGACCCGGCCCGCAATGCAGCAGCGTGACCGCGGGCTTACTCGCAATGCGGTAATACCCGTCGGCCATTCCCGTCACCACGTTCTCCTGCAGACCCAGCACGCAACGCATTCCTGGGCTCTGGTCCAGCGCGGCCACGAAATGCATCTCGCTTGTGCCCGGGTTGGCGAAGCAGGTGTCGATGCCGGATTGAAGCAGTGTCTCGACGAGGCTCTGAGCGCCATTCATGGCGCGTCTCTGTTGGACGCCGTTCATCGCGTGCTCCTTTTTCTGGCGCCGTTCATGGAGTTCCGTTCCGGAAAGCAATTGCTCCGTGTAGCCCGACGGCTCTGTCGTGCGCCGCCTAAAAGGGACCAATGCACTTTGCTGCGGCGATTCGCTCGGCCTTCTGCACATCGCTGAGCGGCGAGCGCCAGATCGCGAACAGGAAGGGCTCGGCAACGGGCACGAAACCCACGCGCCGATCCACGGCTTCAGCCTGTTTGTCACCAATGTAGCCCCAGATCGTGGCGTGTGCGTCGAGCACCGCATGCGCGCCGCGCATCATGATTTCTGCAATGCCGCCGCGCTCACGAATCCACGCACGATCAGCGGAAGGCAGCTCGCGATAGACGCGGTCATCGATGCACAATCCGCCGCACAGAAAATCGCCTTGCCAGGGCGTGTAGTGCACATAGCCCGCGCACCTCTCGCCAACCATGGCGACGAAGTGCCGCGGAAAATCGGGAATGTGCTGACCGAACTTGCGCTGGAAGAGCGCACCAGCGACGGCCAAGGCACGCGCGTCGTCGACTTCCGCCACGCGGACTACGGACGCAGTCATGGTGGCGGACGCATCTGCTGCGCCAAGCATCGACTCCGCCGATGCTCCCGGCGATTGTGGCGAGTGCGTTGGGCGCGACGGCCGTCGCCACCAGTCGAGCAGCGGGCGCAGCATCATCAGCTTATTGCCGCCAACGACGGCGCGGCGACCGTTACCGACCTGAAATCGCCAAAGTCAACTTCACGATAAATCATCGTCCAGCGACCATCCAGTCGTCGTTTGGCTCAAAAAGCTGTTACTCCAGCCGCAGCCACGTTTGCGTACGACCGAGAATCGGTGCGCCGATGTAGCCCTTGACATCGAGTTTCTTGTTGTCGCTGCTTGGCGTGATGCGCACGCTGTAGACCTTGCCGTTGTTCGGGTCAAGGATGTCGCCACCGCCCCAGTTGCCGTCCTGCTTTTTCACGTTGCGGATGATCGTCATGCCAACCACGGGCTTGCCCTTGCGATCATCGCTGCATTCGTCGCACTTCTGGTCGGCCTTGCTGGGATCGAGAATTTTCTCGACTTTGCCCGTCACCACGCCGTTACTCTCCGTGATGCGAACGTATGACTTCTCTTTTCCGGTGCTGTCGTCGATCGTCTTCCACAAACCGACGGGGGTTTGCGCGGCCGCGCCGCCGCTGACGGCGAGGGCGGCCAGTGCCGCCGAGAGAGCAAATGCGAGTTTCATGGGGTCCTCCTTGGTGTGAAAGTGGTGTAACGCCTGAGTGCGCGTGCGCGCCTACCAGCCGCCGACGAAATCAGATTTACCCAGCGGCACACCCGCCTGCCGCAGCAGCGCATACGCCGTGGTCATGTGGAAAAAGAAGTTAGGCAACGCAAAGCCGGTCAGATACGGCAGCCCGACGAATTCGACGGGCTCACCGCGCAGCGTGAGCTTCACGGCGCGCGTTTCGCTGCCCGTGAATTGCTCCGGCTTCAACGTGGCGAGAAAGTCACGCGTTTTCTGGCAGCGCGCATTGAGTTCGGCGAGCGTCTTTTCGTTGTCGTCGTACTTCGGCACCTCCACGCCCGCGAGCCGCGCACAGGCGCCCTTCGCGAAGTCGGCGGCCACCTGAACCTGACGCGACATCGGAAACATATCGGGGTAAATCCGCATGCCAGTCAGCACGGTGTCGTCTATCTTGCGATCAGCAGCAGACGCTGCGGCCTTGTCGAGCACATTCATCAGGTTGCCGAGGTAGCGGTCAAACACCGGCACCGACAGGGCATACATCGAAATAGTCACCACACATCCTTTGCGCAACGAGGGGGAGCTGTGCCGTTGATTGTAGGTGCGCTCTCGCACTTCACAAGCCACGGCCGCGTGGGCGCTTGGGGAACAAGGAGCAGTATCTTGGAACGTCGAGAATTTTTGTCCGGCGGCGTCAGCGCTGCGGGCGCGCTGGCCGGACTGGCATCGGTTTCGGCGGCGGCGCAGACGCTGCCTGCGGTGAGCTGGCGGCTGGCGTCGAGCTTTCCAAGATCGCTCGACACCATCTATGGCGGCGCGGAGCAGTTCGCACGCGTGCTCGACGCGATCACCGCTGGAAAGTTCAAGGTGTCGATCGTGGAGAACGCGACGATTGCGCCCGCAAAAAACGTGTTCGAAGCCGTACAAAAAGGCGGCGTCGAGTGCGCGCACACGGCAGGCTATTACTTCGTCAACGTCAACAAGGCGCTCGCCTTCGACACCACCCTGCCCTTTGGCCTCAACCAGCGACAGCACAACGCCTGGGTGTATCAGGGCGGCGGCCTGGAGCTGCTGCGCGAACTCTTTGCCCAGTACAACATGGTTAACTTCCCGATGGGCAACACCGGCGCCCAGATGGGTGGCTGGTACAACAAGGAAATTCGCACGCTGGATGACGTGAAGGGGCTGAAGATTCGCATCCCCGGCTTTGGCGCCGAGATCTGGAAGCGGCTCGGAGCCGAGCCTGCCAGCCTGCCCGGCGGTGAAATTGCGGCTGCGTTAAAGGACAAGAAGATCGACGCGGGCGAGTGGGTCGGGCCGTATGACGACGACAAACTGGGCCTGCCCGCGGTAGCACGCTTTTATTACTACCCAGCGTGGTGGGAGCCTTCGGCCGCGCTGAGCCTGTACGTGAACAAAGCGGCCTACGACGGCCTGCCTGCCGCCTACAAGGAGGCCATCAACATCGCCAGCGGCTGGGTGAACCAGTGGATGATGGCAGCCTACGACACGCGCAACCCTGCTGCCTACAAACGCATGATCGGCAGCGGCACACGGGTGCAGCTGTTCCCCAATAACTTCATGATTGCAGCTTACCGCGCCGCCTTCGCCATCTATGACGCCGAGGCAGCAGGCAACCCCGCGTTCAAACGGATTTACGATCCGTGGAAGCGCTTCCGCAGCGAGATCAACGAGTGGCACAAGACGGCAGAAGCCGCGATGACGAATTTCCTCGGCAACTGGCGCGCGGAAGGCTAGGAGCCTGCCGGCTGCTAAACTTCGCGCTGAGTCAGGAGAAGCGCGCGGACTATCCGTTCTCGCGCTACCGTAGGCGTAATCCCCGGAAGATCGCTCAGGTACCGTACTGATTCACGGCTTGGTTTCGCGAGGAACCCCGTTGCACATCTGGAGAGCGAGGCAGCCACCACACTGGCACGAGCCTCCGCCGAAGGGGCAAAACCGCCATCATCCGCGGTTGAAACTCTCAGGCTAAAGGACAGATCCGGGACGTCACCTTCCACCCTGGAGCCGCGTCCCGATGTCTGAGCCCGTGTCAGAAACCCTTCTCCGCACCCCGCTGTACGATCTGCATGTGAGCCTCGGCGCGCGCATGGTGCCGTTCGCTGGCTACGACATGCCGGTGCAGTATCCCCTAGGCGTGCTCAAGGAACATCTACACACGCGCGCCCATGCCGGGCTGTTCGATGTCTCGCACATGGGGCAGCTGGAGTTGCACGGACCCGATGCCGCGAATGCGCTTGAGTCGCTGGTGCCGGTGGACGTGATCGGCATCCCGGCCGGCAAACAACGCTACGCGCTGTTCACCAACGACGCCGGCGGCATCCTTGATGATCTGATGATCTTCAACACCGGCAGCTACCTCCATGTGGTGGTGAACGCGGCCTGCAAGACGCAGGACATCGCGCATCTGAAAAAGCATATTGGTAACCGCTGCGAGATCAAGGTGCGTGACGATCTCGCGCTCCTTGCCTTGCAGGGGCCGGGCGCCGAAGCCGCGCTCAAGGGCATCGCCACGGGCGAGGTGCCCGCGACATTCATGGCCGGCGGGCGCTTGCTGATCGCAGGGGTTGATTGCCTCATTACGCGCTCGGGCTACACCGGCGAGGACGGCTTCGAGATCAGTGTGCCGGCGTCGCAAAGTGAAGCGCTGGCGAAGGCGCTGCTTGCGCAACCAAACGTGCAACCGATTGGCTTGGGCGCACGCGACTCGCTGCGACTCGAAGCGGGCCTGTGTCTGTACGGCCATGATCTTGATACGACCACCACGCCGGTCGAGGCATCACTCACCTGGGCGATGCAGAAGGTACGTCGCACCGGCGGCGAGCGCGCGGGTGGCTTCCCTGGCGCGGGCGTCATCCTTGGCCAGCTTGACAACCCGTCAACCGTCAAACGCAAGCGCGTCGGCCTCAAGCCCGAAGGCCGCGCACCGATTCGTGAAGGCGTGGAGCTGCAGGATGGCGCGCGCAACAAGATCGGTGTAGTCACCAGCGGCGGCTTCGGCCCTACGGTGAACGGCCCGGTGATCATGGCTTACGTCGATGCAGCGCACGCTGCTGTCGGCACGCAAATTAGCGCGATGCTGCGCGGTACGCCGACGCCGGTGACCGTGGTTGGCATGCCGTTTGCGCCGCATGGATACAAGCGCTGACGCGCTTGAGGACGAATGACCAATGACGAATGACGATAACCTGAGATAACCCAGCGACGATTCGAAGGTATTCGGGAGGCGTGCGTTCGCGTTTCGTCACTCGCCCTTCGTCTTTCGTCCTTTTTCCAAAGGAAAACCATGACCACCCGCTACACCGAAGACCACGAATACATCAAGATGGACGGCGACATTGGCACCGTCGGCATCACCCACTTCGCGCAGGACAAACTGGGCGATCTCGTTTATGTTGAGCAGCCGAAAGTAGGCCGCAAGCTCGCGGCGAAAGAAGACGCTGCGATCATTGAATCGGTCAAGGCCGCTGCCGAAGTGAAGTCCCCTGTTGACGGCGAAGTGGTCGAAGTGAACGAAGCGGTGGTCGCCGATCCGTCGCTGGTGAACACTGATCCCGAAGGCGCTGGCTGGTTCTTCAAGATCAAGGTCAGCGATGCCGGCGCGGTGGCAAAGCTGCATGACGAAACGGCGTACAAGGCGATGATTGCGTAGCGATCTCGTCGCCCCTGCGTCGGCAGGGGCCGAGCGACTTTGGGTCAGTACACCGCCGCCACGCGAGACACTGGATTCCTGCCTGCGCAGGAATGACGGAAGGAAAAACCTAGTGACCATTACCGTTCGCCCCCTTACAACCACCGACCGCACGGCCTGGCAGGCGCTCTGGAAGGACTATCTCGACTTCTACAAGACGTCGCTGCCGCCGGAGCAGTTTGACCTGACGTGGGCGCGCTTTCACGATCCGGCGGAACCGATGTTTGCGCTCGGCGCGTTCGAGAATGAGGCCATGCTTGGCATCGTGCACTACATCTTTCACCGCTCGTGCTGGACGCCGGGGCCATACGTGTACTTGCAGGACCTCTTCACCGCTGCCGACGCCCGCGGCAAAGGCGTGGGACGTGCACTGATCGCGGCGGTGTATGCCGCGGCGAAGGCTGAGGGCGCTTCACGCGTGCATTGGTTGACGCACGAAACGAATGCCAAAGCCATGGTGCTTTACAACGACGTCGCCGACCGCAGCGGCTTCCTGCAGTACCGCAAAGTCCTCTGAATATCGAACGGCCCGCAGGTGCGGGCGATGCCAGTCAACGCCAAGAGAAAAAACATGTCCGATTTCCTCCCCCGCCACATCGGCCCCAATCGTGAAGAGCAGATGGACATGCTCGCGCAGGTGGATGCCACGTCGCTCGAAGACCTCGTCGGCCAGGTGGTGCCGCCGAACCTCATCGGCGGCAAACGTCTCGCACTGCCACAGGCGCAAACTGAGGTTGAGGCACTCGTCGAGCTGCGCGGCATTGCCCAGAAGAACCAGATCTTCAAGAGCTTCATCGGGCAGGGCTATGTGGGCACGGTGACGCCCGGGGTCATCCTTCGCAACATCCTTGAGAACCCGGCCTGGTATACCGCCTATACGCCGTACCAGCCCGAAATTTCGCAGGGCCGGCTGGAAGCGCTGCTGAACTACCAGACGATGATCTGCGACCTGACGGGCATGGACATCGCCAACGCCTCACTGCTCGACGAAGGCACGGCGGCAGCGGAAGCGATGACGCTGGCCAGGCGGCAGGCGAAGTCGAACAGCAACGTCATCATTGTGGCCGGTGATTGCCATCCGCAAACGATTGAGGTTGTGAAGCAACGCGCCGAGCCACTGGGCATCGAAGTCAAGGTGGGCATGGCGCATCAGCTGATGATGGCGGGTGACTACTTCGCCGTGCTCGCGCAATATCCGTCCACCAGCGGGCAGATTCACGATATGGGCCAATACGCCGACTTCGTGCATGAGAAAGGCGCGCTCTTCATCTGCGCCGCCGATCCGCTGGCACTGGTGCTGCTGAAGGCACCCGGCGAGTGGGGCGCCGACATCGTGATCGGCTCAACGCAGCGCTTTGGTGTGCCGATGGGTTACGGCGGCCCGCACGCGGCGTACATGGCCGTGCGCGACGCGTACAAGCGCAACATGCCAGGTCGACTGGTCGGCGTCACCATCGACGCGCAGGGCAAACCGGCGTATCGCCTCACGCTGCAAACCCGCGAGCAACACATCCGCCGCGAGAAAGCTACCAGTAACATCTGCACCGCGCAGGTGCTGCTCGCCGTCATGGCCAGCATGTATGCCGTCTATCATGGCCCCGAGGGGCTGCGCCGAATCGCCACGCGTGTGCATGGCCTCGCCACCCGTTTCGCCGCCGGACTCGAGGCGATGGGCATCGCCCCCGCTGCCGGCCAATTTTTTGATACCGTCACCTTCAAGCACGACGCCCACGCTGTGATCGTCAACACGGCTCGCGACGGTGGCATGAACGTGCGCCACTACACAGGCTGGGCTGCGGTTGGCGTGACCTTCGACGAAACACACAGCGACGCGGACGTTGACGCGGTGCTGTCCGCCGTCGCGACGGCAACGGGCATCCGCGCACCGCTATCGATCAAAGCCGCACCATCGGCGATTCCTGACGCACTCCAACGCCAGAGTGCGATCCTCACGCATCCGGTATTCAACACGCACCACAGCGAGACCGAGATGCTGCGCTACCTGCGCCGGCTGGCCGACCGCGATCTCGCGCTTGATCGCACGATGATCCCGCTTGGTTCGTGCACGATGAAACTGAACGCCACGACCGAAATGATTCCGGTCACCTGGCCCGAGTTCGGCAACCTGCATCCCTTTGCGCCCGCCGAGCAGGCGAGGGGCTACTCTGAACTCACGAAGAATCTCGAGGACATGCTCTGCCGCATCACCGGTTTTGACGCCGTGACGTTGCAGCCGAACAGCGGCGCGCAGGGCGAATATGCCGGCCTGCTGGCTATCCGCGCGTATCACGCCAGCCGCAACGAGGCGCACCGCGACGTCTGCCTCATTCCATCGAGTGCCCACGGCACCAACCCGGCCAGCGCTCAAATGTGTGGCATGGAAGTCGTCGTGACCAAGTGCGATGACAACGGCAACGTCGATGTCGCCGATCTGCGTGTCGCGGCCGAAAAGCATTCCGCAAAACTCGCGGCGCTGATGATCACCTACCCGTCCACGCACGGCGTGTTCGAGGAAGCAATCAAGGAAATTTGCGCCATCGTGCACCAGCATGGCGGGCAGGTTTACATGGATGGCGCCAACCTCAATGCGCAGGTGGGCGTCACCTATCCGGCTGAGCTCGGTGCCGACGTCAGCCACATGAACCTGCACAAGACGTTCTGCATTCCGCACGGCGGTGGCGGCCCGGGCGTCGGCCCGATTGGCGTGCGGGCGCACCTGGCGCCGTTCCTGCCCGGTCGCGGCAGGGTGGGCCCGGTCAGCGCAGCGCCGTATGGCAGCGCCAGCATCCTGCCGATCCCGTACGCCTACATCCGCATGATGGGTGCCGATGGCCTGCGCGAGGCGACGGCGGTGGCGATTCTTAACGCCAACTACATCGCGAAGAAACTCGCGCCGCACTTCCCGATCCTCTACACCGGACACGGCGGTTTTGTGGCGCACGAGTGCATCGTTGACGTGCGCCCGATCAAGGACGTGTGCGGCATCAGCAACATGGACGTCGCCAAGCGCCTCATGGACTATGGCTTCCATGCGCCCACCGTGAGCTTCCCGGTGGCCGGCACGCTGATGATCGAGCCGACCGAGAGCGAACCTAAGGCGGAGCTGGATCGTTTCATCGACGCCATGATCGCGATTCGCAACGAGATCCGCGCGGTCGAAACCGGCGTCTGGCCGAAGGACGACAACCCGCTGGTGAACGCGCCGCACACCACCGAGGTGCTGCTCACCGAAACCTGGAACCACGCCTACACCCGCGAGCAGGCAGCCTATCCGCTACCCAGTCTGCGCCAGAACAAATACTGGCCGCCGGTAGGCCGCGTGGATGACGTCTACGGCGACCGCAACATCATGTGCACCTGCCCGCCGCTCGCGAGCTACGCCGACGCGTAGAACACTGCCGCCCTGCGCGACCGATACGGCTTTTCAGCAAAAGCGACTGTCGCACGGTCGTTAGCGGGCGAAAAGTAGTCCAGTCGACTTGTACGCAAATACGGCCGCAACGACCGCCCGGCGGTCGTTGGCGCTGCAAAGCCGTATCGACGACGTGACGGTCAGTCCGCGGGCGCGTCCACCTTGAGCGCCGCCCACCCGTCGTGTCCGAGTTTTTCCAGCGTTTCGATGTTGCGCTCGGCAATCTCCATCTCGTCGGGGAAGGCGGCGACCGCGCGCTCGACGCTGTCCTCGCGCAGCAGATGCAATGTCGGGTACGGTGCGCGATTGGTGTAGTTGCTGATGTCGTCGGCGTCGGTGCCGGCGAACTGGAACTTCGGATGAAAGCTCGCCACCTGCAGGATGCCGTCGAGCTCAAGCTCATCGACGAGCCCGTCGGCCACGTCGATGAAATCGTTGAAGTCCAGAAAGTCCGCGAACGCGTTCGGCAGGATCAGCAGCGTCGTGTCGACCGCCTCTGCGCTGGCCTCGGCGAGCCATTCCAGTTCACGGTGCAATTCGTCTGCGACGGCTTCCGGTGTCGTCGCGGCACTCACCACATAGCGAATCTGGTTCTTGCTGAACACCGCCTTGGCAAACGGGCACAGATTGAGCCCGATCACGGCAAGCTCAATCCAGCGTTTGGTGGCGACGATTTCAGGGCGTTCGGTGTCAGTCGATGTCATGCGTCGGGGCCGCTGCTGCGCAACGCGCAGTCGCGGAAATATCGGGAATAGACGAAATCTATCGCGAACGGGTGATTGCTGTGCAAAATACGTGATGGACAAGAACAAACATAATTCCACCCACACTGCTGCTGCCACCCATGCAGCGCCCTTTCTCGCTCCGCTCCAGTTTGACGACGCCGCATTGGCGCTCGCTCAGGTGCGGCGAATCTACGACGCGTCGATTGCGCACCTGCGCAACAGTATGCACCGCTTCGTCGCGGGTGAAGAGGTTGGCAATCACGTGCGCGCCTGCTACCCCTTCGTGCGCGTGCACACACGCACCAGCGCGCGCGCCGACTCGCGGCTCTCGTACGGCTTCGTGCACGGCCCCGGTGTCTACGAGACCACGCTGACACGGCCCGATCTGTACAGCGCCTACTACCTGGAACAGTTTCGCCTGCTGCTGAAGAACCACGGCACCACGATCGAGGTCGGCACCAGCGCGCAGCCCATTCCGGTGCACTTCTCGTTCGCCGAAAACGATCACGTCGAAGGCAACCTGAGCGCTGAGCGCCGGCAACTGATGCGCGACGTGTTCGACCTGCCCGATCTCTCGGTCATGGACGACGGCATCGCCAACGGCACCTACGAACCGCCGCATGGCGCGCACCAGCCGCTGTCGCTGTTCACCGGGCCGCGCGTCGACTACTCGCTGCACCGCCTGCGCCACTACACCGGCACGCTGCCCGAGTGGTTCCAGAACTTCGTGCTGTTCACCAACTACCAGTTCTATATCGACGAATTCGTCCGCATCGGCCATGAGTTGATGAACGACCCGAACAGCGAATACATCGCCTTCGTCGAGCCGGGCAATGTGGTCACGCGTCGCAAAGGACTGCCGGCTGAAGCCATTGATGCACTGGGCGCCCCACCGCCACGCCTGCCGCAAATGCCGGGTTATCACCTGCTGCGCGCCGATCACTCCGGCATCACCATGGTGAACATCGGTGTCGGCCCGGCGAACGCCAAGACCATCACCGATCACATTGCCGTGCTGCGCCCGCATGCATGGCTCATGCTCGGCCATTGCGCCGGTCTGCGCAACACGCAGGCGCTGGGCGACTACGTGCTCGCCCATGGCTACGTGCGCGAGGACCACGTGCTCGATGAGGAGCTGCCGCTGTGGGTGCCGATTCCGGCGCTGGCTGAAGTGCAGGTGGCGCTGGAGACGGCCGTCGCTGACGTGACCAGGCTCAAGGGCTACGAATTAAAACGCGTGCTGCGCACGGGCACAGTCGCCAGCACCGACAATCGCAACTGGGAGCTGCTGCCTTCGCGTGGCGCCGCCACCTCGCCCGAGTTGCGTTTCTCGCAGAGCCGCGCGATCGCACTGGACATGGAGAGCGCTACTATCGCCGCCAACGGCTTCCGCTTCCGTGTCCCCTACGGCACGCTGCTTTGCGTCAGCGACAAGCCACTGCACGGCGAAATCAAACTGCCAGGCATGGCCAATCACTTTTACCGTGAGCGTGTGAACCAGCACTTGCTGATCGGCATCCGCGCAATCGAGCTGATGCGGGAGGCGGGTGCGCATCACCTGCACAGCCGCAAGCTGCGGAGCTTCGCGGAGGTGGCGTTTCAGTAACGTTCACGGGCGGCGCGCAGTCATCTGCTTGCCCTCCGGGGTCCGCGCGATCGCAACGGCCGGTCACCTTTGTTCCGACGGGTGCACCTCGCGCAGCAGTCTCCACGTTGCTGCACCGTGCGAAGCGCGGCAAAAGAACCGCGGACGCTCGCCATACTCACACAAACAACCGCGGCCAGTTGCCAAAGCGCGCGACATAGTCCGCAGCCACACCCGCGAAAACGGCAAGGCCGAACCAATTGTTGCCCCGGAATGCGGCGAAGCATTTCATGCGGTCGCGGCCGCGGATGAGCCAGAGGTGATAAAGCGCGATCAGGGCGGCGACGCCGAGACCTGCGTAGTACCACGGGCCGGATTCGACGTCGTTGGCGACGAACAGCATGCCAACGATGAACAGCGCGTAACAAAGCGCAATCACCCACACGTCAAAGCGGCCGAAAAAGATCGCCGATGTGCGAATGCCCAGCTTCAAGTCGTCGTCGCGATCCACCATCGCGTATTCGGTGTCGAACGCCATGACCCAAAAGAAATTGGCGGCGACCAGGTACCACGCGACGGCTGGCACGCGACCGTCGATCACTGCGAACGCCATGGGGATGCCCATGCTGAATGCGATCCCGAGGATCGCCTGCGGAACCGCGAAAAAGCGTTTGGTAAACGGATAGATTGCCGCGATGATGAGCGCGGGGATCGCCCACAGCCGCCCAGGCCAGTTGAGCGGGATGAGGAGGCAGGCCGCGAGCAGCACGCACACGGCGCCCACGGCAAGCGCCTCGCGGCCGCTAATTTCGCCAGCTGCCAACGGCCGCTGCGCCGTGCGTTTGACGGCACCGTCGAAGTCGCGATCCGCCCAATCGTTGATGGCACAACCCGCCGAGCGCATGAGGATGGTGCCCACTACGAAGATGAGCACCAGTCGCACGTCCGGCTCGCCGCTGGCGGCAATCCACAGCCCCCACAGCGTGGGCCACATGAGCAGCATGAAGCCCACGGGTTTGTCCAGGCGGATCAGGCGCTCGTAGATGTCGAGTTTGTTGCGGATATCGGCAAACGTCATGTCAGGCTCGTCATAGCAGGCTCCGCTGCAGTGCGGCGGCAGGTTTCAGGGGGCGCAGCAGCACGTCGGGGGTGGGCCAGGTCAGACGCAGGCGCAGTTCGCGCTTCAAACGACGGTTGAGGATACGCCGCGATTCGCTCATGAACGAGTAAAGCATCGGTGAGACCTCGCGCACCAACTGCGCACGCGGCAGCCGGCGCGGTGCGGGCAGGCCAACCGCGCGCGCCACCCGATCGAAATAGTCGCCCATGCGCCACTGCGCATCATCCACCACGTTGTAGCTGCGCTGGCTGGCGCCGCGAAACAGCGCGAACCAGATGGCGCGCGCGAGATCGTCGGCATGAATGTGGTTGCTGAACACATCGTCTTCAACGACGAGAGCAGGCGTGCCGGCGCGCAAGCGCTCCACGGGCAGGCGCTCGGCGGCATAGATGCCGGGCGCGCGCAGAATCGCGCTGCGCCGACCCGGAGCGCCGCGCAGCCGCTGCTCGGCTGCCACACGTCGCTGCGCGCGCGCGCTGGTGGGGCGCAAGCGCCGCGTCTCGTCGATCACTTCGCCGGCACAGTCACCGTAGACGCCCGTGGTGCTAACGTAGACCGAGTGCAACGGGCGCGCGGCGCGACGTGGGTGTCGTGGTACGTCCCGGTGCGACGGCGGACGCGCGCGCGCGACGCTCGCAGCCAGCCAGCGGCGCACACGTGGGTCGTCTCGCCCCTCGCCCGGCGGTGGTGCGAGCAGCACACAAGCCGCACTGCTACGCGCCAGGGCGCCCGCACGGCGCAGGCTGGGCCGGAAATCGAGGTCGCCATCGATCGGTAAAATGCCTATTTGACGCAACGCTTCGACGCGTTCCGTCGTCCGCGCCAGACCGATCCAGCGCACCCGATCTGCCAGGCCGATCTGCGTGACCAGCCGGCGCGCCACATCACCGCTGCCAACGATCAGCACCGTCAGTTTGCGCGGGCGAGCGGTTCGCCGCGATTTCAACTGCTTTTGTTTACTCACTTCAGTACGACGCTTACCTGATCTGTAGAACGCGATCCACCATGCCTCAAGTGACCCTGCAACCCGGCGGCCATGCCTTCACCTGTGATGCCGATGAGACTATTTTGTCAGCAGCGCTGCGCGCCGGCCTGTTGATTCCCTATGGTTGCAAGAACGGCGCCTGTGGCTCATGCAAGGGGCGCGTGCTGGACGGCACGGTGGAGCATGGCCCGCACCAGAGTGCGACCCTGCCGCCGGACGAGGCTGCGGCCGGCAAGGCGCTGTTCTGCGTGGCGCACCCACTGGGCGATGTGGTGGTTGAGGCGCGGGATGTGCGGGCCGCCGGAGAGCACACAGTCAAGACCCTGCCGTGCCGCATCGAATCGATCGACCGTGTGACCGACGACGTAGCGATCCTGCGCTTCAAGTTGCCGGCCAACCAGCGCTTGCCGTATCGGGCGGGGCAGTACATCGAATTCCTGCTCAAGGACGGTCAGCGCCGCAGCTTTTCGCTCGCCACCGCGCCACACGACGATGCCCTGCTGGAATTGCACATTCGCCATCTGCCGGGCGGACTGTTCACCGACCGCCTGTTCGGCTTGTCCGCGCCTGCGATCAAGGTGCGCGACATTCTGCGCTTCGAGGGCGCGCACGGTGGCTTTTACCTGCGCGAGGACAGTGAGAAGCCGATCATCCTGCTCGCCAGCGGTACCGGATTCGCGCCGATCAAGGCGATTGTCGAGCACATGATCCACACCGGCAATCGACGTCCCGTGACGCTCTACTGGGGCGGCCGGCGACCGAAAGACTTGTATCTCAACGATCTCGCCGAACGCTGGGTCGCGCAGCATCCCGCACCGTTCCGCTACGTGCCGGTGGTGAGCGACATGCTGCCCGAAGACGCTTGGACGGGTCGCACGGGCTTCGTGCATCGTGCCGTGATGGTGGACTTTCCGGATCTGTCCGGGCACGAGGTGTACGCCTGCGGAGCGCCGGTCGTCGTGGATTCGGCGCGTGCCGATTTCACGGCGCGATGCTACCTGCCCGAGTCAGCGTTCTTTGCCGACAGCTTCACGGTCGCAGCGCAGCCGGGCTAGCTAGTGCACCTTCGCCGCGCGTCGTCAGCGCTCGCTGCGACGGTGCGTTTTCTGCACGTACATCGCCCGGTCCGCGTCGTGAAGCGCGGCATCGAATCCGTCGATGTCGGAGCAGGCCCACAACGCATGACCTGACGCGACTGTCGGCATCTCCGCGCCACGGTCGCGCAGGAGGCGTTCGCATTGCGCGCCGAAGTCGGCATCGAGTGCCCGCATGGCGGCGTGCAATGCGACATTGGAACGGAGCACAGCGACGAACTCATCGCCGCCGAGTCGTGCAATCAACGTGTCAGCGGGGAATGCAGACGTACAGGCGCTGGCAAGGGCCTGCAGCACGCGATCACCCATCTCGTGGCCGAGGCGATCATTGATCTGCTTGAAATTGTTCAGATCGAACACCAGCACCACCGCCTGTCCTCCGACCGGCGTACGCAACCAGCTACCCAATGCCGCATAGAGGCCGCGTCGGCTCAAGACGGCGGTCAGTGCGTCGCGATAGGCCAACTCGCGAATCTGTGCGGCCTGCGTTGCGGTCACGCTCATGACCATGCCCGCAATCGTGGTCAACAGCACCACACTGCCGAGCAAGTAAGTGGCCACATTGACGGGGCTGGGCACCATGATGCCGTTCACTTCGGCCTCGGTCTTGAAGGAGGTGTTGACGACGCGAATAGCCATCATGACGGCGAACAGGCCCAGCGGCACGCCACCAAACAGGCTTGGACGGCGAAGGTGGGGTTCGCGTCGGCGCAAAAATTCTGAGCACGCAGCGATGCAGGCTGCGCACATCATGACCGAGGTGATGATGATGCGCAGTCGTGCCGATGGCCACACGTAGACAAAGCAGACGTTGCTGGCCATCGCCAGCACAAAGCCGATCATGGCCGCACGATAGCTGGTCGCCACGCCACGGAATGAGCGTGCGCCCTGCCAGGCCAGCATGGGCGCGGCCACGAGCAACGCGTTGCCGAGGACGCGCGACAACCAATCCGGGGTCCAGCCCTGCAACGCGCTGAAACCAAGCCCGGCCGACATCGCCCCCGCGCTCAGTGTCCATGCGTCCAGTCCCGCAAATTCGTCGTCGTCCCGTCGTGCCGTCCACAGCACGGTGACCAGCGCGAATCCGCACAACGCGAGCGTGAGGCTGATCGAGCGGATGTCGAGAGTGAACACGGCGTTGCCCGGAGCGCGTGAATGAAAACCCCGGCAATCTACCATCACCGGAACCGTGGCACCGCCCTCACATCGGTCCTCGGTACTATCCGTCTGTCGACAGCCTCGGTCCGCCGTCGGAGGATCAGCTTGCGGCAAGACTCATCGGAGGCAGCCATGCGAAGATTCTGCAGTGTGATTGTTTCAGCGATGCTCGCCGTGAGCGTCGGCGCGCAGACCTATCCTGCGCGCCCGGTCAAGTTGCTGGTCGGGTTTCCTGCGGGTGGCGGCCTTGACGTGCTCGCTCGCATCGTGGGCCAGCGCGTCTCCGAGCAATGGGGGCAGCCCGTTGTCGTAGAAAATCGACCGGGTGCAGGCAGCAATATTGCCGGCGAGGCAGTGGCGCGCAGCGCCCCCGATGGCTACACGCTCCTGCACACCAATATCGCGTTGATGAGCATCAACCCGGCGCTGTATTCAAAGATGCCCCTCGCGCCGATGCGTGAGTTGACGCCGGTGATTCAGCTTGTAAATCTGCCGCTCGCGGTGATGGTTCGGGCCGATTCGCCGTTCAATTCGATGAAAGACCTGGTCGACTACGCACGCGCCAATCCGGGCAAACTCAACTTCGGCTCAGGGGGCAACGGCGGTGTGCCACATCTGGCGCTCGAACTTCTGAACTCAAGCTACGCTCTGCGCATTACACATGTGCCGTACAAAGGCAGTGCCGATGCGGTGAAGGACTTGTTGGGCGGTCCCATTGATGTGATGTGTGACGCCATCAGCGTCGGGCTGGCGCAGATCAAGGCAGGCAAGCTCAAGGCACTCGCCGTGACCACCGAGAGCCGGCATCCGGCGTTGCCGGACACGCCAACGACGACCGAGGCGGGGTATGGAAAATTTCAGGTCACTGGCTGGCAAGGCTGGGTTGCCCCGAGTGGCACCCCGCGCGCCATCGTTGAGCGTATCAATGCCGAGGCCAACCGGGCCATCGCTGACCCGGGCACCCGGGCCAAGCTGTTCGAACAGGGCTATCTCCCAGCCGGGGGCTCGGTCGATGCGTTCGCCAAACAATTGGCCAGCGACCAGATCAAATGGGCGGATCTGGTGAAACTCTCCGGTGCACGCCTGGATTGATGCCGCGCGCTGACTACCGCAAACGCACGTCCGCGTAACACGCCTCGGCCACGCCGCCGAGGCTATCGGTGTCGGTCATGAGGCCGATGCTTTCAATCTCCCCCGGTTCTTCTCCGGGAAAGGCGCGGCGAAAGTCGGCGCGCACGTCACGTTCGAACGACTGCCACTGGTTGAGGCCTCCGGAGCCGCTCTGAACGATGATCTTCTTGATTCGCGAGGTGTTGGCATTGGGCAGCAGCGTATTCTGCAGCGCCTTGCTGTCGATGGTGTACTGCAGCGCGGCGTAGGGCAAGTCCAGGCCGCCCAGCGCCTTGGCGAGACTCATGGTCGCGCGCTCGGCGGCGTCGAGCTTGCTGCGGTCACCCTTGAACGCGATGAGCATGCGGGCCGGCGCGTCATCCTTGCCGACGGCGGCGAGATCAGCCCCTTCGACGAGGGTCGGAACGTGCCAGCGCCACGACAGCGTGCTCGCTTTCGCGAACGCGGCCGGCACCGGCGCGATCCAGAACGACCACGCTGCGCTGGCCGCGGCACGAATGCAGGGCACGCCCGCAACCGTCGCGGTGGTGTACTGCGTGGCGGTCTTGAAGCGGATCGTGGCGCCGTGCCAGGCGCCGCTTGCGGTATCGACCCCGGGTTCGAACACGGCAGTCGTTGGCGCGACAGGCCGCTCCACGACGGGCGCCGGCAACTGCGCGCAACCCGATAGCAGCACACAGCAGATCATCGTCCGCTGCGCCCATCGCGGTTGTTCTATGGTTCGATTCACGCTTCCCCCGCGTCCGCACCCCGATGCCGGGTTTTACTTCATGTCGCGTGTAGTTGCAGGCAATTCACCATGTCGGCCGAAACGCCGGGCGTACCGGCGATCACTTCGTTGCTGCGCAAGTAGCCATCACCGCCGTGAAAGTCGCAGATGCGGCCACCGGCTTCCTCGACCAGCAGCGCGCCGGCGGCGGCGTCCCAGGCCGCCAGACTCATCACGAAGAAGCCGTCAAGTCGGCCAGCGGCCACGTGCGCGAGATCCAGTGCCGCCGCGCCCGTGCGGCGAATGCTGGCGGCGCGACGAGCCACATCCGACCACGCGGCGAACACGCGCTCGAATGCCGCATTGGCGGCGGAAGGCAACACACCGGAGACCAACGCGCGGTTGAGCCCCGGACAAGCGGATACCGACAGTCGCTCCGGCGCGGCGCCTGTTGCGTCGTGATGCAGCCAGGCGCCGCGCCCGCGTTCGGCAACGAAGGTTTCGCCGGTGAGTGGATTGGCGATCAACGCGGCGTCGATCTGCCCGCCAACCTCGATGGCGATGGAGGTGGCGATGTAGGGAAAACCGTGCACAAAGTTGAACGTACCGTCGAGCGGATCGACGATCCAGCGCACGCCGGTCGCGGGCGCGTTGCCCAGCAGGCGCTCGCCGCCTTCCTCTCCGAGCAGTACATCGCCCGGAAACGCTGCGGCGATTTGTGTCGCGAGCCAGTTCTCGACGACGCGGTCGGTTTCCGTGGCGACATCGTTGGCCGATTTTTCGGTGGTCACATGGGCCTGCGTGGCGAATGCGGCGCGGATAACGGCACGGGTGTCGCGTGCCCAGCCGAGGGCGCAGCTTAGCCGGGCGTGGCCGAGTGCCGGAACGTGGATGTGCGTAGGCATGGGCAAAGTGGGTAACAATAGTCCCGTCAGACATCGTTCAACGGGAGGAAGCCCAGTGTCCCACATCTCGATCAAGCGCGCACACCATGCGACATTGGCCGATGCCAAGAAACTCGCCGACAAGGTTGCCGCCAAACTGAACAAGGAGTACGACCTCAATTCCGAGTGGGACGGCGATGTGCTGCACTTTGACCGCAGCGGCCTGCACGGCACGCTCGCGGTCGGCGCCAAGGACATTCAGGTCGATGTAAAACTCGGCCTGCTGATGGCGGCCTTCAAGGGGCCGATCCAGACCGCGATGGAGACGCAGCTGGATCAATTGATCAAGCCCGCCGCGAAACCCGCAGCGAAACCCACCGCCAAGCCGGCGACGAAAACCAAGAAGTAGCGGAAACAGCTTTTCGCACCGAAGCACCAGCAGGCGGTCGTTACAGCCAGAATTTCTGCATAGTCGATATCATCGCTTTTTCGCAGAAAAAAGCCGTCTGACCGCCGATAGGCCGAAAAAGCTGTAGCGTCGGTGCGCCGCGTCGCGCCTACGAGCCGCCGAGCGCGAACGATTCCGCCCGCGCGCGCTTCCAGTAGTACTCAAAGACCTGATGGCCGGACGCTTCGTCGAGCAACACGCCGGGTTTCAGGAATTTGTAGAGCGTTGCCAGCGAGGTGACTTCCGTCGAGCTGATGCGGCGGATGATGTGTTCCGGCCGCAGTTGGTCCGGATGCGTCAGCCCGGCCGCCGCGAGCAGTTCGGAGAGCGCATGCAACGTGCTCTTGTGGAACTCGTAGACCCGTTCGGCCTTGCTCGGCACCACCAGCGCGCGCTGCCGTAGTGCATCCTGCGTGGTCACGCCGGTTGGGCAGGTGCCCGTGTGGCAGGTCTGTGCCTGAATACAGCCGAGCGCGAACATGAAGCCGCGCGCCGAGTTGCACCAGTCCGCACCCATCGCCATCGTTTTTGCGATATCGAATGCGGAGACGATCTTGCCGCTGGCACCGAGTCTTACGCGGTCGCGCACGCCAATCCCCACCAGCGTGTTGTGCACCAGCAGGAGCGCCTCGCGCAGCGGCACGCCGACGTGGTCGGTGAACTCCACGGGGGCCGCGCCGGTGCCCCCCTCGGAACCGTCGACGACGATGAAGTCCGGCGTGAGGCCCGTCTTTACCATGGCCTTGGCAATCGCAAAAAATTCCCACGGGTGACCGATCGCGAGCTTCATGCCGGCCGGCTTGCCTCCAGAGAGTTCACGCATCCGGGCGACGAATTCGAGCAGTTCAATTGGCGTCGAGAAGACGCTGTGTTTCGCGGGAGACACGCAATCCACGCCAGCCGGCACGCCGCGTGCCTCGGCGATTTCCGGCGTCACCTTTGGCCCCGGCAGCACGCCGCCGTGACCCGGCTTGGCGCCCTGCGAGAGTTTCAGCTCCACCATCTTCACCTGCGGGTCTTGCGCCTGTTCGGCGAACCGCACCGGGTCGAATTGGCCATCCGCCGTGCGGCAACCGAAGTAGCCGCTGCCAAGCTCCCAGATCAGATCGCCCCCCATCTCGCGGTGGTAGCGTGAAATCGAGCCCTCACCCGTGTCGTGGGCAAACGCCCCCATCTTCGCGCCCTGATTCAACGCACGGATCGCATTGGCCGATAGCGCACCAAAACTCATTGCTGAAACGTTGAACACCGACGCCGAGTAGGGCTGTTTGCATGTCGCGCCGATGGTCAGGCGAAAGTCCGGCGCTGACGGCGCGGCGGGCGACACCGAATGATTGATCCACTCGTAGCCCGGCGCATACACATCAAGCTGCGTGCCGAAGGGTCGCTTGTCCGACTCTTTCTTGGCTCGCTGGTAGACCAGCGAACGCGACGCCCGGGAGAACGGCGACGACTCGGTGTCGCTTTCGATGAAGTATTGCCTGATCTCCGGACGGATGTACTCGAAGAAGAACCGGAAGTGCGACAGGATGGGATAGTTGCGGCGGATCGCCTGCCGGGTCTGCATGACGTCGATCACGCCGACCGCTGCAAGGAAACCGCTGATCGCGATGAGCGGCCAGGTCACCCAGTGCGCACGAAACACAAACTCCAGAACCAGGCTGCCGACGAAGGCGGCAACGGCAATCGCGAAGGCGTAGTAACGGGACGGCATGATGAAGAGGCGGCGTGGGGATGAAAGGTGAAGGCTACGTCATTCCGACGGCGTCGTCACGACGACCCGCTCGCCAATCGGGGCGACGTGCTGGCGACCATCACCGCGACCAGAGTAGCCTCGCGCTGGGTCGGGTGTCGCTCTTTCCGCAGGGCTTTCGTCCACTTCAAAAGCGGTCCTTCGAGTAGGGACTCGATTTGACGCGAGCAGGAGTGGTGTGAAATGCCCTTGACCTTGACTCAGTTCCCGATCCGGGTGACGCGCGACCATCGAGTGAGCTTTCACGATGGCTTCCTCGACCCTCGCCCGCACGATCTGGTACACGAAGCAGTTGACATCGCGGCCGCTGAAGGAACCGACGTTTGCTCGTCCGTGGCCGGTATCGTCGTCCGCTCATGGCTAACGGGGCGTGGTCGCGTCCCGGGCGTTGGTTGGTCGGATCGTGGTGGCAATGTAGTGCTCATCTTTGACCACGCCGGGTACGCCCACTACTACGCCCACATGCTGCGCCCCCCGCGTCTCAGCCCGGGCCAGCGAGTCGGGGCCGGGGAATTTCTCGGCCAGGTGAGCAATAGCGGTTCCATTGCGCGTGGCTCCGCAAAGCACCTGCACTATCAAGTCTGGACCGTCGGCGCGGGTCGTGAGGCGGAGCTTGCGACTGGCGTATTTGACCGAAGGTTCGGACGTGCAGTGAACCCCTATTCAGAGCTCGCACGCCTTGCCGGTGGGCTGGGTGCCCATATCGGCGCGAACGGTTCCGTTGTGTTCACGACGGCCGCAGAGGACGAGGCGGCCGCCGCCCGACGTGCTCGACGGCACAGCCGAACACGACACGCATAGGACAAACCAGCGAATTGCCGACGGTACGTCGTTCGTTGCGTCGATGCACACTGCTGCCGTACCTGACAGTGAACGGCCCTACAACCCGACCACTTCAAACTCCACCCGCGATGGCAGCCCCGCCGCGACGCGCATGCGCCGTGCATTGCAGTCGATGATGACGCCAAAGACGCTTTCGACGCGCAGCTCGGGCGGCGCGGACGGATCGGGATGCCTGCAGATCGCGCCGAATTTGGCGTCCGCGCCCGCCGATGGATCGCCGGTTTCATCGCGCAGCAACGTCATGAGGTGGCTGTCCACAATCAGGTCGGGCCATTTCACGATGTGGCGGTCAGCACAGGCGAGACGCGGCTCGCTGGTGAGCATCTGCGTGAGGGGGGCCTGCCACGGTTTGAGGTCCGGGTCGCAGAAATGATTGGTATGGGCCACGATGCCGAAATCGGGTTTCAACGCGGCGGTGCCGGACGGACCGTACTCGAGCGAGGCGACGCGCCCCGACGGATCGCCCAAAATCGTGTTTGACGACGCGCCAAAGCGCAGCGCCTTGGCCATGGCGATCACCGAGGCCACGTCGCTGCTGTCGAGCGCAAGCCGCTGAAAGATGTGCACGGGCATGCCCAGCACTTCGCGGTCGTTGGTGGCGCGCAGGATATTCAGACCGGCCCCGACGCCGTGTTCATTGACGCCAATCTTGGCGATGATGCCCGCCTCGGTGAGCGTCACGTAGTCCGGCCAACTTTCGCGCTTCACGCGCAGCACCACCACGTTCTGCCGCTGGTAACCGAGCCAGTCCCAGTTCTGCGCGACGCGCGTGTGCCCATCCGCGCAACGGCTTCCGCTCACGGCAACGCTGGTGCACTCGCCCAGATCGAACAACCCCATTCGACTGTTGCGCTCGCGTGCGGCGCCACTGTCGTTGTCCGGCATGCCAAGAAATGTCGGCGGCAGGATTTCGGTGCGGCAGTTGAGGGCGAGAATTTCTTCCTCGCGAAAACCGCTGCCTGCCGCGATGCCCTGAATTTCCTCGATGATGCCACCGCCACAACCAGCGATCAGCTCGCGAAACTCCAGCGCGCGCTTCTGCGCCTCCCGCCAGTCGATACCGCAACTGGCAAATAGCGCCGCGTAGCAGCGCACGGAACCGGCGATCTGATGGTGCGCGGCACGGCCGTATGCCATGCCGCGCGCAAACGGTTCGCCTTTAAGCTCGATGATGGGAAACATGATGCGCGAACGCTGGTCGCTCTTCGTAAACCACGACGGGGAACCCTCACGGCTACACTGCGCCGATGAAAACCATTCTTGTCACAGGTGCCACTCGGGGCATAGGTTACGCCACGGCGCGGCGTCTTCTCGGCTTGCAGGATGAGCGGCGGGCGCCACCCGCCGAGCCGCGCACCGTAGTGGCGCTGGGCCGCGATTTTTCGACATTCGATCTGGACCACACCGCGTTGCCCGAGGGCCTGCAGTGCCAACGCGTCGCCTTCGACCTGCGCAATGTCGATGGTATCGCTGCGCTTTGCGCGTCGCTGCCGCGCGTGGACGTGCTCATCAATAACGCAGCGATGTTGACTGCGCAGTCCTTCGACACGTATGCGCCAAAGGATCGCCGAGATCTGATTGCGACCAACATTGAGGCGCCCGCAGAGTTGATCCGCTGTCTGGCGCCGGGCATGACGGCGGCGCCACGCGTGCAGGGCATCTGCGGGCGCGTGATCAACATCGCCTCCGTCGCCGGTTTTGGCGGGCATCCCGACGTCTGGTACGGTGCCAGCAAAGGCGCCATCCTGAATCTCACCAAGAGCCTTGCCAAACACTATGGTCCGAGTGGAGTCATGGTCAACGCGGTGGCGCCGGGTCCGACCAAAACCGCGATGTTTGATCGGCTGCCGCAGTCGCGCATCGACGAATTCAATCGCGTGGTGTTCGCGCGGCGCTTCGCCGAAGCCGACGAAATCGCTCGCGTGATCTGCTGGCTCGCACTCGAAGCGCCGGAATACGTCAACGGCTCGTGCTTCGACGTGGCGAGCGGCGGGTATTTGCGTTGAATTTCGGGGTTCGCTGCGACTAATCCGGATCCTGAAAGCCGTTGCCGCGATACGTCAGCACCAGCGTGTCGCGCACCCCGGCCTCTCCATCCGGTTGAATCGGTGTGGTCTCGTGGATCACGCGCGCGTCATCAAGAAGCAACAGCGTCCACGGCTCGACCAATGTAAAGCGCACACCGTTCGGGCCGTTCGCTTCAAACACACGAGACTCACCACCCTTCACGCCCTGGCGGCCGACCAAAATGACTGCGACGAAGTCCACGCCATCGCGATGCGCGCCCTCGGGTGTTGGCCGGCCGATGCCCTCGGCGGTATCGATGCGGAACTGATGTGCTTCGATGTACCAGCGTGTCACGGGTTTGATGGACGCCAGTAGCGTGCCGATACCGGCGATCAGCGCGCGCCACGCGGCGTTCGCCTCAACGCCCGTCGATACAGGTTCGAACCACCGCTCGATGCCGCCGTGTAAAGCGTTGTAATCGAGCGGTTGCCAGTGCGCGCGGTGCGCTACCAGCTCAAGTGTGCCTGCTTCGACGTGCTGCACATACGATGCGTGACGCCGCGAACGATAGCGACCGCCATCGCGAAGGTAGGCGTCGCGCGGCAACTCACTCCAGCTAGCTGCAAGCGGAGCCACGTCACCCGCCGATATCCCCGCGGCGATCTTGAGATCACGCGCGGCGACGAGGCTGAAGCCCCGCATACGCATTTCCTGCACAATGTCGACTCGGTGTTCTGCTGTACGCATCGTTCTTTCAACGGAGATAGGTTCGACCGTGACGCATTTCTCGGCCAACGTCAATCGTATCGCGCTTCTGCGCAACAGCCGTGACAACGGCCTGCCCGATCTCATCGCCTGCGCGCGCATCGTGCTGGAGGCAGGCGCCGATGGCATTACCGTTCATCCGCGGCCCGATGAACGCCACATCCGCGCCAGCGATATTGCGCCGTTGTCAGCACTGGTGCGCGAGTTCCCGGCGCGAGAATTCAATATTGAGGGTAACCCGCACCACAATCTGGTCACGATCGTGGAGCGCCTGGTAGCCGGCGGTCAGCGGCCGCCGGATCAAGTGACGCTGGTGCCGGACGCGCTCAACGTTCCCACGTCCAATCGCGGCTTTGCTCCGGGCGACGAAATGATTGCGGTGGCGCCGCTGATCGCGAAGTTCAAAGCAATGGGCTCGCGCGTCAGTGTGTTTATTGACGCCGATACGTCCGCGGCGCGGGCTGCCGCCGACGCTGGCGCTGATCGCGTTGAGCTCTACACCGAGCCCTACGCGCATGCCATGGCGAGCGTTGCCGCGCGCGCGGATACCGCTGCCAGCGCGCACGCCGTCGCGCCGTTTATCGCCGCCGCTCGCGCGGCTCGCGCAGCCGGACTGGCCGTCAACGCGGGGCACGACCTCAATCTCGTCAATTTGCCGTTGCTGCTGCATGAGGTCGCGCCGGATGAGGTGTCGATCGGTCATGCGTTCGTCGCCGACGCGCTGCTCATGGGATTGGCGGAAACAACTCGCGCCTACTGCCGACTGTGTCACGCAGGATGAACCCGTCGGCGCCGAATCCGCTGCCCCTGGCGCTGACCCCCGGCGATCCCGCCGGCATCGGGCCGGAAATCGTGGTCAAGGCCCTCGCCCGGGACAGCGTCCTGCGCCAGCGCGTGGTGGTGGTTGGCAATGCCGGCGTGCTGGCCGATGCCGCTGCGCGCTGGGGGGGTGGCCTGCGCGTCCGCAGGGTTGATCTGCGCGAGACACACCGGGCGACGAGCGATGACGCGATTCAGCTGCATCCCGTCGCCAGTGATTTGCTACAGGACGCCGAACTGCCGACACACGGCGTCGTGAGCGCCACAGGGGGTCGGCTGGCCTACGATGCCGTCGTGGCCGCCGCGCAGCTCAGCCTTGCCGGCCACACCTGCGGCCTGGCCACGGCCCCCATCAGCAAGCTTGCCCTGCGCGCTGCGGGTGTTTCCGAACCGGGACACACCGAGATCCTGGCGCGACTCGCTGGACTGGAAGGCAGCCAGCGCTACGCCATGATGTTCGCGAGCGAGCGTTTGCAAGTGGTGCTGGCGACGATTCACCTGCCGCTGGCTGATGCGCTGGCGGCACTGTCGCCCGATCTCGTGTTCGAAAAACTACGCCTCACCCACCACGCAGGTCGCTGGCTGGGTCAGCTGTCTCCGCGCATTGCGGTCGCCGGTATCAACCCACATGCGGGCGAAGGTGGCCTGCTGGGGCACGACGAGACGCGCGTGCTGCTGCCGGCGATCACCCGCGCCCGGGCAGAGGGCTGGCAGGTGAGCGATCCGTTGCCACCGGACACGGTGTTCATGCGCGCGAGGCAGGGTGAATTCGACGTGGTGCTGGCGATGTATCACGATCAGGGACTCATTCCGGTGAAACTGCTCGGGCTCGATGCAGCAGTCAATGTGACCATCGGATTGCCTTTTTTGCGTTCCAGCGTCGATCACGGCACCGCGTTCGATATCGCCGGACGTGGCGTGGCCTCCGAGGCGAATATGCTTCACGTGTTGCGCTGGCATCTCGGCCGCGTCGCTGCCCGCGACGCCGCGACGGGTGGCGCGACGATCCCGGGGTTGTAGAGCAGTCAGGAGGCGATATGCGCTTAAAGGACAAAATTTGCGTGATCACGGGCGGCGCCAACGGCATTGGCGCGGCGTGCGTTCGTGCGTTTGCGCGCGAAGGCGCCAAGGTGGTGGTGGCCGATATTCACGCGCCGCACGAAACGGTAGACGCTCTGTTTGTCGAAGCGGATGTCTCCAACAAGTTTAGCGCCGAGCGCCTGGTTTCCACCACCCTGAAACGGCATGGCCGGATCGATGTGCTGGTGAACAACGCAGGCATCACCCACGCCGCAGATTTCCTCGACTGCGCTGAAGAAGACTTCGACCGCGTGCTTCGCGTCAACCTGAAAGGGATGTTTCTCTGCGGTCAGGCCGTAGCACGGGAGATGGTCAAGCAGAAAATCCGTGGCAGCATCATCAACATGTCGTCGGTGAACAGCGTGCTGGCGATTCCCAATCAGGTGCCCTATGTGGTGAGCAAGGGCGGCGTGAATCAGCTCACCAAAGTGATGGCAATGTCACTCGCGCCGCACGGCATTCGCGTCAACGGTATCGGACCGGGCACGATTGGCACCGATCTGGCGAAGAAGGCGGTGCTCGGCAGCGACGAGGCGAGACGCAAGGTCATGAGCCGTACCCCGCTGGGGCGCCTGGGCGAGCCGGACGAAGTGGCGAACGTCGCGTTGTTTCTCGCGAGCGAGGAATCGAGTTACCTCACCGGGCAGACCATCTACCCCGACGGCGGACGGCTGGCCTTGAACTACACGGTGTAGCGCCGTCGTGGCGTCTTAGGGGGCGACGGCGCCCACCAGCTCCGGCACCAGCGTGCGCACGGGCTTGCCGGCAAAGTGCAGGCGCAGGTTTTCGACGACGAGGTCGCCCATCGCCTGCCGAGTCTCATGCGTGGCGCTCGCCACATGCGGCAACAGCACCACGTTGGGTCGATTGAACAGCGCGGCGGGGACGTTGGGTTCAGCCGCGAATACGTCCAGCCCGGCCCCCGCGATCGTGCCGTTGTTGATTGCAGCAACGAGTGCGTCTTCGTCGGCCACTGAGCCGCGCGCCACGTTGACGAAATAACCCGTCGGCCCGAGTGCGGCGAGCACGTCGGCGTTGACCAGATGCCTGGTCGCAGCGCCGCCCGGCGTGATGGCGATCAGCACATCCGCATCGCGCGCCAGCGCCACCAGGTTGTCGTAGTAGGCGTAGGGTACGTCCTGCCGGTTGCGCCCGAAGTAAGCGATCTTCATCTTGTGCGCAAGAAGGCGCTCGGCGATACCCTTGCCAATACGACCCAAACCGATGATGCCTGCGGTCTTGCCCCACAGCGAGCGGGTCAGCGGATACTGCACCTTCAGCCAGTCACCGGCTTCAACAAACTTGTGCGACGCCACGAACTGCCGACAGGTCATCAACGTGAGCGCGACCGCAGTGTCGGCCACTTCGTCGTTCAACACGTCTGGCGTGTTGGTGACCTTGATCTTCGCATCGCGACAGGCGGCCAGCGGCATGCCGTCATAGCCGACGCCGAACACGCTGATCATCTCCAGGTGCGGAAAATTCGCCAAACGGTCAGGCGGCAACTGTGACCCGCCCGCAGCGACCATGCCGCGCGTGGTGGGCGCAATACGCGCGATCAGATCACGCCGCGCGTCGGCGTCCGCCGCGCCGTAGAGATCATGCACGGTGAAGTGTTCATGTAACGGTTTGGCCAGGAAGGCGGGCAGCGGAGCGATGGCGACGACTTCGGGTTTCGACATGATGCAGATTCCTCACCAAAAGAGGATGGCGAAAGACGACGCCCACATTCTGCCGGGCGCGCCTGTCGGGCGGCAGCGCACCGCTTCATTCCCTGCGCGCGGCTAAGTCGCGCCGTGTGCAAGCAGCGCGGTGATGAGCCCCGCGTCGCCGGGGCCTGTTTCGATGACACGGCGGAAACCTGCCGCCCTCGCTATCGCAGCGATGCGCTCGTGGCTTGCGTAGACCGGCAGCGAAACGAGCAACGCGCTGCGCTCGCTCTCGGGCACCAAAGCAACAAGATGCGTCACGGCGTCGCTGCTCATCGCCGAGATCGCGTTGATCTGCTTGCTGCGCAACAGTTCAAGTAGGCCGGTGGGCGGCGTTTGCGGTGCTCGCCGGTGGTAGGCCGTGATCGCGTCGACCACAGCCCCGCGCAACGTGAGCGCTTCACGCAGCAACTCACGTCCGTCGTTGCCGCGAAAAATTGCGATGCGCCTGCCACTCACGGCGGCGGCTTGCAGCGCGGGCAGCGCAAGCAGACCTTCACTGTCGAACGTGCTTTCAGGAATCACGACCGTCGCCACGCCGAGACGCTGCAATTCTTCAGCCGTGCCGGGGCCGGGGGCGAATACACGCAAGCTCTCCGGCAGCTTGCGCGGCGCGCTGCCCATCGGTGCAAGCGTCATTTCGGCAGCGCTTGGACTCACAAAAATCGCCGCGTAGTCGCGTGGCAGTTGCGCCAGCGCGGTCGCAAGCGGAGCAGCATTTGCGGGCGGCTCGATGATTGTGGTGGGGAACACGAACGGCACCGCGCCGAGCGCAGCGACGCGCGTGGCCGTCCGCGACGCCGGCATCACCGGGCGCGTGATCAGCAGGTTGACACCGGTCAGCGGTGCCGTGCCAGCTGCGGCGGGTGAAGGGCCAAGATGAAAATCGGTGCGACTCATGACAAGCTCGCGATGATGCGGTCAGCGCCTTGCGCCTTGAGCAGTTCGGCAACGCGCTCGCCCAGCGCCTCGGGCGCATCGGGCGTGCCAAACGCTTCCGCCGTAACGCACTCACTGCCGTCAAGGTTGGCAACGAAAGCACGCAACCTGAGCGGCGCGTCGCCGTCCACCCAGTCGGCATAGGCGCCGAGCGGCAATTCACAACTGCCACCGAGCAGGCGGCTCACGGTGCGCTCGGCGGTGCAGGCAATCGCGGTGGGCGCGTGATCGAGCTCCGCCACGATCTCTGCCGTCTCCTCGTCGTCGGCAACGATTTCAATGCCAAGCGCAGCCTGACCCGGCGCGGGTAACGACAGCTCAACGGCGATACGGTCACGAATGCGATCAGCCATGCCGAGCCGGATCAACCCGGCCGCCGCAAGAATCAGCGCGTCGAACTCGCCGCGATCCAGCTTGGCAAGCCGCGTGTTGACGTTGCCGCGCACCGGCTCAAAGCGCAAGGTGGGGAATGCGCGCTTGAGCACCGCCGCGCGGCGCAAGCTGGACGTGCCAACGATCGCGCCGGCGGGCATGGCGGCGAGATTGGCGTACTTCGACGATACAAATGCATCGCGCGCGTCCTCGCGCGGCAGGATGGCGGCGAGCGTGAAGCCCTTGGGCAACACCATCGGCACGTCTTTGAGCGAGTGCACCGCGAGCTGCGCGCGGCCCTCCTGCAGGGCGACTTCGAGTTCCTTGATGAACAGGCCCTTGCCACCCACCTTGGCGAGTGGTTTGTCGAGAATCTGGTCTCCCCGGGTGGTCATGCCCAGCAAGCTCACGGAGAGGCCGGCGACTACACTTTCGAGTTCGGCTTTGACATGATGCGCCTGCGCGAGGGCGAGCGGGCTTTCGCGAGTGGCGATGATGAGGGATTCACTCATGGAACAAAACAGGGGTGCCCCACGGGGCGCGAGCTGCCCACAGGGGCCGATGGCGGCGATTATCGCATCGGCTTTGCTCCCGATTTTCGCGGTCTTTGGCAGCATGTTCACCGTTGTGGCGCGCGCGGAGAGCCCCGCCGGACCGGCTGTGGGCGTGGCGTCCGACGCGGCGCCAAGCGCTGCCGACAACGGCATCGACACCCGCAAGCTCGCGCCGTCGAGCCGCGAGTGGGAAAAAATTCTGCCGCTCGCGCTCAATTTCAAGGCCGACGGCGACGCGGCGCGCGGCGCGAAGAAGCCGATCCTGATTTTCTTCAACCTCACGGGCTGCCACTATTGCCGGGGCGCGCTGCGAGAGGTGATCGTGCCGATGTATCGCAGCAAGGAGTGGCGCGATCTCGTTGAGTTCCGCCAGATCACGGTCGATGACGGCCGCCGTATCGTCGACTTTGGCGGCAAAACGGTGGAATCCATCGAGTTCGCGCGCGAGCGTCGCGGCACGTTTACGCCGACGGTGCTGGTGGTGGATGCCGATGGCAAGCCACTCGGCGAGCCCATCGTCGGTGTTGCCAATTTTGATTTTTACGGCGCCTATGTTGAAGGACTGCTCAACAGTGCGGTGGCCGAACTGCGCAAGCGCGCCCCCTAACCGGCAGGAAAACTGATGAGTGGATTTCTGTATTTCGCCTGCGTCCTGACCGGACTCTTCTGTGGCGGCGCGATCGGCATGGTGGCGGGCACGCTGATCGCGGGCAACGCAAGCGGCAAATGGCCGGGCGCCGTGGTCGGCGCTATCGTGCTGACCGTGCTGCTATTGCGACTGGGGCGCAAGCTGCATCGCGTACTCAATGAAAAGTAAGGGGCAACGATGAGTCGCGAAAAGGTCCTCGGTCTCGGCGGTGTATTCATCCGCGCCAAAAACGCCGAAGCGCTGCGCAAGTGGTACTTCCGCCACCTCGGCCTCGACATCACCGAGTGGGGCGGCGCGATTCTCCCGAACGACACGCCAGAAACCTACTGGAGCGTGTTCGAAGAAAAGAGCGACTACATGCCGCGGCGGCAGATGACGATGCTCAACTGGCGCGTCGCAAACCTCGACCGCATGCTCGATCAACTGCGCGCCGCCGACATCCGCGTCGAAGAGCGGATTGAGGAAAGCGAACAAGGCCGCTTCGGCTGGGCCTACGACCTCGAGGGCAACAAGTTTGAGTTGTGGGAGCCGCCGGCGGCGGCCTAGTGGCGATCAGCCGCGCGGACTACGGGACAATCTTGAGGGTCGGTGCCGCCTGGTCAATTTGCAGCACCAGCTGCCTGGAAATTTCGCGCAAGCTGTCACTCATAAGGGTACGCATCACTTGTTCGACTGTCGTCACCTGCGCGCCTGAGTATTCGGGCTGGTCGTCGGTGACGACACGCTCGATGGTTTGCTGAAAGACGGTACCCGCCCCGTCCTTAAGCGTGAGACGCAGCGCGGCTATGCCCGCGCCACGGGCAATCAGGAAGCCGCGAACCTGCGAACAGAGGGCCAATACGTCTGTTTCGAGCGTCAAATCCGGTGCGGAGGTTGATTTCAGGGCGACAGACAGGAACAACTTGGATTCACGCAGTGCGGCTTCAAGTTGGTGGTGAACGGCCAATTTCGCTTGTTCAGGCGTCAGCGAGTCGGTGGTGCATGCCGTCCAGTCTGTGCCGGCGATGCTGCGGCCCAGGTGCTGTGCCCGACCGTCGGATGGCATCGCAACAACTACATGCCGTCCTGTCGGGTGTTTCGCAGTATGTCGGATCAATTGTGGTGCCATTTCCGTTGAGGCGCCGGGAATGCGCAATGTCGCGCGATTGCATCCCGCCAAGGCGACGACACACAGCGATACGCACAGCATGGCAAGACGTGTCGTGCGTGATGTCGTCGTCCCAGTCATTCCGCTCTCATCCTGTTTAACCATGTCGAATCGAACAATCAGGCTCGTCCGGAGCCGTGGGCACCGTTCTCACTCTGTCTTTGTACCACCGCCTCCCGCCGCACCCTGACCGGATCACGCGCGATCCACGCGGCCACCTCGGCATCGTAGCTGGGATGCTTGGCGAGCAGCCGAGCGGCGCCTTCTTTCATCAGCGCTTGCGTGGCTTCGCTGAACGAGACGCCGCCCTCGTGTGCGACGTAGGCGTTGGGGCAGAGCACGTTGCGAAATCCTGCGGTGGCGGCGCGCATGCAGAAGTCGTTTTCTTCGCCATAGCCGCGCGGAAAATTTTCCACGTCGAAGCGGCCCACGGCAGCGCGGCAGGCGGCGGTGATGAGCATGCAGAAGCCGACGCCGGTGGGCAGATCAATCGCCGCGGCGGGCTGCGCGCGCAGCGTGCGCGCGATGCGCTCGCGCTCGGCGGCAGTGGGCATGGGCCAGGCACGCGTGAAATCGGGCAAGGAACAGATCGTGGCGTTGTTCGAGAACGGCGTGACGGTACCGATGCGCGGGTCTTCGGCGGCCGTGGCAAGCATGGCATCGAGCCAGCCGCTGCTGACTTCGGTGTCAGAGTTCAGCAGGCAGACAGCCTCATCGTCGCGGGCAGCGGCGAAGGCCTGATTGACGTTCCAGGTGAAGCCGCGATTGATGGCGTTGTGCCGCGCCTGCGCGTCGGCGTGCGCCAGCGCCCAGGCGTCCAGCATCGGCGCGACGTGCGGGTCGGGCGAGGCGTCGTTGATGATGAGCACGCGGTGCGCAGGCGCCGGCCGCGCCGCTCCGAGCGCGGCGAGGCAGCGCGCGGTGGCGTCGGCGCCGTTGTAGACAGGGATGCAGATGAGGGCACTCATGGGCGGGCTTTCGCCAAGCGGGCACGCGCCCAGCTGCGGTTGCCATCGCGCTTGCATTTATGGCTTTTCGGCGCTATCGACCGACACGCCGTCGTTATCGGCTGTTTTTCTGGCAAGTCGACTATGGCACAAATTGGGCTGCAACGATCATCTGGTAGTCGATGTAGCCAAAAAGCCATAGCCACAACGTTGACCGGCCGCCTCACCCCAGCCGCGCGCCGCTTGCTGCGTCGAACAAATGCACGCGCTCGGCGTCGGGATTGAGCCAGACCGTGTCGCCGCTCTTTGCCGTCACGCGATCGCGCAGCACGATCTGCACTTCGTGCCGATGATCGCCGTCGACATGCGCCACGATCATGGTGTCGGCACCGGTCGGTTCCACCACGTCGACGACCGCCTTCAGCCCTTCGCCCGCCGTACCAAGACTCAGGTGCTCGGGCCGGATGCCGTAGGTGACGTCATCCGTGCCGCGATGGCCCGGCGCGGGCAGGCGCGCGCTGCCCACGGTGGCCGTGCCGTCGCCGTTCAACGTGCCCTTGAGAAAGTTCATTGCCGGCGAGCCGATGAAGCCCGCGACGAACAGGTTGCACGGCCGATCATAGAGCGCCAGCGGTGCGCCGATCTGCTCGACGCGACCATCCTTGAGCACGACGATCTTGTCGGCCATCGTCATCGCTTCGATCTGGTCGTGCGTGACGTAGATGCTGGTCACTTTCAGCCGCTGATGCAGCGCCTTGATCTCGGTGCGCATCTGCACGCGCAGTTTGGCATCGAGATTCGAGAGCGGTTCGTCAAACAAAAATACTTGCGGCTTGCGCACGATCGCGCGGCCCATCGCCACGCGCTGGCGTTGGCCGCCAGAGAGTTGCTTGGGCAGGCGGTCGAGGTAGGGCGTGAGGCCAAGGATTTCAGCCGCCTGATTCACGCGCTCGTCAATATCGCTTTTCGGGCGCTTGGCCAGCATCAGCGAGAAGCCCATGTTTTCGCGCACGGTCATGTGCGGGTAGAGCGCGTAGCTCTGAAATACCATCGCCACGTCGCGCTCTTTCGGCGGCAGATCGTTCACCGCGCGATCACCGATCGACACCGTGCCGCCAGAAATTTCTTCCAGCCCGGCCACCATGCGTAGCAGCGTTGACTTGCCGCAGCCCGAGGGACCGACCAGCACGCAGAACTCGCCGTCGTCGATGGCGATATCGACGCCGTGTACGACCTCGGTCGTGCCGTAGCGTTTGACGACTTGCGACAGGGTGACTGACGCCATGCGGTTCTCCTCCAGACATCGCGCCAGCGTGCGCAACGGTGCTTGAGTGTAGCGGCCCGTGGCTGTCACCGCGCGCGATGGAACACCGCCGCCACGGCCGCCGACCGCATCATGCGAGCGACGCCAAACGACCGCAGCGACGGCGGCGTGCGGGCTACTACTGGCTCAGGTGCAACTGGTACTCGGCGCCGGTCGATAGCGTGCAGCGGCCTGTGCCCTGTGTCGGATGGTTCAGCGTATAGGTGCAGGCGAGCGTCGCACCGCGCGAACCGACCGCGTTGGCCACCCCCGATGCACTACCGCGCGTGGCGCGCGTGGCTTCGCCGTTGAATTGCTCGCCCGCAATCTGGATGACGAAACCGCCCCGGCCGTCGAGGAAGTTTTGTACGTGGCCAACCGCCATGCCACCCGCCTGCGCCGACGTATTAAGCGGATACAGTCGTGCGCTCAGGTTGAGCGGTTGCGGCGGTGTGGGGAGCGCCGGCGCCACCGCGACCGGTGCGTTGGCGCCATACGGCAACGGGCGGCCATCCGGACCCATTGGCACGACGACGCAAGCGCTCAGTGCGAGCGCCGGCAACCCGCAGGCGAACAAGGGAAACGCTGAATCAGTCCGCGCGGAGCTGCGCGCGAAGGATCGGGATAGATGGCGAGCCGCAAATCGCAGTCGTAGCGGGGCTACGACGAGGCTTTGCAACGAAGCCAGCCGCACGAGCCCGGCGACGCGTGGCGCGCGTGGTTCTTGTTCAGGGTTTCCCAGTGTGATCTTCATGGTGCATCTCTCGTGAACGGGCACATGCCCGCCAGCATTGGGGGTGCGGGCGGTGCGGCGGGTTCAGCGGAGGGGCGCAACGAGATCGCGCGTGTTCCACGCAGTTGAGCGCCGTTGGCGCTGCGCGGACAAGCGAGCCCGGCGTTTCGATGCAGTTCACAACATGCAACAAATCGTAATGACGCGGGCGATGTGTACCTGGGGCGCGTTTACACGCCGTTACCGGCGAGCGCCTTTTCCACGGCCCTCACGAGCGTTGTTGACAATGGCTCCACGTCGCTCGGATACGCCGCCACGCGGCCCTGACGATCAATCAGGTATTTGTGGAAATTCCACTTCGGCGGCTGCCCTGTTTTTGCGATCAGGCTCACAAACAACGGGTGTTTGCCGATGGGAACCTCAAGTTTCTCGAACATCGGAAACGACACGCCGTAGTTCGCCTTGCAGAATTCGGCGATTTCCTGATTCGAGCCGCGCTCCTGTGCGCCGAAGTCATTCGCGGGAATGCCGAGCACCACCAGCCCTTTGCCCTGATAGCGCTTGTACAGCGCTTCAAGTCCCTCGTACTGCGGCGTATAGCCGCATCGGCTGGCAACGTTCACCACCAGCACCACTTTGCCCTTGTACTGCGACAGCGCCACCGGCTTACCCGGAAGCAACGGGTTCAGGGTGACATCCAGCGCGTCTTGCGCGCGTGCGCCCGATGCCAGCAGCGTGACGAAAAGCATCCCTGCCAGTGCTAGCCAATGGCCAAACAACCGAATCACAAACCCCTCCCCAATCCGGATGCGCCGGTGCGTGTGGTCGACAACGTAACAGGGTAGCATTGCCCGCCTGATTTTGCTGAACGTAAGCTCATGCTCACTTTTTTCAATCGCGCCGCCCTGCTGGTTGTTTCCCTCTTCGCCGCAGGTCTCGCGCACAGCCAGACCCCAACCTCGCGCAAGCCCTCGACAGCGCCTCCCGCGCCTGCGGCCAAGGCCGACAAAATCATGTCGATTGACGAACTGCGCACCTGCATGACGATGCAACAGGCCAACGAGAAGAACGCGGCCCTCCTCCTGCAGACCCAGGACGACTACAAGCGCGACCAGGAGGCCGTGAAGGCCGAGCAGGCCGACGTCGCAAAAGCCAGCGCTGCGCAGCGCGCGCGCCTCGCGGCGCTGACGACCGAGCGCGAGACGGTCGCGGCCGCCGTGACGGATCTCAATGCACGCATTGGGGCCGCGAAAAAGGACGAAGAACGCGCCGCGCTCGAGCCCGAGCGTGCAACACTCAATGAACGCAGCGCCGCGTTTGGCAAGGCGCTCGACGACTACAACGCGGCGCAAGGTGCGCTGCGTGACCGCGTGACTGCCCTGAACACGCGAATCGATGCGCTGAACGCGCGCAGCAAGACGGTGAATGACGGCATCGAGCCGCACAAGGAATCCGTCGCCAAATGGCGAGAGCAGTGCGGCAGCCGCCGCTATCGCGAAGAAGATGAAATCGCCATCAAAAAGGAGCTGGCTGCGAACAAGTAGCCGGCCGGTGATCGCGCCGGCATCGCTTGCGGCGGTGATCCTGGGCGATCAATCCGCGCGAACGTAGGCCTCGACCGTGCCCTTGAGCTTGATGGTCAACGGGTTGCCCTTGCGATCGCGCGTCTTGCCCACCGGCACGCGCACCCAGCCTTCGCTGATGCAGTATTCCTCCACATCGTGCCGCTCCTGTCCGTTCAGACGAATGCCGATCTCGCGCTGGAAATACTCCGGCTTGTGATACGGGCTCTTGGGGTCGGTGGAGAGGCGGTCGGGCAGGTCTGACGGGGTGGCGTTGGACATCGGGCGCTAGAAACAGGGTTTGCAACGGCCCGTAGTTTCGCAGATTCGCTCATCTCCTTGCGTCGTGCAACCACGTTGCTCCGACCGTTCAAAGATTCCCGGCAAACAACCGCCGCACAAACAAATCCTTGAAACTGTGCGCGTCGGCCAGACCGAGGCGCTCCAGATAGGCATGCGGCGCCTCGCGACCCTGCCAGAGGCTGCGCACGGCCATGGTGACGAGTTCTGTGGGGTGATAGCTCGCGTGCTTGAGTTTTTTGAGCGCGCGCACGATGTGCAGTTCATCGTCGGTCAGGTCGGTGCCGAATGGAAAGTCGGGCAGCAGTCCGGCCTCAGCCCATGGGTGCAGTTTTGCCTCCAGCGCCTCCGGCAGATTGTTGCGATATTGCTCGGGAAGCTCGTAGTGCTTCTCGAGTTTGCCGTGCGCCTTGGCCTGCCGTACCAGCTCGTCCTGAAAGCGCGAATCTGCAATAGCCAGCAGCCGCTTGACGACTTCGGAGTCACTTTGACCACGCAGGTCGGCGACGCCGTATTCGGTCACGAAGATGTCCCGCAGATGGCGGGGAATCGTCACGTGACCGTAGTTCCACACGATGCTGGATCGCAGCCCATTCTTGTTGTCGTGCGTGGCTCGCAGCATCATGATGAGTCGCGCGTCAGGCAGCGCGTGCGACATCGCTACAAAGTTGTACTGTCCGCCGACGCCACTCACGACTTCCCCGTTCTCGAAGCCGTCACTCGCAGCAGCGCCGAGCAGGGTAACGATCATCGTGGTGTTCATGAAGCGCGCCTTGGCGCGCTGCGCACGTTTCAAATCACCCTGGCCGTAGAGCTGGTTGATAAAGTCGATGCGCGTCATGTCGATCTTTGCAAGATCCTGTTCCGGCATGTTGCGCAAATGCTCGTAGAAATCGCGTGGCCCGAGAAAGAACCCGCCCGTCATGTAGACACCACCGCGCAGGCGTGACCCGAGCATGTGGCGACAGACCGCCTCAAAGTTCGCTTCATCAAACAGATTGCTGCTGCACCGCGCGTCGCCGCACAGAAGATGGTCGCCGTGCAGGCGCACGTCGGCCCGCAGGACGCCGAAGCGTTGCAGGAACTCGAGGTCCTCGGCGGCCAGCGGGGAGCGCACGCGGCCGGCATCAAGCAACGCGCGCAACGTGGCGGGCGTGACTGTTTCGTCGGCAATGCGCCCCGCGTTGATGAGCTGCTGCAAGCTCGTATCAGCAAACACTTCGCGGCGGATGATGCCGGCTTCAATCAAGCGCAGAAAGCCGTTGACGAACATCTCCGAGCAACCGTAAAGACCACGGTCGAAGCGATCGAATTCGCGTCCGACCAGCGGATCGGACGAAATGGTTTCGAGAATGCGGCGGTACTCAGCACCGTGCCGGTCGCGCACGATCAGTGCCTGCGCAATCGCGTCACCCAGCGAACCGATGCCGATCTGCAGGGTGCCGCCGTCGGCAACCAGGCTGCTGGCGTGCAGGCCGATGGCGTAGTCGGCGAGGGAAACCTTGCCATTGGGCGGGGCAAACACGGTGTGCGTGGCGGCCGGATCAGTGACCACGAGGTCAAAAAAGTCAGGGGCAACGACGGCACCGCCAAGCATGTACGGCATCTGCTGGTTGATCACTCCGATCTTGATCAACGGCTGTCCGCGCTCGGCGTATTTTTCGACGACCTCGAACGTCACGTCGGGATTGCTCGACAAACTCAGGCTCTGGTGGTCGCCCTCGCCACGCGACGCCACCGCCTGGGCGATCACGTTCATACCCTGCACCGCCATGTCGCGCGCGACAAAGGTGTAGTTGGTCGAGATGTAGTTTTGCTGCGCGGCGACGTTGCCGAGGTAGTCGCCGGTCTTCATGAAGAATTCGCGCACTTCAACGTTGTCGGGCAAGTGCCCGCCACGCAGGTCTTTCACGTAATCGAGGTCAGGGTAGTCGGCAAACACGCGCTCGACCAGTGGTGCCAGAAAGTGCGCCTCCAGCTCGCTGTGCCCGACGGGCTTTTCCAGCGAGAGCGCGGTCACAATGCGCAGCCTCCGTGCCGGGTTGTTCTTGATGCGCCGGTAAAGCGCGTTGACGAACGGGTTGGGCTTGCCAACGCCAAGAGGAATGCCGAGCACCACATCGCCCTGAATCGTGTCGAGGACGTAGTCGACGGCAGCGTCGATGGAATTCATGAAACGCGGTGTGGTCACGATGGTCTCCTCGCTGTCGTGGCGGTTGGGGTTTGCCGCATCCGCACTGTAGCGGTCCTGTTGCAGCGCACGTTGATCCGGCGCAAGCCGGCCGCGCGTTGTCCGCCTCCGCTACCCCATTGAGTTTTTTCGCACCGTCGCCAACTGGATACGACGGCGTGTTACCGTTCGTTGCGCCGCCGGTTGTTGCGGACGTTGGCGGCAGCCGCACTATCGGGGACGTTATGACCAGTTTGCAAGATCGCGCACGCGCGCTCTCCGTGAATCGCCTGCGTGGCATGCGCCGCGGCATTGAGAAAGAAAGCCTTCGCGCACAGCCCGGCGGCGCGCTGGCGCTGACGCCGCACCCCGCAGCGCTCGGCTCCGCCCTAACGCACCCCTCCATCACCACCGACTTCAGTGAGTCCCAGCTCGAACTCATCACGGGCGCACACGGCGACGTTGATGCCTGTCTGAACGAACTCAGGGACATTCATCGCTTCGTGTATCACACCCTCCGGGCAGCGGGCGACGAGATGCTCTGGGTGTCATCGATGCCCTGCGGCCTGCCCACCGATGAAACCATTCCCATCGCCCGATACGGCAATTCCAACGTCGGTCGTGCCAAAAGCGTCTACCGCACGGGCCTGAGCTTTCGCTATGGCAAGCGCATGCAGACGATCTCGGGCATTCACTACAACTGGTCGCTGCCCGGCGTGACGAGCGATGAATACTTCGCGTTGATCCGAAATTTCCGTCGTCAGGCGTTCTTGCTGATGACGTTGTTTGGGGCCTCCCCCGCCGTCTGCAGCACGTTCGTGGAGGGCCGCGAGCACACACTGCAAGCACTGGGCTCGGGCGGCAGCCTGTATCTGCCGCACGCAACCACACTGCGCATGGGGCGGCTGGGCTATCAGAGCGACGCACAGACGGCGCTCGCCGTGAGCTACAACAGCCTCGAGGGTTACGCCGCGTCGCTACACGGTGCGATGACGCGGCCTTACCCGCCCTACGAAGCCATTGGCGTGCGCAACCCTGGCGGCGAATACAACCAGCTCGCCACGACCCTGCTGCAGATCGAAAACGAGTTTTACGGCACCATTCGACCGAAGCGCGTCATCCGGCGCGGGGAACGCCCGTTGCATGCGCTGCGCGAACGCGGCGTGGAATATGTCGAAGTGCGCCTGATGGATCTCGACCCCTTCGAGCCCGTTGGTATCAATGCGCAGACGATGCGTTTTCTCGATGTCTTTCTGCTGCACTGCCTGCTGACAGACAGCGCGCCCGACACCCCCTCGGAAATCGCCGCACTGGGACGCAATCAGCAGCGCACGGCCGCGATGGGGCGTGCGCCCGGCCTGCGGCTGGAACGCGGTGCCGGCGAAATCGCACTCGCGGACTGGGGCGCGGACATTCTCGAGCAGTGCGCGCCGATTGCCGCAAGGCTGGATGCGGCGTTGGGCAGCGGGGCCGGAGCGGACTCCCGCCCTGACACCTACGTCGCAGCCGTGGCCGCCGCGCGCGATGCGCTCGCCCATCCCGACCGCTTGCCCTCTGCGCGCGTGCTGACCACCATCCGTGGCGAGCACGACAACTCCTTCGTGCGCTTCGTGCGAGCGCAGTCGCAGCAAACGCAGCAGCAGTTCCTCGCCTCAGCGCTTGAACCCGCTCAGCAGGCCGCATTTGAGGCACAAACTGCGGCCTCCATCGCCGCGCAACGTGACATCGAGGCGGCGGAGTCCGTGCCCTTCGAGGCCTATCGTCAGCACTACATCGACGCTACGCGGCTGGTGGTTTAGCGCGCCGCTCCGAGATCTTCTGCGCAGGCGGGGCAGCGCTCCATACCCGCAAGTGACTCACGTACGACGCGCTGGAACCCTGTCTGGCGACAAAGCGAGGTAGACCTCACTCGCTGATCGGCTGAAGCACGCCTCGGAGGTACTTGACGATGATCGTGCTGTCCGGCGGATAGTTGTCCAGTGCCACGGGCGTTAGTTGAGCCAGGATACAGAGCCACGTATCGCCGGCACGAACGTAGGTATCCGTGTAGCAAGTCATCCCCAGCGTCTCCACGCCAGCCCGCACGCGAACCCACTTATTTGTGGCGCCAACGAGCGCAACACCGCCGTAAACGTCGATGCGTTGGTCCCGCATGTCCCAGTAGGTGATGACGTCTGGATCAAACCCGGTCGCCCACTGCTGCAGGTACGACCGGCGATCGATATGGTTGCCCGCACTGTAGATCGCCCGAAAGCCAGGATGAAGGATCGCGTCATGCGCTACGACGTCGTTGGTAACGAAATTGTGGATGAAGCGCCTATTGAGGGTGCTCAGTGCCTGGATATCAGTGGTACAAGTGTGCATATTGGAACGGCGCGGGGGGTGTGGAGCGATGAACGGAGAAGTCGGCAGACCGTACAGGTTTTCGCGCCTGTCCGCCCGACGACACGATTGATGCTCCGGTGGCTGCTATTTGACGTCAACGCCCAACCCCCGCATGATCGTTGGGGTGACGAGAGCGCCAATGACGGCCGATGGCGTACCCCAAAACATAACTGCGAAAGAGATCATCGATGGACTACCGCCGGAATAAGGGCGAACACAATCACTGTAGTGCGCCAGAACAAGCCAGGGCGCGAACAGGGCGCATGCACCTATCGCGCGCAATGGATTCTTGAGGGTTACGGAGACGAGCGCAGGCAGAAGTGGGATGGCTACAAACGTTGAGGTTTCGAACAACGAAGTGGCGACGTCGTGCCGATAGCATCCGAAGCTGTTGAGAGTCTCAACAACGAGCACCGCACCGACTGCGGCGGCTCCCGTTAGACGAACCTTGTTACGCGAGATAACCATAAGCGCGAACGTGTTCTCCCGGACACCATTGTGGCACCCAGGGGAAAGCCCGCGAGCGGGAATATGTTGGGGACGTTCACGCCGGCGCTCCCACGTTGGGTTTCGCTCTCATTCCAGGTGTCAACGTGACAACAAAACGCACATGCGGCGCCGCGTCGGCGTTGAACTGGCTCGGGGCGCACCATTGCAGCGACTGCTCGCGCGCCCCCCCCCCCACAGTGGTGACTACTTGCCAATGCAAAACCGGCTGAAGATTTCACCGAGCAAATCATCGGCCGTGAATTCGCCGGTGATGGCGCCGAGTGCTTCATGCGCGAGGCGCAGTTCTTCGGCGAACAGTTCGAGCGCGGCATGGTCGAGGTGTGTTGCAGCGGCCTCGATGTGCGCGAGTGCTTTGCGTAGCGCATCGACGTGCCGCTCACGGGCCATGAAGTGACCCGTTTCGCGGTAGTTGAAGCCAACGGCGTCGGCGATGGCCGCGGCCAGCAGATCGAGGCCGTCGCCCGTTTTGGCGGAGACCCAGAGCCCATCGTCGTCGCGGCGGGTGACACCGCCTGCAAGGTCCACCTTGTTGTGCACGATAAGGTGTGGCACCGTGCGCGGCAGTTCGGCGAGCAGTGACGGCGCCGGCGGCTGATCGCCTTCTACCAGCACCAGCGCCAGATCGGCATCGCGGATGGCAGCGCGGGTGCGCGCGATGCCCATCGCCTCGACCGGATCGCTGGTGTCGCGCAGGCCGGCGGTGTCGATCACCTCGGCAGGCAGGCCATTGATGCTGATCTGCGAGCGGACGGTGTCGCGAGTCGTACCTGCGATGGGAGTGACGATGGCGATGTCATCGCCCGCCAGCGCGTTGAGCAGGCTGGATTTGCCCACATTGGGCTCGCCCGCGAGCACGATGCGGACGCCGTCGTGCAACAGCTGCCCGCGCGCTGCCTCGCCGAGCACCTGCACCAGCGCATCGCGGGCGGCAGCAAGTTTGTCACGCGCACGCTCGGCCTCGATGAATTCGACCTCCTCCTCCGGAAAGTCAAGCGTTGCCTCGACGAACATACGCAGATGAATCAGGCGGTCCTGCAGCGTGCCGATGCGTGCCGAGAACTCGCCAGTGAGCGAGCGCACGGCCGCGCGCGCAGCGCTCTCCGTGGCGGCGTCGATGACGTCTGCTACGGCCTCGGCCTGCGCGAGGTCGAGCTTGCCGTTGAGATAGGCGCGACGGGTGAATTCGCCCGGTTCCGCATGACGCGCGCCCAGCTCGATGCACCGCCGCACGAGCGATTGCAGAACGAGCGGCGAACCGTGTGCGTGCAGCTCGAGCACGTCCTCGCCCGTGTATGACGCGGGCGCCGTGAAATAGAGCGCGATGCCGTCGTCGATGACCTGACCTGTTTCGTCGCGAAAACGGGTGTGCTGCACCGAGCGCGGCGCAAGTGCCCGTCCGGTGAGTGAATGCATCATCGCAGCGAGCGATTTGCCCGACACACGCACAATGCCGACACCACCGCGCCCAGGTGGCGTGGCGATGGCGACAATGGTGTCCGGTGTGGTCATGCGCAGAAGCACTGAGTGTGGGTTGTGACTGCGCTTGGTGGTGTCGGCGTAGGCACGGTCGAGCCCGCACCTACGGGCAATGGCCCGTTCTGGTTAGCGTTTGGCCGCTGCCGTGGCCGCGGCGCTTTCCTTCTCCAACATGCGGTTAATCTGCCATTGTTGCGCGATCTGCAGAATGTTCGAAACCGTCCAGTAGAGCACCAGGCCCGCCGGGAAGAAGATGAACATCGCGGCAAACGCCACCGGCATGTACTGCAACACCTTCTGCTGCAACGGGTCCATGCCCGGTGCGGGCGGCTGCATCTTCGATTGTGCGAAGGCAGTTATGCCATACAGGACGGGCAGGATGTAAAGCGGATCGGCGGCAGAAAGGTCCTTGATCCAGCCGATCCAGGGCGCATGACGCAACTCGACTGCTGCGCTCAGCACCCAGTAGAGGGCAATGAACACAGGAATCTGGATCAGGATGGGCAGACAACCGCCAAGCGGATTAATTTTTTCTTTCTTGTAGAGCTCCATCATGGCCTGATTGAGCTTCACGCGATCATCTGCGTAACGGGTCTGCAGCTCCTTCATTTTCGGGCCGACCAGCTTCATCTTGCCCATGCTGCGCCCCGCTGCGGCGTTGAGCGGATAGAACACCGCTTTGATGAGGACCGTCAGCAGCACGATCGCCCAACCCCAGTTCGCGACCAGGCCGTGGAACCAGCGCAGCAGCCAGAACATGGGCGCCGCGATGAAGGCGAACACGCCATAGTCCACCACGCGATCAAGTTCCGGCGCGGCCGCCTTGAGCAAATCCTGCTCCTGCGGGCCGGCAAAAAGCGGCACGCTGACCCGGGCGCTAGCGCCTGCGGCGATGTCGCCGAAGGGCGTCTTCAGGCCAGCAGTGTAGGCATCGCCTTCAACCTTGTTGACGAAGTACTCACGCGGCATGCCCGCTTTGGGCAGCCAGACGTCGACGAAGTAGTGCTCGACCATGCCGATCCAGCCGTCGGTGAGACGCGTCGTCGGGATCCCGGGTTTGCCCTTTTCAACGTCCTTGAAGTCAATCTTTTGATATTTCTTTTCGTCCGTGTACAGCACTGGCCCGTGGAAGGCACTGGCACCCATCGGGTTGTTGATGCCCGTTGACACACTGTCACGCTGCACCTGGAAATAGGCCGTCGGCGAGATGGCCGCCGTGCCGCCATTGGTAACCTCGTGCGTCACGTCGATCACGTAACTACCGCGCTTGAACGTGTAGATCAGATCCGACTTGCCTCCGCCGCTGAGTGGTGTGGAGAGTCGCACCTCGAGCTGATTGTTGCTGCCGAGTGTGAGGTCGCCGGCCGGCTTGGAGTAGAGCGACAGGTGATTCGGCATGCCGGTGCCGAGCAGGCCCGACTGCGCGATGTGCTTGCGGTTGCCCGACTTCAGCAACACCAGATAGGGCTTTGATTTGTCCGCCGCGTCGCGGTGCTCCTTGAGCGCGACTTCCTCGATCACGCCGCCGAGTGTGTTGATCTTGACATCGAACAAATCGGTGCTGACCGTCACCACGTCGCCCGTCGTGCCACCCGCAGCCGCAGCAACCGGCGCGCTGGCGCTCGCCGCCGCTGACCCTGCAGCCGGTACGCTGCCGTTTGCGGCCGCGGGCGGTGTTCCCGCGTTCGTCGCTGAAGTCGTGGTGGGCACATCCGCCTTCTTGTCGGCTGCTGCCGTGACCGCGGCTGGCGGCTTGGGTGGTGCGTTTTCTTTTTGCCAGGCCTGGAACAGGAACACGCCGGACATGGCGAAGATGACGAACAGAACGAGTCGCTGGAAGTCCATCTCGGGCTTTCAGTTAAGGGTTGGGAGAAAGGGGGGCGTCTGTACCGGAGCGGTGCGCCACGTCAGGCACCGGGTCATAGCCACCGGGATGCCAGGGATGACACTTGCCGAGTCGCCGGGCCCCCAGCGCAGTGCCACGCAGCACGCCATGCGTGCGAATCGCCTCGGCGGTGTACTCCGAACAGCTCGGGAAAAAACGGCAACGTGGTCCGAGCATCGGGCGAATGCCGTATTGGTACGCCTTGATCAGCCCGAGCGCGGCGTGACCGAGAACGCTGGGCGCGGTTGACGGCGCGACGCCATCGCGGCTGGACGGGTGCTCAGCGCTCACGCTGCGCCTCGCGTTGCACCGGAGGCCGTCGGCCCCGCTGCAACGGTGGTGCCGCCGCGAACGGGCTGCACGCCGCGCTGATAGTCACGCCGGATGTCACGTTCAAGAGCCTCCGCCCACTCGCCAAGCACGAGGTTGACATCTTTGGTCGAAACCGGCGCATTCAACCGCACCACATATTGCACTGGGGGTAACTCGGCCTGTCGCACACGAAACTGTTCGCGAAGTCGGCGTTTGATGGCATTGCGCAGCACCGCCGTGCGAGCAAACTTTTTGCCGATCATCAAACCAAGCTGAGGACGCATGACCAAGGAGGAGACACCGCGGGCGGGTTCGTCTACACAGGCGGCGGGCGGCTCGGCGCTCCGGCGGTACACCCAGAGCAGGCGACCGCGCTGGGCGCGCGTTTTCAGCGCGCGAACGAAATCATCCGACTCGAGCAGTCGGGCGGCGCGCGGAAATGTCGCTCCCGCGGGCACAGCAATGCGACAACCGGAAGCAGCGCAGGACGCGCCACAACGCGCCGGCTCAGGCCGACAGAACGGCGCGACCTTTGGCGCGGCGGGCGCTGATCACGCCACGGCCACCCTTGGTCTTCATGCGGGCGCGGAAGCCGTGGTTACGCTTGCGGCGGATGACGGAAGGCTGGAAAGTACGTTTCATAGTAGTTGGGGCGATTTCTGTGACGCCAGCCCGCTGCCAACGGAAAAACCGGGCAGCCGGGCGTACCGCCACGACGCATGAAATTGCGAAAAAGCCTTGAATTATAGCTTTTCACGGGCTTTGCCGAAACTTTCCGGGCCTCAGTGCCGCAGAACCTGACCACCCGAGGGTCAGCCCCGTTCCTGCGAGCACCACCGCGCCACCCGCGAGCATGAGGCCGGTGACGCCCTCGCCGAGGAATACGGCGCCCCAGGCAATGGCAAACACGGGGATCAGAAAGGTCACAGTGGCGGCTTTTTGCCCGCCCAGCCGCGCGATCAGGCGGAAGTAGATGATCAGGGCGAAGGCGGTAGCCAGTACGGCCAGCAGGACGGCAGCGATCCACGCCGTCGCCGACGGCGTCGTTGCGGGCCAGTACGTCAGCACGAACGGCAGCAGCATCAAGGCGCCGGTCGTCTGGCTGCCTGCAGCCACGCCCAGCGGTGATACGGCGGTCACTTTGCGCTTGGCGAAGTGAGTGGAAAAGCCGTACGCCAGCGTCGCGACCAAGCCGGCGACGACGGCCAAGCCCGAGCCACCGGGCCTGAAATCGACTTTGCCCCAAGTCAGAATGACCATACCGACCACGCCCAACGCGAGCCCCAACCATTGCGCTGCAGACAAACCCGCGCGCAGCCAGACCAACCCGACAATGGCCGCCCACAATGGGGTGGATGCGTTGATCAGGGCGGTGAAACCGGCGCTGAGCGACAGCGTGGCGTACGCCAGCAAGGTGAACGGCAGCAGCGCATTGGTCACGCCAAGCACAGCCATCGGGCCTGCGTGCGCGGCGACGTTGGCCCAGCCGTCGCGCCCCTCGCGCAGCCACAGCAGCGGCAACAAGCACAGCGCGGCCAGCCCCGAGCGCAGCCCAATCAGTGCCAGCGGCCCGAACTCGGGTGTCGCGACGCGCAAGAGCAGGAACGACGCGCCCCAGATGGCCGACAGCAGCAGAAAGTCCATCACGTCGCTGCGGGTCACAGAATGCCTTCCAGCTTGAGCAACAGCGCCTTGTTGTGCAAGCCGCCCGCGTAACCGGTCAAGGTGCCATTGGCGCCGATCACCCGGTGGCAAGGCACGATGATGGCAATCGGGTTTTTTCCGTTCGCCGCCCCCACCGCGCGGACCGCCGCAGGTTGCCCGATCATGGCCGCCTGCTGACCATAGGTGCGTGTTTCGCCGAACGGGACTTTGGTGAGCGCCGTCCACACGCGCTTCTGGAAGTCGGTGCCCTTCGGCGCAAGCGGCACGCTGAAGGCGCGCAGCTTGCCGGCGAAGTAGGCGTCCAGTTCGCGGCGGGCCAGGTCAAACACGGGCAGCGCTTCGTCGCGCACCCAATCGTTGCCGACATCCGGCACGTACTTCCCGGCCGTCATCTGCAGGTGTGACAGGGCGATGCCATCGGAAACAAAAAGAATGTCGCCGACCGGCGCTTGATGGCGTGCGTAGTAAGTCGTCATGTTTTGCTTTCGTTTTCGGTGCCGGCGACGGGTTTCTCGAGTCGCCGCCAGGTGTGCAGGACTGCGTAGCTGCGCCACGGGCGCCACGCCTCGGCGATCGCGTCGGCTTGGCGCTGTCCCTTCACCGTGTTGGGCAAGTTCATCGCGTTGAGCAACGCTACGTCCTGCGGTGGCCACGCGTCGGGCCAGGCCAGCGCCCGCATCGCGATGTAGTGTGCGGTCCACGGCCCAATACCCTTGATCGCACACAGTGCCGCGATGGTCTTCGCCGGATCGGCGCCGCCGGCGAGCGTCAGCTGGTCTTCGTTCATGGCGCGGGCGATGGCGATCATTGCGTCCGCACGGGCCCCGACGATGCCCAGGCGACCGATGTCATCGCGCGTAAGGACCGCCACCCGTGACGGTTGCGGGAACGCCCGGGTCAGTGCGGCGAAAGGGCTCGTCACCGCCTCTCCAAAAGCGTCGACAAAGCGCGTGGCCAGCGTTCGCGCTGCCTTCACCGTCACCTGCTGGCCGAGCACGGCACGCATGGCGAGCTCAAAACCGTCAAATGCACCCGGCAGCCGGAGGCCCGGTGCGCCGTCGCTGAGCGGGCCCAGCGCAGAGACGATCTCGGCCGGGTCCGCCGCGACGTCAAACACCTGCTTGGTGCGTGAGAGCACCCGCTGCGACGCCTTTGCCAGCGCCGCCGAAAAGCGCAGCTGCAGCGCGTCGCGGCGTGGCAGATGACTCACTTCAAGCCAGCCAGTCGTCGGCGCTGAGTCGCTAGCGAGCGGATGCGCAGGCGCCACGCGCACGATGCGGCGATACACCTCCCCATCCACCGACTCAACGCCAGGAACAGCCCGCATCGCAAGGAAAGCCAGCAGGCGCGGCCAGTCATAGGGCGGCCGATACGGCAGCATAAACGTCAGCGCGGCAGACGCAGTAGTCTCTTCATCGCGTCCTTCCTTGCGCAGTCGTGTCGGGCTGAAGCCGTAACGTTCGGCGAACAGCGTATTCATGCGGCGCACACTGGTAAAGCCGCTTGCATATGCCACGTCGGTGACGGGCAATGCGGTGTCAGTCAGCAACCGCTTGGCCAGCAGCAGGCGATGCGTCTGCGCATATTGCACTGGCGACACGCCGAACTCATCGGCAAAGATGCGGCGCAAGTGGCGATCCGTGACGCCGACGCGCCGCGCGACCTGCGCAAGATCGACGTCGTTGGCGACACCGTCCTCAATCATTCGCGCCGCGCTGCGCGCCAGCTTTGCGCTCGCCTCGGTCGCGGCGAAGCCGGGTGCGAGCTCCGGCCGGCACTTCAGGCACGGCCGAAAGCCTGCCGCTTCGGCCGCTGCGGCGCTCGGATGAAACGTGCAGTTTTTCTGCTGCGGCAATCGCACCCGGCAGATCGGCCGGCAGTACACGCCGGTTGACGAGACGCCGACAAAGAAGCGGCCATCAAAGCGGGTGTCATGCGACTTCATCGCCTGATAACAGGCCTGCGCGGTGAGGTGGGCGAACTGCATGGCGGCAGTGTAGCGACCGCGCGCCGCCCGGATGCGCCATTTTCGGACATCAAGATCGGTCCCTCCTGCTGACCGATCATGCCGTTTTTGCCTGAGCGGTAGCGCCCGACCATCCGCCGCAGCACAATCACTGCATGAATATCGCCATCCTCACTTTCGACGGCTTCAATGAGCTGGATTCACTGATTGCGCTCGGCATCCTCAACCGTGTCAAGCGTGCGGGCTGGACGGTGCGCCTCGCGTGTCCGTCACCCACGGTCACATCGATGAACGGTGTGACGGTTCACGCCCAGATGTCGCTCGAGGACGCAGTGCACGCTGACGCCGTAATCGTCGGCAGCGGCGTCAAGACGCGCGACATCGCCGCCGACGCGGTGCTGATGGCCCGCATCCAGCTTGACCCGGCACGGCAGTTGATCGCTGCGCAATGCTCGGGCACGCTGTTGCTGGCGAAGCTCGGGCTGCTCGGCGCGGTGCCGGCATGCACCGATCTCACCACCAAGCCCTGGGTCATCGAATCCGGGGTTGACGTGCTCAACCAGCCCTTCTTCGCGCAAGGCAACGTCGCCACCGCCGGTGGTTGCCTCGCATCAAGCTATCTGGCGGCATGGATCATCGCGCGCTGCGAGGGCATCGAAGCGGCCCGAGCGGCGATCCACTACGTGGCGCCGGTCGGGGAGAAGGACGAGTTTGTTGAACGTGCAATGGCGAACATCGAGCCCTATCTGTTCGCCTGACGTTGGTCGAGCCAGCGCTCAACCCAGGGCAACAGCGTCAGGCCCTGCTGGCGTTGAAAGTCACGCAGCGTCGGTGCGTGCGCCGGTGCGGGCTGTACTGCCTGCCGCAGAAAATACCCGGCAAGCACGACGATCTGCGGCAGGCAGGCAGCGATGATGTCCTCTGGCAGTCGGCCACCTTCGGCGATCAGGCTCGGCATCCATGCCGCGAGGTCCGCGCGCGGGTTGCCGCGACACGCACTGCTCCAGTCGAACAGCACGCACTGATCGCCACGAAAGCACAGATTGTCACTGCGCACATCGGCGTGCAGCAGTGCATCGCCATCAAGCGCTGCGACCGCATCAAGTGTTGCAACCTGAGCGGCGTTGCGCGTGAACCAGCTTTGCGGCGCCCAGCACTGCTCATCCCAGTGTGCCGCGGCGCGCGCGATGTGTTCCCATGCGTGGGTGAGTGTTGTGTCATCACGCAAGCGCGGCACATCCGGCGAAAAGCGGCTCGCATGCACCGCGTCGAGCGTCAACAATACCTGCTGCACTCGCCCATCTGACCACGGCGGTGGCCACGCGCAGCGCGACAGGTCTTCCACTAGCAGTGCGTGGAAGCCGTCTTCCATGGGCACAAAGGCCAGCGCCTGGGGCATGAACGCACCGCGCAGATGCTGGTACACGCGCCACTCCTGCTGCAACCAGCCTTCGGTTTCATCGCTCGTCGCGATTTTCGCGAACAGCGTGCGGCCGTCGCAGAGTGTGAGCCGGAGTCGCGTCGCTGCGGTGTAGCCGCCGGACACGGTCGCCTCGGCAGCAACGACCGCGCCCAGCGCCTCGGCAAGACGGAGATAGTCCGGCGCCGGGCGGGCAGTGAGGGGTGGATGGGGCATTCACGTATTCTGCCCGCGCGCCGACGGGCCCAGCGTCGATAATGGCAGGATGCAAAGCATCCTGAAGACCTACCTCGTCGGTGGCAGCGTGCGCGATCAACTGCTCGGCCTCCCGGCATCGGACCGCGACTACGTCGTCGTTGGCGCCACGCCGGAGCAGATGCTCGCCGCTGGCTTCCAGCCGGTGGGCAAGGACTTCCCGGTGTTTCTGCATCCGCGGACCAAGGAGGAATACGCCCTCGCCCGCACCGAGCGCAAGAGCGGGCGCGGTTACACCGGCTTTGCGTTTCACACCACGCCCGACGTCACGCTGGCAGACGATCTGCTGCGCCGTGACCTGACCATCAACGCCATGGCGATGGACGAGCACGGGACGCTGGTTGACCCGCACGGCGGCGCGCGCGACATTGCTGCGAAGACGCTGCGGCACGTCAGCGAGGCGTTCGCGGAAGACCCGCTGCGCGTGCTCCGCCTGGCGCGTTTCGCCGCGCGATTCACCGATTTCCAGGTGGCACCGGAGACGATGGCGCTCTGTCGTCAGCTCGTCGACGACGGTGAGATCGGCGAGCTGGTTGCTGAGCGCGTCTGGCAGGAAGTGTCGCGAGGTCTGATGGAAGCACAGCCGTCGCGCATGTTCGACGTGCTGCGCGGCTGCGGCGCGCTCGCCGTGCTGGCACCGGAACTCGACCGGCTGTGGGGCGTGCCGCAAAAAGCGGTGTATCACCCCGAGGTCGACACCGGCATCCACATCATGCAGGTGATCGACTACGCCGCCAACCGCAAGTGGCCGCTTGCCACGCGGTACGCGGCGCTCACGCACGATCTCGGCAAGGGGGAAACGCCCGACGACATCCTGCCCGCGCACCACGCGCATGAGGCGCGCAGCGCGAAACTCGTACATGCCCTCAGCGCGCGCTGGCGCGTGCAGCGCGACGTCGCCGAGCTGGCGCGCGCCGTGGCGGCGGAGCACGGCAATTTGGGCAAACTCAAGGACATGCGACCCGCGACGGTGCATGACGTCCTCATGCGTTGCGACGCAATCCGGCGGCCCGAGCGCTTCGTGCACATGCTCGACGCGTGCGAGGCCGACAAGTCATCGCGCCGCGCTGTCGGCTTGCCGGAGAGCGCGGGCGAACCGTTCACAGCGCGTGTCGATGCGATGACTGCCCTCGCGGCGATGCAATCCGTGGATGCTGGCGCCATCGCCGCGCGCCTGGCGGCGGCGGGAAAGCCGGAGCGAATCGCCAGCGAAGTTCGTGACGCGCGGATCGAGGCGATTCGCAGCGCGCGCTAGCCGCATCCCGTTCGCAAATCGCGCTATCGGAGTGCCTTCGCCACGTGCGCGAACAGCTCGGTGTCTTCACGCGTGAGCTGGTCTATGATGCTGAAGTGATTGAGGCCGGGCAGCGTCCACTCACGCACGCCGGCCCAAGCCTGGCCAATCAGTGCGTTCTGCCGCAGAAATTCGTCCAGCTCGGCGCCGCCCACCGCAGCGGTGAGGTCGCAGTCAACGCGGCGCTCGCGGTAAGCCGGGCTCATGGCCAGCGCTTCGTCGTTGCCCAGCTGTAGCGCTTCGTTGAGATAAATCGGCACCAGGGGTTCAAGGTCGAACAGTCCACTGATGGCCGTGGCAGCGACGAATGGCGTGGCTGGCAAACCACGTGCGGTCCAGTCCGTCGTGAGGCACCACGCCGTGAGGTGCCCCCCCGCCGAGTGGCCGACCAGCGCGACGCGCTCGCGTGCGATGCCGAGTGCCGGCGCGTGCTGCCACGCGTGTGCCACTGCGGTTTCAATTTCCGCCGCGATCCCGCGAATCGTCGTCTGCGGACACAGTGTGTAACCCACAATCACTGCGGCCATGCCGTTGGCGACGAACGGCTGCGCGATCACACTCCAGTCGTCCTTATAGAGCCGCTGCCAGTAACCGCCGTGAATGAAACACAGCGTGGGCCAGCCGCCCGGCGGCGACGCACCAGGTGGCGTGAACACGTCGAAGCGATTGCGCGGGAGCGGACCGTAAGCCACGTCGCGCGCGCCACCGGCCTCGCGACGCACCCTGTCGCTCCCGCGTTGCCAGCGCGGCAACAGGGTGTCCTGCCAGTCTGGCACGGCCGCGCCGTTGTTGTAGCGGCGCGCGAGCTCGTCAAGCGGCAGGTTGGGGATCACACCAGCGCCTCGGCGAACTCACGTGCAACAAAGGGTTGCAGGTCATCAATGCCTTCGCCGACGCCGATGAAGCGCAGGGCAATCGGTCGCTCCTTGGCGATGGCACAGATCACGCCGCCTTTGGCGCTGCCGTCGAGTTTGGTCATGATCAATCCGGTGAGCCCAAGCGCATCGTCAAACGCCTTGACCTGAGCCAGCGCGTTCTGGCCCGTGGTGCCGTCGAGCACCAGCAAGACTTCGTGCGGTGCGCTGGCCATCGCCTTGCCGATCACGCGTTTGGCCTTCTTGAGTTCGTCCATCAGGTGCAACTGTGTGGGCAGGCGGCCCGCCGTGTCGCACATCACCACGTGTGTGCCGCGGGCCTTGCCTGCGGTAACCGCGTCGAACATCACCGCCGCCGGGTCGCCGCCCGCTTGCTGGATCACCGTGACGCCGTTGCGTTCGCCCCAGATCGCAAGCTGCTCGCGCGCCGCCGCGCGGAAGGTGTCGCCGGCGGCAAGCAGCACGCTGGCGCCTATGCCCTGCAAATGCTTGGCCAGCTTGCCGATGCTGGTGGTTTTGCCGGCACCGTTCACCCCGGCGATCATGATCACGAAGGGATGCTCATCGGCAACGGCAAACGGTTGCTCCAGGGGTTTGAGCAAGTCGGTGAGCGCGTCGACCAGCATGGCGCGCGGGTCGCCCTGGCCGCCCGCCTGCTTCCAGCGCTGTCGCAAATCGTTGAGCAAGTGCTGCGTCGCCGCCATGCCGCAATCGGCCATCAGGAGCTGCGCTTCAAGCTGCTCGAGCGTGTCGTCGTCGAGCTTGCCCGCGAAGAGCACGTTGAGCCCGAGTTTGTTGCGCGTCGCGCTGAGGCCGGACTTGAGCTTGTCGAGCCAGCCTTTCTTTTCGGGAACGGGCGCCGTAGCGACGGGCGCCGCCACGGCAGGATCGGGCGTCGCGGTGGATGGCGCGGTCGGTGGTGTTGCCGGGGCGTCAGTCGCCGGTTTCTTTTTGAACAGGCCCCACATGCGGCGCACTCTCGATCCAGTCATCGGTAATGCGATGATTTTATGGGCGCGGAGTACGCCGGATTTTGCCGGCCAGGGCGCGGCGTCCGGAACGTGGTGGCCGGTACACCTTTTTCTGCTCATCGACCGATGGGCGGCGCTTTGGGCCTGTTTTTCAATAAAGTCGACTAATAGGAGAACGTAGCTGTGATGACCGCTGGCTGGTCGCTCTGGCCAAAAAGCCGTATGCCGCCGACCGGGCTACGATGTGCCGAGGTCGGGATGTCCGATATTGTTCGGCCATGAACTACAAGAATCAGGTGCGCATCATCGGCGGCACACACAAGCGACGCGTGGTGCGCTTCGCCGATATGCAGGGCGTGCCGGGCTTTCGGCCCACGCCAGACCGGGTGCGCGAAACGCTGTTCAACTGGCTCGGTCAGGATTTGACCGGCCGCGCCTGTCTTGATGTGTTTTCCGGCTCCGGCGCGCTGGCGTTCGAGGCGGCGTCACGCAACGCCTCGCGTGTGGTCGCGGTGGAATCCGCGCGCATCGCCGCGCAGGGCATCGCACACAACCAGCGTCTGCTTGACCTACCCAATCTCAAGCTGGTGCAAAGCGATGCGTTCTCGTACCTGGCCAGCACGCCGGAGCGATTCGACGTGATCTTTCTCGATCCGCCGTTCGCCGAAGACTGGTGGGCGCGCCTGGTGCCGCTGGTGCTGCGCGCGGCCGCGCCAGAAGCACTGATTTACTGCGAGTCGTCGCGCGCCCTAGACGTGCTGCCGGGGCTGCAACGCACGCGTCAGGCTCGCGCAGGCATGGTGCACTATCATCTTTTCACCCCCGCTGATGGGGTGCCCGACGGTGCTCCCCGAAGCGCCGGTTAAGGAGTCGTTCGATGTTGCGCTGTGTTTACCCCGGTACGTTTGACCCGCTCACGCGTGGCCACGAGGACTTGATCCGTCGCGCCTCGCGCCTGTTTGGCGAGGTGGTCGTCGGCGTGGCCGACTCCCGCCGCAAGGGGCCGTGGTTCACAGCCGACGAGCGGGTGGCGATGGCGCGCGAGGTCACCAAAGACCTGCCGAACGTTCGCGTTGATCGCTTTTCCTGCCTGTTGCTCGATTTCGTGCGCGAGCAGAACGCCAGCATCATCATGCGCGGCCTGCGCGCCGTGAGCGACTTTGAGTACGAATTCCAGATGGCCGGGATGAATCGCGGCATGGACCCCAGCGTCGAGGTCGTTTTCCTCACACCGTCGGAAAAGTACATGTTCATCTCGGCAACCATCGTGCGCGAGGTGGCGTACTTCGGCGGCGATTTCAGCCGCTTTGTGCACCCGGCGGTTGGCGAAGCGCTGGTGCGCAAGGTCGCCGAGCGCAAGGCCGACGGCAGCTGACGCGGTTACTGAGCGCGCCGAAGCGCTTACTCAGGCAGCTACACTAGGCCGCTGCGCCCCTCATTTTCTTCAGCGAGGCGCGGCCAGTCCAACGCTTTGACGGGAGGATTCCCATGGTGTTCATTTACTAAACGGCCCCGCGTCACGCCATCAGTGACGCACAGTCAGTGCCGCCCATTCGCGCCAGCCGATCCGCTGTTCGTCGCGGAAGCCTCGCGCGAGGTTGCCTCTGACTCTAGCCTTTGCGCCTTGCGATCCGTTGGGCGCGAACCCATTGCAGCCCAGCGTCACACCGCTGGCAACTCCCGAGTCTGTATGAATTTCTGTTCTCACCTGCGCGCCCTGCGGCGCGACGCATCTCATTTCCGTTTGGCGTCAGCCACGGTTGCGCTCAGCGCCTGTTTGATCCCGCCGCCGCCGGCATTCGCCCTGCAAGCCATCGCACTCACCGACAGGATCTCGCTCGACGGTCGGCTGGACGAAGCCGATTGGCAGCGCGCGCCGGTCTCGTCAAATTTCATCGAAAACATGCCGCGCGAGAAGCAGCCCGCACGTGACCGCACCGAAGTGCGCATGCTGTTCGATCACGACGCGCTTTACGTCGGAGTACGTGGTTTCGACGCTGCACCGGCCAGCATTCATGCGCCGTTCGTTCGTCGCGACAAGGTGTTCGGCAACCAGGACAACTTCATCGTCTGGATTGATCCGACCGGCGCCCGCAAATTTGCGCAATTCTTTCGCGTCAATCCGCGCGGCGTGCTGGCCGATGGCGTGTGGAATGAGGACAACGGCGAGGAAGACTTTTCACCTGACTTCGACTTTGAGGCCGTGCCGGCGTCGCTGCCCGACGGCTGGAGCGCCGAGTTCCGCATCCCCTGGGCGTCACTCCGCCTGCCGCACCCGGCACCGGAAAAGCTCAGTTTCATCGTGTTTCGCAACCAGCCGCGCGACACGCGCATTCGCACGACCAACGTGCCGCTCGGGCGCGACCCGAGCTGCTTCCTCTGCGTCGCCGAAGAGTTGACCGGGCTGGCCGACCTGCCGCGTACGTCCGGCCTGACGCTGGTGCCGTACGTCGCTGCAAACAGCAGCCGGACACGCGAAGGCGGGCCGTCGGAGCGCGAGCACAAGTTCTCCGCTGGCGCCGACATCAAGTGGCGGCCAAGTTCGGAATGGGTGCTCGATGCCACGTTCCGGCCCGATTTTTCCCAGCTCGAACTCGACGCCCCTCAGCTCAAAGGCAACACCCGCTTCGCGCTCTCTTTGGCGGAGAAGCGCCCGTTTTTTCTGGAAGGCACCGATCTGTACTCCACACCGCTAGGCCTGATCTACACCCGCTCCATCACCGACCCGTTGTGGGGTGCGCGCGCAACGTATCGCAGCGAAAAACTTGACGCGACGGTGCTCACCGTGCGTGACCGCGGCGGCGGCTGGGTGATCCTGCCCAGCACCTACTACTCCGACGCGCGCGATCAGGGTGCGTCGCAGGCGACGATTGCCCGCGTGCGCGCACCGTACGCTGCGTGGGACGGCAGCGGCAGCGTCGGCGCGCTGCTCTCGGATCGCAGCTACGAAGACGGCAGCAGCAATCGCACCGCGTCGGTGGACGCTCTGTTCAAGCCCGGCAACGAGTCACGACTGCGCGCGCAATTTGTGGGCAGCGAAACCGACGACCGCGTGCTGCGCGCCAAGTCATCCGGCCATGCCGCGTATGTTGATGGCCTGTACGATGACGGCGTGCGGCACCTCTGGCTTGCCGCGTCATCCATTTCGCCGGGGTTCCGCAGTGACAACGCGCTGATCACGCAAACCGGTTACCAGTCGCTGAAGACCGAGCTCTGGCACTGCATCAAATACGACGCGTTTTTCGACAACGTGTGCCCCGGCCTGTTCGCGGGCGAAATACACGCCTGGAATGGTGCCAGCGCCGGCCGCTGGGTCACACCCGCCCTGTTCGCGAACGGCGCGCGCAACTCGGAATGGATGCTGCAACCGCGCTGGGTGAATTACGCCCGCGTTGACGCGGCCGGGCAATGGCACCACACGCCAACGCTCTACGCACGCGCCGAAGGCAACCCCGGCGAACGGTTGGCCTACGCCTACATCGAGGCCGAAGTCGGGCGCGGCGTGGACGTCGCCGTGGATCAGCCCGCCCGTCTGGCGTCGGCCTCGCTGGTGCTCAACACCCGCCCGCACCCGCGCGCCGAACTCGAATGGAAGTGGAACGAGTTCCGGCTCAACGACGTCAACACCCAGCGCTGGCGCCTGCAGGAGCGCGCGCTGCAACTGGTCGGCATTGGCTACATCACGGCGCAGGACACGCTGCGGCTGATCGCACAGCACACCCGCTCGCTGCGCAACGCCGCGATGTACACCACCGCCGTTCAGCCACGCACGCAAAGCAGCGCGCTGTCGCTGGTATTCAGCCACAAGCGCGGACTCGGCCGCGAGTTCAACCTCGGCATCACGCACAGCCGTACGCAAGCCAGCGGCCAGCCTGATCGCGTCACCAGCGAAGTGTTTGCCAAGTTTTCGTGGGCGTTTAGCTTGTAGGCACACTGCGCGAAGGGCGAACGCTGCGTCCCATAGAATCGTTTCATGGCGCTGCTGATTACCGATGACTGCATCAATTGCGACGTGTGCGAGCCAGAGTGCCCGAACGACGCGATTTCGCTGGGTGCGGAAATCTACGAAATCGACCCGGCCAAATGCACCGAGTGCGTGGGCCATTTCGACACGCCGCAGTGTCGCGAGGTGTGCCCCGTGGATTGCATTCCCGTGAATCCGGCGTATGTGGAATCACCCGAGCAGTTGCGGCTGAAGTACGTCGCGCTGATGAAACAAAAAGGAATCACCGTATGAAAAGCAAACCGATGCTCACCCTCGATGACGTAAAAAAAATCGCCGCCGGGGCGGAAGCGGAAGCCGTGAAAAACGGCTGGGCGGTGACGATTTCCGTCGTCGACGACGGTGGTCATTTGCTGTGGTTGCAGCGCCTCGATGGGGCGGCGCCGGTGTCGGCGTGGATCGGGCCGCAGAAGGCAGTGACCGCCGCGATTGGCCGCCGCGAATCGGCGGTGTACGAGAAGATGGTGAACGAGGGACGCGTTTCGTTCCTGGGCGTGGACCCGGTGACACCGCTCGAAGGTGGCGTGCCCATCGTGGTGGACGGCGTGATCGTGGGCGCAGTGGGCGTCTCGGGCGTGAAGTCCAGTGAGGATGTGCAGATCGCGAAGGCGGGGATTGCGGCGCTGGCGCTTGCGTAGCGGGTTGCGTTGGCAGCGGCATTGGCTTTTTCGCGGCAGCGGCCAGCCGTTGGTCGTTTGCGCTGCAAAATTGACGAAGTCGACTTGCGCTGAAAACGGGCTTTCCCCGCCGTATCGCGGTCGTTGCGACAGAAAAGCCAATCGGCGCCCATCATTGAAGGACAAGTGATGACCCCTGCCCTGTTCTGCATTTTGCTCGCCGCAGTGCTGCCGTTGGTGTGCGCCGGTTTGTCCAAGTGGCGCGGGTTTGGCGTGTCGCACCGTGACGGCGGCTACGACAACCGCAATCCGCGCGAGTGGATCGCCCGCCAGGACGACTTCGCCAAGTGGGCGCACGCGGCGCAGGAGAACAGCTGGGAGGCATTCCCGTTCTTCGCGGCGGCGGTGATTGTGAGTCACCTGCTTGGTGTGACTGGCTGGCTGCCGAATGCGCTGGCGGTGCTGTTTATCGCCCTGCGAAGCGTGTATGTGTGGCTCTACGTCAGCGGCCGCCAGAAATGGCGCTCACGCGTGTGGGCGCTCGCCTGGCTGACGAACGTCGTGATCTTTTTGCTGCCGCTCGCGCGCTGAGCCCTCGCCGGTCAATTCTGTCGCCACGGCAGACCGCGGTGCTTCCAGCCGCCGCGCTTGCCGCGGTGCGCCTCACCATTCGGGTCCCCCTCGAAACCTTCCAGAATGTTGTACGCCGTGAGGCCCAGCTCGGTCGCGCGTTTGGCGGCCGCCACCGAGCGCACGCCGGAGCGGCAGAGCATCAACAGCGGCTTGCCCGGTGCGACGGCGCGCACGTCGTCATCAAACGTCGCGTTCATCGCCATGCCAGGCCACTGCTTCCACGCCAGCGCCACGGCCCCAGGGACGAAGCCAACCCATTCGCGCTCGGCATCGGTGCGAATGTCCACCAGCGCGGCTTGCCCGGATTTCCACCAGCGATACGCGAGCTCCGGCGTCACATCGCCGGCGTAGCCCGCCGCCGCGCGCGGCGCGTCGCTGTCGTCGGCGCCCGCGTGGTGTTGCAATCCGAGCGCGAGATTGGCTGGCACCGCCACATCAATAAGGCGTGGCCTGGGCAAATTCAGTTCGTTCATCAGCGCGATGAAGTCAGCGCGACTGCGGCGTGCCAGCCGGCTGTTGTGCGTCAACTCATGACCGATGCTGCTCGAGGTTCGACCTTTGTAGTCATGCCCCGGCCAGACGGTGGTGTCTGGCGGTAGCGTGAACAATTTTTCGGTGATGCTGGTGTAGAGATCGTCGGCCGAGCCGGACTGAAAATCGGTGCGTCCGCAGCCATCGATGAGCAAAGTGTCGCCAGTGAACACGTGATCGCGCCAGTGGTAGGACATGCTGCCAGCGGTATGGCCCGGCGTGTGCAGCGCGGTGACGCTCTCCTGGCCGAACTTGATCACGTCGCCTTCCTGCAACTGCCGGGCGGCGGATCGAATGCCGCACCCGGCGGGCACCGCGGCGTGTGCGCCGGTGTGCTCCACGAGCATGCCCGCCGACGTGATGTGATCGGCGTGCGCGTGCGTTTCGATCACCCAGACCAGTCGCGCGTTCTGTTCACTCAACGCGACCAGGTCACGTTCAAGCTGGTGATCCACCGGGTCAATCAGCACCGCTTCGCCGCTATGCGGGCAGACCAGCAGGTAGGTGTAGGTGCAAGACTCGGGATCAAAAAGCTGGATGGGTTGCATGGGTTACGCGGGATTCAATTCGCCAACGGTGTGCGGCGCGGAGCGCGGCCCGTTCACGTCAGTCGGGTTCGATATGATGCCGGGGCGTTGTTGCAGCCCAACACGGGCATCGATTTGATTATGCATCCTTACCTGCTTTCTTTTCTGGGCGGCTTGTTGATCGGCGCAGCCGTTTGGCTCTTGATCATGGGGCTGGGTCGCGTCGCCGGCGTCAGTGGCATCCTGGCAGCCGCCATCAACGATCCGCGCCACAGCCTCTGGCGCATTGCATTTCTCGGCGGGTTGGTTGCTGGCGGCGCCTGGTTCGTGCGCGAATTCAAACTTCCCACCGTCACGGTCGCCGCCACGCCAACGCTGGTGGTTGCCGGGTTGCTGGTGGGCTTTGGCACCGTGCTGGCCGGTGGTTGCACCAGCGGGCACGGCGTGTGCGGCCTCGGGCGACGTTCGCTACGTTCGCTCGTGGCCACGCTGACCTTCATGGCCACCGGCGCGGCTACGGTGGCCATCGTCCGCGCCGTGAGCGGAGGTGCGCAGTGAGTACGGCCAGCACCGCGAATGCGTTGCGCGCCGCGCTCATCGCTGGCGTGTCGGGTGTAATCTTTGCAGCGGGCCTCGCACTCGGCGGCATGCTCGATCCGCGCAAAGTGCAAGGCTTCCTGGATGTGGGCGGCATCGCAACGGGGCGCTGGGACCCGAGCCTGGCGTTCGTCATGGGCGGCGCGCTGGTCGTCGCATTGCTAACGTTTGAACGCGTGCGAACACGCGAGACCACGTGGCTGGGCGCCCCCATTTCGTTACCGGTGCGGCGCGACATCGACAGCCGTCTGCTGCTTGGTGCTGCGCTGTTTGGCGTCGGCTGGGGGCTCTCCGGCTACTGTCCCGGTCCGGCGATCGCTTCGCTCCTGCCGGGCAGCAAGGATGTGCTCTGGTTTGTCGCTGCGATGGCCGTGGGCATGGTGCTGGCACGATTGTGGATGCGCCGCTCGGAGGCCGTTGAATGATTACCCCGCATTCGCGCGACATTCTGCTGGTGCAAAGCCTGCGTAACACGATCATGGTGGCGAGCGTGCTCGCATCCGCTGCGCTGCTCGGCGTGATGGCTTTTGTGGGCGCAACGCATAGCTTGCGGGATGCCCACGCGATGACGGAAATTCGCTTGACCGTGGGCGGCTTGGCACTGCTCGCCGTCACATTCTCTGTGCTGGCACTGGTTCTGCTGTCAAAGGCCAGCCGCGAGGTGGACAGCTTTCGGGTGGAGCACGACTGGCGGCTGGCGCATCGCGCGGTGATCGTCGCGGGCGTGTCGTTTGTGCTGTTCGCCGCCGGTGCGTTGACGGTCGCGCTTTGACGTCGCCCCTAGGGAAACGCTGAACAAGTCTCACGCGCACGTCGCATCAATGGGCTTGGGCGATCTGCGAGCCAAAAATTTCTCGCCGTAGCCCCGCTATGGCTCCAAATTTTCGACTCCCAGCTCATCCCAATCCGACGCGCGACGTATCGCGCAGACTTGTTCAGCGTTTCCCTAGCAAAAAAACGAGAAACGCACGCCCCGCAAGCGGTCCGGTAACAGATAGAGATTCCACGCCACCAGCGCCAGCAAGCCGATGCCCAAAGCTCGCCGCATCGCTGTGGTCTGCAGCCGACGTACGGCGTTTTGCGACAGCATGCCAAGCGCCAGTAGTACCGGCAAGGTGGATGCGCCGAAGGCGGCCATGACCAACGCACCGTCAAGCGCCCCCGCCGCGAGAACCGCGAGACCCAGCGCGCTATAGATCATGCCGCAGGGCAACAGCCCCCAGAGCGCGCCGCGCAAAAAGTCGCCCCCCGTGCCGCCGCGCGCGGAGGCCCACGCCCGCGCACCTTCGAGCCGCCGCCAGATGCGTCGGCCAAAACCCTCCACGGGAGCGTACGCCTGCTGGAAGCCCATCAGATAAAGCGCAGAGAGCAGCAGCAGCAGGTTCGGCAGCAGCAACCACGCCGTCTGCAGCCATTGATTGCGCAGGTAGTTGGTTGCAGTGGCGCTGAACATGGCGACCAGCGCGCCGAGCAGTGCGTACGTGGTGATTCGTCCGAGATGCGAGGCGATGGGTTGCCGTGGCCGTTCCGGCGTGCGGGTGATAAGCGCCAGCGTGATCGGACCGCACATGGTCGCGCAGTGCCCGGCGCCCATCAGCCCCAGGAGCACGGCGGAAGTGAGCAGCGACAGCGTCATGCGCGAGCCACCGTCTCAAACGAGCACGCTATTGCAGCAACCACACGAACGACGACGCCCAAACGCGCACTACGCGATGCGCGAGAACGTGATGACCTGTTCGCGTTTGAGATTTTTGTAGGCATCAAACACCATTGCAACAGCCCGCAATAGTAGTTTGCCCTGTGCCGTCACCTGCAGGCGTCGTTCGTTCAGCGTGACGATGCCGACCTCGGCAAATCGCTCCAGCGGTTCGCGCGCCGCGTCGAAATACTCGGCCGGATCGATATTGAATCGTTCGCCGATCACAGCCCAGTCAACGCCACCGTTGCACATGATGGCCTCAATGACGGCACTGCGTATTTCGTCGTCACGGCTAAGCGTGACACCGCGCACGGTGGCAAACTGACCTTGAGTGATGCGCTCGCGATAGACGTCAATCTGCGGGCTGTTTTGCGCGAATACGCCGTTGAGGTTGCTGATCGCTGACACGCCCAAGCCGATCAGGTCGGTGCTCTGGTGAGTGCTGTAGCCCTGGAAATTCCGGCGCAGTGTCCCGTCCTGATAGGCGTCTGCCAGCGGATCGCCCGGTTTGGCGAAGTGGTCCAGCCCGATCGTCAGGTAACCCGCATCGACGAGCCGCTCCGTGGCATACAGAAACAGATCCGTCCGCTGCTCAATCGACGGCAGTGTCTCGGTGGGGATGCGCCGCTGCGCCTTGAAGCGCTCGGGGATATGGGCGTAGTTGAACAGCGCCAGCCGGTCCGGCTCCAGCGAAAGCACGCGCTCGAGCGTGGCAGCGAAGGTTTCGCGCGACTGGATCGGCAGACCGTAGACCAGATCGAACGAGATGGAGTTGATGCCGACGTCACGGGCGGCTTTGACGGCCTGTGCCGTCTGATCGAACGACTGAAAGCGGTGAATGAGCGTTTGCACGCGCTCATCGAAATCCTGAACGCCGTAGCTGACGCGATTGAAACCCATGCCCGGCAACGCCGAGACGTAGGCGTCGTCGAGGAAGCGCGGGTCAAGCTCAATCCCCTGCTCCCGCCCCGGCAGGAGGTCAAAATGTTCGCCGAGGTCGCGCATCACGCGGCTGAGCTGCGTGACGCTCAGGAAATTAGGGGTGCCGCCGCCAAACGCGAGCTGCACAACTGGATGCCTGGGCTTGCTCTTGGACGCGGCGCCGGAAACGAGAGCCATTTCAGCGGCCAGCACGGCAAGGTACTCATCAGCAACCGTGGCGCTCTTGCTGACGATCTTGTTGCAGGCGCAGTAGTAGCAGAGCGAACGGCAGAACGGCACGTGCACGTAAAGCGACGCCGGGCGCGACGCCATGCCGCTCAACGCTGCGCCATAGGCCTCCGCGCGGAAAGACGGCGTAAAGCGGTCTGCCGTTGGGTAGGAGGTGTAGCGCGGTCCGTTCAAATCAAACCGCTTTAGAACTTCAGCAGAAAACACGGGCAGCGCCAGTCAAACAGAATGGAACCGATGCTATCGGGCACCGAATGCGCAAAATTTGACTCAGGTCAGCCGGCGAACGATTCTCGTCCCCCAAACGCGTCAGAACGGGACATCGTGATCGTCGGGAAGCACAATCGGGGCCGCCTTGGTGGCACCCTCATGCATCCAGAGCGACAGCGCGCTTGACCCCACGATGACCAGCCAGAAAAAGAAGAAGCCCAGTGTGTAGGCCGCCGGCCGCGAGAACGTGTGAATGTCAAAGATGTCCACGTTGACCGGGTCAATCAGGGTGAACACCACGCCGTCCGCGGCAGCCGCGCCCAGGAACGCCGGCCATAGCACGGCACCAACGGTGGCTGCATCCAGTTTCATGCTTGCTCCTCGTGGCGAACTCGAATCACACCCGACAGCGGGTCGCTATTTCTGCGGAAGCGACAGTAGTGCTTCGACACGCCAGCTATGTGCCGGCGCGTCCGCTACCGTGACACGACGGCGCTCAGCAAGCGGCATCACCAGCGGTACGGTATACGCTCCCGACGCGTCGCGCTCGACAGTCTTGCGAATGTCCTGATCGGGGTTGACCGGATGCGCCAACACTACGTCAATCGGCCCGGTGTCTTGTCCCGTCGGGAACTTCAGCGTCACCGACTTTTCGTTCACCGTCAATTGCAGCGAATCCATACCCAGTTCGCGCGCACGATCAAGCTGCGACAGCTTGGCATTGATCGCCTTGCCCTGTTTGTAGTAGTCGCTTGCAACCAGGCCATCGGGGTGTTGCAACACGAAGTACGCCGTAATGACCGAGGCGACGATAACCGCCGCCGGGCCGAGAATGAGCAGCCCCGGCCAGATCCAGCGACTCACGGGCACAGGGTTTGTGGAGTTGCCTGACACGGAAATTCCTGAAGAAGCAGTGGCGGCGAATGTAGCGGAAGTCATGGCGATTCGTCTTTCTGATCGTCATTCAATGTGGGAGTTCTCGGCGGGTGGGGCGACGCGGCCCTCGCGTCCTGAGTTAGAAATTCGCTGATGAAATCGCCCGAGTTTCAACGCCATGCTGCGTTGCCAATGCTCGCCATCGCTACGGCTATGGCTGCGGTTGGCGTCTTGCCTGACGTCGAAATCGGTCGATTTCATATTCAACGAATTTCTAACTCACGCACTAGCGGGGCACCAGAAAAACTGTTTTCTCATCCACGCTCAACTTGTGTGCTCCGCGCGATTCGACTTTGAGATGCACGGTATGGCTACCGGGCTTGACCCTGTCGATCGGGATGCGCAATGCAATGGACGACTCGGTCATGGCGCCCCCGTCGGCCTGCACGTCGCCACCGCGAGCGACCTCGATGTCAGGCAAGCCGGATGCAGTGAGCACAAATCGCTCGCTGGTTTCACCCGTATTCATGATGTTGATCTTGTAGACGTTTTCAATGTAGCGTCCTTCGACTTCTCTTGCCAGGATTCGGCGGTCACGGATCACGTCCACTTTGAGCGGATTGCGCAGCAGCAATGCGGCCAACAACCCAACCACCATTGCCAGCAGCACGGTGAAATAGATGATGATGCGCGGTCGCAGCATGTGCTCGCGGATCGCCTTGGCATCCCAGTGCTTCTCCACGGCATTCTCGGTGGAGTACCGAACCAGACCACGTGGATAGTTCATCTTGTCCATCACGGTGTCACACACGTCAATGCAGGCAGAGCAGCCGATGCACTCGTACTGCAGGCCGTTGCGGATATCAATGCCCGTGGGGCAGACCTGTACGCACAGTGAACAGTCAACGCACGCACCCAGGTTGAGCGCTTTGGCGTCGGCGTTTTTCTTGCGCCCGCCGCGGGGTTCTCCGCGTTCCTTGTCGTAGGTGACGATCATCGTGTCACGATCAAACATCACACTCTGGAAGCGCGCGTAGGGGCACATGTACTTGCAGACTTGCTCGCGCATGAATCCTGCATTGCCCCAGGTGGCAAAACCGTAGAACAAAATCCAGAATGTTTCCCACGGCCCGGTCGTCGCGGTAAGAACCTCGCGAGCCAACTCACGAATCGGCGTGAAATAGCCAACGAAGGTAAATCCGGTCCACAGGCCGATAAGCACCCAGACGAGGTGCTTGCCGCCCTTGCGCCATGCTTTGTCAAAGGTCAGCGGCGCCTGGTCAAGCTTCATGCGGGCGGCACGATCGCCCTCAAACTTCTTCTCCACCCACATGAAGATCTCGGTGTAGACCGTCTGCGGGCAGGCGTAGCCGCAAAAGATGCGTCCGGCGATTGCTGTGACGAAGAACAGCAGGTACGCCGAGACGATGAGGATGAAGGTGAGATAGAGCACATCCTGCGGCCAGAACACCCAACCGAAGATGTAGAACTTGCGTGTACCAAGATCGAACAGAACGGCCTGTCGATCATTCCAGGGTAGCCACGCCAGACCGTAAAAGATGGCCTGCGTCAGAAACACCATGAGCCAGCGAATCGACGCGAAGCGACCAGTGACCGACTTGGCGTAAATCTTTCGGTGCGGCGCGTAAAGCTGAACGACTTGGGCTTCGCTACCGGGGGTACTGCTCATGATGAGGACTGCTCTGAAGAGTTTTCTTCTACTTCAAAGCGAAGTGGAAGACGGGGAGGGTGAGCGCCAAATTGTCCCAAAGCGCGACGGGGGTGCCACGCCATCTGCCCTCCCGACGCCCGCCTCCGATGCCGGAGAGCGGGATCGCCGCGACGAGATCAGACTATTTGCTGCCTGCCTGGCTTTGCGATTGCGCGAACACGTACGCCGCAAGCAGGTGAACACGTGGTTCTCCCAACAAATCCTTGTGCGCCGGCATCTTGCCTTGACGGCCCTTGCCGATCGATTCCGCTACCGCAGCTACGCTGCCACCGTACAACCAGACGTTGTCGGTCAGATTCGGGGCGCCCAGAGCAGGGTTGCCCTTGCCATCCGGACCGTGACACGCGGCGCAGGTGGTCTTGAAGGTTTCTTCACCGCGCTTGGCCGCATCCGGCGCGGATGACCGCCCCGACAACGACAGTGCGTACTGCGCCACGTCGGTGACCTGATCCGGCTTAAGTTGCTCCCCGAACGCCGGCATCATGCCGTTGCGACCATCGAGGATTGACGTTTTGATGGCTTCCGGCGTGCCCCCATAGAGCCAGTCGTTGTCCACCAGATTGGGGAAACCCTTCGAACCGCGCATGTCGGTGCCGTGGCACTGCACGCAGTACGTCTGGTACAGGCGACCGCCAATCTGCAGCGCGCCTTTGTCCGCAGCAACCGTCTTCACGTCCTGCTTCATGTAGGCGTCGAAGATTGGGTCGAATTGCTTCTTGGCGTCCTGCACTTCAGCGCGATGCAGCGAATCGGTGCTCCAGTTGAGCGCGCCAGGGGTCACGATGAGCCCCGGGTAGAGCAACAGGTATCCGATGGAGAAGAAAACCGTGATGTAGAACAGGTTCGACCACCATTTCGGCAGCGGATTATCCCACTCGCGCAGTCCGTCCCACTGGTTGGTACCGTGGAGCTTCACATCTTTCCCGCCCTCGCCCTTTTGCGTGCGGTTCGCACGCAATATCCAAAGGCAAAACACGAGCGAGGCCATCGTGAAGATGGCCACGTACCACGCCCAACCAGCCGAAATGAGGCCGGACTTCAGGATGTCGTCTGTCATTTTTGTTCTCCCCGGAGGTTGGCCGCGACGCGTGAATCGCGATCGTCGTCCATGAGTGCGTCATTCATTGCCCGCTCTGCCTGAGCCTTGTAGGCCGGCCGCCATGCCCACCAAACAATGCCAATGAACGTGGCAAACGAAATCACCGTAAAGGCGCTGCGAAGGTCTTCCATGATGCCTAGCCCTTCGCTGCTTTGAGTTGAGTACCCAAGCCCTGGAGGTAGGCGATGAGTGCGTCCATCTCGGTCTTGCCCTTGATCGCCTCGTCCGCCTTGGCGATTTCGGCATCGGAGTACGGGTGACCCAGCACTTTCAGCGCCTTCATGCGGGCAGCCACCGACGGGCCACCAATCGGGCGATCCAGGAAGGCGTAGGCGGGCATGTTCGACTCCGGCACCACGTCGCGTGGGTTCACCAGATGCAGGCGATGCCAGTCATCGCTGTAGCGTCCACCGACGCGGGCGAGATCGGGGCCGGTGCGCTTGCTACCCCACTGGAACGGGCGGTCGTAGACGAACTCGCCGGCGACCGAGTATGGGCCGTAGCGCTCGGTCTCGGCGCGGAACGGACGGATCATCTGCGAGTGGCAGTTGTAGCAACCTTCGCGGATGTAGACGTCACGGCCCGCCAGGCGGAGCGCGTCATAGGGCTTGAGGCCAGCGACCGGTTCGATCAGGTTCTTCTGGAAGAACAGCGGGACAATCTCAACCAGACCGCCGATGCTCACAACCAGAATGACCAGCGCAATCAGCAAGCCTGTTTTGCGTTCGATGATGTCATGTTTGGATGCCATGATGATGCTCCTTTTGTTCTTATGCGGCAGCCACGGCGCCAGTGACAGGCGGCGGCACGACAGCGTTGGAGACTTTTGAGCCACGAACGGTCATGAACACGTTGTAGGCCATGATGAACATGCTGCCCAGGTACAACACGCCACCGAGGAAGCGGATCGCCCAGAACGGATAACTCGACTTCACGGATTCCACGAAGCTGTAGGTCAGCGTGCCGTCGACGTTGACCGCACGCCACATGAGGCCCTGCATCACGCCCGAGATCCACATCGACGCGATATAGAGCACGATTGCCAGAGTCGCCGTCCAGAAGTGGATTTCAATGAGCTTGGTGCTGTACATCTTTTCCTTGCCGACGAGGCGGGGAATCATGTAGTAAATCGCGCCAATTGACACGAACGCCACCCAACCCAACGCGCCCGAGTGCACGTGGCCGACCGTCCAGTCGGTGTAGTGCGAAAGCGCATTTACCGTCTTGATCGACATCATCGGACCTTCGAAGGTCGACATGCCATAGAACGAAAGCGAGGTCACGAGGAATTTCAGGATCGGGTCGTCACGCAGCTTGTGCCAGGCGCCCGACAGCGTCATGATGCCGTTGATCATGCCGCCCCACGACGGCGCGAGCAGCACCAGCGAGAACAACATGCCGATCGACTGCGTCCAGTCCGGCAGCGCCGTGTAGTGCAGGTGGTGCGGGCCGGCCCACATGTAAGTGAAGATCAGCGCCCAGAAGTGAACCAGCGACAGGCGATACGAGTACACCGGACGCTCAGCCTGCTTCGGAACGAAGTAGTACATGATGCCCAGAAAGCCGGCGGTCAGGAAGAAGCCCACCGCGTTGTGGCCATACCACCACTGGATCATCGCGTCCTGTACGCCCGCGTAGGCCGAGTAGGACTTGGTCAGCGAGACCGGCATTTCCGCACTGTTGACGATGTGCAGAATCGCCACCGTCAGGATGAACGCGCCGAAGAACCAGTTGGCAACATAGATATGCGACGTGCGGCGCTTGATCAGTGTTCCGAAGAACACCACAGCGTAAGCAACCCAGACGACGGCGATCAGAATGTCGATCGGCCATTCCAGTTCGGCGTACTCCTTGCCGCTGGTAAAGCCGAGCGGCAATGTCACTGCCGCCAGCACAATGATCAACTGCCAGCCCCAGAATGTGAACTCGGCAATCTTCGGAGCAAACAGCGGAACGTGGCAGGTACGCTGCACAACGTAGTAGGAGGTGGCGAACAGCGCACATCCACCGAACGCGAAAATGACCGCGTTGGTATGCAACGGACGCAAACGCCCGTAGCTCAAGAACTCATGCAAGTTCAACTGCGGCCAGACCAGCTGCGAGGCAATGATGACGCCGACCAGCATCCCCACAATACCCCAGACAACCGTCATCAGGGCGAACTTGTATACAACGCCGTAGTTGTATACCTCGCGATCATTCCCCATTGTTTGACTCCATTTCTGCTTTACGCCACGGATGTGGCGACACTTCACCATGAAAGGATAGTAGTGACCCTAGTCCCGAATCTTGACCATGATCAATTGCGCTGCAACATTTGCCCTGAGTACGACAGGGTTTTCTTGGGTCCGCGCTCGCTCTGACTCGAAACTGACGGAATGCAGTGTGAGCTACGACGAGGGCGCCTGTCGATCATCGTCTTCAAGCACACGACGACCTTCTCGATCCAGATCTTCGAACTGTCCTGACGCGGTGGACCACCAAAAGGCCGCCCCGATAATCACTGCCAACACCAGCGCGAGCGGCACGAGAATGAAGAGCGCCTCCATCTCAGCTGCCAGCGCCGTCGGGCGGCGTCACCCTCAACCGCAGCACATTGAACATGACAATGGCGGAGCTTGCCGCCATGCCAACGCTGGCGACGAGCGGATTCACCGCGCCCGAGACTGCGAAAGGAATTGCCAGCAAGTTGTAGCCAATCGCCCAAGCGAAATTGCTGTGCACAATCGCTGCCGTCTGGCGCGAAAAGCGAAGCGCATCGGCAATGTGCGTCAGCGCGGGCCGGGTGCAGATGAGATCAGCGGCAGCGCGCGCGGCGTCCGTCGCGGAGTGCACGGCAATCGCCACATCGGCACCGGCAAAGCCAACGCTGTCGTTGACGCCATCACCAATCATCACGGTCGTGCGCCCTTCACGCTGCAACTGCTGGATGCGCGCAGACTTGCCAGCCGGTGTCTGTGCACCGTGAGCCAGCGCAATGCCAAGCACGCTTGCCACGGCGGTCGCCCGCTCCTGGCGGTCACCGCTCAAAATCTCCACGCTGCCGCGCGCCTTGAGCGCTGTGATGAGTTCGGGCGCATCTTCGCATAACCGCTCCGAGACGTCGAGCGCGGCCACCGGACCGGCGGTATCCGTCAGCCAGAGTTGTGACCCGGCGGCGCTATCCAAAGCCGCCAGTTGCGCGCCGCTGAACACGTAGTCGGCACGACCAAAGCGGTAAGCGTCGCCGTCCACCACACCGGACACCCCGCGCGAGGGCTCCCAGGCAACGTCGTGTGCCGTGACATCATCGGCGAATGAACGCAGCGCCACCGCCAGCGGATGATTGCCAGCGCGTTCGAGTGCGCCGATCACGCTCAGCGCGCGGCGTTCGTCCCAGCCGGCGCGCAGGCTGTGCACACGAGCTGTCTCTGGTTGCGAGAGCGTGCCTGTCTTGTCGAGCAAAAATGCGTCCGCCGCGGCCAGCCGTTCCAGCGCATGCGCCCTGCGCAGCACGATGCCGCGCGCCAGCAGACCGGAAAAAGCCCGCGCCTGCGCGGCCGGCGCGGCCAGTGCAAGGGCGCAGGGGCAACTGATAATCAGTACCGCCACCGCACGCTCCATCGCCACGTTCAACCCCGACGGCAGCAACGCAACGAAGGTCGCGCCTGCGACCAGAATCAGCGCTGGCATGAAATAGCGGGCGATGACATCAGACAGCGTATTGGCTTCCGGCTTGCTGGCCTGATCCGCCAGCAGCATCAGTCGGCGCTCTGTGCTGGCATCGACAGTTGCCGTGACACGCAACGTGAATGCCTCGCCGAGATTGATCGCTCCGGCCGCCAGCGCGTCTCCCACTTCATGGCGCACGCCGCTTGACTCGCCGGTGAGCAGCGCTTCGTCACACAGCGCAATGGCGCTCTCGAGCCTACCGTCCACGGCAATCGCCTCGCCGGTGCGCACCCGCAGGCGGTCACCCACCGCAATTTCGCCCACGGCCACCGGGGTCATGACCTCACGCCCGTCCAGTTGCGTCAGGCGGATGGCCTCGGTGGTCTCGGCGTTCGAGCCTGTCGTCGTACGAATCACCGCCTGATTGCGTTCACGTTGCTCCCATTCGAGCCAGCGTACACCGAGCAACAGGGCAACGAACATCGCGACCGAATCGAAGTACAACGTCCCGGTACCGGCGAGCAAGTGCCACATGGAACCAGCGAACGCAGTCACGATGCCGATCGTAATCGCCACATCCATACCCGGACGGCGCAGACGCAGCTCGCGCAGCGCGCCGCGATAGAACGGCCGCGCGCACCAGTACAGTACGGGCAGCGCCAGCGCAAATGCCGACCAGTCCAGAAGCGGCGCCAGCTCAGGCTCGATTTCCGCGCCCGCCAGGTAGCGCGGCAACGTCAACATCATGATCTGCATCGCGCAGAACGTGGCCAGGCCGAAGCCCCAGATTTTGCGCCGTCGCTGACGACGCACCAGGTCGCTGCGCCCCTCAGTCGCTTCGGCATCGGCCGAATACCCAAGCGCTTCGATCCGATGCAGCAATCGCTCGGCATCGACCCGCGACGGCTCAAAGCGGACGCGTGCCCGCTGCGTGGCGTAGTACACGCGCGCGTTCTGCACACCGGGCTCAGCCGACAAGGCGCTTTCAATCAAGCTGGCGCAGGCTGCGCAATGCATGTCGAACACGTCGAGCACGCATTCCTCGACCCGCGACGTGCGGAAATCCCCAGACGAAGACGCCCGCGAGTCGGCCACCGAGCGCTCGGTCGCGGTCACCCGTACAGCAGAAGGGGGCGGCACCGGTGCCGACTCGGAAGGGGCGGAGATAGCCATTACTGCAGCAATTCTGATTTGAAATCGTAGCGGGAGCGACTCGCGCGCGCATTGACAACGATCAATGCCTTCCGACGCCGGCGCAGACATCATTGTCGGACAAGGTGGAACGACTATGTCTCAATTCGCACTCACGACAAAACAAATTGATGATCTGACCGCCCTGCTTCGGCAGCGCGAAGCAACGCTCCGACTACTGGTCAAACGCGAGCTGCACGCGGACAGCGCGTCGCATGCGTCACTGACCGGCGGCAGCGATGCCGATTGGGCGACCGCCGATGCGGACGCGGACGACCAGATTGCGCGCGCCGAGCGGGATGTGCGGGAGCTGAATGCGACTGTCGCCGCCCTGACCAAGATCAGCGACGGCCGCTACGGCCTGTGCGACGAATGCGGCGAGGCCATCGGCTATCCGCGCCTCTTGGCGTACCCTGGCGCCAGTCGCTGCCTGACCTGCCAGCAGAAGCACGAATCACGCACTGGCAACAGCGACCACCATTGAGCGTCTAATCTCGGCCGGCGGGGCCTAACAAAGCGATAATTGCGGATCGGCACGTCGCCGTTTTCCGCACAAATTCGCTTGAGCCAGTTTACGTCCCTCCGCGTCCTGGTCGTTGACGACGACGAAGACATTCGCGATCTGGTCGCCACCTACCTCGGCAGTCAGGGGGTACAGGTGTTCGAGGCCGAAAGCGAGGCCGGCTTGCTCGACTGCGTCGCCCGCGATGCTCCAGACGTGATTCTGCTCGACGTCAACCTCGGTCGCGAAGACGGTTTTGCGATCGCCCGTCGGCTGCGGGCAAGTTGGCACGGCGGCCTGCTCATGGTCACCGGGCGGGGCGACACGGTGGACCGTGTCGTTGGGCTGGAAATCGGAGCCGACGACTACATCACCAAGCCGTTCGAACTCCGTGAGCTGTTGGCCCGCATCCGCAGTGTCGGACGCCGCACCACGGTCACCAGTCCGGTGTCCGCAGAGACCAGCAATAGCGCCGGGCAACCGACAGATGCTCTGCGATTTGAGGAGTTCACGCTCGACCTGCAACGACGCACGCTCCTCAACGAACGGCACGAGACGGTGGCGTTGACAACGGGCGAATATCACTTGCTAAAAGTGCTCGCCGAAAACGCCGGACGCATTTTGAGCCGCGATCAATTGCTGCAACAAACGCACCATCGCGACGCCGCACCGTTTGATCGAACGATTGATGTACAAGTCGGTCGCCTTCGCCGCAAGCTTGGGGATAACGGCAAGGAGCCACGCCTCATCAAAGCCGTGCGCGGCGCGGGTTACGTGTTGAGTTGCAACGTCACGCGCAGCGGACCCAACGACCATGCCTGAACAGAGTCTCTATCGCCAGTTGTTTGAGGCTGCGCCTGACGCGATCCTGGTGGTCGACGCTTCCGGTCGCATCCGCATGAACAACCCCGAAGCGGAGCGCATTCTCGAAGCAGGTCCGGGCGAGTTGCATGGTTTGAGTGTTGAACGGCTGGTGCCGCTCAAGGATCGGCGCCACCATGTGCAGTTGCGGCAGGGTTTCCATGCGGAGCCGAAGCGGCGCCCCATGGGCGTGGGCATGGCGCTCAAAGCCGTCAAACTCACGGGGCGCGAATTTCCGGTAGAAATCGCACTGGCGTCGACGCGCGGGTCGAGCGGCGACGAGGTCATCGTGGTGCTGCGCGATGTGTCTGAACGGCTCGCGGCACGGCGCACCGAGCGCGAGCTGGTGCGTGCCAACACCCTGGCAAGGATCAGTCAGTTGGCAGTTCGTGAGCGTCAGTTTGAAACCGTCGGTGCGCAAGCCACTCAACTCTCGCCGCAGCCCCTCGGCGCGGACGCGGTTTTACTGTTCCGGCGCAACGCCAACGGGGGCCAGCTCGAATGTATTCAAGCGGCCGGACCGGAAGCTGCGGCGCTTCAAGCCGCCGTCATCCCAAACGCTCACGCCATGCTCGCGGGTCAAGTGTTGGCCAGCGGCGCGCCGGTGCTCGTCGGTGATGTCACCACGGCCGGCATGAGTATCTGCCCTTCGCTCACGGATGCCGGCATGCGCAGCCTCGTGCTGGCGCCCATCGGTGATCGCGAACTGGTGTCAGGCCTGCTGATCGCCGGATCAAAAACGCCACATCACTTCACTACGGACGACGTCGCGTTCGTGGAAGCAATCGCCAACATTGCCTCCAACGCGCTTCAGCGCACCGTGGCAGAGGAAAAGTTGCTCCTGTCGCAGCGGCTTGAGTCGCTCGGGCAACTCACCGGCGGTGTAGCGCATGACTTCAACAATCTGCTGACGGTGATCTCCGGCAACCTGCAAATTCTCGAAGACATGGCCATCGCGGACCCGTTTGCACAACGCGCCATCGCGTCGGCCCACCGCGCCACACGGCGCGGCGCAGAATTAACCGGCAAACTGCTTGCGTTCTCGCGCCGGCAGACGCTGCATCCCGCCCCGATCCATATACCCGAGCTGCTGACCGCGTTCCGCGACCTGCTGGCACGCACGCTGGGCGCCAATATCGACATCCGTGTAGTCACCGAAGACAACCTGCCGTTGGTGCTCGCCGATAGTGGGCAACTCGATACCGCGTTGCTGAATCTGGCGGTCAATGCGCGGGATGCGATGCCCGAGGGCGGGCACTTGGTGATCGAGGCGACGCAGGTGCTGCTGGATCGTGACACCACATCGACACTGGACGACGTTCGTCCCGGTCACTACGTGCGGCTGAGCGTGTCCGATACCGGCACCGGCATGACGCGCGAAACCATGACCCGTGCCTTCGAGCCGTTCTTTACCACCAAGGCCGTGGGCAAGGGTAGCGGCCTCGGCCTCAGCATGGTGTACGGCTTTGCGAAACAGAGTGCGGGGCACGTGTCCGTCTACAGCGAGCTGGGCGTCGGCACCACGATCAATCTATTCCTGCCCGCCACGGCACACGTGCGCCGCGAAGGCGCGACCAGTCACAAGGTCGCCGCGCCGATCATCGGCACTGAGTCGGTGTTGGTGGTGGAGGACGATCCGGACGTACTGGCCGTCGCCAAGCGGTTCCTGCAATCGCTGGGCTATCGGGTGTTCACTGCCAAAAGCAAGCGGGGCGCCACGGAGCGCCTTCGCGCGAATCCCGAGATTTCGGTGTTGTTTACCGACGTGATCCTGCACGGCAATGAAACCGGCCCCAAGATTGCAGCAGCGCTGTGCAAAATCCGCCCTGATTTGCGCGTACTTTATGCCTCTGGGTATGCGCGCAGCGCGTTGCCGCTGACGCTCGGCCTTGAACGCGACATCGCCTTCTTGCGCAAGCCGTATTCGCGTGACCAGCTCGGTCAGGCAATCCGGCAATTGTTCGCGGCTGTCGGCTGAGTCGCGCAACACCAGACCACAGCGCTTTCGATGATGCGACGCGGCGGGCGCGAGATTGAGTCGCCGCGTCGACAGCGCCTAGTGCAGCGTCTGTGAGTGTGCGAGCGCGGTCAACGCGTCCAGATCAAGCAGCTCAATGTCGCGACGCGTCACTTTGAGCAGACCCACCTTCTGGAACCGTGAGAACACGCGGCTTACCGTTTCGAGGGTCAGACCGAGGAAGCTGCCGATTTCGGCACGCGTCATGCGCAGCATGAAGCGACGCGCCGAGAAGCCCCGCGCCGAAAAGCGCTGCGACAGATCCAGCAGGAACGCCGCCACACGCTCGTCCGCGTTCAACAGGCCGAGCGCGGCCAGCCAGCCGTGCTCGTCGCGCAGCGCGGCGCTCATGCGGTGATACAAGAAGCGGGCGACCGCCGGATTTTCGGCAGCGAGCGCTTCAATCGCTTCGAACGGAATTTCAACGACGGCACACAGATCAAGGGCCACGACGGTGGTGGTATGTGATCCGGCATCGATCGCCTCCATGCCGACGATATCGCCCGGCATCGGGAAACCAAGAATTTGCTCTCGGCCATCTTCCTGAATCAGCATGCGTTTGGCAGCGCCAGATTTCAGGTAGAAGACCGAGCGGAACGGGTCGCCCGCACGATGGATGGCTGTCCCTTCGGTGACGACGCGAGCGCGACCCAGTGCAACGATTTGCTCCAGCACGGCATCACGCGACGCCACACTGCGACTGATCACGGGTGCTGCGGCACCGATGCGGAGGCTGGGAGCGGAAGGCGGGTTGTGCGATGGCAGGGGGGACATGATGGACTCCGTGTTGCATACCTGACTGGCATGACTGAACTATCTGAGCCCACTGCAAACAGTCGATGAACGCTCGGTAACAGTGTGTAACAGCGCTCCTGTCGCTTGGTACGAACAGCGCAGTGCGGGGCGCGGGAGGGATGGGGTGGCCCGCGGAGTCCGACGCGGGCCATGGAAACGGGAACGACAGGTCGCCCAGCGAGCGCGGCGCATTGCGCGCCGCAGCGGACCGGTGCGACCGGCCCGGAGGCTGATCTCACGTCAGGCAGGGACGTCTTTGGTCATGGTCTCGTCGCGATACACGAGCACCGGCACGGAGGAAATAGGCAACAGACGCGTGGTCACGCTGCCCATGACAAAGCGGCCCACCGCACCACGGCCATGGGTGGCGATGACAACGAGGTCGCAGTTCTTCTCGCGCACGGTCTTGTCGATGAAGCTTTCCGGTCGACTCGCGACGGCGTGCACGCTCTCGCTCACCACGCCCGCCGCGTCGGCCAGCTTCTTGGCGTCCGCGAGCACCTTATTGCTACCGGCCGTAACGCTCTGCTCGAACATCGCCTGCGCCTTGTCGTCCACCATTGAAATTTCGGCAGCGTATGGCGCAATGTAGGGTGCCATGGCATGCAGAAACACCACCTGAGCGTTCACTTCCTTGGCCAACTGCACGCCCGTGGCGGCGGCACGCAGCGCGAGGTCGGAACCATCCACGGGAATCAATACTTTCTTGAACATGGTCGCTCCTGAGTCGGAATACTGCAAAACTGCATGGGCGTAATGTCGCGCTGCGCCCGCAGAAGACCATTGACGTAGCGCAACCACGATGCGGTTTGCAGAGCTGCCCGCTGTTCGCTTGATCTGCGTCGACCGGCGGCAAAGCAGGCCCCTGTCGCCGATCTTGGAGCCCAAGTTGACGTTAACGTCAACTTGGGCCGTTTTTCTGCGACAATTTCAGGCAGTCGGGCCGAGCCAGGCCCTTGGAGGAACGCATGTCCAATCTCGACACCAAACACCTGGTCTACAAGCCGAAAAACAAGGTGCGCTTTGTCACTGCCGCCAGCCTTTTTGACGGGCATGACGCGTCGATCAACATCATGCGCCGCATCCTGCAGGGCTCGGGCTGCGAGGTGATTCACCTCGGCCACAACCGCAGCGTGAAAGAGGTGGTTGACGCCGCGCTGCAGGAGGATGCGCACGGCATTGCGCTCTCCAGCTATCAGGGCGGGCACGTCGAATATTTCAAGTACATGATCGACATGCTGCGCGAGGCGGGCGCCGGGCACATCAAGGTGTTCGGCGGTGGCGGCGGGGTCATCGTGCCGGCCGAGATCAAGGAGCTGCATGCCTACGGCGTATCGCGCATCTTCTCCCCCGAGGACGGCGCCAAGCTTGGTCTGCAGGGCATGATCAACGACATGATCGCCGCCTGCGACCAGAACCTGGCCGACAAGCCGCTGACCCTGGAGGCGCTCAAATCGGGCGACCGTAACGCCCTGGCACGCTGGATTACGATGCTCGAAGCGGGTGCAGTGGATGCCGCCACGCTAAAGGCGCTGCACGAGGCCGTTACAGCAAAGCACACGCCGACGCTTGGCATCACTGGCACCGGCGGCGCTGGCAAATCGTCGCTGACCGACGAGCTGGTGCGCCGCTTCCGCATTGATCAGAACGACGCGCTGAAAATCGCAATCATCTCGATTGACCCATCGCGCCGCAAGTCCGGCGGCGCGCTGCTGGGCGACCGCATCCGCATGAACGCGATCAATCACGCGAACATCTACATGCGCTCGCTGGCGACACGCGATTCCGGTGGATCAGAAATTTCGAAGGCGCTGCCGGACGCCATTGCGGCCTGCAAGCTCTCCGGTTTCGACGTGATCTTCGTCGAGACCTCCGGCATCGGCCAGGGCGACGCCGCCATCGTGCCGCACGTTGATGCCTCGCTCTACGTGATGACGCCCGAGTTCGGCGCTGCCAGCCAGCTGGAGAAGATCGATATGCTCGACTTCGCCGATTTCGTGGCGATCAACAAATTCGACCGCAAGGGCGCGCAGGACGCGCTGCGCGACGTGCGCAAGCAGGTGCAGCGCAACAAGGAGGCGTGGAGCACCTCGCCCGACCAGATGCCGGTGTTCGGCACGATGGCCAGCCGCTTTGCCGACGATGGTGTCACCGCGCTGTATCAGGCCGTTGCGCCAGTACTCGTCGAAAAATCGAAGGGCACACTCAAGCTCGCTGCGGGCAAGCTCACGCCAGTCGCCACCCACGCCTCATCACAAACGCACGCCATCGTGCCAGCCACACGCGGGCGCTATCTGGCTGAGATTGCCGACACGGTACGTGGCTATCACCGCTGGGCGGATGACCAGGCTCGAACCGCGCGTGAGCGGCAGCAGCTGGCGGCAACCCGGCGCATGCTGACCGAGTGCAAGGACGCCGTACCTGCCGCGATTGACACGCTGATTGAGCAGAAGACGCAGGCTCTCGACCCGCGCGCCAAAAAGCTGCTCGACATGTGGCCGCAAACCGTCGCGAGCTACGCGGGCGATGAATACGTCGTGAAGATTCGCGACAAGGAAATCCGCACCGGCCTCACCTACACCTCACTGTCCGGGACGAAGATTCGCAAGGTCGTGCTGCCGCGCTTCGAGGACGAGGGCGAAATCCTCAAGTGGCAGTTGAAGGAAAACGTGCCGGGCAGCTTCCCGTTCACCGCCGGCGTGTTCGCCTTCAAGCGCGAGAACGAGGACCCGACGCGCATGTTCGCGGGCGAAGGTGACGCATTCCGCACTAACCGCCGCTTCAAGAAGGTCAGCGAGGGCATGCCCGCCAAGCGACTCTCCACGGCGTTCGACAGCGTCACGCTCTATGGCAACGACCCGGCGATTCGCCCCGACATCTACGGCAAGGTGGGCAACTCGGGCGTGTCGATCGCGACGGTTGAGGACATGAAGGTGCTCTACGACGGCTTCGACCTCTGTGCGCCAAACACCTCCGTCTCGATGACCATCAACGGCCCGGCGCCGACCATCCTCGCGTTCTTCATGAACACGGCGATGGACCAGCAGCTCGCCAAATTCCGCGCCGACAACAAGCGCGAACCGACCGACGACGAGCTCGCCAAGATCAAGGCGTGGACGCTGGAGAACGTGCGCGGCACCGTGCAGGCGGACATCCTGAAAGAAGACCAGGGCCAGAACACCTGCATCTTCTCCACCGAGTTCTCACTCAAGGTGATGGGCGACATCCAGCAGTATTTTGTGCAGAACAAGGTGCGCAATTTCTACTCGGTGTCGATCAGCGGCTATCACATCGCCGAGGCCGGGGCCAACCCGATCTCGCAGCTTGCGTTCACGCTGTCCAACGGTTTCACGTTCGTCGAGGCTTACCTTGCTCGCGGCATGCACATCGACGACTTCGCACCGAACCTCTCGTTCTTTTTCTCCAACGGCATGGACCCGGAATACACCGTGCTCGGCCGTGTGGCGCGGCGCATCTGGGCGGTGGCGATGCGCGAGAAATACGGCGCCAACGAGCGCAGCCAGAAGCTGAAATATCACATTCAAACCAGCGGCCGCAGTCTGCACGCGCAGGAGATTCAGTTCAACGACATTCGCACCACGCTGCAGGCGCTGATCGCCGTCTACGACAACTGCAACAGCCTGCACACCAACGCATTCGACGAAGCGATCACCACGCCTACCGAGGAATCCGTGCGCCGCGCGATGGCGATCCAGCTCATCATCAACCGCGAATGGGGCCTTGCCAAGAACGAGAACCCGAACCAGGGCGCGTTCATCATCGATGAATTGACCGACCTGGTGGAAGAAGCCGTGCTGCGGGAGTTCGAGGCGATCAGCGAGCGCGGCGGCGTGCTCGGCGCGATGGAGACGGGCTATCAGCGCGGCAAGATTCAGGAAGAGTCGATGTTCTACGAGCACAAGAAGCACGACGGCTCGTACCCGATCATCGGCGTCAACACCTTCCGCAACCCGCACGGCGACGCCGTGCCCGAGACGCTCGAACTTGCCCGCTCAACCGACGACGAAAAGCAAAGTCAGCTCAAGCGCCTCGCTGACTTCCACACCAAGCACGCCAGCGCCGCACCCGCTGCCCTCGCCAAACTCAAACAAACCGCCATCAACGGCGGCAATGTATTCGCCGAACTGATGGAAGCGGTGAAGGTCTGCTCGCTAGGGCAGATCACCGACGCGTTGTTTGAGGTGGGGGGGCAGTATCGGAGGAGTATGTGATGGCCGTCGCAAAGAGACGTTCGAATGCCGAGTTCACTAAGTGGATGGGGCCCCTGCTTGACGCGCTTCGCGACGTGGGCGGATCGTGTCGGCCTCGCGAGGCCTCTGATTGGATTGCACGTAAGCGCGGGTTGTCATCGGAGACGACGGATGCAGTCACTTCGTCCGGACAGGAACGTTTTCACAATCAGGTTCAGTGGGCGCGACAGTATCTCGTTTGGGAAGGCCTGATTGACAATCGCCGTCGCGGCATCTGGACCTTGACGCCGCGAGGGGCTGAAACCACGCTTGATGAAGCTCAGTCGCGTACGATATTTCTGAAGTGGGTGGCACACTTCCAGGGAATTCGCGACAAGGCTAGTGATCAGCGACCGAGCGCGCCGGTCACTGAATCTCAGCCTCACGTAGGTGACGAGGAAATTGCTGAAACGGACCTTCTGTCTACCATTCGCGCTCTTCCGGCCGAGGGTTTTGAACAGCTTTGTCGACGCATCCTCTACGAGTCGGGATTTACGAAAGTCGAGGTGACGGGGCGATCGCACGACGGCGGATTCGACGGTTTTGGCATCCTTCATGTGAACCCACTGATTCCAATGCGCGTACTTTTCCAGAGCAAGCGATACGGCGAGAACACAGCGGTCTCGCGGTCGGAAGTCGGTGACTTCCGCAATGCAATCATGGGGCGAGCAGAAAAGGGCATCCTATTCACGACCAGTCGCTTTTCTAGCGAGGCCAGCAAAGAAGCAGCTCGCGAAGGCGTCCTTCCGATAGAGCTCGTTGATTCGGAGAGATTGGTCGAGTTGATGGAAGACTTGAAGCTCGGGGTGATCGAGAAGGTCGTCTTCGACGTCGATCACGAATTTTTTCGGCAGTTCATGGAAATTGGTCGCAACAAATAGCGCGTAGGCTAGCGTGTAGGACGCGGTTCACCGCACCAGTGTCGTCGACTCGTATCAGTTTAGGCGCCGCGAACCACATCCTACGCCCTCAACACCACCACCTGTGACCGCGAAAGCAGTTTGCGGAAGTCCTTGTCGAAGGTGACAAGCGCATCGCCCGACTGAATTGCGCAAGCGGCGATCCACGCGTCCGGGATCGCGTTGCCGGACAGCGATTTTTCGACGCAAAGCTTTCTGAACGTTGCCCAGTCGCTGTCGGCACTTGCGTACACCACGTTGGGTAACGCCAGCAGCGCGTCAATGTGGGCGGCGGCGGCTTCAATGGTGCTCGGGGATGCAAACACCTTCGGGTGCGTGACGATGCGCAGAAAGCCGCTGACGACGACGGGCAGCAGCCGGATCGGGTTGCGCGCGCTTGCAGTTTGCAGTGCGTCGAGCCACCATTGTTTGGCGACGGTGTGATGCAGGTGATCGTCGCGTGCCGCTGCGACGACGACGTTGACGTCCGGAATCATGACTCCATCGCGTCGAGCATCGAGCGGTTGCTGGTCGGGTCTATGCCTGCGCGCATGCCACCCTTGCCGTGCATCACCGGCAACGTGACTTTACGCCGCACCGGTTTCGCCGCTGGTGCTGCAAGGCGCATCTCCAGCCCCTCTTCCACCAGGCGGGTGAGCGTGGTGCGCTGCAACGCAGCCAGCGCCTTGGCGTTGGCGAGCAAATTGTCCTGAATGTCGAGCGTCGTTTTCATGGTTTTGATCATACAGATTTCTGTACGATTGTTCAATTTGTCCGTTTCGATCGCCGCTTGAACGGCATAATCCGCCCAATGGATTACCAGTCCGTTCTCGACCGCATCCACGCTGCGCTGCAACCTGTCATCGGGCAGGGCAAGGTGGCGTCTTACATCCCTGAGCTGGCGAATGTGCCTGCCGATCAGTTCGGCATGGCGGTGGTGGATTTTGCGGGCAATGTGTACGCGGTGGGCGACGCCGGCAAACGCTTTTCGATCCAGTCGATCTCGAAACTGTTTGCCTTGACGCTGGCGTTTCAGCGTGAAGGCGATTCGCTATGGACGCGCGTGGGGCGCGAGCCGTCGGGCAACCCGTTCAATTCGCTGGTGCAGCTCGAGCGCGAGAACGGCATTCCGCGCAATCCGTTCATCAATGCCGGCGCGCTGGTGATTACCGACATGCTGGCCAGCCGCAGCGTGAACGCGGCACAGTCGCTGGTGGATTTTGTGCGCAAACTGGCGGGCGTGGCCGACATCACCTACAACCCGCGCGTGGCGCAGTCGGAGATCAGCACCTCGTCGCGCAACGCGGCGATGGCGCATTTCATGAAGAGCTTCGGCAACCTGCACAACAAGGTGGGCGAGGTGCTGCACGCCTATTGCCACCATTGCGCGATCGAGATGAGTTGCGTCGAGCTGGCACGCGCCGTGTGCTTTCTGGCGAACCACGGCGTGAACCCGTGGAATGGCGAGACGGTGGTGGACGCAAGCTCGGCCAAGCGGCTGTCGGCGCTGATGCTGACCTGCGGCACCTACGACGCGGCGGGTGACTTTGCCTACCGCGTTGGGCTGCCTGCCAAGAGCGGTGTGGGCGGCGGCATCGTGGCGATTTTGCCGGGCGAATGCGGCATCTGCGTGTGGTCGCCCGCGCTGGAGGAAAGCGGCAACAGCCACGCGGGCTCACTGGCGCTGGAGATGTTTACCTCGTTGACGAAGCGGTCCATCTTTTGATTCGACCGGTGGCGCAATGTGCTTGCCTCGGGCGGGCGCGGCTGCGATGATTGCGTCGTGTCCACTTCGCCGGTTTGCCAACCATGACCCTCGACGCGCTGCTCGCCATCCTGCACCATTGGCTGGCCTTTGGGTTGGTGGGCCTGGTCATGGCCGAGTGGGCCATCTTGCGTGGCGCTGCCTGCGCAGACACGGTCAGGCGCATTGCCAGGGTAGATCTGTTCTACGGCATCGTGGCCGGATTGCTCCTGCTGGTGGGCATCGCGCGCGTCGTGTATGGCGCGAAAGGGCTCGCGTTCTACACCGGCAACCCGGTGTTCTGGCTCAAGGTCGCGTTGTTTGCGCTGGCGGGTGGGGCCTCCATCGTGCCGACGATCCGCTTCATTCGCTGGTCGCGCGCCAACCAGGCGAGCGGTGCGCTGCCCGAGGCCGCAGCATGGCAAAGCACTCGAAAACTCGTGGTGTGGGAGCTCCACGCGCTGGCCGGTGTGATGATCTGCGCCGCGCTGACGGCGCGGGGGATCGGGCACTGAGCCGGCGATTCCGACGCGCGTGCACCGGTGCCCGCCGCTTGCAAATACTGTAAATAAACACATAATACGCCCTTGCGCCGCCAACGCGGCGACGGGAGCGATGATGAGCATTCGGGATTGGCCGGCCGATGACCGGCCGCGCGAGAAGCTGCTGGAGCGTGGCGCGCAGGCGCTGACCGACGCCGAACTGATGGCCATTTTTTTGCGCATCGGCGTGGCAGGCAAAAGTGCGGTTGAGCTCGCGCGTGAGCTGCTGCAGCGCTTCGGATCGGTGGCGGAAGTGATCGCTGCGTCGCGCGATGAGTTCTGCGCGGTGCACGGCATGGGCGAAGCCAAATTCGTGCAGCTGCAGGCCACGGTCGAGCTGGCGCGCCGCGCGCTGGCAAGCACCATGGCGGAGCGCCCCGCGTTGTCATCGCCCGAGATCGTGCGCGACTATCTTCGCCTGTCGATCGGCAATGAGCGCGTCGAGGTGTTCGTTGCGCTCTGGCTGGATGCGCAGTTTCGGTTGATCGAGATGCAGGTGCTGGCGCGCGGCACGCTGTCGCAAACCAGTGTGTATCCGCGCGAAGTGGTGAAGGCGGCGCTGGCCAAGAGCGCGGCTGCGGTGATCTTTGCGCACAACCATCCGTCGGGCAGCACCACGCCGAGCCAGGCGGACCGCTCGCTGACGCGTGCGCTGAAAGACGCGCTGGCGCTCGTTGATGTGCAGGTGCTGGACCATTGCATCGTCGGGCGCAACGAGCACCGCGTCGCGGCGCCTGCCGTGGCGGACGGGCGCCACGCGCCGTCGCCCGCGCTTACCGCAGTTCACTCCATGGCCGAAATGGGAGACTTCTGATTCAGGCTTCCACGCGCGTCTTGATGCGTTTTCAGCTTTTGCTTGTATCGACCAGCCAACGGTCGTTAGCGGCATATTTTGCATGAAGTCGACTTTCCTCTTTTTCTGGCTGCATCGACCGTGCGGCTGTGCGTATGGGGCGAAAGCTACTTAGGTATTCCCAGATTCGAGAGTTCGTCGGCGCGTTCGTTGCCCGGGTCGCCCGCGTGGCCCTTGACCCAGCGCCACGTCACGTCGTGCTGCGCGGCGAGCGCGTCGAGCGTTTGCCAAAGATCGGCGTTCTTGACCGGCTTTTTGTCCGCGGTGCGCCAGCCATTGCGCTTCCAGCCGTGAATCCAGGTGTCGATGCCCTGCTTGACGTAGGTTGAATCAGTCCACAGCGTCACGCGGCAGCGCCGCTTGAGCGCGCGCAGCGCCTCAATCGCTGCCGTGAGCTCCATGCGATTGTTGGTCGTCATCGCCTCGCCACCGTGCAGCTCGCGCCGATGCTCGCCAGCGATCAGCAATACGCCCCAGCCCCCGGGGCCTGGGTTGCCTTTGCAGGCGCCGTCGGTGTAGATCACGACGGCGGCGTCGGTGGCGTTGGCGGGATTCGTGGGCATGGATGTGGATGCAGCGGGCGGGCGTTGAGTCATGTGCGGTGGGGTGAATGGCGGGCGTGGCGCGCGTCGGTGGCCACGTGCTGCGGCGCTGGCGCCGGGGCGGGCGAGCGCGTGGGCAGCGGCGCGGACACACGCCGTCGACGCGAGCCGCGCGCCCAGTCCGGCCGGATCAAGCGCACGCCAGCCACGCGTTTCACGGCGTGCAGAAAATACACGCCACCAGCAAACGGCCACCAGCGCTCACCGGCGCGCGCCAGCCACTCGTTGCGTTCCAGGCTGCGCTCACTATGCGTCGGCGCGTTGAAGCAAGCCAGTCGCGCCGCGACGATATCGAAACCCAGCAGCGTGAGCCAATCCTTGGCGCGCGCCAGCGAGATGAATTCACTGCCCCACGGCCCTCGCCGATCACGGCCGAGGTAGCGCTTGATACCAAACATCGAGTAGGGATTGAAACCGGTCAGGAAGAGATGCCCCTCCGGCCGCAACACCCGATACGCCTCGCGCAGCACCTCGTGCGGCAAGGCCTGCGACTCGAGCGTATGCGGCAGCAGCACGACGTCGAACTGGTTCTCGGCAAACGGCAATTGATCGGCCTCGGCAACGAGCTGCGCGGGCGTGTCCCACGCCATCGTGAAGCGATGCGTCACGCGGCTTGTTTGCATCAACGGCGCCGCAGCAGCGCCCAGTTGCAGCGCATAAAATCCAAACAAATCGGGCAGCGTCTGATCGAACAGTTGCTGCTCACGCACGAGCACATAGCGACCGAGTGGCGTGGTTAGCCATTCGTCGAAAGACTCGCCATCGCTGTGGGGCGATGCAGACGTCGGGTGAGCAGGTTGCATGGATTGCGATAACTGGCGGTTCGAAGCACTGCGCTCGGGTTGGCGCGAATCTCTGCGGTTGAAGGGTTCAATCGCCCACCCACCGCCGCCCCCTTGGGAGCAAGGGAACGCGACACCAAGGAGCGGCCGGGCTGCGCCGGCAACGATTCAAACATGACTTCAACGACGGTAACCTCTTCCCCCGCCGCCAGCTCCGCGCTCGAGATCGTCGCGATTCCCGCGTTTGACGATAACTATATCTGGGCGCTGATCCGTGGCACACAATGCGCCGTCGTGGACCCCGGAGACGCGGCGCCGGTCATGGCGTTTCTGCAGACGCGCGGGCTGTCGCTGTGCGCCATTCTGCTCACACACCACCACGGAGATCACACCGGTGGCGTTGCCGCGCTGACCGCGGCGTGGCACGTTCCAGTGTACGGTCCGGCGGACGATGCGATGCCGCACGTCACCCAGACCGTGCATGACAACACCTCGCTGCCGCTGCCGGCGCTCGGCATCAGCACCATTCATGTGCTGGCCGTGCCCGGCCACACCGCAACGCATATCGCGTGGTGGCTGGCTGACGCCGGACAGGGGGCGGGCTCGGTGTTCTGCGGCGACACGCTTTTCGCGGCGGGTTGCGGCAGGTTGCTCGGCGGCACCGCCGCGCAGTTGCATGCGTCGTTGCAGCGGTTGGCTGCGCTGCCCGGGAACACGGCGGTGTACTGCGCGCACGAATACACGCTATCCAATCTGCGCTTCGCCCTCGCGGTCGAACCGGGCAATGCGGCACTCGTGGCGCGGGAGTTCGACGCCCAGGCAACCCGGGCGCGTGGCGAGGCCACGGTGCCGTCGACGATCAGCCTGGAGCGCGACAGCAATCCGTTCCTGCGCTGCGATCAGGCCGAGGTGATCGCGAGCGCGCGGCGACACGCGCAGGCAGTTGGCAACCCACTGCCCACCGCTTCATGCGGCCTCGATGTCTTTACGACGTTGCGCGAATGGAAAAACAGCTTTCGCTAACCTGCGTCACCGTTCGTTTTCATTTGACCGCGTGCCCGCAAATGAGTAGCATCGCGCGAAATTTTTAGCCTTCAGGGAGTGTGCGTGCCGCGCCTCAATTCTCGTCAGCACCCAGTCACCCGGTCTCACTGCTCTCGTTCTACTGATTCCGAATCGGCAACACTGTTGCCGTCATCTTTCCCTCCCCCGCTGCGCCATCCTCGCCTCCTCACGCTGGCCGTTGCAGTCGCATTGCTCGGCAGCGCGGCCCAAGCCACGACGGTCACGCAAAGCACGACGGTCACACCCGCCGCTGCACCGGGCACGACCCATCCGCCAGTCGCCATGCCGGCCGCAGCGCCTGCACCTGCCGAGGTAACCGGTGCGAGCGCCGCCGTGGCGGCGCCCGTGAATAGCGCAACGAGTGCACCCGTCGCCCCCGCGGCGGTCGTCACCGCGTCGAGCGCCGCCGAGCCGCCGCGTGAATCTTCGTTGATCGGTGTGGTCAGCGAGCTGCCCGTTGAGGCGCCGCCGACCGATCTGTGGGATCGGATTCGCGCTGGCTACACGATGCCGGATCTCGAGGATCCGCTCGTGGCGAAGTGGGAAAAGTTCTACGCTGATCGTCCCGATTACCTTGCCCGCATCGTCGACCGGTCGAGCAAGTACATGTTCTACATCGTCACCGAAATCGAGCGGCGTGGCATGCCTCTCGAGATTGCGTTGCTGCCGATGATCGAAAGCGCGTTCAATCCAGTCGCACATTCCTCGGCCAAGGCCGCCGGCATCTGGCAATTCATTCCGTCGACCGGCGTGAACTACGGCATGAAGCAGGACTGGTGGGCGGATTCGCGTCGCGACATCGTCGCCGCGACCAACGGCGCGCTGGAATACCTCAGTCGCCTCAACGGCATGTTCAACGACTGGCAACTCGCACTGGCCTCGTACAACTGGGGCGAAGGCTCGGTCGGTCGCGCCGTCGCGCGCGCCAAGGCCGCCGGCAAGGACGGGACCTACCTGAGCCTCGACATGCCCGCCGAGACGCGCAACTATTTGCCCAAGCTGCAGGCGGTCAAGAACATCATTCGCAATCCGGCGGCGTACGGCGTCACCATCGCGAGCATCGCCAACGAGCCCTACTTCAAAACCATTACGCTCGCGCATCCGATTGATCTGAAGCGGGCAGCTCAACTGGCCGAAATGACTGAGGCCGAATTCGTGGCGCTGAACCCCGCGCACAATCGGCCCGTCATCGGCGGTCGGGGTGAATTCCAGATGTTGCTGCCGGCCGACAAGGCGGATCACTTCCTTGCGCGTCTCGACGCCAACGAAAAGCCGCGCGTCTCATGGATGGCCTATCGCACGCGCACCGGGGATCGAATCGAGGCGCTCGCGCAACGCTTCGGCACGTCGGTGGCGGCGATCAAGTCGGTGAACGGCATCCGCGCCGTCTCGCCGGTGCTGCCGGCCGGCTACAACCTGCTGGTACCTTCCGATGGTCCGTCAGACGAGGCGTTGGGCAGCATCCAGAACGCCGTGTTCACCAAGTTTCCCGAGTACGTGGCGCCGCGTAGCCACAAGGTGCGCCGTGGTGAAACCTTCGCCGGTATCGCCAAGCGTTACGGCGTCAAACCCGCGACGCTCGCGCAGTGGAACCGCATGAGCAAGCAGTCGGCGCGAGCAGGGCAAGTGCTGTATGTCAGCGGCCCGGCGCCAGTGCGTGCATCCGGCAAGGGCGGGCGTGTGATGTACGTGAAGAAAGGCGGCAAGACCGTTCGCGTCGTCAGCGGTCAGGCGAAGCGTGGCGCAGTGGCTAAAGCTGGCAAAGGCAAACCTGGCAAACAGGTCGTCAAGCGGCGACGTTAGTTCACGTCATGGCGGTCAACAAAAAGGCGCGTCCCGGACGCGCCTTTTCTTTTTTCTGATCCTGATGACAAGCGATCCACTTGACCGACATCGCACCGATCAGTCGTCGTCGCCACGGCGGTCTTTGGTCGAATCGACATCCCGCATCGAGTCGCGCTGGCGGTCATCCAGTTGACCGTTGCGCCGTTGCCGTGCGTCGGCGTGGGTGCCTGACTTGCGAAGCAGCGGGTGCGTCGCCAGCCGGTTTCGCGGCTTGCTCGCGGGCACCACAAGCGCCGGTTCGGTAGCCGGTGAAGTTTTCGGTGTTCGAGCTTTGGGCATGATCATTTCCACGGCGGCGAATGAGCAAAAGCGGTTTCAAGTTCGATGCGTCTCCCATGCGACGCGACTGAGCCCACGCAGGCGGGCAACACAACGCCCCCTCGAATTGAATCAGACGCGAAACGAAGCGCGCCTGGCAGCAAAGAAAAACGGCGCGTTGCCGCGCCGTTTTTGCTGGGAAGAACAATCCGAGCGGATTATTTCTTCTTGGCAGCTGCTTTCTTGGCAGGCTTCTTAGCTGCGGCTTTCTTGGCCGGCTTTTTAGCGGCTGCTTTCTTGGCAGGCTTCTTGGCGGCTGCTTTCTTGGCAGGCTTCTTAGCTGCGGCTTTCTTGGCCGGCTTTTTCGCTGCTGCTTTCTTGGCCGGCTTTTTCGCTGCTGCTTTCTTGGCAGGCTTCTTGGCTGCGGCTTTCTTGGCCGGCTTCTTGGCCGCGGCTTTCTTGGCCGGCTTCTTAGCAGCCGGCTTCTTCGCAGCGGCTTTCTTCGCCGCAGGCTTCTTGGCGGCCGGCTTCTTCGCAGCGGCTTTCTTCTTGGCCGGGGCCGGGGCTGCAGCCGCCGGGGCCGCCATCGTCATCATGTCGCTCATAGTGGTCTCCTAAGGTTGACTCTCACAGTTTGAACATCACTTGAGGTGATCCTTTGGGCCATTTCACACGCTGCCTACCGGTGCAAGAAAGCACAGAATTCAACGCGAGTTACAACGCAACACACCTCAGTGTCAGACGCGTTGCAAACGGTTCAAGGCACACGAACTTGTTTACAACACACACGTCTGATGTCGCGAATTCTAGCTTGATTTTTTTTGCTATCGCGATTATTCGCGCGCGCGATTTGTACGTGAGAAAAATTTCTGTTGTTTTGTTGCACAAAATTTTTGCGCGACGCGCGCTATCTGCGTTGCGATTCAACACATCACGCGCGCCAGCGACGTCACGCGATCTGCGGCACGTCGATCAATCACGCGCTCGCGTGCGATGCGATCTCCGAACTGCTCGCGTTCTCGAATGCGATGCGCGTGATCGCCATCGACGATCACTTTACTCAGCGCCCCGCGCTCCGCCGATGACACGGGGGGCGCCATTAGCGCGTACTTGGCGGGGACCAGCGGGCCTTTCTGGCCGCAACCGACGAGCAGAACCGCAGCGACCACAAGCGCCGCGCCAGCGCGACAACGCGATGCAACGCCACACGAAGAACGAGTACGCATAGACTTCAGCCCCGGGAAATTGCAATCAATCGTAGCAAATGGACACGACACGCCACGCCGCATCTGACGCCTTGTCTGCTACAGAATTCAGCGCAATGGCCGACGATCTGCTTGAACACATCGCCGAAACCGTTGATACGGTCGAAGGCATCGAGGATGCTTCTCTCAATCAGGGCGTGCTCGAGATTCACTGCGACAACGGCAGCCAGATTGTCGTGAACCGGCACGCACCGACACAGGAAATCTGGGTTGCCGCCAGGAGCGGCGGCTATCACTTTCGCCGTACGGCCGGTCGTTGGAGCGACACCCGCAGTGGTGAGACCCTCTCAGCTGCGCTCACGCGCGTGCTGGCGGAACAAACCGGCGCCACTGTCCGTTTTTGCGTTTGAGCTTCCCGGCGGGAGCGGCGCAGCCGCCGGTCACAATTCAAGCAGCACCGAATAGCCCCTGATCGCGCGCTTGTGCGCCTCGCATTGCGGATCAAGCTGCTTCACAATGGCCCAAAACCGACGCGAGTGATTGAACTCCAGGAGGTGAGCCAACTCATGCGCCACGACGTGACGCATGAGTGCCGGCGGCAACTGCAACAGGCGGAAATTCAACCGCACGCGACCATCACTGGTGCAACTGCCCCACATCGTACGCGCCCGACTCAGGGTGGCTGCTTTGAGCGGCAGGGACGCCGCTGAGGCCATCTGCATGGCCATCGCCGGGAGCTCGTGACGGGCGTGACGCATCAGCTCAGCGTCCAGCAGCGCGCGGTCGAGTTCGCCGCTGCGGGTGGTCACGATGCAGTGCCGCTCGGTGAGATCGACGCTGTCAAACAAACCTGCGCGCACTTCAACGGCCAGTTTTTCGCCACGATACAGCAGATGACCGCCATCGCGGTACTCAGTCAGCTGCGTCAGGCGCGCCCGTTGTCGCGCGAGTGCAGCAACGATCCACGACTCACGCTCCTGAATGGCGGCATCGATCTCGTAGAGTGGGGTCCAGTTTGGCGCCCGAATCAGCAGCCCGTCGGTCGTAATGACCAGCCCGATGGATTTGCGCCGCACGCGTTGCAGACGGAACGGGATGCCTGATGAGCTGACTCGCAATCGCTCATCGACCATCGATGGCGCGCTGCGACGTGACGGAACACGCGGGCGGCTGAGCGCCCCGGGCGACCGTGATGCCGGTGTTGGCGAGCCAAAAAACGCGTTCCAGAGGCCCACGCGGCGAATCAGCGCGACGCGCTCGCCCGCGAATCGCCCAGCCGCGCGACTTCGGTCTCGATCACGCGCTCGATCTCCTCATTGAGATCGGTCAGGGCACGGCCCGCGGTCGAAATCGGCGGCAGGATAGACAGTGTCACCTTGCCGGGAAATTTCTTCCATGGGTGACGCGGCCAGCAGTATCCCGCGTTGTGCGCAATGGGCAGCACCGGCACCTCACAGCCGATGGCCAACCGTGCGCCTCCCGTCTTGTACTTGCCCCTGCTGCCCGCCTTGATGCGCGTCCCCTCGGGGAAAACGACGATGGTGAACCCGCGCTGATGCAGCCGCTCCTTGCCCTGCACAATCATCTGCTCCATCGCCTGCGCTCCCGCTTTGCGGTTGATGGTGATCGGCGAAGACAGCGCGAATCCCCAGCCAAAGAACGGCACCCAGAGCAGCTCCTTCTTGGCGACGAAACTGCCCGGCGCGAACATGGTTTCCAGCATCAGCGTCTCCCACGTGGAGGAGTGCTTGGAGAGGACGATGAACGGCGCTGACGGTCCAGACGGAATGTTTTCGCGGCCGATCACTTCGTAGTCAATGCGACAGAGGTGCTTGGCAAGCCAGATAAACAGTCCCGTGTACGACGCACAAAGCAGATTGCGTTGTCGGGGTGGCAACCAAAATGTGCCGCAAATGACCAGCGCATACAACGGTGTAAGCAGCAATTGCAGCAGGATGTACAGCGTGTTGCGTAACGCTTGCATGGCAACTCCGGTCAGGTGGTCGCGAGGATGTGATCGACGGCGCCAGCGAGGTGATCAAAAACCAGCGTCTTCTCGGGCAAATCGCCCCCGGCCAGCGTATGCGCGCCCTTGCCCGTAAGCACCAGCATGGGCTGCGCGCCGGCTGCAGCGGCAGCCTGCAGATCGCGCAACCCGTCACCGATACACGGTACGCCAGCAAGCGGCACATTCAGCCGCTGCCCGATATCGAGGAACATCCCTGGCAATGGTTTGCGGCAACGGCAATCCACATCCCCCGAATGGGGGCAGTAATAAATCACGTCGATCCGCGCGCCTACCTGTTGCGCCGCCTTGAGCATCTTGGCGTGAATGGCGTTAAGCGCGTTCATGTCGAGCAGCCCGCGCTCAATGCCGGACTGATTTGTCGCCACCGCGACGTGATACCCCGCACCATTGAGCCGGGCAATCGCCTCCAGCGAGCCAGGAATGGGGCGCCATTCGTCGGGCGTCTTGATGAAACGCTCGCTGTCGAAGTTGATCGTCCCGTCGCGATCAAGGATGACGAGTTTCATGCGTTGCTTGGAATCAGCTAGCGAAACGGAAAACTTTGCAGGCGGTCGGCGAAGCGTCGCATCGCATCATCCCCGCTGTACAGTGCAAGCAAACATACGCACAGCGACGCACACGCGACAAGCCCTGCGACCGCAAGCATGACATGACTTCCCTCGCGCCAGTTGGCGAAAATCGAATAGGCGATGACCAGCGCGAATATCCCCGGCACGAAGGCGCACAGCCATCGATACCCGCGAACGGGTGAATGCAAAAGCTTCTCGTGCAGCCTCATCAGGCCGCCAACTTCGACAGGTCGGCGACCTTGTTCATCGCATCGCGCAGGTCTCGCAGTAGCGCCAGGCGATTGGCGCGTACGGCCGGGTCGTCCGCCATCACCATCACCTTGTCGAAGAATTCGTCGACCGGGGCCTTGAGGGCAGCGAAGGACTTGAGGTAGCCGGTGAAATCGCCTTTCGCGTAAGTTGCATCGGCACCGGGCGCCACGGCGTCAAGCGCTTGTCGCAACGCCTGCTCGGCCAGCTCCTGCGGTGCGTTGCTCACGGCGATTGCCTCGCCCGCGTCGAGCGCTTTCTTCAGAATGTTGGCCACCCGCTTGTTGGCGGCGTTCAGGCTGGCCGCTTCCGGCAGCGAGGCGAACGCCTGTACCGCTGCAAGCTGCGCCGGTACCGAGGCGAGCACACCGGGCATCGGGGCCACGACCGCCTCAATCTCGTTGGTACTGGCGCCAGAATCTTTCAGGAAGCCGCGCAGCCGATCGTAGATGAAGGCGGAAAGCTCGCCGCTGGCGTCAGTTACCTTGCCGCCGAAACTTGCAAACGACGCATTCAGCAGGGGCGCCAGCGCAACAGGCAACTTCTGTTCGATCAAAATCCGGATCACCCCCAGCGCATGACGGCGCAGCGCGAACGGGTCTTTGTCGCCCGTCGGTGTCTGACCGATCCCGAACAGGCCGGCGAGGGTTTCCAGTTTGTCGGCCAAGGCGACCGCAGTGGGCACCCCGGCTGACGGCGGCGCGTCACCCGCAAAGCGCGGCTGATAGTGCTCGGCGCAGGCGGCGGCCACATCGGCAGGCTCGCCGTCGTTCAACGCGTAGTAGCGGCCCATCGTCCCTTGCAACTCCGGGAATTCGCCGACCATCAGCGTGACCAAATCGGCCTTCGCCAGCGTCGCCGCCCGCTCAGCGCGAGCGCGATCCGCGCCCATCAGCGTGGCAATCTCGCCGGCTAGCTGCGACACCCGGCCGATGCGTTCGCCCTGCGTGCCCAGCTTGTTGTGGTAGACCACTTTCGAGAGCTCGGGCACGCGGTCAATGAGCTTGGTCTTTTTGTCGGTCTCGAAGAAAAAGCGCGCATCGGCCAGACGCGGACGCACCACCCGCTCGTTGCCTTCGATCACCTTTTTCGGTTCAACCAGTTCCATGTTGGACACAATCAGGAACTGGTTCTTCAGCTTGCCCGTGCCGTCAAACAACGGGAAGTACTTCTGATTGGTCTTCATCGTCAGAATCAGGCATTCCTGCGGCACCGCGAGGAATTCCGGCTCGAACTGACAGACGTAAACCGTTGGCCATTCCACCAGCGACGTGACTTCGTCGAGCAAGTCGGCGTAGCTCGCTGGCGCGCCAAGTGTCGCACCCAGGTCGTTGGCTTTGCCATCGAGTTGCGACTGGATCATCGCCCGACGTGTGGCGAACACCGGCTCCACCTTGCCGTATTGCCGCAGCAGCTGCTCGTATCGGACGGCAGTGTCGAGTTCGACGTTGTTCGCGCCCTGAAAGCGATGGCCGTGCGTGATGCGCCCGGCCTCCAGGCCCAGCGCTCGGGCAGAGACCACGTCATCGCCGTGCAACACCACCAACCCGTGCGCGGGACGGACGAAATTCACGTCCGTCGCGCCATCGGCGAGTTGATAGGTCATCACCTTCGGAATTGGCAACTTGGCGAGCGTCGCGTCAATCGCGTTCTGCACCCCGGCAGTGAGTTGCGTGCCGGCGGCACGGCCAACCAGGTAGAGGTATTCCGCCTTGCCATCACTCTCGATCAGTAACGTGTCGGCGCCGAGCGTGGCGTTGGGGAAGCCGTCCGCCAGCGCTTCCCGGCCCAACGAAGCCAGCTTCTTGCGCAATGCGACCGAGGCGTTGCCCGAGGCGTCACGCGCAACCGCCATCGGCATCAGTTTCTCCTTGATCGCTTTCGCCGGCGCTTCACTCAGCACGGCACTCACGCGCGCGCCCAGGCGGCGCGGCGTGGCGAACGAAACCGTCGTCGCGCCGGCGGCAAGCAAGCCATCGGCTCGAAGACTGGCCTCGACACCTGCGGCAAAGGCGTCGCCCAGTTTCTTCAGCGCCTTGGGCGGCAGCTCCTCGGTGAAAAGCTCGATCAGCAGCGGCTTGAAGTTCACGTCAGCGGCGCTCATGCGGCCACCTTTGCAGCAACGGCAGCAGCGGCAGCAGCCGAAGGTTTGTGCAACATCGGGAAGCCCAATCGTTCCCGGCTTTCGTAGTAACTCTGCGCCACGCTGCGCGCCAGATTGCGGATACGACCAATGTAGGCGGCACGTTCGGTGACGCTGATCGCACCGCGGGCGTCGAGCAGATTGAATGTGTGGGCGGCCTTCAGCACTTGCTCGTAGGCAGGCAGTGCGAACTGCTTTTCCATGAGCAACCTGGCTTGCGCTTCGTAGTCCGCAAAGTGGCGGAACAGCGCCTCGGCGTTGCTGTGTTCAAAGTTGTAGGTCGACTGTTCGACTTCGTTCTGGTGAAACACGTCGCGGTAATACAGCGTGCGGGTCTCACCGTTTTCTTCCCACGTTGTCCATACCAGGTCGTAGACATTGTCGACGCCTTGCAGATACATGATGAGCCGTTCGAGGCCGAACGTGATTTCGCCGGTGATCGGTTTGCATGCCAGCCCGCCAACCTGCTGGAAGTAAGTGAACTGCGTGACCTCCATACCGTTCATCCACACTTCCCAGCCAAGCCCCCAGGCACCGAGCGTTGGGTTCTCCCAGTCGTCTTCGACAAAGCGGACGTCGTTCTCCTGCAGGTTGAATCCCAACGCTTCCAGTGAGCCGAGGTAGAGCTCCAGAATGTTTGGCGGCGACGGCTTCAGCACAACCTGATACTGGTAGTAATGCTGCAGACGATTCGGGTTTTCGCCGTAGCGCCCATCCTTGGGGCGGCGCGACGGCTGCACGTAGGCAGCCCGCCACGGCTCCGGGCCCAGCGCACGCAGAAACGTGGCAGTGTGCGAGGTACCGGCGCCAACCTCCATGTCATACGGCTGAATGACGGCGCAGCCCTGCTGGTTCCAGTAGTTCTGCAAGCGGAGGATGGCTTCTTGAAACGTGATCATGTGCGGGGAAGAACGAATGACGACGGACGAACGATGAAAGTCATCGCGCACCGCCCATCGCAGTGATGTTGCCTGGCCTCGATTTTATGAGGGAAACGCTGAACAAGCCCCCCCTGCCGCACATCGCGTCGCTGATTTGGACGCGCTGCATCGCCAGGACTGGTTCAGCGTTGCCCTATCGTTGGCGCTGGCGGCGCTGAAAATACGGGCGCTCGATCAGCGCGAAGGAGGCCACCGACACGGCCCAGGTAACGGCGGTCAGCACGCACAGATACAAGGCAATGGCGCCTGGTGCTGGCAAATTCGACCACCGGCCGGGCACATCAAACAGCTGCGCCAGTGCGATTACAACCAGCAAATGCCAGAGGTAGATCGAGAACGAAATGCGCCCGATGTGGCTGCCGAGCCGCACCCACAGGGCATCGCGAAATGCCTCGTTCGCCGCTTTCAGCACCATGGCTGCTGCGATCGCAGCAAACGCAACCGCATGCCATTCGAAGGGGCCAAATCCGGGCGATTGCAAACGCGCTGCCGTGGGCGTCGTCCAGCCGTAAACAAGATTGACGCCAACGTACACCGCCAACAGCGCCCACCACGGAACGCGCTGGAGAGTCGTGCGCCACGCGTCGCGTTGCACGGCGCATAGCGCACCGGCCGCAAAAAAAAGCGCATAGGCACCGCCGCGCTGGCTCGTCAGTTTCAACACCGCGACCGCGATCACGCCGCAGAGCGCCACCGCACACCACGCAGGAAGCGCGCGTTGCACACCCTGCGCTGCGAGCCACGCCACCACCGGCAGCGCCAGATAGAACAACCACTCAGCCTGCAGCGACCAGGTCACGATCAACAAATGGTGGCTGTCGTCGCGCCGGAACCAGTCGAGAAAAAGCGCGTTCTCCAGCCAGCGCAGCCACGGGTCAGCCGGCGCTTTGCCCGCGAGCGCGAGCAGCAGCAAGGCGCACGCCAGCGCGAGCCACGCGCCCGGCAAGGTGCGCCACGCACGATCGCGCAGGTAACGCAAGACCTGCGGTGCAGGTGGCGTGAACCAGCGCTGCGTCAGCAGGAAACCGCTCAGCACGAAGAACAGATACACGCCATGCTGACTGTGATAAGCCCACAACCAGAACGCCTCGCCCGCGCCACGCGCGGCACGGATCGGAAGCATTTCGAAGTCACGCCCGAATTGCCACGCGCCAATCGCCCAGACAAAATGCATGGCGCAAGTGAGGATGATCGCGAGGGCCCGAATCAGATCGAGGCCCACCTGACGCGGTGCGCCCGCACCCGCGCCCGTTGCGCTCATTCGCTGCTCGGGCCACGCCGGCGCAGGCGGTGCGCGGCAGCGACGCCGATGCCCGCGAGGCAAATCAGCAGGATTGGCAAATCGCCCCACATCGTGTACGGTGTCGCGCCCTTGCGGCCTTGCACGGTGGCTTCGAGAATGCCTTCGGTCCACGGCTCCAGCCGCTGGGTGACGCGGCCACGGTCGTCGATCACGGCGGTGATGCCCGTGTTGTTGGCGCGCAGCATTGGGCGACCGGTCTCGATGGCCCGCATCTGCGCGAGCTGCAAATGCTGCTCGGCCGCCGCGCTCTTGCCGAACCAGGCATCGTTGCTGATGTTCACCAGCAGCGTGGCGTCCGGCATCGTGCGCAACACATCGCGGGCGAAGGCATCCTCGTAGCAGATCGAGATGCCGAGCACCTGACCGTTCACGCGGATCGGCGCCTGCATGGCATCACCGGCCGAGAAGTCGCTCATCGGGATGGTGAGGTTGGCGTAGAACCACGCCAGCGGACCGCGCAGCGGCATGTACTCGCCAAACGGCACCAGATGCACCTTGCGATACTGCTGCGCGTCCTCTACTCCCATCGACACGGCAGCGTTGTAGTACTTGCCGCGCTCGTCCACCGGCACGCCGATCAGCAGGTTGGCGTTCTTGCTGAAGGCAATGCCACGCAGCTTCTCGATGTATTCCGGTGGAATACGCGATAACGGCGCCGGCAGCGCCGTCTCCGGCAAGATGATGAGTTCGCCCTTGGCTTGGGTGACGAGTTTTTCGTAAAGCTGCAAGGTCTGGACGAATTTTTCCGGCTCCCACTTCATGGATTGCGGGACGTTGCCTTGGAGCAGGGAGACCTGAACCTGCTTGCCAATCGGTGAGGTGAATGCATTGCCAACAAACCCAAACCAGCCAAGGAACAAAAACAACCCAACGAACTGCGCCACCGCCACCCAATAAGCGGCCCAGCGCCGGACTGCGCCGTTCGCGATCTCGGTCGCGTTGACACCAGCCGCGACGATGTATCCGGCAGTTGCCAGCACGACAAAGCCCATGGCAAAGTGCCCAAGCAGCGCGGCGAGGGTTGACGGCGCAAACGGGCCAACTTGCGACACGCCCACACTCAACCACTCAAACCCCGTAAACAGATGCGCCCGGAGGTACTCGGCGAACGTCCATGCCGAGGCAAACACAAACGCAAAAAACACAGGGTTGCGCGGTTTAGTCCACGCCGTAAACGCACACGCCAGCGTCGGGTACAGCGCCAGAAACGCGCAAAACAAAATTGCCGAGAACCACGCCAGCGGCAGTGGCATGCCGCCGAACTCGTGCATGCTCACGCGCACCCACGACACGCCGACGACGAAGTAGGCCAGTCCAAAGGCGAAACCGAGCAGTGCCCCGCGCCGAACCGTTGACGTGCGCGCGATCAGCACGGCGAGCACCGCAAATCCCAGGTAGGGGAACCACCACCAGCCGACCGGCGCAAAGCCGAGCCAGGCAGTGAGCGCACCCGCGACCGCCGCCAGGAGTACCGTCAACATACGAGCGCGTGACAGAGGGGTAGGGTGGGCAGCCCGCTGCACACCCTACAGTTCATTTCGTCATTCGTCATTCGTCTATCGTCCTGGCGCGCAGCGCCAAGCTACACGCGCTCCACCGTCATCAGCCACACCCGGCGTCCGTCCGCGCGCAGCACGGTGAACTTGAGCCCGCCGAGCGTGATGCTTTCACCGCGATGGGGCACGCGGGCGAACTCCTGCATCAAAAGGCCGCCGACAGTGCCGGAGTCGTCGTCGCTGAATTCCGTACCAAACTTTTCGTTGAAGGCATCGATCTCGGTCGATGCCTTGACGCGCCACTTGGTGGCGGTCTCAGCGACAATGTTGTCGGCCTCTTCGTCATAGTCGTACTCGTCGATGATTTCGCCGACGATCTGCTCCAGCACGTCCTCCAGCGTGACCAGCCCGGCCACCGAGCCGTGCTCGTCAATGACGATCGCCATGTGGTTGCGTTGCGAGCGGAACTCGCGCAGCAGCACGTTGAGCCGCTTGGTTTCCGGCACAAACACCGGGGGCCGCGCCACCGCCTTCAGCGAAAACGCGTCGGGGTTGACCAGGTAAGCGAGCAGATCCTTCGCGAGCAGGATGCCGACCACTTCGTCGCGACTGTCGCCAATCACGGGGTAGCGCGAGTGGCGCGTCTCGACCATTTCGGCGATGACTTCGGCCGGTGCGTCGTCGATCTCAATGACGTCCATCTGCGAGCGCGGCACCATGACGTCGCTGACCGTCATCTCGGCGACTTCGAGCGCGCCTTCGAAGATGGACAAGGCGTCGGCATCGAGCAGCCGGCGTTCGTGCGCATCACGAAGCATGTCGAGCAGATCGTCGCGATCCTCCGGTGCGCCGGAAAGCATCGTCGACAGACGCTCGAAAAACGTTGGCTTGTGCGCCGTGCCGCCGTCAGCGTCGCTCATCGCTCATGCCCTGCCATCGGCAGATAACAGCTTCTTCCTGCATCGACCAGCGGGCGGTCGTTCCGGGCCAGAAAACGTTCCTGTCGACTTGGTGATAAATCGCCATGTGACGACCGTACACTGGTCGCCGGCGGGAAAAAGCTGTTGCGCGCCATGCGTGTGGTTGGTATGGGATCAGACCGCTTCATAGGGGTTTTGTATACGAAATCGTTTCAGCACGGCAATTTCGATGGCTTCCATCGCGGCAGCTTCGGTCGCGTCCTCATGATCGAGTCCCTGAGCATGCAGCATGCCATGCACCACCATGTGCGCGTGGTGCGCCTGGACGGGCTTTTTCTGCTCGCGTGCCTCGCGGGCGATGACCGGCGCGCAAATCGCGATATCGGCAAGGTACGGCTGCGCCACAGGACGACCGACCGATGAGGAAGAACGTGATGGAGACGCGGCTGGGGCGCTGGCGCTGATTTCGTGAACGAAGGTCAACACGTTGGTCGCGTAATCCTTGCCTCGAAAGTCGCGGTTCAGCGCGCGACCTTCCTTTTCGTCAACGTAGCGAATCGTCACCACGCCGTCACCCGCACCCGCGTTGCGCGCGTGTGCCGCCAGCGCCCAGCGCCGAACCTGCGCGCGCGAGGGCAGATGCACCGCCGTTGACGCGAACTGGACGCTGAGACGCAGCGTCATGGCTGGGTCGCCGTCGCGCCGCGACGGCGAGGACGAAAGACGAAAGCCGAGCGACGAAAACCGCCTCCCCGTGCAACCGCATGTGTATCGTCATTCCTCATTCGTCATTCGTCCGGCGGCACCCGCCGCTAACTGTTATCCCGTGCGCTCTGCCGCTCGTAGGCGTTCACAATCTTCTGCACCAGCGGGTGTCGCACCACGTCAACGCTGGTGAAGCGCGTGAAGGCGATGCCCTTGACACCACCGAGCACGTGCTGTGCGTCGATCAGACCGCTCTTCTGGTTTTTCTGCAGGTCAATCTGTGTCGGATCGCCCGTGACGACCGTTTTGGTGCCGAAGCCGATGCGTGTCAAAAACATCTTCATCTGCTCCGGCGTGGTGTTCTGCGCCTCGTCGAGGATGATGAAGGCGCCGTTCAGCGTGCGACCCCGCATGAACGCGAGCGGCGCCACTTCGATGGTGCCACGCTCCATGAGTTTGGTGGTCTTTTCGAAGCCCATCAGGTCGAACAGCGCGTCGTACAACGGCCGCAGGTACGGGTCCACCTTCTGAATCAGATCGCCCGGCAAAAAGCCAAGCCGCTCGCCCGCTTCCACCGCCGGACGCACCAGCACGATGCGCTTGATCAGGTCGCGTTCAAAGGCATCCACTGCACAGGCCACGGCGAGATACGTTTTGCCCGTGCCGGCGGGGCCAATGCCGAAGGTGATGTCGTGATCGCGGATGTTTTGAAGATAGGCAAGCTGGGTCGGCGTGCGTGCAGTGAGATCAGCGCGCTTGACCTTGAGCGGAATGGCACCGGCCGCCGTTTCGAGTGCCGCGAATTCCGCTGCTAACTGCGCCGCATCCGGGCCGCTCGCATCGCTGACGTCGTCGCCCTGAGCCTCGCGCGCGGCGAGTGGCGCACGCAGTTCGTTCAGGGTCAGTTCGATGTCGTCGTCCGACAGATCCCGCTTGCCACCGCGCGCCACGTAGCGAAATCGTTCGATGGCCTTTTTTGCCGCCTGCGCGGCGACCGATTCACCCGCGATGGTGAATTTCGCCATGCGCCTTTCGACGGTCACGGCGAATGCCGACTCGATGCGACGAAGATTGTCGTCCATCGCGCCACACACGGTGGCGAGCGTTGCGTTGTCGATCGGCTCGAGCGTGAGTTCGAGCGAGGCGGTACTCAAGTGGGAAGGGCGGAGTCGGAAAGGCCTGTATTTTCAGCGTTTTGCGCCGTTGCCGCAAATGCTGTGCGGCGCCCGACAGCGCGGCAAAGCGGCGCCGACGCGTCGATCCGGACGTGACGCTACATGCAGGCGCGATAGATCTCGGCGATTGACACGTGTCCCTTGCGCGCCTGCTCAACCCCGTTGACAGGCAGCGTGACCATCCCGCCGTCGATGGCGAGCTGACGATATTCGTCACTCGCCACGCCGTCGGCGACGCGGCTGCGAATGCGGTCATTCATCACCATCAGCTCATAGATCGCCATTCGTCCGGCGAAGCCCGTGAAGTGGCAGGCTTCGCAGCCCGTGCCGCGCAGAAAGACTTCGCCGGGCAGCAGCCCGAGATTCTCCGCGAGCAGGGGATCAACCTTTTCCGGCGCGCGACACTGCGGGCAATTCTTTCGCACCAACCGCTGCGCCAGCACGCCAATCACGGCCGAGCGGATCATGTACGGCGCGATACCGATTTCCAGCAAGCGCACCAGCGCACTCGAGGCATCATTGGTATGCAACGTGCTGAACACGAGGTGGCCGGTGAGTGCGCTCTCGACCGCGATCTTGCAGGTTTCGAGATCGCGCATCTCGCCGATCATGATCACGTCCGGATCGTGGCGGAGGATGTGCCTCAGCGCCTGCGGGAAACCAAAGTTGATCTGCGGCAGCAGCTGAATCTGTCGCGTCTTCGCCAGCTCGTATTCGATCGGGTCTTCGACCGTGATGATGTTGACGTTTTCCTTTTTGACCGCCTGCAACGCCGCGTAGAGCGTCGTCGATTTCCCCGAACCCGTCGGCCCCGTCACCAGAATAATGCCGTAGCTGCGCCGGATCAAGTCAAGAAAGCGCGCTTTGTCGGCCTCCTTGAAGCCGATCTCGTCGATCGAGCGCAAGCCAGCGCTCTTGTCGAGAATGCGGATCACAACGCTCTCGCCATACTGCACGGGAATGACCGAGATGCGCAGGTCAACCGGCTGTTCGCCGACATCAAGCCGGATGCGGCCATCCTGCGGCAGGCGGCGCTCGGTGATGTCGAGCGATGCGAGAATCTTGATGCGGCTCACCACAGCCGGCAAGAGCGCGATGCGCAGGCTGCGCATCGGAACCAGCGTGCCGTCGGTGCGATAGAGCACTTCGAATTCGTGCTTGCCGGGCCGGATGTGCACATCGGAGGACCGCATCCGCACGGCGTCGCGCAGCAGCGCATCGACCAGATTGACGATCGGGGCACGCTTCGCCAGATGCTCGGCATCGCGCCAGATGCGCTCTGCGTCCTGGTCGGCGTGACTTTCCTGCTCATGCGCCAGCTCGGCCAGCGTGCGCAGCTCGTCCGCCTCCTGCGCCGAGCGATAGCGGCGGTTGATCGCCTCGTCGATCTGCACGCTGCTGGCCCGCACATAGACGAATCGTCGCTGCAAGGCAAAGCGCAGCACACCCAGCGCTTCGTCGTCGGGCAGATCGATGATGGCCAGCACCACTGTGTCGCGCCAAAGCATGACCGGCAGCACGCGATAGCGCTCGACAACGGCGGAGCTCAGCAGCGACGACGCGGCGTCCGACAGCGCGAACGACTCCAGATTCACCTTGGGAATATCGCGAACCCCATGCAGGGTCTGCCGCGCGATGATAAGCGACGCATCGGACGCGTCGGGCTGCGCTGTGGCCACCTGTAGTTTGGCACGTTCGTAGTCAAGGCGGCTCGGCGGATCCGAGCGCGTCAGCCAATGCCCATACGCCGAGCTGGACGAGGCGTGCGCATCCAGCAGCGCCTCGAGTTCATCGGCGTTGGTTACCTCGCGGTCGTGCGTTTTGCTGGTCTGCATACGATGAGCATTTTCTGGAGCAACCCCCGCTACTCCGTTGATGTCGGCCATTATCATCCCGGGAACGATGGGCTCCGTGATGCCGATCAACCGCGCGCCACGCCAGTCGGGCAAAGCAGACCCTACCCGGTGTTGCGCAATCCAGCCGCCAGCCCGTTGATGGTGAGATGCAGCGCCCGCTGAGTTCGCTCTTCCACATCGCCTGAACGCACCCGGCGGATGAGTTCGATTTGCAGATGGTTGAGCGGATCAAGGTACGGAAAGCGATTGCGGATCGACCGCGCCAGCGTTGGGTTGTCTTCGAGCGGGGCGGCGCCGACGATCTCACGATAGGCAACCTGCGTGCGCTCCCATTCAACGTGAATCGCAGTCCAGATGCGATCGCGAATGGCACGGTCCTGCACCAGCGTGCCGTAGGCGGCGCCGATCTGCATATCGGTCTTCGAAAGCACCATGCCGAGGTTCGACAGCACAGCCGCAAAGAACGGCCATTCCCGCGCCATCACCTGCAGGTCCGCCTTCGCCCCCGGTGATTCCTCGATCAGGCGTGCCACTGCGCTGCCGAAGCCATACCAACCGGGCAGCGCCACGCGCGCCTGCGCCCAACTGAACACCCAGGGGATGGCTCGCAGGTCTTCAATCCGGGCACCGGCCTTGCGCGAGGCCGGGCGCGAGCCAATGTTGAGTTCGGCAATTTCCTTGATCGGCGTACTTTCCCGGAAGTAGCTGACGAAGCCGTCGTCTTCGTACACCAGTGCGCGGTAGGCAGCGTAGGCATAGCCACTTAATTTTTCGGCGAGCGCTTCAAATTGGGTCTGCCGTGCAGTGTCGCCCACCACATTGGGCAGCAGCGTGCTCTCAAGCACGGCAGCAAGTAGTGTTTCGAGATTGCGCTGCGCGAGATCAGGGTCGCTGTATTTGCTGGAAATGATTTCGCCCTGCTCGGTGAGGCGCAGGAATCCATTCACGGCGCCTGCGGGTTGCGCGCGAATCGCCTCGTAGCTCGGCCCGCCGCCACGACCGACGCTCCCGCCGCGACCGTGGAAGAGGCAAAGCCGCACGCCATGCTGGGCAAAACAATCGACCAGAGCCTTTTGAGCGCGGTAGAGCGCCCAGTTGGCAGTGAAATAGCCGCCGTCCTTGTTGCTGTCGCTGTAGCCCAGCATGATTTCCTGAGCGTCGCCCTGCGCCTTGATCCAGCGCCTGTACAGTGGATGCGCGAACGCTGCGGCCATCACTGCAGGGGCGTTCTGCAGATCATCGATCGTTTCGAACAGCGGCACAATGGCCACTGCAAGATGCGGCACCTCGCCGCCGCGCGCGAGCCCCACTTCCTTGCACAGTGTGGCCACCTCGAGCAGATCGGAGACTGACTCGCCCTTCGAGATGATCATGCGCGGCAATGCGGCCGAGCCGAAGCGTGCGTGCACGTCCGCCGCGCGACGGAAGATGGCGAGCTCAGAGAGCGCCGTCTCGGACAGACGGGTGTAGGGCGAGGCCAGCAACCGCGGGCTTTCGAGTTCGCGGCTCAGAAGCGCAACCTTGTCGTCCTCGCTGAGCGCTGCATAGTTGGCGCAGACGCCACAGCCAGCGAGCAACTCGGCAATGACCGTCTCGTGCACGGCCGAGTTTTGACGCAAATCGACGGGCGCCAGATGAAAACCAAACGTCTCCACCGCTCGCTTGAGCGGCAGCACACGAGCATCTGCAATCATGCCGGAACCGTGCCCGCCCAACGATTCGGCGATGGTGTCGAGATCATCCGCCAGCTCGTCCGGCGTAGCATAGGGCGCAGCGTCGACGTTGTGCGGCGCGCGCGTCGGCGCGTGTCCAGTCAGGCTGCGGTAGCTCGCTGCGAGGCGGCTATACATGCCCACCAACGCACGGCGATACGGCTCATCGATACGAAAACGCGAATCGTCTCCTGCACGGTCAGCCAGATCCGCTAGTGTTGGAGTCACCTCCACCAGGCGACTCGACATCGCCAGCTCGGCACCCAGTGCATGCAGTTCACGCAGGTAGTGCACGAGCGCAAGTTCGCACTGCGCGCCAATCACGTAGTCGAGCGTGTCCGCATTGACAAACGGATTGCCGTCGCGATCGCCACCAATCCACATGCCCACCTTGAAGAACGGTGGTAGTTCCGCCACGGTACGATCGTGCGCGGCGAGATGCCTCAGCGTGTTGCCGAGCAAACGCGGCACCTCCGACAGAAAGCTGGCGTGGTAGTACGACAGCGCGTTGTCGATCTCGTCGCGCACGCGCAGCTTGGTCAGCCGCAGCATCGCGGTCTGCCAGAGTTGAAGTATCAGCCGATGCAAGTCCTCATCGCGTTCGTCGCGGTCACCGACAAGCGCCGCGGCAATCTGCCGCTCTGCATCGAGTGTGCTCTGTCGCTTGATCTCGGTCGGATGCGCGGTGAGCGTGGGACTCACCAACGCCCGCGCCAGGCAGTGCCAGATCTCGTTGCCCGAGACCTCGGCCGCGGCGAGCCGCGCAAACGCAGCGGTCAGTGAACCGGGCTGTGGTGTCGATCCGCTGCGCTTGTGATGGCGGCGACGGCGATTCTGGTGCACGTCCTCGGCGATGTTGGCGAGGTGCGAGAAGTAGGTGAACGCGCGAACGACATCCAGCGTCTCCTCGACGGAGAGGTCGGCGAGCAACGCCTCCAGCGGTCGATGCGACGCGCCGTCGCGATGAAATCGAACCGACTCCTGCCGGATCGTTTCGATCTTGCTGAAGGTCTGCTCGCCACGCTGCGCCCGAATGACTTCGCCCAACAGGCGGCCTAGCAGTCGGGTGTCGGCTTTGAGCGGGGCGTCCTTGTCGGTCTCGGCAGCACCATTGACGCTGGAGAGGGGGGTTTCCGGGGCGTGGGCGGTGTTCATGCACCGATTATGCTGCAACGCACAACTACGTCAAACTACGTCTGCGGCGACACCAAGCTTGCTGACTTTGCGGTGCGGGCCCGGCGGGCTGTGCGGGCACGGGCGTTGCCCGTAAAGCCCTTGCTACGTGCAAAGATGCGGCCCAGCTCGACGATTTCGACGCGGCGCGCCGTGGTTCGACGAAACGCCAGCGCAACCGTACGCGCCGGTCCGCGCGGCGTGAAGCGTCGGGCATACAAACTTGAGCCCGAGAGAATGCCGCCAGCGATCGCCAGCTCGGGCAACAGGGTGTGGCCGAGTCCGCTCTCCACCATGTGCGTCAACGTGATCAGACTGGTGGCGCCCAGCGTGCGGTTGGTCTGTGCGCTTTGATAGCCACACGCCGCGATAGCGTGTTCGCGCAGGCAATGCCCGTCTTCCAGCAAAAGCAGGGTTTCCGGTTCAATCTGATCCAGCGGAAGCGGGGCGTGCGCCGACCCGAGCTTGGCGTCGGCCGTGACGAACAGGAATTCGTCCTCAAACAAAGGCAGTGTGTCGATCCCGGCGGGCAAGTCATACGGCAACGCAATCAACGCCGCATCCAGCGTGCTCGCCAGCAGACGATCCAGGCACACGGCGGTCAGGTCCTCGCGCAGGAAGAGCTTCAGTTGCGGATACTCCGCGCGCAGCACGGCCAGCGAGGACGGCAACGCAAACGGTGCGATGGTTGGAATCACGCCCAGACGAAAATCGCCGGTCAACGGGTGGCGCGCCGCAGCGCATAGCTCCACCAGATCGCTCGCCTGCGCCAGCAACTCGCGGGAGCGCGCGACCACCGCGTCGCCGACGGGCGTAAACGCAACGTGGCGCCGGTCACGCTCGACAAGCGTTACATCAAGTGTGGTTTCGAGGTCACGCAGGCTTGCCGAGAGGGTGCTCTGGGTGATGAAGCATTTCTCCGCCGCGCGGCCGAAATGGCCCGCTTCGTGCAGCGCGATCAAGTAACGGAGTTGTTGCAACGATGGCAGGGCCGGCATGACGACGTGGGGCGCCTAGCCTCGTTCGCGGTGCGCAAGACAAATGCCACTGGGGAGCACACGCGTCGTCGCCGACCGCTGCGCGATGAGCGGCGACGCAGGTGCGATCGACGTTCTGCCCACACCTGCTCCGCACTACCGCTTTGCCGTCGCGCGCACTGCGCGCTTGCGCGCAGACCGGCGCGGCGCGGGCGGCGGATCAGCGACGCCAATCTCCGTATGCGCCGTCGCAAACATGGCATCGAAGGCGCGGGCGTCGGCACCGACATGCCCTTTCTCGCACCACATCAACGACGTGATGAGTTTGTCGAACTCCGGTTCGAATTGGCCGATGATGGCCTCGGGGTCGGGGCAAAGCTTTCGGTCGGTAATCAGCCCGAACTGCACGCCGCCGGCGTAGGAAAGAATCGACACGCCCACGCCCACGTTGCCACTCTGTGGCACCCAGAACATGTTCTGCACGATCTTGCTGCCGGCGAGATACAGCGGCCGAGACGGGCCCGGCACGTTCGTCATCACCGCAGTACCCTTGTCGGAGAACAAGCCCAGCGCCTGCGACTGCACCGCTTTCGGCAAATACCCCACCACGCCGAGCAGTGCCATGCTGACGGCCGCCTGGTAGCCGGTCTTCAGTGCCGTCATGCGACGGCGTACCTCGAACACCCGTGCCACCGGATTGGCTTCACCAATCGGCAACTCCAGCGCAACCAGGCCGAACTGATTGCCGAGCTTGTACTCCTTGCCCTTCGGTCTGAGGTTCACCGGCACAAACGCTCGCAGCAACGCGTCGGGTGCCACTGTCTCGCCGCGCGCCACCAGGTAACTGCGTACGGCGCCAGCGACCGACGCCAGCAGCACATCATTCACCGAACAGCCGAGCACATAGCCCACATCCTTGACGCGGTCCAGACGGATCGGATCGCTCCACGCCACGCACTTGACGGTTCCGGGTTTGCCTTTCAGGCGCGTCACGGTGTCATTGGGCATCGTGGCCAGGTACGCCAGTTCCTGTGCAAAACCAGCAACCAGCTTGGCCGTGTCGACCGCTTCCGTGGGGTCATCCACCCAGCGGTGATACTTGGCCACCACGGTGTTGCCGATGCGCGCGCCCTCTTCCACGGCGGACTCGATCGCCGACTCGATCGGCGCCTTCAACGGCCCGAGTTGATCGAAGGCCTGCTGAGCGACACCGGCGACCGGCGCGAACGCCTGCAGCAACGGCCCAAGGTTGGCCTGCAGCTGCTCTCCGATCGGGCCGAGAGAGGCCATCAGGCCACCGCCTCCACCAGCCTTGGTAAATTTTTTGATCTTCGACTTGGGTGTCGGCAACGCGCGAGGTGTGTCCGGCGCATTCGGGTCTTCATCGGTCATGTTCAGCAGCACGCCGATGAGTGCGATGCCGTCAGCAATGCAATGGTGAATGCGTGTGATCAGAGCCGATCCGCCGAGATAGTTCTCGATCAGATGCATCTGCCAGAGGGGCTTGCCTTTGTCGAGCCGTTCGCTCGCGAGATCCGCCACCATCGCCTGCAATTCGCGCTCACCGCCAGCACCAGGCAGGCGCACGCGCTTGAGGTGCGCGTCCAGATCGAAGTGTTCGTCATCCACCCAGTGCGCCGTCATGCCGTCATCGGTCACGTACTGGCGGAAACGCGGGTACGCCAGCAGGCGCCCTTCGAGCAGGGTTTTCAGGCGGGCAACGTTGATGGGCGTGTCGAACGTCATGACGCCGACGATCATCATCAGGTTGTGGGTCGAATCCATGTGCAGCCAGGCGGTATCGACGCTGCTCATCTTCTCTTTGGCCACGCGCTCCTCCTTGGGGTGTCTGCGGCGCTTCAAACGCCGCTGTGCTTGCGGCACGATGCATGCATCAACAATAATAGCCTCACATCCGCCGGGATCCCCGGCATCATGCACTCAGGGAGGCAGCATCATGGCAATCAAGGACGATTTCGAAAAAGCGCAGGCCGACGTCAAGACGTTGAAAGAGAAGCCGGACAACAACACGCTGCTGGATCTCTACGCGCTGTACAAGCAGGGCACCGAAGGCGACGCCTCGGGACGCCGTCCTGGCATCATGGACCCAGTGGGTCGCGCCAAGTTTGATGCCTGGGCCGGCAAAAAGGGGACGAGCAACGACGATGCCATGAAGGCGTACGTCGCGTTGGTGAAAAAGCTTCTCGGTTGACCCGCGTGCGACCGCAACCGTCCTTCCGGGTTGCCGCGATGCTCTGCGCGGTGGGTGCGCTGTTTCCCACGGCTTCGGCCGGGGCCAAGGAGCCGCTCACCGTCGTCTATTGGTCTGCCCGCGATTGTCGCTGGTGCACCTGGTGGGAGGGCTCGATCATCGGCTCGGGCGGCGAGGCGAAATTTTTGGCCAGCGCCGAAGGCAAAGCGGTGCGCTACGTCGTCATCAAGAAACCGCGACTAGCAGCACCGTTCGCTGAAGAAGATTTCAAGCCCGATCAGAGGTGGTTGTGGCCGCGAGTCAAGAACGAGACTGACGGCAAGATCAAGGGCTATCCGAGCTTTAGCGTGTATGAGGGCGAGAAGTTCGTCGCCTACGCGTTGGGGGAGGACGAGGTTGACGGCAAGCTGCTGCCGGCGATCCGCGCCTGGATGAAGCGCCCCTGAGTTTCGGCGACCCCTGCCGTTTCGGCAACCCCTGCTGCGCGCGGCAGGCGAGCACCTCGAATCCATAGAATGCGATCATGAGCGCCGAACGCAGCGATCGCTTTTTTCAGTTTCTCGACGTCATGGATGCGCTTGTGGCGCGCGATCCGCACGAGGCAATGCTGCTTGACGAAGGCGAAGCCGCGCTACGCGTGCTCATTGCGTACGACGACTGGTTGCCGGCCGAGTGTGCCGTGCCCCGCACGGACGGGTACCAGCAGTACCTGCTGTACGCCGATCCGCAGCAGCGCTACAGCGTCACCAGTTTTGTCTGGGGCCCCGGTCAAGGTACGCCGATTCACAATCACACCGTGTGGGGGTTGGTTGGCGTGCTGCGTGGCGAAGAGCGCTGTGCAGAGTACCCCTCGCCCGGCGACGCGCCGATGCAGTGTGTACACCAGCATGCACTCGTTCGCGGCGCGGTTGACCGCGTTTCGCCGCGCATCGGCGACTGGCACGCCGTGAGCAACGCGCTTGCCGACGCGCCGTCAATCAGCATTCATGTCTACGGTGCCGACATCGGTCGCGTGACGCGCAGCGTGTGGGACCCGGCGACGCAGCAACGTCGGCCGTTTGTATCGGGCTATAGCAATGCCGCTCCCTGGATTGCCACGCGATGACTGAACCCCAGCGCAGTAGTGACGCCAACGCGCGCGATGGCGTGCTCATCGCTGAGCGCGAAGGCACACGCACGGTGCTGACGCTAAATCGACCCGACAAAGCCAACTCGCTGGCCGCTGCGCTGGTCGCGGCGCTGCATGACGCGATCAGAATCGCCTGTGCCGACGGCACGACCTTGCTCGTGGTACGCGGCAACGGTCGAAACTTTTGCGGCGGATTCGATCTGGCGAGCATCGAAGCACAAACCGACGACGCGTTAGTCCCGCAGCTCATGGCGCTGGAGCGCATGCTGCAAGCCCTGTACTACGCGCCGATGCCGACCGTGGCATTGATTCACGGCGGCGCTTTCGGGGCGGGTTTTGATCTCGCCATGGCCTGTGACTACCGCATCGCCTGCGCCGACACGCGATTTCGCATGCCGGGCTGGTGCATGGGATTGGCGCTCGGCACGCGCCGCACGGCGCAGCGGGTGGGCGCCGAGCGGGCGTTTTCGTTCCTGCGCGACGCGAGCGTCATTGACGCCACCCAGGCCGAGGCGCGGCAATTCATCACGGAGATCACTGATCCGGTCGCCTGGCCGCGCCGGCTGGACGAGATCACCGCGCTCAATCGCGCACTACCGCCCGGCGCCTATGCCCGCCTCAAGTCCATGCTGCTGACGCCGACCGCCGAACAGGATTTAGCCGACCTGTACGCATCACTGACTGCGACGCCCTTGAAGCCACGGATGCAGGCATACGTTGCGGCACGCGGCTGACGATCGTTCGAACGGGTTGCGTATTGCCTTTGCCCAAAAAAACGCCCGCAGTCGCGGGCGTTTTTGAGTACTGCGAACCGGGGCCATTGCCCAAGCTCGCCATCAACGATCACTTCTTCTTGAAGTCATCGTGGCAGGACTTGCAGGTGCCGCCCACAGCGCCGAACTGCTTCTTGAATGCCTCGGCATCGCCAGCGGCGGCCGTCTGTTGCAGCTTGACCATTTCAGTTTCGAGCTTGCCAGCAAGTTCCTTGAACTTCGCGGTGTTGCTCCATACGGCGGGCAGCGCTTCGGTGTTGCCGACGTTTTCGGTGCCAGCGACAAAGCCTTCCCACGGCATCTTCGAAAGCGGAACGAGGAAGTTCGTGGCGCGAACGGCGTCATCCTTGTTGAATGGCTTTTCACCCTTGGCAACCGCACCGAGCGGCCCGAAGTACCACGCCAGCAGCGTGAAGGCAGCCTTGCGCTCCTTAACGAAATTTTCCGGCTTCGGTTGTGCCATCGCGGTGGCGGTCAGAGCGAACGCGCCAGCTGCGAGCGCGAGTTTTGCAAGTTTCATAACGTCTCCTGAGTGATGATGAGAGGGTTGGGACAAGAAGGGGGGAGCGATGCGCTACTTGAACAGTGCGGGCCAATTCACGATCACGGCGACCGTGGCGATTGCCACGCCGAGTACGGCAACGCCAAGCGGGATCGAACCGCGACGGGCTGTACTCGCTTGCGCGGCGAGCGCAGGTGGCAAGGACTTCTGCCCGGTGAACATCGCACGAACGAGGTTTTCGCCTTTCACGAACAGATGAAACAGCACTGCAGCGATATGCAACCCGGCGAGAATCAACAGCACGTCACCAATCAGGCGGTGGCGTTTCATCAGCGTGATCGAGGTTTCTTCCGACACGTACCGCGCGAGCGGCCCGCTGGTTGATATTTCGTCGTAACTAAAGAGGCCCAGTCCCGCCTGCGTTGCCAGCAGCAGCAGCAGCGCGATCACCATCCAGCCGCCGATTGGATTGTGCCCAGTCACGTACTCATGCGACTTGCCGAGCATGCCTCTGGCAAATTTCAGCGCACGCATCGGACTGGCGACAAACGAAGTGAATCGCGCGTATTCACCACCAACAAAACCCCAAACGACGCGAAACAGCACCAACGTCAAGATACCGTAGCCGCACCACATATGCACCTGGATGGCGTTGCCACCGATCTCGCCCGTGATCACCGCGATCACGAACAGGCTGACCAGCGACCAGTGAAATACACGCACCATTGCGTCCCATACGGGAGCGGTCACGAGTGCTTGTCCCGAATCCCTCATCGTGCCAATTCCTTTTCGAATGCGTCCCGCAAGTCGGACAGACCTGCCCGCAAGCCGTTCAACTCGCGCTCACTGAGACGCGAAAACGCGCGCTCAAGGTGCTTCAGGTGGGCAGGAAATACGTCGGCGAACAACGCTTCGCCCTCCGCTGTCAGCGCAATCTGCGCGCGCCGTGCATCGTTTTCATCCACGCGGCGCGTAATCAGCCCGCGCGCTTCCATGCGATCAAGCACGCCGGTTAGCGTGCCCTTGGTGATGAGCGTACGTTCTCCCAACTCCCTGCACGTCATGCCTTTGGTGTTGCCCAGCGTGGCGATCACGTCAAACTGCGATTCCGTCAGACCCAGTGTGCGCACATGGCCGGCCGAATAGCGTTCGAACGCCTGCGCACAGCTGACCAATTGGCGGAGCGCGGGAAGAAACGCAGGTTTGGTGGCGGAATACGGCATTAGTTCGTATTAGAACAATTTTCGCGGGAAGCAGCAACCGCACTGCAAGCACGCCTGCTCCCTGATAATTTTGATCATGCTCAAGTGCCCTGAAATTTTCTGCCTCGTGGCGCTCGCCGCGCTCTGTGCTCCGCCCCCGGCGGTTGCCGCCATCCCACCCCCAATGGCCAGTGCGCTGCGCGACGCGGGCGTGCCGGAAAGCGCGGTCAGTCTCTACGTGCGTGAGGTCGGGGGCGCGGAGCCGTTCATTTCGCACCGGGCCAGCACAGCGATGAATCCGGCATCAACGATGAAGATCGTGACCACGCTGGTGGGACTTGACGTCCTGACGCCCGCGTACGCCTGGCAGACCACGTTTTCCAGCAATGCGCGCCTCAGCGCGGGTGTGCTTCATGGCGCTTTGTACGTCAAGGGAAGCGGCGACCCGAAATTCGTCACCGACCACCTGCAGGCTGCGATCAAGGGGCTGCGCGAGCGCGGTGTGCGCGAGATTGCCGGCGATTTGATCATCGATCGCAGTCGGTTCGCGCCGATCACGCATGACGCGAACGCATTCGACGGATTGCCACGGCGACCCTACAACGTCGGCCCGGATGCGCTGCTGTTCAATTTCAAGACCGTCGGCTTTCGCCTCAGTCCGCAGACGGACGGCAGCGTTCGCGTGATGACCGACGGCCCGGCGCCGGACGGACTCAGCATCGACAACCGGCTGCGCAGCACGACGGGCGCCTGTCCGACCGACTGGCGAAGCCGGACACAGCCAACCTTTGATGATCGCGGCAACGCGGTGACAGCAACGTTCAGTGGCGTTTACGCAACGGACTGCGGCGACCGCGACTGGTATGTGAGCTTGTTTGATCACTCCGGTCTGTTTGCCGGCATGTTTGCGCGATTGTGGCGCGACGCAGGGGGCGTCTGGCAAGGTCAGGTCAAATCGGGCGGCGTGCCGCGCAACGCCCGCGTGCTTTACACCCACACCTCGGCACCACTGGCAACGATGGTGACCGACATCAACAAATTCAGCAACAACGTCATGGCAAGACAGTTGTTGCTCACCATCGACGCGGAACTCAGCAAGCGACCAGGTCAGGCAAGGCGCGCCGCGAAAAGCGTTCGCGAGTGGGCGGGCGCGCGCGGCTTCGACTTGCCGGAATTGGTGATTGAGAACGGGTCGGGGTTGTCCCGCAACGAACGCATCTCGGCGCGAAGTCTCGCCGGCTTGCTCGAATACGGATTGACGGCGCCGTTCGCCAGCGATTTCCTGTCGTCCCTCCCGCTAGCCGCGACCGATGGCACACTGGCCAAGCGCTTCGTCAATCAGGCGGCGGAGGGCAACGCCTGGCTGAAAACCGGCACCCTCACTGGCGTGAAGGCGCTGGCCGGCTACCTGCTGCTGCCGGATGGCCGCAAGATGCTGTATGTGGCGATCGTCAATCATGCCAACGCCGAAGCGGCGCAACGCGCGCTCGACGCTGGCGTGGATTGGGTGTATCAAACCCAGGCGCAGACGGCGCGGCCTGCGTCCACGTTGCCCGCCCGCTGACCGCCGCGGCATATGGCAACCGCGATTAGCTCACTTCACGCTTGTCGGAGAGGCGCAGCCAGCCTTTGATGATGCGGTACACGCCCCAGAGCCATGCGATGCCCCACGGAATCCACGCCACCAGGAAACCAATTCCCAGCGTGACGACCACCAGAAGCCATCCGAGCGAAACCCAGAGGAACGACCACCAGAAGGTTCTGATTAGCCAGCGATAGTGGCTCGCGAGGTAGCTGCCCGCCGCATCGTCACGCTTAATGTAGGCAACAATCAAACCGGCAATCGCCACCAGACCGCCGGTCAACAAGCCCAGCGCGAACAGCGCGTAGGTGACGTGCGTGATCTGCACCGTTGATTCGGTGGGCGCGTTGTTGCTGGGTGGCGTAATCAGGTCTGACATTTCGTTTTTCTCCTCAGCAGGCTGTGCTCGTTGGTCACGGTCGTGAGCGCCGATGCCTGACTGCAATATCGCTATGATTGTTTGCGATTGCAAGTGTTTTGCAGTGCGCGCACGATGAACTGCGGGTAGCCGCGACGAAATGTACCGCCGCGTGTCCGAGCAGATGGTTAATTGACAGAAGGAACGTTACGATGCCACAGCACATTCCAGACGAGCAGGGCGCCAGCCGCGTGGTGGTCCTCGAAGGCTCGCCGCTCGGAACGCCGGTGGCAACGGCTTTCGCGACCATTGAGGACGCCGAAGCACACGTGCTGGCCCGCGTTCGTGCCAACACGCTGGTCAATCTGCGCGAACGCATGGAACACGCTATCAGCGAGCGCATCGTGAGCGAAGACGGCGTCGCTGCGGTGTCCGAGGTCATCGGAGGCAAGCTCGCGTTCCTGCGCGCGCTGACCACCGCGTATGCGCCACGCGTGACTATTGTGCCGCGCCACCACGACGATGACGACGACGACCGTCGCTGACTCACCGTCGCCGTCGGCCGTATGACAACCCGCCTGCTCGTCGCCAATTCGTTGCGTCGTCGCGTCGCGCTCGCCGTTTCGTCGGCCCTCGCACTGGCAACGACCGCGACGCTCACGGGCTGCGCCAGTTTTGACCCGCACAATGTGCTCGGGCGCATGGCGAAACCCGCCGATCCGCCGCCCGCGCCATTGCCGGCCAGCACGCGGGCCGCTGCGCTCGACGCCGTGTGGACCACGATCAACGAGCGCTACTACCGCGCCGACCTCAACGGCGTTGACTGGCGCGCCGCGCGCGAGCGCTGGCAGGCAAAAATTCTCGGCGCACCCACCGACGACGAGTTCTGGAAGCTGCTCGACAAGATGACCGGCGAGCTGGCCGATTCACACACGCGGGTCGAATCGCCCTCGGTGGTGGAGCGGCAACGCCTGATGCGAACGCCATCGCTTGGCTTGAACCTGCGGCTGCTTGACGGGCGACTGGCGGTCATGAGCGTGCACCCGGAATCAGAGGCCTGGTGGGCAGGCGTTCGCCCCGGCATGACGGTGGCGCAAATCGACGGTCAAGATGCGCTCACGCAATGGCGTGGCTGGGCCGGCGATGCGCGCAAGGTCTCCTCGCCACAGGCCGCGTTGCGATTGCCCCATCGTGCGCTGAACGAGCTGGCGGTCACGCGCAGTTACCGCAAACACGCGACGTTGCCGACGCTCGACGGTCTGGCGGTCAGCTTCGAACGCGACGACGGGACGCGCATTGACACTCAACTCAAAGCCTGGGGCCTCAGCACGGCGCCGAGTGTTAGCCACCGCACGCTGCCGAGCGGCATTGGCTACGTTCGCCTCACATCATTCAGTGAGGCGCTGAAGGCGCCGTTGCTCGCCGCCATCACCTCGCTCAAGGACACGCCCGCACTGATTCTCGATCTGCGCGGCAATGGCGGCGGCTCCGGCGACATGGCCAACGCGCTGGTCGGCGCGTTTCTCAAGCAAAAAACGGCCTTGGGCGACGTGGTAACGCGCACGGCGAAGCCAGTCACCCTGGGCTTTGGCGCATACAAAATGATCGAACTGAAACGGGAGGCCCCCGGCCGCGCCGACGCCTACGCCGGCAAGCTCGCCATCCTGATCGACCACGACAGTGCCAGCGCGTCCGAACTCACGGCGGCGGCGTTGCAATCGGTGGGCCGCGCCACGGTGGTGGGCGAAGTGTCCTGCGGCTGCCTGCTCGGTTTTCTGGGCTATGCCGCGTTGCCGGGGGGCGGTGCGCTGGCGTACAGCGAAATCGGATTCCGCACCGTCAAAGGCGACGTGATCGAAGGTCGCGGCGTGCTGCCCGACCTCGCCGTGACACGCAGTCTGAGCGACCTGCGCCTCGCGCGGGATCGCGTGCTCGAGCAGGCGCAAGCGGCCCTGCTTCAGTAGAAGCATCTTTTTGCCTGTATCGACCGGCGGGCGGTCGTTTCAGCGTAATTTTTCGCAATTATCCCCTTGACGCACCCACTGTGCGGGCGTACAGTGTTGGTTTCTACTAGGAGAGAATCCCATGGCGTGCGTCCTCATTGGTTATGACGTCAACAAGACAGGCCAGGATTACACCGACCTGATTGAAGAAATCAAGCGCATTTCCGCGACCCGGTGGCACTGTCTAGATTCCACTTGGATACTCAAGACCGATCAATCACCTAAGGCGATCCGCGATCAGTTGAAAGGGCACGTAGACGACAACGACGAGCTACTTGTCATCGCGCTTCAGCGGGAAGCGGCGTGGCATGGGTTTTCGGATAAGTGTTCGAACTGGTTGCAGAACAACCTTTGGCCCCGCCGTAGAACGCATCGCGCAACTTGATCGGCACACGCAACGCCGCTGCGACAGCGAACAGGATTTTAATTCGCAGCTTCTTCATGTTTGCTCCATAAAAAAACCGGCTCACTGGCCGGTTTTTTGTTTTGCGTTGGTTGCAGTCGCTTCATTGCGGGTTTGTTGTTTTTTTGCGTGGCTTGGTGGGGTCATAAGCATGCGGGTAAGCGTTTCATCGAATCCGCTTGATTTGCTTTCCTCTGCGGATACAATCGTCGCATCGGGACTAACTGCTTTTTCTCTTCCCATGTCTACTAACTCCGATGACATTGTGTCAAAACGCCTTGCGGAACTCCAAGCGGAAATGCAAGAGCTACAGGTCTACCTGAAAGTTAAGGCTCGCCTAGAAAGCGCGCAAAACGCCGCCAGCTCGAAAAGCAAGCCCGCTCAAACCCGAGCGCATCTAGCCGTTGCAAGTAAACCTCGCGGAAGCACCAAGGATGCGATCCAACGCGCCGCCGAACAAGCAATTGCTGCATTCGGAAGCATGAAGTCTACTCCGCTACTTGAAGCAATTGATGCGAAATTCAACGGCCTTGAGCTAGTTCGCGGCAAGGACCACAAGGCGCGTATTGCCAACTTGTCTTCAACATTAAGCCGTTCTGCTCGTTTTGAAAGCAGCCCCTCTGGATGGGTTGTCGTTCAAAAAGACAAACCCCCTCAAACCGCGAAGCTTGAGGGGGTTTAGGGTTTCGGGGCAGTCATCGGTATGACGCGGAAGACTTTGGACCTACCGCGCGCCAGTTCGACTCTGGTCTGCTCCACTTTGTGCAACTCAACCAAGGAGATTTAAATGCAACCAACCTAGCCCGCGAAAGGAGGTGAGCTACATGCCGCCGCCACGAATGGCTGCGCTGAGAAAACCCATTAGCTGAGTCCGGCGCGCTTGGCACCGTCTACAACTTTCCACAAAAGTACTGTAGTTTGCAAGCAACAAGGAGTCAATCTTCTTGTTGCTTTTTTTCGCTTTCTTCATCGGCGACTTGGTTGCGAATACATCAACCTCTTCCCGCCAATTCCAACCAACGCCAAGTTTGCGCGCTGTACGTCACTCATCTTGCGCGCGTTGTACCTGAAGTCAAATTCCTTGATGTATCGACGCAGATGCTTTTTGCCGACATGATGAAAAGTACCAATCAGGCCACGTTTCAGGATGCTGAAAAAGCCCTCAATCGTGTTCGTATGGGCATTTCCACGGGCGTACTCTTTCGCCGAGTGTTTGACCGTCTGATGACTCGCGAATTCCTTGCCGATAGGCTTGTAGAGCTTCAACTCGTCAGTCATCAGGTTCGCTTCTTCGGCGATGTGTTCTTTCAGAATGGTGCGCAGTGTCGTTCCGTTGACCGCTTTGACGTGGAAACTACGCACATTGCCGTCACGCTCAACTAGCGCCACGATCTTTTCCTTGTGGTCGCCACCACGGCCTTTGTATTTGCGGCCAATCTTGCTGCGCTTACTGTTACCCCAGTACGTTTCGTCCGCCTCAACCGTTCCGCCACCAGCGCCTAGCAAACCGTTCGGATCATTGGTCATCGCTTCGCGGATGCGGTGCGACATGAACCACGCGGTTTTGTATGTCACGCCGAGCATGCGCTTCAATTGCAGACTGCTGATGCCTTTCTTGCTGGCGCACATCAGGTACACCGCTTGCAACCAGACATTCAGCGCGATCTTGCTGCGCTCGAATACCGTCCCGACCGTTACCGTGAACTGCTTACGGCAGTCGCCGCACTTGTAGAGGCCCGCACGGTGCTTTTCGCCTTTCAGGGCATACGCACGATCTACGACGCCACAGTGCGGGCATACAACGCCGTTTGACCAGCGCAACGCCTCAAGATACTCGCGGGCCTTGTCCGCGTCTTGGAAGTGAGGTTGGTTTAGTACAGCTGCGCCCATGATTTTCTCCGGTCAATGGCGTTATTCTGACTAAATCAGTTGGGTTTGTCAACGGGATAATTGCGTAATTTTTCTTAAAGTCGACATTACAGCAAAATGTGCTGTAACGACCGCCGGCTGGTTATTCGCCATAAGAAGCCAATCGCGAAGTCGGCGCCGCGCTGTTATCCAAATCGGGCTAGCATCGCGGCTCCCTCTTCCGGCACCGCGTCACCGTCCCCATGCAATTCGCCGACCGCCTGCAAAACGTCGAAACCTCCGCCATCCGTGAGTTGTTCAAGCTGCTTGGGAAGCCCGGCATCATCAGCTTCGCCGGTGGCTTCCCCGACCCGGCGCTGTTTGACGTCGAAGGCGTGCGCCTGGCCACCGAGGCCGCGCTGGCCGACAACCCCGGTGCGGTGCTGCAATACGGCGCTACCGAAGGCTTCGGCCCCATGCGCGAGGCCGCCGCCGCCTTCATGCGGAACAAGGGCGCCAGCGTCACGCCCGAGCAGCTGATCATCACCACCGGCAGCCAGCAGGCGCTCGATCTGATCGGCAAGACCCTGATCACGCCGGGCGACAAGGTGATCGTCGAGGCACCCACATTCCTCGCCACCATCCAGTGCTTCAAGCTCTACGGCGCCGACCTGATCACCGCACCGATCGACGCCGACGGTGTGCAGGCCGACAAGCTGGAAGCGCTGATCGACGAGCACAAGCCGAAATTCGTCTACCTGATCCCAACGTTCGGCAACCCGAGCGGCGCCATGCTCTCGCTCGAACGCCGCAAGCGCATCCTCGAAGTCGCGGCGCGCACCCAAACGCTGATTGTCGAAGACGACCCGTACGGCGAACTCTACTTCGGCGCCGCGCCGCCACCGTCGATGCTGGCGCTGAGCGATGGCATTCCAGGCAGCCGCGACTGGCTCGCGCACTGCGGCAGCATGAGCAAAATCCTCTCGCCGGGCCTGCGCGTGGGCTTCCTCATCGCGAGGCCCGAGCTGCTCGCCAAAGCCACGATGTGCAAGCAGTTCAGCGATGCCCACACCAGCAACCTCACGCAAGCCACCGCCGCCAAATACTTGGGCCTCGGCCGCCTCGACAACGCGCTCGCCAAAGTGCGCGCCACCTACGCCGAGCGCGCCCGCGTGATGGGCGAATGCCTCAAACGCGAGCTCGGTGACGCCATCGAATTCAACGCCCCGCACGGGGGCATGTTCGTCTGGGCGCGGCTGACGGGCGGCCGCAACGCCAACGAGTTCGCACAACGCGCGATCGAAAAGCTCGTCGCCTTCGTGCCCGGCGCGCCGTTCTTCGCCCGCGACCCCGACGTTTCGACGCTGCGGCTGTCGTTCGCGACCGCCGATCTGGCGAAGATTGAAGAAGGGATTGGGCGATTGGGGAAGGCGTTGTAGGACCGACGTTTCAGCGCCGACCCGATTCGTGGCCGCAAACGGCCCAACTCAACGGCGACGCCAGTCGGCGTGGTGGGGCGCGGTCAAGGTGTGCTCCAGACGGCGGCGATGCCGCGCCGCAATGCCGCAGCCGGACCCTCAGGCGTCCTGTTCGATGATCGGTAGATCCGCCTCGCGGTGCCCCTGCGCGAGCAGCGCATGCAGCACGGCGAGCGCGCCATAGGCGTCGTTCGCCGCGTAGACGCATTGCCCTTCGCTCAACTGCGCAGCCGCCCAATTCGACGTGCTCCACCGCTTGGACTTGACGAAGCGCTGCTGCAGCACCATCGCCACGGCCGTTTTGACGCCGACTTCGTTGCGATAGCCCTGCCTGCGAAACCAGGTGGTGAGGTCCAGCACCGTATGGAGCGGCGTGCCGAGTCGCGCGCGAATGTGCCCGCGATCTGATCGCAGGCCGAAGCCCACTTTGACCGTCGAGCCCGAGGCAAGCACCGCCGCGAGCGCGTCCCGCGAGGCGGCGTTGTGCACTTGAAACAGCCATGCGGCGTCGCGCTTGGCGAACTGCACGACGTGCGGCCCCGTCGCCGCCTCGCCGCGCGCGAAGGTGGGCTTCGATTCGGTGTCGAAGCCGATGTATCGCTCGGCGAGCAATTGCTCCACCGCCTGCGCGAATTGCTCGCGCGTTTGCGGCACCTGGATGCGTGCCAGCGGCAACGCGTCGAACGGCGGCAGCGCGTCGATGGCGTCGCGCGAGGGCAACGCGGCGCGCGGTGTTGGGGAGTGCGCTGGCACTCCGCGTGGCGCGGCGGTGACAGCAGTCGACGGGACGGCGGATGTCGCCGCGACCTGCTGCGACGTGTCCGCGGTTTGCTCCGTTGCCGCTGGCTCCGGCACCGCACCTGCCGCCCGTTTGGCGGGCGCGCGCAACAGCGCGGCAACTTCAGTCGCGCACATCGGCAACCGGATCGGCGCCAAAATCGGCGCGGTCAAGCCAGTTGAGCACGCGCTCGGCGGCGGCCTCCGGCGTCCAGAGCTGGCCGCTCTGCTTGTAGTCCACGAATTGCCCGTGTGCGGGGAAGTCTTCCGGGCGTGCGTTGCGCAGATGCGTTTGCATGTCGGTGTCAACAATGCCCGGAGCCAGCGAGACGACCTTCGCACCATTGGCGACCGCCGCCTCCTCGATCGCGATCACGCGTGAGGCGTGATCCATACCTGCCTTGATGGCACTGTAGACCGCCTGTGATGCCATCGCGCGACGACCGTTGCCCGACGAAATATTGAGCACACGGCGCGGGCACGACCACGCGGACGTGGCGCGCAGGAACGCGGCCGAGAGTTGCAGCGTGGCCGTGAGACCGACTGCGACGGCGCGCGCAATATCGTCGGCAGCCAGCGCACGCAGCGGCGCGATTTGCGGCAGCACGGCGGCGTTGTTGATCAGTGTGACGGACCGCGGTGGCGCAGCGTGCCCCGCCTGTGCGAGCCACTCGGCGAGCCGCGCGCTGACCGCCGCCGCATCACTCAAGTCTGTGCACCACTGCTCAACCGCGGCGCCGTTGCGTGCGGCGTGGGTGGCCAGCGCGTCGCTCGCCGTGCGTGCAACGGTCAGCAGGCGCACGCCCGGCGTGGCCACCGCGTTCGCCATCGCGAGGCCGAGCCCGCGTGACGCCCCCGTGATGACGTAGATGGCTTCGCTCATCGCCTACTTCGCGGCGAGCCCAAGGCGCTCAATCAGCAGTTTGTCCTTGGCGAACGTGTCGCGGGCCCAGCGCGCGTACTCCTCACCGGTTTTGTACCAAGTGTCCTGATTGAGCTGGTCGAGCACCTCGAGGTGGCGCGGTTCATCCATGGCTTTCTTGAAGGCGTCGTGCAACGCCTTGACGACCGCCGGATCCATGCCCTTCGGGCCAACCAGGCCATAGGGTGAGTTGCCTATGACGTTGTAGCCCAGGTCTTTCGCCGTGGGCACGCTGGGCCAGCGCTTGGTGCGCTTTTCGCCAAACGTGGCGAGCAGGCGCATCTGGCCGCCGTCAACGTATTTGTCCCAGCCGCTGGCATCGCTGCCGGCCATGACGTGGCCGCCGAGCACGGCGGTCATCAAATCGGCGTTGCCTTTGAACGGCACGTGGTTGAGCTGCAGCTTGGCCTCGGCAGCGAGCTCTTCGAGCAGCAAGTGTGGCGAGGTGCCGGTGCCGGTGGAGCCGTAATCAATCTTGCCCGGCGCCCTGCGCGCGGCCTCAAGGTACTCGGCGAACGACTTGTGCGGCGAATCGCTCTTGACCACGAAGCCAAAGGTGTAGCCCGAGACGCCGATGATGAAACTGAAGTCGTTCAGCGGATGCCACGCCGTTTTCTGCATATGCGGGATGCGCAACATGCCCATCGGGTATTGCGCAATCGTGTAGCCATCGGGCTTGGCGGCGAGCGCCATGTTGCCGGGGCCGAGCGTGCCACCGCCGCCCGGCTGGTTCTGCACCACGATGTTCTGCCCGAGGTGTTTGCTCGCGAGCTCCGCCAGCGTGCGCAGGTGCCGGTCGGTCGAACCACCAGCCGGCCACGGCACGATCAGGGTGACCGGTTTGGCCGGAAAACTTTGCGCCAGCGCGGGCGCCGACGAGAACAGCGGCACGGCGAGCAGCGTTGCGGCCAGCGACAGAAGCAGGCGCTTGAATCGAGATGTCATCGGGAACCTCCTTGTGGCAGCGATTATGTGCGGGTCACTCAGTCCGTCGGTGCGCGTTGTCCCGCACCCAACCCATGCCGAAGGGCGAGCACAACGGTTTAGTGGCTTTCTTGCGGCAGCGAGAGACTGGCGGGCTTTGTGTTGGACTTTTCTGCATAGTCGACAAGCAACATTTTCGCGCTGTAATGACCAGCGGGCGGTCGATTCAAGCAAAAAGCCATATCTGAACCGTGTGTGGTTGAAAGTGCGCGGCGCATCCCTATAATTAGCACTCATCGAAGTCGAGTGCTAACAATGGCTCGCCATCCATCCGACATTCACGTCGATGAGTTGGCACTCGCTCACTTCGGCGGCTTCGCCCAATGCGATGCCGCAGCGCTGATAGACGATTCCCGTCGTCTGCGCGCTCCTGTCTCAAACCCAAGAATTGTTCAAGGAGAACTCTTCATGTCACTGAAACTTCGCCCCCTGCACGATCGCGTGATCGTCAAGCGCCTCGAAGAAGAGCGCAAAACCGCGTCCGGCATCGTGATCCCGGACACCGCCACCGAGAAGCCTGATCAAGGCGAAGTGCTGGCTGTCGGCCCCGGCAAGCGCGATGACAGCGGCAAGCAAAACGCCCCCGACGTCAAGGTGGGCGACAAGGTCCTGTTCGGCAAGTACGCCGGCCAGACAGTCAAGGTGGATGGCGATGAGCTTCTCGTGATGCGCGAAGAAGACATCATGGCTGTCGTCACGAAGTAATTTCGGGCGCACTGCTTCGTTGGCGGCGCGCTCGTGTACGTGAGTACACGTCGCACACCGCCGCCTCGCATTGCATCCCGAACTTACATCGTGATGAGCGCGAGGACACACAGAATTTTCAAGTTTGGAGTAATTCAACATGGCAGCTAAAGAAGTTGTATTTGGTGGTGACGCACGTGCCCGCATGGTCGAAGGCGTCAACATCCTCGCCAACGCAGTCAAGGTCACGCTCGGCCCGAAAGGCCGCAACGTGGTGCTCGAGCGCTCGTTCGGCGCCCCGACGGTGACCAAGGACGGTGTTTCGGTCGCCAAGGAAGTCGAGCTCAAGGACAAGCTCCAGAACATGGGCGCGCAGATGGTGAAAGAGGTTGCTTCCAAGACCTCCGACAACGCCGGTGACGGCACCACCACCGCGACCGTGCTGGCTCAGGCGATCGTGCGCGAAGGCATGAAATTCGTCGCCGCCGGCATGAACCCGATGGACCTCAAGCGCGGTATCGACAAGGCCGTCACCGCCCTCGTCGCCGAGCTGAAGAAGGCGTCGAAGCCGACCACCACCAGCAAGGAAATCGCGCAAGTTGGCTCCATCTCGGCCAACAGCGATGACTCGATCGGCAAGATCATCGCTGACGCGATGGAAAAGGTCGGCAAGGAAGGCGTGATCACCGTTGAAGACGGCAAGTCGCTCGAGAACGAACTCGACGTCGTTGAAGGCATGCAGTTCGACCGCGGCTACATCAGCCCCTACTTCATCAACAACCCGGACAAGCAACTGGCGTTGATGGACAACCCCTACATCCTGCTGCACGACAAGAAGGTCTCGAACATCCGCGACCTGCTGCCGACGCTGGAGCAAGTAGCCAAGGCGGGCCGTCCGCTGCTCATCATCGCTGAAGAAGTGGATGGTGAAGCGCTGGCGACTCTCGTGGTCAACAACATCCGCGGCATCCTCAAAACCGTCGCCGTCAAGGCCCCGGGCTTCGGTGACCGCCGCAAGGCCATGCTCGAAGACATCGCCATCCTCACGGGCGGCACGGTCATCAGCGACGAAGTCGGCCTCAAGCTCGAAAGCGTCACCCTGGCTGACCTCGGCCAAGCCAAGAAGATCGAAGTGGGCAAAGAGAACACGACGATCATCGACGGCGCCGGCAAGGAAGACGGCATCAAGGCCCGCGTTGCGCAAATCCGCAAGCAGATCGAAGAAGCCACCAGCGACTACGACAAAGAGAAGCTGCAAGAGCGCGTGGCGAAGCTCGCCGGCGGCGTTGCGCTGATCAAAGTGGGCGCCGCGACCGAAGTCGAAATGAAAGAAAAGAAAGCCCGCGTCGAAGACGCGCTGCACGCAACCCGTGCCGCCGTTGAAGAAGGCGTGGTGGCCGGTGGTGGCGTTGCGCTGCTGCGTGCCCGTCAAGCCGCTGGCGCGATCAAGGGCGACAACCACGATCAGGACGCCGGCATCAAGCTGGTGCTGAAAGCGATCGAAGCGCCGCTGCGCGAAATCGTTGCCAACGCCGGTGGTGAGCCGAGCGTCGTGGTCAACGCGATCCTCGCGGGCAAAGGCAACTACGGCTTCAACGCTGCCAACGACACCTACGGCGACATGATCGAAATGGGCATTCTCGACCCGACCAAGGTCACCCGCACCGCGCTGCAAAACGCCGCATCGGTCGCAGGCCTGATGCTCACGACCGAAGCGATGATCGCGGAAGCGCCGAAAGACGACGCACCGGCGATGCCTGGCGGCGGCGGCATGGGCGGTATGGGCGGTATGGGCGACATGGGCATGTAACGAGCGTCGTCTCCGGGCGCGCAGTTGGCAAAAGCGCTTCGCTGCGCTCGACCTCGCGTACGTCAAGTACGCGTCGGCCGAGCGCGCCTCGCACTGCATCCCGGACACTCGCTCGTTGGTTGATCCAGCCAACGTCAAAACAAAAGGCACCTTCGGGTGCCTTTTGTTTTATCCCAATGTCATCGCAACCATTGCAGAACGGGCGTTCCAGCGGGATCGAGTGCTGGAAACGAATAAACTTGCGGGATGCGCAAATTGAAAGCGACGCGACCGTCCTGGATCGATGCGGAACTGGACGCCCTGCGAGCCGGCCCGCAGGTCCAGAGCATTGATGCGCTCGGCCGCGCAGAAAATTTGCTTGATGGTGTCGCCGCGCCCCACTTGAGCAACGATGAGTTGCAGTACGCGCTGCGGCTCGCGGCGTCTGGATGTCAGTCCGCCGGCCGATGGCTGGATGGGCTGCAGTTTGCGCGCCGGCTGCTGGAGCTTGCCCAGCGAGATCGAAACCCGGCAGCGAAAATCCCTGCGCTGGCAATCACCAGCAACATCCACTCCTTTCTGCGCAACTACCATCTCGCGCTGCGATCTGCCCGCGAAGCGCTGGACATTGCCGAGGCAATGCGACTGGATGAAGATCGCGTCAAACTCATGCAGGCGCTTGGAACGTTGTACAGCCGGCTCGAAATGCGAGATCGCGCGGTGGCAATATACGAACGTGCAGCCGCACTGTGCGCCGAACGCCCCGAACTGGCCTCAGTGCGCGCTGGTGCGCTGAATAATCTGGCCGGCGAATATCGCGCGCTGGGTCGCATCGACGAGGCGTCTGCAACGATCGCGCGCGCAGCGCAAGTCGCCCTTGAGAGCAAAGCCACCCAATTGGTCGCGCACGTGCTGCACACGCGTGCTGAAATTCGCGCCGCATCCGGCGACGTCGCCGAAGCACTTGACGATGCCGCGATCGCTGCGGTTGAGGCGCGCAAGGCCAGGAACGTGCCGGTGTTGTTGCGTGTGCTGCTCGACTCGTCGCGTTGGCTGCTGCAGACCGGCCGTGTTGTTGAGGCGCGCAACGCTCTGCTGGAGGCAACTGCGCTGACGCGCGAGGTCTCGCTCGCTGAGTTGCGCGAGTCCATCGCGCTGGCACGTCTGCAACTTGAGCAGGCGCACGGTGACCCCGAACAAGCCGTGTCAGCGCTCGCCGATTTTCAGGCAGCGCGCGAAGACTTGCGCATGGTGCGCCTGGAAAGCCAGCGCATTGCGGTGCAGTTTGTTGAGGAAGTGGCGGACGTTGAGGCGCGTGGCAAGCGGGAGGCCGCCGCCGTCAGCTCACTGACGCTGCGGCTGATCGAATCGCAGGCGGAGGCGCAGCGCATCAGCCGACAGGCGGCGCGCGACCCGCTCACCGGTGCGCTCAACCGAAACGCGTTTGATAACAGCGTCAGTTTGATCGCGAGCGGTGAAGCCCAGCCCGTCGCCCTGCTGATGCTCGATATCGACAATTTCCGCTCTGTGAATTCAACGTATGGGCACCTGGCCGGAGATGCCGTGCTCGAGGCGATGGTGTCGCGCGTGCGGCGCGTACTGCGCACGCACGATTTGCTCGGACGCTACGGCGGTGACGAATTTGTTTTGCTGTGCCCGAACGTCGGTCCGCGCACCGGCGCCGCCATTGCAAGCCGCGTACTTGCGCAGGTTTCCGGCGAGCCGGTCAGTCACGATGGCCAACTGATTGGCCTGACGGTCAGTGTTGGCGTCGCTGCCGCGCCGAGTGGCAAGCTGGCCGATTTTGCCTACGTGCTCAAACGCGCCGACGCCGCGCTCCGCCGCGCAAAGATTCAGGGCAAGAATCGCGCGGTGACGGTGCGTGTCAATGCCTGATCCAGCGCGCGCGCTGGTCGTCGACCTCGACGGGACGCTGTGCCGCACCGACACGCTGTGGGAGTGCTTCTTCGCTGCGTGGCGGCGATGCTGGTGGCTACCTTTCGCCGTACCGCTTTGGCTGGCGCAGGGACGCGCGGTGTTCAAGCAGCGAATTGCAGACATCGCGCTGCCTGACGTGAGCCGCCTGCCGTGGCATCCTGCCGTGGTCGCGGCGATGGCGCAGGCACAGGCAATGGGTCGCCCTGTCGTGCTGGCGACCGCGGCCGATCAGCGCGTTGCGCGGGTCTGCGCTGCACAGTTTCCAGCGATCAGCTCCGTGCTGGCCTCGGACGGCACCCGCAATCTCAAGGGCGCGCACAAGGCGAATGTATTGGCGGAAAAGTTCGCCGATACGGGTTTCGACTACATCGGTGACTCGCGCGCCGATCAGCCGGTGTGGGCTGCAGCGCAGGAGAAGCTGTCGGTATCCGATGTCGTTCCTGCCGGCGGCCGCCAGCTCGCCCCCCCCGAGCCGACGGGCGTGCAGACGTGGGCGCGGCTGTTGCGCGTCAGGCACTGGGTCAAGAACACGCTGGTGTTCGTCGCGCCGCTCGCCGCGCACCAGTGGAACAACGCAGCGATGTGGCAGCCCGTGATTGCCGCGTTCGTGGCCTTCTGCTGCGTTTGCTCGGCCATTTACGTCATCAATGATTTGTTCGACCTCGACGCTGATCGGGCGCATCCAAGCAAGCAACACCGGCCGCTCGCCGCTGGCGTGCTGCCGCTGGCGACAGCGGCAGCGATAGCCGTCTTCCTCGCGTTGGCCGGGCTGGCCATTTCGGCGACTGCTGGCGTTGGTGTCGCTGTCGTCGTGGCGCTTTATGTCGCACTGAATGCGGCCTACACCTTGTGGATCAAGCGGCAACCGGTGTACGACGTGTTTTGTCTCGCCGGCCTCTACACCTTGCGTATCGTGGCTGGCGCAATCGCGGCCGGTGTGCCCCTGTCGGCGTGGCTCGCCGCGTTTTCCGTTTTCGCCTTCCTGAGTTTGGCGTTGCTCAAGCGTGCCGCCGACATTGATCGTCTGGCGCCGGACGAGCGCTTGCCCGGACGCGGCTACAGTGGACGCGACGCGGCGTTCGTCAACGCGTTTGGCGTGAGCTCAGCGATGGCCGCCTGTCTGGTGCTGGCACTGTACGTTGCCGGCGATCAGGTTTCGGCACTCTATGGCAATCCGCTGTGGCTGTGGGGCATGGTGGCCGTGGTGTTGCTGTGGCTGGCACGCATGTGGCGCACGGCGATGAGCGGAGCAATGGACGACGATCCGGTGCTGTTCGCAACCCGTGACATCGTTTCGTGGGGCTGCGCAGCGGCGACGGCGCTCTGTCTGGCGCTCGCAATCTAGCCCGGCCGCCACGACGCAACAGCTTTTTGCTTGCAATGACGGTCGGATGGCTCTTCCAGCTCGAAAATCAAGCAACTCAACAAGTAGGAAATACGGGCGTCAAACCCCGTGCAGCAGTCGTCTGCCGCGGAAAGCTGTACATCACTGACGCTAAACCCGTCCCTTCCACGGCACGAGCCACTGTTCGATGCGTCGCATCAACAGATCGAACAGGTACGCCACGACACCGATCACGATGATGCCCATGATGACGATATCGGTGCGCAAGAAGTTGGACGCATTGAGCACCATCTGCCCGAGGCCCTCGGTGGCGGCCACCATTTCTGCCGCGACCAGTGTGGTCCAGCCAAAGCCGATGGCAATGCGCATGCCGGTGAGGATTTCGGGCAGCGCGGCCGGCACAATCACGTGCCAGATCACCTGCCACTTCGACGCCCCCATCGAGTAGGCCGCGTTGATCTGCTCAATGGTGACTGATTTCACACCCGCACGCGCGGCCATCGCCAGCGGCGCGAAACAGGCGAGATAGATCAGGATGATTTTGGCCGTTTCGTCGATGCCGAACCAGATCACAATCAGCGGCAGGTAGGCCAGCGGCGGCAACGGCCGGTAGAACTCGATCGGCGGATCGAAAACGCCACGCATGGCACGAGAGACCCCCATCGCCACACCTATGGGTACCGCTGTGGCGACGGCGAGCAGAAACGCCGAGAAGACGCGGATCATGCTCCACATGAAATGCTCCGGCAACGCCTTGCCGCCTTGAATATCGCCCTTCATGGCGCTGACGAAGGCACCGGCGATTCTTTCCGGCGTCGGCAGGAACAGGTCCTTGATCCAGCCGAAATGCGTGGCGACCCACCAGAGCAGCAACAAGGCGACCACAGTAACGACGCTGATCAGTACGCTGGAGCCTTCCCCGGGAATGCTGTAGCCGCTGACCGTCTTCACTGCTGCTGGTGTGCGTTGGGTCTCAGTGGCCATCATCGTCTCCCGGAGCATCGTGAATCAGTGCGAGGACGCGTTCGCGCATTTCGATAAATGCGGGAGAGGACTTCACCGCGCGTGAATCCTGACAGTCGATGAACTGTCTTGAGAACTCCAGCTTGAAGCGATGCGCAATGCGACCGGGCGAGGGCGTCATCACGATCAAGTCGGTGGCCAGAAACAACGCCTCTTCCACGCTGTGCGTGATGAAGAAGAACATCTTTTTCGTCTGCCACCAGAGATTCACGATGAGATCCTGGATGTGCGCGCGGGTGAGTGCGTCGAGCGCGCCGAGCGGCTCATCCATCAGCATCACGGCCGGGTCGCTGGCGAGAGCGCGAGCGACTCCGGCGCGCTGCTGCATGCCGCCGGAAATTTGGTAGATCGGGTAGCGGGCGTATTTTTCGAGCTGCACCAGGCGCAGTTTTTCCATTGCAATGGCATGGCGCTCTGCCTTGCCAACGCCGCGCATGCGCAGACCGAATTCCACGTTCTCGACCACGTTGAGCCATGGCATCAGGGCGTGCTTCTGAAACACCACCCCGCGCTCGGCGCCCGGGCCGTGAACAGCGTGGCCGTCGAGCAGGATTTCCCCCTCCGATGGCTGCATGAAACCGGCGATGCACGAGAGCAACGTCGTTTTGCCGCATCCCGACGCACCCAGAGCAACGACAAAGTCACCCGGCGCCATGCTGAGATTCACGTTGGATAGCGCCAGTGTGTTCTGGCCGTTGTTGCCCGCGTAGTTAACACTGAGATTGCGGATATCGAGCGTGCTCAATCATGACCCCCGCTGAATGGACGACGCGTCGGCGACGACGCAAGCGCAGATGCGAAAAGAGGGGCGATGGCCCCTCCCTTGCGCGAACGCACGAACGGCTTACTTCGCCACCTCGGCAGCGTAGCTTGCGTTGACGACGGTTGAATAGTCGGGCAGTGCCTTTTCGATCTGCTTCTGCGACAACTGGAACTCAGCGGTTGCCGCCAGCGCTTTGGCGGCGACGGACGCCTTGCCACCACCAAGCCATGTCGTCGCCTGATCTTTGGCCGTCGGGAAGCGATACAGCGCAATCGCTGCGGGCACGTCCTCAGGCTTCGAGCCCGACCATTTGGCGATCGCCTTGACCTCCGCACCGTCAACCTTCCAGTTCTTGCCGTCGGCACGGTATTTGGCATCAGCATCGGCCATGATCCTGACGAACTTGACCATGAAGTCGCGGTTCGCCCTGGCCCAATCGCGATTGGCCACGTAGCCATCGAACGTCGCTTTGCCCGTGGATGCGGTGATTTGACCAGACGTGATGACGATATTGCCATCCTTTTTGGCATCGGCCAGCACCGGATCCCAAATGAACGTGGCGTCAATATCGCCACGCTGCCAGGCGGCACGCACTTCAGGCGGACGCATGTTGAGGATCTTGACGTCAGCAGGATTTACTTTGGCCTGATCGAGCGCCACCATGGTGTGGAAATGCGTCGTCGAGTTGAAGGGCATGGCGATACGCTTGCCTTTCAGGTCCGCGACCTTGCTGATGCCTGACCCCTTCTTCGCGACGAGCGCCTCGGCGTCGCCAATGTCGTCGATGATCCAGAAGAGCTCCAGCGGCTCACCGCGGGACACCGCTGCGGCAATGCCCGCCGAACCCACTTCACCCACTTGAACCGCGCCCGAGGCCATCGCCTTGATCACCTCACCGCCGCCGCCGAATTGCTTCCAGTTGATCTTGTATCCCGTCGCGGCCTCAAGCGCCTTGGCGTCCTGCGCCATGCGATAGGGCACGACCATATCCTGATAGCCAATGGTGACTTCCTTCGTCTGCGCGAAGCCCGATACCGATACAAGCGTGGCAAATGCGCCTGCAAGCACTCTACGAATCATGTCGTTCTCCCTTTTTGGTGGTCAATGCGATCTGGCAATGTACCGAGTCTGTACTGGCTCGGCTTAGAAGTTTCTTCGCGAAGGTCATGCCAGCGATTCGAAGGCGTCGCGTCGTCCTCGATTCGTCAGGCCTTCGCCAGCACGTCGCGCATCGTCGCGACGATCTGGTCGATGTGGGCCTTCTCACTGATGAAAGGCGGGGCGACAATCAGGTTGTCGCCGGTACTCTTCAGGTTGATGCCAACGTCGAACAGTCGCTTTTGCAACTCATGACCGCGCGCACCCGGCGTGCCATCGACCGCCACCTCGACCGCCGCCATCATGCCCACGGCGCGAATATCGGTCACCACGGGCAGGTCGGACAGCGTGAACATCGCGTCGATGAAATATGGCGACATCTGCGCAGCCCGGTCAATCAGTTTTTCCTTGCGGAAAATGTCCATCATCGCGAGCCCGGCTGCGGTGCATGCCGGATGCGCGCTGTAGGTGTAGCCGTGGAAGAACTCGATACCCTTGGCCGGACCTGCATTGGTGATGGTGTCGTAGATGTCGGTGCGGGCCGCAACCGCGCCGAGCGGCTGCGCGCCATTCGTGATCGCCTTCGCCATCGTCATCAGGTCTGGCGTGACACCAAAGGCATGCGCGGCAAAATTGGCACCCATCCGCCCCCAGCCGGTGATCACTTCGTCGAACACCAGCAGAATGCCGTGCTGGTCGCAGATCGAACGCAGCCGGTCAAGGTACCCCTTCGGCGGCGGCAGGCATCCGAATGAGCCAGCCGTCGGCTCGACGAAGACGGCCGCAATGTTCTCGCCGCCATACATTGCACAGTAGCGCTGCAGGTCATCGGCGAGGTCAGCACCGTGCTCCGGTTGGCCTTTGACGAACTTGTTTTGCGGCAACGCCGTGTGCCGCATGTGATACACGCCCGGCAGCCCGACGCCGAACGACTTGCGGTTATTGATCATGCCCGCGAGCGCGACGCCACCCATATTGACACCGTGATACGCCCGCTCGCGACTGATGAAGAGCTGGCGGTGCCCCTGGCCGCGCACGCGGTGGTAGGCGAGCGCCATCTTCATTGCGCTGTCGACCGACTCAGACCCCGAGCAAACGAAAAACACCCGATCCAGACCTTTCGGCGTGAACTCGGCCACCTCGCGCGCCAGCTCGAAGCCGAGCGGATGCGCGCGGGTGAAGGGCATGGTGTAGTCCAGCGTGGTGAGCTGCTTGTACACCGCTTCCGCAATTTCCGGGCGGCAATGCCCCGCCGCCACGCAGAACAGGCCAGAGGAGGCGTCGATCAGTTTGCGGCCGTCCGGCGTCCACAGGTGCATACCTTCGCCCTTGACGAACATCCGTGGTTCGGCCTTGAATTCCTTGTTCGGCGAGAACGGCATCCAGAAGTTGTCGAGCGCGTGCGCGTCCTGCGCGAAGTTGGCGGCGGTCGTGAGTTGGGGATCCGAATGGCCCATGGTTGGCCTCCTTGGCGGCGATTGGTCGAAACAGTTGACAGGGTAGGCAGGCTCGCCTTGCCACAATAGAGCCAGATATGCGACAACGATTAGGCCAGTTATGGCAAACCCGCTTCGCAAAAAGCGATCCAACCGAGACGCTGCAACAGCGCATCGCCGGGATGCTGCGCCGTGCCGTGCTGGAGCGCGCAGTGCCGCTCGACGCCCCACTGCCGTCCACTCGCGAGCTTGCCGCCGAGCTGGTGGTAGCACGCGCTACCGTGGCTCTCGCGTATGAGCGATTGCAAATCGAGGGGGTGATTGAGTCACGCGAGCGCCGGGGCTTCTTCGTCACGGCGGCATTCGCCGAGAAACGCGCTGAATTTCATGAAAGCGACCAGCTCTCGCTGTTGCCACCGCCCGACTGGGGGCGCCATTTTCGCGCGTTGGACGTGCCGTATCGGCCCGTGCGCAATCCGCAGGACTGGTATCGCTACCGGTACCCTTTCGTCTACGGCCAGATTGACGCCCGGCTGTTCCCGCTCGCAGACTGGCGCGAGTGTGTCGAACGCGCCACCAAGCTCGAAAGTGTGGAGACGTGGACGGTCGATCGTGGTGATCAAGATGACCGTGGGCTGATCGAACAGCTACGCACACGGGTGCTGCCGCGTCGTGGTGTGTGGGCAGCGACGGACGAGATTCTCGTCACCGTTGGCGCACAGCAGGCGCTGTACCTGATTGGTCAATTGCTCGGCGGCCCCGGTCGGCGCATCGCCGTTGAAGAGCCCTGCTATCCCGACGTTCGGGCGATCTTTGCCATGACCGGCGCGAGTCTTCTGCCGCAGGCGATGGACGCCATGGGCATGCTGCTCGATGGCCTTGGCGCAGTCAGCGCGGCGCCCCATGTGGCGGTGGTTACGCCATCACATCATTGCCCCAGCGGTGTGCGCATGAGCGATGAACGGCAACGCGCACTGTTGTCGTGGGCCACCGAGACCGATAGCCTGATTGTTGAAGACGACTACGAGCCGCAACTCGGCACCGGACACGAGGCGCATGCAGCGCTCAAGAGCATCGACATGAATGGTCGCGTGTTCTACGTCGGGAGTCTGTCGAAAACACTAGCGCCTGGCCTGCGACTTGGTTACGTCGTCGCGCCGCGCGAAGCCATCGAGGCGCTGCGCCGACTGCGTCGTTTGATGCTCCGCCACGTGGCGAGCAACAACGAACGCGCGCTAGCATTGTTCCTCGCGCAGGGCCACTTTGAAGCGCTGCAGCGCCGACTTGGCCATGCCTATCAGGTGCGACTTCAGCTATTGCGGCAGGCGCTGGCCGCGTCGCTGCCGGACTGGCATGTGGAAAGTCCGCTCGGAACGGGTTCCTCGCTCTGGGTGCGATTGCCGGACGGAATGCGGGCAGACGCGGTGGTGACGCGGGCGCGCGCTGCTGAGGTCGTCGTCGAGCCAGGCGGCGGCTTTTTTGGCACGCCGCCGCCGGGCGAATATCTGCGCATGGGTATTTCGGCGATCCCGACGCACCTGATTGCGGCCGGCGTCTCGGCTCTGGCGAAAGCGGCTAGATAGGTTTCAGCAGCGCTATCGTTCGAGCCGTCGCGCCGCGATGAGCCGCCACAAATTGTGCGGCGGCTGCGCTGGCCGCGGCGCGTGCTGACGGGTCGTCGAACCACGCCAGCACTGCGTCCATTGCGTCGGTCGCCGTGCCGACCGCACGAGCGGCCCCTGTAGCGAGCGCTTCGTCGGCGGCTTGCTGAAAGTTAAACACGGACGGGCCAAGCACGACCGGCACGCCGACGGCGCAGGGCTCAATCAGGTTTTGCCCCCCGGTACCCGCCAGCGTACCACCCATCACCACCGCGATCGCATTGGCGTAGTAAGCAAGCATTTCCCCCATGCTGTCGCCCACGATGACCTCGGTGTCGCCAGCTATCGATGCGCCGCTGCGGCTGGCGACGCGATACCCTAGCTGTTGCGCGAGCTCAAAGGCGCTTTGCCAGCGTTCAGGGTGTCGCGGCACGATCACCGCGACTGCCCGTTGCCGCAATGGATGCGCTGCGAGCGCCTGCAGCAGCAGTGCTTCCTCCCCTTCACGGGTGGAACCTGCGACCCAATACGGTCGGCCTGCGGTCAACTGCTGTGCCAGAGCTTTTGCCTGCCGCGAAATGTCGTCAGCGATGTCCAGATCAAATTTGATGTTGCCCGTCACCGTGACGTTGCGGGCGCCAATGGCAAGAAAGCGGTCACGGTGTGCGGGCGACTGCACAGCCACGCCCGTGAGCAGGCGAAGCATCTGCCGCGTCAGCGCACCGCCACGCGCATAGCCGTCGGCAGACCGCTGCGACAATCGGGCATTGATGAGCCAGAGCTTGGTGCCTGCGCGAAACGCCGCATCGCACACGCCCGGCCAAAGCTCAGTTTCAACCAACAGCCCCAACCTGGGTCGAAAGGTGACGAAGAATCGGCGCAGCAGCCACGGCGCGTCAAACGGGAGGTAGCAGATCGCAACCTCGGAGGCGCCTTGTGCTGAAAGCAGAGCCTGCAGCGTGTCGCGTCCCGTCGGAGTGGTGCAGGTGACCAGTATTCGCCGCCGCTGCGCGCGCAGCGCTCGAAGGACAGGCTGTACGGCGCGGACCTCGCCGACCGAGACTGCGTGAATCCACACATCGACCGGTCCAGCCGGCAGCGTCAGGCTCAGGCGTTCGCGCCAGTGCTGGCGATAAGCGCGGTTGCCCGCAGCCCCCGAACTCTTCCACCAAAGTCGGGCCAACGCGAAAGGCAAGGCAAGCAGCCAGAGCAGGCTGTAGCCAATACAGAACCAAAAGGGCATGGCGCGTGATTATCGCGTGGCTGCGGGTTCTGGCGGTACGCCGCCGGATGCGGGCATTCCCTAAAATCGCAGTGCAACACACTGCGAATTGCAAAAACATGATTCTGGTTACTGGCGGCTGCGGATTCATCGGCAGCAACTTCATTCTCGACTGGCTCGCGCTGCACGACGAACCTGTGGTCAACGTGGACGTCCTGACCTATGCCGCCAATCCCAAGACGTTGGCCAGTCTTGATGGCGATGCCCGCTACGCGCTTGAGCGTGCCGATATCTGCGATCGGGCGGCGATTGACGCGATCCTCCGCAAGTACCAGCCCCGCGCCGTAGTGCACTTTGCCGCCGAAAGCCATGTCGACCGGTCGATTCACGGCCCGATGGCGTTCATGCAGACCAACGTCATTGGCACCGGTACGCTGCTGGAGGCAAGCCGGACGTACTGGAAGACCTTGCCGTCCGAACGGGCGAAACAGTTTCGCTTTCTGCATGTATCGACCGATGAGGTGTTCGGCTCCCTCGGACCGAACGACGGCAAATTCAACGAAGCGTCGCAATACCAGCCGAATAGTCCGTACAGCGCATCCAAGGCCGGCTCGGACCACCTGGCGCGCGCGTACTTCCACACCTACGGCATGCCGGTGCTGGTGACCAACTGCTCCAACAACTACGGCCCGCGCCAGTTCCCGGAAAAGCTGATCCCGCTGATGATCGTGAACGCTGCAGCCGGAAAGCCGCTGCCGGTTTACGGCGATGGGCAGCAAATTCGTGACTGGCTCTACGTCGGCGACCACTGCAGCGCCATTCGTCGCGTACTGGACGCCGGTCGCCCGGGTGAGCTGTACCTGATTGGCGGTGATGCCGAGAAGCCGAATCTGGACGTGGTGAAAACCATCTGCCGCCTGATGGCGCAACACGCGCCGGGCCGTGAGTACGAACAACAGATCACCTACGTCGCGGATCGGCCAGGTCATGACCGCCGCTATGCCATTGATTTCTCGAAGCTTGAGCGCGAGCTTGGCTGGCGCCCGACCGAGAGCTTCGCCAGCGGGCTTGAAAAGACGGTGCGCTGGTATCTCGACAACGCCGCCTGGGTGGCCGACGTACAGTCGGGTGAGTACAAACTGTGGGTTGAGAAGAACTACGTGTCGCGCGGCTGATGACACGCGCGGACGAAAGACGAGTGAGTAATGACGAAACTAGCTTCAAGCCCGCGGCGTAAGGGCATCATCCTCGCCGGTGGGGCGGGGACGCGCCTGCATCCGGTGACGCAGGCGGTATCCAAGCAGCTGATGCCGATCTACGACAAGCCGATGATTTACTACCCGCTCTCGGCGTTGATGCTCGCCGGGCTCCGGGATATCCTGATCATCTCGACACCGCAGGACACGCCGCGGTTTCGCGATCTGCTGGGTGATGGCGCTCAGTGGGGGATGAATCTGCAGTACGCCGTGCAGCCCTCGCCGGATGGCCTTGCCCAGGCTTTCATCATTGGCCGAGACTTCATCGGCGACGATCATGCCGCGCTGGTGCTGGGCGACAACGTGTTCTATGGGCACGAGTTGCAGCAACTGCTGGAACACGCGCATGGGCGCGACAGCGGCGCCACGGTGTTTGCCTACCCCGTGAGCGATCCGGAGCGTTATGGCGTGGTTGAGTTCGATGGCGCGGGCCGCGCGATCAGCCTCGAAGAAAAGCCCAAGCAACCGAAGTCACGGTACGCAGTCACCGGAATTTATTTTTACGACAACAGCGTCGTTGAACTAGCGGCGAATCTGAAGCCGTCGGCGCGTGGCGAGCTGGAGATCACCGATCTCAACCGCCTTTACCTGGATGCCGGCAAGTTGAACGTCGAAATCATGGGCCGTGGTATGGCCTGGCTTGATACGGGTACCCACGATTCACTGCTCGAAGCAGCGCAATTCGTGCAAACCATTGAGCGCAGACAAGGCTTGAAGGTGTGCTGCCCGGAAGAAGTAGCCTATCGTCAGGGCTTCATTGATGCGATCCAACTCGAGCGGCTGGCGCAGCCGCTTGCCAAGAGTGGTTATGGCAAGTATCTGCTCGATGTGTTGAAAGAACAGGTGTTTTGATGAAGGTGGTGCGAACCAGCCTCTCGGGCGTGCTCGTCATTGAGCCCCAGGTATTTTCTGACGACCGCGGTTACTTTGTTGAAACCTTTAACCTGCAGAAATTCCGCAACGCCACGGGCGCAATGGTGAATTTTGTGCAGGATAACCAGAGCTACTCGAAGGCCAACGTGCTGCGCGGCCTGCACTATCAGATTGAGCAGGCACAAGGCAAACTGGTCCGAGTGGTCAGCGGCGCAGTGTGGGATGTCGCGGTCGATCTGCGCCGCAGTTCGCCGACCTTTGCGCAATGGACGGCGGTGGAGCTGACCGGTGACAACCAGCGCATGCTTTGGGTGCCCGCTGGCTGTGCGCATGGCTTTGTGGTCACCGGCGACCACGCGGTTTTTCAGTACAAGGTGACCGATTACTGGGCGCCGCAACACGAGCGTTGCATCGTGTGGAACGATCCAGGACTCAACATCAAATGGCCGGTAGACGCACCGATTGTGAATGACAAAGACGCCGCCGGCCTCACCTTGTCGAAAGCCGCTACGTACGCTTGATCCGACGGCGAATGCAGTGAAGATCCTCATCACCGGTGGCGATGGACAACTCGCGCTGGCGCTGGCGCGCGCGCTACGCAGCGCGCACGAGCTCACTCTCGTTTCCCGCCGCGAGCTGGACATCACTGACGCCGCGGCCTGTCAGCGCTGGATCGGCCATGTCCGCCCCGACGTGGTGCTCAACGCCGCGGCCTACACAGCGGTCGATCGTGCGGAGAGCGAGGTTGACCTCGCGTTCGCAGTCAATTGCGACGGCCCCGGACATCTCGCTCGCGCCTGTGCTGGTGTAGATGCGCTGCTAGTGCATTTTTCAACGGACTACGTGTTCGATGGTCATCCCTCACAGCGCCGGGCCTACCGCGAGGACGATGCCACCGCTCCGCTCGGCGTGTATGGCGCGAGCAAGCTGGCTGGCGAACAAGCAGTCGCCTCGCTTTGTCCGGCACACCTGATCTTTCGCCTGTCGTGGGTTTACAGCAACGATGGCGCAAATTTCTACAAGACCATGCTCCGACTCGCGGGAGAACGCAACGAGCTGCGCGTGGTGGCGGACCAATGGGGGGTGCCGAACTACGCGGCGGACCTTGCCGCGACCATCGCGCGCATCGCAACGTTGCCGCTGGACGAACTCCGGGCGCGACGCGGCGTCTACCACCTCAGTGCGACGGCTGAAAACCCCGACCACGGCGTGAGCTGGCACGCCTTCGCGACCGCCATCGTGGCGGGCGCCGGTCTTGGGAACCGTGTCGCAGTGACGCCGATCAATACGTCTGACTACCCGACCGCAGCACGTCGTCCGGCATTCAGCGTGCTCGATGGCGAGCGTGCGCGTAAGACCTTTGGCCTGAACCTACCTGACTGGCGCGACGCCTTGATACGTTGTCTGGCTGCGCGCGCGTCAACGAGATAAGCTATCGATCGCGCCGTACAACTAACCCTCACCCTGCCCGTGCAGGTGATTGCCATAAAGGAGACCGCGATGCGGAATCGTCTATTTGCTTGCGCAGGCTTGCTATGCGTCGTCGCCGGCGCGCCGTTGCCTGCCGTGGCCGCGAGCCCGGAGGGCCTGCGATCCATGCCGGGCGCTGCGGTCGAAACGACCAAGGGGCTCGCGACTGAGCGCTTTCTTAGTCCGGCCGTCGTCGCCTATCGCATTGAAGCCCAACCGTGGAACGGTGTTCCTGCGCAAGATTCGCTCAAATCCGCCAGCAGTGACCGGGCCAAGCGCGCGCAAATTGGCTTCGGCCGCCTAGTCTCGGCAGACGCGCAGTCGGTACCGTTGGGTGCGCTGGATTGGCAGACATTGGCCGACGGCAGCAAGGCGGCTCGCATCCAGATTTCGGCACCGGAGGCAGCAGGCGTGCGTGTCGCCTACCGGATCACCGGTCCGGGCGAGGGTTACGAAGTTCGCTTCGCCGGGTCGGCGCGCGATGACGTCTACCTCGAAAGCGTTGTGACGACTGGCGTGGGCGAAACGCTGTGGTCTCCGATGCTTGAAGGTAGTGACGCAACGCTTGAATTTCGCCTCAAGCGCGGATTCGATCCCGGTCAATATTCGCTCAGCGTACCTCAGCTCTCGCATTTGATTGCGGTCGGCGCCGATATCCCGAAGGTGTTGAACATCGGCAGCTCCGAGTCGTGCAATGTGGATGTCGCCTGCGTAGCCAGTCCGAGTGCTGCGCTGCTCAACATCGCGAAAGCAACAGCAAAGATGGCGTTTACTGACTCCGCAACCGGGGGGTCCTATCTTTGCACCGGCACACTGATCAATTCGTCATCGGGTGCCAACTATTTCTACACCGCCGCTCATTGCATCAGTACTCAAGCGTCGGCGAGCACGCTGAACACCTACTGGTTCTTCGACGCGGTGGCTTGCAACAGTACTGCCACGCCGCCCTATCAGTTGTTGACGGGGGGCGCGAACCTGCTCGTCACTGACCCGACGATGGACGTCACGCTGCTTGAGCTTCGGTCCTCACCGCCATCGGGCGCATTTCGTGCAGGCTGGAACGCCACGGTCGTTCCCACCGGAACCGTGGTGGTTGACGTGCACCACCCCAGCGGTGATCTCAAGAAGTTTTCGCAGGGCACCATGCTGGGCTACGCGCAGGGGCCAGAAGCGTATGGCAGTGAGCTCCGGTTCCAGTATCAACGAGACAGTTTCATCACCGTTCGCTGGACCAACGGCACCACTGAGGGCGGTTCCAGCGGGTCCGGCGCGTTTACCTACAACGCCACAGGCGGTTACTACGAATTGCGTGGCGGGCTGGAGGGCGGGGGTGCGTCCTGTTCGAGTCCCAACGGAATTGACCGCTTCTCGCGCATGGATCTGGTGTTTACGAAGCTCGCGCCTTACCTTGCCCCCTCGTCGATCATTCCAGTGACGACGTCGGCACAGGCGACGATGGTCGAGTTCTACGTCCCGATTGCCGACTACTACTTCATGACGTCGCGCGAAAGTGAAAAGTCGCTGCTTGATTCGGTAATGGATGCCAAGAACAATCCGGCGTTCTACCGCACCGGGTATTGGTTCAAGACCGATCCGGCGTCGAGTTCGTCGACGTCATCAATTAGCCGCTACATGATCCCCGGCGCTGCGCGCGCTGGTACCCGGTCGTCACACTTTTACACGGCGTTGAATGCCGACAAAGCGGCCATTACCGGTACCGGCAAGGAGCGCTTTGCTGCCAACTGTGCTGGCGTCCCGAACGGGTACTTCTGCAACGAGGGGATCGACTCCTACATCAGCATGCCGATCGGTACGGGATCGGCGGCGACTTGCGCCTCGGGTTTGCTGCCTGTCTATCGGGTATTCCGAACCGCGACAGACGACGCGAATCACCGCTACCTCACCAACGGCACGATGTACAGCTACATGGTGAACGATCAAGGCTGGGCTGGCGAATCGATCGCATTTTGCGCTCGTCCGTAACGTCGCCGCACTGCCGGTGGGCTGTGCCTGCCGGTGGCCACGATCGGTTTCAGCGGGCGCTGGTGAGTGCGGTGGGGACTAAAAGCGATACGTTGTGCGCACCGGCATACCGGTGCGGACGTCACCCGCGGCAACCACGATGGCATTCCAGCCAAACGTGACGCCGCCAAGATCCGGGTTGTTGCGAAACGTCGCGAGCGTATCCAGCGGCTCCGAACTGAGGCGTCGACCGCTCTGCTGGTTCGTCGCCGTTACCAGGCAGCGCACACAAGGCTTGACCAATTTCAGCGCCACGGCGCCGATTGCCAGCGTGTCGACGAAGTCCTCATCCCAGGCGGGCAGTCCGCGCACCACCACGTTGGGGCGAAAACGATCCATCGGCAGCGGCGCGCCACCGCGCGCCACGATGCGCGCATTGAGGTTGTCGAGCGAAGCGGTGTTGGTCACGAGCACCGGGTAGCCGTCGGCAAACCAGGTGTGCGCCCCGCTTTCGCCCGAGTAGGCCACACTGCAAAGCCGGGTGCGGGCGGTATCGAAGCGCACCAGTCGCACGCTGCCCACCGGTTGCCCCAGCGCGGTGGCGCACCAGTGCGCGGCGACATCGCCTGCGTCTTCAGCCAGCGTGTCAAAGCTCCACACCTTGACGTGCCGCGACGACGTATAGTCAGACGTACGAATGCTGATCGACGCAACTCCCGGCCGCGATAGCGTCAACTCGCCAGACGCATCGACGGACGCCGCCAGCGTGGCCATGTCGGGCAACTCGCGTTGCGACAAGAACTGTGCGGGCGTTCGCCGCGAATCCACCAGCATCCAGCGCCGGTCATGCGGTGTCCCGGTGACCGCGACCGTAGCTGCATTCAGCGTGACGCCGCGCATGCCCTTCACTGGATAAGTAAAAAGCCCGTCAACGGTCACGTCGATCGGGCTTGGCTGATCAGTCATGCGGCGCTTGCGTAAGTCGCGGCGGGGTCGCCCACAACATGGCGCCGGCCGCAAATCGCGGAACTAGTTGGCCTTGAGGCCTGCGGCGTACTCGGCGAGTTGCTTGACTTCGTCGTCGGTGAGACGCGCCGCAACGGCTGCCATCATCTTGCCATTAGCGTCATCTTTGCCCGCACCGCGCTTGCCGGCGCGGAACGCGGTGAGCTGGGCTAGCGTGTACTCAGCGTGCTGGCCCCCGATGCGCGGGTATTGCGATGGGATGCCTGCGCCCGTCGGCGAATGGCAACCGGCACACGCCGGGATGCCGCGCGTGGCGTCACCCGCGCGGAAGAGCTTCTCGGCCTTCTTCGCTAGGTCCTTGTCTTTAGTGCCGACCGGACGGGCGGGCTTGGTTGCGTAGTAGGCACCAAGGTCGCGCATGTCCGCGTCGCTTAGATTGGCAACGAAGCCCTTCATGATCGCGTTGTCGCGTTGGCCGGACTTGAACTGCGCCAGTTGCTTAGCGATGTACGTGCCGCTCATCCCCGCGAGGTTCGGTTGCGTCGGCACCGGGCTGATGCCGTCGGCACCGTGGCAGCCGGCGCAAACACCGGCCAACGCCTGACCCTTGGTCGCGTCGGGTGCCGCTACGCCCTTTTTCTCGCCTTCGCTGGCGAACGCTGAATTGGCGGCGACACCGATAAATGCGGCGGTCAGCGCGACGACGGAAAGACGACGAATGAGAGTCATGGCCGGAATGCTTGCGGTGTTTTTATGTTTGGAACGACCCACTCGTGGCGCCGGTATCCCGCCCAGTCCCGCGCTGGGAAGGCGCGGCGGACGACCCGGTACGACAGAGCGATCATGGTGACAGCCTAAAATTATAGCTTTGGCGGCTCCTGTGGCCCGCGGCCGTTGTATCCGGGCGCGGCAACCGGCAACCGCTCTCGCACCACCTCCATGAGCACGCCCCGCCCGACACCGCCTCGATCCTCCAGCACACCGGCACGGCTGGAGCGCATCAACGCTTTTGCCAGCGCGGCGTTCGTCAAGTCGGTGGTTGACCGCGAGGGCTTGCCGCCCGAATCCGGGCCCGAGATTGCATTCGCGGGGCGCTCGAACGCCGGGAAGTCCAGCTCGATCAATCGGCTGGCGGGGCAGACCCGGCTGGCCTATGCCAGCAAGATGCCGGGGCGCACGCGCGAACTCAATTTTTTTGCGCTGCGTGGCGGCGGCCATCTCGTTGACCTGCCCGGCTACGGCTTCGCCCGCACCCCGCGCGACAAGCAGCGCGTGTGGACCGGGGTAATTGAGGACTACTTTCGCGAGCGCGCCGCGTTGTCGGGCATCGTGCTGGTGCTCGACGTGCGCCATGCGCCGACTGATCTCGACGTACAGTTCGTGCAATGGCTGTCGCGCCTCGGCGTGGACCGCCCGCCCGTGCTGTGGCTCCTGAACAAGGCAGACAAGCTGACACAGAGCGAACGCATCAAAGCGCGCAACGCGTTCAGCGCGAGCGTCGAACCGCTGCTCGGGGATGACGACCATATCGTGCTGTTCTCGGCGGCGACCGGGCTCGGCATGAAGGAGTGCGATGCGGTGTTCGCCAACTGGCTGACTCCGTTGGCCGAGAACGCGGCCACGTCGGGCGACTGATCGGCCGTCGCAGCGCGGTGGCTGGTGACGCCCTCACGGCGTCGCCGGTACAGCGCTGCGTTGCGTCAATCCATCCGCCGATACCCAACTGCCTCTGCCGCATGGGCGACGGTGATTGGCTCGCTCCCGGCGAGGTCGGCGATCGTCCTTGCCACGCGGCAGATGCGGTGCTGAGCTCGTGCCGATAAGCCCAGCCGCGCGCTCGCCTGCCGCAACAACGCCTCACCGTGATGATCCAGCCGACAGTGAGTATCCACTTCTGTCGCGCTCAACTCAGCGTTTGACTTGCCTTGCCGTGCCCACTGCCGTTCGGTGGCGAGCGTCACGCGCGAGCGAACCGTGGCAGATGCCTCGCCATCCGGCGCGCTACGCAAAGATTCGCTGGGCAGCGCGGGTACCGTAATTTGCAGGTCGATCCGATCCAGTAACGGCCCGGAGAGCTTGCCCCGATAACGCGCAATCTGGTCGGGCGTGCAACGGCAGGGCTTCGCTGGAATGCCCGCGCCCAGAAAACCATCCGGACAAGGGTTAGTTGCCTTTTTGCCGTTGTTTAAAGGGGAAGCCGAAGGGGAGCCTGATCCGCTTCCGGGCGATCCGCTTCCACCTTCGGAGCCCCCGCCCAGCTTGCCTTCTGGCTGATACAGGAGGTCAATGGTGATGTCATCCTTGCCGACGACAATCCTTTCGGTGATTGCCTCCACAATCCGCCGCTTGTCCTGATGGGCCAAGGAAGCCCAACGGGTATACAAGTCCCTGGCCCCAACGATGATGTCTTCCTGGGACAGTTGAGCGATCTTGAGGGCATCGACTTCCGCCTGGAGTGCTGGTAGTTCTGCCTCCAGTTCCTGCTTCCTGGCCGCGAGGGGAAAGTATTTCTGACCAAATCCAGTCTTGTCGATGGCTCCGGACTGGTAAAGGTCATGCAATTTGTCGATCTGAGCGGCAACGCTCTTCAGTTCCTTTTCCTGTGTCGACAAAAGCTGCCCCTTCTCAGCGATAGCGCTCGTGGCAATCGACAGGTGTTTGGCGATTTCCTCTGGCGAGAAAAAGAAATTCCTCAGTTGTTCCTGGAACACCGCTTCCATGTCGGGAAGGGGAATCTTGTTCCGGCAATGGTCGCAGGTGTACTTCGGGTTATTGGACGGCACATACATCTTCCGCCCGCATTGGCAGTAAATCACCCCCGAAAATAAGTTCACAACCCGCTTGGCCTTGGTACCTTCCGGAGACCGGACTTTGGCGTATACAGCCTGAACTTCATTCCACTTGTCCTCGGAAAGGATGGCCGGGGCCGGAATATTTAGCCACTCGCCCTCGTCTTTCATCACCGGCGAGCCATTCTGCTGCCTGGCGGCGCTCGAATAGTTCATTCGGCGATTGCCTTTGGCAATCGGATCAACTAAGAGGCGTTTGATGCCGGAATCGGTGAACTCATGGCCAGCTCGCGTGCGATAGCCACGAACGGACATGATGCGAGCAACGGACTTGAAGCGTTGATGCTCTAGGAACAGGTCATACATTTCCCGGCGTATTACTGCTTCCTTTTCCTCAACGACAAGCTTGCCGTCAATCCAGGCATAGCCGAAGGGGGCGCTCCCGCCGAGTGACTTGCCGAGCTTGGCGCGAATGGGAATTGAAGCGGAAACGCGAGTGGCAATCTCATCCCGCTCCCACGTGGCCATAGCGGCGATGATGGTGAAGAACAAGCGACCAGCGGGCGTCGAGGTATCGATACTCTCGCCGAGAGAAATCATTTCCGCGTCGTGCTGGCGGAAATAGTCGGCAAAGTCGAGAAGTTCTTTGGTATTCCTCGCGAGCCTCGCCAGCTTGGAAAAGATAAGCCCCTGAATCTGTCCGGCTCGGACATCGGCGAGCATGCGCTTGGCTTCCGGGTGCTCCTTGACCGTCTTTCCGGATACACCTTCAAGGTGATAGACCGTTACGACGGTCCAGCCTTTGGCTTCGGCATAGTGTCGAGCCCGCATTTCGTGGTGTTCAGGAGATTCGCCGCGTGCCTGGTCTTCGGTGGAAACACGAATCCAGATGGCAACGCGTTTTTGGGTGTCGTTCTTCATAGATCGACTCCGGCCAATGCAAAGACTCACTGTACATTACAACAGTATTTGTTGCAACAATTTTGAGCACCTAGTTTTTGAACGAACCCACTTGAAAAGGTGGGAGTTCCGTTGCTTGAATTCAGCGAAGATTTGACTTCGATTCTCGGGGAGCGAACGATGTGGCGTTATGTGCAAAGTACGGGTGATTTGTTCCTGAACGACCAATACATGGAGACAGGGTACTCCGGGGCTGTACCCAACGGGAAGAACAATCCGGACATGGAATGCGTCAAAAATGTTGGGCCGATTCCAAGAGGCATGTACACGATTGGTCCCGTTATCGACAAGCCAACGCCTGTCACACTCCGTCTGGCGGCGGATAAGCCGGACTACTGCAATCCACCGCGATCAGGATTCCTGATTCATGGCGACAATACGACGCACACCGCCTCGCAAGGCTGCATCATTCTGTCGCGAGGCATGCGGCAAACTATTGCGGACAGTGGAGACAGTCGCCTGATGGTGGTGCGTGACTCTGTCTTGTCCGCGCGGCACACAACAAGCGGCGCTACGCGCTGGCGTGCCAGGAGCAATCAGCTATAGCCACCAATCACTCCACCCCTCGATTCTTCCGAAATTCCCACGGGGGAGTCGGGGACGGGTCACGCCATAGTCCTCGCTTGGCTTCTCTGGCTTCATCTTCGGCCGCGCTGTATAGAGCCCGGTCAGCCTTTTTCTGTTCTCGCTGATACTGCTTATAGTGCCAGGCGAATCCAGCCTTCACTTGCTCCAAGTTGGCGTCCACACCGTCAACAAGCACCTTGCCCACAGTGCGGCCATAACGATCAGTCTTATTGCCCTCGACGGTCACGGTCTTACGATAGACCAAATCCGATAGGTGCTCCTTGGAGCGCTGGCCGAACGCCTGCTTCTTCTCTGGTGCATCGATACCCGCCAAGCGAATCTTGTGTTGCGTCTTGGATTCATCGAGAACGGTGATGGTGTCGCCGTCGGAGACGCCGACGACGAGGCCGGTGACATCCGCCCAACAGCAAGTTGACAGCAGCGCCGAAAGCAAGATCGGCGCAACGCAAACGTAGTTGATTTTCTTTAGCATCTGCATTTGCTGAAGATTGCCACATGCTTGGCGATTTTGCGACAGTGGCCTTCGCAGATAAGTTACAGGCAGTCGAGTCTCGTGAAAGTCGCCGAAGCTTTTGCATGCAGTTGCGGTTGAGCGAAGCTAATCGTCCTCATCGTCTGAATCCGTGCGTTCATCAATTTCGCGTTGCGAATTTTTTTTGATCCGCTCGTACAGATTCCAAGCACGTGAGAAGCGATCCAAAGTTGAAAGGATACCTTTCACCTTTTGGACGGTCTCTATGTCGCGGGGAAATGGTTCGCCATATGTGCCTTGTCGTTGGCCGTAGGCCCCAGCACAATAAAGCTCACTCTCAATCGTCCGGGCAACAACTTCCCCAAATCTGCTCCCGACTTCAAGGAACCGCTCAACGTCGGTGGTGCGTTCGAGTATTGGTTTGTATCCTGCTCTGCAGTAGGCCGAACAAGCCAACGTTGCGCCAGCAGCGTCCTCCTCGGCAACCTGCAAGAGGAAGGAAAAATACTCTCCGTCGAAAGGACTTAGCGTAGCGGCTAGAAGATCGGTGGCTACATATAGTTGAGCCCCTCCATGCATCGCGAATTGTTTCGCCCATCGCCAGAGTTCATCGCGTACTTGTAAGTAGCCTACGGCTTCACGAAATTTGACTGGGTGAAAGTCGTCGACCAGTGTCGCATAGTGACGCATTTCGTTGCCATCGAATTGCCGCTCAATACTCGTGGTTAAGACTCGAACAACCTCGTGTGGATGTGATCGGGAGACACTCGACATGAACTCTGCGACACCAAACCCACCTGTCTTCGATAGTGTCGATAGGCGGTGGAAAACAGGAGCAAGACTTTCGCTAGTCAGTGTGGCGAGAGGCGGGGACTTGATCGTGCACAACTGCGTTAGCACCTCGTTTGCGACCTTCGTGGACTTGGTGAAATCGATTGTGATCAGTAACTGCTGTGCCACTTCGGGAAATCGGGCAGACAGTGCTCTGATCGAATCCGCTGCAGCCACGGCGATATCTTCATTCTTCGATTCAACCAGCTCGAGTAACAGTGGAATGACTGAGTCCTCTATTTGGCTCTGAGTAGCGCGCTGAAAAAGTGAGCCAAGAGCATTGGCAACCTCGTGCGTAATCACATCGTCACCAACCTCCACGAGGCGCGTTGCCTGTGCGATCGCCACTGAAATATCACATTGGGCCAGCGCGTGTAGTCCCACTGCCACATACGTCCGAGACGTGTCAGCCGTTCCCGTGAGTAGGCAATCACGGTACGCCGGCGACCTTACACACAATTCATAGAGAAAGGGGCGCGCTGACAGGGAGTCGAACCCGCTGACCTCTTGGTGACTTTTGAGGACGGTACAAATCTTGGTGTGAAGCCCTGCTATGTCGGAATGTTGCTTGATGGCGTCGTCGGCTGTTTCTGTCAACACCACTGACCACTCGGCGCGCCGACGAGCGTGATCTGCATCATCGTAGAGATGCCCGAAGCCATCGATGAGGGCGAGCGTGATCCGATACTCTAGGTCATTTGGCTGCGTTGCCAACACGGCGCGCGCAGCCGTTTGCACCTCTGACTTGGAATACTTCGCCAGATACGCCACGGATTTGGCGACTCGGAATACGATCAGGTTGTCATGTTTGTATTTCGACAGGCATCGGCGAACCTTCTTGAGAGTAGAGACAAATTCGTCCTGCCACGCTTCCTTCTTGTCCAACTCAGAAGGGCTAGTTGCACCTATCATCGGCGGGCGAAACGCCTCCTCCAAAAATACAGCGGCTCGCCAGGCTCGGCTCAGGTCCTCATCGTCCAACTGCAGTATGGCTCGATCAATGACGCGCCGCCGAATGTTTGCTACTGCTGCATGTTGAACGGCAAAGTGTCGAAGTGAGAATGACTTTCCTTGCCATTCGGTATCCAAGCCGTCCGCACGTAAACTGCCCGCCAGAGCATCGTATGGGCAGAGTCCTTTTGTCCAAGCGGAGTCGCGGTCGAGCAGCGACAGCATCCTGTCCGTAACCTTGGCACAAAACACGGTGGGTTTGTTCGGGGCCACCGACACCAACTCGACAAGCTTTGATAGCGCCCCTGATCGAGTCTGGTTTCCATTCATCTGTTCACGTTGCGCAAGTACCCACAACGTTTCAATTGCGTGGTCAACATGCTCGAAGTGGTGCGCTGCACTAAAGACCACCTGCTCCAGACTGTCGACGATTTTGCCGGTGCGGATGCAGTCATCCGCGAACGCAAGCGCTCGTGCCGGCTCAAAGTACGCCAGTCTTTGCAGGGTGTGTGTGTTGCGTTCATACGTGACACACCTTTCCTTCGCTTTTTCCCAAAGCAGGTCAAGCAGACAGTTGTCGCTCTTGGCTGATGAATCGCGCAGCCAGTATGTTTTGCTGACGTTCGTAATGATGTTGTTGATGAGGTGTGGCGGAGCCTTGTCGAGTAACTGCTCGGCAAAGCCAGTTGACTTTCCGCCCACGGCAAAGCAGGCATCATTGACAAGCTGGTCAGCCACAAGGTCTGGGACGATGCGTAGCCGTCCCTTACGCTGCAATATCAACCCAGTATCGACATATCGCTTTAGCGTTTGATGAATCTGCAACGTGGTTGACAGACCATCGTTGCCGAGCAGGTTCGATATGTCGCGAGCGTCACTAACTGGCTGGATAAGCGCCAAGCATTGCAGGACTTGCCGCGTTTGGGCGCTTTCGACAGGCCGGGCAGGATCGATGCTTGCGACATCGGCGTAACGTTGAAGCACCAACTCTCGAAATGCACGATGCGAAGGCAGCCTTGATGGATATATTCCGTCGTGCGCCACGCTGAACGCCCCGGCGACCAGGGCAAGGGTACAGTTCTCAGACGCCGCCGCAAGTGCATCGGCCAGTCCCGCGTCGGCACCAAATGCTTCCAGTGCGTTGACCGCGAGCGCTCGCGCGGAAGTCCTCGGTAGTGCGTCAACATGCACGATGCGCAACCGCTCGTCGATGATTGCGAACTTCCATAGCGAGTGTTGCACTTTCGCGAGTCCATGCGTTCTCGTTACGAACAGCACCCGCGAACCATCTTCACTTGAGGCGACGTAGCGGCCAATGGCTACGAGGTCATCACTGTCGTGGGCGTCGTCGACTACGATTAGCTTCTTGCCTTCCCCGAGCGCAGATAGCTTAACCTCTCCGGCATCTCGACGCTCCGCGAGCAGGTAGATATGTTGAAACGATTCTCTGATGGGTTGAGACTCCAGGACGTGCCGAATCAGCCTGGTTTTTCCAATGCCCGCATTGCCGGCAACAATGACCGCGACCGCCGATGGTGAAAGCAATGCTGCGGTAATAGCGTCTTGCTCTACGTTTCGGCCGATCAATGGCCATGCATGATTGAACCGCTTGTCGGGCTGCAACCAAGGCTTGAAGTAGTCTTGTGGACTTAGCCAGTGGAGGTCTTCGTCGCGGCCAATCAACGCTAGCTTGCGGCCTGGGAAAAAAGTGTCGAGGATCGGCGAAAGCTGTGCCGGGCGGAGTTGCCGCAATTTCAGCGAAATATCCTCAAGGTCCCAAATTCCCCATCGCTCGTGCGCGCGTACAGCGTCACGCGCCCTACCGCTGGCTGTGCGCGACAGCAGAATGAATACCCGGTCCGCCTTGCCGTGGTATTTGTTGACGATGGCGGCTATCTGGCCTGGCCCAAATTTCGCCGCCCGCTTGCACTGATACTCGAAATTCTCGCCAGCCGGCGTTTTTACGCTGATGTCAATGCCTCGCTGATCATGTCCGGTGCTACCGTGGAGGTGCACTTCGTAACCTTCGCCGTAGTGAGCTTGAAGAAACATCGCACAGAATCGCTCGAAGGCACGGGGGTTCAGAGTCCCTAGCGGGAAGGGCGAGTCGAAACTCGTTGATTCCTCGGGTTGTGCTGGCGGCTGACGTTCACCGAAAAGCACCTGTAAGTCGCTTGCCGGCACTCGAAGTGCCTTCGCCAGCATAGGCAAGTCCTTGCCGCGTGGCCGTGATGCCCCCTTCTCCCAACGGCTAACTGTCTGTTGCTTGACCTTGATTGCGGTGGCCAAATCTTGTTGAAGCGGAAAACCCGCGTCTACCCTCAGTTCGGCAAATGTTTTACCCATCTTGATAAGCTCACCACATTCGATATTGCACACATTTTAATGTGTGCAATATCGAATGTGTCTGTACTGGTGAGCATGTGAATGCAAAACGGCCCCGAGGGGCCGTTTTGCTATTCGATCAGGGCGTAGTAGCTCAGCCCAAGAGTCGCCGCGTCATATAGTCCTTGCCGCCTTGACTCGGACATCCAGGCACGTCGTGGGGCGGGCGCCAGGTGCTTGAACGCAGTGATTTCGCGAGCGATCACCACCGCAATCTGATTCTTGGTCTTAGCGCCAAAGCGGCTAAAGACATGGCGTATGGTCTCGCGGGACACGGTCTCTACCGAGACTCCACGCAGTTCTGCCAGATTGCGAATCGCGACGTACAAGGTTCGCATCCTCGCCGGGCGCCTGAACACTGGCGCATCAAAGGCTTCGACCACCAGAACATCCGGGTGATACCGCTCAATCAGCAGTTCCAGATCATCCAGTATTCGTGCCATACGGGTACTACGGGGCAAATCTTTTGTTCCCCAGTCAAACGGTGAAAGTGGGCCGTCAAACAGGGCAAAGGCATAACCACGGGTGGTAGGGTACAAAGATAAGACGGTGACGTTTTGTTGTTTACTCCACATGAAGGGTTGAAGGGTTCCGTTCGGTCACACGGTCGAGAACATCAATCAGAAGTTCACGCTTACGCTGGGCGCTCAACGACTCGACCGCTTCCAGGCGATCACGCAGGCGCTCCACGCGTCGAATCGTCTTCGATTCGACCTCCTTGAATTTGTGTGGAAAGAGGAAGCAGATTCGCTCGCCGGTCAGCAGTTCAAAGGCGATGGCAATCTCAAGGCTAGGCGCACGATGTCCGTTCTCGATACGAGATACGTGTGTCGTGCTCTTGATCCCGAGCAGTGACGCAATTTCCTTCTGCTTAAGAGCGAATCCACGCCGCCACGGTCGCAGCCGTGGCCGAACAGGAGTGTGCATGGTTCTATAAGTAGTTCCCGTTAGCAGGAACTGCCCCTAGTGTGTGCCGGAAAGCGATCTGCGGGTAGGGGGTGGAATGTGCCTGTGGGGATAACTCCGCAGTTCGTCATCAAAAATGCGCGCTAGATGTGATGTTTCAATAGGTTGTTCACCTGAAAGATTCTGGGAGACTGGAGTTACCACGCTTCAGAACTCTCAGAGGAAATCAACCAGGTGAACAGCCATAAGAATGCCAGATTGACCGTGGAAGGACGCAAGTTGC
>JAEUPL010000008.1 GCA_016790165.1 Burkholderiales bacterium
GCAACTTGCGTCCTTCCACGGTCAATCTGGCATTCTTATGGCTGTTCACCTGGTTGATTTCCTCTGAGAGTTCTGAAGCGTGCTAACTCCAGTCTCCCAGAATCTTTCAGGTGAACAACCTATTGAAACATCACAACTAGCGGTGCCTTCGCCTGCGGCAAGCAGTGCAACACCGCACGCGAGCAGAATCCGGTGGCCGATCCGGCGGGCGGGAGCGCCTTGCGATGACCAACGGGGGTGGGTCAGGAGCGAATTCATCGCGGATTACCTACCAAACTCAGATTTCATGCCTGGGCTTTCTCATGACCGCAAGCGGTCCAACGTCATTGCGTTTGGCCGAGCGGTTATCGATCAGTGTCCCGCCGTCATCGGGCCGGCGCGTGTTAACACGCCCCAGAAATCGAGAGAGACGACGTCATCGCCGATGACGGTGCATGCCGACATTCGCCAATGACCAATGTGATCGCGCTTTCCCGGAGTGTCGCACGCAAACATACAATCGCCAGCATGAGCAATCGCAAATATTTCGGCACCGATGGGGTGCGCGGTGAAGTGGGCAGCGCGCCGATTACGCCGGATTTCATCATGCAGCTGGGCCATGCCACGGGGCGCGTTTTGCGCGCCCAGGCGAAGCCGGGCAAACGGCCCGCGGTGCTGATCGGTAAGGACACGCGCATCTCGGGCTACATGCTCGAAGCGGCTCTGGAGGCCGGACTATCGTCGGCGGGCGTGGATACGTTATTGACCGGTCCGTTGCCGACGCCGGCCATCGCCTACTTGACTCGCGCGTTGCGCGTGCAGGCGGGGCTCGTGATCTCGGCGTCACATAACCCGTTCCCGGACAATGGCATCAAGTTTTTCGACGCGCAGGGAGACAAGATCTCCGACGCCGCTGAATTGGCCATCGAGGCGGAGATCGAGCAGGGGCTGCGTTGCGTCGCCTCGGGTGACCTTGGCAAAGCCAAACGCGTGAACGATGCGCCGGGCCGCTACATCGAGTTCTGCAAGCGGGCGTTTCCCGCCGAGCTCAGCTTGCGCGGCCTTCGCATCGTGATCGACTGTGCCCATGGTGCGGCGTATCAGGTGGGGCCGGCCGTGTTTCACGAACTGGGCGCCGATGTTGTCAGCCTCGGCGTGTCGCCCGATGGCATGAACATCAACAAGGGCGTGGGGGCGACGCACCCGGAATACCTCACGGAGATGGTCGTGAAACACGAGGCCGATCTGGGCATCGCGCTGGATGGCGATGCGGATCGCCTGCTGATGGTCGATGCATCGGGCAAGACGTACGACGGCGATCAGCTGGTCTACATCATCGCGGCGCATCGCGCCCTGAAGGCCGAGCTTGCCGGGGGCGTGGTGGGCACACAGATGACCAACTACGGCCTCGAGCGTGCGTTCGCTGCGCGCGGTATCGCCTTTGCGCGGGCCAAGGTCGGCGACCGCTATGTGCTCGAGGTGCTGCGCGAGAAGCGCTGGCTGATCGGCGGGGAAAACTCCGGACACATCCTGTGTCTTGACCGGCACTCGACGGGCGACGCCATCATTGCCGCCCTGGAAGTGCTGCGCGCGCTGGTCGAGCGCGGCGTGTCGCTGGCCGAGGCGGCGGCCGACGTGCAGTTGCTGCCACAGGAACTCATCAACGTGCGCATCGACAAGGCCTCACCGTGGGCCGAGAAGGCGGCGGTCAAGACCGCACTCGCCGACTGGGAAGCGACGCTCGCGGGACGCGGACGCATTCTGTTGCGACCCTCCGGTACCGAGCCGGTGGTGCGGGTGATGGTGGAGGCGGACGACGCCGATCTGGCGCGGCGCGGCGCGCGCGCCATCGCGGACGCCGTGGCGGCATGAGGCAAGCCGGGCGTCTGGCAGCCGCCTTGCGGAGTAGCGCGTGATGCGGATGACGTACTCGCACCTCGATTTGCTGGCACTCGGGTTTTTCCTGCTGTGCTGGTTCGGCTATGCCTGGTTCGCCGGGCGGCACGCCGCGGACCGACCGTCTCTGGTCACGGTGATGAATCCGCTGCGTGACCGCTGGTTCGAGCAAACCCTCACGCGCGAGAACCGGATCGTTGATTCGGCGCTGCTGTCGAATCTGATGAACAGCGCAACGTTCTTTTCGTCCACCACGCTGCTCGCGCTGGGTGGCCTGCTCGCGCTGTTTGGTTCGGTGGAAAAGAGTGCCGAGATCATCGAGAACCTGCCGTTCGCGCAGCGCACGTCACAGCAGTTGCTCGAAGCGAAAGTGATCACCATGATCCTGCTCTTCGTCTACGCGTTGATCAAATTCACCTGGTCGGTACGGCAATTCAATTTCGTCACCATTGTGATCGGCTCAATCGCGCCGCGCGATGAATTGACCGCGGATGATCGCCTCTACGCCCGGCGCGCGGCCGGGATTCTCAAACTCGCGGGCGAGAACTTCAGTCAGGGCCTGCGGGCCTACTACTTCTCGGTCGCGCTGCTGTTGTGGTTCGTGCAGCCCTGGTTCTTCATTGCAGCGACGGCGCTGGTCACCATCATGCTCTACCGAATGGAGTTCCATTCACGCACGCTCGCAGTGCTGTGCGGCGACGGTGAGTGACGGCAGCCTGCGGGCCGCGTACAGCTTTTTGAGTCCAGCGGCTGCCCGGCGGTCGTTTGCTCTACATTTTGACAAGAGTCGACAATCATGTTTTTCTCCTTGCAACGACCGTCCGCTGGTCGGTTGATCGAAAAAGCCATATCGCACTGCGTGCGGACGGTGACAACGTGGTGCGTCCTCGCGGCAGGCGTCGCGCTTGCGCAGACGCCATCGGCGCCACCGATTGCGTCCGGCGACATCACGCGCGTTAACGCGGCACCCAGCGGAGCCCGACCGAAAATTGGCCTCGCGTTGTCGGGCGGCGGCGCACGCGGGCTTGCGCATGTGGGGGTGCTCAAGGAGCTTGAGGCCGCACGCATTCCGGTCGACTTTGTCGCGGGGACCAGCATGGGCGCCATCGTCGGCGGCCTGTACGCCAGCGGCATGTCTGCCGCCGAGCTCGAACGGCGTGTCCGGGCCATGAACTGGGCGCAGATGTTCGCCGACCGGCCGCCGCGCGATCAGCTCTCGTTACGGCGCAAGGCCGACGACCTTCGTCTCTCACTGCCGCTGGAATTTGGCATGCGCGACGGCGAACTGCGCGCGCCGCGCGCGGCCGTGGGCTCCAGTGCGCTGGAGACGACGCTGAAGGCGCTGACCGACGGGCTACCCAGCAACGCCGAGTTTGACCAGTTGCCGATTCCGTTTCGCGCCGTGGCCACCGATCTCGTCAACGGCGAGGCGGTGGTGTTCTCGCGCGGCGAGCTGGCCAGCGTGATGCGCGCGAGCATGAGTGTTCCCGCAGCGTTCGCGCCGGTCGAAATCGACGGCCGTCTGCTGGTCGACGGTGGCCTCGTCGACAACCTGCCGGTGGATGTAGTGCGTCGCATGGGCGCAGACATCGTCATCGCCGTCAACATCGGTTCCCCGTTGTTGCCGCGGGAAGAACTGGGCTCGATTCTCGGCATCGGCATGCAGATGCTCAACATCCTGACCGAGCAAAACGTGCGCGCATCCATCGCCTCGCTGAAGGCGGGTGACGTGCTGGTGGTGCCTGACCTGAGCAAGATTACCTCCGTCGATTTTGCGCTGTCGCACGACGCCATCGCACGGGGCAGCGAGGCTGCGCGCGGCGTGCTGCCGCTCTTGACCGACTACGCGCTCAGCGAGTCTGACTATCGTCGTCATCTGGTCGCGCAGCGCAACCACGTGCTGCCGTCGCGCATTGACGAGGTACGTGTTGAGGGCAATCGCTACGCCAGCGCCGAGGCGGTGCGCGCCCAGCTTGCCCTCGAACCGGGCCACCCCTTTAGTCCACGCGACGTGGAGCGCGATCTCGCGTGGCTCGCCGGGCGCGGCGATTTTGAGCGGCTCGACTACCGCGTGGTCACCGAGCGTGATCGCAACGTGCTGCTGGTGCAGGTGCAGGAGAAGTCATGGGGGCCGAACTACTTTCGCTTCGGTCTCAATCTCGGCACGGATTTTCGCGGGCTGGGCGAATTCAACTTTGTCGCCAACCACACGCGGCGCTGGCTCAACAGTTTTGGGGCAGAGTGGCGCAACGAGTTGCAGATCGGTCGCACGCAACGACTTTCGACGGAGCTGTATCAGCCGCTAACGCGCGCCGAAACACTGTTTCTGAGTCTCGGCGCCGAAACGGAGCGTCGCGTCGCCGATGTGTCCGTGCGCTTGCCGGATGGCTCAGTGCCGCATCCGATTGCGCAGTTCTCCACGTTGAACAGCAAGGTTGCGCTCGATCTGGGCGCCGCGTTTGGCCGCTACGGCGAATTCCGGCTCGGTCCGGTCTACGAGCGCAACACGATTTCACCCCGCATCGGCGACCCGACGTTGGTGGGCGTGAAAAGCAACGACTCCGGGTTGCACGCGAGCGTGGTGTTTGATCAGCGCGACTCGGCGACGTTTGCGCGCAGCGGCTACCGCATCGACGCCAGCCTGCTGCGATCACTCACCGCATTTGGCGCCACGCGCACCGCGTCACGCGTGCAATGGCTGTCGGAATACGCGCATACGTTCGGCGACAACACCATCGACGTCGCGCTCAAGTACGGCGGCCAGTTCGGTGCGGGTGAGGCGCCGTATCCATACTTTGAGCTCGGCGGTTTCTTGCAGTTGTCGGGGCTGCGGCCAGCCGAATTGCGCGGAGAGCAGGTCTACCTGGCCCGCGCGATGGGCTTTCGCAAGATCGGCAATCTGCCCGCGTTCGGGCGAGGCATCTACCTCGGTGGCTCGTTCGAGGCCGGTCGCGTGGAATCGCCCAATACCGTGCTCGCACAAGCTCGCTCGGTGCTCGCCGGCAGCCTGTTCCTCGGCCTCGATACGGCACTCGGCCCGTTCTACATCGGCTACGGGCAGGCCAGCGGCGCCCGCCGCAGCGGGTATCTCTACCTTGGGCGGCCGTAGACGGTAGCGCTACGAAGCGGGCAGCGAATCCGGATCCCGCGCCGGCAAAAAACTCACCGCCAGTAGCGTGAGTGAGGCAATCACGGCCATGGTGAAGAGCAGCGTGGTGAAGCCGCTGGCTTTGACGAACGGGCCGAGTGCCCAGACGGCGAGCGACGAGAAGCCGAAACTCACCGCGAGGCGCAGCCCGGCGACGCGCGAGCGCATGCTGTCGTCGACGAAGCGCGCGATGATGGCGTCGGTGAACGGAATCGCGCCGAAGACGAAGGTCATGTAGGCCACCGCGAAGGCATAGAACGCCCAGCCGTCGCTGCGCGCGGCGAGCAAGAAACTGAGCAACTGGGCCGCGACGATCGGCAGGAACACGCGCTTGATCGGGAAGCGGTCGATCAGGCGACCCACGATCACCTGTGCGACGGACGCGATGGCGTAGATGCCCGCGAGCAACAGCCCAAGCATCGCCGGATCGCTGGCCGCACCGGCCACGCCAGACACGCGCTCGCGCAGCAGCTCGCCGTTGCCGTTGGTGGTGAAGTTGAAGATCAGGCTGCCCAGCGTCGTGGTGCAGGTCAGCACCGCAAACACGCGTACCGCTGTGGCGTGATCCACATGCAGCGCACGGCTGCCCTTGCGTGACGCCGGTGACGACGCTTCACGCGGCACCATGTACATGAACACGACGCCGAGCGCCAACGCAATCGCGCCCGGTACGGCGAACGCGGCACGCCAGCCGAACTGCTTGACCAGGAAGCCCGTGAGCAGGGCGGCAAAGGCGATGCCGAGGTTGCCTGCCAGGCCGTTGATGCCAATCACCGCGCCCGCCTTTTGCGCGTGCTGCAACAGCATCGGGATCCCAACCGGGTGATAGATCGCCGAAAACGCGCCCATCAGCGTGAGCGCAATGCCAATCTGGAGCGGTGACTGGGTGGCCGCGACCAGCAAGAGCGAGCCACCCATGCCGAAGAAGAACACCAGCATCATCGCGCGTCGGCCCCACAAGTCGCCATAGCGGCCGGCGGGCAACGAGGCCACGCCGAACATGACGAACGCGCCGGTGGTGTAGGGCATCATGTCCTCCCAGCGCGCAAGCCCAAAGTCGGTAGCGATGGCGCTGACGGCGGTGGCGAAGATCAACAACGCGAGGTGGTCAATGGCGTGCGCGAGGTAAAGCAGGAGTCGGGTGGTCATGCCGCATTGTCGCTTGTGTCGCGGGCGGCGGGTGCCGATGGAGCCGTTGGCGTGGGGAGGGACGCGAGCCGCGCTCGCAGGGCCCACAGCGCCGGGTCGAGCTTCATCGCAAGCAGCAGGCGCGCCCGCCCGCCGTCCACGTTGCCCTGTGCCAGCAGCAACTCGGCCATCGCAGCGTGCGCACCGCCCAGCTGCGGGTGCCAAAGCGCCAGTTTGCCAATGGCGTCGGAGAACGCGGCGGGGCCTGAAGCACGCAGCCCGAGCCGTGCGATGTAGCTCTCGCCGAGTGGTTCTTTCAGCGAAACGCCACTATGCACCAGCGACTGCTGCGCTGCTTGCCAGTCGTCGGCCAGCAGGTGCAGCTCCGCCAGGTCGCGGGCGAACTGGGCCGGTGGGTCTGCATCAGACAAGGTGGCGACAGCGCGTGCACGATCCCCGAGCAGCAAGTGCGCCAGCGCCAGCGCACGGCGGTTTCCGGGCGAGGCCGCCGCGAGCGGCGCGAGTTCGACCACCTGCGGCTGGCGACCCGTTTGATGCGCCAGCTCGAGCAGCGCGTCATAGTGCGCCGTGGTGAGGGCTGGCGAGGCGAACAGGCGGTCGCCGGCGGCGGTGGCGGTATCGAGATCGTTCTCGGCGAGCGCCACCCGAAGGCGCGCAAAATGCGTGGCCCGCGCCGCAGAGGCGAGCTCGGTCATCTTTTGCAACGCCATGCGCGCGGTGCCCAGCTCATTTCGCCCTAGCGCGGCGTGAACGCGCTCGGCGTGGCTATCGAGCAAACTCAGCGCATCGGCGGAGAGATCGTCTTCGCGCTTCGCACGCTCATCAACGCGGGTTTCGGCCATGGACTCGGCCACCGCGTCCAGCCGTGGCTGAATGGCCAGCAGCAGGCACGCTAACGCCGGCAGCCAGAGGGCAATCAATGCGCTCGATTCCCCACTGAGCAGCGCGAGCCGCGGTGTGGCGAGCACGACCGTGGCGCCGACCACGGCCCAGAGTGTCGCGGCCGCCGCGCCGCGCGACCACGACGCGGCACTGGCGGGCGCTGGCCAGAACTGATGCAATGCCACGAGACCGAGTGCGACGCCGGGCAAGCCACTGGCGCTGCCCGCCACGGCGAGCAAGCCGCGCGTCGGATCCGTCAGCGGCGCCAACGCCGGCAGCGCGGCGACGATGCCCTGCGCGGTAGCCGCGAGCCACAGCGCCGGGGTCAACGCGAGCAACGCGGAGGCGACCGGCACCTGTGTCGGCCAGCGTTGCGCCAGGGCGATCGTCAGCGCAGGCAGCAACGCAACGACAGCAACGACGGGTGCGAGCCACGCACCGAGCAGCGCCAGCAGGGCGACGACCGCCCAGCGTAGCGGTGAACGAAGCGCCGCCTGCAGGGCCGCTGGGAGGGCTGCGACCCAGCGCCCGGGCGGCGCCAGAACGATCAGCGCCAACGCCAGCAGCAGGCCCGCCCAGATCGGCGGAGCGAGGCCGGGCCAGTGGTTGCCTGCGAGCGTCAGTGCGACGCACAGCAGCGACACGCTGACGGCCAGCGCTCGGAACGCGGACGCACGGGCCGCCGGCGCCATCTTGCTCAGCCGGGCCACGCTCCACAGCGCGAGTGCGCTGACGATCGCGATGAACGCGAGCCAGATCGCGAGCGGCAGCACGCGAACCACCGTGTCGTCCAAGCGCGTGTAATTGCGCTCGTTGCCAAACCACGCTGCCCCGAGCAATTGCATTGCCCCAGCGGGATTGGCCGGAATGGCTTCAATCGGGCCAAGACGTAACACGCCGTCGCCGATGTTGCCGGACGGTGGCACCGCGCGTGCCGGGCGCGCTGACGGTTCGACGGCGAACGCCAGTTGTGAGAGGTTGCCGCGCCAACGCAGGTGGCCGGTGGTTTGCACCACCACGTCGCGCGTCACGGCGCCCGCGGGCAGCCGTACCGACGCCGTTGTCGCATTGCGGAAGTCCTCCGCAACGCGCCAGCCCAGCGCGAGCTGAATGGGATCGGCGGCCGCCTCGGCGTGCATTGTGAAACCCAGAATGTCCTTCGCCAGCGCGTCCAGATGGCGCGCCTGCGCCACCGCCGGCCCTCGGCTCGCGTCGAATGCAAACGCGGTGCCGTTTGCGCCTTTGATCGCCTCGACACCGCGCACTGGAACGAGATCGACGGCGCGCAGCCGGCCGCCAAGGCCCCATGCGCCGAGCAGCGAAATCTGGATCATGAGCGCCAACACGGTGGCAAAAGCGGTTGCGCCGAGCGCAAGGAAGACAGCGCGGCGGGGGGTCATCGCAGGCGGGGCAGGGAGGCAGTCATCCCCGTATTTTCGCATCGCCGCTTTGGGACGCTGCGACGGCGTTGTCAGGAAAGCCGTGGTCACCTCCGCGTCACGTCTTGCTGCCAGCCACGGGTAGGTCGAGCGCAGGAGCGCGTGCGGTGAGCGCACGGCGAATTGATAACCCAATCGGCCGATAATCACAGCTCTAAGTGGCGCCAACCCCGCCGCCATGCCTCATTCCAACGCGACCCCAGCCCGCCATGACGCACGATCGAGACCACGGCTACCCCGACCAACCTGAGCGTCGCCGCTGGCTGCGCGCCGCCACTGCGGCGGGTGCGGCGCCGGTCATTGCGGGTGTGCCGCTGGCGCAGGCAGCGGTGCTGGCGTTCAGCCCAGCGGCGTTCGATGTCATGCCCGGCAGCGCGCTGATCTGGATCTCCGCGAACGACGCCGTACGCGCGCACGTGCGCTGGGGGACGACGATGGACGTCCTCGACCGACGCAGCAACGAGATCGAGCTGGACCGGCGCGTGGATTACACCGGGGTGGTCCGCCTGACTGGCTTGCCGGATGGTGCTGCGATTTTCTACCGCGTCTTTGTGGGCGACACCGCCGTCGGCAGCGGGCGGTTCAATAGCGTGCGCACGGCCGCGCAGCCGGTAAGCATTGCGTTTTCGGGCGACATGGAGGAGAAGTACAAGCCATTTCGACTCTTCGACGTGATCGATGCAGCGAAGCCGGACTACTTCGTGCACCTGGGTGACACGGTGTACGCGGACATCCCGAAGCGCGAATTTGTGCCCACGCAGTCGCACTACCGCAGCAAACACGCGCGAATCCGCGCCGACCGGCCCTTGCAGGCGTTCCTGGCCGCGCACGGCACCTATGCGATTTGGGATGATCACGAAAGCCAGAACGATGCGAATGGCGCGTTGCCGTTCATGGCGGTGGCCGAAGCGGTGTTTCGCGAGTACTGGCCGTGCGCGACCGTGCAACCCGTGGGGCTCTATCGGGCCGTGCGCGTGGCGCCGGCGGTGGAACTCATCATCCTCGATACGCGACGCTTCCGCAGCGTGCAGGGCATGGCGGACGGCCCCGACAAGACCATGCTCGGGAGTGAACAGAGGCAGTGGTTCTTTGATACGCTGAAACGATCGCGCGCCACATGGAAAATTGTTGCCACCTCAGTGCCGTTTCACGGCGGCAGCCAGGATGCGTGGGGCAACTACAAAACCGAGCGCGACGAGGTGGTGGCCTTTCTCAAACGCTCGCGGATCGACAACGTGGTGATGATCTCAGCCGACTATCACTTTGCGCGCGACTGGAGCAACAAGCGCACCGGCATTCACGAGTTCATGGCCGGGCCGATTGCCACCTTCCGCGCGTTCGACAAAACGCCGGAAACGCGTGAGCGGCATAGCAAGGGTCCGCACTTCGTGTACGGCGATGACTTCAATTTCGGGCTGCTGCGTTTCGATCCCGCCGACCGCTCGCTGACCGTGAGCTATCAGGACGGCGTGGGCAAAACCCTGTTCGAGCAGCGGCTCGCGACCGCGGGTGAATGAGCATGGGGCGTCATTACAACTTTTTTGATGCAATGACGATTCTGCGGTCACTGGAGTGTGATTTTCTGGATAGTCGACTAACTGATTTTTTTCGCTCTAGCGACCGAGCGGCGGTCGTTAGACCTGAAAAGCTGTTGCAATGCAGTGCGATGTGTTGCGCCGTCGCACTCGGCGCGACCGTGTTGCTGGGCAGCAGCGTGGCCGCAGCGCAGGCGCCGCGCCAGGTGACCGATCGCGACATGGTGTGGGACACGCGCGTACTCAGCCTCGAATCCGCCTACGCCGCGCTCGATGCCGTTCCCGCGCTGCGCCCGTATCGCGCGCGCCTGATCGATCGCGCCGGGTTGCATAGCGTCAATCCGCAGGTCATCGCGCTAATCGTCGCAGAAGCGGCGCCCGGCGCGCTGGACGGCAAGGACACCGCAGCCGCCGAGCACTACCTCGACGCGCTCGTCGCGGCCGTCGCCGGCATGTACGATCTCGGACGCAGCATCGCGCGACTTGAGCGGCAGGACAGCGCGACGACGGCACCGGACGACGCCGGAATGGCCGCTGTCGCCGAAACCTTCTTTGTCGGCGAACAACGCACACGCGGCTTCGCCTCGCGCTTCGCAGCGCGTTTCTCCGCACTCAATCACCCGGTCGCTGCAGAGCCATCGCAAAAGAGCGCGCCGCAAACCTCGCTGGCCGCGCCGGCGGATTTTTTGCGCCTGCCGTGGACGCTCGGCCAGACGGGCTGGAGTTTCAACGGCGTTCACACCACGACGGGTGGCTGCGGCACGGCGCCTTGTGCCTCGCCGCAATCCTTGATCGACTTCTCGCTTGGCTGGCCGGTGTGGGGCAGTGACACGTCGAAAGCGCGCGTGCTCGCCGCGCACGACGGTACTGTCACCGTGTTTTCCAGTTGCAATATCCGCGTCACCCACAGCAATGGCTGGGCAACGAACTACTACCACCTCGACGCGCCGCTGGTGGCAACGGGCGCGGTGGTATACGTCGGGCAACCCATTGCGATCTACGCGAACAATTCGGCGCAAGCGTTGTGCCAGGGCGGATCGTCAACCGGGCCGCACGTGCATTTTTCGCTGCTCTACAACGGGGCGCATACCGCGCTCGACCAAAGCACGCTCAGCGGCTGGACGGTTAACGCCACGTTATCAAGCGGTGACTACGATTCGCTGTGCACTCACATGAACCTCTCCCGCGCTGGCATCACGGCGTGCGCCTACAACGGCGCCTCGCCCAGCGCGTGGGCCATGCACACACTGCCGTCCACCATGGCATCGAACACGCGCTGCGCGCTCGACGTGGACGGCAATGGGGTGGTTGACGCGGCCACCGACGGTGTGCTTTTGCTGCGCTATCTGCTGGGCGCGCGCGGCAGCGCGCTGACCTCGGGTGCCCTGGGCGCCGGTGCGACTCGCAACACTGCGGGCGCCGTCGAGAGTTTTCTCGCGACCCGAAACTATGATCTCGACGTTGACGGCGTGACGCTCGGCGGCGGCGATGGACTCATGGCGCTGCGTGTTTTGCGCGGTATCACCGGCAACGCGGTCGGTACTGGGGCGATCCGCGGCGGCGGCTTGTTGATCAACGGAACGCAGGTTGCGGCGTACGTCGCGGGGTGTCGATGAAAACTGGTATTCGTAGCGCAGGGTCCACCGTGCGCGCAATGGCCGTCGCGCTGATCGGCCTGCCCGGCAGTGCGGCGGTGGCGGGCGCGGCACCGTCGCTGAGTGTTGACGACTTGCAGGCTTGCATGGAACGCCTCCGGCCACAGGCGATTGCCGCCGGCGTGTCGTCGGCGAGCTTTGCCGCGCACACCGCCACGATCAAACCCGAGCCCTCGGTGCTCGAGAAGCTCGACTACCAGCCCGAGTTCAAGACGGCGGTCTGGGACTATCTCGCCGCGCTGGTTGATGACGAGCGCGTGGCGGACGGCAAGGCGATGCTGGCGACGCATGCTGCGACGCTCGCGGCCGTGGCGCAGCGCTACGGGGTGGACGCGGAAACCGTGGTCGCCGTGTGGGGCGTGGAGAGCAACTTCGGCCGCGCCCAGGGCAACTATCGGCTGCCACAGGCGCTCGCGACACTTGCTTGCGCCGGACGTCGGCAAACCTTTTTTCGGGGCGAATTGTTTGCCGCGCTGCGAATTTTGCAGGGGGGGCACTTTGCGCCAGAAAAGCTCGTCGGCTCGTGGGCTGGGGCGTTTGGCCAGACGCAGTTCATGCCCTCAACCTTTGAGCGCCTCGCGGTGGATTTCGATGGCGACGGTCGCAAGGACTTGATCGACAGCGCTGCCGACGCGCTCGGCTCGACCGCTAATTATCTGAAGCAGGCCGGCTGGCGCACCGCGCAGCCGTGGGGCGTTGAGGTCAAATTGCCCGCCGCTTTTGACGCCGGGCTCGTCGGCCGCACCAAGCGCCGCCCGCTGGCGGCCTGGCAGGCGCTCGGCGTTGTCGCTATCGACGGCAAGCCGCTGTCTGCGAGTGTCGTGGGCGAGGGCGACTATGGCCTGCTGCTGCCGGGCCTGGCCTCGGGCGCGCAGTTGCCCACTGCCGGGCCGGCGTTTCTTGTCGGGCGCAACTTCGACGCGATCTACAGCTACAACGCGTCGGAAAGCTACGGACTCGCCATCGCCCACCTTGCGGACCGACTGCGTGGACGCGGAGCCTTCCTCACGCCGTGGCCGATTGACGACCGCGGGCTATCGCGCACCGAACGGCGCGAACTGCAGCGGCTGCTCGCGGCGCGTGGCCACGACATCGGCGAAGTGGATGGCCTGCTCGGCGAGAAAAGCCGCGTTGCCGTGCGCGCCGAGCAGACGCGGCTTGGCATGCGAGTCACTGGGCGCGCGGGGGAACATCTGCTCGCGCGACTGCGCCAGACATCCACGCAACCCGCGTCGCGCTAACAACGCGCTGCGTGGCGGGTTGCGGGCGCCGTCGTCGCTATTTGGGCCGGTGCAGCGCGCAAAGCTTGTTGCCGTCGGGATCGCGCACGTAGGCGAGGTACATCGCACCCAGTTTGCTCTCGCGCAGGCCCGGAGGCTGCTCAATCGAGCTTCCGCCATGTGCGACGGCAACATCGTGGAACTGTTTCACTTGTTCTGGCGAGGCGCACTTGAAGCCGATGGTGCCGCCATTGGCGAACGTCGCGGGTTCATCGTTGATTGGCTCGCTCACGCAGAACGTCCCGCCATCGTGACGATAGAAGAGCCGCTGGTGACCCGTGCCAGCGACGTTGTGTACCGGCGCTCCTGCACCCAACACGCCGAGCACGGCATCGTAGAACGCTCTCGAGCGCGCGATGTCACTCGATCCGACCATCACGTGGCTGAACATGGCTTGTCTCCCAATACGTTGTTGTCGCCACGATGCTACGCGAAACGACGAAGCGAAGCCGGACGCGCTAAAAGCCAATACTCCGGGCAAATTTGACGTCCGGCTGCGAGGAGCGCGGGGCGTCGCGCAGCGACGACAAGGCCGCAGGCCCGCCCCCGTGGCGACGAAGCGAAGCCGGACCCGCTAGAAGCCAATGCTCCGGGCAAATTTGACGTACGGCTGCGAGGAGCGCGGGGCGTCGCGCAGCGACGACAAGGCCGCAGGCCCGCCCCCGCGGCGACGAAGCGAAGCCGGACCCGCTAGAAGCCAATGCTCCGAGCAAATTTGACGTCCGGCTTCACCTTATGCTCCTGCTCCAGCTGCGCAAGGAATTCGTCGGGTGTCATCGTTTCGTCGAGCAGGGTAATCTGCCGCTTTACGGCCGCGAAGTCGCCGGGTGTCAGGATCTGCAACTTGTTGAGGCGGTCGGCGAGTTTGCCGGTCAGATTTGCCACGTTGCCGTCGAGCGCTTCGGTGACGAACATCTTCTCGCGCTGCTCGCGGGTGAGCGGCTTGAATTGAATCTTGAACGTGAAGCGGCGCATCGCAGCTTCGTCGATGCGGTCGATGAGGTTGGTCGTGCAGATGAATACGCCCTTGAAGCGTTCCATCCCCTGCAGCATCTCGTTGACTTCGGTGACCTCGTAGCTGCGCTGCGCGAGGGCGCGGCTTTGCAGAAAACTGTCGGCCTCGTCGAGCAGCAGCACGGCTTTTTCCTGCTCGGCCTCCTTGAACATCGCCGCCATGTTCTGCTCGGTCTCGCCGACGTACTTGCTCATCAGGTCGCTGGCCTTCTTGATGATCAGCGGACGTTCGATGGACTTGGCGATGTGTTCGCCCAGGGCCGTTTTTCCGGTGCCAGGCAGGCCAAAAAAGCACAGCGTGCCCGCGCCCTTGTTGCGCAGCGCGTTGATGATTTTTTCGACGGGATGGCGCGTCTCGATGTTGAGTAGTGAGAGGTCATACGTCGTCACCATCGGGCGATAAATCGACTTGTCGATCTCTTCCTTGTGGCCAAGCGCCTCGTCGCTGCGGTCGAGCTGCTTGAGCAGCAGCGCCTCGACGTCGTCTTCCACATGTTCGCGCGTGAGATCGACGAAGCGCGCTGCCGCGTGAATCTGGGCCGGCGTCAGCGTGCGCCGCGCAGCGAGCTTGTCGACAAATTCCGGGCTCAGATCAAGCCCGGCGAGGTGCTTTCGCGTGATGTTCGCTCGCACATTTTGCGGCGGATTTTTCAGTTCGATGTGGAACTGAAAGCGGCGCCGATACGCCGGATCAATCTGATTGATCGAATTGGAAATCCAGATCGTCGGCACCGGATTGGATTCCAGCGTCTGGTTGACCCAGGCCTTGCCGTTCACGCTGCCCCGATGCGCCTCGTCGGCGAGGAACATGTTGAGCATTTCCGATGGATTGCTCGGGAACACGTCTTCCACTTCATCGAACAGAAGCACGGTGTTTTCGCGCCCCTTGAGGAACGACTGCGACACCTGCAGCGAGCGGTAGCGCTCCTTGCCCGACAGGCTCTGGCCTTCGCGGTCGAAGCATTCCACTTCGTAGAGCTCGGCGCCGGCCATGGCCGTGATGACTTTGGCGAACTCGGTTTTTCCCGTGCCCGGCGCGCCGTAGATGAGCACGTTCACGCCCTTTTCACGACGCGTCGCGGCACTCTTGAGCAGCGCGGCGAGGTAGCGGGCATCCGCTTCAACATGCGGGTAATCGGTGACGGTCAGTTCCGTCGGCTTCGCCGGGCGCGTGAACGCAGCCATCATCGCGCCCTCGTTCTCGTAGCCGTCCAGAAGGATCGGCAACAAGCGATCAGACAGGCGCATCAGATCGCCCAGGTCGGTGATGTTGTGCTCGGCAATCGGCGTGTCGATGAGTGCAAGTGACTCCAGGCGGCCGCCGGGTTTGAGCGCGACGGCAATGTCGTTCGGCGACACCTTGGCCACTTCGCCCAGCATGGCGTGCGCTTCGGCAGCGCTTGATGCCTTGCAGTCCACGAGAATCGGGCGCAGATCGCGCGAACACTTGGCCAGTGCGGCACACTCGATCAGCGTGCACTCGGCCGCAGTGAGCGAGAGCACCTTCGACAGCATGCCGATGTTCTGCGTCAAGCGCACCGGCGTCAGGCGGGCGTGCTTGTCGAGTGCGTCGGCGGTGGTCTGGAACAGCGCCAGCAGGTCCTTCGCGTTCTGTTTGCAGAACTCGTCGAGATAGTAGAAGAGGGTCGTGTCGTCGTAGGTGCCATTCCACAGTCCGTGGCGGGCGATGAATTCCTCCGGGGAGAGTTTGCCCACGCCCGCCCAGGCTGGCATGTCGACGCAACGGTTGGCGAGAAAGCGCTGCACCTTTTGCGCCACCGACACCGGCCAGACCAGATGCCGTGCGCAGAGCGTCATGACGTCGTTGATGTCACGACGCAGGTTGAACTTGGGGCCGAGCGACAACACCAGGCGCAACGCCAGTAGCGCTGACAGTCGATCCACTGGCGTGGCCAGATGGGCTTGCGGTGCGGGAATGGCGAATGCACCCGCGTCGGCGCCGGGTTCGACAGGCATGTGGTCGGTCGTGAAAGCGGTCATGGCCAATCCCCAAAAGTCGCAAGCGTCGTGCGGTGCACGACTTGAGCGCGACTGTAACGCAAACCCTGGGTGGATGGTGGACAGCGAAACGTCCGATGGGCTGCGGGTGACTGGCTTGGGGCGCGCTGCCGGGTGGTCCGGTGGCGCCGACCTGGCCGGAATTGCATTGGGTCAGCAATCAGGTATAGTTGTTCGATATATAGAACGCGCCGATAGCCATGTCTCCCCAATCTTCCGGTCTGCTACTGGGCTTGCTGGGTGTACTCATCTTCAGTTTGACCATGCCCATGACGCGGATTGCGATGGCTGGCGACTGGTTGTCCCCGTGGTTTGTCTGGTCGGGGCGGGCTGCGTTGGCCGCGTTTGCCGGCGCCGCATATTTGCTCGCGACGCGGGCAGGCTGGCCGCCCCGTGCGGCCTGGTGGCCATTGCTCGGCGCGACGATTGGCATCGTATTTGGCTGGCCGCTGCTCAATACCGTTGCACTGCAAACTGTACCGGCGAGCCACGCCGCTGTGGTCAATGGCATTCTGCCGCTCGCCACGGCGGTGATCGGGGCGTGGCTGAATCGCGAGCGACCGTCGCGGCGTTTCTGGGCGTGCGCGGTGGGCGGTACGCTGCTGGTGTGTGGTTACGCATGGCAGCGGGCGCATGGCAGTCTGCATGCAGCGGATGCGCTTATGCTGGTGAGCGTGCTTCTCGGCGGCTTGGGATACGCCTCGGGTGCCATTGCCACCCGACATCTCGGTGGTCCGCAGGTCATTTCCTGGGCGCTGCTGCTTGGCTTGCCGGTGACGCTGGCGATTGCGATCGGCAGCGCGCCTGACGTACCGGGGCGCGTATCAGGTGTGTCGTGGGCGGCGTTCGCCTACCTTGGTTTGATGAGCCAGTGGATCGGTTTTTTCTTCTGGTATCGCGGCTTGGCCAGAGGCGGTATCGCACGCGTGAGTCAAGTGCAATTGTTGCAGTTGTTTTTCACCCTTGCGTTCGCCGCAGCACTCCTCGGCGAGCGCATCGAGCTGGCGATGGTGGTGGTCGCGGCGTTCACGGTGCTGCTGATCGCGGTGGGGCGGCGGGCAAAGTAAACGCCCCTGCGAGCCACGGTTGCCTCGCGCCGCAAGCCTGCCCATCACTCACGAGGCAGACAATGAGGTACGATGCGTCGTAGACATCGTCACGCATTGGTGGTTGCTGGTGACGGTGCGCGGCGGGTAATGAAAATGTCCTGGAGTCGTTGATGTATTTGCCAAAGCAGTTTTCACAAAGCGAACGCGCGCTCACGCTTGAGGTGATGCGGGAGCACAGTTTTGCCACGCTCACCACGGTCGACGGGGATGGCGCGCCGTTTGCGACCCATTTGCCGGTCGTGGTGAGCGATGACGGCGAGACGATGACGCTGCATTTCCATCTTGCACGCGCAAACCCGCAGGTGGAGTCGCTTCGTGCTGGGGGCTCGGCGATGATTGCCTTTCTCGGGCCGCACGCCTACATGTCGCCCAAGGTGTACCCGGACTTGAAACGCGTGCCGACCTGGAATTACATCGCCGTGCACGCGTATGGCCGTGCGGAAGAAATTTCGGACCCTGCGCGCAAGGATGCGATGCTGAAGTCGCTCATCGCGCTGCACGAGCCCTCCTACGCAGCCCAATGGCTGGGCCTGGAGCCCGCGTTTCAGGAAACCATGCTCGGCGCGATCGCCGTGTTTCGCATGCCGGTAACCCGACTGGAAAGCAAGTTCAAACTGAACCAGCACCGCAAGGAGGCGCATGCCTCGATGAAGGCTGGCTACGCTGCGGGTAACGAAAATGAACGGGCGCTGGCGACATGGATGGAGCGTTTGGGCCTGTGAGCACAACGGCGGTAACGCCTGATCGCCCCGCGGCCGCCGCCGACCTGGCGTTCATGGACGTTGCGCTGGCGCTTGCCGACGAGGCGGGCGCGGCGGGGGAGGTGCCCATCGGTGCCGTGGTCGTGGTGGCGGGTGAGGTTGTCGGCCGCGGCATGAACCGCGTCATCCGCGATGGCGACACGACCGCGCACGCCGAGATTGTCGCCTTGCGTGAAGCGTTCCAGCGCATCAACAATTACCGCGTGCCGGGTGCGACCGTGTATAGCACGGTTGAACCATGCGCGATGTGTGCCGGCGCGCTCTTGCATGCGCGCGTATCGCGAGTGGTTTGGGGCGCGGCTGACCCGAAATTCGGCGCCGCTGGCAGTATCGTGAATTTGTTTGCGGAGCCAAAACTGAACCACCACGCGCGATCAGTCGAGGGCGGCGTGGCGGGGGAAGCCGCTGCAGCCAGGTTGAAGCGGTTTTTCGCAGCACGCAGGCACGCCGGTCAGACGCCGCAAGCGCCGCCCACGAACGGGTCGCCAACGTTTCGAGTCAAGACGGCCACGTGGCCGGACGATCACGCAACGCTGAAAGCCATTCGCTTCGAGGTGTTTGTCGATGAGCAGGGGGTGCCCGCCGAGCTGGAAGTCGATAGCAACGACCCGCTCTCGATCCATGCCATCGCCTGGATCAATGGGGAGGCTGCCGCGTGTGGGCGATTGCTGCCTGACGGGCATGTTGGGCGCATGGCCGTGCTTCAGCGCTGGCGCGGCAAGGGCGCGGGCGCCGCCGTGCTCCGGCATTTGATTGAGCGTGCGCGTCAACGCGGTGATCGCGAGGTCGTTTTGTCTGCGCAGACCCACGCCATTGGTTTCTACGAAAAATTCGGATTTATCGCGGAAGGCGAAATCTATCCGGACTGCGATATTCCACACCGGGAAATGCGCAAGCCGCTTGACTAACGCTGCGGCACATCGCGGCTTCTGAGAAAGGATTTCCCCATGATTGATTCCACCCGCATGACCTGGAAAGGATGGCTCACGATGGGTTTATTTTCGGCTTTGTCGGCGCTGGTCGGCTGTGATCGTGTCGCTACGGGCGAGCTGCAGCCGGGGCAGTCCACGGTGGCCGACATGAAGCTCAAGATGGGCGAGCCGGCGGCGGTGTATCGTGAGGGTGACCGCGAAGTGTGGGAATACCCGCTCGGGCCGGAAGGCGTGCGCACGTACATGATGACGGTGAACGCGCAGGGCACGCTGGAAAGGATCGACCAGGTGCTGACCGAGGCCAACTTCAAGCGCATCCAGCCGGGCATGACGATCACCGAAGTGCGACGCATCCTCGGTCGCAACAGCAAGGAGCAGCGCTACGGTATGACGCCGGGCGAGCTCACGCACAAGTACAAGTTCAACAATGGCAGCGAAGACCAGTACTTCGACGTGACCTACACGGCCGACGGCCGCGTCAAGGAGACCGGCTACGACACCTTCAGCCTGCAGCGCGGTTCAGCGAGGTAAGCCGGTGCGACGCAGGGCGGGACGCTTGGCGACCCGCCGCGTGACGTTGCCAGATGTTGTCCGGTTAGCCGTTTGTGACATCACCGCAAGCGTGCCGCCTTGCCGGCAGTTACTCCGCCCGCGCGAGCCGACGCTTTTGCACGTCGGCGGCGAGCTGGCGCAGCACGCCTTCGGTTTGCGCCCAGTCGATGCAGGCGTCGGTGATCGAGACACCGTAGGCGAGTTCCTTGCCGGGGACGAGGTCCTGGCGGCCAGGGTTCAGGTGCGACTCGATCATCACGCCAAAGATGCGCTCATCGCCGGCAGCCATCTGACGGCCCACATCGGCCGATACCTCGATCTGCTTCTCATGCTGCTTGCTGGAATTGGCGTGTGAGAAGTCGATCATGATGCGCTGCGGCAGTCCGGCCTTGGCCAGCTCGGCGGCAGATGCCTCCACGCTCGCGGCGTCGTAGTTCGGCGCTTTGCCGCCGCGCAGGATCACGTGGCAATCCTCGTTGCCGTTGGTCGAAACGATCGCGCTGTGGCCGCCTTTGGTGACTGAGAGGAAGTAATGTGGTGCAGCGGCCGCCTTGATGGCGTCAACGGCGATCTTGATGTTGCCGTCGGTGCCGTTCTTGAAACCCATGGCGCAGCTCATGCCCGAGGCGAGCTGGCGGTGCACCTGGCTCTCCGTGGTGCGCGCGCCGATCGCCCCCCAGGAAATCAGGTCGGCGTAGTACTGAGGCGTCAGTGTGTCGAGGAATTCGGTAGACGCAGGCACGCCCATCTCGTTGATGTCGAGCAGCAGTTCGCGGCAGAGACGCAGTCCATCGTTGATTTTGAAGCTGCCGTCGAGATGCGGGTCGTTGATCAGGCCCTTCCAGCCGACGGTCGTGCGCGGCTTTTCGAAATAGACGCGCATCACGACGATGAGCTCGCGCGCAAGCTCGTCGCGCAGCGTCTTCAGGCGTTTTGCGTATTCCAGCGCGGCCTTCTTGTCGTGGATCGAGCACGGGCCGACGATGACCACGAGCCGATCGTCGGCTCCGTGCAGCACCTTGTGTATTTCGCGGCGCGTGTCAAACACCAACTGCTCGACGGTATCGTTGACCTTGAACTCGCGCAGCAGGTGCGAGGGCGGCGCGAGCTCGAAGATGTCTTTGATGCGGACGTCGTCGATTTGGCGATTGAGCGTAGCAGGCATGATCGTTCCTTGTTGCGATGCAACGATTTTACGTCAAGCAAATTAATTGCTCAGATATCGAATTAATCGAAGTTACTGGCAATATTATTGTTGAGTAACAGGATACATATTAAATAAATTCCAACACTAGACGATTGCATTTCATTGGCTAGTTGTCTTGAACGACCGTTTGGCGGTCGATTACGGCTCATTTTGCAAATAGTCGACATGACACATAGTTAGGCGCTAAGCACCATGCAGCGGTCGCTGGAATGAGAAAGCTGTAGAGATGGATCGTATCGCCGCAGCAAAAAAAGAGCCCGTACGAAGACGGGCTCCAGGATTCGCGCGCGGGCAGGGAGGAGCTGCCCGCGCGCGCGCCGGGCATGCTGGGTAGCACGCGGCAGCGCTGTCCGATACACGGGGCATCGGGTCGGCGCAGTTCCGGGGAAGAACCTGCGCCCAGAGCGGCGCCCCAGTCTAGGATGTGGCGTGCTCGATGGTTAAGACGTGCTTTGCTCGCGAAATACGACAACAGCGTGCACAAACCACACGCGTCTACGACGATTCCGCGTCCGCAAGCAATCCGCACGGCCTGGCTTCCTGCTTACGCTTCACGCACCGTTGAGCTGCCATGCAGCCCTTCGGGTAGTGCGAAAAGCGCCCCTTGTTGGGGTTCCCACGCCGCCGCGTCGTGAAATCGATGTGGTTTGTGCGGACAGGGCCTACGGCTGGACGTACAGACCGCTTAGTACCGCAGGCAGTTCGTTGCTGCGGCGACCAAAGTGGCGTGCCAGTGGGTCACGTGCGGCCAGCGCAATGCGCGAGTCAGCGCCGTGTAGCGCTGAGGCCTCTACGTACGCCAGCTGCGCGTACACGCGGTGGGACCGGGCAATGCCGGACGGAATCGCGGCGCGCGCTTCGTCCAGCACAGCGCGCGCGCGTTGGCGCATCTCGTCGCCGCCGATGAGCGTCAGGGTGTACGCTTTGTCGAGCAGCGAGTAGGCGAAGCGCAACGAGGTGGTTTCCTTGGTCTTTGTATACGTTTGAAGTCGGCGTTCGACTTGCTCCAGCGATACGCCGTAGTCGCCCCGGTGGCGGGCAATGGCTGCGGCCAGCGCGTCGCTGCGACCGTCGTTGGCGGGCGACTGGTCTTTGCCCAGCGCGCGCGCCGCAGCGTAGGCGCGCTCCGCGAAGGGTACATCCTCCAGGGTGATGGCAACGGTGCCGATGCGCAATAGCAGCTGCCGGAAGCGCGCCGATGTGGGAGCGATCGACACTTGCACGCGCGCTGCCATATCCTCCAATTGCGTGCGGAGCACCTCGGCGCTCGCCAGGTTAAACCGGGCACCCACCTCGATCACATCGACGCGGCTGCGCAAAATGGACGACAGATCCGCATCGCCGCGACTTTCCAGCCTGGTCAGCAGACGCTGATAGGTCGCCAGCGCCTTGTCACCCGCGCCGGCTTGGGCATAGTAGAGACCCAGGTCATTGAGCAGTTCGTCAATCCGCTCCGTCTTCTCGCCCGCCAGCTGTTGCCACTGCCCGATCAATGCCAGGATCTTTTCCTCGACACCGCTTGGGTCGCCCAATATGTTTTGTACGGTAATCAGGTTGCCCTGATGGTTGAGTGCACTCTTGATGTCATTTCGCGGTGGCGCCGCGTAGGTATCTGCGTGTTTGCGCAGAAGGTCGAGCGCGTCCTGCCAGCGGCCCGCCCGCGTGTAGGCCGCCGCAAGGTCACCATCAATATCGGCCACCCGCCAATCGCGATCCGGCAACGGCGGGCGCGCGTCCGAAACCTCGTCGAGCAGCTTCTTGAATTCTGCCTCCGCTTCGGCGTTGCGATAGGCGCCGGCGAGGATATTGGCGTAGCGCTGACGCGTATCCATGAGCTCGATCGAGCCGGCGGGCAGCAGCTTCGGAAGCGCCTGCATGACTGGCTGCATGCTGGTCACCGCCGCGGCGTAGTCGTCCGACCAGTATTGAATCCAGGCCAGCAGGCTTTGTGCACGCAGCGTCGGCAGTGCCCTGTCACCGTAGAGTTGCGTCGACAGTTCCAGCGCGCGTTTGGCCAGTGGCAGCGCGTCGGTGTCGCGCGATAACGAACGGTAGATCGAGGCAAAGAGCCGCGTGAAGCGCTCCTCGGTCGCGGGATCGTCGCGGAAGCGCTGCCGGCTCTCGCCGGCGGCTTCGTCGAGCAGATCGGCTGCGGTGGGCCATTTGCCGCCGTGCAGATCAGGATCGGCCCGCCCGAGTAGTTCCACCAGGAATTCTGCCGTTTTGTTGGCGCGCGTTGCCTCGGCATTGACGCGTCCGTACTGCCACAACGAGACCGCGAGCCCGGCGCCGAGCGCAACGATCAGCGTGGCTGTCAGGCCGACCGGCAGCCAGTTGCGGCGTAGCCAGAGCCGGGTGCGGTAGCTTCGGTCCTCGCGGCGGGCGGCGATGGGACGGCGATCGCTCCAGCGGCGTAGGTCAGCCACAAACGCTTCCATCGTGGGGTAGCGATCGGCCGGGTCGATGCGCATGGCCCGTGCGATGATCGCATCAAGGTCGCCCGCGAGACGGTGTGCGTCGGTCGGCGGCGGAATCGTGTCCTTCACGGTGGCGGGGGGCGTATGCGTGGCGGCGTGCGACAGCCGTTCGGGAACCTGGTGCAGCACTGCGTATTCCAGCGCCGCGCGACCGGGTTTCTCGGGAAGATGCGCCCGGTGACCAGCCAGCAGGTGGTAGGCGAGGCTGCCCAGCGAGTAGATGTCGCTCGCCACCCCCGTTGCATCGCCAGTGATCTGCTCGGGGGCGGCATATTCCACCGTCAGGCCGCGCCCGCCGATTCGAGTGGCCTCGGATGACGTCGCCTCGTCGTGCTCGGCATCCTCCAGCAGGCCGGCGACGCCAAAGTCGAGCAGCTTCACGTGCCCGCCCGGGGTGACCAGCACGTTCGAGGGTTTGAGGTCGCGGTGCACCACCAGTTGCGTGTGCGCGTAAGAAACGGCTTCACCAATTTCGCGCACGATATCGACCCGCGACTGCACGGTGGGCGCCAGCTCGGCCACGAAATTCAGGAGCGGTTTGCCGTCGACGTACTCCAGCACCAGAAACGGCTGGCTGAACAGGCGGCCGGCATCCATCAGACGGGCGATCCCCGGGTGGTTCAAGCGCGCCAGCAGAGTACGCTCTTGCGCAAACCGCGCTTCGAACCGCTCAATGTCACCGTCCGTTCGCAGGAACTTGACCGCGGCGCGCGCCTGGTAAAGGCCATCGGCGCGTGAGGCGAGCCAGACCTCGCCCATCCCTCCCACGCCGATGACTTCCTGCAATTTCCAGGCACCGCACATCTCGCCAGCGTGGCGCGCGTTTTGTGCGCGCGATCGCTCGGCGCGCAGGGCGCGCCGCAGCAGCCCGTCAAAGCCGCGCTCGCCGCCATCGGGCAGAACCGGTATGAGCTCCGTGGTCAGCCCGCCGCTGCCGCGCCCCGCGCGCACGTAGTCGGTCACGAGCGTCTGCTGATGGGCGCGTCCGAGCAGCTTGCGTACTTCGTCGGCGAGGCGAGGATCGCGCGCGCGCAGCGATTGCACGAATGCCGGACGCGTTAGGTCGTCGCACTCGAGTGCTTCGTCGAGCGCTGCGTTGACGGCGCGCCAGAACGGCGCGTCAAAGCTCTCAGCCACGTTGACTTTTCGGCAAGGACGGACGAAGAAACTCGAAGGCGTCGGGCATCGAATGCAAAGCGGGCTGGCGGCGATGCAAATTCGGTGGCATCAATGGGAACACTGTGTCGCCCGGCAACCCTGTGTCAGCAAAGACGGGATCGTGGCAAAAATGACGCCACGCTGTGGCGCTGGGGCCCGGCCTCTCCACGCCGCGCTCAGGCCGGCGGCGACCCGACATCCAGCCACTGTGCCAGCAGCGCCCGGGCCTTGGTGATCTCGCGGTTGACGGTGCGCGTCGAAACGCCACGTGCTTCGGCGGTTTCCTCAATCGTCATTCCGCAAAAGAAGTGCAACTCGGCGGTGTGGTACATCCCTTCGTCGACCGCCTTGAGCTTTTCCAGCGCGTCGTCGAGCGCAACCACATCCACAGCGGGCAGCCAGCCGTCGGCAGCGGCGTCAGCATGCGACATGGTGAGCAGCGTGACGCCGCCACCGCGCTTCTCGGCATCGCGCGCGCGTACGAAATCAATCACGATCGAACGCAGCACTTTGCCAACGTAGGCGAAGAACTGCACGCGCGTGTCGCCCTGCAGACCCTTGCGTTCGGCCATGCGCATGAAGCCCTCATGCACGAGGGCCGTGGCGTTCAGTCCGGTCACGCCGCCCGCCTGCGCGAGACGAGCGCGCGCCACCCGCTTGATTTCCGGGTACAGTTCCGAATACAGCGCGCTCATTGCGGCGGCATCGCCGCCGGCGGCGCGGTGGAAGAGTTCGGGAGCGACGTCTGGCATGTATTTCCTGCGAATCGCGTCTTTTTAACCTTTTTTTGCGATTTTGTTGCCGTCGCCGCCACGCGGCGAAACAAATCGACCCTCTACAGGACGCAGCCCGGCTGCGCTCAACCATGAATCGTCAAGTGTTGCGCAACGCGCGCGTGTTCGACAGTGTCACCGGCCAGGTCTCGGCGCCGTCAACCATCGTAGTCACGGACGGTCGCGTCGACGCGGTGCTGCATGCGGCCGCTCAAGCGCCGGCCGGCGTTGAGACCGATCTTGGCGGACGAATCGTGTTGCCCGGGCTGATTGATTGCCACGTGCACGTCATGGCGGTCCACCACGACGTCTGGCAGCTCTCCATGCAGCCGCCGACGTACATCACGGCGCAGGCGACGCATGTGCTCGAGGGCATGCTGATGCGTGGTTTCACCACCGTGCGTGACGCGGCAGGCGCCGACTACGGTGTGCAGCTCGCCATTGAGCGTGGCTTCCTGCGTGGGCCAAGGCTGTTCATCGCCGGGGCGCCGCTGTCGCAAACGGGTGGCCACGCCGACATCCGCCCGCGGGGCGTCAAGGAATTCATCTGCACCTGTGCCGGCGTCGGACTGTTCCCTGCGCTCGCCGACGGTGTGCCGGAGGTGCGTCGAGCGGTACGTGAGCAACTGCGCCTCGGGGCCAACCAAATCAAGATCATGGCAGGTGGCGGCGTGGCGAGCCCCACTGATCCAATCGACGGCACGCAGTATTCGCTGGAGGAACTGACCGCGATCTGCGAGGAGACGACCGCCGCCAACACCTACGCGATGGCGCATGCCTACTCCCCGCGCTCGATCACCCGCGCCGTCCAGTGCGGCGTGCGCACCATCGAGCACGGCAACCTGCTCGACGACGCCTCGGCGAAAATGATGAAGCAGCACGGCGCCTTTCTGGTGCCGACGCTTGCCACCTACTCAGTACTCGGAGACGAAGGTCAGCGGCTGAAGTGGAGCGATGAGATGCTCGCCAAACTTGATCGGGTGAAGGACGCCGGCACGCGAGCCATCGCCATCGCCAAAGCGGCCGGGGTGCCCATCGCTTTCGGCACCGATCTGTTAGGCACCATGCACCCGCAGCAGGCCCGCGAGTGGCGGTTGCGGGCGGACGTGCAGACGCCGGTGGAGCAATTGCAGAGCGCCACGAGCGTTGCGGCAACGGTCCTCAATCAGACTGGCCTGCTCGGCGTGATTGCTCCGGGTGCCCATGCTGATCTCATCGTGGTCGACGGAGACCCGACGGTGGATATCTCGATCATGTGTGAACCGGAAAAAAACTTCGTCGGCATCATGAAGGCGGGGAAATGGGAGAAGCCGTTTGCCCTCTAAATGCCGATAGCTGTTAGCTTTGGTTGTGTTGCAGAGTTCATTGTCGCCTGACGAGGGCTCCTCGAGTTCGGGGAAAAGTTAATGAGCGCAGCATTTCCGATGTAAGTGTCAATCGGCGGTCGCTTCTAGAACGGAATTGATTTTCCGTTGAGCGTGAATCCACGCGTGCGAGTCGCTGTGTCTTGCCGCGACGTCATGAGACATCGTGGTTCCGACGTGTGATGCAAATAAAAACAGGCGCTCCGGCGCCTGTTTTTCTTGTGTCACGACACGCGTGAGTCAGGACCCGCCGCCCGACACCTTCGCGAAACGTGCCTCCGGACGGTCGTCCGAGCGGTGCAGCGTGGTGACTTCCTTCTTCATCGCCCACGGACGGATTTGGTGATGCAGCGTCACGTAGTAGCTTTCTTCCTTGGTGCGCTCCAGTGCGCGACGGATGAGGGCGTTGCGTTTGGTCACGTCCGGCTCGGTTTTGAGCTGGTCGATGATGGCGTCAAGACGGGTGTCGTTGATGCGGCCGAGGTTGAAGTTGCCATCAGCGCCGGTCGTCTTGGTGCGGACCAGTGACTGCAGGGAGTAGAGTGCGTCGTAGGTGGCTACGCCCCAACCGAGCATATAGACGCTGGTGTCGAAGTTCTGGATCTTGGCAATGTACGGCGCGAAGTTCATCGAATTCAACTTCGGCTTGAGGCCGATCTTCGCCCACATGGCAACCACTGCCTGGCAGACCTTTTCGTCGTTGACGTAGCGGTTGTTCGGGCAATCCAGTGTCAGTTCGAACCCGTTCGGGTACCCCGCTTCGGCGAGCAGCTTTTTGGCCTTTTCGACATTGAACTCGGCTTTGTCGATGTCGTTGCTGTGGCCGTTCACGCCTGGCGCTACCATGATGCCTGCCGGCACCGAGAGGCCGCGCATGATCGACTTCTTGATCGCTTCGCGGTCCACGGCGAGCGACAGCGCTTCACGCACGCGCTTGTCCTTGAACGGGTTCTTGCCCTTGACGTTGGTGTATTTGGCCTCGTCGCTCCATTGGTCCATGCCGAGGAAGATGGTGCGAACTTCAATGCCTTCCAGCACCTTCAGCTTCGGGTCTTTCTTGAGGCGCTCCACGTCCTGCGGCGGCACCTCGGACGACATGTCGATGTCACCGGCGATCAGTGCGGAGATGCGGGTGGCATCGGCCTTGATCGGCAGATACGTGTAGGCGGTGACATTGCCGTCTTTCTTGCCCCACCAATTGGTGTTTTCGACCAGCTCAATCTTCTGTTCTGCGGCCCAGCCCTTCCACATGTACGGGCCGGTGCCCATCGCATTGCGCGAGGCGTATGTGTCTTCTTTCGCCTTGTAGTCCTGGATGTTGGTGACCTTGTTCTTCTCGCTCCACGCCTTGCTCATGATGCGGAAGTCAATGATGTTTCGTAGAAGAATCGGGTTCGGTGCCGGCATGATGAAGTCAACCGTGTAGTCGTCGATCTTCTTCACTTCGCTGATGCCGGCGATGTAGATCTGCATCGTGCCCTGCGGCTGCTTGATGCGGTTGAAGCTGAACACCACGTCGTCGGCTGTGAACGGCGTGCCGTCATGGAATTTCACGCCCTTGCGCAGATCGAAGCGCACCTGTGTCGGCGAGATGTACGTCCACTTGGTGGCGAGTGCCGGCTCAACCTCGAACTTCTGGTTGTACCGGGTCAGCCCTTCATACACGTGCATCAGGATGGCGTTCGTCGTTGCGTGGTTCTGCGAGTGCGGGTCGGCCGTCAGGATGTCGTTCTGAGCTGCGTTTTTCAGCGCGGCAGCAGACGCGGACATCGCGGTCAGGCCAAACGCCAGTGACAGGGCAGTCGCAACACCGGCGACTGCGGTTCGTTTGAAATGAAACATGTGAGGGAACCTCCGAAGAAACAATCCTCAAATTTATCCGCAATCGTCGCTGGGTGCTGCGATGCGCTTCAAACTAGGCGTGCGGGTTATCCCGACTTTGATGCTCCGCAACAACAGCGAAAGCGGCTACACTGCCCATGGCAGCAGTTGCCACGTGACCGAGATGCGACCGGTGGTGTCGCCCTCGCCGTTGCGGCCTCCTGCGCCAGTCAACCAAAAGGGGAGGTGACCGGTGAGAATCGGCGTCATCAAGGAGACCACGGCCGGGGAGACGCGCGTCGCCGCGACGCCCGAGACCGTCAAAAAAATCGCTGCCATACCCGGCTTTTCCGTCACCGTCGAGTCGGGTGCGGGGGCCGCGTCCAGCTTGCTCGATGACGCCTACGCGGCGGCCGGCGCGTCCATCGGCGCGAGCGCGACCGACGTGCTCGCCGCGAGTGACGTCGTGCTGAAGGTGCGTGCACCCGGCGCCGACGAACTGGCGGCCATGAAGTCTGGCACCCATCTGGTCGGCATGCTGAATCCCTTTAACACGGAGGGTATCGCTGCGATCAAGGCGAAAGGGGTCAACGGCTTCTCGCTGGAGCGGGCGCCGCGTACGACGCGCGCACAGAGCCTGGACGTGCTGTCCTCGCAGGCCAATATCGCGGGTTACAAGGCGGTGATCCTGGCCGCGAACCACTATCCAAAGTTTTTCCCGATGCTGATGACGGCGGCGGGCACGGTAAAAGCCGCGCGCGTGGTCATCCTTGGCGTGGGCGTTGCCGGTTTGCAGGCAATCGCGACGGCCAAGCGCCTGGGCGCTGTGATCGAGGCGTCCGACGTGCGGCCGGCGGTGAAAGAACAGGTCGAGTCACTCGGCGCCAAATTTATCGATGTGCCGTATGAAACCGACGAAGAGCGGGAGACGGCCCAGGGCGTGGGCGGTTATGCCAAGCCGATGCCGGAGAGCTGGATGGCGCGGCAGCGTGCCGAAGTCGCCAAACGGGTGGCGATGGCTGATTGCGTGATCACGACTGCGCTGATTCCGGGCCGTCCGGCGCCGGTGCTGGTGACCGAGGAGATGGTGAAAGCGATGAAGCCGGGCTCGGTCATCGTTGACCTCGCCGCGGAGCAGGGCGGTAATTGCCCGCTCACCGAGAAGGACAAAGTGGTTGTCAAGCATGGCGTCACGCTGGTTGGGCACACCAATCTCGCTGCGCTCCTGCCTCAGGATGCGAGCGCACTGTACGCGCGAAACGTGCTCGACTTTTTGAAACTGCTAGTTGATTTCAAGACCGGCGAGTTCAAGATCAACATGGACGACGACATTGTGGCGGCAACGCTGGTGACGGGAGACAAGCAATGAGTGGCGTTGAACACATCGTGGTCAATCTGATCATTTTTGTGCTGGCGATTTACGTCGGCTATCACGTGGTGTGGACCGTGACGCCCGCTTTGCACACGCCGCTGATGGCTGTGACCAACGCGATCTCTGCAATCATCATCGTGGGGGCGATGCTGGCCGCGGCGCTCACCGAAACCACGTTGGGCAAGACCATGGGCGTGCTCGCAGTGGCGCTCGCGGCGGTGAACATCTTCGGTGGCTTTTTGGTGACCAAGCGCATGCTGGAAATGTTCAAGAAGAAAGAGAAGAAAGAACCGAAAGCGGAGGCAGGCAAATGAATCAGCACCGCGTTCGTCATTTGTCATTTGCCATTCGTCGTTGTGACGCAAGGAGCGCCCAATGAGCATGAACGTCGTCGTTCTCCTCTACCTGGTGGCGTCGGTGTGCTTCATCCAGGCACTGAAAGGACTGTCGCATCCCACCACATCGATCACCGGCAATCGCTTTGGCATGGTGGGCATGGCAATAGCCATGCTGACTACGGCTGCGCTGATTTTCAAACTGGCCGGTGAGTCCACGCTGGGACTCGGTTACGTGCTGGCGGGCCTCGTCGTCGGTGGCGGCATCGGCGCGGTCATGGCCAAGCGGGTTGAGATGACGAAAATGCCTGAACTGGTCGCCTTCATGCACAGCATGATTGGTCTCGCTGCTGTTTTCATCGCGGTGGCAGCCGTCGTCGAACCGCACGCTTTCGGTATCACGCAGAAGGGCGCGGAAATCCCCAACGGCAACCGGCTCGAGCTCTTCCTCGGCGCGGCCATTGGAGCCATCACGTTTAGTGGCTCGGTCATCGCGTTCGGCAAGCTGTCGGGCAAATACAAGTTCCGGTTGTTCCAGGGGGCCCCGGTCGTGTTCCCCGGTCAGCACATGGTGAACGCACTGGTTGGCATCGCCATCATCGGGCTGGGTATTTACTTCATGTTTACTGGCAACTGGACGGCGTTTCTGGTAATGCTGGCGCTGTCGTTCGTAATCGGCGTGCTGATCATCATCCCGATTGGTGGCGCAGATATGCCGGTGGTGGTCTCGATGCTCAACAGCTACTCAGGCTGGGCGGCGGCCGGCATTGGCTTCTCATTGAATAACCCCATGCTGATCATTGCGGGCTCGCTGGTGGGCTCGTCGGGCGCCATCCTGTCGTACATCATGTGCAAGGCGATGAACCGCTCGTTCATCAGCGTGATCCTCGGGGGCTTCGGTGGGGAGGGTGGAGCGGTAGCCGGCAGCAAGGAGCAGCGTCCGGTCAAGAGCGGCAGCGCTGACGATGCCGCGTTCATGCTATCGAACGCCGACAGTGTGGTGATCGTGCCGGGTTACGGTCTCGCCGTCGCCCGCGCCCAGCATGCAGTGAAGGAGCTGGCGCAGAAGCTCATCGCGAAGGGAGTCGATGTGAAGTACGCCATTCACCCGGTGGCGGGTCGTATGCCGGGCCACATGAACGTGTTGCTGGCGGAAGCCGAAGTGCCCTACGACCAGGTGCACGAAATGGAGGACATCAACTCCGAGTTCGCGCAGACCGATGTGGTGCTCGTGCTGGGGGCTAACGACGTGGTCAACCCGTTGGCGCTTCAGAAGGGCAGCCCGATCTACGGCATGCCGATTCTGGACGCCTACAAGGCTCGCACGGTGATCGTGAACAAGCGATCGATGGCGGCGGGCTACGCGGGGCTCGACAATGAGCTTTTCTACATGGACAAGACCATGATGGTGTTCGGTGACGCCAAGGGCGTTGTTGAGGCCATGTTGAAGGCAGTGGAATAGCACGGTTTGATGGGAGTAGTTGGCGTGGTGCCTTTTCGTACCTTTCACGGTTCCGTTTGTGCGGTGGTGTTGTGCGCCATGCCGACGCTGTCATGCGCTGCGATGCCCGGACAGGTCAAAACTGGCGAGCAGGTGTACCAGACCATCTGTTCGGCCTGTCATCGCGACGGGGTTGCCCATGCGCCGAAGGTCGGCGACCGGGCGGCATGGTCCAAGCTGATCGCGGAAAAGCAGGTCGAACTGACCGCAGACGCCTGGGCCGGAACCCGCGCGATGCCGCCGAAGGGTGGAGCGACTGACCTGAGCCTGCGGGAATTCGGTGGTGCCGTTGCGTATATGGCGAGCCAGTCTGGCGCCGATTGGCAAGCCCCTGACGATGCGATGATGGTGCGCATTCGCGCTGCCGCTCGAGGGGCGCTGGACAAGAAAATCAGGCAGGCTCAGGCGATGCGCCGCGAGCTGGACGCATCCCCGATTGTGGTGAAAGGCGGCAAATCTCCAGCACAGTGACGCGACGGGAGCGGATGGCCCTGCCGTGGCGCGATAGCCTGCTTGCGCTCGCGATCGCTACCGTCTGGGGCCTTACTTTCGTCTCGATCAAGCTGTCACTGATGTCTGTCCCGCCGTTTGCGCTGTCCGGCTGGCGATTTTTCATGGCGGCCGTGCCGCTGGTTTTTTTCGTTGGGCGGCCGCAGGTGCCGTGGCGGTGGTTGGTGCTCTACGCACTGTTCATCGCCGTGGGCCAGTTCGCCGTACTCTTTATCGCACTCAACCTGGGCATGCCAGCGGGGTTGATGTCGCTTGTCGTGCAGACGCAGGTGTTCTTCACGATCGGGCTTGCAGTGGCTTTTTTCGGGGAATCGGTGCAGCGACCGCAACTCATCGGCGCACTGGTCGCTGCAGTCGGACTGATCGTGATTGGGGCGACCAAGCTGCAAAGCGGCGTGGCTGGTGCCTTCTTGCTGGTGCTGCTGGCCGCGTTCTTCTGGGGGGCGGGCAACACAGTGGCGAAGCACGTCGCGCGGATCGCAACGGCGGGACGGGTGAGCGCGATGAACTTCATCGCGTGGTCGAGTCTGGCCGCCGTGCCACCGCTTGCCCTGATTTCCCTGCTCGTGGAGCCGGATGGCGCACTCTGGCTGCCGATCACGAAGCCGAGCTGGTCGCTATGGGGCAACCTCTGCGTGCTCGCCTACGCAGCTCAGGTGTTTGGCTATGGCCTGTGGTCGAACCTGCTGACTCGCTATCCCGCATCCATGGTGTCGCCGTTCGCGTTGTGGGTGCCGGTGGCCGGCATGACGGCGACAGCCTGGGCGTTTGGCGAACGGCTGACGGCGATTCAGATTGCCGGCGCGGCGATCGTGCTGGCGGGGCTGGCGGTCGCGGTGCTCGGGCCGCGATGGGGGGCGAATCGCGGTTGCCGCCCAGACGCCTAGCGGGCTGCTAGTGCACGTGCGGCAAACCACAGTGCTCGCGTCGTGCGCACGGCGCGGCGTCGCCGGTTTCGATTTGCAGCGTCGCATGGTCGATGCTGAATCGATCATGCAGTTCATCGCAGACCTGTTTCAGCCAGGCGTCACCCGGATGGCCATCCGGGCACACCAGATGCGCCGTCAGTGCCACCGCATGCGTGGAGAGCGCCCAGATGTGCAGATCGTGCATGCCTTGCACCGGTGCTCTGTGTGCCAGATAGTCGGCCACGGCGGTGGCATCCACGTGTGCGGGGACCGCATCCAGCGACAGGCGCAACGAATCGACCAGCAGCCGCCACGATCCCCATGCGATCACAATGGCGATGACGAGGCTGGTTGCCGCGTCGAGCCAAAGCCAGCCGGTGATCCGCATCAATGCGGCACTCGCAACGACACCCGCTGAAACGGCCGCGTCGGCGGCCATGTGCAGGTAAGCGCCGCGCACGTTCAAGTCAGTCTTGCTGCCGCGCATGAAAAGCCAGGCAGTAAACACGTTCACCGCAATGCCAATCAGTGCAATCGCCATCACCGGACCGGTTGCGACGACCTGGGGCGTACTGAGCCGCCCGATCGCTTCCCACACGATCGCGCCAAGCGCGACGAACAGCAGCACCGCGTTCGCCAACGCGGCGAGGATTGACGTGCGTCCCAGGCCGTAGGAATGGCGCACCGATGGTTTGCGGCGAGAGAGCCACACTGCGGCCCAGGCCAGTAGCAGGCCGAGTACGTCGGAGAGGTTGTGCCCGGCATCGGCCACCAACGCGAGCGAGTGCAGCCAAAAACCCGCTACGGCCTCGATCAACGCATAGCTGACGTTGAGTGCGACGCCGATGGCAAAAATTCGGTCGTAGTTGACCGGTCCATGCGCGTGTAAATGATCGTGGCGAGCGGCGGGTGGCATGGCCGCCAAGTCGGGACCGTCCCCATGTGGGTGAGTGTGCGCATCACCGTGGCCGTGCGGGCCGTGCGGCTGGGCCGGTCCAGTGCCCTCGTGAGCGGCAGGGTGCGGATGCTGACCGTGCATGCGCGCAATGCTAGCGTCCTGCGTTAGAAATTCGCTGATGAATTCGCCCGAGTATCCATGCCATGCTGCGTTGCCAATCCTCGCCATCGCTATGGCTATGGCTATGGCTGCGGCTGGCGTCTTGGCTGACGTCGAAATCGGTCGATTTCATATTCAACGAGTTTTTAACTCAGGACACCAGCGCGCCCTCCGTCAATCCGCGCCGATCAACACCTTGACGTGCTCACCGACGCAACGGGCGAGCGCGCTCAAGTGGTACCCGCCTTCGAGCAGCGACACGATGCGCCCTCTGCAATGACGGTCTGCGGCGGCCACCAGCTGCTGCGTGAGCCAGCGATAGTCGGCGTCGACCCAGCCGAGTGAGGCGAGATCGTCCTCGCGATGCGCGTCGAACCCGGCGGAAATGACGATCAGTTCCGGCTTGAATTCGTCGATCGCTGGCATCCAGCGCTCGGTCACGGCCGCGCGCATCACGTCGCCGCGCGAATACGCAGGCAACGGCACGTTGACCATATTGGCGGCCATTGGCACGTCGCCCGTGCCCGGATAGAGATGATGCTGGAAGGTCGACACCATGAGCACGCGGCGGGCGTCACACTCGTCGGCAAGGATTTCTTCGGTGCCGTTGCCGTGGTGAACGTCGAAATCGACGAGCAGCACGCGCTGCAAGCCGTGCGCGTGAATGGCGTGTAGCACGGCGATGGCTGCGTTGTTGAAAAAGCAGAATCCCATCGCGCGGTGACGCTCGGCGTGATGGCCGGGCGGGCGGATGTTGCAGAACGCGCGCGGCGCGTCACCGCCGCAAACCAGATCGACCGCTTTCACTGCGGCGCCGGCACTGTGTCGCGCGGCGTTCAGCGTGTGCGGATTCATCGTGGTGTCGCCGTCGATGCCGTGATAGCCCTCTGCCGGTGCGATGCGTTCGATGGCATCGACCATCTCACGCGTGTGGGCGCGCAGAATGGTGTGCGGAGGCGCGACGGCAGCGGTCTCCTCCCGCATGAAATCGAGCAGCCCCTGCATGCGGAGGTGATCGTCGACCACGCGCACGCGGTCAGGGCATTCGGGGTGGTGCGCGCCCATTTCGTGTTTCAGCGCGAACGGGTGCGTCAGGTATGCGACGAGCATCGGTAGTAGAGCCTCCTCGCACGATTATGACCGCACAATGACAAACGGCCCGGGCGATTGCCACGGGCCGTTGCGCTGGATCAAGGCCGCCCCCGTGGGGAACAGCCGCGCGCTAGACGCGCTTCTTGAACTCGTCGGTGCGGGTGTCGATTTCGATCATGTCGCCCGTATTGACGAACGCCGGCACCGGAATTTCGAAACCAGTCCCCTTGAGTTTGGCGGGCTTCATGACCTTGCCCGACGTGTCGCCGCGAACGGCGGGTTCGGTGTACTCAACTTCACGCACCAGCGAAGTAGGGAGTTCGATGCCAATGGCGCGGCCTTCGTAGAAGGTGACTTCGCAGGGCATGCCGTCTTCGAGGTATTTGAGTGCGTCGGTCATGGTGTCCGGTTCGATTTCGAACTGGTTGTACTCGGCGTCCATGAATACGTACATCGGGTCGGCGAAATAGCTGTAGGTCACCTCCTTCTTCTCGAGGACGATGACATCGAATTTTTCGTCGGCCTTGAACACCGGCTCGGTGCCGGTGCCGGTCAGCAGGTTCTTGAGCTTGGTCTTGACCACGGCGGCATTGCGGCCGGACTTGTTGTATTCGGCCTTGACCACGACCATCGGGTCGTTACCGATCATGATGACGTTGCCGGCGCGGAGTTCTTGTGCGGTTTTCATGGTGATTTCGTTGTGAGTGCGCGCCGGTTGGGAGCGGTTCAGTCACCGTGGCGGTGATGTGCTTGGCCCGCAGGTTTTGTAGCAAAGCCTTTGATTTTAGCTGACTTTTCGCGCTTTCACCAGCAGCGCTGGGGTTCACGCTGTCTGGATGAAGGCCAGCAGACGGGTCGCGAGGTCGGTTTGCGCCGTCAGCCGTTCCCGCCAGCGCAGGGCGTGGCCACGCAAGGCGGGTAGCTGTTGCGCGAAGTCGGCGAAGTCGTCGGGCGTGGCCGAATGCCCCACCCACGCGTGGGCTGCGCGGCGATACGCGCGCTCGGCCTCGGGTGACAGCCCGTTGCAGTAGCGATCCAGCCAGGCGTCGAGCTTGGTCAGATGCGCGCCGTCGTCGGTCGGGTAGATGTGCCAGAGGAACGGTTTCGCCGCCCACTGCGCACGCACAAACGAGTCCTCGCCGCGCACCAACAACACGTCGAATCCGGCGAGCAGGGCATCAAAATCGGGCTGCGCGACGACGGTCGCGCTCGGCCATTCGGCACGACGGTCAAGCAACGGCGCAGCCACGCCGACCTCAACGCGCGGCGACACCAGCGCGAGCGCGTCGGCCACCGCACGTGCTGGTGCCTGGGGGTAGGTGAAGGCAAACAGGCGCAATCCCGTCCCCGGTGGCGTTGAGCCCGCATCGTGAGGCACGGCTGCGGGCACGGACTGCTCGCGGATTAGCCCACCGGTGCGCTCGGTGAACCCCGGGCAGAAGAAGTATTTGGTCAACGGCAATCGGGGATGTGGCGAGGGCCGACCATGGACATCCTCCACCCACGGCTCGGCGCTCAGGTATTCGAGGTTAAGCCAGACGGGTCGCGGCACGCGCGCGGCCATCGCCCGAACGTAGGCGTCGGGGGGATCGCAAGCGAAGCCTTCGATGACGACATCGGCCGGGGCGAGCGACGCTGCGGCGGCCCATGGCACCACGGCGACGCCGAGCAGGGACTGCCGGGCATCGCCATCCGTCCGGATCTCGGGCGCGAGGTAGCGAAATGCGTGCAGGTCATCGACGATCAATCGCACGACGCACGCGTGCTCGGCCGCCAGCTGCCGGGCGAGACGCCAACAGACGCCGATGTCGCCGTAGTTGTCGATGACGCGGCAAAACAGATCAATCGAATGCGCCATGCAATACAGCTTTGCGGCCTTATCGACAGCCAGACGGTCGTTTGGAAGACAAATTCCGAGAAGTCGACAACGTCAATAATTGGCCTGTGAGCACCATATAGCCGTCGTGTGCCATAAAAAGCTGTTAATGGAGCAAAGGTAACGGATGCCGACTCGCGCTACCCGGCAGCCGCGATGAGGGCTTCCAGCTTGCCGGCGTCGACGGCAAACGCGCGAATGCCCTCGGCGAGTTTCTCGGTGGCCATCGCGTCGTGATTGAGCGCATAGCGGAACGCGGGCTCGGAGGTGTCAAGCTTGACGGGCGCGACGGCGGCCGCGCCGGGGACGAGCTTGCGTTCGACCGGTTCGTTCATTCCCTGCAGTTGATTCAGCAAATCCGGTGAGATGGTCAGGAGATCGCAGCCTGCAAGCGCGAGAATTTCGCCGACGTTGCGAAAGCTGGCGCCCATCACTTCGGTCGGGTAGCCGTAGTGCTTGTAGTACGCGTAGATGAAGCGCACCGACTGCACGCCGGGGTCTTCTTCGGCGGTGAAATCGCGTCCGTCGCGCTTCTTGTACCAGTCGAGAATGCGGCCCACGAAGGGCGAGATCAACGTGATGCCGCCCTCGGCGCAGGCTGCGGCCTGAATCGGGCTGAAAAGCAGAGTCAGGTTGCAGTGGATGCCTTCCTTTTCGAGCACGGTCGCCGCCTGAATGCCTTCCCACGTGGCGGCGATCTTGATCAGCACGCGCTCGCGGCCAATCCCGGCGGCTGCGTAGAGCGCGATCAGCTCACGCGCCTTGGCGACGGTGGCCTGCGTGTCAAAAGAAAGCCGCGCGTCCACTTCGGTCGACACCCGGCCCGGCACGATCTTGAGGATCTCGAGGCCGAAGCGAATCAGCACCTGATCGACGATGGCGTCGACCGGTTTGCCCTTGTGCGCCGCGACCGTCTCGCTGAACAGCGGCTTGTACGCATCCTGTTGCACTGCCTTGAGAATCAGCGACGGGTTGGTCGTCGCGTCTCGCGGCGTGTAGGCGCGCATGGCGTTGAAGTCGCCCGTATCGGCAACGACGGTGGTGTAGCGCTTCAGTTGGTCCAGAGTGTTCATCGAGTCAGCGTGGAGCGGGCAAACAGGGTAGACGGCAATTTTCGCAGGTTGCGACTGGTGCGCCCTGCGGCAGGCGGCATGTAATTCGTGTTTGTTGTTTTACTACAAGCGTGCTAATGTCTGCGCCATGGACAACAACTTCGATCTGGTGATTTTTGGGGGTACGGGCGATTTGGCCCTGCGCAAGCTCTACCCGGCGCTGTTCATGGCGGACTGCGATGGCCGGCTGCATCGCGAAGGCCGCATCATCGCGGCGGCCCGGCAAACCCTCGACGACAGCGCGTTTCGCACGCGCGTCAGCGAGGCGCTCAGCCGGTTCATCCCAAGCATGGTGACGAGCGCTGGCGAGGCACGCGTGGCGGCCTTTCTGTCGCGGATTACGTACCTTGCGCTGGATGCGACGAACGTCGAGCAGTACCGCGCGCTGAAGGCGTCACTCAACGAGCGCGACAGCCAGACCGTGTTCTACCTCTCGGTGGGGCCGTCGTTGTTTCCAGCCATCGTCGGCGGCCTGAAAGCTGCAGACCTGAATACCCCCGATACCCGCATCGTGCTGGAGAAGCCGTTGGGCCGCGACCTCGTCTCCTCGCGCGAGATCAACGACCTGGTGCTGGGGGCTTTCGCAGAGTCTCAGGTGTATCGCATCGATCACTACCTGGGCAAGGAGACGGTGCAAAACCTGCTTGCGCTTCGTTTTGGCAACACGCTGCTGGAGCCGCTGTGGAACCGTAGCTGGGTGCGCGATGTGCAAATCACGATCGCAGAAGCCGTTGGCGTGGAAACGCGCGGTGAGTTCTACGACAGCACTGGCGCATTCCGCGACATGGTGCAAAACCACTTGCTGAATTTGTTGTGCATCACGGCCATGGAGCCGCCGTCGAGTCTGGACCCCGACGCGGTGCGCGACGAAAAGCTTCAGGTGCTGCGTTCGTTGAAACCCTGGACGCGCGAGAGCCTGCGCGAGAACCTCGTGCGCGGCCAGTACCGCGCAGGCCTGCTGCGTGGCGAACAGGTGCCGGCATACACCTCCGAGCAGGGCGTGGCCGCCGGGTCCGCCACCGAAACCTACGTTGCCTTGCGCACGGAGGTCGGCAACTGGCGCTGGGCGGGTGTGCCGTTCTACCTGCGCACCGGCAAGCGCATGGCCGAACGGCGTGCCGAGCTGGTCATCAACTTCAACCCGCCACCGCATTCCATCTTCGAGGGCGTGCTCGCGCCGAATCGTCTCGTCATCACGTTGCAGCCGGAAGAAAGTGTGCGGCTCTACACGATGGCGAAAGCGCCCGGCGATGGCATGCGACTGCGCGAGGTGTTTCTTGACCTCGACTTTCACGAGTTTTTCCGCGAGCGGCGGCAGGATGCCTACGAGCGTCTCTTGCTTGATGTACTTCGTGGCAACGCCACGCTGTTCATGCGTCGTGACGAGGCGGACGCGGCCTGGCGCTGGTGCCAGCCCGTGCTCGATTTCTGGGCGGCCGAGGGCGGAACGCCGATTGGCTACGCCGCGGGTTCGTGGGGGCCACCCGCGTCGAGTCGGCTCACGGCCGTCGGTGGCACCGCGTGGCACGAGGAACTTCAGCTGTGAAACGCGGCGTTCGCGCGCACTTGGGTTAATTTTTCAGATGGGGCAACGAGGAGCAGACCATGACCGCACTACGCATCGCAAAGAACGAGGCGAGCAACGACGACGCGAAACCAGACGCACTGGTATCCCGGATCACCGCCGTGCGCCTGAGCCTGCGGCCCAGTGAGCAGCGCGTCGCGAGCTACGTGCTCGGGCAACCCAATCGTGTGGCGCATATGGCGATTGCCGAGCTCGCTGAAGCTGTTGGTGTGACCGACCCGACCATTGCCCGCTTTTGTCAGGCGCTCGGCTTTACCGGCTACAAAGCGTTCAAGGTGGCGCTGGCGAAGAGCCTCGCAACCGGCGTGCCGTACGTGCATACTGATGTTTCCGCTGCTGACTCGCCTGCCGACGTGGTGGCCAAAGTGTTCGATCGCTCGATCGCCACGTTGATCGCGATGCGCAATCAAGTGGATCCGAAACTCTTCGAGCGGGCCGCCGACGCGATCGTGCAGGCACGCAAAGTCGAGTTTTACGGCGTCGGCAACTCTGGCGTTGTCGCGATGGATGCGCAGCACAAATTTTTTCTGCTGGGCATGCACACTGTGGCGTACAACGATCCCCACTGGCAAGTGCAGTCCGCCGCCTTGCTGACTCCCGAGGACGTCGTGGTAGCGATCTCGCGGACGGGCCGCACGCGCGACATGATTCAGACCTGCGAACTCGCGCAGCGCGCGGGTGCGACGGTGATCGCGGTGACCGAGCGCGCCTCCCAGCTTGCCAAGCTCGCTGACATCGCGCTGGCGGTCGATGTGGAGGAGGATCCGGATGTCTACTCGCCGATGGTCGGGCGCTTGGCTCAACTGACGCTGGTCGATGCGCTCGCCGTTGCCGTGGCGCTCAAGCGCGGGCCTGAGTTGCAGGAAACGCTGCGCAAAGCCAAGGAAACGCTGATTGCCAAACGGGAAAAGGAAGGCGACATGCTGACGCCGCTGACGCTGGCGGCGCGCAGCCGCTGGATCTGACGCTACGGACGGTGTACCGGTTCGGCGCCGGCGGGCCGGCAAAGGGGTCGAACTGCTGCTCCGGCGCCTGGCCCGCTAAACTTGCGTCATGACTGAGCCCACGCCCAACGACAGCCTGCCGTCTTCCGAGCTCACGATCCGCGAGCGACGCGCTGCGCTGAAAAGCCGCATTCGGCGGCGTGGCATCTACGTGCTGCCCAATTTGTTTACGCTGGCGGCGTTGTTCTTCGGGTTCTACGGCATCGTCGAGGCGATGAACTTGCGCTTTGATCAAGCCGCGATATCGGTGTTTATCGCGATGGTCCTCGACAGCCTCGACGGACGCGTCGCGCGCATGACCAACACGCAGACCGCGTTTGGCGCAGAACTTGACTCCATCGCTGACATGGTGAGCTTTGGCGCGGCACCGGCGTTGATCATCTACGAATGGGCCTTGCGCTCGCTTCCAAGCCCGCGCATTGCACTCGCCGTGGCGTTTGTCTACGCCGCCTGTGCGGCACTGCGCCTCGCCCGGTTCAACGTCCAGATCGGCGTCATCGACAAGCGCTTTTTCAACGGTCTGCCCAGTCCTGCGGCCGCTGCCATCGTCACGAGTTTTGTGTTGATGATCGAGGATCGTGGCGGCGAGGGACGGGAGGTCGCCTGGTACGCGCTCGCGGTGACATTGGTGTCCGGTATCTCCATGGTCACGACCGCCAAATTCTTCAGCTTCAAGGCGATGGGGCGGCGCGCTATCTCGTTTACGGCATTCGCGCTGCTCGCCGTGGGGTTCGGTTTTGTTTTGCTCGATCCGCCCACGGTTGCGTTCGCAGTGTTCATCGCCTACCTCGCGTCTGGCTATTTGGTCTGGCTCTGGCGTGCGCTGCGCAAGGCGCCGGTGGCCTCTGCCACCGCCGAGCCCTGATATTTCGTGGTTTACTGAGCCGAGGTTGTTGCAATGAGGGGAGTGGCGTTGAGTCTGCTGAAGACCTTGCCGGTCGCGGTGTTGGCGGCATCGGGGACTTTCGCGGCGGCGAATCCCATGGGCGCAACGGAGGGCGACGCCGCCCCCGCTGTCGTCGTCGCGCCGTTTGCGCCAGCGGATTCGGAGCGAGGCGCAACAGCATTGGCGCCGACCCTTGCGTCGGAGGCAGCTACTGCGGGTGAGCTGCTGCTGGCCGCGGTGGACGTGTCATCGGCGCCGCCGGGGACGGCAGCCGTTGGCGCGACGGTCGCCGATGCGACGCGGCAGTGCCAGGACCGGTTGCGTCTGCCCTGGGGACCGGTGACGCAATGCAAAACAGCGATCGTGGGGAGTGCGTTGGGCGGCGTGATGCTGGTTAGCGGGCTCCAGTGGTGGCGACGGGGATTCGGATCGAGCTTTCTGCACGCCGACGAAGGCTGGTTCCGCCGCGAAACGTATTCCGGCGGCCTCGACAAACTCGGGCACGTCTACACGTTCTATGCCGGAACGCGCTTGCTCAATCAAAGCCTTCGTTGGGCGGGCGTCCCGAAGGGCGAGGCGTTGCTTACATCGATGGCGGTGAATTTCGGCACCGGCGCACTCATTGAGTTGGGCGACGGCTACATGCGCCGTTCTGCCTATGGTTTCAGCAAGGAGGATTTGGCCTCCAACACGGCGGGCATTTTGCTCGGGGCGTTGATCGAGACCTACCCTTCGCTGGATCGAAAATTTGCCTATCGCATGGAATTCCGGCCACGCGGCGGCCAGGGTGGGCAGAACATTCTTGATAACTACGACAGCCAGCGTTACTACGTCGCCGCACGCCTGTCTGGGTTCATGGAAATGTCGAAATACAACCCGCTGCGCTACCTCGAGCTGGTGTTCGGCTACGGCGCTACCGGTTTCCGCCCGCGTGACGGCCAAGTCGCTGGTGTGGACTACGTGCGCCACGAGCGTCGCACGTACTATGGCGTGGCGCTCAACGTTGAGGAGGTGCTGCGCGGCACGCTGTTCGCCGGCAATGACAAACCGAGCCGGGCGCAGGCGATCAGTGAAGGTGTGCTGACCTACGTCCAGTTGCCCGGAACCGTATTCGCGAAGCATCACGCTTTCTGACACGACGTCGACGTTTTCATAACGGCCAGGCGCCTGGCACGTAAATTCCGCGCTCTGCCGTTTTGACGTTTGCGCGTCTCCCTGGTGCGCAGGCCGCTGCGTTGACGGCGGGCGGGCCGCCCGCTATACTGCACGGATGCACTTGCATATCCAGCCCACCGCCACGTTCGCGATTCCGAGCCTGTTGAGCTCGCTGCGTCTGCTCGGCCTGGCGCTGCTGCTGCGCTCGCGCGCAGACAAATAACCCCCACCCCCTTCCGCCGCGTCACACCTAATCCCTGAAATGGGCGGTGTGGCCGCATTCCAGCATCTTATTTTCTGACTCGTCGAGGCACCTCATGCCGATGTTGAAGCAACCCAACCAAAAGTACGCCGCGTTTAAACCCGTCGCTTTGCCCGACCGCACGTGGCCCAACAAAACCATCACCAAGCCGCCCGTGTGGCTCGCGACGGATCTTCGTGATGGCAATCAGGCGCTCATTGAGCCGATGGACGTGGAGCGCAAGAAGAAGATGTTCGCGCTGAACGTCGCTGTCGGTATCAAGGAGATCGAAGTTGGATTTCCATCGGCCTCACAGACTGATTTCGACTTCGTTCGCCACTTGATTGAAGGCAACAAGATTCCCGATGACGTCTGGATTCAGGTGCTCTCGCCCTCGCGCGAGCAGTTCATCGAGCGCACGTTCGAGTCGCTCAAGGGCGCGAAGCGCGCGATCTTTCATCTCTACCATGCCGTCGCACCCGTGATGCGCAATGTCGTGTTCGGTATGAGCCAGGATCAAATCGTGAACGAGCTCACGATTCCGCACGTCAAACAGGTACGTGAACTCATGAAGAAGTATCCCGAGACTGAGTGGCGCTTCGAGTTCTCGCCGGAGATGTTCTCGAACACGGAGCTTGAGTTTTCCAAGCGCGTCGTCGACACGGTGGTCGACGTTTACGGCGCAACGCCGCAAAACAAAGTCATCATCAACTTGCCGACGACGGTTGAGAACGCCACGCCCAACTGCTACGCCGATCAAATCGAATGGATGCATCGAAACGTCGCCAAGCGCGACTGCATCCTGATCTCGCTGCATCCGCACAATGACCGTGGCACCGGCACCGCCGCCGCCGAGCTCGCGCTCATGGCGGGCGCGGATCGCGTGGAGGGCTGCTTGTTCGGCAGCGGCGAACGCACGGGTAACGTCGACATCGTGAACCTCGCGCTCAATATGTACTCGCAAGGGGTGCATCCGAATCTGGATTTCAGCGACATTGATGAAGTCAAGAAGACGGTCGAATATTGCAATCAGTTGCCTGTCCCCGCGCGTCACCCGTATGCGGGCGATCTCGTCTACACCAGCTTCTCCGGGTCGCATCAGGATGCCATCAAAAAGGCGTTCGCCGCGCGCGAAACCAACAACACGCAGCTTTGGGATATGCCCTATTTGCCGATCGACCCGATGGACGTGGGCCGCAGCTACGAAGCGATCATTCGCGTGAACTCGCAATCGGGCAAAGGCGGCATCAGCTACCTTCTGCAAAACGAGTACGGCGTCGACCTGCCGCGTCGCATGCAGATTGAATTCTCGCAAGTCGTACAGCGCGTGATGGATGACACCGGCAAAGAGATGACCGCCGACGACATCTGGAACATTTTCGACAGCGAGTACATCAGCGGCGGCGCACCGTACAAGTACGTTGCACACAAGCTTGCCGAGGACTCGTCGAAACCGGAGGCGGTCGAAGTGCATGCCGAGGTGGTGATTGACGGTGACACGCATCGCGCGAGAGGGGTTGGCAACGGACCGATTGACGCGTTCGTCGCTGCCATCGCCAGTGAGTTGCACGCGCCCGTGAAAGTCATGGACTATCACGAGCACGCCATCGGTCAGGGCGCAAACGCCACGGCTATCACCTACATCGAAATGCGCGTCGGCGACGGCCCGTCGCTGCACGGTGTGGGTATGGACAGCAATATCGTCACTGCGTCGTTCAAAGCCATCCTGAGTGGCCTCAATCGCGATGCAAAACGTGTCAAGGCGGGCGTTGCGGTCACCGCAAAGTAAGCACACGACCGTGCGCGCCGAGGCGCGCACGTAGAAACAAAGCGATGCAAATTCACTATCGGCGCGCGACCGAAGGGGACGCGCTAGCGGTCGCGCGGGTGCATTGCGACAGTTGGCGAAGCACGTATCCGGGGCTCGTCGCGGCACACGTGATCGACGCGTGGACCGACGTCGAACGGCGTTACGTGGGTTGGTCGCGCATCATCGCCGAGCGCCCCGAAACGCTTTGGCTGGCCGTGACGAATAACGAGGTGGTGGGTTTTGCTGACGGCGGCGCGGCGCGCGACCGAAACGACGGTTTCGCCGGGCAGTTGTACAGCATCTATCTGATTGCCGAGGCGCAACGGCGCGGTATCGGCGAGGGACTCGTTGCTCTCGTATTCGACGACCTGAACCGCGCAGGGCTCCGCAGCGCCCGCGTGGAAGTGCTCAAAGGCAATCAGCCCGCCATCTGTTTCTACAAAAAGCTCGGTGCTAGCTTGGTTCGGGAAGCGCCGCACGACATCACGGGCGAACCCATGACCGAACTCGTCTATGGATGGCGGTCACTACCTTCGCTGGGCGATCTGCGGGGCGCGAAAAGTCTGGCCGCGTAGCGTTGTGGGCCCTGCTTCGGCGGCGCTGGGTTTTAGCGGTGTGACACGTCGTTGCGTTGCTCGACCTGTATCGCGACGCATTCGACCCGGCGGGTCACTCGCCCCAGACCGCCCGGCGTGCCAGCTCGACGAAACGTTCCTGATCGGCGTCGTTCAGCGGCCGCAGGATGTCCTGTTGCAGGTCCTTCACGACCGGTTGTAGCGCCGCGCGCACGCGATCGCCTTTGGCCGTTAGCGAGAGTTTGCGGGCGCGGCGGTCCTGTTCGCTGACGACACGGCGTATCCAGCCTTTGCTCTCCAGACGCTCAATGACGCCACCAATCGTCGCTCGGTCATAGCCGATGACCTCCGCCACGAAGGCTTGATCGGTGCCGGGGTGCTCGAAGATCGCCTCCAGCGCGGCGTACTGCACCGGTGTCAGGTCAAACCCGGCGGCTTGGGTTCGCTGCGTGAAGAGCTGCGTTGACTGCTGATGCAGGCGACGGATGAGGTGCCCCGCGACGTCGAGCGTGGCGATGCCGGTTTTCTGTTGCATTCTGTTCGTTCAGGGCGTCGGTTACATCGAAGTAGTAATCATACATACCATATTGACAGCAATTAGTAAGTACAGTTATTATTTCCATACGCCGCGACGTCGGTGCCTGTCAATCGCGCTGGAGACGAGAGATGCAGTTCTACAAAGACGGATTTAGAGGTGGCAACCCCGACATCAAGGAGGCAGCACCAAACCGCCGCAACCGCGGTGTCAACGAACCACTGCCCGAGAAAGTCGATGTGCTGATCGCTGGCACCGGACCTGCGGGCTTGTGTCTGGCTGCGCAGTTGGCGCAGTATCCGGACATCGAGACGATGATCGTCGAGCGCATGCCCGCCAACATCATTAAGGGCAAAGCCGACGGCATCAACACGCGCACGATGGAAATGTTTCAGGCCTTCGGCTTCGCCGACAAGGTGAAGCGCGAAACCTACTGGGTCAATCAGACAGCATTCTGGATGCCTGATCCTGCGCGCCCGGAGCACATCAAGCGCGTCGGTCGCGTTCAGGACGTCGCCGATGACAGCTCCGAGATGCCGCACATCTTGATTAATCAGGCGCGACTGCACGAGCTCTTTCTGGAGGTCATGCGCAATTCCGCGTCACGACTGGAACCCGACTACGGCTGGGAGGTTGTGGGGCTGACCATTGACCCCACCACCGACGACTACCCGGTGACGGTGACGTTGAAAGATGCAACTGGCATCAACTGGTGGGCAACGCGCACGGTGCGTGCCAACTACGTGGTCGGATGCGACGGTGCACACTCGGCCGTGCGCAAGGCGATTGGTGGCGAATTGCATGGCGACGCAGCGCATCAGGCCTGGGGTGTGATGGACATCCTCGCCAACACCGACTTCCCCGATGTTCGCCAGAAGTGCCTGATTTCTTCTGCCAGCGAGGGAAACGTGTTGATCATTCCACGCGAAGGCGGCTACGTCTTTCGCATGTACGTTGAGCTCGACAAGCTGCGTCCCGATGAGAAGGCCGCGCACCGCAAGTTCACGCAGGAGGACATGATCGCGGCAGCGAACCGTATCATCCGGCCCTATTCGCTTGACGTGAAAGAAATCGTGTGGTGGTCGATCTATGACATCGGCCACAGCATTACCGACAAATTTGACGATGTATCCGCGGGCGAAAACCGCAACCCGCGGGTGTTTACGGCAGGCGATGCTTGCCACACCCATTCTCCGAAAGCGGGGCAGGGCATGAATGTGTCGATGCAAGACACGTTCAATCTGGGTTGGAAGCTCATTCACGTGCTGCAAGGTCGCGCCGATGCGAGCCTGTTGCGCAGCTACTCAAAAGAGCGCTTGACGGAAGCCAAGCGGCTCGTGGAAACCGATCACGCGTGGGCGCGCATCATGTCGGCACCGACCACGCAGGCTGAGCGCGATGGCACCGAAGAGCCGCGCATCATTCGGCAGTTCAAACAAAATCTGGAGTTCACCGGCGGCACCGCCGTGAAGTACGACACGTCTTACCTGTTTGCCGCGCCGACACATCAGGCGCTGGCCACCGGGGAGGAAATTGGTCGCCGTTTTCACTCGGCACCGGTGGTGCGGCTCTCAGACGCGAAACAAATGCAGCTCGGTCACATCGCCGAAGCCGATGCGCGCTGGCGCATCTACGCGTTTGCCGCCAAGGCGGACGGTTCGAGCGCGGGCTCCGCAATTCACAAGCTGGCAGACTGGCTCGAAAATGATGCCGACTCTCCCGTCGTCAAGTACCGGCGTACTGGTGATGACATCGACGCGGTGATTGACGTCCGCGCCGTATTTCAGCAAACCTTCGAGCAGCTTGCGTACGAGGACATGCCTTCGCTGCTGCGACCGCGAACCGGGAAGCTCGGTCTGCAGGACCATGAGAAGGTATTCTGCGTCGATCACAAGGGCGCGGGCGACATTTTCGATCTGCGTGGCATCGACCGTGAACGCGGTTGCATGATTGTCGTGCGCCCCGATCAGTATGTGGCGAATGTTTTGCCGCTGGACGGATATCGGCCTTTGGCGGACTACTTTGCCGCGATTTTGAGATGACGTGGTTGTCCGCGCGCGGCGTCGCAATGCGCCAAGTGCGGTGAAGCGACAGCGGTGCGGCCTAGACTGTCGGGCATTCATTCCGCAATAGACAGCGAGGCACCATGCGCACGATACACCCTGACACCCTGCATCGCTGGGTGATGGATTTATTTGCCGCCGCTGGCTCCAGCCCGAACGAAGCGCGGTTGACGGCTGATCATCTCGTGCTCTCGAATTTGTCCGGGCACGACTCGCATGGCGTGGGGATGGTGCCGCGCTATGTCAAGGCGATTGCCGCTGGTGAGCTCACGCTCAACACCGACGTTGAGGTGGTGACTGATGCCGGCGGCATTCTGGTCATCGACGCCCATCGTGGCATCGGACAAAGCGTGACGCACCAGGCGATGAAACTCGCGATTGCGCGTGCGCACGAGTCCGGCGTGTGCGTGATGGGCTTGCGCAATTCGCACCACCTCGGCCGCGTTGGGCACTGGGCCGAGCAGGCGGTGGCTGAGGGACTGATCGCCGTGCACTTCACCAATGCCGTGAGTCAGCACTGGGTGGCGCCCTATGGCGGCGCCGAAGCCCGCTTCGTGACCAATCCGTTCACGGTGGGTATTCCACGCGCGGACGCGGATGGCGGGCCCATCGTGCTGGATTTCGCCACCAGCGCCATCGCGCAGGGCAAGGTGCGCGTCGCCTACAACGCGAAGAAGCACACGCCAGAAGGCGCGCTGATTGATCACGAGGGCTTTCCAACCACCAATCCGGGCGTGCTGTTCGAGCCCGTCAACGGCCGCACCGGCGCGCTCACCACGATGGCGGCGCACAAGGGCTACGCGCTGGCGATGGTGTGTGAGTTGCTCGGTGCCGCGCTGACGGGCGGCGCGGTGACCATTCCACGCAATCAGCCCAAGGCGGGGGTGTGGAACAACATGCTGACGATTGTGTTTGACCCGGCGCGCTTTGGTACGGCGTCGGCGTTTGATGTTTCGATGCGGGACTTCGTGGCCTGGGTGAAATCGGCGCGCCTGGCCGAAGGCTTCGACGAAATCCTGATGCCGGGCGACCCGGAGCGTCGCTCGCGCGCGGCGCGCGCCAGCGCGGTGCCGATCGACGAGGGCACCATTACCGAGATGGATCAGGCCGCTGCCAACGTGGCGGCCACGCGCGGCAAGGGGCCCGGGCCACTCTCGGTCTTGATGGCAGGTACGGCGTAGTACGACGCGTTTACAGCTTTTCAGCGCGATCGACGGATCCACCTGCCGTTTGTCGCAGTTTATCGGTAAGTCGACTTGACAAAAAAATTGGCTATAACGACCGCTGATTGGTCGATAGCGTCGAAAAGCTGTTTAGGGAAACGCTGAACAAGTCCCACGCGCACGTCGCATCGTCGGGCTTGGGCGATCTGCGAGCCAAAAATTTCTCGCCATAGCCCCGCTATGGCTCCAAATTTTCGACTCCCAGCTCATCCCAATCCAACGCGCGACGTATCGCGGAGACTTGTTCAGCGTTTCCTTAGCACTGACGGACGGCAGGAATCTACTTCGGCCCGAGCGTGATGTCACCAAAACGGGCGCTGGCCTTTTCACCGGTATTGTCGGTGTCGACCATGATGGCGATGCCCGAAATGCGGGTGGGTTCCTCGCCGAACGCGCGCTTGTAGTCGTCGTAGATGTTGCGCACGAAGCGCTTCCATTGGCCAACGGACTGCGGATCGGCGTCGACCACGATCATCTTGACACGCGTCGTGTAGGGGTTGGCGAATGTCGCGCCGAGGGCGGCCTTGTGCGTGAACACGTACGAGAGCGCCGCGTGCGGCGGCGTCTCACCGTAGAGCATGTGAGCAATCGCATTCTCAGCCTTCTCGCGCGCGCTCGCGCGATCACGATCATACGCAAACGTGATGTAAATGCGGGCGACATAGTCATCGCCCGCTTTGCTTTTGGGGTCGCTCGACGCGATCAGCCCGCCGGGCTTCCACATGAAACGCAGAATGGAGTCGACGCGGGCGTCGGCATCGAAGCGCCAGATCAACGCGCCCGCGGCAGCGTCCGCCGTAGCCTCGAGTACGGTTGAGCCGATGTCGTCGTCACGTACCAGCGAGTACAGCGTTCGATGCTTTGCACCACGCACGGGCTGGAATTGCCAGGCACCCAGTGCGCGCCCCGGGGACATGCTGGAAAACAAGGCGAGACCAGGCGCCCCGGCCGATGTTTCGTTGGTCGCCCAGACCGGGGGCATGAGCGATGCGGCGAGCAAGGCCAGCGTGGCGCGGCGCGCGTTCAAAAGGAGCGTCGGAAACGTTGCCATGGGGACGATTTTGCCGCACCGACCTCAGCATCAAAGTGCAGATGCTGGCAGACGTCGTCGAAGCGTGCCAGCAAGTCGTCGTGGTCGCGTCCGCCGAGGTGAACGAGGGCGTAACGGTAGTTGCCGAGCCATTTGGTCTCACGCGCGCGCGAGGTGCTGTGTTTGAGATCCAGAAACAGGCGCGCATCGGGATAAGCTGTCGCCAACCACTGCCGTTGCGCGAGCGGCGGTGCCTGCTTGACGGCATCACCGAACTCGCGGAAAACGAAGCTGGCGGCCGAGCCAAACGCCCCCTGTCGCTGCGGGAATCGCGGTGTCTTGCCGAGCGCGAGGTCAAGCTCAAGCGACCACAGGCTGTTGCCGTCGACGCGCTCGTAGAGATCGGAGAACTGACCCGCCATGCGCGGATTGATCTCAATAATCGTGATGCGACCGCTTTCCGGTTGGTAGAACAGCTCGACGTTGAACAGGCCATGCGTGAAACCGATGGCAGCCACCGCGCGGCGCGCCACGTCTTCGAGCCGCGCGACAACTTCGCTGCCGAGCCGCGAGGGATATTCGAAGCGCATGAACGCGCTGGTGCCCGGATACATCACCGAGTCCACAGTGCCCAGGATGTTGACCTTGCCAGCGTGCGCGTAGCCGTCGACGCAGACCTGCAAGGCGTTATCCACGCAACCTTCGGCGATGAAACAGTCGGCGTCAATTTCGCAGTCGAGGTACTGCTTCGAGACGCGGCGGAACGGCCAGGTCAACCGCTTGATGATGAGCTTTTCCCAAAGGCGAAAGCGCAGATGTTCGCGCAGCACGCCCTCGTCGGCGCAGCGCTTTGCCAGCACCGAGAATGCGGCCTTCACTGGCTTGACGAAGAGCGGATAGTCGATGGTGACGGCGCGGGCGATGTCGGCGTCGTAGCGGAAGCCGCAGAACGGGGGCACATGCTCCGGCAGGACCTGGCTGTGAATCTGCCGTGCGACGAACTTGTGCTGCGCCGTAAGCAGCGCCTTGAGCGGCGTGCCCGGCAGCCCGAGCCTGCGCGTCAGCAGGCTCGCGGCGAGGGCACCGAACTGCTCATGTGTTGATACCACCGCCGCAATCTCGCGATGACGGTACTTTCTGGCAAGCGCGTCAACGAAGCGCTCGACGTCGAACCAGAGAATGCGCACGTTCTGTGGAAACGTGAAGAAATCGAAACCCTCACGAACGAATTCGAATTCGTTGTGGGAAGCGATCAGCGGATCGAGAGCGAATTCGTCGTATTCCTGGGCAAAAAGTACAAGGACCAGTGGCTTCAATTTGCGCAGCATGAAGCGCCGAATGTTACTTCGGGCTACTTCTTGTCGTTCAGGTTCCAATCGTAGTCGAGGTAGCTGATTGACACCTTCCCGGCCCGGATCTCCGCCTGTGCAGCCGGATCGGCACTCAGGCGGTCGGCGTATTTGCCGAGCGTGGTCTCCAGCGACGAGAAGCCCTTGTACCCCTTGGTGAAGTCCTTCTTGTACCAATCGAAGATCTTGCTGACTTCGAGTTTCTTCGACTCGGCGTTGTAGCGGTTGCGCGACTTGTCGGACAGGAAGCGCTGCATGCCGTCCTCCAGTTGGCTATCGATTCGCTCACCGGTGAACGCCTCATTGCGCAGCATCGGGCAGCCGATCGACGCACACACGACCGCGACATGGATGCGTGGGTCGTTAAACACGCCCTCGGCGCGGATCATGTCGTGTTCGATGTTGTCAAGCGTTGTCTCCCTGCCGAACAGCGTGAAGAACTTGAGCGACCAGGGTTTGGTGAAGGTGCCGCCGAGCTCACGGATCGACTTGACGTTCGGGTACTTCGTGAGGATCAGCTCAATCGTGTAGGCGTTGTAGGCGTTGATCAGAAACGCGAGCTGCTGCGGCTTGCTCCAGCTCTTGTACGTCGCCTCGGGCACGGCGGAGACGCCGCCGAGATAGGCCTTGAGCGCCGCGCGATCACGCGCGAAACCAGCATACGAGACCTGCGAGGCGTTGCCGTTGCTGATGTAGCTGACGTGCTTCTTCAGCAAGTCATCGAAACCCTTGTGCGAGTGGTCGAACTGAGCGACGGCGGATGCTGATGCGAGTGCAAGCAGCGTGGCGAAGGAGTGAATAACGCGCATCATGAACGCTCCCATGCGTGAAATTTCTTGACCCATTCGAGCAGTCTGGCCGGCTGATGGTTACGCTTCCAGACGCCGGCCGCGTACTTGTTGGCCTCGCCCATGGTCGGATAGGTGTGGATCGTGCCCAGGATCTTGTTAAGGCCGATGCCGTACTTCATTGCGGTGACGTACTCGACCAGAATATCGCCGGCGTGTTCGCCAACGATGGTGGCGCCGAGGATCGTGTCCTTGCCGGCCGCAGTGATCACCTTGACGAAACCATGTGCCTCGCCGTCGGCGATGGCACGGTCGAGGTCGTCGATGCCATAGACCGTGACCTCGTGCGCGATCTTCTTTTCTCTGGCTTCGGTCTCGGACAGGCCCACGCGCGCGACCTCGGGGTCGGTGAAGGTGGCCCAGGGGATCACACGGTAATCGGCGCGGAACTTCTTGAAACGTCCGAAGAGCGCGTTGACCGCCGCGTACCAAGCCTGGTGCGAGGCGGTGTGCGTGAACTGGTACGGCCCCGCGACGTCGCCGCAGGCGTAGATGTTCGGGAAAATCGTCTGCAGGTAGTCGTTGGTTTCGATGGTCTTATTGGGCCGTGTCGGAATCCCCAGTTCCTCGAGGCCGAAGCCGGTCACGTTGGCCGTGCGCCCAACCGCGACCAGGATCTGGTCAAACGGCAGTCGCACCTCGGCGCCCGCGTGTTCGCAAACGAGGACTTTCTCGCCGTTTTCGACCCGCACCTGCTTGGCCTTGTGGCCCGTCAGCACGGCGACGCCATCTTTCTGCAAGGACTGGGTGACGATCTCGGAAACCTCGGGGTCTTCGCGGATCAGAATGCGCGGCAGCATCTCCACCTGCGACACCTGTGAGCCGAAGCGTGCGAAGCATTGCGTGAGCTCGCTGCCGATCGGGCCACCCCCCAGCACAACGAGGCGCTTGGGTAGCTCGCGCAGGTTCCAGATAGTGTCGCTGGTCAGGTAATCGACGGCCTCCAGACCGGGAATCGGCGGCACGAAGGGCCGCGCGCCCGAGGCGATCACGATGTTCCTGGTGGTCAACGTCTGCTTGGCGCCGCCGGGCGCCGTGAACTCGACCGACCAGGGCGAGACGATCTTCGCGGTGCCGGTCAGGCATTCAACGCCGAGTTCGCTGTAGCGCTCGACGGAGTCGTGCGGCTCAATCTCGCTGACGACGCGCTGCACGCGCTGCATGACATCGGCGAAGTTCCATTCGGCTTTCGCGCTGGCGAGACCGAACTCCTGCGAGCGTTTCATGTGTGACAGGAGCTTCGCCGACTTGATCAACGCCTTCGACGGCACGCATCCGGTGTTCAGGCAGTCGCCGCCCATCTTGTGCTTTTCGATCAGGGTAACCTTCGCCTTGACGGCAGCTGCGATGTAGGCGGTGACCAGCCCCGCCGAGCCGGCACCGATCACCACCAGGTTGCGGTCGAACGACTTCGGCTTCAGATGCGCCCATTGGGCGTAGACCTTGCGGCCCTTGAGCCAGTCGAGCACCTTCTTGGCGAGGATCGGGAAGATGCCCAGCAGCACGAAGGAGCCGAGAATCGCCGGTGAGAGGATGCCCTTCAGGCTATCGAGCTGCGCGAGTTGGGTGCCCGCGTTGACGTAGACGGCGGTACCGGCCAGCATGCCGATCTGGCTGACCCAGTAGAACGGCAAGGTCTTGATCGGGGTCAGGCCCATCAGCAGGTTGACCACGAAAAACGGGAACAATGGCACCAGGCGCAGCGCGAACAGGTAAAACGCGCCATCTTTCTCCACGCCCTCGTTGATCGGCTTCAGGCGGTCGCGGAACTTGCTCTGCACGAAATCGCGCAGCAGGAAACGGGCCGACAGAAAGGCCAGGGTGGCACCGACCGAGGAGGCGAACGAGACGAGAATCAGCCCCGTCCAGAAGCCGAAGACGGCACCACCAATCAGCGTCAGGATTGCCGCACCTGGGAAAGAAGTGGCGGCAACCGCGACGTAGACCGCGAAGAACAGCAGGCCACTTTGCCACGGGTGCTCTGCAACGTACGCCGAGAGCGTCGCCTGGCGCGACTTGAAACTCTCCAGCGTGAGGTAACTGCCGAGGTCGAAGTAAAAGAAGGCACCAACGATGGCCGCGATGACCACCAGCAATGCGATTTTCGATTTCATACGCCCTTTCCCCGCACTCGCCAAACCGTTCAGTGAACGACTGAAGTTTCGGTTTTAGCGCTTTGTCGCGTGCGGGGCGAGGGCCTTACAGTCGCGACGTGCTCGTGACACTTGTTCAGCGATTCCCTAGATCCTGAACGCTTCCAGCGATTCCGGTGCGAATAGCTCGTCAAGCGCGAGCGGGCGTTTCGATAAGCCCTGTTCGTAGTGGTAACGCGTAAACGTCTCCAGTGCCTTGCGGTTTCGTTCCAGACCGTAAGGCCACCAGTCGTCGCCCATCTCGTGGCGCGCTTCTTCGACATGGGCAACCAGCCAGGGCAGCATCGCCTTCAGCGCCGCCGTCTCGGCAAGATCCGCGTAGGCATTGCGCTGCGCGGCGTAGAACGCTTTGGTGAGCGATTGCGCAATCCAGCGGTTGGCCTCATAGACGTCTCGCCGCATGACGATGACGTGCATGATGGGGAAGATGCCCGTGTCGCGCCAGTAGGCGCGCTCTATCTCGGCGTAGTTCTCGAACAGGCGTCGCACGCGGCCGTCTCCGCGAGTGAACGACGACGGCGCGCGGGCCGTGTACAGCGCGTCGATTTCGCCGTCGGCGAGCATTTGCGACAGGGTTTGCGTGGGGCCGATGGGCTGAAGTTTGATGTGCGGCGGCAAGTCGAGCTTGATCTTCTCAATGCGACCAGGCTCCTCTTCGCCCCCGAAGAAATACGAGTGACCGCCGTTGTCCACCGGGACGCCGTAGTGATCCTGCAGGATGCCGCGGATCCACACCGGCGCCGTCATCTGATACTCGGGGCTCGCGATGCGCCTGCCAATCAGGTCTTTCGGTTCTCGAATGCCCGCGTTGGCGTTGACGTAGATGCACGAGTGCCGGAAGAAGCGCGAGGGATAAACCGGGAGCGCAACGAACGGACGATCCGGTTTGTGTAGCGAGACACAGTACGACGAGAACGACATCTCGGCGACGTCAAACTCGCGATGTCGCGCCATGCGGAAGAACGTCTCCTCAACGGGCAGGCACAGGTAGTTGAGGTCGATGCCATCGGCCTGCACCGAACCGTCGAGCAGGGCGCGCGTGCGGTCGTAGTTCCAGCAAGCGAAGGAGAGGCGTAGTCTTGACATGCGAAGTATTCTTCCCGTGAACCACCTACGAGCCGGACGCGGATGTCGAATAGGACGGTTCCAGCGCGGGTTCCGCGCGGTCCCATACGTACTTCGCTGTGTAGGCGCGCCAATCGGTGGACTTCGGAATGATGGCCTGATAGCTGCAAACCTCAGTTGGAATCGCGCTGTCGCCGGTGCCAATCGCCGGTTCCCCGCGTGCAAATGCCTGTACCGCTTCCACCATCTGTTTGCGGAATTCGACGATTGCCAGATCACTGGCGCCGAGGCGCTCGCGCCAGCGCTCGGCGATCGGACCCATCGTGAGCCACATGGCGACGTCCTGGTTCGGAAATCCGATGATGCCGGTGAAGTTGCCCGCTTTCATCGCCGCACGGTCCTGCCAGAAGCGGTTATCCATGTTACGCAGCGGCCGATAGTATTGATCCAGGTCCTCGCCGACCGTCTGGCGCAGGAACTTGCGCCAGGTAGCGGTGTCAGGCGTCTGCTCGGGGTGTCCCCAGGCGATGAAGTAGAACGCCGTGTTGGTGTCGTCCATCGGCACGTTGATGTTCGCCACGTTGTACAGATTATTCGGCGGAATCAAGGCCGTTGCCGGGGCCACGAACACGGTCTGCCGAACGTAGTCATTGACGTTGGCATTGGCGATCGGCCGCCGGAGCGCGGCGTAGCGGAAACCGTAGCCGGTCCGTTCCACCTGCAGGCGCGGTGCCTTGTCGGTGGATGGGCGCAACCAGAGCGAATCGGTTGCCTTGGCGCCGTCGACACGAGCGGGCACCATGTCGGACGAATGCAGGCTTGAGCTGTGCGCTGAGTCAATCGCACCTTCGAGGATTTGCGCCCAGTTGCATGGGAGAACGACCTTCGCAATGGTGACTTGTGCATCGGCAACCGGTGCCCAGTTCGGCGCCCGAAAGGCCGGCATCGTCTCGCGCGGCCCGAGGTACGCCCAGACGAAGCCGCCCCATTCCTGCACCGGGTAGGCGGTGTGCTTGACCTTTTGTGCCATCACACTCGCCGCCGGTTCGGACACCATCTCGACGACGTTGCCCTCGACGTCCATCTTCCAGCCGTGATAGAGGCAGCGCAGGCCGCAGTTTTCGTTGCGGCCAAACACCAGCGACGCGCGGCGATGCGGGCAGTACTCGTCCATCACGCCGACGCGGCCGTCGGTATCGCGGAACACGACGAGGTCCTCGCCGAGTACTTTGGCTTTCACCGGCGTACCGTCCGCTTCCGCAACCTCTTCGAGCAGGCAGACCGGCGTCCAGTACCGGCGCATCATCTGGCCCATGGGGGCGTCACCTTCGACGCGGCAGAGCAGGTCGTTTTCTTCACGTGTCAGCACGGCGTGCCTCCATTGAGACTTGATTTGCGTCAACAGTATACTTAGTTGGCTAAGAAAATTTTCCATGAAGGCGCCAAACAGTGCAACTGACCGACGGGCGTGTGCCAACAACCTCCGATGGTTCGCTGGCGCTATGGTTTGACCTCCGCGTTGTCGGAAAGGCGCGAATCGCCTCCGAGGTGTGGCAATTTGAACTGGCGGGCGAGGCCGGCGTGCCCCTACCCGCCTTCGCTGCTGGGGCGCATGTCACGGTCATCACACCCCTTGGCCAGCGCCGCAACTACTCGCTCTGCGGTGCGCCACAGGATCGAAGCCGCTATGTGCTCGCTATCAAACGCGAAGCGCGTGGCCGCGGTGGTTCCGTGTGCCTGGTCGATGATGTGGCCGTCGGTACGACGCTGCGCGTGAGCGAGCCACGCAATCACTTCGCCCTGAGTCCGCGCGCGCGTTCATTTATCTTCATCGCCGGCGGCATCGGCATTACGCCGATCTACGCCATGATGCAGCAGTTGCGCGCCTCCGGAAACGAGGATTTCAGTCTCGTCTACTGCTCACGCGATCGGGCCAGCGCGGCGTTTGCCGACCAACTCGAGGCGGAGTTCGGCGGCAAGGTGCATCTACACCATGATGGCGGGCACCCGGCGCAGGCGTACGACTTCTGGCCGCTGCTCGAACGGCCGACGGCGGCACACGTTTATTGCTGCGGGCCCACCGCCCTGATGGAGTGCGTCGCGGACATGTCTGGCCACTGGCCAACCGGCGCGGTGCATTTCGAGCGCTTCGGGGTCAGCTACGCCGCGCGCGCGGCGGATGAGCCTTTTGTCGCGCGCTTGAGGCAGACCGACGTCTCGGTGCAAGTCGGTGCTCAGGAAAGCCTGCTTGATGCACTGCGCCGCGCCGGTGTCGCCATACGAAGTTCCTGCGAGAGTGGCGTCTGTGGTGCCTGCAAGACCCGGCTGATTGCTGGCGACGTGGCGCATCGGGATCAAGTGCTGTCGGACGCGGAGCGGGCACAGCACATCATGGTCTGCGTGTCGCGTGCCTCAGGCGCGGGGTGCGAACTGGTGCTCGATCTATGAAAAGGGAACGCGCTGCATCCTCTGACGAGCCGCTGCGCATGGGGGTGATCGGACTTGGCCGTGCGTTCACGTTGATGCTGCCAACGTTTCAGCGCGATCCACGCGTCCGGCTGGTCGCGGCGTGTGATTTGAGCGACGCGGCACGTAAGCAGTTTGTTGCCGACTTCGGCGCTGCAGCCTATCCCGATGCAGCGGCGCTGTGCGCCGATCCGTCGGTGGAGCTGGTCTACGTGGCCTCGCCGCATCAGTGCCATGCAGCGCATGTGGCGCTGGCCGCCGCGAACGGCAAACACGTGCTGCTCGAAAAGCCAATGGCGGTCACACTCGACGAGTGCGATGCGATGATCTCGGCGATGCGCGCCGCCGGATGTGCGCTGATCGTCGGACACAGCCACAGTTTCGACGCACCGGTGTTGCGTGCGCGTGAACTCATTGACAGCGATGAGATCGGCGACGTGCGCATGATCCAGGCCTTCAACTACACCGATTTTTTGTACCGGCCGCGACGCCCCGAGGAGCTCGACACCGCGCAGGGCGGGGGCGTGGTGCACAGTCAGGCCGCACACCAGGTGGATGTGGTGCGCCTGCTGGGGGGCGGCTTGCTCGCGAGCGTGCGTGCCATCGCCGGGCGGTGGGACGCGGCCCGTCCGACGGAGGGTGCTTACAGCGCACTGTTGAGCTTTCAGGGCGGCGCCTTTGCCAGCCTGAGCTACAGCGGCTACGGTCACTTCGACAGCGACGTATGGATGGATGGGCGCGGCGAACTGGGCCAAACCAAGTCTGCGGATGACTACGGTGTCGCGCGCCGGCGGCTGCGGGCGCTCGCGCATCGCGACGATGAGGCCGCGGCGAAGGCGGCGCGAAACTACGGCGGACCTGCATGGTCTCCGGCGGGTGTGGAAACGGCAGCCGATGCCGAAAGCGCCTCGCGCCCCTCGCACCAGCATTTCGGCCCGGTGATCATCAGCGGCGAGCGCGGCGCGCTGCGGCTCACGCCGCACGGCGTCTGGCGCTATGGCGCGCAGCGTTGTGAGTTCGAGGCGATTGCTGTGCCGCCCGTCCCGCGCCGCGAAGTCATCGATGAGCTCTGGCAGGTGCTGCGCAGTGGCGGTGTGCCGCAGCACGACGGCGCATGGGCGCGCGCAACGACCGAGGCGTGCCTGGCGATCCTCGAATCGTCACGCACGGGCGTGGACGTAGCTTTGCGGCAGCAGGTGGCGTGGCGGCGATAATCGTCGCAATGGCTACGCACGACCAAACGCTCACTACTGTGGCATCCCGATCAAGGCAGCGGGCGTCCGCGCCCGGCAGGCTGACGCCGGATCGGCATTCGATTCTGCGGCACTGGCTCGAGGCCGTACCGGATGATCGCTTCGCACATCTCGTGAAGGACGCGACACGCTCGTTCCAGCGCGCCTTGCAGTCGCGGTTGTCCCAGCACGATGTGCCGTTCGGACACTGGACGTTTCTGCGCGTGCTTTGGGAGCGGGACGGATTGACGCAAAAGCAGTTGTCGGACGAGGTGGGCGTGATGGAGCCCACGACGCTGATGGCGGTACGCGCCATGGAGGCGCGCGGTTGGGTGGAGCGGCGGCAGCGCGCCGAGAACCGCAAAAACGTGCACGTTTATCTCACCGACGCGGGGCGCGCACTCAAGGATGTCCTCGTGCCACTGGCAGAGGACGTCAATCGTGTGGGGGCCAGCGGCATTTCCGCTGACGATGTCGCCACGGCCCGCCGCGTGCTGCTCGCCATGATCACCAACCTGGCCGAGGACAGCGCGAGCACGCCTTCGGGTTGACGACCAACAGCTTTTCGTACCCAACGACCGCTGCTGGATGATCACAGCGCGAATTTGTGAAAAGTCGACTTCGAACGAATTCGCGCGCTGAGGTCCACATCGACGTGCACTGGCGCGAAAAGCTGAATCGCGGTCCTCGGGTGCGAGACCGTCAATTGGGTGGCGTGCTTGGTGCCGGAACGGGGATCGAATGTTGCGTAAAAGCAACGTCTGAAAGCCATTTGCCGGCGATTCGCTTTCCGATGTGCCCCCAAATGTGCCCCCAATTTCTCGCGCTTGTCCAACCAACCCGCACGGGTCGTGTCCACTTAACCCCTCCATGAAGGTTTTGAAACTAGCCAGCGGTCGCGCTCGTTTCGCCCCGTGTGAGGAGTCGCCCGGAAGGACCCGTGATATTTCGCGCTTCACTTAGCCCCCAGCGGCCACCGGTTGCGCGTGGCTTGGCATCATGGCCGACGCGACAGCTTTGCTCGCATCGTCGAGTGCGGCGCGGATTGCCTCGCGCATCTTCGCTTGTGTGGTGGCGTCGAGTGCCATGCGTTCGGGCACGGTCATCATCGCGTCGCGGATCATGCGAAAGCCTGTCTCGATAGCCATCTCCACGCCTTCGCGATTGATCAGGTTGCCTTCCGTCTCACGCAACCGCAGCGCGGACAGGGCCGCTTCCGACTGTTCGCGATCTGCGCGGGCAGTGGCATAGCGTGACTCGCCGTCGTTGATTGCTGAAGTGTCCTTGGTGTTGCCAGCGCGGGGGCGAGTGTTCTTGCTCCATTGCGCATCCGCAATTGCGGCATCGAGCTTTCCGCCGATCAGGACGATTCGCCCGTCACGCACAGCCCGTGCCACTGCGTTGCGACTCACACCCCGGCGGCGAGCATAGGCCGCCATCGTCATCATTTCCGCTTGTGCCATCTCTGTAACCCTTTCTGTGAACAAATTGCCGGGGCAGTCGCTGGCGCTTGTTCGCGCTCGTTTCGCCCCGTGTGAGGAATCGCCCGGAAGGACCCGCGACAATTCGGCGGGGCTCTCCCTTGTGTGTGGTGTTTCATCCGGTGACGTGCAGCAGCTTCCAGCGGCGCGAAGGATTGCCGCACCACGCGCCCGCCTCGCGCGCCGGCCGATGTCGTGCGAATTGCCCAGCCAAAAAAAGCCGTGCTAACACCGCTAACAGTGCTAACAGAACGCCGCAACCCGCATGCGGCAAGGCTTGCCGCTGTTAGCGGTTCAGTCCTATTCTGTTGGCGGTCACGCGAAAGTGCCAACAGGAACGGGGCCACGGTCATGCCGCTGCCTCGCCGTCGTCAGACAGAATCGACGCTTTGATGACGACGCATTGTGCGAGCTTGTTGTCCGCCATGCCGGGCAGTCGCACGGCGAGCGTGTTACGTGCATGGTTGTGGCGTAGATGCCCCGCCTTCTTCAGCAGGTCAAGCACTCGCTTTTCGTCGCGCCCTTGGCAGAACTCTTGCCGGAACACGTCACGCGAGTGCACGAACTCCACTTCGCGGCCGTCATCGCCCGTGGCGTTGAAGTCGTCGTTCTCGATTGCTGCGCCTGTCACGCTGAGTTTGCGTCGCCAGCCCAGCGCGTTCGGTACGTTTGGGGCGCGCGTGTCGTTGGCGCGTTCCCATGGGACATAGCGCCCCCGCCCGTTGCTGGCGATCAGGCGCCGCACATGGGCGAGTGTTTCCATATCGTCTCGCGATCCGAAGCCGCCGCGCTCGTCACACCAGGCGATGAAGCACGCGTATGCCGCTGCCTTCGCTTCGCCGTGGCGCCAGCCGGTCAGGCCCATGCCGGATGCCATCTCACCCGCGACGGCCACCAGCGCGAAGCGATCCGCAGCGCGGTGCACTTCGGCGGCGCCCTGCACGTCCCATTCGCGCACCACGTCGCGAACACGATCCCGCACCACGTCGCCCAGCTTCGCCGCGTGCTCGCTCAGTTGCTTGACGAACTCGGGCCCGGCCTCGCCGTAGTGTTCGCGGGTGCGCTCGTTCAACCGCTCGGCAAACGCCTTGCCGTCGGCTTGCCCGTGCAGCGCTTCGAAGATGCCGTGGCCAGCGCCAGCGTTCGACGGAATGTCAGGCACGCGCACTTCCTGCCCGGCGTGTGTCTTGCCGTTGCCTTCGCGGATGTGGTCCTGCACGCTGATTTCGCCGGTCGAGAGAAACAGCACGCGCCATTCGTGCCGGTGCCGGTTCGCCCCGCCCTGGTTGCTGCGCGCCTTGCCCGATCCGTTCGCGATCATGTAGGCGCACTGCCCAATCTTGGTGGCCTCGATCTCCTTCAGCTCGTCGAGTGGCAGGAAGCTATCGCAACGCGATGCGCACACCCATTCGAGCGCGCTGTCCGTCGCGCGCCACGTTTGCACAAACGCGGGCGCACCCCAGACCGACGCGGCCACACGCAGCGCCGATGTCTTGCCCTCCGTGGTGCCGCCACGAAAGTGAAAGCCCCCGCCCATTTGCTGTGACGGTTCCAGCAGCGCACCCGCGAAGGCGCAACCTATGGCGAACACCAGACGCGAATTGCCGGCAGCGAGTGCGGCCACCTCGTCGCGCCACTTTGCGAGCGTGCCCCGCCGCTTGAATCCGGTATCCGGTTCGCCGTCGTTTGCCAGGTGGTAGGGCTCGCTCGCGTCCGCCTGAATCACACCATGTGGCAGCACGTAGGCGCGGCGGTCATCGTGCCAGCCCATGCGGCGCACGATGCGCGCGAAAGTGTCAATTGGCCGGGTCATGATGTATTCAGTCAACAGGCGGCGCTCGCGGGCCATTTGCGGCGGTTCGAAGCCCAGCGACGCAAGCTGCGCGCGGTACTCGGTGCCGTCCCCGGCGAGCATGCGGGCCGGCAACACCCATTCCTTGCTGTGCCCTTGCGGATCACGGAAGGCGAGCAGATAGCCCCATTCGGTGCCATCGCCGGTGCGGGTGCGGGCGCGCACCCAAAGCGGCGGGCACACGCGCACCGGATAGGCTCGTTTGCTCTTGGCGTCGTAGTCGTTGAAGGTCACGCCGTTGTCGTCAACGGTGAAGCGGTCACCTTCGATCAAGGCGGGCGCTGCGGTCGTTGCGGGCGGTGGCGCGGGTGGCAGCACGGCGGCCACGCATTCGCGCACACTGTCGAGCCCAGCCGATTGCGCCAGGTCGTTGAAGTCGGTCAAGCCGTCGGGCAAGCCAGCGGGCAACGCGACCACGCCGCCCACGGCCTGCGCGGCCTTCTCTCCTTTGGCCTTGCCGGGGTTGCTGCCGTCGGCGTGCTTGGTCTTGTCGTTCGCGTCATCGTCAGCGCACAGCACAATGCCCGCCTTCGGGTGCAGCGCCCGCAGTGCCTTCGCCACCGGGAGCAGGTTGCCGCAATCGAACGCGACCGCGCACGGGTAGCCGGTCGCCTCGTGCAAGCTCGCGGCGGTGGCGTAGCCTTCGGCGATCAGCAGCGGGGCATCGGGCGCGGCGAGTGCCGGGCCGACCCAATGCCACAGGCCGGACTTGCGGCCACCGGGCAAAAACCGCTTGCTGCCGTCGGGCGCGATGCGCTGCACGTTCCACAGCTCGCCCGCCTGGTCGCGCATTGGCACCAGCAGAGCGCCATCGTCGAATTTCACGCCGTAGGCGCTGCAACGCTTGCGGGATAGGTATTGGCTCGTCCCGGTGTCGCTCGCGTTGCGTAGGGCGGTTTCCGCCTCGCGGCGGGCGCGTTGCTGTGCGTCCGCCATACGCTTCGCTGCATCCTTTTCGCGTTGCTCGCGTTCGGCCCGGCGCCGTGCTTCTTCGGCGGGGTCTGGCGGTGGCGCGTCGCGGTCGAGTGTGTAGCCGTGGCGCTTCGCTTCCTCGATCAGTGTGGCTATGGTGTAGCCACCGGGCCGATGCTTGAAGCTCTTCCAAGTGCTGCGCGCGGCCCGCTTGTCGTAGTCGTTGCCGCGCGCGCTCCACTCGTCGAACAGCGCGAAGCCATCGGGGCCGGGGTATTCCGAGTGCAGCGCCATGCCGATGCGCACCCAGGCGTCGCGATCAAGGTCCGCCGGAATGCATGCCAGCATCGCCCGGCATTGGTTCAGGTCAGGCGGCCGCATCGTTCACGCTCCACGGCATACGCACGATCACGGGCAGAGTCGGCGTGTAGTCGCCTCGCACTTCCAGCCACAAGCCGGCCGGCTTCGCGCGCTCCACAAGGCGCCATATCCACTGTGCGCCCCGAAAGTCGAAAGGCCCCGCGTCATGCAGCACGGTTTCGCGAGCACGGATCGGGCCCGTGTGCGCCCAGTGCCGCGCCGGTTTGTTGGAAGCGTGCCACAGTGCCACGTCGTACACCTGGGCGACTTCGGCAAAGCGGCTCAGGTCCGCCGCGTGGCGAGCAAGAAAGCGAGCCTCCCAGCGGATCAGCCGGGATTGCTCGCGGATCGCGGCCATGAAGGCGCGGTTCGCGGCTGGGTTGTGTGTTTCGTTCAGCGCGGCGGGGGCGGGGCGCGGGCGCGCAATACCAATGCGCGGCGGATGCCGGTCTGAGACAGCAGCGACCGGGGAACTGTGAACCAACGAGAGAGTGCTAGTCATGAAAATCACTCTCTGTTAGCAGTGCTGTTAGCGGTATTCCCCGTTTGTTGGCGGTTGTGTTGGCGGTCGCTGTTGCCCGCAAACCCGCTTGCTGCCTCGATTTCTTGCTTTTGTTGGCGTGTTGGCAGCGTGTGCGACGTGTCGCCAGCTTTCGCGATCATTGCGCGCCCGCCTTACCCGCGTTCGGCGCATCGTTCGCGGCCTCGATCCGGGCCGCGATCCAAGCCCGGACAGACTCCACAGGCCAGGCGACAGCACGGTCGCCCAGCTTTACCGGGGCCGGGAACTCGCCCAGCTTGATGCGAGCGTACAGGGTGGAACGGGAAAGGCCCGTCGCCGACATGACGGCGGGCAGTTTGGCGAGCCCTTCACTGGGCAGCGAGTTGGAAGAGTTGACACTGTGTTGCATGGTTTGTCCTCATAGGTGTAGGCGTGCTCTAACGGACGCACCCGGACAGTGTCGGAATTGGGTTGTCTCAAGTTAAGGCAAAGCTGAGACTATTCGCAACGACGTACGCTGTCGGACGCGTGCGGACAGTGTCGGAATGGGCTTGTCTCAAAAATAGGGGAAAAATGAGACTATTTGCGCGATGCGCACCAGCCGGGAAGGGTTGCCCGGTTTTCGCCCCGTCGGGCTAGGTGCGGAGAAAACTACGGGCGCAATGCGACCGACCAATGCATGCAATGCGCCTGCAGCAAGTCAGGCCCCGCCACTCGCCGGAGCGTTTGGCGGTGCACCTTTCAGCGTGTAGGTGTACGACTTCTCGTCCAGTCGCAGCGCGATCCCATGTAGCTCAGCAGATGCGATCCGCAACACGCGATCAACGTCGACAAGTTCATCTGTATCGCAGTGCTCGAACATATCAAGGCGACTCCTCGCAGCTTCGACCAGCGCCCTGACGTCGTACACCTTGTCCATCACGGAGCACGCGTATTCGAGATACGACCGCTCGGGGGAGTGAGCACCGGCAGCAGCAGGCGCGTTCACTGTGCGCCCCCTGTCGGTTCAGCGATAGCGATCAGGCGGCCTTCGGCCACGTCCAACACCCGGCTAATTTTGTCGAAGTCACGCGACGGCGCTGCCGAGTTTTCTTCTTCGAACAATTGCGAGCGCGCCGCCGCGATCAAGGCTGCGACTGTGTAGATTTCGTGTGTCAGCTCATCCGTGAGGCGTGGCAAGGCGCCCCCTTCGTTCTTGGTATCCTGTGCTGTAGCCATGTTGCAAGGTCCTTTGCAGTGTGGTCAGACGGGTGCAGCGGTTCGAGCGCCGCACCCGTCGCCTTGTGCCCTGAATGATCCGCGTCAGGGCTTCGCGGTGTTCTACGCCGCCTTGACCGGGAAGGCGATCACTTCACACCCGGCCGCGAGCTTGTCGAGATAGTCCGCCCAGCGCTGCATCATGCCGCGCCGTTGCTCAATGTGGCTGGTGCGGTTGTAGGCGTTGCCCAGCGCGTCGCGGACCTTGTGCGCGAGCTGCGCCTCGATCACGGCCACCGGTTCTTCCAGCACTTCATCCAACAGCGTGCGCGCCATCGCCCGGAAGCCGTGGGCGACCATCTGGTCGCGGGCGTAGCCCATTGACCGCAACGCCGTCGTGACGGTGTTCTCGCTGATTGGCCGATCATGCGAGCGCTCGCCGGGGAACACCAGGCGACCATGCCCGGTGACGGCATGCAGCGCCCGCAGCGCGGCGACCGCCTGGGCGGACAGGGGCACCAAGTGCGGGGCGCCGTTCTCTTTCTCCGTCTTGACCCGCTTCATCTTCGCAGCCGGGATCGTCCACAGGCCCGCGTCGAGATTGACCTCGCTCCACTCCATCGCCCGCACGTTGCCGGGGCGTTGAAAGGTCAGGGCGGACACCAGCAGGGCAGTGCGCACAATCGGCCCGCCGTTGTAGTCGGCAATCGCCCGCATCAAGGCGCCCACGTCGCGCGGATCGGTCAGCGCGGCCATGTGCGCGGCCTTGTTCGCCTGAATGGCGCCCCGTAGCGCGGGTGTCGGATCGTTCGCAGCACGACCCGTGGCCACGGCGTAGCGGCAGACCTGCCCGACCACCACGCGGACGCCGTGCGCGGTGTCGAGCTCGCCCCGCTCTTCGGGCTTGCGCAGCAAGGGCAGCACGTCGGCGGCGGTCAGTTCGGCCACCGGCTTGCGGCCGATGGACGGGAACACATGCAGTTCAAGGCGCCGGATCAGTTTGTTGGCATGCGTGGCGGACCACTGCGGGGCGAATTTGGTGTGCCACTCGCGGGCGACCGCCTCGAACGAGTCAACACCAGCGGCGCGCTGCTTTTCTGTCTTGCGGGATTCGCTGGGGTCAGTGCCGGCCGCGATCAGCTCGCGGGCGGCGAGGGTGTCGGCGCGGGCCTTCGCCAGCGTGACGGCGGGATACACCCCCAGCGCCAGCCGCTTTTCCTTGCCGCCGAAGCGGTACTTCATGCGCCAGTAGCGCCCGCCAGCGGGGGTGACTTCCAGGTAGAGGCCGTGGGCGTCGAACAGCCGTGCGGTCTTGTCGGTGGGCTTCAGCTTGCGAAGGGCGGTATCGGTCAGCATCTGGGGGCACATTTCTGGGGGCACTTGCCCGATGCCCCCAATTGTGCCCCCATGTGCCCCCGGCTTCAAGCGGACGCCCAAAGACGACTAAGGACGCCGAAGCGTCCTTAAACCTTTGATTTACTTGGTTAATTAGACGTTGCTGGAAGTCTTTAAACGTCTATATGGTGCCCGGAACGGGGATCGAACCCGTACGCCCCTTATTCAGGAAAGCGGCGGATTTTAAGTCCGCTGTGTCTACCAGTTTCACCACCCGGGCGGCAGTGCAGCGAGCGATTCTATCGGCGACGCACCTGTGGGAAATGCTGCACGAGCCCGCGGCGATGGTGCTTCAGGGCAATCCGAGGTTGCAGGTGGTGTTGAGGTAGTTCCTGATTTCGGCCCATTCGCTTCGTGTGCGGGGCGGCGTGCCGATCGCGTTCTCGGTCACCGCGGTCCCGGTGAATCCGAGCAGGGCCCGCAGCAGCAGCAGTCCGTCGGTGGCGGTGTCGCGTGTGCCATTGCCGTCGAGGTCGAGCCAGCCGTTGCTGTTCAGCACACCCAGTCGATCGCTGATGTCCGCCAGGTTGCCGTACGTGCCGGCGGGGTTGTAGGCGCTGCCAAGGAGCGCGTCGCCACTCAGTTGCAACAGATTGCGCAGGATCAGCAGGCCATCGGTTGTGGCCATCACCGCGCCGTCGCCGTCGATGTCCAGGCTACAGGTCGGTGCAACGTTGAACAGGATGACGCCCGTGGCGGTGACATTGCTGTCCGTTGTGGAGGTCGCTCGCACCGTGACGCTGGCGGGTGCGCTGCCGTTGATGGATGCGATCACCTGCAGGGCAAGGCTGCTGAAGGCCGACGCGGAGAGCGGACCGATGGCGCCGACGTTGTTGCCTGCGGCGTTCACGAGTTGCGCCGTGACCGGGCCGGTCGTGCCCGAAATGCTGACATTGAACGAATCGGTGACGTTGCCCAGGTTGGTGATCACGGCCCGCACGGTGCGGGTGGCAGGTAACGTCGCCGGCGCCGCGTTGCTGGCTGGCTGGCCGGTGATTGACACCGCGAGTCGCTGCGGCACGTTCACGGTTGCACTCGCTGTGGCGTTCGCGCCGGCCTCTGTGCGCGACGTCGCGCGCAGGTCGAAGCGGTTGTTGCCCGGTCGGGAAAACGCTGCCGCGTCGCCCACCGCCAGGTTCACCGTGGTCGAGGCGCCCGCCGCGAGCGTGACGCTGCTCGCGCCCGCGGCGACGGTAGGCCCAAGCGGTCCGAGCGGCGCCAGGTCAAACGTGTCGCTGCTCGGGCCGAGGTTGGTCACCGTCGCGACATAGGGCGTACTTGACGTGCCAATCGACGGGCTGATTGCCACCGTGACGCCGTTGCCGACGACGTTGACGGGAAGGGTGATCGCGCCGCGGTTGGAGAATGCGTTGGCAAACAGGTTGACGACCACGTTCTGACTTCCGAGGCTCGCGTTCGCGGGCAGCGAAACGGCCACGATGAAGTCTGTCGCCTGGCCTGGCGCAACGTCGACCTGTGCCGGGTCGACCGTGATTGCCCAGCTATTCGGGTAGCTGGTGGGCACGAGCCCGTAGCGCTCGATGACCGTGCCGGTGTTGGCAACACGCACGCGGATCGCCGTCGTACCGCCCCGCGCAGCCGTTGCCGGGCTCGGCGTCACCGTCACCAGCGAACTGGTGACGATCGCTGTGGTTTCAGTGCCTGTGTTGGCCGGGTAGTAGCTATTGATGGCGCCGTAGGCCGAATCGCTCGTCGCCCCGGTGCTCGCCACGACGCGGAACGGGAATCGACCGCTGCCTGCCGCGATTGGGGTCTGAACGGTCAAGCTTGTGGTGGCGGACGATCCCGCGGGCACATTCACCGCCGACGGCAGCGCTTTGACCCAGCTCGCGGGCACGCCTTCCACGGACAACGTGTAGTTGACGGCGACATGGGGTGACGGATTGTTGACGGTAATCGTGAAGCTGGTCGGTGTGCCCACCTGGATGAGTGGTGACTCTGTCGGTGCCAGCGAGATCACGTGACCCGAGGTGACGACCGCCGGAGGCAGCGGCAGGGTGCCTGAACCCAGCGCCGGCAACGTGAAGGCCACGTTGCCGCCATCCACGATGTTGCGGCTGCTGCCCGGTTGCATGGTCGTCACGTTGGCCTGCCAGGTCAGCGGCGACACGGCGGGTTGCTGCCAGGTGTAGGTATCACTGCTGGGCGTGGAGGTAACGGTGGTGGGCGCGACATTGAAGGAACCCGGCACCAGCGCCACGCCCGTGCCCTTCGGCACGATCACCGACGCGGTGACAGCCGGGCCGATGATGCTGGTGTAGTCAAACACCAGCACCGAGCTGGCAGTGACGGCGTAGAGCAGGTTGCCATCGAGCACAAAATCGCGGATGCTGTCTGGCACGTCATACGGAATCACGCGCAGCTGCGAGGGCGTGTTCGCGTCGATCAGGGCCAGCACCCAGCTGCATGCCGCCGCGTTGTAGGCCCCGATCGCGTAGTAGTTGTTGGTCAGGGTGACCATCCGGGTGATTCCCTTGCGCGCGGCAGCGTTGCAACTGGACGGTTCGTTATGGACCAACGTGCTCACGAGCGTGCTGACGAGCGAGGGCGCGGCAGGATTGCTGAGGTCAAATGCAGTCAGCGTCAGGTTGCCAGTGAGCCCGCTAAACGCGTCGTAGAAACCCTGCGTATCGCCGGTAGCAACGGCTGATGCGCCTTGCACGCCGACCCCGATCAGCAGCCTGGCTTGCGGCACATCGACGGACGCCAGGATGCACGGGTTGCTGGCGCCAGGGCAGTTGTTGTCAAGACCACTCAGGTCGACGGCATTCAGGCGGCCCACCCCGGCTGCGAAGTTGCCGTCGGTAGACGTTGTTGTAGCCAGCACGCCACGCGTTGTCGACGCTAGCGCGAAGCCATAGGCGAGATGCGGTCCACCGGCATCCGGCTGATTGTCGAGCGGCGTTGCGGGCGGGGTGAAGGCATGGAACAACTCCCCGGCAATCACGGGATTGGCTGCGTTGCTGAAATCGAATTTCAGCAGGTTGCCATGCTGTTCAAAAATGAACTGGGAGAACGGGTTGTAGTAGTAGATCGACGTCGGCATGTAAGCGAACGATCCGGCGAACGTGAACTTGTTGCCAAAGCGCTTGCCGGTGTCGAGCGGCGTCGCTGTCAACAGCGCCGGATTGGTTGCGTTGGCGCCGCCGACATCGTAGATCGCGATCTTGCGGGTGGCGCTGGTGTCAACGGTGATTCCGCGGTCGTAACCCACATAGAGTTTGTCGTTGAGCGTCGAACATTGAACGTTTTGGTAGCCGTTGCCGAGGAAGCCGCTGGCAAAACTCCCGGAGAGCGTCGGCGCCGACGGGTTGCTGACATTGATGATGCTGACCTTGTCGTTCTGGCAGGCGAAGAGGTGGTTGCCATGCTTGGCGACCGTGGTGGCGCCGTTGGTCAGCGCCAGCGTGCTGCGCAATTGCAGGTTGGGTTGTGCGATCAGGCTGCGGTCCAGCGCCAGCGACACATTCACCATGCTGTCGCCGGGTGGCAATGTGTTCGGGCTGACAGTGAGCGTTGCCGAGAACGGCTGACCGACGACGATGTTGCCACTGCCGGCGGCACCCGGGATCAGCGAGTCAGTGGCGTCGTACGCGGCGACGTCGATGCGGTAGACGCCATCGCTGTAGCCCGTGGTGGGGAAGCTGCCAAGCGTCACGTCCTTGATGCTGTCACCACTCGCGAACGTGACGTCAAGGCGCGGCGAGCTGTACGTGAGCACGTTGTTGCGATTGCGAACCCTGTAGCGCAGGCCGATCGTCTTGGCTTCATTGACAGCAAGCAGTACTCGTGTGCCCGGTGTGAAACTGGCGCCGGCGCTGGCGTAGGCGGGGGCCGGTGTGACCGACACGATGCGAACAATTTCCGGACGCACGGTGAGCTGCCCGCTGAAACTGCGAGCACTGGCTGGATCGTCCTCGGGGGTGACGGTAATCTGATACTGGAACGGTTGCGCCGTACCGTTGTTGGCGAACGTCACGAAACTGAGCGGTGACAGGTGGCCGTTGGTGCGGTAGTTGGCGGGCACCGTGACGCGGGTTGCGTTAAACGTTGCAGTGTTGCCAGGCGCAACGCCGGTCACGCCGAGCAGCATCACGCGCGGCCAGGCCGTGTCGTTGTAAATCGTGATGTCCACTTGCGTGCTGCTGTTCGGCAGCGCCGTGGTGACCGCGGGTGTGAGCGCGACGCGAAACGCCCCGTTGTACGCAGCATTCAGCGCATCGCGAAGCAGGCAGAACTGCCCGTCGAGGGCGGTGAGCGCGGCCCCCATCGCGCCGGCGTTGGCACTTGCGACGGTCGCTTGCGCGCTGGCGAAGCCGGTGGCGAGCGGCGCGACGAACGGCGCATTGAGCTGCGTTTGCAGGTTGTCGAGGCTCGCGACGACCGCCTGCCGCAATTCCGCGGATCCCGGCTGGGCAGCGAGTTGGCCGATTTGCGAAGTCAAGGACGCGAGCAGGGCAGCGAGAGATTGCCGACCGATGCGAGCCGCTGCAAGGCTGGCCGGTGCGACACACTGCGCGACAGCCGCCGTGATCGTGGTTGTCCAGTTCGCGCGCACCGGCTGCGCGGCACCGAAGTCACCTTGGATCATCAGTGACAGGTCGCTGCCCGGCGCCGCGCTGGCGCTGACGGACGCGACCAGCGGCAGCGAACGGCTCTCGCCGGCGGCGAGCGTGACCGAGGCCGGCAGTCCGGTGACCGAGAGGCCGGGGGTGGTCGTCATGGACAACGTCACGTGCGTCGTTGCGTTGCCGAGCGAATCCAGGGTCAAGGTCAGATTTCGGGATGCGCCGGGCAATGCGGTGTCCGGTCCCGGCGCGACGCGCATCGCAAGCGCGGTGGTGGCGGACACGGCGAAGATGCCGCTGGTCGATGCGGTCACCGCGGGTGCGGTGGTGCTCGCGCCGCTGATGGTGAAGGGGACACCGGCACCGCTCGCACCGATTCCGGTTTGCGGTTTCATGCAGGCATGGAACTCGAATGCGGCACCGGGACCAATTTTCACGGCGGGCAGAACGTAGTAGGGATCCTGCATGTTCATGCCAGCGGCGCTGCCGCCAGCGGAGAAGCGGAAGGTATCGGTCAACGGGCCGGTGTTGACCGCACGAACGAGATAAACCGACGCGAATTCGGCGCCGGCATAAGGCACCGAGAAGCGCGCATCCAGCGCGGCGGAAAGCGACAGGCCGGGAATGACGCCGGGCGTCTGGCTGGGCGGCAGCGGCGGAATGGCTGACGAGAACAGCGTCGAGGGCAGCGGTGGGTCGCCACCTTCGCCGGCAAACGCCTTCTGCATGTCTTCCAACCCGGCAAGCAGGCCGCTCACCATGTTCTTGACCACGCCGCCACCCCCCTCAAACTTGATTTGCAGTAGCTCGGCCAGCTCCAGTTCGGCCATGATCGCAGTCAGCGCGCCTTTGATGCTCGAGCGCAGGGTGGCATTCACGTTGCTGCCGATGTTGGCGAAGGCGTCACCATTGGCGACCGATTGCAGGGTCGCGCTCATCAGTGCCACACCAAACACGCCAATGGCACTGACGCGACCAATGAACTGTGCCTGCAGGTCCTCGAACGACGAGAACGAAACGCCCATCAGTGCAAACAGGTATTCGACGAACGCACCGTGCGAACCGTCCTCCATGCTGCTGATGGTGTAGCCAGTGGCCGGGATCGTCTCGATCCACGCGTGCACCGGTGTGCCTGCCACGATGACCGGATCCAGCGGTGCGAGCACCGTGCGGCCGGCCCGCACAGCGTCCTGAATGCGCAGCCTTGCTTCGGCCGACAGATTCAGCGAATGGGTCGCGCCGACGTTTTCGCCGGTGATCGGCAGGTAGCGTGAACCGTCGGTGATGGCAGCAAAGACCGCCGAGATGGAGCGATTCGGTTCACCCGTGAGTTGACTGAGCACCTCGCCTTCGGCCATGGATTCCGCCATGCCGCGAACATTCTCGAACGTCCGGGTGTTGGCCGCAGCGATGCCGGGTAGCGACAGCACGCGCAGGTCGTTTTTGCGGATGTCTAACGACAGGGCAAGTGCATTCGACTTCACCTTTGACTGCGCGATCGTGATTCGTGGCGAGGCGATGTAGGCCCGGGTCAGCGTGCGTAGTGCGTGTTCGTCGGTACTGCGATCGGCCGAGCCGAGGAAACTCGCCGCTGCGATTTCGTTCGCAGCGATGAGTGCATAGCGATTGAGGTTGATGGCGTTGCGTGCAATCGCATTCTGGGCGGCGTCGCGCAGGTTGACCGGTGGCAGCGCGGTCACCATCGGCTGCAGCGCGGCGAGTTGAGTCTGCAGCGTCTGCATGCGGGTCTTGCGCGCGGCAAAGTCATCGAGCGCCTGTCGCGACGGGCTCACCGCCAACGTCATGACGTCAAGCTCGCCGAGTACCGGCCGGGTGAAACTTTGGGGGTCGACGCTGACTGCGCCGCCTTGCGCGCGCGTTACGAAGCCGATGCGATCGTACATCGTGCGCCGAAACGACTGCGTCTGGCCGTTGGCATCGGTGATGTCGATGGTGACGAATACACCGGTAACGAAAATGCTGCCCAGCGGAAAGTTGGTCTGCATCTCGAAATAGTCACTGCCCCGGATCACCTCATACGATGCCACGTCGGCACGACTATCGCCGACGGTGAGGTACGGGGTGTACGTGTTCTGTGTAGCGCCGATAGCGAGCGACGGCGGTGAGAACGCATTGACAAAGTGGCTGATCGAGATGGGTTTGTCGACCAGATCGGCGCTGTCGAATGAGCGGTCGAGGACAGTCGTGGTACCCAGGCCAAAACCAAACATGGCACTGGCCTGGGAGTAGGTTTCCGCCTCGACGCGAATGCGTGTCTGATGCCGCAGGTTGCTTGCGATGCTGGTGAACACCTGGGCGCTGGGGGCGAATGTTTGCCCGGCGACCGCGGTGGGGAACGCGGTATCCAGCGCCGTGAACGATCCCGCGCTTCCGATGCGGTACTCAACCCAGTAGTGCTGCGACACCTCGGCGAACACGTCGCTGTAGTTGGATCCGGGCGCCGGGTTGTCGCAGCCCAGAATGCGACGCGGCGAGCCGAACATTTGGTCCAGCAGGGTGTTGGCGTCGGTCGCGGCCAGGGTGCCCTGCACGTAGCGCGCTTCGATGGCAGGATTGGCCGCTTTCAGCAGCGCGATCAACAGGCTGGCACGGTCCAGGGAGTTGCCGGCCTTGCTCGCGAGCACGCCGCGCGCACCGCGCAGGCTGCCGGCGTAGACCTCGATGCCGATGTGGTCGCGGACGTGCTGGAAAAGCGCCGAGGGGTTGTTCCCGAGGCTGCTGGCGAGGGCAATAACGCGCGGATCGGCGGCGTCGGCTGGATCTGCCTGGGCCGGTGACAGAAGCGCCAGCTGCCCCGCCAAGGCCAGCAGAAGACCGCCCATCCAGCGAATTGCCGTCGCGATACCCATAGTCATTCCCGTGTTGCAGCGACGCGTGGCGCATCGTCAACCCATTATGGGCGGTGCAAAATGCTGCGACAATGGAAACGAGGTGACAAAACAGTGACATCTCGCCAGTGGATCAACGCCAATGACGCAGCAGGCTCGGTCATCAACGGAAGTCGTGGACGCCCGCGCGGTGCGGGTAGCGCTCGCCGAGATTGAAGGCAGTGCAGCGTTTGCCCACTCGGCACGCCACCGTCGCTTCCTGCGTCATCTGGTTGAGCAGCAGCTGAGCGGCAAAGCGCACGAGTTGCGCGAGATTACGCTTGGGGTGACCGTCTTTGGTCGCCCGCCGGATCGCTTTGACCCGGCCCTGGACAGCATTGTGCGCGTCGAGGCGCGTCGGCTACGGCAGCGCCTGCGGCATTACTATGCGGAGGAGGGGCGGCATGCTGTGCTGCGAATCTCGCTGCCGGCGGGCCGCTATGTGCCGGCCCTCACATGGGCCGCATCACCCGCATCACCCGCGTCGCTGGCCGGCCCGCCGCGCGTTGGCGTGCACGTTGCCGACGTATCGTCCGTTTCCGTCGACGAACCCAGGCGCCGATTTCTGAGCGCGTTTCGCGCCGCGATTGATTCGATTTCAGGATTGCAGCTGGTCGACGCCACAGCGCGTGGTCGCGCCGAAGCGCAGGTTCATGTTGCGACCGAGCCGGACGGTTCGACGATCGCCCTGCGACTGGGATCGGGCGATTCAACGGCCGGTGGCGAGCGCCACGTGTTGTGCAATCGATTCGACGGGCACACAGACGCGCTTCAGCAGCACGTCGCGCACGCGACGTTGCTGCTCCTGCGATTTGGCGTCGTCGCTGGCTGGCCGCTACTTCAGGCGTCGGCCGTGGACGGGCGACGATTCGTCAACACCGCGTCGCGCGATTTGTTTGACCGCGCGCGGCTGGCGTTCCGGCAACGCTCGCTTGATGGCTACCGTACCGCGCTTACCCTGTTCGAATCCCTGGCGGAGCGCGAGCCGCAGGCCGTCGAGGCGCATACGGGCATTGCGCGGTCACTGCTGGCGCTGGCAGGCATGATCGCGCTGCCGGTGCGCGAGGCATTGCCGAGAGCGCGTGTAGCCGCTGAACTGGGGGTGAGTCTGGCGCCGGACGATGGCGATGCGCGCTGTGTACTGGCGCAAGTCGCATTTCTTTTCGATCATGACTGGCCTGCTGCGCGGACGCACTTTGTCCTGGGTTTGCAGCGCGCTCCCAATCATTCCGGGCTGTACCACGCATACGCCTTCGCGCTGATGCTGCGAGCTGAGTTTGACAGCGCCGCCGTGGCCTATGACCTCGCTGCGTTGCTTGACCCACTCGACGTGCAAGTGCGTGTGCAGACTGGCCTTCTGCATTATTACCGCCGTGACTACGCGACCGCCATCGGGCACTGGAAGCGTCTGCTCGAGGCGAGCCCCGGCAATCTCATCGCGGTGACCCTGATTGGCGCAGCGCACCTGGCGGCGGGCAGCCCCGCCGCTGCCGTTGCGTCTTACGAGGAGGCGTTGCAGCGAGCGCCGGCGCATCCCATTGGCTGGGCGGGGCTGGCACAGGCGCGCTCGCTGCTGGGCGAGCACGAGCGGGCCGATGCAGCGCTCGCGGAACTGCAGCGCATGGCGACGAACTGCTACGTGTCGCCCTACCTCTTTGCCATGGTGCATGCGCGTCGCGGCGAAATCGACCTCGCGTTCGACTGGCTGGAACGCAGCGCCACCGAGCCCGATTTCAATTTCGTGTGCGCCGGTGTCGACCCAACGTTCGACGCCCTGCGCCGCGACGCCCGCTGGTCAAAGCGATGTCGTCAACACGGATTGCCAATCGTCAATGCACCGTCAGCGCGCTGACGCGGACAGGCAGGCCGGTGGCGTCACTGTGCTTTGCCGAGCAGGAACAACGTGGGTTGCTTCACCGCCAGGCGGGCTCGGTCATCCGGCGTCCACTGCCCGCGCGGCTTGCTGATCACGCACTCATCGGCAGTCGAAAGCGCTTGCGCAGCGCAAACGACGGTACGCGCGCTGGCGACGGCAAGAATTGCATTGAGCAGGGCGTCGTTGCGGTACGGCGTCTCGATGAACATCTGCGTCGCGCCAGACGTTTGCACCCGGCGATCCAGTTCGCGTAGCGCCGCCTCCCGGGCGTCCGGCTTGGCCGGCAAGTAACCATGAAAGGTGAAATGCTGCCCGTCGAGGCCACTGGCCATGAGTCCGAGCAGGAGCGACGACGGCCCCACCAGCGGAACGACCGGCGCCGACAGTGCGTGCGCGAGCGACACAAAATGGGCGCCGGGGTCCGCCATGCCGGGGCAGCCGGCGTCCGACAGCACGCCAACGTCGATGCCGGCGGCAAGCCAGCTGCGGCACTGCGCGTCCGCCGCGTCGACCGGATCGGCGGCGACCAGTTCCAGGCTGGACACGGCGCGGTCCGGCGCGACCGTCTTGAGAAACGCGCGCGCCGCCTTGGGTGTCTCCACGACAAAATGGCTGAGCTGACGTGCCACGGTCAGGGTTCGTGTCGGGAGCACGTCATCCGGCGCCGACAGGCCGAGCAGATTGGGCACCAGATAGAGCGTGCCCGGCGCGGGTCGTGGCATCGCCGCCTCGCTCATGGCAGCACCGCCGCGTCGCGCAGAAAATCGACGAGACGGATCAGCGGCAGACCGATGATGGCTGTCGGGTCATCGCTGCGTACCGCCCGCAGCAGGGCGATGCCGGCGGTTTCCACTTTCACCGCTCCCGCCGCATCGAACGGCTGCTCGCGCTCCAGATAAGCCATCAGTTCGCTGCGCGGCAAGCTGCGATAGACGATTTCGGTCGGCACCACGTCCGTACGCGCGGGCTGGTTCGGCGCAAGCACGCACAGCGCCGTGTAGCAAATGAGGGTCCGACCCTGACAGCGCTCGAGCTGCGCGAGCGCGGTGGCAAAGTCGCCCGGCTTCGACAGTGCCTCGCCATCGAGATCGAGCACCTGGTCTGAGCCGATCACCACGGCCAAGGGATGACGGCTCGCGACCGCCGCGGCTTTCTCCTGCGCCAGGCGGCGGCAGTTCGCGAGTGGCGATTCGCCAGCGAGTTGCATTTCTTCGACCTCGGGGCTCGCTACGGCGAACGGTAACCCAAGCCGGTTCAGTAGCTCGCGGCGGTAGCGGGAAGTGGAGGCGAGGATCAGTGAGGCGGGCATCGGGGAGGGGATGGGTTGCGTTGAGCGAAGCAAACGGCCGCGCGAACACCGGGAAAGCAGGAGTTTTCATCAGAAGTCCCCCGACGGCGCGCCGAAGATGTGGTCAGACGGTCCGAAACTGGCTATAATTATGGGCTTTCGTCCTTCTGGACGCGACGTTCCTGACCTCGATAGGCCAGCGACGGCGTGCTTTGGACGGGCTGGGGGCGTTGTGTGGCTGCGTTGGCCGACTGGAATTTTCGGCAAATGGCCGGGCAGTTTGCGCGTCCGGGGTACCGGATCGAGGGCGAACTGACGGCTGAGCAGTTGCCGCGTGTGGCCGGCGAAGACGTACGAGTCGGCGCCGTTCGTGCGTGGGTCGCAGCGACGCCGCGGAGTGCGACGCGGCGACCGGGCCTGATCGTTGCTGTGCAGGGCGTTCTTGGGCTGACCTGTCAGTCCTGCGGCGCGGCGTTTGACCTGCCAGTGCAGAGCGAAACCACCATTTGCGTGGCGCGCGACACTGCGGAGTTGGAGGCCTGGGAAGACCAGCAGTTGCAAGGGGAAGCGTCGTTCGAGAGCATTGAGGCTGCGGAGAAGACCTCGGCGCTCGAACTGGTGGAAGACGAGTTATTGCTCTCGGTGCCGTATGTACCGAGATGCGCGGAATGTGCGGCCAACCCGGCGCCCCGCGTTCACGAATTTGCGTAGTAGGCAAACCAATTTAGCCTTAGTTTCAGGAGAACATCATGGCCGTTCAACAAAACAAGAAGTCCCCGTCCAAGCGCGGCATGCACCGCGCACACGATTTCCTCACCGCGCCGCATCTCGCGGTGGAGCCGGTGACGGGAGAAGTGCATCGTCGCCACCACATCAGCCCGAACGGTTTTTACCGCGGCCAGAAAGTCGTTCAGACCAAAGCTGACGAATAACACGTCCTTCGACGTTGATGGCGAACATCGCGCAGCGAGCGCGCATAGCGATTGACGTCGACGGCGGCGATCACGGTGCGGTAGTCACGCTGCCCGCCGCCGCCCGATTTCTGGAGCGACGTCCCGACGCCGAGCTGTTGCTGGTCGGCACGGATGCCTCGCTCGCCCAGGTCGACAAGTTCCTCGCCCCCGCGCTGCGCCGTCGGGTGTCCACCACGCTCGCCACCGAAGTGGTGGGCATGGATGAGTCGCCCGCGCTGTCGCTCAAAAACAAGAAAAACTCAACGCTGCGCCTCGCTCTCAATGCGGTGAAAGAGGGGGATGCCGACGCGTGTGTGAGTGCAGGCAACACCGGCGCGCTCATGGCGACGGCGCGTTTCGTGCTGAAAACGCTGCCTGGCATCGACCGCCCCGCGATCGCCTTCGTGATGCCGGCGTTCGATGCCACGTCGGCTAGCGAAGGCCAGCAGCGGCGCGGCACCATCATGCTTGATCTGGGTGCGAACGTCGATTGCACTGCGGAACATCTGCGCCAATTTGCCGTGATGGGTTCGGCGCTCGCCTCAGCGCTCACCGACAACCCGCGCCCGAGCGTGGCGCTGCTCAACATCGGCGAAGAAGACATCAAGGGCAATGAGCAAGTCAAGGCCGCTGCCGACCTGTTGCGCGCGACCGACCTTAACTTCGTCGGCAACATCGAGGGCAACGACGTCTATCGTGGCAAGGTCGATGTGATCGTTTGCGATGGCTTCGTCGGCAACGTGGCGCTCAAGATTTCTGAGGGGATGGCCAGCGCAATCACGCAGATCATTCGCGACGAATTTTCGCGGGACCTTCGCTCCCGCCTGATCGCGGCGATCGCGATGCCGGTGCTGAAACGTTTCAAGGCACGGCTCGACCCCTCCGAGCACAACGGCGCCACCTTGCTGGGCCTGCGCGGCATTGTGGTCAAGAGCCATGGGGGCGCCGACGTCGCCGGCTTCACCAGCGCCATTGAGCGGGCCTATCAGGAAATCCGGCACGACCTGATTGCCGGCCTCACCGAGCGCGTCGCCCATCTGGGTGCCTCTGCGTCCGCGTCGTAGTCACACCCTCCACGCGCCTGCGACGGGGCTACAGGCGAGCGCGTCGGGCTGATTTTTCCGGCAGTTGACCCGCGATGGCGCCGTGTTGGCGTGCGTTTCCGCAAATTCGTGGTCGCTGATACAGTGTCTGCATTGTGCGCTGCGGCATGGGCTGCAGCGCTTGCCGGGCCTCGCGGGGCCGCGGGCAAGGCGTTGATGGCGCACGCTTCCGGCAACGCCCCTGTGTTCAGCAAAATTGTCGCCACGGGCAGTTATCTGCCCGCCAAGGTTCTCACCAACCACGATCTCGCCCAATTCGTTGATACGTCCGACGAATGGATCCGCTCGCGCTCGGGCATCGAGTCGCGGCATATCGCTGCGGACGACGAGCAGACCAGCGATCTCGCGGTGCAGGCGGCGCGTCGCGCGCTGGATGCGGCGGGCCTGAGCGCGGCAGACATCGATTTGATCGTCGTGGCAACGACGACGCCAGACATGATATTTCCGAGCACGGCCTGCATCGTGCAGGACAAGCTCGGGGCCAGCAATGCCGCCGCGTTCGACATTCAGGCCGTGTGCTCCGGTTTTGTGTACGCGCTGTCGATCGTCGACAAGATGGTGGCCAGCGGGCAATACCGCAACGCCCTGGTGATTGGCGCTGAAATCTACTCGCGCATCCTGAACTGGAAGGACCGCACCACCTGCGTGCTGTTCGGTGACGGTGCGGGCGCGGTGGTTCTGAGCGCGTCGCAGACGCCGGGCATTCTGGCCACCAAGCTGCACGCCGATGGCACGCGCCGCGCGATCCTCAATGTGCCCGGCCACGTGCGTGGCGGCCAAGTGTGGGGCGATCCGTACGTGCACATGGACGGCCCGGCGGTGTTCAAGATGGCGGTGCAGGTGATGGCCGACGTGTGCAATGAAACACTGGCGACGGCCGGTATGACGCCCACCGACATCGACTGGCTGGTGCCGCATCAGGCCAACGTGCGCATCATCGATGCCACCGGCAAGCGCCTCGGTGTGGCGGCGGAAAAAACCATCGTCACCGTGCAGGGGCAGGGCAACACGTCCGCCGCGTCGATTCCATTGGCGCTGGACACCGCCGTGCGCGACGGTCGTATCCGTCCCGGGCACATGGTGCAAACCGTCGGCGTCGGCGGTGGCTTTACGTGGGGCAGCGCGCTGATTCGCTGGTAGTCGCAGTGATCAGCTTTTGTGGCGTAACGACCAGCCAGCGGTCGTTACCGGCGAAAAAATTTAGAAGTCGACTCGTTGTAATAATCGCCCAGAACGACCGCCGGCTGGTCGTTGGCGGGGTAGAGCTGAAACACGAACCCGTGGCGATCACGGAGGACAGGACATCACTATGAAACTCGCATTCGTATTTCCGGGGCAGGGCTCGCAGTCGGTGGGCATGATGGCAGGCTACGCCGGTCTCGCGCAGATCGACGACACGATGGCAGCCGCCGACGCCGCGCTCGGCGCGCCGATCACTGCCCTGATTGCCAATGGCCCCGCGGACGACTTGAACGTCACGACCAACACGCAACCCGCGATGCTCGCGGCCGACGTTGCCGTGTGGAACGCCTGGGTCGCCGCCGGTGGCCCGAAGCCGGTCATGGTGGCCGGGCACAGTCTCGGCGAATATGCGGCGCTGGTGGCTGCCGGGGCGCTGGATTTCGCGTCCGCCATGAAACTGGTCAAAGCGCGCTCGCGGGCGATGCAGGACGCCGTGCCCGCCGGCGTGGGCGGCATGGCGGCGGTGCTGGGGATCGACCCGGGCCCGCTCGCCGAGGTGTGCGACAAAGCGGCGCAGGGCGAAGTGGTCGCCTGCTGCAACCTCAACGCGCCCGGCCAGATCGTGATCGGCGGGCACAAAACGGCGGTCGAGCGGGCCATCGTGCTGGCGAAGGAAGCCGGTGCCAAGCGTGCGTTGCTACTGCCGATGAGCGTGCCGAGCCACTGCGAACTGATGCGGCCGGCCGCCGAGGCGCTCGCCAGCGCGCTCAACGCCGCGCAGTTGGCGCCACCCCAAATCGCCGTGATTCACAACGCCACGGTGGACGTAGCCGGCGACGCCCCGGCGATTCGCGCGGTGCTGGCGGATCAGCTGTTCAAGCCGGTTCGCTGGATCGAAACCATCGAAAAGATGGCCGCGCAAGGTGTCACCCACATCATCGAATGCGGCCCCGGCAAAGTGCTCGCGGGCATGGTCAAGCGCATCGCCCCTGACGTCAAATGCCTGAGCCTGGCGGACAAGGCGAGTGTTGAGGCGGCGTTGGCGGAGTTGCAAAGTGTTTAGTCGGAAACGCATCCCGCCGTCGGTGTTGATGATGATCCTCGCGGTGATGCTTTCGGCATGCGCCAGCGGGACGCGCAGCGATGGCGTTGCGACGGCCCGCGCGCCATCGCCTCAGCGCGTGAAGATCGGCGTGGGTGCGCCGACGTCCGGCCAGATCGCCGAGCTCGGCGCGGGCATCGTGAACGGCGCGCGTATGGCCATCGACGAGGCCAACGCCGATGGCATAAAACTCGACGGCGCCGACGTCGTGTTTGAGCTGGTCGTCGAAGATGATCGCGCCGACCCCCGGACTGGCCCGGACGCAGCGCGCCGCCTCATCGAACGAGGCGTTGTCGCCGTGGTGGGGCACCTCAATTCGGGAATTTCGATTCCAGCATCAGCGCTGTATGACCGCGCGCGCATTCCCATGGTGACGCCGGCATCGTCCAATCCTCGACTTACGCAGCAAGGCCTCTCCAGCGTTTTCCGGATCGTCGGGCATGACGGCACGCAGGGCGAAGGTATCGCGGAATTCATTGCCCTCGGATTGAAGCGCACGTCGTTCGCCGTTGTTGAGGACGGAACAACCTATGGAAGGGTGGTGTGCGAACCCGTCGTGGACTCGGCCAAACGCCGCTACGCGCTGTCACCGCGTTTGACGACGACTTATTCTGCCCTTGAAACGTCGCCGAAGTCCGTTGCTGATCGCATCGTGCAATCTGGAGCTGACGCAGTTGTTTACTGCGGGATGGGCGACGACGCGGTTCATCTGTTTGCTGCATTGCGGGCTCAGGGGAGCAAGGCAGTCTTTATCGGCTCTGACGGCCTGATGTCGACGGAAGTCGTAAGCGCGATGCGGGAGCTTGGTGAGGTGTATGCATCGAGCTCGGATCCGGTTTGGGATCGAAGCGACGCGGCGCAGGACTTTGAGCAGCGCTACCGCCGGCGCTTTGGCTTGGATGTCAGTGCCTATTCAGCGACGAGCTATGACGCCACACGCGTGCTCATCGCGGCGATGCGGGCAGGCAACAGCACAAATTCTGCCGGTCTTGCGGACAAAATTCATTCCATTGCATTCAAGGGCGTGACGGGGAGCATCGAGTTTTCGGCGTCGGGGGAACGCCTAGCCACTCCAGTAACGCTGCTCAAACTGACTGACGGCAAGTGGGCGCCAGCGTGGCGGAGCGGCGCCGCGCTCATGCGCTAGAGCACGTCCTGCCCGCGGCTAGCGCAGCGAACTCGCCCCCCACACGACCACGGCCATCAGCAACGCCGCGAGTGCCAGCCGGTAGTTGCGGTTGCTCATGGTGAATCGCATGTCGCGTTGCGCGGGGTCGTCGAGGAAGGCGTTGATGGCCTTGACGTGGGTACGGATCGTGTCGCGATCGCCGTCGGACGAGGTGATCTTGCCGCCGTTGGCGAGGCGCAGCTCCAGGTAGTACTTCTCGTCCGTCGTGCCGTCGACCGTGTTGTAGATGGACTGTTCGCCGAGCGCGGCGCGGCGCAGCAGCGTGTCGTCGAGTTGATGCAGCTGGGTCGCGCCGCGCTTACTGCTTTCAAATGTGCACTCGAACTGGCTCGCGCTGCTGCGACGGCAATCCATGTGCACGGTTTCGGACAACCAGAGCGCGAGCGGGAACACGATCGCGGCGGCGGTTACGATGATCAACAGGCGGGGCAGCAGGGTCATGTCATCTCCCGGTGAGGGCGCGACGACCACGCCGCAAGGGCGCGGATGGGGGGTGAGCAAGCCCGCTCAGCGACGGCGACCGGCCACTACGACGGGTGCGTTTGCAGGTGATCATAGAGTCGCGCGAGGTTGTCGGCCGGAGAAAACCAGCCGGGACCACCGAAGTTGAAGTGCAGCCGTTCGACGGGTGTCGGGAAACGACCGCGCCGCGAGCACTCAAGCACCGTGGCCACGTCGAGCGACCCGACGACGGCGGCCGGCGTTGCCGCATCGGGCGGTCCGGCGAGTTGGTTGATGTCGATGAAGCGCTCCGCGCGTCTCGCATCGGTGAACAGAAAGCCTGACAAACGCCGCTCGTTGTCGTGGCGGGTCAGCAGCGTGTTGGCGGGCTGCGTGTGGAGGACGGCAAACCACGCCGGCAGCGCATAGGTCGCTCGCCACAGTCGATCCACGTTGCGGCGATCGCCGGGTTGTTGGTTGGGGTACGCGTCGGCGGCCATGGCATCAAAGTCAATGCGCTCGGCGTCGGTGATCGGGCGCGCGTCACGGGGTTCATCACACAACGGCTGCGCGCGCTCGAGCAACGCCATGATGAATGCCAGCGGCGGGTCGGGGCCGGCGCAGTTGAACACCACGCCGACGTAGGAACGCTCGCGCAACGTGGCAAACAACGCACGACCATCCAGGCGGCGAAGGCTCACGTCGGCTGGCGCGATGTGTTCGTCGCGCAGAAACGCGTCGCGCGCCTCAGTCGACGTGAACACCGCTGCCAGCCGCCGCGCGCGCTCATCGTCGGGTGCGAGCATCGGTTCTCCGTCGCGCAGCACGAGCCAGTAGCCCTCGTGAGCCACGATGTGCCGCAGCAGCGATTCCTCAAAAAAGTCATCGGGTCGCCAGCGCAACTGGGCCAGCGCGCGTTCGACGCTGACGCGAGGGAGTTTCATCGGTCGGCCGCCTTGGGTGATGCGGCGGTCAGGCAGCGCGCTGGCCGTGGTGAGTGCAGGGCGCGGCCGTCGTGCGACGGACCGGGCGTCCGCGCTTGCCAGTCGCAACGCTCGAACAGTGAATAGCCCCCGGTGACGTAGGGCGCCCAGTCGTCAGCGAATACCGGCGCGGCAAACGGGGGCACTAGCCCCACCGCGCGTGCCGCCTCGGTGCGCACCCAGCCAACCGCGGCCGCGGCGGTGGACTCGCGGCTCCTGGTGTAGATCATGCGGTAGCGCGCAACGCGGCCGTAGTAGGGGTGACCGAAGCGCAGCTCGATACTCGACGCGTCCGGATACTGCCGGTGGAGCGCCTGGAAGTGCCGCGCGAGCAACGCGGTTGCCGGGGCGGCGCCATCAAAACTGGCCGCGGTACGCGCCACGTGATAGCCCTCACCTGCGCGATGTGACAGCGGGCCGGGCAACCACCCCAGGTCGGCTGTCACGCGCACGCGCCCTGGCTGCGTCGTCATGTCAAGCTGTGTGAGGGGATGCGCAAAGCGCTGCGCGACTCGCGCCTCGAGCGCGCGCAGGCCGGCGCCTTCGCCCAGCGCGAGCCGGTAGTAGGTGACGGCATTCTGCGCCGCTTTGTGCCGGGTCGCGGCGGACATCGGCGGCGAGAGGTCAAGGTAGCGCAATGCACGGTGCAGCACGTCATCAATGACCGCCTGCTCGGTCACGACGAACGCCGCCCGTCCTTCGGGCGACCACTTCGGGTCGCGCAGATGCTCGCGCAGCGCTTCGCGCAGACTGCTCAGGTCATCTGGCGTGGTCGGCGTCGCCGTCGCCGTCGCCACCGACATCGCGGCGACGGCGAGCGCGAGGCACACAGGCACGGCGATCCGCACATCGAATCGTTGGTAGCAGCTTTTTGCTCTGAACGGCAGCTGCATGGTTATTTCAGCCCCATTATCTGCAAAGTCGAGTTTACGAAAAAGAGCGATCAAACGACCGACGAGCTGTCACCAAAGCCAAAAAGCTGTACCTCGCTGCGGCGCTATCCCTTGGTGGTGCCGACCTTGTTGCCCTTCATGTCGCGATGCGTCGTGGTGTTGCCATTGATGGTGGATTTACCGACCTGCTTGCCGGAAGCATCAAAGTGTTTCACCGTGTTACCGCTCTGCACCGACTTCCCGGTGCTCTTGCCCGAGGCGTTGACGTGGCGGGTGGTGTTGCCCGACGTGGTCGACTTGCCAAGCGAGCGGCCCGTGGTCGCGGTGTGCCGCGTCACGTTACCGCTCCGCGTGGATTTTGAGACCTGCTTGCCTGAGCTCGAGTAGGTGCGACTCGATGAACTGCTTGACTTGCTCGAGCTTGCGCTGCTGGAGCTCGAGCTGCTGCGCGACGAGCTCCTGCTGGCGGCTTGTGCGAGGTCGGCGCCGATCAGCGCCAGCGCGGCGACGGCTGCGGTGGCGAGGGAGAGCAGGGCAGGACGGGACGAACTGACGAAAGGCATGACGACTCCTCGATTTGGTTGGGTGCGGTTGAACGGTGCATTGTCGGCCGGTGAAGCCGACCTGTCCATCGCATTTGTGGCAGGGGCTACCGTGCTACTGAACCGGTTTGTGCTGGCGCTTGCCCGTCGCCTGGCCGCTGGCGACGTCGCGAGGCGACTGGACACGTCGCTCGTGCGTGGCGGTGTCGCCAGGGTTCGACGCCGCGCGCTTGACGCCCTGTTTGGGAGCAGCGTCAGATTTCAGGTTCCCGGTCTGCGTGGCACCGAACGAGTACGACTGGCTTTGCCGCGGACCGCTCGTACGCGCCGTCGACGCGGTGCTGGTTGGGCCGCCAACGGCTGTCGCCGTGCCGCGCGGTGTGGCCGTCGCACCGGCACCCGGCCCGCCCTTGAACCGTGAGTGCGGCGAAGCGCAGTAGAAGCTGCCGTTGTTGTATCGGCACACATCCGGGCTGACGCAGGCGGGACTGCAATCGGCGGCCGCGATGGTCGGCGAGCCGGCAATGACGAGCGCGGCGATGACGAGAATGCGATGGACTTTCATGTTCGAACCTTTCAGGATGTCGCAACGGTTAAAGCGGGCGCCGATGACGTCGGCAACGTGCTCAACCGGGTTTACGTGAACCGACGAGCGGTTCAGACATTGGCAATGGTTTGTTACAAACGCGATGCAGGCGCGCGACAGCACGGTGAGTTGCGGCGAAAAGGCCGCCCTCCGCATAATGAGCGAAAAGCGAAAGCAGACGGCCTCATGTGCGTTACGGCAAACACCCGCGACGCCGGACACGCTGTCGCGCTTTCGGGTGCGCTCGCGTCTCTTCACGCGGAACGACACCGACGTGCCAGCCAGCGGTCACGACGTGTTGGCCCGCCCTGGCTGAGTGAGGATCAAGCGACGTGGAACTGACGCTGCAATCGATGAAAACGCTGTCCGAGCTGATGGACCGCGCGCTGGAGCTCGACGGTGCCGAGCGCACGCGGTGGTTACATGAACTCGCCACCGGACCGCACGCCGCGCTGCATCCCGTCATCGCCGACCTGCTGGCGCGTGGTGTCGACATGCGGACCGCCTTCATGCAGCGACCGTCGCTGTCGTTGCCGGCGAGTGCCGCTGCGGCGCCCTCCCCCCTCGCCGAAGGCTCGCGAGTTGGTCCGTACGTGCTCAAGCGGGAACTGGGGCGGGGCGGCATGGGCGCCGTCTGGCTCGCCGCGAGAGACGACGGCGTGTTGACGCGCGAGGTGGCGCTGAAGCTGCCCGCGCTCCTGGTGAGCGAGGCGCTGGGGCAGCGATTCGACCGCGAACGCGACATCCTGGCCGGTCTGGTGCATCCACACATCGCCCGGCTCTACGATGCGGGCGTCAGTGCCGAGGGGCGTCCGTACCTCGCGCTGGAGTACGTTGCAGGTGCTGCCATCACCGCGTACGCCGATGCCACGCGGCTGGATGTCCGGCAACGCCTCGCGCTCTTCCAGCAAGTGGCTGCCGCGGTGCAGTACGCCCACGCCCGCCTCGTGGTGCACCGGGACCTGAAGCCCGCCAATATCCTCGTGAGCGCGGATGGGCAAGTCCATTTGCTCGACTTCGGTATCGCCAAACTGCTCGACGACCCCGGCGAACGTGCCGCCGAGACCGAACTCACGATGCTCGCGGGCCGCGCGTTGACGCTTGATTTCGCGAGCCCGGAGCAGGTTGCTGGCGAGCCGATCGGTACCGCCAGTGATGTGTACGCGCTGGGCGTCGTGTTGTACCTGCTCCTCTGCGGCAGCAAACCGCATCGCCCGACGCGTGACACCCGCGCCGCGCTCGAAGAGGCCATCCTGACCCTGGACGCGCCGCGCATGAGCGAGGTGGCCGCGCAGGCTGACTCCCCGACCCTGAGTGCGCGCAGCACATCGGCGCGCGTGCTGGCGCGCACGCTGGCGGGCGACCTCGACACCATCGTTGGCAAGTGCCTCAAGAAGTCGCCGGATGACCGCTACGGTACCGTCGCGGAACTGTCCGCCGACATCCAGCGTTACCTTGAGGGCCAGCCGGTGAGTGCTCGACCCGATTCGTTCGGCTACCGTGCCAGCAAGTTTGTCCTGCGCAACCGTGGGGCGGTCGCGGCGGGCGGCACCATCGCCGCAGCCATTCTGATCGGTTTCGCCGTGGCGCTTTGGCAAACCCAGGTTGCTCGACGCGAAGCGGCGCGTGCCGATGCAGCGGCGCAGATCGCCCGGGTCGAGAAGGAGCGCGCCGATGCGCAAGCGCTCGCCGCGACAACGCAGCGCGAACGCGCCGACCGCGAGGCAACGCTGGCGCGCGACGCCGCACAGCGCGCTGATCAGCAGGCCAGTGCCGCAGCACGCGAGGCGGTGCGGGCGGATCGCGAGTCCGTTTTCGCGCGACAGGCGGCGACGCGTGCCGACCACGAAGCGACCGTCGCGCGACGTGAACGGGATCGCGGCAACGCCGTGCAGACCTTCCTGATGGATTTATTCGCGGCGAACAGCAATGACCAGAAGAACGCGATCGAGGTGCGCAATCTCACGGCCAAGCAGTTGCTTGATCGCGGCGCCGACCGGCTGGAGGCGCGCAACGAATTCAGCGACGACGTCAGCGCTGCCTTGTACCGCTTCTTCGGTGAGCTCTACGAGACGGTGTATGACTACGACCGCGCCGTTCAGATGCACGAACGCGGTGTCAAGACGGCGGCTGCGGCGCATGGCAAGCAATCACGCGAATACGCTTTGGCGCTGATGGAATTGGCGTGGGTGCGGCGGGAAAGAAACGGCAACGATCTGGCGCTTGACCTGGTGATGGAGGCCAAGCAGGTGCTGGCTCGGGTGGCGCCGGGGACCGACGCCTATGCCCAGGCGCTGTATTTCGAAGCAGACTTCGTGCTGTTCAAGGAGCCGCGCCGGGCGGCAGACACAGCGACCGAGGCGGTGCGCATCCTGCGCCGCTCCGGCGAGACCACACGCCGGCTCGCGTTCGCGCAACGCACGGTCGCCTTTGCCGAGCGCGCACTCGGAGACTACGACCGCGCGATCGCGGCGTTTGAAAGCGCCGCGTCGATGTTTGCCACGCTCTATGGTCCGGATGGCAGGGAGGTCGGCTTCACCATGACCATCTTGGCGGAGTGCTACCGCCAGCAGCTCAAGTTGACCAAGGCGCATGAGCTGGCGACAACAAGTGTCGCCATCATGCGCCCCTATCGCGGTGACCAGATCGATCGTGAGGTCTCCGGTCAACGCGTGCTGCGCCTGCGCGCCGATCTCGGTGAGACGCACGCTGCGATGGCAGCGGCGGAGGCGGTGGCCGCACGCATCACCGGCAGTGACGTCGCCGCGACCCGCGCGCGCACCAGCCTTGCTGTGTTGATGGCCGAGATTGCGTCTGCGCAAGGCGACAACGCGCGCGCCGAATCGCTGGCGCAGCCGCAGCTCGCAACACTGGCCAGCTCGCCGCCACTAACCCGCGCTGCAGTGCTGCTGCGCGTGGCGCGACTTGCGTTGCAACGTGGCGCGGTGGAGGAGGCCCGGCAGCGGCTTGGCGAGATCGATGACCTTCGTCGCAACAGCGGCTTTCCGTTCGAGTATGTGTTTGCCCAGGCCATCCTCGTCGCGGAGATTGCGGCCGCGTCAGGCCAGGCGGAGGCGGCGGAGGCGAGCTATCGTGGTTTCGAATCACAGTACGCCACAGCGCCAATCGCATCGGCCATTCGTTTCGGTCTGGACATGAGCAAGGTGCGGGCAGCCGCTGCGCTGAAGGCCTGGCCGCGTGTGGTGACACTGGCGCAACCGTGGTTGCAACGCGCCAGCGCCGGTGAGGTGGAAATTCCGCAGTCGGCGCGGGGTGAATTGCTGCTGCGTGCCGGCGAAGCGGGGCGGCAGATCGGGCACCCGCAAGCCAGCGCGTGGCTGCGCGATGCGGAGGCGGTTTTCCAGCGCACCGACGTGGCAAGCAGTCGCCGCTGGCAAGCGGTGCGCTCGCTGCTTCCCTGAGTCTGGAGGCAGTACGACGCGCGCCGCTTTCGTCGTAGCATCACCATCATGAACCAGTCTTCGAACGATGCCGGCGCTGCCGCGGTGGTGACCGCAAGCGACATCACCGCGCTGCTGGGGCGAGTGCAGGCGGGCGACCGTGACGCCGCCGACATCGCGTTTTCTGCGCTGTACCCGGAGCTGCGTCGCATCGCACACAGCCGCTTGCGGCATGGCGGCGACCGGGTTTCGCTCGACACCACAGCGCTGGTGCACGACAGCTACCTCCGCTTCGTCCAGGCGAAATCGCTCGATGTGAGCTGTCGCGGTCACTTCCTTGCCTACGCTTCGAAAGTGATGCGCTCGGTCATTGTCGACATGATCCGCGAAGTGAATGCCGAACGACGCGGCGGTGGGCGCTTCGATCTCACGCTGAACACGGCCATCGCCGAGGGCGCCGCTGCCGACACCGGCAGCGAAGCGCTGCACGTGCACGACGCGCTGGCCCGACTCGAAGCCGCCGATCCGCGCATGGCGACGGTCGTTGAAATGCGCTACTTCGGCGGATTCAGCGATCCGGAGATCGCCGACGCGCTCGGGGTGACGGTGCGCACGGTGGGGCGCGACTGGGAAAAGGCGCGGCTCTTTTTGCATGCCATGCTGAGCGAAACGGGCCGCCCGCTCGCCGGGTGACGCGCCCACCCCGAAAACAGCTTTGCGCCTGAGGCGACCAGCGGGTGGGCTTTGTGCGCTGTTTTGTCAAGAAGTCGATGGGTGAGTTTTTTCGTCTGAAACGATTGCACAACGGTCTTTCAGCCCAGAAAGCTGATGCTGCCCGCTTGCCATCAGACGTCTGCGCAAAGACGCAGCGCTGCCACATCGCCGGATACGATCACGGCCAGGTGTCGGGAAATTTTCTCGATCGGCCAGTCCCACCAGCGTATCTCCGCCAGCGACGCAACGGTTTCCGGCGCGAAACGCTGCTTGAGGACTTTCGCGGGATTGCCCCCCACCACGGCGTACGGCGGCACATCGCCGACCACCACGGATCGCGACGAGATGATCGCACCGTTGCCCACGGTCACGCCCGGCATGATCAGACTGTCGTAGCCGATCCACACGTCGTGACCGATGACGGTGTCGCCTTTGTACGGAAGCTCGCCAGGGAGCGGCGTGACCTGCTCCCAGCCGTTGCCGAATATCTGGAATGGGTAGGTCGAAATGCCGGAAATCTTGTGATTGGCGCCGTTCATGATGAACTTCACGCCACGGGCGATCGCGCAAAATTTTCCGATGACCAGCCGGTCGCCGATGAACGGGAAGTGGTAGAGCACATTGCGCTCAAAGTTCTCCGAGTCCTCGGGGTCGTCGTAGTACGTGTAGTCGCCAATCACGATGTTGGGATTGCTGACCGTGTTCTTGATGAAGCAAATCTGCGGGAAGCCCTTCATCGGGTGCTTCTCCTGCGGGCTGGGGCCGTTCAAGTGGACTCCTGTCGGTGTGGGTGATGCTGGGCGAGCGGGGCGCGCCGCGCTCATGGTCTAATTCCGGGACATTGTGGTCGGACGTTCAACAGCGTAAGCGAGCCTGTGCCGACCCACCTATTCAACACCAAGGAAGCACACATGCAGGGGAAAGTTGCGTTAGTCACCGGCGCCACGCGCGGCATCGGCGCCGCGATTGCGCGGACGCTGGCCGAGGCGGGGGCCAAAGTGGTGGGCACTGCCACCACGGCCGACGGTGCGGCACGCATCACGGCGGCGCTGGCCGGGCTTGGCGGACGCGGCATCGTGCTCAACGTGACTGACGCGGCGGCCATTGATGCCGCCCTCAAGGACATCGAGGCGAACGAAGGCGCGGTCGCGCTGCTGGTCAACAACGCCGGCATCACGCGCGACACGCTGCTCATGCGAATGAAGGACGAAGACTGGGACGCCGTGCTCGACACCAATCTCAAGAGCGTATTCCGGCTGTCGCGCGCCGTGAGCCGCGCCATGATGAAGGCGCGCTTCGGACGCATCGTCAACATTGGCTCGGTCGTGGGCTCGATGGGCAATGCCGGGCAGGTGAACTACGCCGCCGCGAAGGCCGGGCTGATTGGCATGACCAAGTCGCTCGCGGCGGAACTGGGCTCGCGCGGCATCACCGTGAATCTCGTCGCACCCGGCTTCATTGACACCGATATGACGCAAGCGCTGCCCGAAGCGCAGCGTACGAAACTCATCGAAATGATTCCGGCCGGGCGACTGGGCACGCCTGACGACATCGCGCACGCGGTGCAATTTCTCTGCAGTGACCAGGCCGGTTATGTGACCGGCACGACCCTGCATGTCAATGGCGGGATGTACTTCTCGTAAATTCGCAGCAGATCGCGCGATTTGGGCGCCGATGTCGGACTAGAGCGCGGTGTCAAAATGAGGCGATTCCTTTGCTAAAATGCTTGCCACAGCGGTGTTCCGCCGCGTTAAATTTGAAGGATCCATCAAGGATTTGCCATGAGTGATATCGAAGCCCGCGTTAAGAAAATCGTTGCCGACCAATTGGGCGTGGCGGAAGCGGACATCAAGAACGAATCGTCTTTTGTGGATGACCTCGGCGCCGACTCGCTCGACACCGTTGAGCTCGTGATGGCGCTCGAAGAGGAATTCGGTACCGAGATTCCGGACGAAGAGGCCGAGAAGATTACGACCGTGCAAGCTGCGATTGATTACATCAACACGCACAAGAAGTAAGCCTCTGGTCACCGCCCGAGAGCGCAGCGAACGGCAGCCGAATGGCTGCCCACCCAAAGGCGGCCCGCGTGCCGCCTTTTTTGTGTCGCGCACCGGTTCGCTCGACGGCTCCGCGCCACGGCAACGTGGGCAATTGCGTTCGCGGCGTGCCGGGCGCAACGCCTCCCGGACGGACAGGAATTTTTGAAAGAACCTTTCATCCATGACAGCTAGATCGCGTCGCGTCGTTGTTACCGGGCTGGGCATCGTCAGCCCCGTCGGCATTGGCGTCGCCACCGCCTGGGATTCGATCGTCAACGGCCGCTCCGGAATTGGCCCGATCACGCGTTTTGACGCGACGGCGTTCAACACACGCATTGCTGGCGAGGTCAAGGGGTTTGAGGCAGGCCAGTACATGTCGCCCAAAGAAGTGCGTCGGTACGATGCCTTCATCCATTACGGCATCGCGGCGGCCAAGGAGGCGATGGCCGATGCGGGGTTGACGCCCAATCCGGCCAACCCCGAGCGCTACGGCTTTTCGATCGGTTCAGGCATCGGCGGCTTGCCGCTGATCCAGGAGACCGCGAACGCCTACGCTGCGGGCGGTCCGCGCAAGATTTCGCCGTTCTTCATTCCGGGATCGATCATCAACATGATCTCGGGCCTGCTGTCGATTGAATATGGCTTTCAGGGGCCGAATCTCGCCGTGGTGACGGCCTGCAGCACCGCGAACCATTCGATTGGCGAGAGCATGCGCAAGATCGAATACGGTGACGCCGACGTGATGGTGGTGGGCGGCTCCGAAGGTGCCGTGTGCGAACTGGCGATCGGAGGCTTCAATGCCGCACGGGCGATCTCCACGCGCAATGACGACCCCACGGCGGCGAGTCGCCCCTGGGACGTCGACCGCGACGGATTTGTGCTCGGCGAAGGCTCGGGCGTGCTGGTGATCGAAGAGCTGGAGCACGCCCGCGCGCGCGGCGCGAAAATTTACTGCGAGCTGGTCGGTTACGGCGTGTCGGGGGACGCGTATCACGTGACGGCACCCCGCGAAGACGGTGACGGCGCGCGGCGCTGCATGCTGAACGCGCTGCGCAATGCCGCGCTCAACGCCGACGCGGTGCAATACGTGAACGCGCACGGTACGTCAACGCCACTGGGCGACGTGGCCGAGGCGACCGCCGTCAAAGCGGCATTTGGCGATCACACCAAGAAGCTCATGGTCAGCTCGACCAAATCGATGACGGGTCACCTGCTGGGCGCTGCGGCAGGTATCGAGGCGGTGTTCACCATTCTTGCGATGCATCATGGCGTGATCCCCCCGACGATCAACCTGCACAAGCAGGACCCGGCGGTCGACCTCGATCTGGTGCCGAATACGGCACGTCAGGCGAACGTCAATGTGGTGATGTCGAATAGCTTCGGTTTCGGCGGCACCAACAGCACGCTGGTGTTCAAGCGCCTGTAGTTTGCAGTTGCTCTTGCGCCTGCGGCGCAGGACGAAAGACGAAGGACGAATGACGGAAACCAGCATCGCTGCCCGTCGACCTTCCTCTGTCATCGTCCGTATTTCGTCACTCGTCCTTCGTCTCTCGTCCTCTAAAAAATGTCTCTAGTCGTTCATAAATACGGCGGCACGTCGATGGGCTCGGTTGAGCGCATCAAGAGCGTCGCCAAACGCGTTGCCAAGTGGCACCGAGCCGGCTATCAGATGGTGGTCGTGCCGTCCGCCATGTCGGGGGAAACCAACCGTCTGCTGGCCCTGGCCAAAGAAGTCAGCGGCAGCGCCAGCCTGCGCGAGCTCGACATGATTGCCTCGACCGGCGAGCAGGTCTCGGTGGGACTGCTCGTGATCGCGCTGCAGGCCGAAGGCGTCGATGCCATCAGCTTCTGCGGCTGGCAGGTGCCCATCCGCACCGACGACTCCTACACCAAAGCACGCATCACCAGCATCGAGGACCAGCGGGTGCGCGACGAGCTGGCCAAAGGCAAGGTCGTGGTGATCACCGGTTTTCAGGGCGTGACGGACGACGGGCATATCACCACGCTCGGCCGGGGTGGCTCGGACACCCAGGCGGTCGCCGTCGCGGCGGCACTGAAAGCCGACGAATGCCTGATTTACACCGATGTGGACGCGGTCTACACCACCGACCCGCGCGTGGAACCCGATGCCCGCCCGCTGAAGACGGTGACCTTCGAAGAGATGCTCGAAATGGCATCGCTCGGCTCCAAGATTTTGCAGATTCGTTCTGTCGAATTTGCTGGCAAATACAAAGTCCCTACCCGTGTGCTCACCAGCTTCAGCGATCCGATGATCCCGATCGCCGAAGAAGCGAGCTCGGGCACGCTGATCAGTTTTGAGGAAGACGAAAACGTGGAACAAGCAGTCATCTCCGGTATTGCCTTCAATCGCGACGAAGCGAAGGTGTCAGTGCTCGGTGTGCCCGACAAGCCCGGCATCGCCTACGCGATTCTTGGGCCGGTGGCCAAGGCCAACATCGACGTCGACATGATCATCCAGAACGCGGGCGTTGGCGGCACCACGGATTTCTCCTTCACGGTGCACCGCAACGAGCTGCAGAAAACACTCGACGTGCTCAAGAACGACGTACAGCCGTCGATTCACGCCAAGGAAGTGACAGGTGACCCGAAAGTCGCGAAAGTCTCCGTCGTCGGCATTGGCATGCGCTCGCACGTCGGCATCGCCGCGCTGATGTTCGAAACGTTGTCGAAAGAGGGCATCAACATCCAGATGATCTCGACGAGCGAAATCAAGATTTCAGTGGTCATCGACGACAAATACATGGAGCTTGCGGTGCGTGCACTGCACCGCGCGTTCGAACTGGACAAGGCGGCCGCCTAGCCCAAAACCGGCTACAATCGATAGCTTACGGAGACGTGACCGAGAGGCCGAAGGTGCTCCCCTGCTAAGGGAGTATGCGGTGATGAGCTGCATCGAGGGTTCGAATCCCTCCGTCTCCGCCAGGACAGTAGCAAAAACGGGCCTCTCGGGCCCGTTTTCGTTTTCTACCTTCAAGCAGTCCGACTGCCAGAGCGTGCGGTGAGGGCAGTGGAGCGGGCAGTTTCACAACTTGCCTGCGACGCGGGCGTGATGCGCGCTGATGATTGATCGTTTTCCCGGACCGTTGCAGCGGGGAGACCATGCGCCGACATTGCGGCGCGGTCTTGAACGATTATCTTGATACGTTCACAGGCAAACGGCGACATGGCGGAGGCGCGCCGTCCTGCGGTTGCTATGTTGCAAGACCTGACCGCAATGTTGCCGGTTGCCATATAGCAAGACCTCGACGCTTTTGTTCATCCGGGTGTCTGCTATATTGCAAGACCTGACCCCGATGCTTGCTGACCCCGATGCTTGCCGCCGATGCTTGATGATCGATCTAACGAAGGTAACGTCTCCCTTCACGGAAGTCTGGGCAAATATTCCTCGATCCGCTGGGTTTCCGTATCAAGCATCTATTTGGCAACAAGAGGTCTCGGTGTTCCGCACTATTAATCCAGAGAGTATCTTGGGGTTCGTTAAGTGACTTTCTCTATTGACGCGTTTGAGGCTTCAGTTGGCGCATTGGTGCTGAGCGTTCGGGCTGAAAAAGTTATTGTTAATACACAACTTAGTGCCGTGCTTTCGCTCCTCCAAATTGCTGCCGACGAATTCAATACGGCCCCTTTTTTGCCTCGCCGTTTCGCAGCGTTGGCGCACTTTGCATTTTCAGGTCTGCTAGCTGAAGCGGGGCACGCGCGCGACGAACGCCAGCGACAGGAGATTGTTGATGCGGCGTGGCAAATTGATGAGGCCATTGTGCGAGTTGTCGGTCTCGGCGACATGTAAGCCCGCGTACAAGAGACAACGGGTAAAAAAGGGGCCTGGTTGATTTATGGCGCCACCAGTGCACCACCACGCCGCCCACCCGTCCCCGCAACGTGCCCGCCGCCCGCTCTTTAATAACCCGCACGCCAAGAAACGGGGTCACGCGCCAAGAAACGGGGTCACCAAGAAACGGGGTCACACCAAGAAACGGGGTCAGGTCTTGCAAAATAGCACCCACCCCGATAGCATCAAGCCATGTCCCGACCGTTAAGACTTGAGTTTGTACAAAGTATTGGGGTCAGGTCTTGCAATATAGCAACGACACGCATAGACTCAAGCCATGTCCTGACCGTTGAGACTTGAGTTTGCCGGTGCACTGTATCAAGCAGGTAACAGGGTCGGGTCCCGCAATATCGCATTCAAACGTGGTGTGATGTTTGCAAAGTTCATCTTGATGCGTGCTATTTTGCAAGACCTGACCCCGTTGCGTTCTGACCCCGTTGCGTTCCCCGTGTTTTGCAAGACCTGACCCCGTTGCGTTCCCCGTGACCCCGTTGCGTTCCCCGATGAAAGTGCTTCTGCTGTTGCTGCAATCGTTGTTACTGTTGTCCAGCGCATTTGCGGCTGGTGAGCGCGAGGGTTTCGTTGCCGCGCTCGCCAACGAATTTCGTGTATCTGATCGTCGACTGCCTGCCGGTCGATATTCGTTTGAAATTTTTTCCTTTGTCGATTGCAAAATCATCGCTACAAATATCACTGATCCTACGATCAGCGTTGAAGTACCAGCTGCTTCCGTGATGTGTCGCGAACTAAAAGCAACTAGTGAAACTGCGACTCTTGTCGAAGTACACAGCGGAATACCGCGCGTGTCTGTAGTGTGGTTTGAGACCTATAACCACAATAGAAAGGTTATCCGGACCGTCGCAGTGAGGCTGCAAGGATCGAAATGAAATTGGTGCCTGGTCGATTTACGAAGACTGCACAACGGGGTCACTGCACAACGGGGTCAGGTCTTGCAATATAGCACCCACCCCGATAGCATCAAGCCATGTCCCGACCACTAAGACTTGAGTTTGCCGGTGCGATCTATCACGTGACGTCGCGTGGCGATCGGCGTGAGGACATTTATCACGACGACGACGATCGAAAGTTGTGGCTGGACACGCTGGCGCAGTGTTGCGAGCGTTTCAACTGGGCAATTCATGCATGGTGCCAGATGTCGAATCACTACCATTTGGTGATCGAGACGGCGGAGGGCAACCTGTCGGCCGGCATGCGCCAGCTGAACGGCGTGTACACGCAGGCGCACAATCGTCGGCACCACCGCGTGGGTCACGTGTTTCAAGGGCGATACAAAGGCATACTGGTTGATCGCGACAGCTACCTGCTTGAGCTACTGCGCTATGTCGTGCTCAACCCCGTGCGTGCCCGCATGGTGAAACGTCCCGAGGACTGGCATTGGAGCTCCTATCACGCGATGATAGGCAAGGAGCCGTGCCCAAAGTGGCTCAATTGCCACTGGTCGCTGAGCCAGTTCGGTTCGCAGCGAACACGGCAGATCGCGCGCTACGTCGAATTCGTGCAGCAAGGCATCGACGGGCCGAGTGTGTGGCGCGGGCTCAAAGGTCAGGTGTTTCTCGGTACCGACGCATTCGCAGAGGCGATGCAGCGACGGCTTGAGCAGACGGCGCAATCGGCCAGTGCGGAAATACCGCGCCTTCAGCGCCGCGCGCTGGCCAAGTCGCTGACCTACTACCGCGATACGTTCGACGACAAAAAGCTCGGCATGGCTGCGGCGTATGCGACTGGTGACTACACGCTGCAACAGGTCGCCGATGCGTTCGATGTGCACTACGCAACGGTCAGTCGCGCAGTCAGTGGGAAGTGAGCGCCGCAGGTGACGCCGCGCGGGGCGGCTCAGCGATTTGCAGATGAAGGGGTTGGAGGCGGGTAGCGGAGTCGAACCGCTCTAAACGGATTTGCAATCCGCTGCATAACCGATTTGCTAACCCGCCCTGGATGTTTGTGCCGCACCCTGGCCGCACAAACAAAAACGGAACCGTTGCGGTTCCGTTCTTCCAAACTTGGAGCGGGAGACGAGTCTCGAACTCGCGACCTCAACCTTGGCAAGGTTGCGCTCTACCAACTGAGCTACTCCCGCAACGAAAGAAATTATAGCGCATTTATTGAATCGTGCAAACGCGCTTCACGGCGTGGCGAACCGTCAGAGCACTTTCGCGATGCACTCGGCAACGTAGTTCACGTTCTTCTGGTTCAACGCCGCCACACAAATGCGGCCCGAGTCGACGGCGTACACGCCGAACTCGTTGCGGAGGCGATGCACCTGATCTTTACTGAGGCCGGAATAGGAGAACATCCCGCGCTGCGTGAGGATGTTTTCAAAATTGGCACTCGGTGCGAGGCGCTTGAGCGCACCATGCAACGCGACGCGCATTGCCTTGATGCGATCGCGCATGACGCCGAGCTCCTTTTCCCAGAGCGCACGCGCTTCGGGGTCGCTGAGCGCGGAGGCGATGATGGCGCCACCATGCGTGGGCGGGTTGGAGTAGTTGGTCCGAATCACTCGCTTGAGTTGCGACAGCACGCGGGCGGCTTCGTCCTTGTCGGACGCGACGACCGACAGCGCACCGATACGCTCGCCATACAGTGAGAACGATTTGGAGAACGAACTGGAGACGAAGATCGGGCCGGGCGTGGCGGAGAACAGTTTGACGACGGCGCCATCCTGTTCGACGCCGTCACCGAAACCCTGGTAGGCCATGTCGAGGAATGGCACGAGGTTGCCAGCGCGCACGGCGGTGGCGATGTCTTTCCACTGATCAAGCGTTGGGTCAACGCCCGTGGGGTTGTGGCAGCAGGCGTGCAGCACCACGATGCTGCCCGCCGGCATGGCTTTGACCGAGGCGAGGAAGCCGGAAAAATCCAGACTGCGCGTGGCCGCGTCGTAATAGGTGTATTCGCGGACTTCGAAGCCCGCGCTTTCAAACAGCGCGCGATGGTTCTCCCAGCTCGGATTCGAGATGTAAACCACTGCGTTGGGGGACACGCGCTTTAGGAAATCGGCGCCCACTTTGAGCGCGCCCGTGCCACCGAGCGCTTGCACCGTGACGGCGCGGCTGGCTTGCACGATGTCGGAGTCGGCGCCGAACACCAGCGCTTGCGTCGCCTTGTCATACGCGGCGATGCCGTCAATGGGCAGGTAGCCGCGCGGCGCGGATTTGTCGGCCATGACGCGTTCGGCGTGCTTCACGCACTCCAGCACCGGAATCTTGCCGTTTTCGTCGGTATAGACGCCCACGCCGAGGTTGACCTTGTTCGGGTTTTGATCGGCGGCAAAGGCTTCGTTTACGCCGAGGATCGGGTCGCGGGGCGCCATTTCGACACGGGAGAACAGGGCAGCGGCGGGAGAAAGCGGGGCGTTCACGATGGGGAGAAAGAAATTGAAACGACCCGGTATTTTAGCGAGGCGACGTCATCGTGGTGCGGCGCAGCATTGACGCATGCGCATACTGCTGCCTTGTGCCGCCCGATTGGCGAAATCACAGATCTTGATGATCAGTGGGTTTTCCTTAACATCGAGAGGCGCCGCGTTCATAGAATGGGGACTCGTAAATCACCGGTTACGGTTACGGTTGCGGTTGCGGATGAGAGTTGCGGTCGTGCCTCGCTGCGCCGCATCGGCGTGACCGTGCTGTAATAGACAACTGCTTTTTTTGGTTCATAAGGAGGATCGAGTGAAAGTGAAATTCAAATCGGTAACGGTGGCAGTGGCCGCGGCTTTGCTTGGCGTCGCGAGTGCGCAGGCGCAAAACGTCAAGATCGCAATGATTGAAGGCCTGTCCGGGCCATTTGGTGGTGTCGGTCAGAACCAGCTCAAGCACTTTCAGTACGCGGCAGAGCGGTTTAGTGGCAAAGGCGCCAATAGTGGCGTGACGGTTGAAATCGTGCCCATGGATTCCAAGGGCAGCCCGCAGGAGGCGCTGGCGCTGCTCAAGAAGGCGACGGACGACGGCATTCGCTTCATCACTCAAGGCAATGGCTCGAACGTGGCTGGTGTACTGATCGATGCGGTCAACAAGCACAACGAGCGCAATCCTGGCAAGGAAGTGGTCTTCCTTAATTACGCGGCGATCGACCCGGACTTCACCAACAGCAAATGCTCGCCGTGGCATTTCCGCTTCGACGCGGGCGTGGACATGAAGCTCGAAGGCCTCACCAACTACATGAAGGATGAGAAGAGCATCAAGAACGTTTACATCATTGGCCAGAACTATTCGTTCGGACAACAGGTGTCGAAGTTCACCAGGGAGTTTCTCGCCAAGAAACGCCCGGACGTGAAGATCGTGGGGGACGAGCTGCATCCGCTCGGGCAGGTCAAGGATTTCGCGCCGTACATCGCGAAAATGCAGGCGGCCAACGCCGACGCCGTGGTCACGGGCAACTGGGGCAACGATCTCGCACTCTTGATCAAGGCGGCGAACGCGGCCGGCTTCAAGGGGCGTTTCTACACGTTCTACGCCGGCGTGATTGGCGCGCCGACGGCCATTGGCGCCGCTGGCGCGGACCGCGTATCGATGGTGTCGTATTGGCACCCGAACTCGGATCAGAGTCAGTTCGAAAGTATCTACACCGGCTTCAAGCAGAAGTTCAACGAAGAGTTCTACACCGTCGCCGCGGTGAACGCGGTTCGTTACCTCGTCGCGGGTGTGGAGAAAGCGAAGAGCACCGATGCCGCGAAAGTGGCGAAGGCCATCGCCGGCATGAAAATGAGCGGCGCATCCGGCGAGACCATTGAACTGCGTGCGGCCGATGGCGCCATGCAGCAGGCGCTGTACGTGGTCAACTGGACCAAGGCGGGCGGCCCCGGCGTGAAGTTTGACGCCGAGAACACCGGCTACGGCTTCAAGACGGTGCGCTACATGATGCCAAACGAGGCCTCGGCCCCGACCACCTGCAAGATGCCGAAACGCCCGTAAGCGGGGGGTGCCAATAGCACGACGGTAGGATCAGCGCAGGCCGCGATGGGCGCCCGAAGTTCATCGTGGTCTGCGCGGTGGTTTGCCGCAGGCGGCGCCGCGCCTGCAGTGGTCAGAGAGGGCTGATTTGGAATTTGTTGTGATGTCGCTGTTGAATGGCGTGAGCTACGGCTTGCTGCTGTTCATGCTGTCAGCCGGGCTGACCCTGATCTTCTCGATGATGGGTGTGTTGAATTTCGCTCACGCGAGCTTCTACATGCTTGGCGCGTATTTCGCGTATCAATTGTCTGGCTGGACCAACTTCTGGGTCGCCTTTCTGGTCGCGCCGCTCCTGGTGGCAGCGCTCGGCGGCGTGTTTGAGCGTTTTGTGCTGCGCAAGACGCATAAGTTCGGCCACGTGGCCGAACTGTTGGTGACGTTTGGCCTCTCGTTCGTGATCCTTGAGCTGGTACAACTGGTGTGGGGGCGGACGGCAGTGGACTACAAAGTGCCTGCGGCGCTCGATGGCACGTTGTTCAAGGTGTTCAATTCCAGCTTTCCGCAGTATCGCGCGTTCATGATGCTGGTCGCGGTGGGCATGCTGCTGGCGCTGTACGTGGTGCTGAAGAAGACACGCATCGGCCTGGTGATTCAGGCCGCACTGACACACCCGGACACGACCGAAGCGCTCGGCCACAACGTGCCGCGCGTGTTTGCTCTGGTTTTCGCCGCCGGCACGGCGCTGGCCGGTCTGGCCGGGGTGATCGGGGGCAACGCGTTCGTCACTGAGCCGGGGATGGCGCAGGCCGTCGGGGCCATCATCTTCGTTGTGGTGGTCGTCGGCGGGATGGGGTCACTCGCGGGCGCACTCGTTGCATCTCTTCTAATTGGCCTGTTGCAGACATTCGCTGTCGGGCTGGACTGGTCGTTCTCGGGCGCGCTGACGTCGTTGGGGCTAACGGTGACGCCGGAGACTTTCGGCTACCCGGTGTGGAAGCTCAAACTTTCGCAGGTGGCCCCGATCTTGCCGTATCTGTTGTTGGTCGTGATGCTCATTGTTCGGCCGAAGGGACTCATGGGGACACGTGATGAGTAGCCCGGTATTGTCCCCGTCGCGCAGTGCGCTCCGGCCGATGCATTTCCGGCCGAAGAACGGCGTGCGCATCGTCGTTTGGTCTGCGTTTGCGGTCATTCTGCTGGTGTTGCCCGTTGTGGCGCAGTCGAGCTTCGCGCTGACGTTGCTCTGCTTGACCGGTATCGCGGCGATCGCCTGCATGAGCTACAACATGTTGCTTGGGCAGGCCGGCATGCTCTCGTTTGGTCACGCGGTCTACACCGGCCTCGGCACGTTCGTCGCAGTGCACGCCATGAATCGCATTGCCGGAGGCTGGTGGCTGCCGATGTGGTTGATCCCGCTCGTGGGTGGCATTGCCGGGCTAGCGTTTGGTGCGATTCTTGGATTTGTCACGACACGCAAGGCGGGCACGCCATTCTCGATGATCACGCTCGGTGTGGGCGAGCTGGTATTCGCGGCCGCGTTGATGTTCCCCGAATTCTTTGGTGGCGAAGCAGGCATCAACGCCAATCGCACGGCCTCGGAGGGGTGGCTCAAGGATATCGGTATCACCTTCGGCCCGCAGATCCAGGTGTACTACCTGATTGCTTTGTACTTGCTGATTTGCACGGCAGCGATGTACGCCTTCACACAAACGCCGTTGGGGCGGATCGCCAACGCGGTGCGAGACAACCCCGAGCGTGCCGAGTTTGTGGGCTATGACACGCGATGGGTGCGCTACCTGGTGCTGATGGCATCCGCATTTTTTGCTGGCGTCGCCGGTGGGCTGACCGCTGTGAACGTTGAGGCGGCCACGTCGGACCTGTTGCATGGCGTGCGCTCGGGTGGCTATTTGCTGTTCACGTTTCTCGGCGGCGTTGGCTTCTTTTTTGGTCCGATCGTCGGGTCCATTCTGCTCGTGTTTTCATTGGTGGTTCTCTCGGAGTTCACCAAGGCGTGGCAGCTCTATGTCGGCATCGTTTTTCTGATCATGGTCGTCTTCGCGCCGGGTGGATTCTCTGCACTGATCATGCTGAATCTGCGTCGTGTGAAGTATGGGGAATGGCGCAAGATGCGCTGGCCGTACGCGGGCATGTTCTTTTTCGGATTGGTGGCCCTGTGGGGCTTCGCGGCGCTGGTCGAAATGGCCTATCAGGTTCAGGTGGCCGCCGGCTCGGGCAGTGCACTGACGGTGGCGAAGATCCCGCTCGACGCTGCGTCGATGTCGTCGTGGCTCGTTGCTACGGCGGTCTTGGCAGTAGGGGGCGTGGGTTTCGAGGTCTGGCGGCGCAAGTTCTGTAAGGTGTGGGACGATGGCGAGGAACGCATTGCCGAAGCGATCAAGAAGGCCGAGGCGGCGATCGTATGAGTACCCCCGCTAGCCGTGACGCAAGCACTCCGGCGCTCGAGCTGATCGACGTGCGCAAGCGCTTTGGCAAGACTGAAATTATTCGTGGGGTCAATCTGTCGGTAAAGCGTGGAGAACGCGTCGCCGTGATTGGCCCAAATGGCGCTGGCAAGAGCACGCTGTTCAATCTCGTGAGCGGTCGTTTTGCACCCACCTCGGGCAGCATCCGTCTGCACGGCGAGAGCATCCTTGGCAAAGCGCCCTACGAAATCAGTCGCAGAGGTTTGGCACGCAGTTTTCAGATCACAAACATCTTCCCGCGTCTGTCGGTATTTGAAAACCTCCGCTGCGCTGCGCTCTACGCGAGTGGGCAGAAATACAGCTTCTGGAAACCGCTGTCCCGTCTGGACGACCTGAATGACCGCACGGAGGCGCTGATGGCCTCCATTGAGTTGAAGCGTCGTCGAGACGTTCCCGCCTCCTTGTTGACGTACTCCGAGCAGCGGGCACTTGAAGTTGGAATCACCATCGCCGGGGGCGGCGATGTGATTCTGCTGGACGAACCCACGGCCGGCATGAGTCACTCCGAGACGGATCGTTTCGTCCATCTGATTCGCACGGTGACCACCGGCAAGACGCTGCTGACGGTGGAACACGACATGGGGGTGGTCTTCGGTCTGGCCGACCGCATTGCCGTGCTGGTGTACGGCGAGGTGATCGCCTTCGATACGCCCGAGCGTGTGCGCGCCGACCCGAAGGTGCAGGAAGCCTACCTTGGCGCGGTGCTCGCGGCCGACGCGTCGAGCCAGACGCCGGCCGACGGTGACGGCAGCGGAGCTGCCCCGAGGGCAGGAGTGCATTGATGAACACGACGTCAATGACATCCGCGTCGTCGGTACCGGGTGAAGTGGTGTTGGACGTGCGTGACTTGCACGCGTTCTACGGCAAGAGCCATATCCTGCAGGGCGTGAACCTGAATGTTCGCGCAGGTGAGATCGTCGCTTTGCTCGGACGCAACGGCGCGGGGCGTTCGACCACCGTCAAGGCGATCATGGGCATGGTCGACAACCGCGGCGAGGTGCTCTGGCGAGGGCGCAATCTCATCGGGCTGAAAGCCTACGAGGTGGCGCATCTCGGCTTGGGCTACGTGCCGGAAAGCCGCGACATCTTCCCAAAACTCACCGTACACCAGAACCTCATGCTCGGTGAAAAATCCGGCAAGGCCGGCAGCCGGTGGTCGTTTGACGACATGTACCGGATGTTCCCGCGGCTGCGCGAGCGTCAGCACGTCGAGGCGGGTGTGCTCTCCGGGGGCGAGCAGCAAATGCTGACACTGTGCCGCACACTGATGGGCGACCCCGATCTGATCATGATCGACGAACCGACCGAAGGGCTCGCTCCGGCGATCGTTCAGCTTGTGGCGGAATATCTGAAAGAGCTCAAACGGCGCGGCATCAGCGTGGTGCTCGTCGAGCAGAAGCTGGCCATCGCGCTTGAAATTTCTGACCGCGTCTACGTGATGGGTGACCGCCGCATCGTGTTCGAGGGCACCCCGGCAGAACTCAAGGCGGATGCCAGTATTCGCAAGGAGTGGCTGGAGGTCTGAGGCGCTCGCCGTTGGCCTCGCCGCAGCGTTGGGCGTAGCGTTCTACCCGGGCGAGGGCGAGGTCGGAACGGCGCGTGCGCCGCCCGTCTGCGCGGCCTTCAGCAATTTGGCCACCATGTACTCCAGCTTGTTCGAAGCTGAAGTATTGGCAAACGCGCAGTACTTTCGATTGTGGCTCAGCCAGATGAGTTGAACCAGGGCCCGCCGCTGCTCAACGGTGATCTCCCACCAGTCGCCGACACGCAACGCATTGGCGGCGGCCAGATCGCCCGGCGGGATGTCGGCGCCATCACCGGCGAATTGCGGCACGACGAACAACTCGGGCAGGGTTGTGCTGCCGTGCACGGACGTCAGCAGGCACTGCCGCACTGGCGCCATCAGGCTGTGCAGTTCTTCGTTGTCGAGCACGGTGCCGTCGAGTGTGCGCGCCATATCCGCGAGCAGGGTCTCCGCCGCGGCTGGGGTGCGAGATGGCGATGCCGCCAGCGCTGGATCGAACCATGCCGTCAAACGATCAAGCAGCGTCAGGCTTTGTTGCCAGGCGGTGCCACCAGGCTCGGTGCGAACTGCTGTCACAATCAATGCGTGACGTAGCGCCATGTCGAGGGCACGCAGGACGGGACGGGGCAATTTTCGTCCGGACAGCTTCGTGCGGAGGGCATCTGCGACACGCTCGCGTGCATCACGAATGCGCTGGCGGCCTTCAAGCGCTTCCTGATAGCGCTGCACCCGTTGGCGACGTAAATGTCGCAAGCCGTCCACGTCCCGTTCGAGTGTGGCGAGGATGGTGTCGACGGCGGCGGGCTCACGCTCTACGGCGTCGTCCAGACGATCCAGTAGCCCCGACACCGCATTGGCAGTTTTTGGTTCTATGAACCGACCCTGATCGTCGCAGCCGCTGGCGTATTCCCCCAGCAGCGAAACCAGTCTGGACGCAACGCCGGTGCTGCCGCCGCGCAGACCGTCACGCTGTGCGGTGACCAGCTTCAAGAGCGGTCGTTCCGCGCGCGCGAGCAGGGCGTCAACCTCGGCGCTCGCGGCGTGACGGGCACGCGCGGTGGCCGTCAGGTCGCCGACCGTGGCGAGGCGTGCGGCAATGTCGGCGGGGATGTGCGCCGCTCGACCAGCCGTCCGGGTTGCCAACGCGCGCTGCACGACAACGGTGATTGGCTCGAGCGCACCGTTGACGCGCTGCCGTGACGTTCCTGCGGGCGCGAGTGACCGTATCGCCGCCAGTACCTCGGCAGGGGAGGCATCGGTGGCTGCGGAGTGCGGAGGCGCAGAGGCGGTAGCCGCGACCGAGGTGGCGGGCGGTGGCGTACCCGTGCTGAACGCAAGCGGTGCGAAGTCAAGCGAGGGGAGCGCAGCGCCGGTGGGCGATGGCGCGGCAGCGGCGGTGGATGGTATCGGTCGAGTTGCCGCGGGCGTCGAAATTGGCGGCACGTCGATCAGCTCGAGCGACAAGCCCCCGCTAGGTAACCCCGGCGTAGCGGCAGCAATGTGCGGCGCGGGCGCCCGCGCCATCGCAGGCCGAGGCGTACCGGGCACCAAGGACGGGGCGGCTGGCGGCAGGACCGCGCGCGTCATCGGAATCGTGGCTAGCGTCCGCTTCAGTGTGGCGAGATATCCGGGGCCGTTGCCCATCAACGACTGCAGTAGCACGCGGTCCATCGCCTGCCGCGCGGAGTCGGCAAGCTTGATCTGCTGGAAGCTTTCGCGAAAGCCGTGGCAGATGATTTCCAGCCCGTAGGGGTTGTTGGCTCGCGTCACCGGTGCGCCAACCAGCGCGCCGAAGAGCCGACCGACCTCGTCGAGCACGCCGGCCACCGGCGTCTCTACGGTGCTGAACCCGTTAGGCAGCGGCATCGTCTCGTTTTCCTCGCCTTCGGCCATCAGCGACAGCCCGCGGCGTGCGCCGTCGGAGGCGCCTGGCGGTGCTGGAAAGTCCTGCGCGCGTTGCAGCATGCGGCGAACGAGTGCGTCTCCGGCGGGTGCCTTTGCCGCGCTGAGCGCTTCCCAGCTATCGCCCAAGGCGGAGCGCTCGACAAAATCCTTGGTCGTTGCCAGCACCTCGCGCACGGACACTTGTCCACGGTCGATCACTTCGCTCCAGGTTGCGCGTAAGAATTGCTCAAGCGCGCGCTCGCAGTCGCGGCGTACCGTCTGCGCCTGCTCCGGTGAAACCTGAGCAACCAGCAGTGAATCGGCGGTGGTGCCCTGCGCCAAAGACCCGTCCAACGCGAGGGGGCTGCTCGCCGCAGGGGGGCCGATCTTGCTCGGCGTAAATTCGAGGCTGTCAGTCATGCGTGCGTGGGGAGCGGGATAAAAACATCATCGGGTGGCTGGGCCAGGCTAACCGCCGCAGTCGGGCGACGCGACGTTGGGTGTCAGAAAAGTCTCACATTTTGCACGGATGTCAATTGGAATGGGCACGGCGTACAGCTTTTCTCCATCGCGCTTGCAGAACGCCCTGATCTCTGTGCCCTCGCAGAGTAACGTTTCACCGCGCATGACCGTGTGTTGCATCACGAAGGTCTTGCTGCGCCACTCCGTGACGTCGGTGTGGATCTGCAACGACTCGCCGTAGGTCGCCGGTCGCAGGAAGCGGGTATTGATCTCCAGTAGCGGCGTACCGATGATCCCCGTCGTCTTGACCAGCTCCCGCCACGGCAACACACCCTGAGTCACAAAGTAGTGCAGCGACGCGCAATCCATCCAGCGCGAAAAATTGGGAAAAAAGACGATCCCGGCCGGGTCGCAATCGCCAAAGTGAACGTCGACGTTGAAAACGGTTTTCATAAAGGCAAACGATAGCGGAAAGCGGTGTCAGGCGGCGTCGGCGATTGACTGTCCGCGCCCCGCGTCGCCAGCTTGAGTGGTCGCTCCAAACCGTAACCGACCGATGGTGCGGCGTGGCAACGGACGTAAACTCGCTGTCCAAGAGGTCAGGTGACGACGTGCGCCACAGGCGCGTGATCGCTCAGTCACCCGAAGCGGGTGTCCGACCTGACCGCAATTTCCTGGAGGCTCTTTCCCAAATGACTACCCGCTACGAAGTACGCGATGGCGTTGCCATCCTCACGCTCGACAATCCGCCGATGAATGGCCTGTCCTACGCCCTGCGTGTGGCGTTTGCGGACGGTCTCGACAAAGCCAACGCGGATGCGACTGTCAAGGCGATCGTTGTGACGGGCGCCGGCAAGGCGTTCTCCAGCGGCGCCGACATCAAGGAATTCGGCACACCGAAAGCCATCGCCGAGCCGAATTTGCTGTCGCTGATCCGCGCCTGTGAGCTGTCGAACAAACCAATAGTCGCTGCAGTGCATAGCGTGGCGATGGGGGGCGGTCTTGAGCTCGCGCTGGGCTGCCACTACCGCGTCACGGCGCCGGGGGCGAGCATCGCGTTGCCGGAAGTCAAGCTGGGCCTGATCCCCGGCGCGGGGGGCACACAACGCCTGCCGCGTGTTTTGGGCGTGGAAGCGGCGCTCAACATCATCGTGTCGGGCGAACCCGTCAAGAGCGAGTTCATCGCGAGCTTCCCCGGCCAGAAACTGTTTGACAAGGTCATCGAGGGCGATTTGCTGGCCGGGGCGATTGCCTACGCCAAGGAAAAGGCCGACGTGCGGCCCTTGCCGCTGGTACGCGACCTGAAAGTAGGGCACCCGGAAGCGGATGCCTACTTCAAGTTTGCGCTGAACACCGTCGCCGCGATGGCCAAGAATTTCCCGGCGCCGAAGAAGTGCGTTGAGGCGGTGCAGAACGCAACGCGGATGAAGTTCGATGACGGCATGAAAGCCGAGCGCGAAATCTTCATGAACCTCATGTTTACGCCGGAATGCGTCTCGTTGCGGCACCTGTTCATTGCCGAGCGCGCGGCGTCGAAGATCCCCGATGTGCCAGAAGACACCAAAGTTCGTGATGTCAAGAAAGTCGGCGTCATCGGTGCGGGGACCATGGGCGGTGGCATTGCGATGAATTTCCTCAACGCCGGGGTTCCGGTCGTCGTGCTCGAAATGAAGCAGGAAGCTATTGAAAAAGGCTTCGGCGTCATCCGCAAGAACTACGAGGCACAAGTCGCGAAGAAGAAGCTCAAGCAGGAAAAGCTCGATGAGCGCATGGGCCTGCTTTCCAGCACGCTCGACTACGCTGACCTGAAGGACTGCGACCTCATCATCGAGGCTGTATTCGAGGAAATTGGCGTCAAGGAGAAAGTCTTCCAGGCGCTCGACGCCGTGGCGAAGCCGGGTGCAATCCTTGCGTCGAACACCTCTACGCTGGATGTGAACAAGATCGCGAACTTCACCCAGCGTCCGCAGGACGTGGTTGGCATGCACTTCTTTTCGCCGGCCAACGTGATGAAGCTGCTCGAAGTGGTGCGTGGTGAGAAGACGGCCAAGGACGTGCTGGCCACGGTCATGGCAATCTCGAAGAAGATCAAGAAAGTGGCCGTGGTGTCCGGTGTGTGCGACGGCTTTATCGGCAACCGCATGATCGAGCAGTACGGCCGTCAGGGCGGCTTCCTGCTGGAAGAGGGCTGCACGCCGCAGCAGGTGGACAAGGCTGTCGAGAAATTCGGTTTCGCGATGGGCCCATTCCGCATGGGTGATCTCGCGGGCAACGACATCGGCTGGGCGATCCGCAAACGCCGCTATGTCGAAAAGCCGAATCTTCGTTACAGCAAGACGGCCGACCTGCTCTGCGAGATGGGGCGCTTCGGCCAAAAAGTCGGCAAGGGGTGGTACGACTATCAGCCCGGCAAGCGCGATGCGATCCCGAACGCCGAAGTCGAGGCGATGATTGCCAAACACCGCGAATCGCTGGGCATCACGCCGCGCAAGATTTCTGACGACGAGATCGTGCACCGTCTGGTGTTCTCGCTGGTGAATGAGGCTGCGCACATCCTTGAAGAAGGTATCGCCAACAAGGCCAGCGATATCGACATCGTCTACATCTATGGCTACGGCTTCCCTGTGTATCGCGGTGGTCCGATGAACTACGCCAATCAGGTCGGCCTGTTCAACGTGGCGCAGATGATGAAGAAGTTCCAGCAGAACCCGCTCGACGACGCCAAGTTCTGGGAGCCGGCACCGCTGATCAAGAAGCTCGTGGCCGAAGGCAAGAGCTTTAGCTGATTGCTGCGCAATCAGCAGGACGGAAGACGAAGGACGAATGACGAAGTAGGGTGATTGACGAGCCGGTTCGGCGCTGCTTTGCGTCAATCGTCATTCGTCTCTCCGCCTTGCCCGCCAAGCCGACAAAAGAATTCAGGAGAAATCACATGACCGATGCAGTAATCGTAAGCACCGCCCGCACCCCGCTTTGCAAGAGCTGGAAGGGCGCCATGAACATGACGCACGGCGCGACCTTGGGCGGCCACGCCATCGAGCATGCCGTCAAGCGCGCGGGCATTGACCCGGCCGAGGTGTACGACGTGATCATGGGCTGCGCCAATCCAGAGGGTGCGACCGGCTGGAACATCGCGCGCCAAGCGGCGCTGCGCGCTGGATTGCCCGATAGCGTCTCAGCGATGACCGTGAATCGCTTTTGTTCGTCGGGTTTGCAGACGATCGCGATGGCGTCGCAACGCGTGATTGCCGGCGAGGCCGACGTTTTCGTCGCCGGCGGCGTCGAGTCCATCTCCTGCGTGCAGCAAGAAATGAATCTGCACATGTTCAAGGACTCGTGGCTCGACAAGAACAAGCCCACGATCTACTGGAACATGATGCAGACCGCGGAGAACGTCGCCAAGCGCTACAACATGCCGAAAGAGCGCATGGATCGCTTCGGTGCCGAGAGCCAGCAAAAGGCCGCCGCCGCACGCGCTGCGGGCAAGTTTGCCGATGAGATTGCACCGATCACCGTCACCGCAGGCGTGGCCGATCCGAAGACCGGCATGACGACCAAGCAAGTGACCGTCGAGCACGACGAAGGCATTCGCGAAGGCACTACCTACGAGGCGGTTGCCGGCATCCGCACGGCAGTCCCCGGCGGTGTGGTCAGCGCAGGCAACGCCTCGCAGTTCAGCGACGGCGCGGGCGCCGTCGTTGTGATGAACGGCAAGCTCGCGGAGCAACGCGGCCTCAAGCCGCTCGGCATCTTCCGCGGCTTCGCCGTCGCCGGCTGCAACCCCGACGAAATGGGTATCGGCCCGGTGTTCGCCATCCCGAAAGTGCTCAAGCAATTGGGCCTCAAGATGGAAGACATTGACCTCTGGGAACTCAACGAGGCGTTCGCGGTGCAAGTGCTTTACTGCGCCGACACGCTGGGCATCCCGATGGACAAATTGAATGTCAACGGCGGGGCGATTGCGGTGGGCCACCCGTACGGCATGAGTGGACAGCGCCTGGTCGGCCACGCCCTGATCGAAGGCAAGCGCCGCGGCGCCAAGCTCGTTTGCGCGACGATGTGTATCGGCGGCGGGATGGGGGCGGCCGGCATCTTCGAAGTCGCGTAGGCCGGCCTTCGCCAGAGGAGGCGGAAAATCCATGGCAGAACCCGCGCCGGTGACCGTGTCGGCTGACGAGTTTCTGGCGATGGGGCGCAAGGTTCTTGCCGATCAGCCGTTCAGCGTGCTGCTCGGCGCGGAGCTCAGTGCCCTGGCGCCGGGCCGCGTCACGCTTGAGCTGCCGCTGCGCGACGCACTGAAGCAGCAGCACGGTTTTGCCCACGGCGGTGTTGTGAGTTATCTCGCCGACAACGCGTTGACCTATGCGGGCGGCACAGCGATGCGCGTGCCGGTGGTCACGTCCGAGTTCAAGATCAATTACACACGGCCTGCCGTGGGTACGCGCCTCATCGCCCGCGCTGAGGCCATCGCGGTGGGGAGCTCGCAGGCCGTATGCCGTTGCGACGTCGTTGCTCTCACCGCTGATGGATCGGAGAAGCTGGTCGCAACGGCGCAGGGCACGGTTGCGAAGCTTGGGGAGAGCAAGGCGTGACGCGATGTCGACCGCGCCGGTTGCGACCGGGTGCGTCACCCGGATCATGGCGCCCGCGGAGTGGCCAGAAACAGCTTTTTGGCGCGAACGACTTCCCAGTGGTCGTTTCAAGCCGATTTCTTTACGAGTCGACTTGGCGAAAATTGATTCGGTAACGACGGTGGAAGCGTCGCTGTAGGCAGAAAGCCAATGCACAAACCGAATTTCGCAGAACGGAGGCTTCGAGTGCGTTCGACGCTGGATTTGTTCCTGACCGATTGGCTCAAGATCGGCGATTTGTGCGCTCGTGCACGCTTTGCTGACCACAGCGCGGAGACCTTTGGCGCGGTGCTCGACACCGCCGAGAAGATTGCCAGGGCGAAGTACGCGCCGTTTAACCGGCTGGTGGATACCGAGGAGCCGCGCGCGGAGGTCGACGCCGATGGCGCACTCCGCGTGGTGTTGCCTCAGGCGACCCACGACGCCTGGGCGGCTTACGCCGAGTCCGGCATGCTCGCCGCTGCGCAGGATTACGACTGGGGCGGGATGCAATTGCCCTATGTTGTAGAGGCATCTGCGAACGCCATTTTCAGCATGGCGTCGGTGAGCATCAGCTGGGCGATGTTGACGACGGGCAACGCCAATTTGTTGATGGCGCATGGCACGGACGTGCAAAAGCAAGTCTTCGCAGCGAACGAATTCGCTGGGCGCTGGATGGGCACGATGTGCCTCTCCGAGCCGCAGGCGGGCTCATCGCTTTCGGACATCGCGACGCGGGCCGAACTGGAAAACGGGAGCGACCCCCTCGGCCCGCGGTATCGCCTGACTGGCAACAAGATGTGGATTTCCGGCGGCGAACATGAGATTACCGAGAACATCGTACATCTGGTGCTCGCGAAAATTCCCGACGTGGACGGCAAGCTGGTGCCGGGCACCCGTGGCATTTCGCTGTTCATCGTGCCGAAGAGACTGGTCGACACCAACGGCAAGTTGTCTGGCGAACGCAACGACGTCACGCTGGCCGGCCTCAACCACAAATGCGGCTGGCGTGGGACGACGAACACGCTGCTCAACTTCGGCGAGGGCAAGTTCACGCCGGGCGGACGCGCAGGTGCCATTGGTTATCTGGTGGGCAAACCAGGGCAGGGCCTCGCCTGCATGTTCCACATGATGAACGAGGCGCGCATCGGTGTGGGCCTGGCCGCGACCATGCTCGGTATGGCCGGGTACGAAGCCTCGCTGGACTATGCCAAGCAGCGCGTGCAGGGCCGCCCCATCGGCGTCGGCGGCAAAAACGTGGAGCAGAAGCCGGTGCCCATCATCGAGCATGCCGATGTGAAACGCATGCTGCTCGCGCAGAAGGCATATGCCGAAGGCGCGCTGGCGCTGGAGCTCTACTGCGCGCGGCTGGTGGACGAATCGCATACCGGCGAGGGTGACGCCGTGGCCGAGGCAAAGCTGCTGCTCGAAGTGCTCACTCCCATCGCCAAGAGTTGGCCCAGCGAATGGTGCCTGGAGGCGAATTCGCTGGCGATCCAGATTCACGGCGGCTATGGCTACACGCGCGATTTCCCGGTGGAGCAATACTGGCGCGACAACCGCCTCAACATGATTCACGAAGGCGCGCACGGCATTCAGGCACTCGATCTGCTCGGTCGCAAGGTGGTGATGGACGGCGGCAAGGGGCTCGCGGTGCTCGCCACTCGCATTGATGACACGATCCGCCGCGCGCTGCATACCCCCGACGAGTCATTGCAAACGGCGGCACAGGCGTTGGCGCGCGCGCTGCAGCGCGTGGGCGCGGCAACCAAAGCGGCGTGGGCTACCGGCAACCCGAGCGAAGCGCTGGCGAACGCGACGCCCTATTTGCAGGCGTTTGGCCACACCGTACTCGCGTGGATCTGGCTGGACGTGGCGCTCGCGCTGCCCACCGCTGGCGACGAAGGCCACGCACCGTTCATTGAAGGCAAGCGTGCCGCGATGCGCTACTTCTTTCGCTACGAATTGCCCAAAATCGAGGCTTGGCTTGGCGTCGTCAGCAATCGTGATATGACTTGCGCCAATCTATCAGTGGAGGCGTTTTGATGAAACGGGATGATGTGTTGCGCATGATTGGCGCTGTGTTGATGTTTGGTGGCGGTTTTCTCGGTGCGCAGGGCACGGCCTGGGGCTGGACAACGGCCATTCTCGGCTGCGGACTGATGTTGCTGGTGATCTGGCTGCAAAACCGCGACAAGTAACGAATTCAGATATTTCGGGAGAATTTGATGTCTGCACGCAACGTCAAGGCGCTGTTTGATTTAAGCGGCAAGCGCGCGCTGATTACGGGTGGTTCCCGTGGTCTCGGCCTGCAAATTGCCCATTCGCTCGGTGAGGCGGGTGCCAGCGTGGTGCTCTCGTCGCGCAAGCAGGCGGAGCTGGACGAGGCGGTGGCCGAATTGAAGGCCGCGGGCATTGATGCCTCGTCCATCGCTGCCGACTGCGGCACCACGGAGGGTGCGCTGGCGCTGGCCGGCGAAGCGCTGAACCGTCTGGGCGACGTGGATATCCTCGTCAACAACGCCGGTGCGACCTGGGGCGCCCCCGCCGAAGATCACCCGCTGGAAGCCTGGGACAAGGTGATGAACCTCAACGTGCGCGGCATCTTTGTGCTGACGCAGGCCATCGGCAAGGCAAGCATGATCCCGCGCAAGGCGGGCAGTGTGATCAACGTCGCGTCGATCGCCGGGCTTGGCGGCAACCCACCGTTCATGAAGACCATCGCCTACAACACGTCAAAGGCGGCAGTGATCAACTTCACTCGCACGCTGGCGGCCGAGTGGGGCCGCTACGGCATCCGTGTCAACGCGCTGGCGCCGGGCTTCTTCCCGAGCAAGATGACCAAAGGCCTCCTGCAGCAGGCAGGGGGTGCCGACGAGGTGGCGAAGCACGCACCATTGAATCGTATCGGCGACGACGAGGATCTGAAGGGCGCCGCGCTGCTGTTCGCCTCCGATGCTGGCAAGCACATTACCGGGCAAACGCTGGCAGTGGACGGCGGCGTATCGGTCGTCACGGGAGGGTGATTCAATGATGAATCAACGCATCGTCCTCGCCTCGCGCCCGACGACGGCCCCTTCTGCGGAGAACTTCCGGCTCGAAGCGGTGGCGCTTGCGCCGTTGAATGACGGCGAGGTGCGCATCCGCAACCACTTCCTGTCGCTTGACCCGTACATGCGTGGCCGCATGAATGATGCCAAGAGCTACGCGCAGCCGCAGCCGCTGAACGAGACGATGATTGGCGGCACCGTTGGCGAAGTCGTCGAATCGCGCAATGCGGCGTTTGCCGTCGGCGACAAGGTGGTTGGCATGGGGGGCTGGCAGCTTTATTGCACGGCGAGCGGTCGCGGCGATATCCGCAAGGTCGATACCACACACATTCCGCTGTCGGCCTACCTTGGCGCGGTCGGGATGCCGGGCATGACGGCATGGTACGGGTTGAACAAAATTTGCGAACCCAAAGCCGGCGAGACCCTATGCGTGGATGCTGCGTCCGGTGCCGTCGGCTCGGTCGTGGGGCAACTGGCGAAACTCAAGGGCTGCACGGTGATCGGTGTCGCCGGTGGCAAGGACAAGTGCGACTACGTGACCGGCGAACTTGGGTTCGACGCGTGCATCGACTACAAGGCGTACCCCGAGCCAAAAGACTTTTACGGCGCGCTGAAGGCCGCGACGCCGAAGGGCATCGACGGGCACTTTGAAAACGTGGGCGGGAGCATTCTGGATGCGGTGATGCTGCGCATGAACGCATTCGGACGCATCGCGATGTGCGGGATGATCTCCGGCTACAACGGTGCGCCGATTCCATTGGCTGCGCCGCAACTCATCCTTCAGTCGCGCCTGAAAGTGCAGGGCTTCATCGTCAGCGAGCACATGGAACATTGGCCAGCGGGGCTCACCGAGCTCGGCACGCTGGTGGCGACGGGAAAACTCAAGTATCGTGAGACCGTCGCGGAAGGTCTGGCGAGCGCACCGCAGGCATTCTTTGACCTGCTGAAGGGCAAGAATTTCGGCAAGCAACTGGTGAAACTGGCATGAGTACGGCAACCGGCTGCAAAACTCTCGTCATCACCGGTGCGGCATCGGGCTTCGGCCTCGAGTTTGTTCGTCTCGGTGCGGCGCGTGGCTACAACATCGTCATGGCCGATGTTGAGCAGGCGGCACTGGACAAAGCCGCTGCGGAGATTCGCGCTACGGGCGTTCAGGTGCTCGCGCAGCGGGTAGATGTTTCGAAGCACGAGCAGGTTGAAGCCCTCGCGACTGCGACCAAAGCCCGTTTCGGCGCACCACACTGGGTGTTCAACAACGCGGGCGTCGGCTCCGGTGGGCTGATCTGGGAAAACACGCTCAAGGACTGGGATTGGGTGATGGGTGTCAACGTGATGGGCGTCGTCTACGGCGTCAAGGCGTTTACGCCGATGATGCTGGAGCGGGCGAAGGCCGAGCCGGACTATCGCGGCTGCATCATCAACACGGCGTCGATGGCCGGCCTGCTCAACGCGCCGACCATGGGGGTGTACAACGTGTCGAAGCACGCGGTGGTGTCGCTGACCGAAACGCTGTATCAGGACCTGAAACTGGTCAGCGATCAGGTGACCGCCTCGGTATTGTGCCCCTACTTCATTGCCACGGGTATCGCGCAGTCACATCGTAACCGTCCGGCGGAACTGAAGAACGACGAGGGCCCGACGCTCTCGCAACTGGTCGCCCAGGCACAAACCAGCAAGGCCGTCACGTCGGGCAAGGTCACCGCCGCGATGATGGCGGCGATGGTGTTCGATGCCGTGGACAAGGGGCAGTTCTACATCTTCAGCCACCCGCACGCGCTGGGCAACGTGGCCACGCGCATGAGCGACATCACCGCCGTGCGCAACCCGACCGATCCGTTCGCGGAGCGACCGGAAATCAGCGCGGCACTGAAGGCCAAGCTTCGCGACTGAACGGCGCTCGCGCATGACCACCTGTCCCTGCGGCATCTCCCGCGACTATGCGCAGTGCTGCGGTCGCTTTCACGGTGGGATGCACTACCTGCTTGCGCCGACGCCAGAAGCGCTGATGCGGTCGCGCTACAGCGCGTACGTACTCGGCCTGCGCCACTACCTGATTGACACCTGGCACCCATCGACGCGGCCAGTGCAGCTGGAGCGCTTCGATTCTGGCGTCAAGTGGCTTGGGTTGACGGTCAAGCGCGCGTGGGTCAGCTCCGCGAGCGAGGGCTTCGTGGAGTTCGTCGCCCGCAGCCGTCCACCTGGCGGTGGGCCGGCGGATCGAATGCACGAGCTGAGCCGATTTGTGCGTGACGGCTGCACGGAAGGTCGGTGGCAGTACGTGTCTGCGGTGGATGAAGGTTGAGGCTGGTGGGCCGAGGCGGTGAATCGCTTTGATCGGCGCGGCGCCTCGCGTACGATCATCCTAGGAGACGGCGTACTTCTGCATCCACGAGCGGTCGATGGAGTCTTTCCACCGCCACACCCACGCGCCCTCAAGCGATAAGCCATTACGTACTGCGATGGCGCGCTGTACGCCCAGCGAGATCAGGTTCAACGACTGGGGATTGTGCTCGTAGCGTTGAAGCGGTCGCCCCTGACAGGCCGCGATGAGATTGGCCGCCAAAACCGGGCCTTGGCGGACTGCAAAAACGCCCGACTTTGGCACGGCGAGGCCCTTGATCGTGGCGCAATCGCCAGCGGCAAACACTTCCGGGTTGGCGGTGCACTGCAAAGCCTCGTTGACCGACACGCTACCATCAGGCGCCAATCCGATTTGCGCTTTTGCCAGCAGGGGCGCGGGGGCGTAGCCGGTGGCGAGCACGGTGAGCTGCGTATCCAGCGTTTCGCCGCTATCCATGCGCAGGCGCGTAGGCTCGATTCCGCGCACCTGCGCCTTTTCGATGACCTCGACATTGAGGCGACGGCATGCCGCCAGCGCCAGCCGTCGTGCGCGAGCAGGGTGCCGGTTCAGCAGGGTGTTTGCGCAGACGAGCGAGACGCGCCGGCGGCTTGATTCGCGCCATCGCCAGGCGAGGGCCAGTGCGGTCTCGACCGCCGCCGCCCCGCCGCCGATTACGCGCACGATCAGCGAGCTGGTGCGCACGCTATCGAATTCTGCGATGGCTGTGAGCAGCGGTTCAATGGGTTTGACCGCGACGACGTAGGCACCCGAGGACGCTGGAATCGGGCGTGCGACGCTTCCGATATCGATTGACAGCACGTCGTAGCGATGGCGTTCGCCAAACCCACTTTCGATTCGGCTGCCTTCGCCGTTGATCGATACGATGGGCGTTTCGAAAAAGCGCACGCGGGCTCGCTGGCATAGCGCCCACAGATTCAGCTTGGCTGCGGCGCTGTCGTAGTGCCCTGCGATCACCCCGGGCAGCATGCCGGAGTACCACGCGGTCGGGCTTGGATCAAACAGCGCGATGTCCAGGTCAGGCGCCGGGTTGACCGACAGCTGCCGGAGCACCTCGATGTGCGCGTGTCCGCCGCCAACGAGTGCCAGCGTCTTCTTCACGGAAGGTCGCCTGCGCGCAGCGCGAATACGCCACCGTCATGCGCCGCCGTAGATAGCCAGAGAAACGGCAACGTCGGGAACGCAGCTTCCACCAGATCGCGGTTGTGGCCCATGTCGACGACAAGCACCCCGTACGGCGTGAGGTGACGACGCGCATCCTTCAGAATGCGGCGCAGGATATCGTTGCCATCGTCACCTGCGGCTAGCGCGAGCGATGGCTCATGCTGATATTCCAGCGGGAGTGCCGCCATGCTGTCGGTGGTGACGTAAGGCGGGTTGCTCAGGATGACGTCGAAGCGCTGCCCCTTCAGCGGTACGAAAAGGTCGCCCTGCTTCAGCGTCACTACCGCGTCCAATTGATGCCGCAGAACGTTGGCTCGGGCAACATCCAGTGCCGCTGCCGAGATGTCTGTGCCGACCACCTGGGCGTAGGGAAAGGCATGTGCGGCGAGGATGGCAAGGCATCCCGAGCCCGTGCACAAGTCCAGCACTGACGCCACCGCATCGGCGTCATCCAGACAATCCACGAGGCCATCCTGCAGCAACTCACCAATGAAAGAGCGCGGAATCAGCACGTTTTCGTTCACCACAAAGCGTAGCCCCATCTGCTCGGCAAACCCAAGCACGTAGGCGGTCGGCACCCGCTCAACCACACGGCGGCGCAGCGCGCTGTAAAGCCGCTGCGATTCAGCGGCAGTCACCGCGCAGGTTCTGACCTCGGCAAAGCTATCGAGCGGCAACGCCAGCGCGCCGAGCACGAGGAACACTGCATCCTGACCCGCATCGATGCTGCTTTGACCAAATGACGCATCGGTGCTGTGCAGCAAGCTCACGGCGAAGCGCCACCAGTCCTCGATACGGTTCAGTTCGGGTGGTGGAGTGTCGGGAAACGGCAGCGCAGGCAGCATGCGTGCGGAGTGGGCGCTACCGGGCACGAGTCAACGGTTTACTGTTGAGCTCAAACTCGTCAAAGGACGCGTCGGCACTTGCCCGCGTACGCGCGCCACTGGCTTGTACCGACTGCTGAGACTGGTTGATTAGCCAGGCAAGGTTGGTGGGCGAATCCGCCGCAGCGAGCGCTGATTCGTAGTCCAGCGTGCCGCCCAGGTACATCTTGGCGAGGGCTTGCTCGAACGTGCATGAGCCCGGCGTCAAGCTTTGTTCCATCGCTTCCTTGACTTTGTGCATTTCGCCGGTCGCGATCATCTCGGACACCAGTTTGGTGTTGATCAGCACCTCAACAGCCGGTTGCAGGCTGCCGTTGCGATTGCGCACCAGGCGCTGGCCAATGATGGCCTTGAGACCGTACGACAGATCGGCAAGCAAGCCGGAGCGCGCCTCAAGTGGGTACATGTTCACAATGCGCGACAGGGCGTGATAGCTGTTGGTGGCGTGCAGCGTAGTGAGGCAGAGATTGCCGGTCAATGCGTGTGTCAACGCGTGCTGCATGGTGGGGCGATCGCGAACTTCGCCAATGAGCAACAGGTCGGGGGCTTCGCGCAGCGCGTTCTGCAGAGCATTGTCGTAGCTGCGCGTGTCGTGTCCTACTTCGCGCTGATTGACGACGCAGCGCTTGTGGCGAATCAGATATTCGATCGGGTCCTCGATGGTGAGGATGTGGCCGCTCGCGCTGGAGTTGCGATGATCGATCATCGAGGCCAGCGTAGTGGACTTGCCGGACCCGGTAGACCCCACCACAAGAATCAACCCTCGCTTCTCGAGAGCAAGGTCCAGCAGCACCGGAGGCAGGTTCAACGACGTGAAGGAAGGAATCGTGCTGCGGATGTAACGCACCACCATGGATACGCTGCCGCGTTGCCTCATCACGTTGATCCGGAAGTTGCCAAACTCCGGCTCGATGTGCGAGAGGTTCATCTCCCAATCACGCTCGAAGCGTTCGATTTCGTCCTCGCTCATCACCTCGTACGCGATCTTCTTCGCGGTTTCAGCATCGATGATCTGCGTGCTGACGGGCAGCGTGTCGTTGTTGATTTTCAGGTGAATCGGCGCGCCGGCCGAGATGAAAAGATCCGATGCCGCGCGCTCCGACATCAATTGCAACAACCGCGTGAGATACATCGACGATTCAGTCCTTGGTGAGCGATGATGCAGGGCTCACGCTGTGCGCGCGCCAACGAGCATCATCAATACTGCGAGAATAGCGTTTTAGCCTGTACGCCTCAAGCGCCGTGCGGTCGCGCGAATACGACGGCGGGTGGCCGCATTCTCCTGGAATGGAATTGCAGCATCGACGGCGTACATTGGCGTTTGTTGACAACTGTGAATTGATTCTCCATGACTCGACTGGCGGTGATTGGCGGCAGCGGCTTTGCTGGCCTCGGACAAATGAAGGTCGTGCGCCGTGAAATCGTGCGTACACCCTATGGCGAGCCATCCGGCCCGCTGGTGATCGGCGATATCCACGGTGTCGCGATGCTGTTTTTGCCGCGGCATGGACCGGGCCATGTGTTGCCGCCGCATCGTGTGAACTATCGCGCAAATCTCTGGGCATTGAAGGAATCGGGTGCGACAGGCATCGTTGCGGTGGCCGCGGTGGGCGGCATCGGCAGCAACTGCGGCCCAGGGACGATTGCGCTGCCCGAGCAGATCATCGACTACACATATGGGCGCGAGCACACCTACTGCGACGGCAGCGACCGTCAAGTCACGCATGTCGACTTTACGCAACCCTATGACCCCGATTTGCGACGGAAATTGTTGCTGGCTGCAGCGCGGGCCGGGGAGCCCGTGCTCGATACCGGCGTCTACGCCGCGACGCAGGGCCCGCGTTTGGAGACCGCTGCCGAGATTGTGCGTTTGCAGCGGGACGGTGCAACACTGGTCGGCATGACAGGGATGCCCGAGGCGGGCCTGGCCCGGGAGTTGGGCATACCGTACGCGCATCTGTGCGTGGTGTCGAATTGGGCTGCTGGCTGTGGCGACAGTCGCGAACGCATCTCGCATGCCGACTTGCAGTCCACCCTGGACCATTCGATCGGTCGCGTCCAACGTGTCATCGTTGCGCTGGCTGAGGCGTTGGGGCGCGCGTAGCGAAGGGGGCTGTCGATGTCGATTCGAGAAATTTTGCGTATGGGCGATGAGCGGTTGTTGCGCGTGGCCGAGCCGGTGCCGACTTCCCTGTTTGCCAGCGAGGCGCTGCGTGCCCTGATCGCCGATCTGCGCGATACGATGGCAGCCGCCAGCGGGGCAGGCATTGCCGCGCCGCAGATCGGCGTGAACCTTCGCGTCGTCATTTTTGGCGGTACTGGCCCGAATCCGCGTTATCCGGACGCACCCGGGATTCCGTTTACCGTGCTCTGTAATCCCGTGCTCGAGCCGCTGAGCGATGCGAGGCAGGCGGGCTGGGAGGGCTGCCTCTCGGTCCCGGGTTTACGCGGCGAGGTTCCGCGCTTTACGCACTTGCGCTACGGCGGCCAGGATGCCGACGGCGCCGCATTTGAGCGAACGGTCGAAGGCTTTCATGCGCGCGTCGTGCAGCACGAGTGTGATCACCTGGACGGAATTCTCTATCCGCGGCGGATCGAGGATCTGACTAACTTTGGCTTTACGGACGTGCTGTTCCCCGCGCTCGTCGCGTGAAGTACTTCGGAAGCCGGCAAGCTCCGGCGCAGCAGCCTCTCCGCTGCCGATTCAAAGTGGGTGCCCAATCGGCGGTGTCGCCGCGTGGTCTTCCGTGCACCGTGGTTCGTAGCCGTTCAGGCGATCGCTTCCGCCAATTCGGTTTCGAGTTCGATCCGCGTCGACTCCTCGGCCAGGCGACCACCCGACACGACAAACACGTCTTCTGCGCGAGCGCCGAGCGTGTTGATGCGAGCAGTTTGAATCGACACGCCGCGTCGCGATAGGACCTCGGCGATTCGTGCCAGCAGGCCGGTACGGTCAGCGGCGACAATCTCAAGTACAAATCGCTGCGCCTGCTCGTCCGGCGTTACCTCGATCACTGGCGCCATCGGGAAGTGGCGTTGTTGCCGAGTGGCTTTGCCCAGCGGCGGCGTGACCCACGGTTTGTCCTCGCCGAGTGACTCCAGCAGGGCATGCTCAACCAATTGCGTCACGTCGCGATAGGCGACGGACGCAGAATCGGGATTGACCACCGTAAACGTATCGAGCGCGTAGCCCGTGCGTGACGTGTGTACGCGCGCGTCGAGCACCGAGAAATTGAGCCGGGCAAACACGCTCATCACGCGCGCGAACAACTCTGCACGATCCTTCAGGTACACCATGATCTGCAAGCCGTCGCCGGAGGGCATCAGGCGTGTTCGAACCACGGGCGATTCTGTGTCGGCGCGGAAAAAGAGGTTGCGCGCATGCCACGCAATTTCGTCGGCGCTATGCCGTTGCAGGTACACGGAGTCGAGGGTTCGCCAGAAAGTTTCGGCGCGTGCCACGTCGACAGCGTAGAGCGCGAGCAGACGACGGGCCTCAATAAGGCGGTCAGCAAGCACATCGAATACCGAAGCGTCGCCGGAGGCGTTGAGGACGGTTCGCGTGGCACGGAACAATTGCTCCAGTAGTCGCGCCTTCCAGTTGTTCCACACCTTGGGACTGGTGCCGCGCACGTCAGCCACGGTCAGCAAGTACAGCGCGAGCAGGTGCTTTTCGCTGCCGACGATTCTTGCGAACTCCTGCACCACCGCGGGGTCGGTGATGTCCCGCTTCTGGGCGAACGCCGACATCGTCAAATGATGCTGCACCAGCCACGCGACGAGCTCGACGTGTGCCTTGGGCAGGCCGAGGCCGGCGCAGAAGCCGCGCGCGTCGTCGGTGCCGAGTACCGAATGGTCGCCGCCGCGCCCCTTTGCGATGTCATGAAACACGCAGGCCAGATACAGCACTTCGCGCTCCGGAAACTCCTGTATCAGCTGGCTGCAAAGCGGGTACTCGTGCGAGTGTGCGGGATCCGCGAAGCGCCGCATGTTGCGCAGCACCATCAGGATGTGCTGGTCCACGGTATAGACGTGAAAGAGGTCATGCTGCATCTGACCAACGATACGTCGCCACGGCGGAATCAGTTTGCTCAGCACACCGAGTTCGTTCATCGTCTTCAGAGCGTGGTACACGCCGTGCCCACCTCGCAGAAAACTCAGACAGAGCTCCCGGCACGTCGGCGTGGCGAAGCCGTCGTCGTCCAGCGCTTCGGCAGACCGGACAATCGCCCGCCGCAATTCCGGGGTAAATCCGCCGTACGCGCGGTCGCCGTAGCGCAGGCGGAACGCGGAGAGGATTTCTGCACCCGACAGGGTGAGCGCGGGGGCAAGGAGATCGAGCTTGTTGTCGCAGGCCGCAAAACGACCATCCGCAAGCGGCTGCCGGATGGCGTTGCCGTCAGCCGTGAGGGCATCGATCAGGATGTCGTTGTAAAGCCTAAGCTGCCGGGCCGACTGGTAGTAGCGCTTCATGAGCACTTCACTGGCGCGGAGTTCGGCCGACGGGCGGATTCCGAGCCGCTCAGCCAGGCCGTTCTGCAGCTCGAAAGCGAGTCTGTCCTCGCGCCGCCGCGCGAGCAGGTGCAGGTGCGCGCGCAGGAACTTGGTTTGGCAATACGCGCCTTCCAGAACAGCGCATTCGTGGCGGCTCAACAGGCCCCGATCGACCAGCGCCTCCAGTGTGCACACGCCTCGCAGCGCGCGGGACAGCCACAGCACCATTTGCAGATCGCGCAGGCCACCCGGGCTTTCCTTGATATTGGGTTCGAGGTTGTACGCCGTATCCTCGAAGCGTGCGTAGCGCTGCTGCTGCTCGAAACGCTTGGCTTTCACGAAATGTGCCACATCGAAGCCAGTTTGCCACTCCCCATCGAGCGCGACCGGATTGCCGTTGTTGCCCACAATGACCCGTCGCTCGAGCAGTGACGTGGCCACCGTCACGTCGCCGCGCGCCTCATCGATGCATTCGTCCACGCTGCGCACGCTGTGACCGATCTCGAAGCCGAGATCCCATGCTTCCGAAAGAAAGCGCTCAATGCCGGCGATTGACCGGACATCGGCGCCGTTGTGCAGAATGAGGATGTCTACGTCGGAGTGCGGGAAGAGCTCGAAGCGCGCGTAGCCGCCGACCGCCAGCAGCGTGAGCGGTGTTTCGTGCAGGCCGTGCTTGTGCCATTGCTGGATGAGCACGTCGTCCACCGAGAGGGCGTGTGCGCGCAGAGCGGCGTCGATTTGCTCCGGCGTTTCGAGCGCGTCGAAAATCAGGTCGCGATGCGCTCGATACGCGGTGCGCAAGTCATTCAGCGACGCAGACACAGCAATCAGAGCGGGGGTGGTGGGGGGCTGCCGGCGGAGAGTGTCGTAACCTCGAAACCGCTGTCGGTGACGAGCACGGTGTGCTCCCATTGCGCCGACAGGCTGTGGTCAGCGGTGACCGCCGTCCAACCATCGGCCAGTGTGCGGATGCCGGGCCGTCCGGCATTGATCATGGGTTCGATGGTGAACATCATTCCGGGCAGCAATCGCATCCCGGTGCCCGGCTTGCCGTAGTGCAGGATTTGAGGCTCTTCGTGGTACTTCTTGCCGATGCCATGGCCGCAGAACTCACGTACCACCGAGTAACCCATCGGCTCGACGTAGCTTTGAATGGCGTGGCCAATGTCGCCGAGTGTCGCGCCGGGTTTGACCACACGGATGCCCCGCCACATCGCTTCGTAGGTGGCCTCGGTCAGACGTTTGCCAGCGATCGACGGTTTACCCACGTAGTACATCCGGCTGGTGTCACCGAAATAACCATCGACAATCATCGCGACGTCGATGTTGATGATGTCGCCATCCTTAAGTTTTTTGTCACCCGGGATGCCATGGCACACTACGTGATTGACCGAGGTGCAGATCGACTTCGGGAACGGAATGTGACCGGGCGGCGTGTAGTTGACGTTCGCCGCGATGCCCTTTTGCACGTCGATCATGAAACGATGGCAAAGCGCGTCAAGCTCGTTAGTCGTTACTCCCGGTTTGACGAACGGGCCAATGTAATCAAGGATCTCCGCCGTCATGCGCCCAGTGCGGCGCATGCCCTCGATATCCTCTGGCGTTTTGATGGAAACAGACATCAGTCGCCGCGCAGCAAATCGTTGATGCTCGTTTTCGAGCGGGTTTGCGCGTCGACCTGCTTGACGATCACGGCGCAGTAAAGGTTGTATTTGCCGTCAGCTGAGGGCAGGCTACCGGAAACGACAACAGAGCCAGCGGGTACGCGACCGTAGCTGATTTCGCCGGTGGCGCGGTTGTAGATCTTGGTGCTCTTTCCGATGTAGACCCCCATACCGAGCACCGAGTTTTCCTCGACGACACAGCCTTCAACTACTTCAGAGCGGGCGCCGATGAAACAATTGTCCTCGATGATGGTTGGATTGGCCTGCAGCGGCTCCAGCACGCCGCCGATCCCGACCCCACCGGAAAGATGCACGTTCTTGCCAATCTGGGCGCAGGAACCGACCGTAGCCCATGTGTCGACCATGGTGCCTTCGTCCACGTAAGCCCCGATGTTGACGTACGACGGCATTAGCACCACGTTCTTAGCGAGGTAACTGCCGCGCCGCGCCACGGCAGGCGGAACCACGCGCACGCCCGTGGCAGCGACCTGCTCCGGGCTCATGTGCGCAAACTTCGTTTGCACTTTGTCGTAGAACGCCAGATCGCCCGCCTGAATGATGGCGTTGTCTTTCAGACGAAACGACAGCAGCACGGCCTTCTTGAGCCACTGGTGCGTGACCCATTCGCCGTTGATTTTTTCGGCGACACGACGACGCCCTTTGTTGAGGTCAGCGATCACCGCCTCGACGGCGTCAGCGACGTCCTTCGGTGGATTGGCGGGGGAGAGGGCGCCGCGGTTTTCCCAGGCGTTGTCGATGATCGATTGCAATGCGTCGGACATGGTATTGCTTCTGTGATGAATCAGGTGTATTAATGCTTTGGGTGTTGGATGTCGGGCTTAGCGTCAGGCAACGCAGGCTTCTGAGGTGACGGTTCGCTCGCGCGTAGCGAGAAAGTCGCAGATGCGCTCGACGGCCTCACGGCACTCGTCGTATTCCGAGACAAGCGCGATGCGGATATAGCCGCGACCGGGCGTGACACCGAGCGCATCGGTGCGCGAGAGATAGGTGCCAGGAATGACCGTGATGCCGGTCGCAGCGAACAGCTCGCGCGTGAAGCGTTCGTCGTCGCCAGCAAACGTTGCCGGAATCGGTACCCACCAGTAGAACGCCGCGTCCGGCACACGCACGTCAAGATGCCGTGCAAGGAGAGGGGTGAGCTCGCGGAATTTCTTCGCGTAAGCGGCGCGGTTGCTGACCACGTGCGCTTCGTCCTGCCAGGCGAGGATGCTGGCTGCCGTAACCGTGCCCGACATCGCCGAGCCGTTGAATGAGCGCAGATGCAGAAAGCGCGCAATCAGTTCAGCGTCGCCAGCGACGTAGCCTGAGCGTAAGCCCGGCGCGTTGGAGCGCTTGGAGAGGCTACCCATCGATACCAGCCGACGGAAATCGGTGCGACCGCATTCCGCAGCGACTTGCAGTGCGCCGACGGGCGGCTGGCCTTCGTCGAAATAAATCTCGCTGTAGCACTCGTCGGCCAGGATCACGAAGCCGTAGCGGTCGCTCTGCTCAAACAGCCAACGCCAGCGCTCGCGCGATGTAAGGTGACCGGTCGGGTTGTCGGGTGAACACACCAACACCAGCTGGACGTCGCGCCAGACGGAATCCGGCACGCGATCCCATGCGTATTCGCCGGTCGCTGCGTCAAGGCTCACGTAGTGTGGCCTGGCGCCGCACAGAAGCGTCGCGCCTTCGTAGACCATGTAAAACGGGTTCGGCACCAGCACCGTGGGCCGCGCGGCGCGCGGGTTGACGACGGTGTGGGTGAAGGAAAACAGCGCTTCTTTGCTGCCTAGCACGGGCAGAATTTGCGTTTCGGGGTTCAGCGCTGGCAGGTGAAATCGTCGTTTCAGCCAATCCGCCATCACCTGGCGCAGCACGGGCGAGCCCTTGGTTGGCGGGTACTGCGCGAGGCTTGCCGTGTTTTGCCCGATGGCCTGGCGGATGAACTCTGGCGTCGGATGCTTTGGCTCGCCGATCGACAGGTTAATCGGCTTCACACCGGCGGGCGGCACGACGTCGGCCAGAAGGCGTGCCAGACGGGTGAAGGTAAATTCGTTGAGGTCGGCTAGGTAAGGATTCAAGGCAAAATCACTGGATCGAGCGTACAACGTACGGGACGTAACGCGAGCTCGGTTATTCGGTAGCGCGATGCGCCAGCACAGGCCGCCCTCCGGAGAACCATCGTCCGCGCGTCGGACCGTGTCGAGCGCGCAATTGCACGAGCGGGCTCACGGCAACGTGAATCCCTACAAACAGGCCGAAATGCAGAGCGAAAGCGCAAATTATAGGTGGGCACCTCTCGCCGAAGGCGTGTTGGCCGCGCTTGCCGCAGGGCTATTGGGATGGGCGGCAGCGCTCGCCCTCGGTCTGTGGGGTGACCGGTTGGCGGCGAAACTGTCGCCGTGGCAACCGTTCGCGCTCATGATGCCTGCGCTCGACGGTGTCAGCAACACGGCCGTGTCGGTGCCCGGTACGATGAAATTGGTCGGCGTTGCCGGGGATCGGGCCTATTTCCTGGCGACCTCGGGCAGTGGCTCGCGCGTGATCGCGTTGCGTGAGGGTGAACGCACGCCAGCGGGCGACCTGCTACACCGCATCGAGCGAGACGGCGTCGTCATGGTGACTGGCTCCGGCGAATCGCACTGGCCCGTGTTGCCGGCGCGGCCGGCACAACGGTCGGCGGGCGCGAACGGGACCGTGGCTGGCGTTGCGTCAGGTGCGTTGGCGGCGAATTGCAGGCTGTCGGCGAGTGACAAGGCGGCCGCGGTGTTCATCGACCCCGCGGTGGTGACGGCGCTGGCCGCGGAGCGCGCCACCTTTGCGCGCATCTTTGAGCCGACAGGCGCTGGCGTGCGCGCGCGTGGCACCGGAGGCACCACGGCGATGTTTTCGATTGTTGACGGCGACGTGCTTTCCCGCGCTGATGGCACGCCGCTGCGCAGCAGCGACGGGATCGTCAGCGAGGTGCTCGGGCGACTCGCGCGCGGCGCGTCCGTGGTGGTCGAGGGGGAACGCAAAGGCGCACCGCGGCGCTGGGTGTTTGCGCCGAAGGGCTGCGCTTGACCGACGCCGACGGCGCTTGCACGTGGTGCCTGCCAAGTTGATACGGATTACCAGCGAGGCGTTGCAACCACGCCAACGCCGTCCAGCAGCCCCAGTAAATCGAGCGGCCGGGTGATTTCATGGTGCGCGCCCCAGGCGCGGGCAGCCGTCAGGTCGGGGATGTAGCCGTAGGTGGCAAGGACGGCGGTCATGCCCGCGGCGTGGCTCGCGCGCACGTCGCTCTCACCGTCTCCAACAAACCAGCAGTCGTTGACGTCGATCTGTGCGTCGCGCGCGGCGAGCAGCAACGGTGCCGGATTGGGCTTCGGTGTTGTGGTGGAGTCGCCGCACACCACGACGGCGGGAGCGAAGGCCCGATCTCGCAACAGATCGTGAATCATGGGCTCGGCGAGTCGCGACATTTTGTTGGTTACGATGCCCCAGGCGAGGCCGCGCCGCTCCAACGCGATCAGGAGCTCCAGCACGCCGTCAAACAGATGCGACTTGTCGAGCTTGCGCCGGTCGTAAATCGAAAGAAATTGTCGGCGCGTTGCATCGTAGTCGTCGTGCTCGGGCGTCAGGTCGAGACCTGCCTTGAGCAGGCTGCGGGCCCCGTACGTGGCGAACGGCCGCAACGCGTCGAACGGCATGGCTGGCAGGCCCCGTTCGGCGCGCAAGTCGTTGACGGCGCCAGCGAGGTCGGGCGCGCTATCGACCAGCGTGCCGTCAAAGTCGAACAGGATCGCGCGCGGCGGCCTAACAGCTTTTCTGTCTATGGTCGAACGGACGGTGCTTTCGTGCGAATTCAAGCGTAAATCGACTTTACAAAAAAAGTGGCGGATATCACCATTTGACGGTGGATACCGCAGAAAAGCTGTATCCTGACATCGCGTCCAACCACGATTCGGAAGCGGCCCGCATCACACCGGCCGTGATCGTTTGGCGGCGATCAGCGGCCAACGCAGCGACAGCGTCTCGATCGCTGCTGCATTGCTCCACGACGACGCGCAACGTGCGGCCTCGGCCAGCGGCAGCCATCGCCACGCGACGTGCTCGCGCGGCGCAAGGGTGGGCGGACGGACGGCCGGAAGGAGCAGCGCAAAACATCGCTCGCGATTATGCGTGGTTCCCGGCGGGTACCGGTGGCGCCAGCGCGGGTAAATGCAGTACACGCTTTCGTACTGCAGGTCGAGCAGGGTGCCGTCGGAGGTGGCGAAGCCCGTCTCCTCGGTCACCTCGCGAGCGGCCGTTTGGGCAAAGGTTTCGTCGACCTCCTGCGAGCCGGTCACTGACTGCCAGAAGCCCGCGTAATCGGCACGCTCGATCATTAGCGCATGCTGGTCGTGGGTGGCGATGACCACCAGCACGGAGCGCGGGATTTTGACGGGCGGGGTCACGACGATGCGAGGCGCGAGGCAGGGGGTGCGCCGTGATTGGCGAACGCGCCGAGGGGCGCGATCCGCGCAGCACGGCGGCGTCGGCAGCTAGGCCAGCACCACGTGGAATGGCTTGTTACGCTCGCCCCACCACTGTGCGGCTTCTTCAAGAATGCCGTACAGGGTTTGCCAATCATCGGCAAACCGCTTGCTCGCAGCGCCACTGTCGAGCAGCAGCACGGTAATCGCCGGTGTCTTGGCCCATGCGTCGTCCATCAGGCAATCGGCGAGGGCATCCCAGTTATGACCGAAATGTTTGGGCAACTTGAGGCCAGCGGCGAGCACCTCAAGCAACGCTTTTTTCGAGCGAACGCCCTTGAGTTCGACGCGATAGACGGCATCCGCGCGCAGGTCGTGAACGGCATTTTTCATGGGGGAACCTGTCAGCGGGTGATGCACTTGAAGGACTGGTAGTGGTCGTCGCTGTAGTAGCACGGCTCGGTGGCACGCTGGTCGCCGCCGCAGACGATGCGGCGCGCACCGCGATTCTTCACGCCGGGGGTGCGTACCGTGTACTCGCGGTAGTAGCCTCGTGGCGCTTTCGGCAGAATCCGCTCGCGGTTACCGAAGGCGATGCCGTCCCGGTTGTGCGGAAACGGCCCGCCAGCGGCGATGAGCGACAACGTCTCGCGGCCCTGCCTGGGCAGATCCGCAACAGCGACCGACTGACTGAGTGCGCACGTAGCGCTTCGTGCGACCGCCGACCCGGCGGGGACCGCAGCCAGCAGCCCGAAGGCAGCGATCGGAATCAGCGAAAGGGTACGGGCGAAAAGGCGGTAGCTCTGCGACTGCGCGAATCGCGATGTGGTGCCGGAAGTCATGAAATCCGTCCTGAACGTGTGGGCATGCGTAACCGGGTGTGGCGCTGCTGCGAGCATTAACGACCGTGGCGTGCCAGATACTCAATCTTGAGGCACTTATTTTCCACCACTGCCAATCCTGCATCACGCGCGGTTTGCGCTGCAACCGCGTTCTGCACGCCAATCTGCATCCAAAGCACCCGCGGGCGCGGTGACAGTGCTGCGGCAGCGATGGCGATTTCCGGCATGTCCTCGCTGCGCCGGAAGCAGTCGACGATGTCGATCGGCGCATCGGCGTCCGCGAGGGTCGCGATGCAGGGCTCTCCGAGAATCACCTGCCCCACGTATCGGGGGTTGACCGGGATGATGCGGTATCCGGCTCGCTGCATCACCGCCGCGACGCCGTAACTTGGTCGTGTGCTGTCGGCAGACAGCCCGACAACCGCGACGGTGCGCGGACCAGAGAACAGGTCGGCAAGTTCACTCTCTGTCATGGTGCTGCGATTTGTGCTGGTGAGCGACGAAGGAGATGCGACCGGGCTTCGCGCTATCGCACGCGCCGGAACGACGACACGACGTCGTTCATGCCGGGCGGCATATCGTTGTATTGCCCCGGTCCGAGCGTCAGGCAGCGGCCACGGAAGTGCGAGTCCTCGCAAAACTGCCAGGTGCCAAAACTGATGAAGATCGACGAAGTGGCATCGTTGAGCCCGGAGGACGCCAGATCATTCACGTCGCCCGTGGCGCGCAGGCTGCGGCCGTTGAAGTTATTGTGTTCGAACAGCCACACTGGATGCCGGCTGCGCGGTGCGTTGTTGTCCATAATCACGTAGTTGCCGCCTGCGGGTGTGATGTTGGCCCAGTTCGGCTCGCCGACGCGACGCAGCGACGAGATCGAGCGCGCCAATTGTGGCGGCAGGCGACGGTAGTCGCCGGGACCGAAGACCATGCAGGCTCCGCCATAGTCGGCGTGTTCGCAAGCTTCCCAATTGCCGCCAAAGATGCGCATGGACTGAATTCGGTCATTGAAGCCCGTACCGCTCAGATTGCCCGTGTCGTTGTCGACCGTCATGGCATAGCCACCGAAATTCGGGTCGGTGTACACCTCAACGCGTGCATGGTCAGACCACCCCGGGCCAGCCGGGCCGGGGGACGGCGCGGTGGCGGGCGCGGTTTGCGCGGCGAGGACTGCGCCGAGCGCGCCGACGACGACATCACCGACCGAAACGCCGGGTGACGCGGCCGCTGACGGCTGCGGGGCAGGCCGCGGAGCGTCTACCACACGTGCGCTGACTACGCGAGCGCCGTTGAGCATCCCACTCAGGTCGTTGTATTGGCCCGGCGGCAGCGCCTGGCAGCGGCCGGTGAAGTTGTATTCCGTGCAGGCTTCCCACGTGCCGCCAGTGACGATGGCGGAGCCATAGGCCGCGCGCCGGCTTCCGATCGAAACGTCCGGGCTGCTCTGATCCAGCGTCACGGTTCGACCGCTGTAGTTCGCGTATTCGTAGAGCTGAATTCGCGGCGGCGCGTAGCCGACGCTGCCGGTGGCGTAGGTGACGTCCCGCAGAGATTGCACGTAGTCGCCAAAGCGGCCGTCGAACGCTCGATAATCCCCCGGGGTCAAGCGACGGCATTCGCCTGAGTAGTTGATACCGCTGCACGCCTCCCAGACACCCGTGGCAACACGGACGGAGCGCGCCGCGCCGATTGGCAAGTTCGCCTCCGACCGCGAGAGGCGAGCGAACGGCCCCGTGAAATCACGGCCACCGTAGACCCAGACGTCGGACGCCGATGCGGCAAAAGCAATCAGCGCCAGCGGCGCCACAAGCGCCACGCGCGCACGGCGATGAGTGGAGAGAACGGTGGTGGACATGGCGGCTCCTGTCTGATGGTTGCGGGGCGCAAAAATCGCGATTACGTGATAACAGCCCGAAAAGATACAGCGACGAACAGCTGCCTGCGCAACGCTGTTTAGAATCGTTGCGTTGACAACCCAAACCCACCTGGGCGTGAACGCGCATTTCGACAACGCGGGTGGCCCGTTCGTTTGGATCGCCGACGTTTCCGCTCAAGCGTAGCGCATTCTGTGGTACCTGTGACCTGCGCAAAGTCTGATTGATTGCCTGAATGATCGCCTTTCTTCTGCGCCGTAGCGCTCAGTCGTTGCTGGTCTTGCTGGCGATGAGTGTTTTGGTTTTCGTCGGCGTTTACCTCATCGGCAATCCGGTGGACATCCTCATCAGCAGTCAAGCTGATCAGGCTGAGCGCGAGCGAGCGATTGCGGCGCTTGGCCTGGACCGCCCCCTGTGGTCGCAGTATGCGCACTTTGTCGGCGGCGCCCTGCACGGCGATCTTGGGCGCAGCTTCGCGCATGGCGTGCCCGCGCTTGAGCTGATACTGGCACGCATGCCGGCCACGATGGAACTGGCTTTCGTTGCCATGCTGCTCGCCGTGGGCCTCGGCATCCCGCTCGGACTTTGGGCCGGTTTGAAACCCGATGGCTTCGCCAGCCGTCTCATCATGACGGGGTCGATTCTCGGCTTTAGCCTGCCCACGTTTTGGGTCGGACTGATGCTGATCATGGTTTTCGCGGTGTTTCTTGGCTGGCTACCATCGAATGGGCGAGGCGAGACGGTGCAGTGGCTGGGTGTGTCGTGGAGTGTGCTGACGCTCGACGGCTGGGCGCATCTGATCCTTCCGGCAATCAATCTGGCGCTGTTCAAGTTGTCCCTGCTCATTCGACTAACGCGCGCGGGCGTGCGCGAGGCATTGGTGACCGATTACGTGAAATTCGCGCGGGCCAAAGGGCTCTCGGCGCGTCGCATCGTTGGCGTGCATGTGCTCAAGAACATCATGATCCCAATTGTCACCGTGATCGGCCTCGAGTTCGGTTCGGTCGTGGCGTTTGCGGTCGTCACGGAGAGTGTTTTTGCGTGGCCCGGCATGGGCAAACTGCTGATTGACTCCATCAACGTGCTCGACCGGCCGGTGATCGTGGCGTACCTTATGGTGATTGTGTTGCTGTTTGTGCTGATCAATCTGGTGGTCGACCTCGCGTATTCCGCGCTCGACCCGCGCGTTCGTCTCGGCGCAGCCGGGGGGACACCATGACCGCCCATTCCGCTCACACGATTGCCGGGGCGACGCCGTCGTTCTGGCGCGAAAAGGCTGGCGAGTTTCTGGCCGACTGGTTGGCCGTCGGAGGCCTCGCATTGCTGCTGATCATCGTTCTCGCAGCGTTGGCGGCGCCGTTGATCGCACCGCAGAATCCCTACGATCTCGCGCAACTGGATGTTCTCGATGCGCGTCTGCCGCCCGGCAGCGCGGCTGGCGATGGCAAGACCTTTTTGCTAGGTAGCGATGAGCAGGGGCGCGATTTGCTGTCAGCCATTCTCTACGGGCTGCGGATCAGTCTCGGCGTGGGGGCGCTGTCGACACTGATCGCGCTGGGGCTCGGAGGTGTCGTGGGACTCTGGTCAGCGTACAGGGGAGGGCGCTGGGATGCTGTCATCATGCGCGTGGTGGATTTGCAGCTCTCGTTCCCTGCCATCCTGATCGCCCTGGTGCTGCTGGCGGCACTCGGCCAGGGAATCGGCAAGATCATCGCGGCGCTGGTGACGGTGCAGTGGGCCTACTACGCACGCACGGTACGCGGCACGGCACTGGCAGAGAAGGGAAAGGACTACATCGCAGCGGCACAAGGGCTGGCTCTGCCGACGCATCGCGTCTTGCTGGGGCATCTGCTGCCCAACTGCCTGCCGCCGTTGATCGTCGTGGCCTCGGTACAAGTGGCGCACGCCATTGCACTGGAAGCCACTTTGTCGTTTCTGGGGCTTGGCTTGCCGATTACTGAACCGTCACTCGGGTTGCTGATCGCCAATGGCTATCAGTACCTCCTGTCCGGAAAGTACTGGGTGAGCTTTTTCCCTGGCGTTGCACTGCTGCTCACGATCGTGAGTATCAATCTGGTCGCCGACCGGCTACGCGACGTGCTTAATCCGCGGCTCGCACGATGAACGGCGCTCTGCTTGAAGTGTCCGGGCTGCGCACCGTCTTTCCAACCCGTTCGGGCGAGTTGCGTGCCGTCGACGACGTCAGTTTTTCGCTGACTCCCGGTGAGGTGCTCGGACTGGTGGGGGAATCCGGGTCCGGCAAGTCGGTCACCGGTTTCTCGTTGATGGGTTTGATCGAACGCCCCGGTCACATCTCGGCTGGCTCCATCCGGCTGCAGGGGCGCGAACTGGTGGGACTTGCCGAGCGCGATTGGCGTGCGGTGCGCGGGCGCGATGTCGCGATGGTCTTTCAGGACCCGATGTTGACGTTGAATCCGGTGCTGCGTATCGACACGCAACTGGTTGAGGCGATTCGTGCCCACGCCGAAGTGGGCGCAGCGAGGGCACGCGACTTGGCGGTCGAGGCGCTCACTGCCGTCGGCATTCCATCTGCTGCCGAGCGGCTGTTGGCCTATCCGCACCAGTTTTCGGGCGGCATGCGTCAACGCGTCGCGATCGCCATTGCACTGCTGCACAAACCCAAGTTGTTAATCGCGGACGAACCGACCACCGCGCTGGATGTGACCATCCAAGGGCAGATCGTCAGCCAGGTGCAGGCGTTGGCTGCACAGCACGGAACGGCAGTCATCTGGATCACGCATGATCTGGCGGTGGTCAGCAGCTTTGCTGACCGCATCGCCGTGATGTATGCCGGGCGCGTTGTCGAGCAGGGCAGTACTGCAGACGTGCTCCGTGCCCCGGTGCACCCCTACACGCGCGGCCTGTTGCGCTCGCTTCCGTCACAGAACGCGCCAGGTCATCCGCTGGCGCAGATACCGGGGGCGCCGCCCAAGGTGATCGGCGCGCGCAGCGGGTGCGCGTTTGCGCCGCGCTGCGATGTCGCGCGACCAATGTGCCTGCAGGAAGACCCTGCTGAGCGCACGCTGCACGCGCAGGTTCCCAATGTGGGGCGCGCAACGCGGATGGTGCGCTGCCACGTTGCCGCCACGCTCATGCCGCCGGGTGCCGAATGAGCGAGACACCGATGCTACGCGTGCAAGCCGTGTCGCAGCGGTTCGTGCGGCCACTGGGCTGGGCGGAGCGCCTCGCCAACCGGCTCGGTGCCAGCAACCGCGAGACCGTGGTACATGCACTCGACAGCGTTTCGCTTGACGTTCAGCGCGGTGAGGTGCTCGGCATCGTCGGCGAATCGGGCTGCGGCAAGAGCACGCTGGGGCGGGTCATGGCCGGTTTACTGGCGCCAACGGCTGGCAGCATCAGTTTTGCAGCCAACTCGCTGTCTGCCGACACGGCTGCGGCCACCGCGGCCGAGCGTGGCTGCGCCGATCGGCTAACGCGGCAAATGATCTTTCAGGATCCCTCGTCGTCGCTCAACCCGCGCCTTCGAGTGCTCGATCTGATTGGCGAAGCGCCTGTCGCGCACGGTCAGGTACAGCGTGCCGACATGCGCGCCTACGTCGTGGACTTGCTGAAGCGTGTTGGGTTGGATGAATCTTCGCTCGAGCGCTATCCGCATCAGTTCTCCGGCGGGCAGCGCGCGCGGATAGGCATCGCCCGGGCGCTGGCGGTGCAGCCCCAATTGCTCATTTGCGACGAGTCCGTTGCAGCACTGGATGTGTCGGTGCAGGCGCAGGTGCTAAACCTGTTTTCAGAATTGCGTCAGTCCCTTGGTCTGACCTACGTGTTTATCAGTCACGACCTGGGCGTCGTGCGGCATTTGAGTACGCGTGTAGCGGTGATGTATTTGGGCCGCGTCGTCGAGATCGGGCCCACCGCGGAAATTTTCCGCGCGCCGCGCCACCCGTACACGCGAGCACTGCTGGATGCGATGCCCGTAGTGAGACTGCACGGCGAGCTCCCGGTGAACGCGCGTGGAGAGACCGCGCGTGCCTTTTCGCCTATTCAGGGCGAAGTGGCGTCGCCGACATCGCCGCCGAGCGGATGTCACTTTCATCCGCGGTGCCCGCGGGCGCAACCGGCGTGTCGCACTACGGTGCCGGCACTTGAACTGCAGGGCGTCAGCCGCGTCGCCTGTCATTTTCCATTGCAGACAGAGAAACAAACATGAGTGAGGACATTGCGAAGACCAGTCAGCGAACGCCGTGGGTGATCGGCAACTGGAAGATGAACGGCGGGCTGGCGGCCAATCAGTCGCTGCTGGCGGCCATGCTGCCGGCGTTGAACGCCGGGGGTGGGCGGACGCGCCGTGCCCGTGTTGGCGTTTGCGCTCCGTTTCCCTATCTCGCACAACTGCAGTCGGCGCTGGAGGATACCGGCGTCGCCTGGGGCGCACAGGATGTCAGCGACAAGACGTCCGGCGCCTTCACCGGACAGGTCAGCGCCGGCATGCTGGCGGAGTTTGGCGTGGGTCTGGCCCTGATCGGACATTCAGAGCGTCGGCAGTACAACGGAGAGAGCAATGTTCTGGTCGCCGCCAAAGCGGCGGCTGCGCTCGCCGCAGGGATAACTCCGGTGATTTGCGTGGGCGAAACGCTGGCGGAGCGCGAGGCGGGCCAGCATCAGTCGACCGTGGCGGCGCAGCTCGCCGCGTGCGCGCCGGTGCTTCGGCAAGCCGGCTCCGCCGTCATCGTCGCCTACGAGCCGGTGTGGGCGATTGGTACCGGCAAGACGGCGTCGCCCGCCGAAGCGCAAGCGATGCATGCGTTCATTCGTGACCAACTGCGCCTGGCTGCGACCGCCTGCGCGGATTGCAGCGTGCTGTATGGAGGCAGTGTCAAGGCGTCCAACGCGCGCGAATTGTTTGCCCAGCCCGACATCGACGGCGGCTTGATTGGCGGCGCGTCGCTGATCGCTGCGGACTTCCTCGCCATTGTCGCCGCGGCCTGACGCAGGCGCCGGCTCACCGCGTTGATCAGCCGCTGTTTGCTTCTGCCAGCCGCTGCGCAAGAGGCCACGAGCGTTAAGCTCTGGTGCGGCGCAATATGTATAATCGTAGGCTATGGAATTTTTTCTCCTTGCCATTCACGTCGTTGCGGCCGCCGCGATACTCGTGCTCGTCCTGCTGCAGCATGGCAAAGGCGCCGATATGGGCGCCGCTTTTGGCAGTGGCTCGGCGGGCAGCGTCTTTGGTGCAGCGGGGTCGGCAAATTTCCTGAGCCGCGCAACCGCCGTCGCAGCAACGATTTTTTTCGTCACCAGCGTGGCGCTCACGTACGTGGGTGCCCATCGTACCGGCAGCTCGGGTGGTGGCGTGATGCAGGGTGTCACCAGTGAGCCAGTGAAATCGGAGCAAGCTGCGCCCGCAGCGCCCGCTCCGGCACAGCCCAAGAGTGACATTCCGAAGTAGGTAGAGGTAACCGCAGCGAGCTGATGAGTTGATATTCATCAGTTTCGATTTACAGCCGTCGTGGTGAAATTGGTAGACACGCTATCTTGAGGGGGTAGTGGCGAAAGCTGTGCGAGTTCGAGTCTCGCCGACGGCACCAACAAATCGGTCTTGTGCGATCCAGTTTCCTGCAACAGTCGTACGCAAGGCATCAAGAAGGCGGGGCATCGTGTTCCGCCTTTTTTTCGGGGATTTTTGAGACATGTCGCTAGAAACCTACGTCCCGATCCTGATGTTCATGGTCGTGGCGCTTGCGTTCGGTTGTGTGCTTCTCGCAGTGGGGTGGCTGGTTTCTCCCGCCCGGCCCGACCCATTCAAACTCTCTCCCTACGAGTGCGGCTTCGAGGCCTTCGAGGACGCGCGCATGCGTTTTGATGTGCGCTACTACCTCGTGGCAATCCTGTTCATTCTGTTCGATCTGGAAATCGCATTTCTCTTTCCCTGGGCAGTGGCGCTGAAACAGATTGGGTTCGCTGGTTTCGTGGCGATGATGGTGTTCCTCGGCATTCTGACCGTGGGCTTCATTTACGAGTGGAAAAAAGGCGCGCTGGACTGGGAATAATCAGTCTGGCGTCAGCGCGCGACTGCACAATGGCAGCGCTGCACGGTGAGCAAGGGTCGGAGAGCAAGGGTCTATGAGCCTCGAAGGCGTATTCGAAAAAGGGTTTGTCACGACAAGCCTTGACACGCTGATCAACTGGTCGCGCAATGGCTCCATGTGGCCAATGACGTTCGGGCTGGCGTGTTGCGCGGTAGAGATGATGCATGCCGGTGCGTCCCGATACGATCTGGATCGTTTCGGAATCGTATTTCGTCCTAGTCCGCGACAGTCGGATGTCATGATTGTCGCCGGCACCCTGTGCAACAAGATGGCGCCTGCGCTGCGGAAGGTCTACGACCAGATGGCCGAGCCGCGCTGGGTGATTTCAATGGGCTCGTGCGCGAACGGCGGGGGGTACTACCACTACAGCTACTCCGTCGTGCGTGGCTGCGACCGAGTGGTTCCGGTTGATGTGTATGTGCCAGGTTGCCCGCCTACGGCTGAGGCACTGATCTACGGCATCCTGCAACTGCAGAACAAGATCCGCCGTACCAATACCATTGCTCGGAGCTAGGCGTCATGCTGAAAGATATTGTCAGCGAGGTGCTCGGGGCGCAAGCGCAAAAGATCATTGTCGCCCTGGATGAGGTGACGGTCGAGATCGCGCCGGAGGATTGGCTGCCTGCCTGTCGCGCGCTGCGCGACCATCCGAAGGCACGGTTCGATTCACTCATCGACCTTTGCGGTGTTGACTACGCGTCGCATGCTGTTTCTCCCCATGCGAACGGAAAGTACGCGGTCGTTGCGCATCTACTGTCTGTCACTCTGAATCAGCGGCTGCGCGTGCGTTGCTTTGCTGCTGATGACGCCTTTCCGGTGGTGCACTCGCTGGTTGATGTATGGGCGTCGGCCAACTGGTTTGAGCGGGAGGCATTCGACTTGTTCGGCGTGGTCTTTGAGGGACACCCCGATTTGCGCCGCATTCTCACTGACTACGGATTCATCGGCCATCCGTTCCGCAAGGATTTCCCGACCTCCGGTTACGTAGAAATGCGTTACGACCCCGAGCTGCATCGCGTGATTTATCAGCCCGTGACAATTGAGCCGCGTGAAAACGTGCCGCGCATCGTGCGCGAAGACTCGTACGCATCCGGGCAGTAGGCGGCAGGCAGACGACAGAACATCATGGCTGAAATCCGCAACTACACGATGAACTTCGGGCCGCAGCATCCGGCGGCTCACGGCGTTTTGCGCCTTGTGCTGGAGCTCGATGGTGAAACCATCGAGCGCGCTGACCCGCATATCGGGCTCCTGCATCGCGCCACCGAAAAACTGGCTGAAAGCAAGACTTACCTGCAAGCGCTGCCCTACATGGACCGTCTCGACTATGTGTCGATGATGTGCAATGAGCACGCTTACTGCATGACGATCGAGAAGCTGCTGCAGCTGCCGGTCCCGGAACGCGCTCAGTACATCCGGGTCATGTTCGATGAACTCACGCGACTGCTCAATCACCTGTTGTGGTTGGGTTGCCACGCACTTGACGTGGGCGCGATGACCGTGTTTCTGTACGCCTTCCGCGAGCGCGAAGATATCTTCGACATGTACGAAGCGGTTTCCGGTGCGCGCATGCACGCCGCGTACTATCGGCCCGGTGGTGTCTACCGGGATCTTCCGGATCGCATGCCGCAATTCACTGCGACGAAGATCCATAACGCGGCTGCGGTGAAACGGATGAACGAGAACCGCGAAGGCTCGCTACTCGACTTCATCGAAGATTTCAGCAATCGTTTTCCGAAGTACGTCGACGAATACGAAACATTGCTGACCGACAACCGCATCTGGAAGCAGCGAACGGTCGGCATTGGCGTCGTGAGTCCGGAACGCGCCCTGCAGCTCGGGTTCACTGGTGCAATGCTGCGTGGCTCGGGCATCGCATGGGACCTGCGCAAGAAGCAGCCGTATGAGGTCTACGACCGCATGGATTTCGACATTCCGGTTGGCGTGAGCGGCGATTGCTACGACCGCTATCTTGTGCGCATGCAGGAAATGCGCGAGTCGAACAAGATCATCAAGCAATGTATTGCTTGGCTGCGTGCCAATCCAGGCCCGGTGATTAGCGATGACCACAAGGTCGCACCACCGAATCGCGAATCCATGAAATCCAACATGGAAGAACTGATTCATCACTTCAAGCTCTTCACCGAAGGTATGCACGTACCGCCTGGTGAGGCATACGCCGCCGTGGAGCACCCGAAGGGTGAATTCGGTGTCTACATTGTTTCGGACGGAGCTAACAAGCCGTATCGCCTCAAGTTGCGCGCACCGGGCTTCGCACATCTTGCAGCGCTCGATGAAATGTCGCGAGGCCACATGATCGCCGACGTCGTTGCGATCATCGGCACGCAGGATATCGTTTTCGGCGAGATCGACAGGTAACAGGACGATGGCACTCTCGCAAGAATCGCTTCAAAAGATCGACCGCGAACTGACCAAGTTTCCGGCAGATCAGCGGCAGTCGGCTGTCATGGCTGCGCTGCGTATCGCGCAGACGGAAAAGGGCTGGTTGTCGAGCGACACCATGAAAGAGGTCGCTGACTACATCGGCATGCCTCCGATTGCAGTCTACGAAGTTGCGTCGTTCTATACGATGTATAACCTGTCGCCCGTCGGCAGGCACAAGCTGACACTCTGCACCAATTTGCCCTGCCAGTTGCAAGGCGCGGGTGTCTGCGCTGATCATGCCAGGAAGAAGTTGGGCATTGGTTTCAACGAGACTACGCCAGACGGTTTGTTCACACTGAAAGAAGGCGAGTGTTTTGGGGCGTGTGGCGACGCGCCCGTCTTCACAGTTAACAATCACGATGTTGAGGTCAAGGTGACGCCTGACCGATTCGACGCGCTGGTCGAACAACTCAAGCAGCAGTCGCAGAAGGGCTAGGTCGCACGATGTATTTCGGCCCTCACATTAATCCGGCACTGTTCGCCGGGCTCAAGATTGACGACGCGAGTGATTGGCACATTGGCCCGTATCAGTCGCGTGGTGGTTACGAAGCGCTGAAGAAGATTCTTGGGGAGAAGATTCCGCCCGACCAGGTGATTGCGGAAGTGAAGAAGTCGGCGTTGCGCGGACGGGGCGGTGCGGGCTTTCCGACGGGGCTCAAGTGGAGCTTCATGCCGCGCCAGTTCCCGGGCCAGAAGTACCTCGTCTGTAACTCAGACGAAGGCGAGCCGGGGACGTTCAAGGATCGTGACATCCTGCGCTACAACCCGCACATGGTCATCGAGGGGATGGCGATCGCTGCGTATGCGATGGGCATCACGGTCGGTTACAACTACATCCATGGCGAAGCCTTTCGTATCTACGAGCAATTCGAGGTGGCACTCGAGGAAGCACGCGCCGCGGGCTTTCTCGGGACTAACATTCTTGGCTCCGGCTTTGACTTCCAGTTGCACGCGTTCCACGGCTACGGCGCCTACATCTGTGGCGAGGAAACCGCGCTCCTGGAGTCCATCGAAGGCAAGAAGGGACAACCGCGGTTCAAGCCGCCATTCCCTGCAAGCTTTGGCCTGTATGGAAAGCCTACGACAATCAACAACACCGAGACCTTCGCTGCGGTGCCGTGGATTATCCGAAACGGCGGCGAGGCGTTCCTCAATCTGGGCTTGCCCAACAATGGCGGCACCAAGCTGTTTTCGATATCGGGCGACGTTGAGCGGCCTGGCAACTATGAGATCCCGCTCGGTACGCCGTTCGCGAAACTCCTGGAGCTCGCCGGTGGCGTGCGTGGCGGCAAGAAGTTGAAAGCCGTTATCCCTGGCGGTTCGTCGGCTCCGGTTGTGCCGGGCGCCACGATGCTTCAGACCAACATGGACTACGACTCGATTGCCAAGGCGGGCTCGATGCTCGGCTCTGGCGCCGTGATCGTCATGGACGAAACGCGCTGCATGGTCAAGTCCTTGCTCAGGCTCTCGTACTTCTATCACGAGGAATCGTGCGGGCAGTGCACGCCGTGTCGCGAGGGCACCGGCTGGATGTGGCGCATGGTCAATCGCATTGAACATGGCGAAGGCCGCCCCGAGGATCTCGACATGCTCAATTCGGTGGCTGACAACATCCAGGGGCGCACGATCTGTGCGCTCGGCGACGCAGCGGCCATGCCGGTGCGCGCGTTCATCAAGCACTACCGCGACGAATTCCAGTACCACATCGAACACAAGCGTTGTCTTGTGCCTGCTTACCTCTGATTGACGCGACGGATTCAACCGCCCAGCAACCTGTGCCACACCGCGCCGACAGCACGTATCCAAGACTCTCATGTTGAACATCGAAATCGACGGCAAAGCGATTCAAGTCCCACCGGGCAGTACGGTGATGGACGCGGCCAATCAGGTCGGCGCTTACGTTCCGCATTTCTGCTACCACAAGAAACTCTCGATCGCAGCCAACTGCCGCATGTGCCTCGTGCAGGTCGAGAAGGCACCGAAGCCATTGCCCGCCTGCGCCACGCCGGTGACGGAAGGGATGAAGGTTTTTACCGCCTCCGAGCAGGCCAAGAAGGCGCAGCAGGGCGTTATGGAGTTCCTGCTGATTAACCACCCGCTCGATTGCCCGATCTGCGACCAAGGCGGCGAATGCCAGTTGCAGGATCTCGCGGTCGGTTATGGCAAGGGTGAGTCGCGCTATGAGGAAGAAAAGCGCGTCGTCTTCCACAAGAATCTCGGGCCGCTGGTTAGCGCGGAAGAGATGAGCCGGTGCATCCATTGCACACGTTGCGTCCGCTTCGGCCAGGAGATCGCCGGCGTGATGGAACTTGGCATGGGTGGCCGTGGCGAGCACTCCGAGATTTTGTCGTTCGTCGGAAGTTCGGTCGACTCCGAGCTGTCCGGAAACATGATCGACTGCTGCCCTGTGGGTGCGTTGACATCAAAGCCGTTCCGCTATGCGGCGCGTACCTGGGAGCTGCAACGGCGCAAGACGGTCAGCCCGCACGACGGCCTGAACGCCAACCTGCAGGTACAGGTCAAGGCGGATCGCGTCTTGCGCGTGCTGCCTCAAGAAAATGAGGCGGTCAATGAATGCTGGATCTCTGATCGTGACCGTTTCAGCTACGAAGGCCTTTACGCCTCGGATCGACTGACGCAGCCGAAAATCAAGACGGGCGATGGATGGCATGAAGGAACGTGGCAAGACGCGCTGACTGCAGCGGCCGATTCCATCGCCGATGCCGTGAAGTCGTTCGGGCCGTCTCAGGTCGCTTTCCTGCTCGGGCCGCACACAACGCTTGAGGAAGCGTCGCTCGCGAAGCGGTTGTCTTCGCATCTCGGCAACACCATTATTGATCACCGGCTGCGGGTCATCGACCCGGCGCTCGATCAGGGCGACGGCGTACCGTGGATGGGCTTTGCTCTGGCCGATATCGCCACCGTAGATCGCTTTCTTGTCGTCGGGGCCAGCCTGCGCCAGGAACAGCCGCTGGTTGCGCAACGCATTCGCCAACGTGTCAAGAAGGGGGCGGCGCTTTCGGTCGTCGCATCGCGCGATGATGATTTGCTGTGTCCCGTCGCTGCGAAAGCCATCGTCAAACCGTCTGCCTTGGCGACGACGCTCGCTGGTGTTGCCGCTTCGCTCGCACGGCGGCTCGGCAAAACCTCACCGCTTGCTACTGCAGACGTGTCTGATGAGGCCGACCAGATCGCCGCATCGCTATCGACCGGCAAGCGTGTGGCCGTGTTGCTGGGTGATGGCGCGCTGTCAAGCGCAGACGCCGCGCAGCTTGAAGCCATCGCAAACGACATCGCACAGCTGACTGGCGGGACGTCGGGTCGGCTGGCACTCGCGTCTTCCGCGGGCGCTGGCTACGTGGCGGGCGCCCTGCCGGGCAAGGCAGCGGCGAACGCCCATCAGGCCTTGACTGGAGCGGCCAAGGCGTTTGTGTTGATCGGTTGCGAGCCGGAGCGCGACAGCGCCGCTGGCGCAGCCGCATTGGCGACACTCAAGACTTCAGCCAAAGTCATCGCTCTTACCGCGTTTGAGACGCCGACCATGCGTGACTACGCCCACGCGCTCTTGCCGATCACGCCGTTTACTGAAACCTCCGGAACCTACGTCAGTCAGGACGGATCGGTGCAGTCGTTTACCGGTGTGGTACGCCCGTTGGGTGACGCCCGCCCCGGCTGGAAGGTGCTTCGCGTGCTCGGTGATCTGCTGGGCGCAGACTTCGGGGCGTTCAACTCCAGCGACGATGTCAAGCAGGCTGCGTTGGCGAATTTCGCCTCAACTCGGCTTGGCGCGAGCGTTGCGCCGCTGACGGCACCCGCGGGCTCTGCGCCTGCCGCTGAATCTGCGTTGGAACGCGTCGCCCCCGTCCCGATTTATCACGCCGATGCGCTCGTGCGGCGCGGCACGGCGCTTTCGCGGACAGCGCTCGGCAAGCAGCCCCGCGTCGCTGTGTCTGGTACTACCCTCTCCGCCCTGGGCTTGATCGCGAACGCCAACGTGCGTGTCACTCAGGGTGGATACACAGCCCAAGCCGTCCTGGCCGTTGATGACCGGGTTCCGGCTGGCTGCATCCACCTGCCATTCGCTACCGACGTGTCGGCTGCCCTAGGTGTGAGTAACGCGCCTGTCACGCTGGAGGCCGCATGAGCAATCCCGTAGAAATGGCGCTGACTTGGGCGCTGGGGCAACCGTTCCCGACGGTGGCCTACGGCATCTGGACGCTCCTCAAAATCGTTGCGATCTTTCTGCCGGTGGTGATTTGCGTCGCGTTCCTCACGCTGTGGGAGCGCAAGGTCATCGGCTGGATGCAGGTGCGCATCGGCCCGAACCGGGTGGGTAAAGGCTTCCTGCAGCCGTTTGCCGATGTGCTCAAGTTGATATTCAAGGAAATCGTGGTGCCCACGGGCGCCAACAAGTGGCTGTTCTACATCGCGCCGCTGTTGTCGATCGGTCCGGCGCTTGCTGCGTGGGCAGTCGTGCCATTCGATCCCACGTTGGTGCTGGCCGATGTCAACGCAGGGTTGCTCTACATTCTCGCGTTGACGTCAATCGGCGTCTACGGCGTCATCCTCGCCGGCTGGGCATCAAACTCCAAGTACGCCTTTTTGGGCTGCCTGCGTTCCGCAGCGCAGATCGTGTCGTACGAAATCGCAATGGGATTTGCGCTGGTCGGCGTGCTCATGGCCGCCAACAGCCTGAACCTTAGCGACATCGTTAACGCCCAGAAGGGCGGCTGGTGGCAGTGGTACTTCCTTCCACTCTTCCCGCTGTTCATCGTTTACTTCATCTCGGGCGTGGCTGAAACCAATCGCCATCCGTTCGACGTGGCCGAGGGGGAGTCGGAGATTGTTGCGGGCTTCCATGTCGAATATTCCGGCGTGACGTTCGCCGTGTTCTTCCTGGCCGAATACGCCAACATGATCCTGATCGCGGTACTGACCAGCGTGATGTTCCTTGGCGGATGGCTTTCGCCGATTCCGATCACGAACGAGCTCACCCTGTTCGGTGCCACGCCGCTCGCGGACGGCTTCTTCTGGCTCGCGGCCAAAGTATTCGTTGTACTGTTCTTCTTCCTCTGGATCCGTGCGTCGTTCCCGCGATACCGCTATGACCAGATCATGCGTCTGGGCTGGAAGATCTTCATTCCGGTCACGCTGGTCTTCATCGTCTTCCTCGCGATCATCATGCAAACCCCCTGGGGCGAGGCATTCCACTAGGAGGGATGAGTCAAATGGTTGCCTCCATCAAGCATTATTTTTCGACATTTCTGTTGTGGGAGCTGCTCAAGGGGCTGTCGCTCACGGGGCGTTACCTGTTTGCGCGCAAATTGACGATCCACTTCCCGGAAGAAAAGACACCGCAGAGTCATCGCTTTCGCGGCCTGCACGCCCTGCGGCGCTACGAGAACGACGAAGAACGCTGCATTGCGTGCAAGCTCTGCGAAGCGGTGTGCCCGGCGATGGCCATCACCATCGAATCTGGCGTGCGCGACGACGGTTCGCGTCGCACCACGCGCTATGACATCGATCTGACCAAGTGCATCTTCTGCGGTTTCTGCGAAGAAAGCTGCCCGGTGGACTCCATCGTCGAGACTCGCGTCCTCGAATACCACGGCGAAAAGCGCGGTGACCTTTACTACACCAAAGAAATGCTTCTGGCGGTGGGGGATCGGTACGAAAAGCAGATCGCCGCAGATCGGGCGCTTGACGCCCGCTACCGATAGAGCGCCGGACACATCATGCCCGAACTTTCAACTGTTGTTTTCTACGTGTTCTCCGCGATCATGCTGCTCGCGGCGACACGCGTCATCAGCGTAAAGAATCCCGTGCACGCGGCGCTCTTTCTGGTGTTGGCGTTCTTCTCCGCGTCGGCACTCTGGATGTTGCTGAAAGCCGAGTTTCTGGCCATCGCTCTGGTCCTCGTTTACGTTGGCGCGGTCATGGTGTTGTTCCTGTTTGTCGTGATGATGCTCGATGTCAATGTCGAGGAACTTCGCAAGCAATTCCGCAGCTACCTTCCCGTGGGACTGCTGGTGGGGACGGCCGTGCTGATCGAAATGGCGCTCGTGCTTGCGCTGGCGTTTGGCAAGAAGTCGTCTGCTGCGGGCGAAACGGTGGCGGTGGTGGTCGATGGCAGCAACACCAAGGCGCTCGGCATCGAGCTTTTCACCAAGTACATCTTTGCGGTAGAGGTCGCCGGTGTGCTGCTGCTGGTCGCCATTGTCGCGGCCATCGCATTGACGTTACGCGATCGTCGCGAGACGCGTTACCAGAACCCCGGTGAGCAGGTGCTGATCCGGGCTCGCGATCGCGTGCGCGTGCTCAAGATTGCCAGCGAGAAACCAACGCCGGCCGAAACGCCGGCGGCGCCAGCGGAACCCGCAGCGGCTGCCGCTGCGTCTGCGGCTGAGGTGAAGAAATAATGTTGCCAGTACCCACCCTCAACAGTTACCTGTTCGTTGCTGCGGCGCTGTTCACGATCAGCGTGATCGGCATCTTCATCAACCGCCGCAACGTGATCATCCTGCTGATGGCCATTGAATTGATGCTGCTTGCGGTGAACCTCAATTTCATCGCCTTCTCGAGCTATCTTGGCGATCTGAGCGGCCAGGTCTTTGTGTTCTTCATCCTCACCGTCGCGGCAGCCGAATCCGCCATTGGCCTCGCAATTCTCGTTGTGCTGTTCCGCAACGTGCGCTCCATTGATGTCGAGCAAATCGGCACGCTGAAGGGCTAGGGGGAATCGTACCGATGAAACTCTCATACCTCATCGTCCCATTCGCTCCCCTCGTTGGCGCCATTCTCGCCGGCCTGTGGGGCAGGCAAATCGGCCGGAAGGGCGCGCACACCGTCACCATTCTCGGCGTGCTGATCTCGTTCATTGCATCCTGCGTCGTATTCGCGGATGTTCTCGCAGGAAACACGTTCAACGGCCCGCTCTACACATGGATGGTGTCCGGTGGCGTCAAGTTCGAGGTCGGGTTCCTGATCGATACCCTGACTGTGACCATGATGCTGGTGGTGACGTCGGTGTCGCTGATGGTGCACATCTACACCATCGGCTACATGGAAGAAGACCCGGGCTACCAGCGGTTCTTCAGCTACATCTCGCTGTTCACGTTCTCGATGCTGATGCTCGTGATGAGCAACAACTTCCTTCAGCTTTTCTTCGGCTGGGAAGCCGTCGGCCTCGTCTCATACCTTCTGATCGGCTTTTGGTACACGCGCCCGACAGCGATCTTTGCCAATATGAAGGCGTTCCTGGTCAACCGTGTCGGTGACCTCGGCTTCCTGCTCGGCATTGGACTTGTGCTCGCCTACACCGGTAGCCTCGACTACAAGACCGTGTTCGAGAAGGCGCCCGCGCTGAAAGATATCGCCGTCGCCATGGGGCCGTTCGGTACCCCCGCGTGGGCCACCGCGACATGCATCCTGCTGTTCATTGGTGCAATGGGCAAGTCGGCGCAGGTGCCGCTGCATGTCTGGCTGCCGGACTCGATGGAAGGTCCGACACCGATCTCGGCCCTGATCCACGCTGCAACGATGGTTACGGCGGGCATCTTTATGGTGTCGCGCATGTCACCTCTGTTCGAAATGTCGGAAACGGCGCTGTCATTTGTGCTGATCATCGGCGCGACGACCGCGCTCTTCATGGGGTTCCTGGGCATCATTCAGTACGACATCAAGCGTGTCGTGGCCTACTCGACGCTTTCGCAGCTTGGGTACATGACGGTGGCTCTGGGGGTGTCGGCGTACAGCGCAGCCATGTTCCATCTCGTGACACACGCCTTCTTCAAGGCACTGCTGTTCCTCGCTGCGGGATCCGTGATTATCGGCATGCACCACAATCAGGACATCCGCTACATGGGCGGTATCCGCAAGTACATGAAGATCACGTGGCTCACTTCGCTGGTGGGTTCCCTCGCGCTGATCGGCTTCCCGTTGCTTTCAGGCTTCTACTCGAAAGATACGATCATCGAGGCGGTGCACCAAAGCAAGATTGCGGGGCACGGTTACGCGAACTTCGCCGTGCTGTGCGGCGTGTTCGTCACCGCGTTCTATTCGTTTCGCATGTACTTCCTGGTGTTCCACGGCAAGGAGCGCTACGACGAGGCGCCGCATGACGAGCATCATCACGACGATCATGGGCACGGCCACGGCGCCAAGCCGCACGAGTCACCTTGGGTGGTGACGCTGCCTCTGGTGTTGCTGGCTATTCCATCGTTGATGCTCGGATTCTGGGGCATCGACAAGGTCGTCTACGGTGATTGGTTCAAGGGCGTGCTGGTTGTCGACTCATCGCATGACACCATCGGCGCGTTGAAGCCTTTGTTCCATGGGCCGTTGGGCATGGCCATTCACGGTTTGTCGACGCTACCGCTGGCCCTGGCGTTGGCGGGTGTGGCGCTGGCGTACTACCTCTACGTTGTCAACCCGGCACTCCCTGCGAAATTGCGTCGGCAATTCAGCGGTCTGGTCAAAGTGCTTGAAGAAAAGTACTACTTCGACCGCTTTAACGAATTTTTCTTCGCGGGCGGCGCACGAAAACTCGGTGAAGGCTTGTTCCGCTTCGGTGACCGTGCGGTCATTGACGGCGCACTGGTCAACGGATCAGCCAAGAGCATTGGTGCCGTGGCGGGGCTCATGCGCCACTTGCAAACGGGCTATATCTATCACTACGCCTTTGTCATGGTGGCCGGCGTGCTGGCGTTCATGACGTGGCTCCTGCTGCGCTAACCACAGAGCGGGACAACAAGACTCATCATGCTGCTCTCCCTATCCATCTGGGTTCCCATCGTCGGCGGTCTCGCCGTGCTGACGACGGGCAACGACAAGACGCCAACGATGACTCGCTGGCTGGCGTTGTTCGCCGCAGTCGCTGGTTTTCTTGTGACGATCCCGCTCTACACCGGGTTCGACTCATCGACTGCGGCGCTGCAATTCGTCGAGAACGTCGCGTGGATTGACCGCTACAAGATTCGTTATTTCCTCGGCGTCGATGGCATCTCGATGTGGTTTGTGCTGCTGAACAGCTTCACCACCATCCTGGTCGTGATTGCCGGTTGGGTGGTCATCGAAAAGCAGCCGGCACAGTATTTCGCGGCCTTCCTGATCATGTCGGGGCTGATCAACGGTTCCTTCGCGGCGGCCGACGCGGTGCTGTTCTACGTCTTCTTCGAGGCGATGCTGATTCCGATGTACCTGATCATCGGTATCTGGGGCGGGCCAAACCGCCTGTACGCCGCGATCAAGTTCTTTCTCTACACCTTGCTCGGCTCGCTGTTGATGCTGGTGGCGCTGCTCTACCTTTACAACGTGACCGGGGGCAGCTTCACGATCACCGACTTTCACAAGGTACCGTTGGCCCGGACTCCGCAGCTTCTCCTGTTCTTCGCCTTCTTCATGGCCTTCGCGGTGAAAGTGCCGATGTGGCCGGTGCACACCTGGTTGCCCGACGCGCACGTTGAAGCGCCGACCGGCGGTTCGGTGGTGCTCGCGGCCATCACGCTGAAACTCGGCGCTTACGGATTCCTGCGCTTCATTCTGCCGATCGTGCCGGACGCCTCGCGTGAGCTGGCGCCGTTCGTGGTGGCCATTTCGTTGATCGCGATTGTCTACATCGGCTTCGTCGCGCTTGTGCAGACCGACATGAAAAAGCTGGTCGCGTACTCATCGATTTCTCACATGGGCTTCGTGACGCTTGGCTTCTTCCTGTTCGTCGGCCCGCAAGGCAGCGCGCTTGGCATCGAGGGCGGCCTGATGCAGATGATCTCGCACGGCTTCGTGTCGGCCGCAATGTTCCTTTGCATTGGCGTCATGTACGACCGACTGCACAGTCGCAACATTGCCGACTACGGTGGTGTCGCGAATGTCATGCCCAAGTTCGCCGCGCTGATGATGTTGTTCGGCATGGCGAATGCAGGTTTGCCGGGTACGTCCGGCTTCATCGGTGAGTTCACGGTGACGCTGGCAGCGGTGAAGCAGGGCATGTTCTGGACGGCGGCTTGCGCCGGGCTCGCACTGATCCTCGGCGCCGCCTACACGCTCTGGATGTACAAGCGCGTCGTGTTCGGCTCGATTGGCAACGATCACGTCAGGAATGACATGCCCGATTTGTCACGCCGCGAGTTCTGGATGTTGATGCTGGTCGCCGCCTGTGTGCTGGGCATGGGCCTTTACCCGGCACCGTTCACTGAAGTGATGCACAAGAGCGTTGATGCGCTGATCGCTCATGTTGCACAGAGCAAGTTCTAACAGGACGAGACTAGACTCATGAAAGACATCGCGCTCGTTCTGCCTGAAATCGTCCTGCTGTCGCTGGCTGGCCTGATCCTCGTGGTGGACCTGTTTGTTGCTCGTAACCAGAAGTGGTTCAGCTACGCCTGTGGCATCGGTGCATTGTTGTGGACTGCGGTCTACGTCTACGCACCGGCAGCTCCGCTTGATGCGGTCGTGCCTTCGTCGGCCTTTGTGGGCCTGGTCGTCGTCGATGGCGTCGCCACGCTGCTGAAACTGGCCATCCTGCTGTCAGCCGCCGTTGCGCTGTGCTATTCGTGGACCTACTTGCGAAAACACCAGCTTGACAATGGCGAGTACGTCGCGCTGGTCCTGTTTGGTGCCCTCGGCATGATGGTCATCGCCAGTGCCGCCAGTATGTTGACGGCCTATCTCGGGCTTGAATTGCTCGGGCTGTCGATGTACGCGCTCGTGGCGCTCAAGCGTGGTGATCGCACCGCGACCGAAGCCGCGATGAAGTATTTCGTGCTCGGCGCGCTGGCGTCCGGATTGCTGTTGTTCGGCATGTCCATCATTTATGGTGCAACCGGGTCTATCAGTCTGACGGCCATTTCCGCCGCGCTGGGCAAGGCCAACAGTACCGCCGTGGCGCTTGGCTTGATTTTCATTGCCGCTGGCGTCGCATTCAAGCTGGGCGTGGTGCCGTTCCACATGTGGGTGCCCGACGTCTATCAGGGGGCACCGACGGCCGTCACGTTGTTCCTCGGCACGGCGCCAAAGGTCGCGGCGTTCGCGCTGGCGTATCGGCTGTTCGGCACCGGCCTCACGCCCGCCGCTCAGGACTGGTCGGTCATTCTCGCGGTGATCGCCACGCTCTCAGTCGTGCTGGGCAATCTCGTCGCCGTGGTGCAAACCAATGTCAAGCGCATGCTGGCCTACTCAGCGGTGGCCAACATGGGCTTCCTGCTGCTGGGCTTCGTGGCCGGGGGGCAAACGGGTTACGCCGCCGCGCTGTTCTACGCCATTGCCTACGCGATCACCGGTCTGGTGTCATTCGGCATCCTGGTGCTGCTCTCGGGGCGTGGCATCGAGTTCGAGCAGATTGACGACCTGCGTGGCCTCAACGCCCGTTCGCCGTGGTACGCCTTCCTCATGCTGCTGGCGATGTTTTCGCTGGCAGGCATTCCGCCGACCATTGGCTTCTGGGCCAAGCTCTCGGTGATCGAGGCAATCGTTGGCGCCGGTTACACGTGGATCGCAGTGATCGCCGTGCTGGCTTCGCTGGTCGGTGCTTTCTACTACCTCCGCGTGGTTCGCGTGATGTACTTCGCTGATCCGACGGACGCGGGCATCGCACTGCCGAGTCGTGGCGCCACGACGCTCATGTCGGTCAATGCGCTTGCGATCCTCGTGCTCGGTGCGCTGCCCAGCAGCATCATGGCGCTTTGCGCCCGCGTCTTGCAGTCGTCCTGATCGGCCTGCCAGCCAAGCCGGCCGGGGTCGACGCGTGCGCGGCGACCCTTGGCCTCACGGCTGAAACAGCTTTTTGATGGCAATGACCGCCAGCCGGTCTTTCCTGCGTTGTTTTTTCTAATGTCGACTTGGTTGCTTTTCGGCACATATGCGCCGTCGGCCTGTCGTTGCAACGGAAAAGCCATAAGAGAACGACGATTGAATTCGCCTCGCCCGTAGCCGCGCGGTTAAATTCGGGGGATGCCCAACGCGTCGTCAACGGCTCACCGTCCCGATACGCGATTTCCGTCGATCGACGCGCTACGCGCGTTCGAGGCGGCAGCGCGACTCGGCAGTTTCGAGCAGGTGGCCAGCGAGCTCGCCATTACCGCGAGCGCAGTCAGCAAACGGATCACGGCGCTTGAGCAGCTGATCGGCACCACGCTCTTCAGTCGCGCCGGCCGGCGCCCGGTGCTGACCGCGGCTGGCAAAGAGTACGTCGAGCAAGTTCGCGCCGCCCTGCACCAGTTGGCCGCGGTCGGTTTGCACCAGCGCGCGGCGCAGTCGGTGCCGCGGCTGCGCGTGCTATCGACGCCCACGTTCGCACGTGAGGTACTCGTGCCGCGACTGAAGCCGTTTGCAGACCGTCACGCTGACGCCGAGATCGAGATCGTCGTGGCCATTCCCTACCTCGACATCGCTACGCCGGACGCCGATGTCGCCATCACATTCGGCCCACGCCACGTCCCCGTGGGCGGCGCGGTGGCCCACCGCGTTCACGCGGAACCGCTCTTGTTCGAGCCGGTCTTTGCGGTGGCCGCGCCGTCGCTGCTGAAGAGTTTGCGCATCCGGCGCCCGCACGATCTATTGCGCGCCACGGGCAATCTGCGGGTGCCGTTGCTGCGCTGTCCACTGGAGCCGTGGTCACCGTGGTTCGCTGCCGCCGGTCTGGATGCCGTGGAGCCAACACGCGGGGTCAAACTTGTTGATCTCGGGCTGGCACTCGAAGCCGCAGCGAGCGGACAGGGCGTCACGCTGGCTCGGCGGAGCCTGGCAGAGCGCTGGATGGCGCGTGGCGAATTGGTGGCGCCATTCGACGTGCAATCTGCGCCGCGCGATGGCTATCACCTGTCGGTACAGCAGGCCAGCGCGCTCGCGCTCGATTTCGCGCAGTGGCTGCGCACGGAGTGCGCTTTGCTGGAGACACGTTCCGCCTCTACATGAAAATATTTCCGGACGAATTTTCACTGCTGACGCATTGACGCGCTACGATTCGGCGCAACTCATCATCACCCGAGCGCACCATGCCCGTCATCACCAACATCGAAGATCTGCGCGTCCTCGCCCAGAAGCGCGTGCCGCGAATGTTTTACGACTACGCCGACTCCGGCTCGTGGACCGAGAGCACGTACCGCGGCAATCAGGCGGATTTTCAGGGCATCAAGTTCCGTCAGCGCGTCGCCGTCAACATGGAGGGTCGCACGACCAGGACGCAGATGATCGGGCAGGACGTCGCCATGCCGGTTGCCATCGCGCCCACCGGCCTCACCGGCATGCAGCACGCCGATGGTGAAATCCTCGGCGCGCGCGCCGCGAAGCAATTCGGCATCCCGTTCACGCTCTCCACCATGAGCATCTGCTCGATCGAGGATGTGGCGAAAGGCACCGACGGCCACCCGTTCTGGTTCCAGCTTTATGTGATGAAGGACCGCGACTTCATCAACAACCTGATTGACCGCGCCAAAGCCGCCAACTGTTCCGCGCTGGTGTTAACGCTGGATCTGCAGATCCTTGGCCAGCGCCACAAAGACCTGAAAAACGGCCTCTCAGCGCCGCCCAAGCTCACCATCGCCAACCTCATCAATATGATGACCAAGCCGCGCTGGTGCCTGGGCATGCTGGGCACGCCACGGCGCGAGTTCCGCAACATCGTCGGCCACGTCAAGGGCGTTGAGAACATGGGTTCGCTCAGCGCGTGGACGGCGCAGCAGTTCGACCCGGCACTGAACTGGGGCGACGTGGAATGGATCAAGAAGCGCTGGGGCGGCAAGCTCATCCTCAAAGGTATTCAGGACGTCGAGGACGCAAAGCTCGCCGTTGAAAGCGGCGCCGATGCGCTGATCGTCAGCAATCATGGCGGACGACAGCTCGATGGCGCCGAGACGTCCATTCGCGCCCTGCCAGCGATCGTCAGCGAAGTTGGCAGCAAAATCGAAGTGCATATGGACGGCGGTATCCGCAGTGGCCAGGACGTCCTGCGCGCGGTTGCGCTCGGCGCCAAAGGCACCTACATCGGCCGCGCCTGGCTCTACGCACTGGGTGCGATGGGTGAGGCGGGTGTCAGCAAGGCGCTCGAGATCATCCAGAAAGAGCTGGAGCTCTCGATGGCGTTTTGCGGGCGGACCGATATCCGCACGGTCGATTCGTCGGTTCTACTGCCGGGAACCTTCCCGACAGGCTAGACCGGTGCGGCGACTACGTTGAGCCGGCGTCGCCCGCGCACAAACCGCCGTGCGCAGCGGCTGTTGGCCGAAACCACAGCGCCTCGCGGTTCGGAAAATCCCTAAAATAGGCGCACATGGCGAATATGGGCACCATCGTGCCGCAGCGCCAAACTTTTCTGAGGGGGGCACAATGAAATTCAAAGGATTGCTGGCTGCGTTGCTGGTAGTGGCATCGGCAGGCGCTGGTGCACAAACGGTCGTTAATCATCCGCTGAGCGGCGGTGCCGTGACCTACGCGCTCGGGTCTGGACCCGGCACGACCTACTACGACTACTACGACAACGGCGGCTCGGCGGGTAACTACAGCAACAGCGCCAACCCGACGCTCAGCTCCGTCACTTTCAGCGCGCCCACGGGGCAGCGCGTTCGCGTTCGTTTTACCTCCTTCCAGACGGAAACGGCGTGGGCGGACCGCCTCTATGTTTACGATGGCGCGACGACCGCTTCACCCATCATCGGTTCAGGAGTTACGACGAATGGCATTTCCGCCTGCGGTCCTCAGGGTTGGGAAGGCAGTACCGCGCCGAACAATGCCGGGCCAGGCGTTGTCGAATCCACCGGCACCTCGCTGACATTCACCTTTTGCAGCGATCCGTCGGTGACGCAGGCCGGCTGGGTCGCGCGTGTCGAGCTGGTTGGCTTCTCCATTGGCGGCACTGTGGACAACCCAAACAATCAGGGGCTCGTACTCTCGCTGAATAATGGCGCGCAAACCGTGACGCCAGCGGTGAACGGGACCTTCAATTTCCCGCTGCCGCTCGCTACCGGTTCCACCTACGCGGTAACGGTGCAAACGCAGCCGCCCGGCGCGTTCTGCACGGTGAGCAATGGCACGGGTGTGGTCGGTACGGCCAGCGTGTCGAACATCCTGGTGTCGTGCGTGCAGTCCGCCGTGCCGACGCTGAGTGAAACCCTGATGATCGCACTGAGCGCCATGCTTGCGCTCGTCGGCCTAGGCGTGTTCGCGGCGCGCCGCCGACCGTAAGCGGCGTCGGCACATTGCGGCAAGGAAAATGGGCGCGAACAGCGCCCATTTTTTTGCCCTCCGCATTCCCTGGTCGGTGTGCTTTGCGTCAGGGGCTCGGCGCGTAGCAAGGGCTCGCGCCGACGGAGCCTGCGTGGTTGTCAATCCCGACGCCGCCGCCCCAACACGCCAGCGGTGACCAGCGTGAAAACGAGACCCACGGGGAGTGGCTCGAGGAAGGTAATTGCGATATTGAACGCCGGGTTGCGATATAGCACCATGAATTTCTCCATCTCTGCGCGTTTGGCGGCCAGATCGGCTTCGCTGGCCCCAGACTTGCGCGCTTTCTCCACCGCGTGCGCCGCAAATTTGTTGGCATAGTCCGGGCGAATGCCGAAGAAGATCACTTGCCAGGTCGCAACGTAGCAGGCGCTGGCGATCACGGTGATTGCCAGGCCAACGGCGCAGGCTCGCCAAAAACTGACGTGCCCGCCACCCACTGTGTCGCGATAGGCGCGCACGCCGAAGTAAATCATCAGGAAAGCCACCACCATGCCGGTGTAGCCAATGACCATGCCGACGTCGAAGCCGATGGCGTCGGCAAACGGCAGCGTCAGCAGCATCATGGCCGACAAAATGGCCCCGGCGATCAGGCCGAACTTCAAAACAATGGCGCGCATACGGACTCCTTGATTTGGTTGGTGACGAGACCGCGCCATTGAAGCGCCGCCCAATCCGTTCCGCGTCACCCAAAAGGGTGATTTTGGGCTGCCCATAGCGCTCGCTATGCAATCAGTCGTAACTGCTTCGCCCGTTGCACCGCTTGCGTCCGCCGTTTTGCACCGAGCTTGTCGAAGACGCGGCTCAGGTGCGTCTTGACGGTGTTCTCGCTGACGAATGCCCGCGCGGCGATCTCCTTGTTGCTCAATCCCGCCGCGATCAACGCCAACATCTCAAGCTCGCGGGGGGTGATTCCGAGGTCGTTCGCGGGGAAGGGGGCGTTGGGGGCAGCGCGTGCGGCAACGCCATCGCTGCCATCGGGGGGGGCGCTCACGTCGGTCTGCGCCAGGCCCGCGAGCAGCTTTGGCGAGTCGGGCGCCACGCGGTCGTCCTCGTATTGTCTGGCCCTGCGCGCGCCCAGCCACAGGCCGAGTGCGGCGAAGATCAAGGCAATCACGCCACCGTACAGGCTCATCGAGTGATCGACGATCAACCAGCGGTATTCAACCCAGCGCAGCACTGCGATGAGCACGCCGCCAAGGAGCCCGTAAAGCGCAACATGTTTCAGCATGGTCGCGAAAGACTAAGGCAATAACCGCGATCGTGCAACGGCGCGTCCGCGCCACGCGCGGCGCTGGCGACGGGTCAACCGCTCGCGTAACGTTGCCGTAACCCCCGTTTCCTTGTCGGCTGCGCGTCACGGGCCTACAGTTGCGGGGAAGTGGCACAACCCGTGCTGCCCGTTCGCGAGGTGAAATCATGGCTCGACGCTCTCACTTTTGGCGCATCGCACTCGGCAGCGCGTTCTTTTTCGCGCTGGTCAATACGACGATGGCGCAGGGTTACTTTCGCGAGGAAATCGCCGCGAAAGACGGCAAGGGGCCGGCGGTGCTCATCATCTCCGGGCAGACCGGCCCCGATCCGCGTCGAGCGTATGCGCGCGATGTGGCAGCGCTGGGCTACAACGTGCTGCTCGTTGATGGCAACGACATGCTCTCTCGCACGAAGCCCGCAGCGCATAATTTCAAAGACGCCGTCAGCAGTCTGCTCGCCGCACCCAACACCACGTCAAAAAAGGTGGCGGTCATCGGGTTCTCGCTCGGTGGCGGCGCGTTGCTCTCCCACGCGCTGCATCAGCCGGACGTGGTGGTTGCTGCGCTCGCGGTCTATCCCTTCACCGCGTGGATTCAGAACGTGGATGGTTTGGTGGGGCGCCTGCAGGTGCCGTTAACGGTGCTCGCAGCAGGCGCCGACAGCTACAACAACTGCTGCCTGATCGACAAGGCGCGCGAGATCGAGAAAAGTGCCAAGGCCAAGGGCAAGGCCTTCGACATGGTGGTGTATGAAAACGCCGAGCATGGCTACGACCTGACGGGCCGCAACTACCGCCACGACTACACGCGCGACACCTGGCAGCGCACGGAGGCGTGGCTGAAACGCGTCCACGCCGACACGGCGAAGTAGCTCGTACAAACTGGCATCCTCGCGCCCGCCGCGTTTGCGGAAGACGTTCGCGTATCCGCACGCCTTGCTATTCCGTCGCCACCTCCAAAACCAACTTCCCAAAATTCTCTCCGTTGAAGAGCTTCAGCAAAGTCTCAGGGAAAGTCTCTAGGCCAACCACCACATCCTCTTTCGACTTCATTTTGCCTTCGCGCAGATAGCCGGCCATTTCTGCGATGGCGAGGTGGTAGCGGTCGGCGTAGTCGAAGACGACCATGCCTTCCATGCGGGCGCGGTTGACAAGTAGCGAGAGGTAGTTTTTTGGGCCCTGGATGGGGGTGGTGTTGTTGTACTGGCTGATGGCGCCGCAGATGATGATGCGCGCCTTGCGGTTGATGCGGGCGAGCACCTGGTCGAGGATGTCGCCGCCGACGTTGTCGAAGTAGATGTCGACGCCGTTGGGGCAGTGCTGCTTGAGCCCGTTGCGTACCGAGGTCGCGCTGGCTTTGTAGTCGATGCACGCGTCAAAGCCCAGCTCGTTCACCACCCAGTCGCACTTGGCGGCGCCGCCCGCGATGCCGACCACGCGGCAGCCCTTGATTTTGGCGAGCTGGCCGACGGTTTGGCCCACGGCACCGGCGGCGCCGGAGACGACGACGGTTTCGCCTTCTTTCGGCTGGCCGATGTCCATCAAGCCGAAGTAACCGGTCATGCCGGGCATGCCGAGCACGTTGAGCCATTGGCCGATGCTGCCCGCGCGCAGATCGATTTTGGCGACGCCGACGCGTTTGATCTCGCCCTCGGCGAAGCTGGCGTATTCCTGCACGCCGAGGCCGGCGGTGACCACATCACCCACCGCGAACTTCGGGTTGTCGGACGCGATGACCTTGCCGATGCCACCGGCGCGCATCACTTCACCAATGCCCACGGGCGGGATGTAGCTCTTGCCTTCATTCATCCAGCCACGCATGGCCGGGTCGAGCGAGAGGGCGAGCGTTTTGACCAGGATGCCGCCGGGTGCCGGTGCTGCCACCGGCTCGGTCGTGAACGACCAGTTGTCGCGCGTGGGGAGGCCGACCGGGCGGGCGGCGAGGCGGACTTGGTGGTTGGTCAGGGTGGCGAGATCGGTCATGGTCGTGTGCTACCTTGGGTGTTGCATGATGGCCGCGATCTTACGCCAGCCATGCCGTGAATTTGAGAGTGGTTACTCCATCGCGCACCGCGCCCCGAGCGGGTCGGGGTACCCAGTCTTGGGATAATTGCGCGCATGGAATGGATTGCCCCGCTCATTGATTTTGTGTTGCACGTGGACCGGCACCTCGAGGTGTTCGTCGCGCAGTATGGCGCGTGGGTGTACGCGTTGCTGTTTTTGATCATCTTCGTCGAGACGGGGGTGGTGGTGATGCCGTTCTTGCCCGGCGACTCGCTGCTGTTTGTGGTGGGTGCGCTGGCGGGGGCAGGGCTCTTGAACTATCCGCTGGTGGTGGCGTTGCTGCTGGTGGCTGCGGTGCTCGGCGATCAGTGCAACTATCACATCGGGCGGCATGTGGGGCATCGCGTGTTCAGTTGGCAGGATTCACGGTTTTTCAACAAGCGCGCGTTTGATCAGGCGCATGCGTTTTACGAGCGCTACGGCGGCATCACCGTAGTGCTTGCGCGTTTCATGCCCTTCGTTCGCACCTTCGTTCCCTTCGTGGCGGGGGTGGCAGAGATGACGCGCAGCAAGTTCACGATGTACAACGTGCTCGGGGCCGTGGTGTGGGTGGTGGGCCTGGTGACGGCGGGCTACTTTCTCGGCAGCTTGCCGTGGGTCAAGGCCAATCTCGACAAGATCATCTGGGCCATGATCCTGATCCCCGGGCTCATCATTCTGTTCGGTGCGTGGCGGGCGCGCGCCAAGGCGGGCTCCGCGTAGGCGTTCGCGCGAGCCGCGTCAGGCGTCAAGAGTTGGCTTTTTACCTTGAACGACCGGCTGGCGGTCGTTTTCGGGCAATTATTTACGTAGTCGAGTCGACAGAAAATTCGTCGCGAACGACCAGCCGGCGGTCGTTAGGGCGCGAAAGCTGCTTGGGGTTGTGCGCCGCCCCGGGAAGGCGGCCCAACGGGCCGCTCATTGGAACTGTGTGCCGCAGTTGGCGTTGAGTTGCCGACGGTAGGCGTCCCACAATCCGAGGCTGGTGCCCGCCACGACCGCATTGCCGCGAATGCCCAGCATGGCGCGCAACAGGGCGATGCCTTCGTGGCCCGGCGCCAGCAACTGGTCAGCGTCGCCGTCGAGGTTGCAGCGGATTCGCGCGTTCCCCGTCGATGTGACGAAGGGCACAGCGCGCCCGCCAACTACCAGCTGGGTCACTTCCGTTCCCGAGGGGCTCGCTGCGCTGTGGCGCACAGCCACGTAGTCGCCAGACAGGTAATACCACGCGCCAGCCACCCAACCCGTGGCAAAGCCTGAACATGCGGGCAATGGCGTCGTGCAGCAACCCGCCGTGTTGGTCAGGCAAAACTCGCTCGTGTCGGCGCCGCTCACGTAGAGCAGTTGCGCATTGTCCGGCGGTGTCGGCGTGATGATCAGTCGTACCTCGTTGGAGGCACGGCTGGTGCCAGGCGTCACGTTGCTTTGCGGGATGAACGCCACCGGTTGCGGCGTTCGATTAAGCAGGGCCAGATCGGTCGCGAGCCGCACAACCACGCCATCGGTTCCGGAGCTGTAGCTGGTAGGTGATCCGCTCGTCGTGCCGGGGAAACCGGTGACACCCGTGGTTCCGGTCAGCAGGACTTCGGTGCCGGCGGCATTGAGCGCGAGCGCCAGCAGATTGTCAGTGACGGCCGTCCCCAAATAGGTTGCCTGTGGGCGCAAGCTGAGATCCGCGCTGAAGCGGGCAACGTACATGTCCGAGACACCCGCGCGCGCTGGCTGCAGGGCTTCGGCGCCGACTGGGGTGTTGAACGTTGTGCTGTCGGTCTGGCCACCCAGGAAAATTTCACCCGTCGCCGGATGCACGGCAATCGCAACGCCCGATTCGACGCCCGGCCCGCCGAGATACGTCGTGCGAAATACAGTACGCAGATCGGGGCTGATGCGAGTCACAAAGGCGTCGGCCGCGCCGGCGTTAACCGCCTGCGCCGCCCCCGTCACCCCCGGCAAGGTCAGGCCGCCGGCATGGCGAGACGAACTTCCGGCCACAATGATGTCGCCGCTGATGCCCTGGTAGGCCAGCGCGTACACATCGTCGGCTTGCGCGCCGGTCAGAAAGGTCGATCGCAAGCCCCCGTTCAGGCTGCGGTTCATGACCGCAACGAAGCCTGCAAACGTCGCCGTCTTGCTGCCTTGCGCGCTGTCGATGCTCAGTCCCGGAAAGTCGTTGGACGACGTGTTGCCAGCGACATACACGTCACCCGTCCGCGGGTGGATTCGCAGTGCGGTTGCAGAGTCGCCGCCGCTGCCACCGAGCAAGGTGACGACCCGCGCGAACGTCGACGGTGCAAAGTCCTGCGACACCCGCGCGACGAAGGCGTCCCCGCCGCCGCCGGTCAGCGCCTGCAGCGCGCCGGTCGTGGCAGGGAAGTTGCTGCTGCTGGTCGACCCGGCGATGTAAATGTCACCGGTCAGTGGATGAATGGCCAGGGCGTTCGCTGCGTCGCTGCCACTGCCCCCGAGATAGCTGGACAGACGCATCGCGCTGAGGTCAGGCGCAAGACGCGTGATGAACGCATCCTGCCCGCCGCCCGATGTGGACTGATCAACGAAGGCAGGCGTCAACGGAAAATCCGTCGATGAGGTGTTACCGGCGACGTACACCTCAAAATTGGACGGGTGAATGGCAATTCCCTGGCCGATCTCGATGCCTGAACCGCCGAAATACGTCGTCCGGTACAGCGTTTTCAAGTCTGCACTGAAGCGGCTGACGAAGGCATCGGAAACACCACCGAGCGTCGCGTCGTAGGCACCGCTCGTTTGTTGCAGAGTCGCGCTGCCCGTCGTGCCAGTCACGTAGACATCCCCGGTGCGAGGGTGCACCGTGATCGCGACAGGGGTGTCCGATCCGGACCCACCTACGTAGGCGGCCTGCAACATCGGATCAATCACAATCGGCCTTGCACGGTCGTAGGCGCCGAGGGTGAAGCCGTAGGTCATCGCGGCGGTGCCGAGTTCGTAGCGCACCTCAACCGGCGTCCGCTCACCGCTCGCAGCGTCCTGAAACGCGATCGGTGCGGTGAAGCTGACCGGGCCGGCATCGGTCTCCGCGATCAACTCCCCTGCGCGGCCCAGCGCCAATGCCCGCGCGCCGGAGATCTGCATGCGAATTTGCCCGGCGTCACGCTGCGGTGCCACCGTGAAAATCTTCTCGACGTTGCTGCCGGTGGCGCGCAGTTGCACGTTGATACCAGAATAGACCTCGCCCAGATTGACCCGGTCGTACGTGTTGACGCTTGGGCGGTGCGCTGCTTCGTTGCTGCCCAAAATGAAGCCGACTTTCGTCTCCGCGGGTCGGTAGCCGAGCGGTGTGACGGGGCGACGTGTGCCGCGCGCATCGACAAACGACTCGACAAGGGTCTGCGCTGGCAGCTGGTAGCTCAGTTCGCCTTGCGCGGTGACGTGCAGCGTCCCGGCAAACGTTTTCGCGGCAAACGCCGTGCCTGCTTGCCATTGGCCGACGTTCGGAACAAAAGGGACTGAACTGGCCGCAACCGCCCGCAGCAGTTTGCGTTCGTCGCTTGGGCTTGGGGCCAGCGCCTGCGACCCCATCGCGTGCAGCGCCATCAGGCCGGCCACACTCGCTGCAAAAACACCGTCTAGCTTGTTCTTCATTGGAAGTTGGTTCCGCAGTGAGCGTTGAAATGGTCACGCAGCGAGGTCCACGAGGTCGTGACGCCCGTTCCTGCCGTGACCGCCGTGCCGGTGAGACCGAGCATCGCCCGCAGGAGCAGAAGGCCTTCGCGTGTCGCGAGCAGTGCGCCGTTCGCGGTGCTGGTCGAAAGATCACACGGGCTTTGCGCGTCGCCCACCGAACTGCGGAAGGTGGTCGTCACACCCCCGATGATCAATTGCGTCGTTGCTGTCGCGGCTTCACCCGGCGTATCGTGTCGCAGGGCAATGTAGTCGCCACTGGCGAAGCGGTACGGCGCGCTGATCCAGCCTGTCGAGAAACCGGCGCAGGCGACGCTCGTGTTACTGCAGCAACCAGCGATATTGGACACGCACAGCTCACTACTGGGGTGACCCGTGACGTAGGCTGGCACATTATTCGGCGGATTGGGTGGCAGCGGCGAGATGGTCATGCGCACTTCATTGCTGACCCGCTTGCTGTTGGGGCTGGCGAGCGTGAATTCGCCGTTGAGCACGCTGCTTTGATCGATGAAACTGAACGCATTGGGCACCGTGTTGTACGCGGTCAAATCGGGCGACAGTGCGCTGATGACCGCGTCATCGCCGCCGCTGAATGCGGTGGGGGTGCCATTGCTGCCAGGAAAATTCGACGCCCCGGTGTAGCCAGCCACAAGCACGGTACCGTCGAGTGGGTGGATCGCCAACGCAAAGGCGTATTCATTGTTGTTGGTGCCGAGATAGGTGACCTGCATGCGCTGCGAGAGGTCGGCGCGGTAACGTGCGACGAACATCTCGTTGGCGCTGAGCGTCGTCTGGTAGGCCTCGTTGGCGACGATCGGCGTCAGGAACGGCGTGCTGTTGGTCGTTCCCGCGATGTAGATTTCGCCGCTCGTGGGGTTGATACCGAGGCCGGCGCCGCTCTCCGTGCCGTTGGCGCTGCCAAGGTAGGTCGACCTCAGCACCGCGGTGAGTGCCAGATTCAGGCGGGAAATGAACGCATCGGTCACATCCGGCGATCCGGCGTTGGTGGTTTGGGGCGCGCCGCTGAGCCCGGGGAATGCAGCACCACTGGTCGCGGCGCCCGACTCGCCCGATACGATGAGTTCGCGGCTGAGCGGATGAATGGCCACCGCGAGCGCGGTGTCACTGGCACCGGCGCCGAGATAGGTGGAACGCACCACTGCCGTCAGTCCCGCGTTGAGCCGCGCCACGAAGGCGTCTGAGGCGCCGTTGAGCGACGGCTGCGCTCCGCTGGCGCTACCGGGGAAGGCGCTGGAGCCGGTCGAGCCCACAACAAACAGATCGCCGCTGACCGGGTCGATGGTGATGGCGCGAGCGGTGTCGGCGCCGGTGCCACCGAGGAAGGTGGAGCTGACGCGCGCACCGAGGGTGGCGGAAAAACAGGTCACGAACGCATCCTGTCCGCCGTCGGCGTAGGTGCCCTGCAACGCGCCCGCCGTCACCGGGAATGAGTTGCTGCCGCTTTGCTGTGTCGAACCCACCGCGCAGACTTGGCCACTCTTCGGGTGCACCGCGATGCCGTAGCCAACCTCGGTGCCATTGCCGCCAAGATAGGTCGTGGCGTGCAGGGTCGAGAGGTTGGCGCTGAGCCGCGCGACGAAGGCGTCACCCGAGCCGCCACCATAGGTCGTCTGCGCACCTGCGGACACGCCGGCGGCGAAACTGCCCGCGGACGCGGTGTAGCCAGTGACGTAGATGTCGCCCGTGTTCGGGTGTGCAGCAAGCGCACGGGCGATGTCGTGGCCGGAGCCGCCGAGATACGTGGCGGCGACGAGCCGCGTGAGATCGGCGCTCAGCCGTGCCACGAACGCGTCGCCTGTCCCTCCGTTATACGTGCTATCGAAGCCATTCGCCGCACCGGTCAGGTTGCTCGCGGATGAATCAGTGAAGCCAGCGATGTACACCTCGCCGCTGGATGGATGCACGATCATCGCGTAGGCCGCGTCGCCGCCCGAGCCACCGACGAACGTTGACTTCAGTAACGGATCGATCACCAGCGGGCGCGCCCGGTCATACTCGCCCAGCACGAAGCGATACGTTTGCGCATCGCGGTCTACGGCATAGCTCACTTCGACCGCCTGATGTTGGCCGTCCGAAGAGCGCTGAAAAGCAATTGGCGGAGTGAACGTGACCGGCCCGCCTGGGGTACGGGCGATGAGTTCGCCGGCGTCGCCGATCACCAACTCGCTGGTGCCCCCGACCTTGACGCGAATCTGTGTGGGGTCGCGCCGCGGGGCGACAGTAAATATCTTCTCCACGTTGTTGCCGGTGGCGCGCAGCCGAACGTTGACGCCGGGAAACACGTCGCCGAGATTGACGAATTCATACGTGGCCAATGCCCGCAGGTGCTGGTCAGGATTCGCACCCCTGAAAAAATTGACCGTGGGTTGTGCCGCCCCGTCGCCGTGAGGTCTTGCCGGACGGACCGCGCCGTGCCGGTCGACGAATTGTTCGCTGATCGAACCGGCAGGCGAGCCGTAATGCAATCCGCCATCGTGCGTCACCAGCAGCGTGCCGGCAAACGTTCGCGCACCAAAGGCCGCGTGCGCATCCCACTGGCCGGCGTTGGCAACGAAAGGGATGCCGATTTTGCTCAACGAATCCGGCAGCGCGCGCGTTTGCGGCTGCAGGTTGGCGGCGTCCGCGAGCGACACCCACGTCGCAGTTGCGAACAGCAGCAATGCAAGGGAGGAACGCGACCGCGTCGCTTGCCACCGGATCGCTTTCGCCAGGCTTCGCATGACCCCATCACCCATAATCCCTCCCGCGCCCTGCGGGCGCCAGCACGATGCGCGACAGAGCAGACTAACCGAAGCGCGCCGGTCTGCCAAGAGAATTCTTAGCGCGACCTGTCGGTAGCTCACGGAAATTCATCTAACCGTGAACCCAGCGACGATCGCTTGGCAACACCTTTTTGGCGCTATCGACCGCCGGATGGTAGTTAGCACTGGTTTCACCCGTAAGTCGACTTGGCGAAAAATCGGCACGCAACGACCAAATACTGGTCGCTCGGCGGGAATAGCTGTAACGCGGGGCGACGATGCCAGCGCCGGGAATTGCTGTGCTACCCTCAGCGCAGTTTTGTTCCGTGTTCTGCTGATGTCCGCTTCCCTCGCCACTGCGCAGTCGCTGTTGCTTGCGCCCGCCCATCTCTCCCTTGACCAACTCTCCGCCACGCTGGGTAACCTCAGCAAACGCGGCGTTGAGTTCGCCGACCTCTACTTTGAGCACCACAAGAGCGAGAGCTGGTCGCTGGAGGAGGGCATCGTCAAGAGCGGCAGCTTCTCGATTGAGTCGGGCGTCGGCGTGCGTGCGATCACCGGCGAGCAAACGGCGTTTGCCTACTCGGGCGACATTGGCCTCGCGTCCATCACCGATGCTGCCAACACCGTCGCCGCGATTGGACGCGCGGGGCAATCCGCGTCGGTTGCGGTGAATGGCAAGTCAACGCATGGGCCGCTTTACACCGCCGCCGACCCGCTCGCCTCGATCAGCGACGACGCGAAGATCGCCCTCTTGCGTGAGGCCGAGCGCATTGCACGCGCGCGCGACCCGCGCGTGACGCAAGTGATGGTGAACCTCGCCTGCGAGCATGTGGTGATGCTGGTGATGCGTACCGACGGCGTGATCGCTGCCGACGTGCGCCCGCTGTGCCGCCTCAACGTCTCTGCAATCGTGGAAAGCAACGGAAAGCGCGAGCAGGGCCGTTCCGGCGGCGGCGGCCGCTACGGCTTTGAGCGCTTTGATCAGGCGTTCATCACCAAGCGCGCCCACGAAGCAGTGGACATGGCGATCCTCAATCTCGATGCGCGTCCGGCGCCGGCGGGCGTGATGCCGGTGGTCTGCGGCCCCGGCTGGCCCGGCGTGCTGTTGCACGAAGCGATTGGCCACGGCCTGGAGGGCGATTTCAACCGCAAGGGCTCGTCCGCCTTCACCGGCCGCATTGGCGAACGCGTCGCCGCACCGGGCGTGACGGTGCTGGACGACGGCACGCTGAAAGACCGCCGAGGCTCGCTCACCGTCGATGACGAGGGCACGCCCACGCACGCCACGGTGCTGATTGAGGACGGCATCCTCAAGGGCTACATGCAGGACACCATGAACGCCCGGCTGATGGGCGTGGCACCCACGGGCAACGGTCGCCGCGAGAGCTACGCGCATCTGCCCATGCCGCGCATGACCAATACGTACATGCTCGGTGGCCAGCACGATCCGCAGGAAATCATTCAGAGCGTCGACAACGGCATTTACGCGGTGAACTTCGGCGGCGGTCAGGTGGACATCACCAGCGGCAAATTCGTGTTCACCATGGACGAAGCCTGGAAGATCGAGAACGGCAAACTGATGTACCCGATCAAGGGCGCCACACTCATCGGCAACGGCCCCGACGCCCTGACCCGCGTCACCATGATTGGCAACGACATGGCGCTGGACGAAGGCATCGGTGTGTGCGGCAAAGAGGGCCAGAGCGTGCCGGTCGGCATCGGGCAGCCGACGCTGCGCATCGAGGGCTTGACCGTCGGCGGCACGGCCTGATCACACAAAACGCCAGAATTTGGCACACGCGTGCGGTTCGGAGGACATCTGGCGCGGTCTGGCGCAATTGGGGCTTGAATCGCGTCTTTTCCCAGAAGGAGGATGGTTGCGTCCTCCGGATGTCTCGATTGAAACGGCTGTTTTACGTTTTTCGCGCACGTACCATGCATTCACCTCTGCTTACCGCACTGTTTCCTCGTCTCGTCGTGACCGTCGCCGCTGTGCTCGTCGCCGCCTGCGGCCCAAGTCCTGAGGAGCTGGCTCGCCAGGAAGCGATCAAGCGCCTCGAACAAGCCGCGAAAGAGATGGAAGCCGCCGGCAAAAAAGCGGAGGCAGCGGCGGCCAAAGGCGATGTGGGTGCTGCGATGGGCGAAGCGATGAAGGTGTTGGGCGGCCTCGCGGGCGCGGCCGGTGGCGGCACTTACCAGCCGGTGGATTTCCGCAAACTCAAAGAAGCCTTGCCGCCAGAGCTGGGCGGGTTTGAAAAGGGCGAAAGCTCTGGCGAAAAGAACAACGCGTTCGGCATTGCAGTGTCCCAAGCGAAGCAATCGTTTCGCACGGCTGACGGTAGCAAGCGCGTGCGGCTTGAAATTACTGACCCGGGCTCGCTCACCGGCGCGTTTGCGCTGGCCAATGTGTGGCTTAACGTTGAAATCGACAAGGAAACGGACGCTGGATACGAACGCACCACCACGGTGGGTGGGCGGCGGACGCACGAGAAATGGAATAAACAAGATCGGCGCGGTGAGCTGCAGGTCGTCGTCGGGAACCGTTTCATGGTTGAAGTGCACGGCGTCGGCGTCGACATGGCAGAACTGAAGGCTCTGCTTGGCAGGGTCGACGTACAGCGCCTCGAGGCCCTGAAGGGAGAAGGGCGCGTGGCGCCGTGACGCTCGTTGGTGTCCGCCGGTTGTCCTGCGTTGCAGCGTGTTGCGCCGCCGCAACGGCGGTCGGCTGCGCGTCACCGATCCCACGCGCGATTGCGGGCTCGAACGCAGTTTTGCCCAGTAGAATTTTCTTATTGTCGTGTGTAGTCAATTTTTATTTGTTCTCAGGGGTGATGTGACATGAAATCAATAGTTCGCGCGATCTGCGCTGCGGCCGGGTTCGCTGCCTGCACGCCAGCGATGGCCATCTTCACGAATGGTGGGTTTGAAAGCGGCACGTTCGGCAGCTGGACTACCGGGTCCGGTATCAATACGGGACTGACCGGGGCACAGCCGTTCACCAGCGCGAGCATTGGGCTGGGTAGCGGCGGATCGTTCCGCGGCTCGGTGGTGACCACCGGCGCCGTCGAGTTGTCGGGTGCCCCGATTACGTTACCGTACTCTGGAACATACACGGCACGCGTCAACAATGCCGACACCGGCGGTATCGCCAATTACATCACTCAGGCCGATGTGATCACCAACGCCGACCGCGATGCGGCCGACGGCAAACTTCACGTTCGATTTGCCTACGCTGTTGTGCTGTCAAACCCAGGGCATTCGCCCTCGGGCCAGCCGTACTTCTTCATTCGCGTGCGCAACGTGACCAAGAATACGACGCTGTTTGAGGACTTTTCGTTTGCCGGCCAGACCGGGACGCAGTTCGTCCCGATCCCGTCGAACACCAGCACGCTGTACCTGAACTGGAAGCCCGCGGACGTTGTGGTTCCTGACGCCGACCTGGGCGATAGCATCGAGGTATATCTGCTGGCGTCTGACTGCCAGCCGACGGGTCATACCGGCTACGCCTACCTTGACGGATTCGGGTCTGCGGTTGTCACGCAAGGCGCGACCGCAACGGTTGTTCCGACATTGTCGGAATCTGCGTTGCTCGGGCTCGGAGCGCTGCTGTTTGGCTCGGCATTGTTTGCGACGCGCCGTAGTCGCGCGGGCAAAGCCTGATCGCCGCGCATTGACCAGCAAGAGCGCCCAAGCGGCGCTCTTTGTTTTTCGAGGTACCGTTGAAAACGTCGTCCATTCTTTTTTCTGGCGCAACGATTTGTCTGCTGGTGGTCGCCACGACGATGGGTTCGCGCTGGCTGGATGAGACCCGCAGCCGTCGCGCGTCGGAGCAACAGAGCAAAGCCGTCGCCGACGAGACCGCTGCCCAACGCGGCGCTCTGGCAAAAGACAAGCCCGAAGTGCTGCGAAAACTGGCGGACATGCAGGCGGCCGGTGATCATGAGGGCGCAATCAAGCTGGCGAGTCGCTATCGGCTGGCGGCCGACGCGGAGATTCAGGCAGCCTACACACGCTCCGTCGGGAAACTGTCCGATACGCAGACGCTCGCACGTATGAGCGATTTGCTTACGCGGGGATGCGTCGGCATCCAGGCGATTGCTGCTGCGCGTACGATGATCGATCGAGCAAGGCTCGCGGGCGAGGCGGTACCGACTGATTCCTGGCGAAGTGAACGGCTGGACGCGAGCGAGCACTTCGGTGCGATTCGTGCCCGACTGGTGGAGTTGGCGGAACAGAAGCCGATCCCCGCGCAGAACGCTTTGCTTGCCCGCCTGCGCGGAGACCACGCACCGCGCTTGCAGCCACGAGTCATGTACGCCGTCTTGTCCAACGAACCCGACGCAAGCAAATACCTCTGCGTGTGGCGGGTGACGGGAAACCTTCCGTCGTCCGATACCTCGGGCGGCAGGACGATTGCGCGACCGTTCGAAATGGTAGTCTGGTTTGGTCCGTCGGCCACTGAACGCACGCTGGAGCACGATCTGCTCCGAGTTTCTGGCCTGTAACGATTCGCCTACCACGCGCAGGGCCGCCAGCACCGCGCAATCGCGCTGCCCGCAGACAGGGACCACCCCATCCGAGGCTAGGGCGTGTTAACACGCCCTAGTGAAAACCTGAGTCTCCAGGCATGCTGAACCTGCGGCGAGGCCATCCAGAATCTGCATCCGACCGCTGGCGGGCTGTGTGCTTCGTCAGCAAGTCGCTTGGCCAATGGTTCGCTGCGAGCCGTGATGTGCGCCTCGCGGCGTGCGGTTGTCCGGTCACGTGTCTGGCCCCGACGAACGTTCAGTTGCCGCAGCTCGCCATGTTGGCCGTGATCACGAGCTCTTCGAGGAGCGCGAGAGACGCTCGTCCGGACACCGCGTACGGATCAAGCGTGGGTCGCTCCGAATACTTGAGCAGTACGGCGAGGTTCACTTTTTCGAGGTTCGCGCGAGCCATCGTCCAGCTGGCGAACTTTCGTTCCGCAATTTCATCGTACAGCAACAACTCGACATCGTGGTGTCGAGGGTCGCGCAAAATCTTCGCGTAGGTTGCATTGACGGCGGAGCGACCCCCTTCAAGCAACTGCATGAAGACATCTCCTGAATGGCAGAGCAGGCCGGTAATCCCGGTGTCGGGATTGTTTTTTCTGGACTGCGCGACAATTTGATCGACCGTAGCGGTAGACAGGCCATCGGCGGCGCGGGAAACGTAAAGCAGGCGAACGAGCATGGTGAAAGAAGGGCAATCAGGATTTACGGCTGTCGACCAGCGCAAGGAATTCGCGACGAAGGTTGGCATCTTTCAGGAATGAGCCACGCATCACGCTGTTAATCATTTTCGAGTCGACGTCTTTCACGCCACGCCATTGCATGCAAAAGTGGTCCGCCTCCATGACCACAGCCAGTCCGTCGGGCTGAATTTTGTCCTGGAGCAGGTTCGCGAGCTGGGTGACTGCTTCCTCCTGAATCTGCGGGCGGCTCATCACCCAGTCGGCCAGGCGGGCGTACTTCGACAGGCCGATCAGGTTCGAATGCTGGTTGGGCATCACACCGATCCACACGCGGCCCATGATCGGACACAGGTGGTGCGAGCAGGCCGAGCGGATGGTGATCGGGCCGACGATCATCAACTCATTCAGATGCTCCACGTTCGGGAACTCGGTGACCGACGGTTGCGCCGTGTAGCGGCCACGGAACACCTCGTTCAGGAACATCTTGGCGACGCGTTTGGCGGTGTCTTGCGTGTTGTGATCGCTCTCGGTATCGATGACGAGGCTCTTTAATACCTCGCGCATCTTGGCTTCGACCTCGGCCTGCAACTCGGCCGCTTCGCCATCACGGATGAACTCGCTGATGTTGTCGTTGGCGTGAAAGCGCTGGCCCGCGGCCTTGATGCGCGTTTTCACCCGCTCAGAGGCAGGCATGGACGCGAGGTCGCGTTCAGCGGCGGCACGAGCCTCCGCGTGTTTGCTTGAGGTTTCAGCGGTCATCGTCAATACATCCAGGGTGGCCGGTTGGGGATTGTCGCATGGCGAATTACCCGCGTTGTCTACGCAGGCTTGACGTCTTGACTCCGCGACACTGCGTCCAAGCGGCGCTGGCGCCGTGGTTGTCAACTCGTCTGCCAGCCGCTACAAACGATACCGCCCGCACAACGGGCTATAAAAAAGCCAATTCCAAAACGTCATCACGAGAGGAACAATGATGGGACTTTTTAGCTGGAAAGAAAACACCTCCGGCGGCGTGGTTGCGCCCGACGAGCGGCTGCCGTACGGGGCGACGGTTGCGATGGGCATACAGCACGTCATCGCCATGTTTGGCGCCACGGCGCTGGCGCCGATCCTGATGGGCTTCGACCCCAATGTCGCCATTCTGATGAGCGGCATCGGCACATTGATCTTCTTTTTCATCGTCGGCGGCAAGGTGCCGAGCTACCTGGGCTCCAGCTTCGCCTTCATTGGTGTGGTGATCGCTGCGACAGCGTATGCGGGCAAGGGGCCGAACGCGAATCTGGCGGTTGCCCTCGGCGGCATCATCGCCTGCGGGGCAGCGATCGCGTTGGTCGGGCTGATTGTGCAGATGATCGGTGTGGGCTGGATCGAGAAGTTCATGCCACCGGTGGTGACGGGTGCTGTAGTCGCGGTGATCGGACTCAACCTCGCCGGCATACCCATCAAGAACATGGCGCCGACGCCGTTTGATTCGTGGATGCAGGCGGTGACGTTTGTCTGCGTGGGTCTCGTCGCGGTCTACACCAGCGGCCTCATCCAGCGGCTGCTGATTCTCGTCGGCCTCATTCTGGCAAGCGTTGTTTACGCCATCCTCACCAACGGCATGGGGCTGGGCAAGGCGATTGACCTGTCCGGCGTGGCCAACGCCGCGTGGTTCGGTGCGCCAAACTTCGTGTCGCCGGTGTTCGACGGCAATGCCATGCTGCTGATCGTGCCGGTGGCCATCATTCTGATCGCCGAGAATCTGGGGCATGTCAAAGCCGTGTCTGCGATGACGGGTAAGGATCTCGATCAATACATGGGCCGCGCTTTCATTGGTGACGGCGTGGCAACGATGGTCTCCGGCGCAGCGGGTGGCACCGGTGTGACGACGTATGCCGAGAACATCGGTGTCATGGCGGCCACCAAAATTTACTCCACACTCATCTTTGTGGTCGCGGGGCTCATTGCCATCCTGCTCGGCTTTTCGCCGAAGTTCGGCGCGTTGATTCAGGCCATCCCGCTCGCAGTCATGGGGGGCGTCTCCATCGTGGTGTTTGGTCTGATTGCTGTCGCAGGCGCAAAAATCTGGGTGGACAACAAGGTGGACTTTGGCAACAACACCAACCTCATCGTGGCCGCGGTCACGCTGGTGCTTGGAACGGGCGACTACACGCTCAAGTTTGGCGGGTTCACGCTGGGCGGGATCGGGACGGCCACGTTTGGGGCGATTCTGCTTTACGCCATTTTGCGGAAGCGGTAGCTGGCGGGCTCTCGCTTCTCCCAACGGGCCTGCGAAGGAACGCGGCGCGAACGTGGTGCGTCATTTAGCCTGATTCGGTCGCGTTCTGCGAAGGCGTGTCCATTGCTTGGCCACGCCAAGCAACGTCGTTGCGACTAGTCGCCCAGACCCGGTAGAACTTGGCTCTTGGTCAACCAGGCGAACCCGAATGCGACCATGCCGAGCGACTCGAACCAGAAAATGCCCGTCGGAATGGATAGCCACCAATCAAAGATAAATCCAGCGAGCAGGCAGACCATACTCGTCGCAATCAGCGCTGCACAGAGTCGGTAGACAGCATTGCGCCGGCGCTTTTGCGGTGACTGGTGTGCGCTGCGCGTGTGATCGCTCATCGTGAAGCGGAAGGCTGAGAACCAAAACATCGAAACAAAAACGCTGCCGGCAGCGGCGAAATGCACGTATGTCGCGAGCGGGTAACGCAGCTCGTTTCCGAGGGACATCACGTCAGCGTCATTCGGGACGGCGGCGACAATGAGTGCTGCGGTGCCAGCAAAATTCGCGAGCGCATTGTCCGACCACATTTTCTCTGTCGTTCTTTCGTAGCCGCGATAGCACAACATGAGGATGCCAATGGCGGCAAGCGCCGAGACAAATATCACACGCAGGTTAGTGCCGTGATAGTCGCTGATCGACTCGATCGGCCAGGGCCAAGGCGCGCCCACTCCGACGAGTACGCCGAGGCCCCATAACAGCGGCGGAAGCACGCAGGCAACGGCGCCGACGCACAGTTGCAACTGTTTCACCGAAAAGACGAGTGGTGTAGCTCTGCTCCGCATGCGCCCTCGTGGATGCTGTGTTGAAAAATGCGTACGTCGTCGTACCAATAATTGCCGAACCATGATAGTTCAGGTCCGTATGCACTGAGACTACCTTTGCGAGTGGGAGCGAGGGACGCGGTCGGGTGCTGCCGAACGGACCATTTTTCAATTCACGGCGCGGAGTAACCCGCATGCCTCAATTCACTGCCGCCGGGAATCGCGTACGCGGCATACTGTGAACATGAACTTGACCTCGTCTGTATCCCCCGGTGTTTTGCCCAGCCCCGCTAAGGAGTCCAATGGGGAGCTCGGTCGCATATGTCCCGTGCGCTATCGCTATGGTGCTGCTGCGATTGCGCAGGCGCCGGTCCGCGTCGCTGACACGCTCTACGTTGTCGGCGGGCTCTACGGCAATCTTGCGGCGCTGGATGAAGTGGAGCGCATGGTGGCGGCTGAAGGTGTGCACGGGCCTGCGCCCACCCTGTGCTTTAACGGTGACTTCAACTGGTTCAACGTTGATGACGCCCGGTTCGCCGCGATCAACGAGCGCGTTCTGCTGCACGACGCCATCGTCGGCAACGTTGAAGCCGAGTTTGCCAGTGACGATGACGACGCAGGCTGCGGCTGCGCCTATCCCGACCAGGTAGATGCGGATGTTGTGACGCGGTCGAACCTGATCCACGCCCGGCTCAAGGCGACGGCACGACGCCACCCGGCGCTCGCCCGGCGCATCGCGGCCTTACCGATGCTGGCTCGCTACCAAGTGGGGGCGTGCCGCGTCGGTGTAGTACATGGCGATGCCGACTCGCTGGCCGGCTGGCGGTTTGATGTCGCAGCGCTTGATGACCGCTCGAATCGGGCGTGGCTGCGCGATGCCTTTTGCAGGGCCGCAGTGGACGTGTTCGCCAGCACGCACACGTGTTTGCCAGCACTCCGCGCGATGCCGATGGCGGGGACCCCAGGGTCCGACGATGAGACGACCGGTTGGATTTGCAACAACGGCGCCAGCGGCATGCCCAACCTGCAGGGTGACCTGGCAGGGCTTTGCACGCGAATTGGTTTGACGCCGTCGCCACATGCAGCGATCCACGAGGTTCGCGCGGGTGGTGTCTGGTTGGCCCTAGTGCCAGTGCGTTACGACGTCGCGCGCTGGCAGGCCGAGTTTCTTGCGCAATGGCCACCGGGATCGGCCGCGTGGGAGTCCTACTGGCCCCGCATCTCGCGCGGGCTCGACTACGCGCTGTCGCGGGCGATCGCTACCTCGTCTGCGGCTACCACTGGGGGCGTTTCAGCATGAGTGCAATGATTGCGAGCACCGCCACGAACGCCGGTATCCCGAGCGCGAACCAATAGCGGAACAACTGGTGATACCGCGGGGGTAGCGGTTGATCCTCGGATGCCGCGCGCCGCGCGAGATCGCGCAGGCGGAGTTGCAACCAGACGACTGGCAGCCAGCATAGCCCCGTCACAAGGTAGAGCGCGATGGAGGCAACCAGCCATGGCGTGCCAAGCGGCCAGCCAGTCAGGTAAGCCAGCGCGAGGCCAGAAATCGGCTGCATCACCACTGCAGCGGCGGTGAACAGCAGGTCGGCCACAACGACGGTTCCCGCGACATGCGCGATCACCCGAGCGTCTCCGGTACGGTGAGCCCGCAGCATGAAGAACGCGATACCTGCGCCAGTGCCCAGCAACACGGTCGCGCCGATGACATGCACCCAGCGCAGAACGTCCAGCAGCGTCAGCATCATCGGTCGTCCGCGATCGCTCGCAGCACGAGCGCAAGGAGGGCGCCCGGAACTGGCTTCAACAGTGGTCCGAGTGGATCGAGCCATAGGGATGGCGCGAGCAGTGTGGCCGCAACCAGATAGCCCGCCGTAGCGAGCACCATACCGAGCGTGGCGACAGGCACCGCGCGCCGGTGCAGGACCATCAATCCGAGCACCGTGTCGAGCGCCGCGCCGCCGTATACGATCGTATTTGCGCGCGTTTCACTGAGGCCCATGGCGCCCAGCAGATGCAGTGCGGGCGCAGGGTGAATGACTGCCACAAGCGCCGTCAACAACCAGAACAGGGATAGCGTTGCCACCAGCGCAGGCTTTAGCAGCCAAAGTCGCGCAAACCAGCGGTCCTGCACCGTGGCGGGGTGGCTGGCGAGCGTCTGCTCGAGGCTACAAAGTGCGCGGCCCGACACCTGCCGCCACCGCGTTGCGTCGCCGCGCACGCCATGCTCGAGTTCGCGCAGTGCCGTGCTTCGTAGCGGCGAGCGCCAACCTAACCACGCCAGTGCGTCAGCGCCGCGTGCCACGGCTCGGCCGACTGCATCCGGCAACCTAACCACAGGTGCTTCGCGCAAGGCGAGCCATGCTCGGAGGGAGACGACGACATCGCGCAGGCCATGGGCCTCCATTTCCAGCAGATCGTAGCGCTCGCCCGGTGGAATCTCGCCGTGCAGGCAGGCAACCACGGCGCCAGCAATGTCGTCGACATCCACCGTTTGCAGTGGCGCGTCCGCATGTGTCACCGGGATAACGCCCGGAAACGCTGCCAGCGCTCGCAGCAGTGCACTGCCGCCGTAGGCGCCACGTGCAAGCACCAGTCCGGGCCGCAGAATCCACCACGCGAGCTGCGAGCCAGCTTGCGCGGCCAGGTAGTCGTCGGCATCGCCTTTGCTGCGCATGAATTCGGTGTCGGCAGTCGCCGCCGCGCCTGGTGCCGAAATTTGCACAAAGCGCTGGACGCCGAGGGCGGAGGCCGCGTCAATCATCGCGACGATGGCGTCGCGCTGTATGGTCGAGACACCATCTGACCCGCTGGTCTGCAGCAGGCCGGCGCAATTGACAATGGCGTTCGGTGGGTCTTCGCGGAGCAGGGCTTGCCAGCGAGCGGCGAGCGTAAGGTCACGCAAATCAGCACACAACCAGCGCACCGATGCCTGCGCCCGTTGGGCGCGGTCAACCTGCCGACCCAACCCGGTGACACGATCGCCACGACGTAGCAACGCGGCGACAACTTCACTGCCGATCAACCCATACGCGCCCAGGACGACGACGTGCATCAGACGCCCCAATACTGCGTGTGGGCCGCCCCGGCCAGCATGCTACTTCGGCTGCGCTCGAACCGCGTCCAGCACCGCCTGCGCATGGCCCGCGACCTTGACGCCACGCCATTCCTGGCGCAACTTTCCGTCCGGGCCGATCAGAAATGTGCTGCGCACCACACCTCGCACCTGCTTGCCGTACATGTTTTTCATGTGAATCACATCGAATTGCGCGCAAAGCTTCTCATCCGGATCCGAGATCAGGGGGAAAGGGAAGCCCTGTTTCGCGCAGAAGTGGTCGTGCGATTTCACGCTGTCACGCGAGACACCGAGCACCATGGCGTTGGCCGCAACGAACTGAGCGTGCAGCGCCGAAAAATCGAGGCCCTCCGTGGTACAGCCGGGCGTGCTGTCCTTCGGATAGAAGTAGAGCACGACGAAGCGGCCGCGGCAGTCTGAAATCTTGAATCGCCCGCCACCCGAGGTGGAGAGCTCAATGTCGGGGAGTTGGGATGAGGTCTTCACGTGTCAAGTTTGCCACATACGTAGGTAGGGTTTCGCCATCGCAACTCGGCGGGTCTGCGTCTACACTGCGTTCGCGATCGTGTCAGACTGTTCCTGCGTCGTCGCTCGTCGCTTCGAAGGCTTCTATGAAAGAGAACATCATATTGCTCCGGCTGCGGTTCTACCGTTCGATTGCCGCGGTGACGTCGTCGTTGGGCCTGGTGCCTTTGGTGACCGGATTCAGCGCGCAGCCGACCACGCTGGAGGATCTCGCTGGCGTGGCGCAATGTGTCGTTGAGGGGCACGTGGCCGCGTCCGAGGCTCAGGCGGTGGGCGTGGGTATTGTCACTTCGTACGTCCTGCGCGATGCGACTGCCCACGGCGATTGTGGCGCGGTGCGTGACGATTGGCGGTTCGAGATGGTGGGGGGGGCGTTGCCGTCGGGCGAGAGACTCGCCATTGCCGGGATCCGCGCACCTGTGCCCGGTGACCGTGTCGTCGTGTTGCTGAAGCAGTCTCCGCCGTGGCCCGACGGCCGTGTGCGCTGGCTTCCTGTGGAAGGTCCGCAGGGTGTGTTTCGCGCACTGCCTGCCGTCACAGCGTCCTCCACCGCGGCCGTCGTCACGATCGCCGATGCCGCGGGGACGAGCTTGGGCCGCGTGGCAGGCGTTGCCGCGTCCGGTGCGGGGGCATTTGCCAAGCGTACGGTGAGCTCGATGGAGCGGAAGATTCGCCAGACGGATGCCGCTGCGGCGACTCAGTGGAAATTTAGCGAAGATGTCGAGCTGAGCGAGTTCGTGAGCACACTGGCGGCAATGGTCACAGGTACGACCCCCGAGTCGCGCAGTGCAGCGTTTGAGTCGTTGGCCGCTCGCGGACGGCGGCCCCCGTCGGAAACACAGTGGCCTGTCGGGCAGCCGGAACAGATTGAGCAGTACCGACAGATGCGGGAGATCGATTGCAGTACCCGCCCAGATTCCGCGAGCAGCGTGCAGGCTTCTGTGACGCCCTGTGTTGGCACGCTTCGTCCGTCGTCCACCGTTGCGCCCGCAATGGTTGATCGTGCCAAATACAACCTGCTGGACAATGGCGATCAACTCTGGAATCCATACCCGGCTAGCTTTGGGAGTCTCTACCAGCTCGATACCGCGCTGATGGCTGAGTGGAACCGTTACGCGGATCACTTCCGCTGGGGGGCGCCGACAGGTAGCTGGGGACGAAACAGTCGCAATGACATGGGCGGGTTTCCCACCAGTGCGCAGCTCGTGGGCATATACGGTGCCGGCACGGACTGGGGCGCAAGCACGCTGGGCGTCACCATCAATCACACGTTCTGTGCCGAGACGACGACCGAATATTTTCTGGGAATCCCGATTCGGACGTACTGTTCCCGCTACAGCCACGAGTCCGATGTGTTCCTGAATCCAAACAAGTCATTTACCCTGTCTGACTACGACGTACGCTATGGAATCACGAGCTTCTCTACGTATTCGGTGCGGGAGGTATTGCATCACGAATTGGGCCACGCGTTCGGCCTCGATCACTCCAACGAGCCCGCCTTGATGCAACCCTACGTCAACCAGCTGGGCTGGCTGGCCTGGCCCGACGACGTTGCGGGTGCGCGCGCGAAATGGTCGGGGCAGGCACGGTACGTCCGAAGCGTCGTTCTGAGGGCAGTGCAGTTGTATACGCCCGCCCAGAACGGCGGTTCGCGATGGGGCATCGGCAATGCCCACCCGTACCGGGTTGGGCAGAACATCCGCTTGCCTTCTTACGTGCTGAACAACTTCAACAACGCGGCGGAAATCAATTTCACCGTCGAGTGGTATCTGACCGATGCACCAGGGACCTTCGCCGGGAGTTACCACTACCTCGGTACGGTGACACATGGGACGGTAAATCCCGGTTTGAACCAGATTGCTGCGGGGCAGCTGTTGCCGCTTCCCGTCGGTGTGACCGGGACCTGGTATGTGACTGCCTATCTTCGAAACGCAGGCGAGTCGTCGGGCACGATTGATGGTTACCCTGACCCAGTTGTCCTTGTGTATGTAGATGATCATGGCGATTCGGCGATTGCCTCCACGATGCTCCAACCGAATGGTTCGATCGCGGGCGTAATCGGGGTCATCGGCGATGCCGACTGGTTTGGGGTGACGACGCCGTCTAGTGGGACATTGACGATCCGCAGCACCGGATCGACGGATGTCGCGGCAACGCTCTACGCGGCTGACGGGACGACGGTGCTGGCTTACAACGACGACGATCCAGCTCCCAATTTTCGCGTGAGTCGGGTACTTGCTGCCGGCACTTACTTTCTAAAGGTCAACCATTACGCGAACAGCAACGTCGGTGTGTATGGTGTGATCTCCCAGTTCGTACCGCTTGGTTGTTCGCTAAGTCTTTCGATCCCGCCATCGCCGCCTTTCGCGACAGACGCCGGTCGTGCAATCGTGCAGTTGATGCAGGGCCGTAGTCCTGGCGATCTTGGTTTGCTGGATGACGCTGCGGATCGGGCGGGGCTATTCCTCGCCGATCGCGTGTGGGATATCGATGGCGACGGGTTCGTGACACCAGATCGCGACGGAGTTATCCTGCTTCGCGCGCTGCTCGGATTTGCCGGCTCTGCGGTCACGCAAGGGGTGCCCACGGCGGGCGCGACTCGAACGAGTTGGATGGCTACGTCGGCGCCGACGTCCGCCAACTCAATCCGTCTCTACCTGAATCAGGTCTGCGGCGGCGCGTTCTGATTGCGTGCGCTGCCGTATCGTTGCCGACGCTGCGGAGTTCCGATCCGCGCGTTGCTAGGGAGCAGGCGCGCCAGACAGCGCGCTGGCGGATGCAAGGTAGCGCGGGCCTTGCATAAAAAGATCTCCTGAACGTCCCGCAACGCTGCCCCATCGGACTTCGCAAAACGGTAACGTCGCCAGATCAAGGCTGGAAAAGTACAGCTCCGTAGTGCACAGGGTGTAGCCCTGGTCGCGCCACCCGGTGAGCAGTCGCTCCATCACGGGAAACAACGCCAAACCCTCCAGCTCTGCGTGCAACGTGAAGACGTGGTCACGCGGCGCAACGGTGGCTTGCAATAGCCGCAGATGGACGTTTTCTGCCGTGCAATCGTCAACGCCAAGCAGTTCGTCAAGCGTTGGAAGGGTCGTCGGCACCTGCGGGACTGGCATGGCCTCGCCACGTACCAACGGCCAGAAGGGGCCGACGTCGCGCTGAGGGCCGTCGACGCGTGAATCGGTGGCGTAGCGATAGCCCAGTCGCCCTTGTTCACGCAAGGCTTCGCGACTCATCTGCCAACCGGCCGCACCGCAGGTAAGCGCTGGTTCGCCGAACACCTTTTCGTAGCGCTCATGCGCACGTTGCATCTGCCGCCGGGCCCATGCGTCGGGCTTGTGCATGACGCCGTCCTGCCACACCACATGATCCCAGCAATGGATCCCGCACTCGAAGCCAGCGTCGCGGGTGGCACGCATCACGTCGGCCCCCCGTTTGCCGATGTCGGGTCCGGGCAGCAGGGTGCCATAGAGCAGGGTTTTGAGGCCGTAGTTGCTGCGCACCGATGTACGGCGTACTTTCGCGAGAAAACCAGGACGAAAGATGCGTTTCAAAGCGCGGCCGGTGTGATCGGGCCCCATCGAGAAGAGAAAGGTCGCGCCAACGTTTTCGCGGCGGAAAAGCTCGATGAGGCGCGGTACACCTTCGAGCGTTCCGCGCAACGTGTCTACGTCAACCTTGAGGCAAAGGTGAGGCATCGTGCGGCGCGACTAAATCAGCGCGATGTGAGCATGTGGCGGGCCTCGGCGCGGCTTGCTTCCAGAATCTTGCGCAGCCCCTGAGCCAGCGTGACCCGCGGCAACCAGCCGAGTTCGTCAACCGTGTTCGTGATTTTGGGGGTGCGGTTCTGTACGTCCTGGTAGCCCGACCCGTAATACGCGCCGGAAGAGGTTTCCACAATCGTGGTCTTCTCCGCACCACCCGCATATTCAGGGTACTCCTTCGCAAGACGCAGTAGCGTGTCGGCGAGCTCGCGAATGGAATGATTGTTCGACGGATTGCCGATGTTGTAGATCTTGCCGCTCGCCACATTGCCGGGATTGGCCAGAATCGTCATCAACGCAGCAATCGCATCGTCAATGTCCGTAAAACTGCGTCGTGCGTGGCCGCCGTCTACCAGTTGAATTGGCTCGCCGCGGATGATGTGACCGAGGAACTGCGTAATCACGCGTGCGCCGCCAGGGCCGGCAGCGGTGAGGGAGTCGAGCCCGGCGCCGATCCAGTTGAACGGACGGAACAGCGTGTAATCCAGCTCGCCTTTCAGGCCGTAGGCGTGAATGATGCGGTCCATCAACTGCTTCGACGTCGAGTAAATCCAGCGCGGTTTGTTAATCGGGCCAACCACCAGATTCGACTGCTCCGGGTCGAACTCAGCATCGGGACACATACCGTACACCTCGGAGGTGGACGGAAAAATCAGGCGCTTCTTGTGTTTCACACACATGCGCACAATGGGCAGATTTGCCTCAAAATCGAGTTCGAACACACGCAACGGATCGCGCACGTAAGTCGCTGGCGTCGCGATGGCGACCAGCGGCAGAACCACATCGCAGGCAGCGACCTGCGCGTCGATCCAATCGGTGCTCGTCAGCATGTCGCGCTCGTGAAAACTCATGCGCGCGTGGTCGTTCAGGGCGCCAAGTCGATGCGCCGACAAGTCCATTCCCACCACCTGCCAATCAGTGGTCTCAAGAATGGCACGGCTCAAGTGGTGGCCGATGAAGCCATTGGCGCCAAGGATCAGGATTTTTTTCATGTTGGGGAGTGCGGCGCGTTGTGCATGCGCGGCTGCGAGCCGGGAAGCCCGTTATTGTTTCATGGACTGTGTGAGAGATTCGTTCGCCGCCAACCACAACTGGCTAGCCGTCGTGTCCAGCGTTTCGCCGCTCACGATTAGACGTAGTGGAACCAGCAGCTGCCCGTCGCCGCAGACGAAGCCGAGCTCGCCATCGTGGGTAACGTCGGCGGCGCCACATGTGCGCGTCGCGCCTCTCCTCGCCTTGGCCCGTGCAACACGAGCCTTTGCGACCACGAATCGTGTGCTACCGACATCGGTGAAGGCACCGGGGTAGGGGGGGGCCACGGCGCGGACAAGGTTGTAGACAGCGGCGGCTGGCTGCGCCCAGTCGATTCGACCGTCTTCTGGTTTTCGGCCCGAGTAATATGAGCCTGCCTTCAGGTCCAGCGGTACGCTGGGCGCGGTACCTGCAATAAGCTGAGGCAGTGCGCGGGCGAGGGTCAGTTCCGCTGCGACGGTCACCTTCTGGAACACCTCGAACGCCGTGTCATCGGAAAGAATGGGCACCGCCGTCTGCGCGACCAGATTGCCCGCGTCCGGTTTGATCTCCATGTAGTGCAGCGAGGCACCCGTCTCCCGCTCACCGTGAAGCACCGCCCAGTTGACCGGTACCCGTCCCCGGTACTTCGGGAGCAGGGAGCCGTGCACGTTGAGCGCACCGCGCGTCGGGATACTCAGCATGTCAGCGCCAAGCATCTTGCGGTAGTAAAACGAAAACAAGAAATCGGGCGCCAGGGCGCGGATGCGCGCCACTACCTCGGCGACATTGGCGTCGTCCGGCGTGATGAACGGTATGCGCTGGTCGGCGCAAACCTGGGCCACCGAGTCGTACCAGATCGTTTCGGTGGGTGAATCCTCGTGCGTCAGCACCAGAGCAATGTCCACCCCCTGATCGAGCAGCACTCGCAGACAACGCACGCCCACGTTGTGGTACGCAAAGACGACAGCGCGGGTCATGCCAGGTTGCGCGTGCTTTCGACGTCACTCGCGCCGGGTGGAAAAGCGGAATCCTCGACCACGCGATCAATGACGTAGCGCGGGCGGTCGCGCACCTGCAAGTAGATGCGACCAACGTATTCGCCAACGAGGCCGAGACCGAACAGGACCATGCCAATCAGAAAGAATGCGAGGATGTCGCGATCAAACATGGCCTTTAACGCGTCCAGCGGCGGCAACGTGGCGGCACGCCAAATCATAAGACCGACATAGGTCGCCACTGACCCCGCCGACACGACCATGCCGAGAAGCGAGAACATCTGCAGCGGTACCAGAGAAAAGCCGGTCATCAAGTCGAAGTTGAGTCGCAACAATTGATAGAAAGAATACTTCGACTCACCGGCGGCGCGCTCGGCGTGCGCGACGACCACCTCGGTCGGATTCATGGAAAACGTGTAGGCGAGCGCCGGGATGAACGTTCGCACCTCACGCGTCTGGTTGATCAGTTCCACAATGCGGCGCGAATAGGCGCGCAGCATGCAGCCCTGATCCGTCATCTTGATGCGCGTGGTCTTTTCGCGAATTCGGTTGAGCAGTTTCGACGCTGCACCGCGCCACCACGCATCCCCACGGCGCATGTCCCGGATTGACCCCACGTAGTCGTGGCCTTCGCGATACGCCGCAAGCAGTTTGTGAATCTCTTCCGGCGGGTTCTGCAGATCCGCGTCCAACGTGACCGCGATTTCGCCACGGAGGTGTGCGAATCCGGCAAGGATGGCGCTGTGCTGTCCAAAATTTCCAGAGAAGAGAATCACGCGCGTCACATCTGCCCGCTTGTTTTGCTGATCCAGCAACAGGGCAACGGAACGATCTCGACTGCCGTCGTTGATGAAGATGACTTCGTAAGGCGTGTTCAATGCGTCCAGCGCCGGATACAGCCGCGCGAACAATTCGGCGAGTACAGCTTCCTCGTTGTAGACCGGAATGATGATCGAGAGCGTCGGATGATGGTTCATCGGAAGTCAACTTCTTTCAGCACGCTCGCCAGCGCTGCGGAGACGTAGTCCACGTCAGCCTCCGAGAGTCCGGCATGCAGTGGCAGCGTGAGTGTGGTGTTGGCGATCAGCTCGGTGTTGGGCAGGTCGCCTGGTTTCCAGCCCTGACTTCGGAACAGGGTCGTCAAATGCGGAGACTCATACGACACGCTGGTGGCTATCATTCGAGCCCGCAACGACTCCATAATCTGCGGCCGCGTCGCTCTAATTCGCTCAAGCGGCAGGCGGATCGCGAAGAGGTTCCAGCTGTGCCCCGCCTCGTCACCCGCATGCCCGCGATGCGGTAGCAGCTCGTCCGGCAGTACGCCCCCCAAATTGGCCAGATAGCGGTGGGCGAGTTGGCGGCGGCGGGCGCTGAAGCGGTCGAGTTTTTTCAGTTGCGCTCGGCCGATGGCGGCGTTGACATCCGGCATGTTGAACTTGCCGCCAGGAAAGTCGACATCGCGAGTCTGATCCGGCAGCCTCGAGATGCCGTGGAAGCGCAATACTTCGACGCGCTTTGCATCGGCCACATCGTTGCAGACCAGAGCACCGCCCTCGATGGTCGTGATGTTTTTGTTGGGATGAAAAGAGAACAACGCGATGTCGCCGAAGCTGCCAATCGCCTTGCCGCGCCAGCTTGAGCCAACGGCGAGTGCAGCATCCTCAATCACCCGCACGTTGTGCTGCCGCGCAAACGCGTAGAGCGCGTCCATGTCGCAGGCAAGGCCGGCGTAGTGGGTCGGGATGATGGCCCTGGTTCGAGACGTCAGGCGGCGCGTCGCGTCAGCCAAATCGATGTTGCGACTTTTTAGGTCGACATCGACGAAGACTGATTTGGCGCCAACTTTTTCGACCATGTTGCCGCTCGAGAAGAACGTTTGTGCGCCAATCAGCACTTCGTCACCACTACCAATGCCCAGCAGTTGCAAGGCGACTTCGAGTGCAGCCGTCTCACTGGTCAAAACTCGCGTGGGCCGATTGCCAAAATAGGCCGACAGTTCCTTCTCCAAAGCAATCACGTTGGGGCCAGATGCAATCCACCCGGAGCGCAGCACGGTGTCAGACGCAGCGAACTCCTCGTCACCAAGCAGCGGTGCGGCGAACGCGATGGTTTGGCTAGGCGGCCTCACATCGAGCGTGGGTTCGCGGTTCATTTCGAAAAATCCCAGGAGAGCAGAACGACGCCAAGTATGATGAAGCCGATGCCGACGATCTTTTGCACCGTCAGCGATTCGCCAAACAGCCAGTATGCGATCAACGCATTGACCACATAGCCGATCGACAGGAGCGGATAGGCCACGCTGACTGGCGCCCTCGATAACGTCGCGATCCAGGTGAACAGACTGATGCCGTAGCAGGCAAATCCCGCCCAAAACCACGGCACGCGCGCAATCTGTATCAGTGTTTGCACTGTCTCCGCGCCGCCAAAGCTGACGGCGCCAATCACGTTGGTCCCCGCCTTCAGGAACAACTGCGCCGCTGCGTTGAGCAATACGCTGGTGATGGCGATAGCGAAGGCGACGCCGCTCATGGCGTCACTCCGTGCCGCGCAATGATGATGCGCCGCAGGTCGGCGGCCACTATTCGATAGTCGACGCCTGCGTGGTCGAGGCGTGGCAACTGGCTGCCATCGGTGATGGCATAACCGCGCTCCAGAGCCTGCCACTCTTCGACAAAATCATCAAAGTTGAATCGAACGCGGTCAGGATCGGTTGCGGCCCCCAGGCCGAGCTCGTCAAGCCAGTCGACGGGGATGGTGTAGCGTTGCAAATACGGCTGCAACGTTTGCTCGAACAACCCGACCGAATAGAAGGCGTCAGTGGGTTGGTAACTCGGCTCCGCCTGACGGAAGTCCTGCAGCAGGTATTTCACGGACGTGCTCGGCGCGAAGTGCTCATAGCCACTGGATGCCACGCTCCCGGACAAGGCGCAGACCACGGCAGCGACAATGACTGCGTCAGCGCGGCGCCCCCGGCCGTTGAGCCGCCACGCCACGTACGCTGCCAGCGCGAAACCGAAAGCACCGATCAGAGCGTGCACCGCGAAGGCGTCAACCATGCCCTGGGTGTACGCCGCATTGACGAATTCGCCACGAAACAATGCGAGGACAACGAGCGTGACGGGAATCAGGCACATCGAGCCCAGTAGCCAGTGGAAGCTGCGCCGACGCAAGGTCAACAGGACGGGCGCAAGGAGCAGGGCGAATGCCGGTGTGACTGGCAGCAGATACGACGGCAATTTTGATTTCGATGCCGTAAAGAATAAGAAGATGAACGCGCACCAGATCGCCAACAGGAGCGGCAGGTTGATCTCGGTATTTCGGTAGCAGTGACTCAGGTTGCCCCAACTCTGACGACGCAACAGCGCCAGCACGGCTGGCGTCCAGGGCATCAAGCCAATGATCAGGATCGGGACGAAGTAAAACACGGCGCCGAGGCGTTCGTGCTCTTCCTGCGAGAAGCGGCCGAAGTGCTCGTAAATGAAAAAGAAGTGCGTCCATTCAGGGTTGCGCGACTGAACAAGCAACGGCCATGGCAGCGCAATAAGCAGGAAGCCGAGCGGACCCCAGAACCACTCGAGTCGGCCCAGCAGTCGCCACTGACGCGTGATGAGGACGTAGAGCACAAACACCGCGCCAGGCAAGACGATGCCGATCAGTCCCTTGGAAAGAAAGGCCAACGCTGCGCCTGCCCACGCGGCGACCATCCAGCCGCGCGCGGCGCCGGCAGACTGTCCGGCGACGCCAAATCCGCGCGCCAATCCGACCAGCGTGAGTGTCATGAACGCGGTCAATCCCATGTCAACGGTGTTGATATGGGCGATGATGAAGAAGTACGCCATCGCCCCGAGCATGGCTGTAGCCGCCCACGCCGTCATTGCGTCCGCAAATGCACGCGCACCCAAGAACACGAACAGTAGTGTCAGCAGGCCGGCAAACGACGGCCACCAGCGAGCCGCCGCGTCACTCTGGCCAAACAAGGAGAACGCAGCCGCCGTCGCCCAGTATTGCAGTGGAGGTTTTTCGAAGTACTTGAGACCGTTGAGTCGGGGCGTCACGTAATCCCCAGAGATCGCCATCTCGCGAGCGATTTCGGTGTAGCGACCTTCGTCCGGGCGAACCAGTGTGCGGTTGGCCGGCAATAACCAGGCGAAAAGGAAGAGAGCAGCCAGGATGGCGAGCAGGGGGCGAGACAGCTTCACGGCAACCGATGCTAGCAGAGCACTCTCCGGGTATTGGGCGGAGTCTGTGTGACCGCTGAATACACTTGGAAGACGGCGAAAATTCACGTCGCTGCTGGGGGACGAGTCCCGCTCTAAGCGGGCCACGTTGCTGTCGGCGCCGTGTCGAACGCACTTCGAGTTTCAACCAGACGCAGGAAATCGGGTTTGTTATGCCAAAAGCATTGAGCCATCAAATGTGTATGCGACGCCACATTACCTGTGGCGCATTGATCTTGCGCCGCACCCGTGCTTCGCGCAGCGCCATCGCAACGATGATCGTGGCTGCGATGACGTTCGTGGCGAGTCCCACTGCGGCAGCGCAGGCAGCTCCGAAGGAGGCGCCCGCGACAGCAGCAAAGCCAGCGATGACCGTTACCGTTGCCCGGCCGACTCAGGCCAATTGGCCGATCCGCCTTGTGGCGAACGGCAACATTGCAGCGTGGCAGGAGGCCGTGATCGGCGCCGAGGTCAATGGGCTCAAACTGAACGACGTACGCGTCAACGTTGGCGACGTGGTCGCGCGCGGCCAGACGCTGGCGACGTTTGCGCCGGAATCGATCCGCGCGGAAGTGGCGCAGCAGACGGCGGGCGTGGTGGAAGCGGAAGCTGCCTTGGCTGAGGCGCAGGCGAATCTCGAACGATCCCGCCGTCTGCGCGAAAGCGGCATGGTGTCGCTGCAACAGTTGACACAGTCAGAGACGGCGGCGCGCACGGCAGCGGCGCGACTGGACGCTGCCAAGGCGGCCCGCGAAAGCGGTCAATTACGGCTTGGCTTCACCCGCGTTGCCGCCCCGGACGATGGTGTTATCTCGGCACGCAGTGCGACGATCGGTGGTGTGGTCAACGCCGGGCAGGAGCTTTTCCGCATGATCCGCAAGAACCGACTCGAATGGCGGGCCGAGGTGACATCCACCGAGCTTGCCCGCGTCTCCCCTGGCCAGGCGGTTTCGGTATCACTGCCGAGTGGTGCCACGATCGTGGGCAAGGTGCGTGTCGTCGCACCGACGGTCGATCCGGCGTCGCGAAACGCCATTGTCTACGTCGATTTGGCCGCGAATCCCGCGGCACGCGCGGGGATGTACGTGCGCGGCGAATTTGCCGTCGGCGCTGCGGCCGCGCTTTCTCTGCCCCAGCAAGCGGTGGTACTGCGCGACGGCTTCAGTTATGTGTTTGTCGTGGACAGCGCCAGTCGCGTCAGCCAGGTTAAGGTGCAGGCGGGTCGGCGTGAGGGTGATCGCGTCGAAATCGCGTCGGGACTCAAGGGGACCGAAAGTGTGGTGGCAAGCGGCGCGGCATTCCTGGCCGACGGCGATACCGTACGTGTGGTCAGCGCTGGGGCTCCCGCATCGGCGCCGAAGCAGGGAGGCTAGGCCGTGATCAACGTTTCATCATGGTCCATCCGCAACCCGGTCGCCTCCGTCATGGTGTTCGTGCTTCTCACGCTCGCGGGCCTCGTGTCGTTCAATGCGATGAAAGTGCAAAACTTTCCCGATCTCGAACTCCCTACCGTAGTGGTGAGTGCCGCGCTCCCCGGCGCCTCACCCGGACAACTGGAAACCGAAGTCGCGCGCAAGATTGAAAACGCGGTAGCCACGTTGCAGGGAGTCAAGCACATCTACACCACGGCGCGCGACGGCTCAGTGACCGTGACCACGGAATTCCGGCTGGAAAAGCCGGTGCAGGAGGCCGTGGACGATGTTCGCTCGGCGGTGTCCCGCGTGCGCGCCGATCTGCCAGGCGATCTGCGTGATCCGATCATCAACAAACTGGATCTCTCTGGCGCACCGGTGTTGGCGTATGCGATTGCATCGCAGCGGATGGACGACGAAGCATTGTCGTGGTTTGTCGACAACACACTTTCGCGCAAGTTGCTGGCCGTGCGCGGCGTCGGGGCCGTCACACGCGTGGGCGGTGTGGATCGCCAGGTGCAGGTATCCCTGGACCCCGTGGCGCTCGCGGCGATGCGGCTTTCTGCGGCCGACGTGTCGCGGCAGTTGCGTCAGGTGCAAGTGGACGCGGCGGGTGGTCGAGCCGACCTCGGGGGGGCTGAACAGTCGGTGCGCCTTATCGCCACCGTCGCAAGCGCGGCCGAACTCTCCGCCTACGAAATCGCCTTGAACGACGGACGGCGCGTGCGGCTGGATCAGATCGCGACGGTTCGGGACAGCGTAGCAGAGCAGCGCGCGGCGGCGTACCTCGACGGCAAGCCGGTGGTCGGCTTTGAAATCACGCGCAGCCGCGGGGCCAGTGAAGTGGAGGTCGGCGCCGGCGTGCGGGCCGCACTCACTCAGTTGCGCGCAGACCACCCTGACGTCGCACTAACGCAGTCCTTTGATTTCGTGACGCCCGTAGAAGAGGAGTACAACGCCTCGCTCAAGCTTTTGGGTGAGGGTGCACTGCTGGCAGTGCTGGTCGTGTTCTTGTTCCTGCGCGAGTGGCGCGCCACGCTGGTCTCGGCGGTCGCGCTGCCGCTGTCGGCGATTCCGGCCTTCATTGGCATGCACTATCTCGGCTTCTCGATCAACGTCGTGACGTTGCTCGCGCTGTCGCTCGTGGTTGGTATTCTGGTTGACGACGCGATTGTGGAAGTCGAAAACATCGTGCGCCACTTGCGCATGGGCAAGACGCCTTATCAGGCCGCGATGGAGGCGGCCGACGAAATTGGCCTGGCGGTGATTGCCACCACCTTCACGCTGGTCGCGGTGTTCCTGCCGACCGCCTTCATGAGCGGCATCGCAGGAAAATTCTTCAAGCAGTTCGGCTGGACGGCATCGCTTGCAGTGTTTGCATCGCTAGTGGTGGCGCGCATGCTGACGCCGATGATGGCGGCCTATCTGCTGAAACCCATCGTGACGGCGCGGCGCGAGCCCGGCTGGCTGAGCATCTATATGCGTTGGGCGGCGTGGTGCCTGAAGCATCGCTGGATCACGCTGCTGGCGGCAGGTGCCTTTTTTGTGGGTTCGATCCTGCTGATTCCACTCCTGCCGACCGGTTTTGTGCCACCCGACGACAATTCGCAGACGCAGGTCTATCTGGAGCTTGCACCCGGCTCAACGCTGGCGGACACGAAGGCCGCCGCAGAGGAAGCGCGTCGTCGCGTAGTGGGTGTGCAGTATGTCAAATCGGTCTACACCACCATCGGTGGCGGAGCTGCCGGCACCGACCCGTTCGCGGGACCCGTTGCGAACGAGGTGCGCCGGGCCACACTGACGGTATTGCTTGCCGAACGCCACGAGCGTGCGCTGCGCAAGCAGCCTATCGAGGCGAATATTCGCAAGGCGCTGGAAACGCAGCCGGGTATCCGCAGCAAGGTGGGCTTGGGCGGCTCGGGCGAAAAGTACATTCTTGTTCTGAGCGGGGAAGATCCACACGCGATGACGGTTGCTGCGCGCGCTGTGGAGCGTGACCTGCGCACGCTTCCCGGTCTGGGCAGCATCACGTCAACGGCGAGTTTGGTGCGACCTGAAGTGGCAGTGAAACCCAATGTGGCGTTGGCCGCGGAACTCGGGGTGACTAGCGCAGCGATCGCCGAGACGCTGCGCATTGCGACGATCGGCGACTACGACCAATTCTTGCCGAAGCTCAATCTTTCGCAACGGCAAGTCCCGATTGTGGTGAAGCTCGACAGCATTGCGCGGCAAGACATGGAAGCGCTGTCGCGCCTCTCCGTGCCGGGGACCAAGGGGCCAGTCGTGCTGGGTGCGGTTGCAGACCTTTCGCTCGCCAGCGGTCCGGCGGTGATTGATCGCTACGACCGCCAACGCAACATCAACTTTGAGATCGAGCTCTCCGGCGCGCCGCTTGGGGATGTTGTGGAGGCGGTAAAGAAGTTGCCGTCGATGACTAGCCTCCCGCCGGGCGTCAAGGCGGTTGAAGTGGGGGACGCCGAAGTGATGGGCGAACTGTTCGCGAGTTTCGGCCTTGCCATGTTGACCGGCGTGCTGTGCATCTACATCGTGCTGGTGTTGTTATTCAAGGATTTCCTGCACCCCGTGACGATTCTCGCCGCGTTGCCGCTGTCGCTGGGCGGGGCTTTCGTCGCCCTGCTCGTGGCACAAAAGAGTTTTTCCATGCCATCGTTGATCGGCCTGATCATGCTGATGGGCGTCGCGACCAAGAATTCCATCTTGCTGGTGGAATACGCCATCGTCGCCCGGCGCGACCATGGCATGAGCCGCTTTGACGCCCTTCTCGATGCCTGCCACAAGCGGGCACGCCCGATCATCATGACCACGATTGCGATGGGTGCTGGAATGTTGCCCATCGCGATCGGCAGTGGCACCGCAGACCCAAGCTTCCGCTCGCCGATGGCGGTGGCGGTGATCGGCGGCCTGATCACGTCGACCGTGCTTTCCTTGCTAGTGATCCCGGCGGTGTTCAGTTTTTTCGACGACATGGAGCGCGGCATAGCGCGGCTGCGCGGCTGGGTCGCTGGCCGCTTCGCGCAGAGGTCTCGCGTTCGTCACGGGGCGGACTGATTGCGCTAAAGGGGTCAAGTCTTATATAAGACCTAAGCTTCGTGTAAGCGACCCGGTGCGACAATGACGCCATCATTATGATCGACTGCGTGGAGGCATGGCATGGGCGCTTATCAGGAGCATTACAACCGTTCGATCGAGAACCGCGACGCGTTTTGGGCCGATGAGGCAAAACTGATCGACTGGAAGACGCCGCCGACCGAGATTTGCGATTTTTCGCGTCCACCATTCGCCAAGTGGTTCGGCGGTGGCACCACTAACCTTTGCCACAACGCGGTCGACCGACACGTTGAACGTCGTGGCGATCAGCTCGCGCTGCATTTCATCTCGACAGAAACCGACGTCGAGTCGAAGTACACATTCAAGCAGCTTTATTCCGAGGTCAACCGGGTCGCTGCGATGTTGCAGTCGATGGGCGTGGGCAAAGGCGATCGCGTGCTGATTTACATGCCCATGATCCCGGAGGCCGTCTTCGCGATGCTGGCTACGGTAAGAATCGGAGCGATCCACTCTGTTGTGTTTGGTGGTTTTGCCTCCGCGTCGCTCGCCACGCGCATTGATGACGCCAAGCCAAAGGTCATCGTGTCGGCCGATGCCGGCATGCGCTCGGGCAAGGTGGTGCCGTATAAACCCCTGCTGGACGCCGCGATTGATCTTTCCGAGCACAAGCCGGACAAAGTGCTTCTGTTTGATCGTGGCCTGGAACCGATGGCGACGACGTCGGGGCGCGACGTCGACTGGGCGGCCTTCCGCAGTTCGCACATGATGAAGACGGTGCCGGTCGAATGGGTCGAATCCTCGCACCCGAGCTATATCCTCTACACCAGCGGCACGACCGGCAAACCGAAAGGCGTGCAGCGCGATACCGGCGGCTATGCCGTGGCGCTGACGTCGAGCATGAAAAAGATTTTCGGCCTCAATCCGGGCGAGATCATGTTCTGCACCAGCGATATCGGTTGGGTGGTGGGACACAGCTACATCGTCTACGGCCCGCTGCTGAATGGCAACACCACCATCATGTACGAGGGGCTGCCGCTGCGGCCCGATCCGGCGATCTGGTGGAAGATCTGCGCAGAAAACAATGTCAAGACGATGTTCTCATCGCCGACGGCGGTGCGCGTGCTGAAAAAGCAGGAACCGAAGTACATGCAGCAGTACAAACTGCCGGCGCTGAAGTACCTGTTTCTTGCCGGCGAACCGCTGGACGAGCCGACGGCGCGTTGGGTGAGCGATGCGCTGGGGGGGGTGGCGATCATCGACAACTACTGGCAGACCGAATCTGGTTGGCCGATCCTTGCGGCGCAGGTGGGCATTGAAGACACGCCCCGCAAGTTTGGGTCGCCGTCGTTCCCGGTCTACGGCTTCAATGTCAAGCTTAAAAGCGAGAGCGGTGCGGCGGTCGGCGCGGACGAGAAGGCTGTTCTGACGATTGAAGCTCCGTTGCCTCCGGGCGCGCTGATGACGGTGTGGGGGGACGACGAGCGCTTCGTCAAGACGTACTTCGGCACGTTCAGCGACGAGCAGGTGTACAGCACGTTTGACTGGGCGACGCGTGATGCGGACGGCTACTACTTCATCCTCGGCCGCACCGACGACGTGATCAACGTCGCCGGACATCGCCTCGGCACGCGCGAAATCGAGGAAGCGGTCCAGGCGAATCCTCTGGTCGCTGAATGCGCGGTGGTGGGCGTGGCGGATCAGCTCAAGGGCCAGATCCCCGTCGCTTTCGTCGTGCTGAAGGACCCAGCGCAGGCCTCGGACGCCACCAAGGCTGCAATCGCGCAGACGGTGGACAAGGAAATTGGCGCCATCGCGCGCCCGGGTGCGGTGCATCTGGTGTCGCTATTGCCGAAGACGCGCTCCGGCAAACTGCTGCGTCGCTCCATTCAGGCGCTCGCGGAAGGCCGCGATCCCGGCGACCTGACGACCATTGAGGATCCGGCGGCGTTGACGCAAATCAAGGCGGCACTGGGAATCAAATAGCGGCTCGGTTCTGCGCGTTTGCCGCCGCGTACACTTCACGGATGGCAAACGCAAACACCGAACTTCTGAAGTGGATCAATGAGTGTCTCGCACGCGGCCTTGCCGCCGATGCGCTCAAGGACACCGCTGTCCAGGCTGGATGGCACCCCGGAATTGTGGACGAAGCGATGGCCGAGGCGCTCGGTGCCTCCGATGCGGCGGCGGAGACAGCCATTCCAAGGGCTCCCGATGCGCCTGTCACGGGCATTCCCGGCCCCGATCTCTCTGAGTGTGCAAACTGGGTTGATGCCGATGGGCGGCGCATCTACATCAGCGCTGTCGTCAAGCTGCCGCGCATTGTGGTGTTCCAGAATTTTCTTGAAGCCTACGAATGCGATGAGTTGATTGAACTCGCCAAACCGCGTCTACAGCGCTCGCTGACGATCGACAACGCCACGGGCGGTGAGCAATTGCACAAGGCGCGCACCAGCGACGGTATGTTCTTTCGGCGGGGGGAATTCCCGCTCTGTGAGCGCATTGAACGGCGCATTGCGGCCGCGGTGCGCTGGCCCGTGGAGAACGGCGAGGGCTTGCAGGTGTTGCATTATCACCATGGTGCACAGTACGAACCGCACTACGACTATTTCGATCCGGCGCAACCTGGCACCGCAAAGATCATCCAGCGTGGCGGGCAGCGTGTAGGTACGGTGGTGATGTACCTTGCGACCCCCGCGCGCGGCGGCGGTACTTCGTTCCCCGATATCGGGCTCGAAGTCGCGCCGATCAAAGGCTCGGCGGTGTTCTTTGCCTACGACAAACCGCATCCGGACAGCAAGACGTTGCACGGTGGCTCGCCGGTGACGCAGGGCGAAAAGTACGTGGCCACCAAGTGGCTGCGCGAGCGCGAGTTCGCGTAGTAGCGTGGCAGTGATCGAGCCGCCTCAACAATCCAGGATTGAGCCCGGCTTAGTGGGTGGTGCGCTCGGCGATAATTCGTACCATGTCGAATGGGCATAACCGCGTCACGTTCCTGAGCATGCTGACGTCCGTACGAGCGCTGTCATTTCTGCCCGCTTTTCTCTTAGGGGGCTGTGCGGTCGTGGAGACCGGGGCGGGGGTCGCCAAGGCAAGCGCTGCCGTGGTGTCAACCGCGGTGAGTGGCACGGCGACCGTGGTGTCTACTACCGCAACAGTGGCGGGCAAAGCGGTCGCAGTCACTGCAACCACGGCGGGTGCTGCCGTCTCCGCCACCAATTCGACGCGCCAACTGGCAGTCGCCACTGCCGGAACGGCCGTTGCCGCCGGAGCGTTGGTGCACGGGGTGGCCAGTCGCATGGAGCAGCAGAACCGCGCGGACGATGTGGTGACGTTGCCAGCCATCGCCAACGCGACGAATCGCGTGACGACCAGTGATGGTCGCGTCTGGCAGCTCCGCGATTGTGCCGAGGTCGTCGCCGGGCAGAGCGGGCTGTGGGTGTTGCGTCGTAACGGTGACACGTTGGTCCGTTTGGGTGGCGATTTTTCTTGTGCCGCCAGCGCCGTCGTGGTCACAAAGGACTAGCCATGGCCGCTGCAAACGCGGATCTTCTGAAGTGGCTGAATGAGTGCTTGGCCCGTGGGCACTCCGCGGAAAGCCTGACCAAATCGGCGTTGCAGTCGGGTTGGCGAGACGAAGTGGTTCGCGCGGCCGTCGCAGAAGCGCTTGGACACTCGCTGATCGCCAATCGAACGCCATCACCATCTAGCGTCGAGAAGCGTATTCCAGGGCCGGACTTGGCGCAGTCGCCGAGCGTGCTTGACGTGGGTGGTCGCCGCATCGCGGTTGTGAGCGTGGTGAAGCATCCGCGCATCATCGTGTTCGGCAATGTGCTCGACGAGGCAGAGTGTGATGAACTCATTGCGCTGGCTCAACCAAAGCTCGCCCGCTCGCTGACAGTCGACAACCGAACCGGTGGCGAAGAGGTTAACAGCGCCCGTACCAGCGACGGCATGTTCTTTGACCGTGGTGAATATCCACTGTGTGAGCGCATCGAGCGGCGTCTAGCTGCGCTGGTGCAGTGGCCCTACGAAAACGGCGAGGGCCTGCAGGTGCTGCGTTACCGCCATGGCGCGCAGTATGTGCCGCACTACGACTACTTCGATCCGGCGCAACCCGGTACCCCGCGCATCCTGGAGCGTGGCGGGCAGCGGGTGGGTACGATCGTGATGTACTTGCGCACGCCGGAGCGGGGCGGCGGCACGGTGTTTCCGGATATTGGTCTGGAAGTCGCGCCGGTGAAAGGCTCAGCAGTGTTCTTTGCCTATGATCGTCCGCATCCGGACACCAAAACGCTGCACGGCGGAACGCCGGTCACACTGGGCGAAAAGTATGTCGCCACCAAGTGGATGCGGGAGCGCGAGTTCGTCTGAACCCGCGCTGCGACGCCGCGTGACGGGCATCGCATTGCCCGGTGCGGTGACCAGATCGGCTTAGGGATACAGGCCACGCTGCTCGCGGGCGGCAAGCACGCGGGTGCAGGCGATGATGAAGGCCGCTGTGCGCAGTGAGACCTTGTGCTTCTCTGCGGTGTGGACGACCGCCTTCAAGGCCTCGACCAGAATGCGCTCCAGACGATCGTTGATCTCGGTCTCGGTCCAGAAGAAGCTCGAAAAGTCCTGTACCCACTCGAAGTAACTTACGGTGACGCCACCCGCATTCGCAATGACATCGGGCACAACGACAATGCCACGCTCGTGCAGGATGTCGTCGGCGGCCGGCGTCGTCGGGCCGTTTGCCCCCTCGACGACCAGGCGGGTCGCAATGTGGCTCGCGCGCGTTTCGGTGAGTTGGTTCTCCAGTGCAGCGGGCACAAAAATATCGCTCTTGATCTGCCAGAATTCGCTTTCGCTAACCGGTGTGACGCCCTTGAAGTCCCTGAGCGTGCCGCCGCTTGCGACGTGTTCCAGGGCAGCGTCCACGTCAATGCCCGCGTCGTTGGCGACTGCACCACTGACGTCCTGCAGCCCGACGACGGTGGCGCCCGCCGCCTTGAACAGACGCGCCGCGATGCCGCCCACGTTGCCGAAGCCCTGCACGACGACACGGCTCCCTGCGATGTCGAAACCCAGCGAACGCGCCGTTTCTCGCGCCGTGATGTAGACGCCACGACCCGTCGCCTCGCGTCGCCCGAGCGATCCGCCGAGTGCGATGGGCTTGCCCGTGACGACGCCGGTGGCCGTCGCGCCGACGTTCATGGAGTAGGTGTCCATCATCCACGCCATGATTTGGTCGTTGGTGTTGACGTCGGGTGCCGGGATGTCTTTGTCCGGACCGATGATCAGACCGATTTCGCTGGTATAGCGTCGCGTCAGGCGCTCAAGTTCGCCGCGCGTCAGCTGCCTGGGGTCGACGCGAATGCCACCTTTGGCGCCACCATAGGGCAGGTTCACTGCCGCGTTCTTGACCGTCATCCACGCCGACAAGGCCATGACCTCGTCGATCGTCACGTCGGGATGAAAACGCACGCCCCCTTTGCCGGGGCCGCGCGACAAATTGTGCTGCGCCCTAAAGCCCTCAAAATGCGCCACCGTGCCGTCGTCCCGGTTGATCGGGATGTCGACCGCCAGCACGCGTTTGCAGCGCTTGAGCGTTTCCACCCAGCGAGCAAGATGGCCGAGGTGTGGCGTGACGCGATCCACTTGCTGCAAATAAACCTGCCACGGGCTGCTTGGCGTGTTGGGAACATAGGAAAGACCGCTGATGCTGTTGGCCATGAATGTGCTCTCGGGCTGGCTGAGTTGCTGATGGGCGCAATGTAGGCCTGTACACGTCACGTGACGATGCCATTTATGCGGCTGACCATGCATGAACAGATTGCATATCTGCCACGCAAGGGTAAGAATGCGCCACCTTTCACAGCGTCGGAGCGGCTCTAGGCCGAAGTCTCATGCCGGGGAAAACAGTGAGTCGGCTCGCGTGTCGCGTTGCCGGCGTATATGCGGCGTTTGCGATCACAGCATGGAGCCATGCAGATACGCTATCGGACATTCGCGATCGCGGCGAATTCCGGCTGGGCCACCGTGAGAGTTCAGCGCCGTTCTCCTATATCGATGGCAAAGGGGAAGCCCTCGGCTACTCGGTCGACATTTGCCGGTATCTGTTTGATCGAGTGAAACTTGAGCTCAAGCGCAACGACCTCAAACTGCGCTTTGTGCCGCTGAAACCCGCTGATCGCATCGCCGCCGTGAAGGACGGACGCGTGGACGTGGAATGTGGGTCCACCACCAATACCGTGGAGCGCCAGAAGGACGTGTCGTTCAGTTATACGACGTTCATGGCGGGCGCGCGGTTCCTCGGCAAGAAGGGCGCTGGCTTTCGCGAGGTGACTGACTTGAAGGGCAAGACCGTGGTGGTGACCGAAAAAACGACCACTGAAAAGGTGGTGCGGCAACTCAACGCCGAGCGCAATTTGAATCTCACGATTCTGACCGCGAAGGATCATGCAGAAGCGTTTGGCCGATTGGCTAAAGGCGAGGTTGCGGCGGTGGCGAACGATGATGCCTTGCTGGTCGGACTGGTGAGCGCCGCGCCGGATCCATCGGTCTACGAATTTGTCGGAAAGTATGTTTCTGTCGAACCTTACGGCATCATGTACCGTCGAGACGATGTTGCATTTACGAAAGTAATTGATTCGGCGGTTGCCGCTCTGTTTTCGAGCGGTCAGATCCGTACGATTTACGGCAAGTGGTTCGAAAGCGGTGCCTTCAAGCTGCCGATGAACCAGTACATGAAAGAAAACGTCAAACTGCCGAACAAGTACGGGGTGCAGTAAGTGCAGCACGCATTCACATGACGGTCGCCTGAGCGGAGCGCAGCGACTGGGTCAGGCTTGTCGCGCAAGTAGCTGCGCTGCATAATTCCGCATCCGGTTGCGGTTGCAGCGCGGGTCGACGCGATCACGAGGGGAAGGATGGCGTGCGACTCGACACCCTCATCGAACGATCCTGCTATGCCCGACTCCGAATTGAGCGCGGAACAACTGTTTGACATCGTGTCGCGTCATGTCGGGGCGACCATTTCTGTCTACGACCGGGACCTCGTATTTCGCTGGGTCAGCGATGGTTTTGCCAAGTGGTTTGGTCTGCCGCCGGATCGCCTTGTTGGGCGCACCCTCGCCGATTGCTACGGCGAGCACAATTTCACGCGATACAAGCCCTACATTGACCGTGCACTCGCTGGAGAATCAGTAAGTTACGAGCGACAGGTGCGTGACCCGTCTGGCTTCGACGGCTGGCGGACAGTAAGCCTCGAGCCCTGGCGCGACAAGGACGGCAACGTCATCGGCGTGGTGAACTCAGCCCTGAGTGTGCACGAACTCAAGACGACGACGGAAGCGTTGCGTGCCGCCAACCAGCGCTTGACGTCGCACATGGACAACAGTCCATTGGCGGTCATCGAGTTTGATGCCTCGTTGAACGTTGCTTATTGGTCGCCGCGCGCGGAGCGCATGTTTGGCTGGCGCGCGGAGGACGCACGTCGGTTCTCGCTGACGCAATTGCTGGGCAGTAGCGATGCCAAGGACAATCCCCTGCGCCTCGCTTTCCAGCGCCTGCAAGCCGCCAAGGAAAGTAACAATCGCGTTGAAACCTCGCACCTGCGTGCTAACGGCGCGGTGATCCATTGCGAGTGGTTCAACTCCGCGCTCACCGATGATTCAGGTCATGTGACGTCTGTGATGTCGTTGGTGCAGGATGTCAGCGAACGGGTCGAGATGGTTGAGAAAATCCGCGGCTTGGCGGAGCACGATTCGCTCACCGGGCTGCTCAACCGTAGCGCGTTCCGCGTGCAGATGGAGCGCGCGCTGAAGCGTGCACGCAACACGCAGGAGCTGGTCGCGCTGCTGTTCATTGACCTCGACGGTTTCAAGCAGGTCAACGATCGCTTGGGGCACGGCGCGGGAGACGACGTGCTGCGCGAAGTGGCCCGCCGAATCACGCGCGCCGTACGCGCGGCCGACATCGTGGCTCGGCTTGGCGGTGATGAGTTCGTGGTGTTGCTGGAGTCTCCCGTCGACGCACAGGTGGCTGAGGACATCAGTGGCCGGATTCTTAACCTGCTGATGCAGGACTACCCCTTCCTCCGCGGCGCCCTTGGCGATTCCGTTCCTGCGGTCGAATTGCCGCGCGTCGGCGCCAGCATCGGCGTCGCGGTGTACACGCCACAGGAGAGCCACGTCGACAGCCTGTTCAAGCGCGCCGACGAAGCGATGTACAGTGCCAAGCGATCTGGCAAAGGCTGCGTGCGGGTGGCCGTGCCTGGCGAATAGCGCCCTATCACCGGGGGCCCGCGCCGCACAGAGTCTGCCTGCGTCCTATCTTCTGGGCAAGGCGGCGATTGCGCCAGGATTGCTCGCCGGCTGGATACTCTGCTGATAGTTGAAGAAGTTGCCGGGATCGTATTTCGCCTTGACCGCCTGCAGCGTGGGATAGGCATCGCCGAAGTACGCCCATTGCCAGTTTTGTAAGCTCGCCATGGGGTAGTTTTGGTAGACGTGACCGTTGGCATAGGGCGCCACGATGTCCATCAAACCCTGCATCCATGCCAGCATCTGGGTCTGCTCCGACGGGCTCTGCCAGAACACGTCGATACAGAAGTCCATGTACACGTTTCGGTGAATGAACGCACTGTCGGCGACGGGGTAGCGGTTGATTGCACCACCGTAGGGTTCGGTGTAGACCAGACTCCAGGCATTCGGTGACGTGGCGACGTAGTCCACAACCTGTTGCCAGACCGACTGCGGAATCGTCTCGCTGATGTAGCAAGACGCCTTGCCCTCGGGCGTGCCATCGGGTTGATCAGGTAGGGGATACGGGTTGTTTTCGAGATAGCTATCCATCGCCGGATAGCTCCCAACCTGATCTACCAGCAGTTGTGCGCTCGGGAAGTCCAGGAGCGGCTGGATTGCCGCGAGTCCGTCTTGTCGCGAGCCGGCGTACATGCCTTGAACCATGTACACCGGTTGCCCCTGGTAGAACCCGACATTCATCATGTAGCCTAACTGATCAGGGCAGCCGCTGACCATGAATTGCTCCTGCATCAGGGCGAGCACAGCAGCCGCGTCGGATGCACTCCACGAGATCGCCCACGCCCATACTGACGGCAACGTGACGAGGTTGTAGGCCACTTGTGTGACGATGCCAAAATTGCCGCCGGTGCCGCCACGCAGCGCCCAGAAGAGATCCGAGAACTCGTTGTCAGCAGTGGCGTAGACGATGGTCCCGTCGGCGAGAATCACGCGGAACGACGCCACGCAGTCGCTTTGAATGCCGTAAGCGCGGGAGGTATAGCCGTAGCCGCCGCCCTGTACAAAACCTGCCACGCAGACGCCGCCGCACGCGCCGGTGGGGACATGCCACCCGGTGTTGCCCATAAAGCCGTTAAAGGTGTCCCAGTTGGTGCCACCCCCGGCATACACCAGTGCGTTGGGGCTGTCGAGAAACATGCTGTTGAGCCCGCTCACATCGATGACCATTCCATCGTTGACCGAATAGCCAGCGGTGCTGTGGCCGCCTGAGCGCACCGCGACCCACATGCCCGTCTGTTGTGCGTACTGGATGCACGAAATGATGTCGTTCTCGTTCACGCAGTACACAATAATCTGCGGGTATGACTGAAATGCCGGGTTCGATTCCTGACGGTCCTGGTCGTAGTCGGGGTCGGACGGCAACACGATGCGCCCGGTGATGCTGCTTTCCAGCCGCGCGAGGCCATCCCAGCTGGCCTTGCCGTTGGGGGCAGGTGCGTTCTGTGCGCTCAACTGCCGAAAGTGTGCTACACGGCGGCTCTTGCGAAGCTTGGCCGGACTTTTGCGATGTGCCATGGATTCCCCCGAAATGGTGTCGTCAGACTATTCTGTACGTGACGGAAGAATAGGCGATTGAACGGCTAAAATCGAGTTTTCCGCACTGCTTTCGATGCCGGTTTGTTGCGCCGAAAGTTCTTCACGCCCCGCGCATGTCCCCCTCCTGCCTTTCACTCCGCGGCTCTGCTGCGCTTTCGCAATTCCGTCAAGACAAACTGGTCGCCGCACTGACCGAACATCGGGTGACCGCGATCAACGCCGAGTTCTGGCATTTCGCGGCGGTGAACCGCGAGCTGAGCCGCGAGGAGCGCACCCGACTCGATGCCTTGTTGGCCTACGGCGCCGACGCCGAACCGAGTGACGGACATCAATACGCCTTTCTCGTGGTGCCCCGACTGGGAACGATTTCGCCCTGGTCGTCGAAGGCGACCGATATCGCGCACAACTGCGGGCTGGATGCGGTGCAGCGCATCGAGCGCGGTATCTGGTTTTGGGTGTCGACCGGGAAAGCCTTGACCTCCCAGGCCAAGCACGCCATCGAAGATGCCTGCCACGACCGCATGACCGAGAGCGTCTTGCCGGACCTGAAGGCTGCCGAGGCGCTGTTCGATGTGCATGCCGCGAAGCCGCTCGTCACGGTGGCGCGAAACGCTGCCTCGCTCAGACTGGCCAACAGCGAACTGGGTCTTGCGCTCTCAGCCGACGAAATCGACTACCTGGTCGCGGCTTTCGACAAACTGGGACGCGACCCCACCGATGTCGAGCTGCTGATGTTTGCGCAGGCCAATTCGGAACACTGCCGGCACAAGGTGTTCAACGCCAGCTGGATCATCGATGGCGAGGCGCAGGATCACTCCCTGTTCGCGATGATCCGCAATACCCACAAGCTGTCGCCGCAAGGCACCGAGGTGGCCTACTCTGACAACGCCGCCATCATGACCGGTGGCGACGCGGAGCGCTTCTATCCGGATGCTGATGGCCGCTACGCCGCCCATCGAGATCGCACGCACTACCTGGCCAAAGTCGAAACCCACAATCACCCAACCGCGATCGCTCCCTTCGCAGGTGCGGCGACCGGCGCCGGTGGCGAGATTCGCGACGAGGGCGCGACGGGGCGCGGCGCCGTGCCAAAGTCCGGTCTGACCGGGTTCACGACGTCCAACCTGCGCTTGCCAGGCCTGCCGCAGCCGTGGGAGGCAGCAACGGCCGATGTTGGAAAACCTGGGCGCATTGTGTCGGCGCTCGACATCATGATTCAGGGCCCCATCGGTGGGGCTGCATTCAACGACGAGTTTGGCCGCCCCAATCTGGGGGGCTACTTCCGCACTTTCGAACAGAAGCTCGGCGACACCGTGTATGGCTATCACAAGCCAATCATGATCGCCGGTGGTGTTGGCGCGGTGTCCGACACGCATGTGCACAAGATTGCTTTCCCGTCCGGTACGCTGTTGATTCAGCTCGGAGGGGAAGGCATGCGCATCGGCATGGGCGGAGGGGCTGCGTCGTCGATGACAACCGGTCAGAACACCGCCGACCTCGATTTCGATTCCGTGCAGCGGGGCAACCCCGAGATGGAGCGTCGCGCACAGGAAGTCATCAACGCGTGCTGGCGCCTGCGCGACGCCAATCCGATCCTCGCCATTCACGATGTGGGCGCCGGTGGGCTGTCGAATGCCTTGCCCGAACTCGTACACGACGCCGGCCGCGAGGGCGACCCACGCGGTGCGCTGTTCGACCTGCGCAAGGCGTTGACGCTTGAGCCGGGCATGAGCCCGGCCGAGATCTGGTGCAACGAATCGCAGGAGCGCTACGTGCTGGCGATCGCGCCGCAGAGTCTTGCGACCTTCAAATCGTTCTGCGAACGCGAGCGTTGCCCATTCGCTGTCCTCGGCGTGGCCGACGCGTCTGGCAATCTCACGGTGGCCGACGCCAAGTTCAGCAACAAACCCGTCGACATGCCGCTTGAAGTGCTACTCGGCAAACCACCCAAGATGGAACGCAAGGCGCAGCGAAAGGCCGCTCCCGCAGTTCCTCTGGCGGCCAGCACGCTGAGCCTGCGCGATGCCGCCTACCGGGTGTTGCAGCACCCGGCGGTTGCCGACAAGACTTTCCTTGTCACGATCGGCGACCGCTTCGTCGGCGGCCTCACGGCACGGGAGCAGATGGTCGGGCCGTGGCAGGTGCCGGTGGCTGACTGCGCAGTCACACTGCGCGATTTTGTTGGCGTCGCCGGCGAGGCGATGGCCATGGGCGAGCGCACGCCGCTGGCCGTTCTCAACGCGCCCGCCTCGGCACGCATGGCGGTCGCCGAGGCGATTACCAACATCGCCGCTGCGCCGATCTCGGCAATCGGCGATATCAAACTTTCTGCCAACTGGATGGCCGCCGTTGATGTGCCGGGTGAGGACGCCGCACTGTATGACGCTGTGCGTGCAGTGGGCATGGCATTGTGCCCGGCGCTCGGCATCGGCATCCCGGTGGGCAAGGATTCGATGAGCATGCGCACGGCTTGGAGCGACGGTGACGCGAAGAAATCGGTGCATGCGCCGGTGTCGCTGATCGTCACCGCCTTTGCCAATGTCAGCGACGCTGGAAAGACGCTGACGCCGCTGCTGCGTCCCGAGGGCGACACCGTGTTGCTGCTGGTCGACATCGCACGCGGCCAGCAACGACTGGGCGGTTCGATCTACGCCCAGACCCACTCGGCGATGGGCGCCGAGGTTCCCGATTGTGACGTCGCCGACGACCTCAAGAAATTCTTCGCGGGCGTGCAGCGGCTGAACGCCCAAGGCCTCGCACTCGCCTACCACGACAAGTCGGATGGCGGACTGTTTGCGACGCTGGTCGAGATGCAGATTACGGCCCGCACTGGCCTCACTATCACCCTTGACGCGCTGGGCGGCGATGCGCATGCTGCGCTGTTCAACGAGGAACTGGGCGCCGTGATCCAGGTGCGCCGCGCCGATGTGGCTCAGGCACGCGCAGCGTTCGCGGGCGTGCCGGTGCATGAGGTCGCGACGCCGCGCGATGATGGCAAGCTGGTCGTGATGCACGCGGGGCGGGTGGTTCTCGACGAGGCTCGGCAGGCGTTGCACGCCGCCTGGAGCGCAACCAGCGTCGAAATTCAGCGTCTGCGTGACAATCCGGATTGTGCCGACGCCGAATTCGACCGCGTGTTCGATGATGACGATGCAGGACTGGCGCCGCGCGTGCTGTTTGACGCGACGGTCAATGTCGCAGCGCCGATGATTGCGACCGGCGTGCGGCCAAAAGTGGCGATCCTGCGCGAGCAGGGTGTCAACTCGCACATCGAGACGGGCCACGTGTTCACGATGGCGGGCTTCGACGCGTACGACGTGCACATGACCGACCTGCACACGGGCCGCCGCACGCTCGACGAATTCAAGGGCTTCGTCGCCTGTGGCGGCTTCAGCTACGGCGACGTGCTCGGCGCGGGCGCCGGATGGGCCAAGTCCATACTGCTCAATCCAGCGCTTCGTGAGCAATTTCAGGCCTTCTTCGATGAGGAGGATACGTTTGCGCTCGGCATCTGCAATGGTTGCCAAATGCTCGCGCAAATGTCACCCATCATTCCGGGAGCGGCGCACTGGCCCAAGTTCGTGCGTAATGGCAGCGAGCAATTTGAGTGCCGTACCGCGTTGGTCGAAGTGATGGATTCGCCGTCGATCTTTTTCAACGGGATGGAAAAGACCCGGCTGCCGATTGTGGTGGCACATGGCGAAGGATTTGCTCAATTCAAGGACGACGCCCAGCTTGACGCAGCGCAGCCCCTGGTGACGCTGCGCTTCGTCGACGGCCACGGCGCTGCGACGGAAACCTATCCGCTCAACCCGAACGGTTCGCCCGGCGGAATCACCGGGCTCACCACCGAGGACGGTCGCTTCAACGTGCTCATGCCTCACCCTGAACGCACGCATCGTGTCGAGAACTTTTCCTGGCACCCGGATGGCTGGAGGCGATCGCCGTGGCTGCGGATGTTCGAGAACGCGCGGGTGTGGCTGGGCTAGGCGCGCGCGGCATTCCATACCCGCGCACGGACGGCGGTGAGGGGCGCTTTTTGCGAACCGCAGGTCCTCTGCGGACGTCCTTGCAAGCGCGGAACAACTCCTTGGGCCATGCGGTAACGGCTTTTCGGCCGGAACGACCGGCCGATGGTTCCTGGCGGCACAATCCGCGGCGAGTCGACTTGTGCGAAAAACACGTTGCAACGACCGTACCGCCGTCGGTCAAGCCAAAAAGCTGAACTACGTCGCGCGGTGGCTGCGGAACGACAGCCAGAGCGCCGCCAGCATCGCGCTGACGATAAACGGCAACGCGGTGTAGTTGACCGTTGACCACCCCTGCGCGTTGACCAGTACGCCAGCGCTTGATGACGAGATGGCCATCGTTGCGAACACGAGCATGTCGTTGAAGCCTTGCACGCGGGTTCTCTCCGACGGCCGATAGGTTTCGGTGAGCAAGGTCGTGCCGCCGATGAACATGAAGTTCCAGCCGATGCCGAGCACGAAGAGACCGAACCAGAAGTGGGCGACCGTCGTGCCCGACAGATCGATCGCGATGGTGGCAAGGTTGAGGACGGTGCCGGCGACGATTACCGGCAACGCGCCGAACCGCTTGATGATGTTGCCTGTGAAAAAACTGGGTGCGAACATTCCAACGACGTGCCACTCGAGCACGAAAACGCCTTCCTTGAACGGGTGCCCGCAAAAGTTCATTGCCAGCGGTGTTGCAACCATCAGCAGGTTCATGACACCGTAGCCAAACGCCGCCGACAGGGCTGCGACGATGAATTTCGGCTGCCGCGCGATCTCGGCGAGCGGCCTTGCCGGCTCATCGGTCTTCTCGATTCCAAGCGGTGGCAGTTTCAGCCGAGATTGCAACGCCATGGCGAGCACTGCAAACGCCACGAGCGAAAGATAGGTGCCGGCATACGTCACTGGGAGCCAATCCTTCGTCAGCTTCGAGCTCTCAGGGCCGATCAATCCCCCAACAATGCCCCCGGCCAGCACCAGCGAGATGGCGCGCGCCTTGTCCGGGCCGGTCACCGCGTCGGCTGCGGCGAAGCGATAGAACCCACCAGTCGCGTTGTAGCAACCAATGAAAAACGTGCCAAGGCAGAGGCCCCAGAACGACTTGGCCATCACCGCGACAGCGCAGACGACCGCGCCCAGCATCGCCAGCAAACTGCCTGACATGAACCCGCGGCGTCTGCCCCGCGTGCGCATGAATGACGCTGCGGGCATCGCCGACAGGGCGCTCCCGATCACGTAGGTCATTGCCGGCAGGGTGGCAAACATCTTGTTCTCCGCCAGCATGTAGCCCGTCAGCGCGTTCACCGCCATCAGAATCACAGTGTTGGTCAGCAGCAGCCCCTGGCAGAGGGCAAGGAGCAGGACGGTGTGGCGCTGGGCAGTCGAGAAACTCATGGGTGCATGCTAGCGCGGGTACGTCCCGCCATTGGCGACCCGTCCCACTACGATGTGGTTCCGGCGTTGCGACGGGATCGGTTTCGGGTGGACCGCGCTGACGCTGCTCGGACCAGTATCCGACCAGGGAAACGCTGAGTTAGTCTGCGCGATACATCGCGCGTCGGGCTGGGATGAGCTGGCCGTCGAAATTCTGGAGCCAAAGCGGGACGATGGCGAGAAGTTTTTGGTTGCCGGTTCGCCCAAGCCCGACGATGCGGCGTCCGCGTGACGCTTGCTCAGCGTTTCCTTAAACCAACCGTACGACTAACCAACCGTACCACCGGTCACAATCCCTGGCGACCACGCACGAATTCGTTGTCGTCCAGGCCGAGCGCTTTGCCCGCCGCGGCTTCGCTCACGCGATCTCGAACACCTGTTTTAGATAGGCCAGGTACGAGGCGTCGTCGCACATCGTCTTCGCCGGGGTGTCTGAGAGTTTGGCCACCGGCTGCCCATCGCAGCGAACCATCTTGAGTACGATCTGCAGTGGCGTGTAGCCGAGATCGTTGGTGAGGTTGGTGCCGATGCCAAACGCGGTCTTCGCGCGCCCCTGAAAGTGCCGGGCGATTTCGATGGCTCGAGGGAACGTCAGACCGTCGCTGAAAACGAGCGACTTGGTTTTTGGGTCAACGCGATTGGCCAAGTAGTGATTGATGATCGCCTCGCCCCAGGCGATCGGCTCTCCGCTGTCGTGCCGCGCGCCATCAAAGAGCTTGCAGAAGTACATATCGAAGTCGCGCATGAAGGCGTTCAAGCCCGCCACATCGGAGAGCGCAATACCCAGGTCGCCTCGATACTCATCGGCCCATTTCTGGAATGCCCAGCGTTGCGAATCGCGCAACCGAGGCCCCAGTGCCTGCGCTGCCTGCAGCCACTCGTGCGCCATCGTGCCCACCGCGAGCAACCCGAGTTCTTTTGCGAAGTAGGCGTTACTCGTCCCGACGAATGCGCCCGGCGCGCGCGCCTTCACGGTGCTCAGTACCTCGCGTTGCCAATGGTGCGAAAAGCGGCGGCGGGTGCCGTAGTCGGCGAACGAGAAACCCACCTCTGGCGAAAGCGAATTCACCAAATCAAGCTTGGCGGCGAGACGGCGGCGTCCTTCATCGATGTCCGGTGCGGGCCGCGTGCGACGAAAGTAAACCTCATTGACGATGGCGAGGATCGGGATTTCGAACAGGATGGTGTGCAGCCACGGTCCCTTAATTTCGATCGCGAGGTCGTCGCCGGCCGGGCGGACGTCGATGTGCTTGCGGTTGAAGTGAAACAGCGCGAGAAAATCAACGAAGTCGCTTTTCACATACCGCAGGGAGCGCAGGTAGTCGAGTTCGTCGTCGGCGAAGCGCACCGTGCACAGTTCATCCACCTCGCGGTTGATCTCGTCGGAAAACGGCGCCAGCGCCACACCTTCGTTTCGGCACTTGAATCGGTACTCCACTTGCGCGCCGGGAAACTGATGCAACACTGCCTGCATCATGGTGAACTTGTAGAGGTCGGTGTCGAGTAGGGAGTGGATGATCACGGTCGATCCGAAATTCGGCTTGGGGTTTTCGTGGACGGCCGTTCTCAAGTTCGCGGCGGCTAGATCGTGGGCGAAGTGTAGACGGGGTCATCGACAGGCCCGGGGAGCGAGGCCCCGGCTCGGCCACTCAGCGTTGTATCGGCGTTCCTGATATGTACACGCCGGCGCATCCAAAATAGAATTTGACAATGTCATATTGCGAAACCAGCGTCTCAAGCCAGTTTGCGCGGATGTGCTATCCGATGCAGGCTTGCGCTGCTTTGCTCCTGGCTTGGTTGACGAACCCAGTTGGCGCTGCCGCCGTGACAGTTTCGCCCGATCCGACCGGCGGACCGCAAGCCGTCGCGACGGGCGACGGGCATGCTGCGCCGAGTGCAATGGCGCGTGAGTCTGCTCTTGAGGTTTCGCGCACTCAGCGGCTGAAAGCGCTGCAGCCAGCGCCTACGAGAGCTCAAGCCGCAGCGCTCTATAACGTGAACTATCTGGCAGGGCAGGTCATGCCCCCAATGAGCTGGACAGGTAACGTCGCTGCCTGTGACCCAGGATCGACCGCAGTCGCCTACCAGCAGTCGATCGTTGATCGCGTTAATGTGTACCGAAAGCTTGCGCGACTCGCACCGGTCAATCTGTACTCGCCAAGTGATGATAAGGACGAACGGACAGCGGCGGCCGCGCTCTTGATGGCGGCGAACAACGCACTTAGCCACAACCCGCCCAGCACGTGGAACTGCTACGGGACGGCGTTCGCGGGCAGTACGGTGGGCGTGCTGGGCGGGGGGCAGCCCGCCGGCGGCGCGGGAAATTCGAATCTGGGGTGGTCCAGCGGCAACGCCTATGCCACGAACGCGGTCATTGATGCCTATATGGTGGATAGCGGCGCTGGCAACCAGGCCGTGGGGCACCGCACCGGTATCCTCGACGCAAAACAGACGGTGATGGCCGTGGGGTCGGTCCCGGTTGGGCCGGGCCACGGTGCAGCGAATGCGCTATGGTGGATCAATTTTTCGACGCGCACGGGGCTGGCCGCAACGCCGGAAGGGGTTGCGTGGCCGCCCAACGGTTTTGTGCCATTTCAATTGCTGCCAGCGGGCTCAAATCGATGGAGCTTTCAGTACCCTGGTGCAAACTTTAGCGCCGCTACCGTGTCGATGTCGAGCGGTGGGGCTGCATACGCTCCGCTTGTTTACGACTACCGTAGCACGGGGTGTCCGACGGGCTTCACCTGCTTGCCTGACGATGCGATCGTGTGGCAGCCGCCCCTCGACGCAGCAGGCATCGCCGGTGTTTCCTATGCAGCCCCGGGCGCCACCGACAAGGCGTACACCGTCACCATTGCTGGCGTAACCGGCGCCGGCGTGCCGAGCTCGTTCTCTTACACGGTCACCGTCATTGATCCGTCGGTCTCACCGTCGCAGACGGTCAGCGGAACAGTTACGAATGGCGCCAGCGGCGTGTCGGGCGTGTCGTTTTGTGCGAAACCCGCTTCTGGAGTGACGTGCACGACGAGCACCGCTTCGGGGTTGTTTAGCTGCACGGTACCCTTTGGTTGGAGTGGCGTTCTCCACTCGCCGATGGTCAACGGTTACCGAATCGCGCCGCTTCGGCTGAATAGTGTCACGGCTGCGTCGGTCGGAAATGTTGTACTCGCCCAGCCCGGCATACCGACTTGCAATCTCGATGTCGATGACAACGGCTTATTTGAGCCGGACATCGATGGCATTGCGATTGCGCGGCGCATCGCGGGATTCTCGGAAGCGGCTACATTCGACGGTTTGTCCGGCGCGTGCGCAGCAAACACCACATCCAACGCTGTTTTTGGCACGACTCAAAACAGTTACGTCGCCAATGGTTACGACGTGACGGGCTCATCAGGTGGTGTCAACGGGGCGGGCACGCGCGCCGCGGTCGATGGCACGGTTCTGTTGCGTGCCATGGCCGGGCAGGTGGGTACGGCCGTCACCAACGGCGTCGGTATCTCTAGCAAGCCGGGTGCCACGCGCACCACGTGGGCGACCATTCAACCGTGGTTGAATGCCAACTGCGGCGCCAATTTCTAGCCCGTCCTGTCAACCGCTCGACGTGGCACCACAACGCAGCCGAGACTATCTTACGAACGACGAGCAGCGAGCGCGCTGGCTTCGTCATTCATCCTGACCAGGAGTTGCTTCTGTTGTTGCCTGCTTTGCCCCAAGTTCGCCTCACGCAACGCGTTTCTGAGACTGTGCTTCGATGGACAGCGGTCGCGGCGGTGTCCTGCGCCTGGGTTCCGGCGATTGGGGTGCCGCTGGGTGCGGCGGACAAAACTGCGGCTGACGCGGCCGACGTTCTGGGGTTGATCGTGCGCTATGAGGAACTGCCATCCTCGCCGGATGGCCGAAGTGCGTCGATGGCGGCCATGGCGCCTGCGCAGCGGACGGCGAGGGTCGTGACCTGGCTTGGAAGCGCCGGGGGCATGGCCTATCAGCGCACGATGGCCAATGGGGCCGACGTCTTGCGGTTCGATCAGCCCAAATCGGCCAAGGAGGTGACGGCCATGATTCGGGCCGTCACGGCGTTGCCCGGTGTGCGCTACGTGGTGCCGAATCGCGTGATTCGACCGCAGGTCACGCCGACTGACCCCTTGTACCCATCGCAATGGGGCTTCCAGTATCAATCCGGTGTCATCGAAGGGGCAAACTTTCCCGACGCGTGGAGCGTGACGCTGGGCGCGCCGAACCAGACGATCGGCGTTGTTGATTCGGGCATTGCGCGCGGGCATGACGAGTTGGGCACACAGCTTCGAATCCAGCCCGGGTTTCCGAACGGAGGTTACGACTTCTACTCGGACGCGGGGTCTTCTGGTGATGGCGATGGTCGCGACGATGACCCGCAGGAGGCAGCGACCCTCTGCGGGCACGGCACGCATGTGGCCGGCACCATCGCGGCGAGTTCGTCGTTCCATGCCAACGGAGGCGCGGGCGTGGTCGGCGTTGCCGGCGGCGCACCCGCGAGCCGCGTGTTGATGGCGCGTGCGCTCAATTCGGTGGGCGATGATGCTGATGCCATTGACGCCATGCATTGGATGGCGGGAAATGCAGTGGGCAGCATTGGCGTCAACCAGCAGATTCCCGTTGCCGTGAACATGAGTTTCGGCGGCGCGGGCGCATGTGGCGCCGGTTATCAGGAAGCAATCGACGCGCTGCGAGCAGCCGGTGTCTTGCCCGTGGTCGCGGCGGGCAACAGCAGCTCCGACATGTCGGATCACGCGCCAGCCAACTGCCGCGGCGCGATTGCCGTGGCCGCGTCGACGCAATCCGGCGATCTGGCGAGTTTTAGTAGTTTCGGCGCCGGCGTTGCGATCACTGCGCCGGGTGTCGACATCGTGTCCACTGGCGGCACGCTTAGCGGGAGCTGCGTGAAGAGCGGCACCTCAATGGCGGCACCCCACGTGACTGCGGCGGCGGCGCTCTTGCGAGCTGTGGCGCCCTCGTTGTCCGTCAACCAAATGGCGCTGGCATTGCGCGCCGGCGCGCGGCCGTTTCCGTCAGCCAGTAGCTGTACGACCTCGGTCTGCGGCGCCGGCCTGCTCGATGCGGGGCGCTCGGTGGCGGCGGTGACGGGGACCGGGGCGCAGGTAGGTTGGGGGCAGGCTGCGATCACGACGCGCGAGAATGACGGGACTGTGACGTTGACCGTCAGTCGCGTTGGTGCGCCGTCACAGGCCGTGACGGCGCAGGTCGCTGCAGTTCCCGGCTCGGCGCTGGCTGGGCTGGACTACGGCACCCCAACACCGACTCAACTGGTTTGGGCTGCTGGCGACGAGACGGATCGATCGGTGACCGTTCCTGTCTACGGTCGGCTGGGTGAGCAGGGTACGCGTGCTTTCTCGCTCGTACTGAGTGCGGTAACTGGCAACACGCTAGTCGTTGCGCCGGCAAGCGTGCCGGTGACCATCAACGAGGTCGACTGCAATACGGTGACGGCAATGGTCTACGGCGACGTGCGGAGTGGCGCGCTGATTTCGTCCAATCCGCTGGACTATTGTCACGGTGGCGTGCGCGGGCCGAGCTTTAACACTGCGCGCTACAGTTTCGCCGGTCAGGCGGGTGATCGGGTGACGATCGACCTGTCAAGCACAACCGCGGCTCCGGCCGTTCTCGACACCTACGTGTACCTGTTGGCGGCGGACAAATCGATCCTTGCCGAGAACGATGACATCGTGGCCGGCCGTAACCGCAATTCGCGCATCACCAACTTCGCGCTGCCACAGACGGGCACCTACTTTGTCGACGTCACCACCTGGAGTGCTACGCAAGATGCGTCGGGCACCTACCAACTGTATTTGTCGCAGTGCGGGCCGTACCGAAGCACCGGAAGCTGCAATGTGGACGTGGACGGCGACGGCGTGTTTGACGCGTCGGATGCCCTCATGGTGTTGCGTCGTCTCGCCGGCTTTGATGGCGATGCTCTGGTCGGCGACCGACCGTTCGGCAGCTGCGCGACGCGGACCACCGCGCCTACGATTGCGGCATTCATTGACGCACAGCGTGCATCGTTGAGTCTGGATATCGATGGCGACGGCGCGGTGAACAGCACGACCGACGCAATGCTATTGCTGCGCGCCGCGCTTGGCATGCGCGTCGGGGCTTTCGCGACGGGAGCGATCAACACGGCTGGCTCGCGCGGCACAGGCAGCCTTGCCGCGCAGCATCTAAGCCAGCAGTGCGGTGTCATCGTGACGCCCTAGGAGGCTGTCGGCTTTGGGGCGTGGTCGCAAGAAATGGGCTGCTGCGGTCAATTTGCAGCCGACGATCCAAAAATCGGACGGCCTCCTAGTGCCGCCGGTCTAGCAACAGAATGGTTGCGCCAGACGCGATAAAGAGACCACCGCTGCCGCGATTGATGCCGCGCAGGTAGCGTGGATGTTGCGCGAGGAAGCCGTTGACTGCTCCCGCGGCGGCTCCGAGCGTGCCATAGGCGAGTATCGTTAGTACCGAAAAGATTGCGCCCAGGGCCAGGATCTGTGCAAATGCCGACGACGACTGCACCGACAGCCGCACAAACTGGGGGATGAACGCGAGCACGAAGAGGGCGACCTTCGGGTTGAGTAAATTGCTCAGCAGGCCTCGCATCAAGATCGTCTGGAGCGGGGCGGCGGCCGTACCGGTGGTTGCTGCCAACGAGGCACCGCTTCGCCACGCTTGAATGCCCAGATAAATCAGGTAGGCGCCGCCAAGCAATTTCATCGCCCAGAACGCCGCTTCGCTTGCCATCAACAAGGCGCTGATACCGAACGCGGCGAGTAAGGCGTGCGCCATGATGCCGAGGCCAGCACCCAGCGCGTGCGTGATGCCCGCCGCGCGCCCCTGCGTGAGGCCGCGCGAAAGCGACATCAGCATGTCGGGGCCGGGGACCGCGATAATGATCGCGACGGCGGGCAGGTAGAGCAGGGTCTGTTCGAGTGTCAACAAGGTAGTAGATCCAACGCATCGAGGCGTGCTGGCGAGCCGTGACGCGGCTTACTGGGCCGGCACGCCGTCACGCCACAACGTCCGGCGGGCAATGATATCGGTCACGTGCGGCGCGCCGACGATGTACGGAATCGCCGTAGCGATGCCGAAACCGCCCGTTTGCCCCTGGGTTGAGGCCAGGAGCGAGCGGTGCGCGGACTGACCGGGACAAGGGCGGTCCGAATTGGACGCCGTGCTCAGCCCTGTGTGGCGGCTTTCGATCCACCTTGCCGACTACCGCGGCACACGCTAGCGCGTTGCGAGGCGCGTCATCCTCCTGCTGTGCGGTCCAGTAGGTGCCAAGACCGTACGTCCGCAGTCGGGTCCAGTCGCACCTGCTCTGGCCGAGCGGGTGACTGTGCCACCGCGATCTCCTGATCGAGCTACAGCGGCACGATCCAGAGTTCGGCCTCGGGTGAAAACAAACGGATGATGAGGCCTTTCAGCGGTCGAGCAGGGGTGGATGCCTGTGCACGTGACGCGCACGCACCGAACGCTGCCGTGAGCGCAATCAGGGCACGGACGACGTTCGGCACAAAGCGGTGAAACGATTTGGTGACGGGCATGCCAAACCTGCGGTGGAACAATGAAAAAGGCCCGATGCCGGGCCTCTCATCGACTGCAAACTGAGTCGTCAATCAGAGTTCGAGAGAAATTTTCTTCGCGTCAACGACCCGTTTCCACTTGGCTACTTCGCGCTTGACTTGATCACCGAACTGCTCAGGGGTATTGCCAATGACGAACGCGCCGTTCTCCTCGAGTTTCTTGACCGTGTCCGGGTCTTTCAGTGCCGCCATCGACGCGTCATAGATCTTTTTCACGATGTCCTTTGGCATGCCCGCCGGACCCACCAGTCCGAACCATGTATCGGCTTCGTAGTTTTTAAGTCCCAGCTCCGCAAAGGTGGGTACGTTCGGCAACTGCGGAATACGCTTGGGGAAAGCCAGACCAATCGGGATGAAGTTGCCCGCCTTGATTTGTGCCAGTGACGACGACAGGTTGTCCCACATGATCGGCACGTTGCCCGCGAGTACGTCAGTCACCGCCGGGCCCGCGCCCTTGTAGGCGATGTGCTGCGCATCGGCACCGGTTTCCACAAGGAACAATTCCATGGCGAGGTGGCCAACCCCGCCTGCGCCCGAACTGGCGTAGCTGAACTTGCCAGGATTCGCCTTCAGTGCGGCGACGAACGACTTGTAATCCTGATGCGGAAAATTCTTGTTGACGATGATGATGCCAGGCACGGACGCCAGGTTGGTGATGTGCGTGAACTGCGTCAGCGGGTCGAGCTTATTGTTCTTGTAGGCAACAATGTTGGTGCCCATCGTCGATACCGAGCCCATGCCGATGGTGTAGCCGTCTGGCGCTGACTTGGCGATCTCGGCCGCGCCAATCGAACCACCGGCCCCGGCCTTGTTTTCAACGATTACCGGTTGCCCCAGCAGCGGCGACAGTTTTGCTGCCATGATTCGGCCGACGATGTCGGTGCTGCCACCGGGGGCGAACGGGATCACCAGACGGATGGGCTTGCTTGGATAGGCCTGTGCAAAAGTGACGCTGGCTGCAAGTGCTGCGGCGACTGCGGTGGCCGTTTTGATAAGACGCATAACTTGAGTTCCTCCAAAAAAAACTGGCGGGAAGTGTACGGCTAAAACGGCAGCGTCAATGCGGGGTTGACCCGTGCAAACTGGGCACGGAAGTCATTCTGGATGCGTGCCAGCGCATCCGGCGTGTCTGCCTCAAAACGGAGCACGATCACTGGCGTCGTGTTGGATGGGCGCGCAAGCCCGAAGCCGTCCGCGTATTCGACCCGGAGACCGTCAATGGTCGCAATGCGCGTGGCGGTTTCGAAACGTGCCTTCGCCTTGAGTTGCTCCATCAACGTGAAGTGCTCGCCTTCTGCGCACTTGAGGTTCAACTCGGGGGTTGACGGCGCATTGGGCAAATCTTCCAGCACCTTGCTGGGGTTGGTCGACTTCGAGACGATTTCCAGCAACCGCGCACCGCAATAGATCGCGTCGTCAAAGCCGTACCAGCGCTCCTTGAAGAAGATGTGGCCGCTCATTTCTCCTGCAAGTGGCGCGCCGGTTTCCTTTAGCTTGGCTTTCACCAGTGAGTGGCCCGTCTTCCACATCATGGGTTCGCCACCATGGTCGCGGATGTACTTGTCGAGCAGGCGTGTGCACTTCACGTCGTAGATGATCGTCGCGCCAGGGTTGCGCGAAAGCACGTCGCCCGCAAACAGCATCATCTGTCGGTCGGGGAAGATAATGTCGCCGTTCTTGGTCACGATGCCGAGGCGGTCACCGTCGCCGTCGAACGCCAAACCGAGCTCAACGTCCGTCTCGCGGACAACCTTGATCAAGTCTTCGAGGTTCTCGGGCTTCGACGGATCGGGGTGATGGTTTGGGAAGCTGCCGTCGATGTCGCAGAACATTTCCACCACTTGGCAGCCCATCGCGCGAAATATTTTCGGAGCGAGCTCACCGGCAGCGCCGTTGCCGCAATCCACGGCGATCTTCATGGGGCGGGCGAGTTTGGCGTCGCTGACAACGCGATCGACGTACGCCTGCTTGATGTCGGCGGCGGTCTGTTTGCCAGCACCGGATTTCACGTCGCCCGCTTCAGCGCGCATCTTGATCGACTGAATGGTGTCACCCCAGATCGCCTCACCAGCAACTACCATCTTGATGCCGTTGTAGTCAGGCGGATTATGGCTGCCGGTGACACTGACGCAGGAACCAGTGCCGAGGTAGTGGCCAGCGAAGTACGACACCGGCGTTGGCACCAGGCCAAGGTCAATCGCGTCGCACCCCGTTGCGGTGACGCCATCGCGTAGCGCCTGCGAGAGCGTTGGCCCGGACAAGCGGCCGTCGCGGCCAACCGCGATGGCTGACGCGCCGCGCTCCAGCGACAGCGTGCCCAGCGACTGCCCGACGGCGTAGGCAATCTCAGGCGTCAATGTCTTGCCAACGATTCCGCGGATATCGTAGGCCTTGAAGATTTCGGGGGGGAGGGTAGGGCGGGAAGTCATGACGAGATTGTAGGAGCGGCTCCGACGCGACTTCGTCGCAGCGGAATCAAGCCCTGGTCCCCGACGGCTCTCGCGGAACCCCGCGCCTACAAATACAGTTCGAAGAAGCCGCAAAGCCGTTCTGGCAACCAGCGCAAGTGCCCCGGGAAGGGGCCGCTGACAAAGCCGACGTGGCCGCCGTCAGTCGGTTGCTCAAGCGTCACGTTGTCCGGCACTTCCCACACGTTGGGAAACAGCGAGGCCGGGACGAACGGGTCATTCTTCGCGTTCAACAACAGAAACGGCAGGCGGATCTTCGGGATGAAGCCGCGTGAGGAGGCACGGTGGTAGTAGTCCCACGCGCTCGAGTAGCCATGCGTTGGCGCAGTGTAGTGCTCGTCAAACTGCGGAAAGCTCTTCGGCTTTGCAAGAAACCCCTTGTCACGCAGGTGCGGATGCTGCTCCATGCGCTTGGCGTAGCTTTCGCCCATTGCCCGCATGAAGTAGGTGTTGAATACCCAATTGTGGGTGTGCAGAATGGCTTCGGCGGAGATGCCCAGGTCAAGCGGGTTGGAGACGGATGCTGCGGCCAAGATGATTTCTTTCGCCACGTCGCCCTGTTCGCCGCACCATTTGGTGAGCGCGTTGCCGCCTAGCGAAACGCCGGCCGCGAAGATGGTGCGCCCGGGGTAGCGCTTGCGCATCTCGCGCAGCACGATGTCGCAATGCTCGCTATCGCCGGAGTGATACGAGCGCGGCAGGCGGTTGGGCTCGCCGGAGCAACCGCGAAAGTGAGCGACCATACCTGTCCAGCCGCGCGCATTGGCCTCCGCCATGGTGTTGCGGCAGTATTGCGAGTCGCTGGACCCCTCGAGCCCGTGAAAGAAAATCAGGAGCGGTGCTGTCGTATCCGGCACGTCAGCCCAGTCAAGGTCGATGAAGTCTCCATCGTCCAGCTCGAGGCGTTCGCGCCGATAGTGGACTTTCGCTCGTGGCAAGTACTGCGCATAGATGCTTTGCAGGTGGCCGGAGGGCAACCACCATGGGCGGCGATAGGTCGATTCGATGCGGGGCATGCAGGGAGTGTAGGGGAGGGCGCAGCGTTACCCGTCGTCAGCTATGCTGGGGATCAGGCCTTGCTCAGTCGGACGAGGTATCCTCTGCGCATGGAATCCCATTTACTTCCCCCCTGGTCGACGTTGAGCCTGTTCATGGGGAGCAGCCTGCTGCTCGCGGTCATCCCCGGCCCCGTCGTGCTCTACGTTGTCGCACGTAGCCTGTCGCTCGGGCGGCGCGCGGGCCTCGTGTCGGTCGCTGGCGCGTCGACAGGCTCACTGGTGAACGGAATCGCGGCGGCGCTCGGGCTGGCGGCGCTTCTCGCGGCCTCGACCGCGCTGTACTCTCTGGTGAAGTACGCGGGGGCGGCGTATCTGATTTATCTTGGCGTCAAGACGCTGCTTGCATCGTCGGAAGGGCCGGCGAGTGTCGGTGCGAATGAGGCGATCGATGCCGCGCTGCGTGACCAAACGATACGCTCCGTGCCCATGTGGCCGCTGTTTCGTGATGGTTTCATCGTCGCGTTGTTCAACCCCAAGACCATCATTTTTTTCTCTGCGTTCCTGCCTCAATTCATGACGGAACAGGTCTCCGGCGGCGCCGCTGCCGCACAGGCCGCGATTCTGAGCGCGCTGTTTGTGCTCATCGCATCGGCTAGCGACGCAACCTATGCATTGGCGGCGGGAGCGATTGCGCCACGGCTTGCGCAAAGGCGCGGTGCCGGGGCTTTGGGACGAACCGTCGCCGGTTGCTCATTCATCGGCCTGGGTTTGTTCGCCGCCATGTCAGATAAGAAGTCGTGAGTGGGCGGAACCGCAGTCGCCCGGTCGCCGTGGTGGTCGTGGGCATCGTGTTTGCACACAGCGCCGTTGACGCCGCCGCGCAGCTCAGTGGCAGCCGGCGCCGCCCTCCGTCCGGGAGAATCAATCCGTGCGCAACGGGGCGCCTGGAGGTTTTGGACCGACTCAAGACTTAGACGGCCTGACCTACGAGAGGTTTGAGTACCGGTTGACGATTTTTGCCGAGGCGGCGCGCCCGACGCTGTAACAAAGGACGTTCCTGGACGCATTCGCCGGGGAGGTGCGACATTCCGCGGCCGATGCGGCCCGTCAACGTGCGGCGCAGCCGCGTGCACAGAAGCAGTTGTCGCAGGTGGTAGATGAAGCCCGCAGCCGCCTGACCGCGCTGGAAGGCATCGAGACGACCGCGCGAAACCTGATGCAGTCACTCAATAACGAGCGGCGTGCCGTAGGTGATCTACGCATTCCAACCATCGTGGCGCCGCGTGCGTTGGTGGGGATCGTAATTCTGGCGGCGCGGTTGCACCAGGATTATGGCGGGAGCGAGGCATGGTAGGCCGCCAAAACCCGCCATCCGGCGTACTGCGAAATGCCGCTGCGCGCGCGGCGCTGGCACGCATACCGGTAAGCTGCTACGGCGGCGTGAGCGACGCGAGGTAGGCTTCAAGCGTCGCGATGGTCGTGCGTGTCGCGCCCGGTGCGACGACGCCACTGATGAGGTTGTTGCCGCGCAGGCCGAGTAGGTAGCGAACGATGAGTAACCCATCGGACAGCGGCCGCACGAGCCCGTCGCCGTCCACGTCGAGTTGCGGACGGATGAAGTCAAGGTATTCGATGATGCGGCTCGGGGTCGCACGCGCCGCGTTGGCCCCGAGGGCCGCGCTGACGAGCGTTGACGGCGCCTGCCCGAACAAGTAGCGCGCGACCAGCACGCCGTCGAATTGAGGTTCGTAGACCCCGTTATTGTCGATGTCGAGTCGGCTATGACCGAGCTGTGCGCTGGCACCGCTGCTGCCCACCGAAATTGAACCGGAGGCAGCGCTGACGGTTGCCGTGTTGCTGATCGACCCGGGCGCAAGGTTTCCTCGCGGCTCAACCAGCACAGACACCCGATGTGATCCGGTGGGCATCTGCGGGACGTCACAGCGCAACTCACGCGTCGAGGGATTGAAGTGGCAGGTGCCGTCGAGCGCGCCGCGCGCTGAGACGCCCAAAAACTCGAAACCTGAGGGCAGAAAGTCGGACACCACGGCATTGATGGCGACGCTGTTGCCGGTGTTGCTGACCGCGAGCGTGTAGGTCATAGGCTCGCCGGCAACACCAACGCCTGGGCCAGTCTTGCTGACACTGAGCGAAGCGTTGGAAGACAGCGTGAGTGCGGCGCTGCTCGTGCTCTCCACACCACTGCCGACGACCCGTGCCGCAGCCGTGCGGGCGCCGCTAGCGGTTTCGGGGCTGACCTGGACGGTGGCGGTCACCGTGGCGGAGGCGTTGGCCGCGAAGGATGGCGCACGGCAGACCACCGTCGTCGGTGCCGGATCGGCAATGCGGCAGGACAACGCGCCGGCGTCGGGACCGGCGACGGCCACGCCGATGACGTTGATGGAGTTGGGCATTGGCAACGTAGCGATGAGATCGCTGACCGCAACGGCGTTGTTGCTGAGGGTGAGCGTCAGCGTGAACGCCGATCCGCCCGCGACCGGCGTGGCGTTGGATGACACGAGTTGGGCGGCGACGGCGGCAATTGAGGCTGCTGGCGCCACCACCGTGAGCGCGACGGCGCAAGCGGTGGCCCAGCGCAGCACGCCTAGCGATGCCACCCCTGGCCAGTTTTGTGTCGCTCGGTAGACGCGGCTTGCGACCATGATCAGTTGGTGATCGTTGTATTGGCCGTGGCCGGCGAGCCGCTGGTGGTTGACGGCGCAACGACCAGCAGGGAGCCGGTCGTTGAAATGACGCCGGCCGGCAAGTCGTACGAACTGCGAGCGACCACCGTGACGTAGTTCGTTCCGGTCAGAAAGCGTGGTGAACATTCGACCGTGTTCGATGCGATGGTGAGGCTGCAAACCCCATGAAAGTCCTTGCTGCCGAAGACCCCCAGAAAGCTGAGCCCGGCCGGCAGCGCAATCTGCAGAAGCGGATTGATGGACGCCGCACTGCCCGACGTGACGACCATCGCCCGGACATTGACGATGCCGCCGGCCGCGACGCTGCTGGTGGCGCTCAGAGTCAGACTCACCAGGGGCGAGGACTGAAGCGTTTGCCCGACCGAGGCCGTACTTTCGATGCCACCGGACACCACGCGTACCGTCGCGGTGCGTACCCCGGCCGACATTTCACTGTCGTATTGTGCGACGACGGCAATCGTGGCGATGGCATTGGCTGCGACGCTGGCCGCCTCGCACACGACGGTGCCTTGCACGCCCAGCGACGGGGAGACGCAACTGTAGGCACCGCCCGCCGTGCCGGAGATGCTGTGGTTTGCATACTTCGCACCGGTGGGCAGAGGGAAGGTCATCTGCACGTTGGTCGATGTGCTCGCGCCGTTGGTCAGCGTAATGGTCCAGGTGAAGGCCGCGCCACCCACGTCGGGCGTGGTGTCGCTGGTCGAGATGCCCGCGGTGATCGCACCGTGGCTCAGGCCGGTGACGACGAGGCCAATGACAGCGGCGAGGCCACGAGTCAAGCAGTTCATCCGAATTCCCTCACAACAAATCAGATTGCACATCGCCAGTGTGGCGTTCCCTCAGACCGATGCGAAAACGGCACACATATCGACCAGCGCGTCTCGAATGACGAATGTCGACGCGATTTTGCGCCATCGCGCTGCGCCGCGCGGGCTGGTCAGCGCGATATGCGGCGGCATGGCCGTCGTGTTTGGCTTTCTCATGCTGACGGCGTCTGATCGGTCTTTGCAGCCAAGAAATTCAACAAGTCGACTATCGACAATAATTGGCTGCAATCGCCGTGGGACGGTCAATAGCCGAAAAAAGCTGTTAACCACCCGTCTCGCGCTCCTGCAGCGCTCGCCACATGACCTTGCCCGAGCCGCTCTTGGGTAAGGCATCGACAAATTCCACCGAGCGCGGCACCTTGTACGCGGCCATGTTGTCGTGCGCCCAGTCGATGATTTCTTGCGCGGTGGTGCCTTTCGCGTTGCCGCGCAGAACGATCACTGCCTTCACCGATTCGCCGCGATAGGCGTCGCGCGTGGCGATGACGCAAGCTTCCTGCACCGCCGGATGGCGGAAGAGCAGGGCTTCAACTTCAGCCGGCCAGACCTTGAATCCGCTGGCGTTGATCATGCGCTTCAACCGGTCGGTCATGAAGAAATAGCCGTCTTCATCGACGCGCCCCATATCGCCGGAGCGGAAGAACCACTTGCCATCGATCTGCACGAACGCGGCCTCGGTTGCAGCGCGATTCTGCCAGTAGCCCTTGAACACCTGTGGGCCGTGGATCAGGATTTCGCCCGGCTCATTGACGGCACACGGACGCAGCGTTTCGGGATCGACCACGCGCGCGTCGACGCTCATGTACGGCACGCCGAGGCATTGCTGCTTTGGCCGCTGGAACGGGTTGGAATGGGAAGGCGCTGCGGTCTCGGTCAAGCCGTAGCCTTCCATGAAAGTCAAGTCGAATTGCTCCAGCAGGCGCTGCGCGACGGCCTGCGGCATCGCCGCGCCGCCGCCGCCGATGTATTGCAGGCTGGAGAGGTCGTAGCGATCGACGTTCGGGCTGCCAAGCAGGTCGATAATCATCGTGGGCACCATCGTCCAGCTGTCAATTTTCCACTTCGAGATCAGCTCACCTGCCACGTCGCGGTCCCATCGCGGCATGATCACGGCGCAGGATCCCAGGTAGATCGGCAGATGCAGGCAGTACAGCATGCCCGTGATGTGAAACATGGGCACCGCGGCGAGACTCACGGTCTCGGACGTCCCATCGCCCCAAATGGCCCCGGCTACCACGTTGTGCATGATCGTGCGGTGCGTGTGCATGCAGCCCTTCGGCAGGCCGGTCGTGCCCGAGGTGTAGGGCAGCACGGCCAGGTCGTCCGGATGGCCGCCTGCTGCCGGGGCTGGGTGCGCTGGAACCTCCGTCGCCATGACCTCTCGCCAGTCGTGCCCATACGGCGCCAGCGGCACGGACAAGTCGAGCCACGCTCGCCAGGCCTCGGGCACGCCGTCTGCCGGTACGCGGTGATTGTGCATCTCGTCGCTATAGCGGGTGACGAGCAGATGGGTCAGCGCGCGCGCGGGGTCGTCGCGTGCCACCTCGGCGTTGGCCGCCGCCCATTCACCTGCGAGATCGCTACCCACGATGGCGACGCGCGCACCGGGGTCCGTGATGTAGTGAGTCAGCTCGGCGGCCTTGTTCATCGGGTTCACCGGAACCACCACGGCATTGAGGCGCAGCACGGCATAAAACGCGATCGCATACTGCGGGGAGTTCTGCATGCAGAGCGCGACACGATCGCCGCGGCGCACCCCGGCGACCGTGTGCAGCCAGCCAGCAAGGCGCTCTACGGCGGCGTGCAACTCGTGGGTGTAAATGACGCGACCAAAGAAGACGAATAGCGGGTGATCGGGAAAGCGCCGTTGCGTGATATCGAGATTGGCCCAGAGCGTGGTTTCTGGCGGTGAGAGGTGGCGGGGCAGGCGCTTTGGCCAGAACGCATAGTGGCGGGTCGGATCGGCGGCGGCAGGGGTGGTCATGGGGTGGTGTCTCCGTGGTGTCGCTTTTCGACGCGTTGTGTTCGGTATTGTGCCTTGCCAGGGGCGTCACGCCAGCGTTCCAGCTTCCGGATTCGGACGGGGTTACATTCGTCGCACAGCATCTATCCCGTCGAGCATGCGGTCATGAGTGTCAAGCCCGTTCGTCTCCCTCGCCCGGTCGTGAACGATCACGACTCGCGCGAGCTGAAAATTCGTTTGTACGCGGGTTCCGTGGCGGCGTTTGGACCGGGCAAGGCCGACTTGCTCGAGGCCATCATGCGCACGGGTTCCATTTCGGCGGCAGGACGTGAATTGGCGATGTCGTATCGCCGGTGCTGGAACCTCGTGGACGAGATGAATGCCTGTTTTGCTGAGCCCCTGGTGATGTCCGTCAGTGGCGGGGCGGGCGGCGGCGGCGCGCGCGTCACGGAGGCTGGGCAGCGCGTGCTGCTTGATTTTCGTGCCCTGGAGGCGGAAGTGTGGCGAGTGGCCTTACCGCGCTTGCGCGCCTTGCGCCGCCTTCTGAGGTAGGCGTTGGACAGGTTTGCATCGCGATTCCGGGTACTTTGCCGATGCGTTATGCATGGTTATATATTACGAATGTCGACGTCTTCGCGACATCCCCACGCAACAGCCATGACCACCAGACAGCGCGCACACAATTCCTTCAATGTGCTTCGGGGGCTGCTGATCGCAGCGGCAACGTTGATCGTCACGAGCTCGACTTACGCCGCCGAAATCACGGTGTTCGCCGCGGCCTCGCTGAAGGAATCCCTTGACGAGCAGATCAAGGCGTTCAGCGCGAAATCGGGGCACACCGCGCGCGTCGCCTATGCCGGCAGCAATGCCCTGGCCAAGCAGATCGAGGCGGGCGCACCGGCCGAACTGTTCATTGCTGCCGATGAGGAGTGGATGGACTACCTCGCGGCAAGGAAGCTCATCATCGCCGCCTCTCGCCGCGTGCTGGTCGGCAATGAGTTGGTGCTGATCGCGCCCGTCGACAGCAAGGTGGTGGTGGCCCTGACGGCTGGCCGTGGCGCCGCGCTGCGGGAGGCGCTGGGCGAGGGGCGGCTCGCCGTCGCCAATCCCGATACCGTGCCGGCAGGCAAATACGCCCGCGTAGCGCTGACCACGCTGGACGCCTGGCGTGCGGTTGAATCGCGTCTCGCCCGCAGCGACAACGTGCGCAGTGCGCTGGCCTTCGTGGCTCGTGGCGAGGCACCACTGGGCATCGTTTATCGGACCGATGCGATCGCGGAACCCAGGGTGCGCGTCGTTGCGGCCTTTTCAGTGGCGAGCCACCCGCCGATCGCTTACCGCGCTGCGCTGGTCGCTGGCAAGCCGTCGGCGGCTGCAACCGAACTGCTGGACTATCTCGGCAGCGCGGCGGCGCAACCGGTGTGGCAAAAGCACGGCTTCCGCGCAGCGAAGCCGTAGCGCGCGGCTGCTGTCCAGGTGCAGTCGCGATTGCACGTAAGCAATAATCCTCGCATGCTGTCCTCCGATGAATGGGCCGTTGTTGCTCTGAGCCTCAAGGTGGCGCTGGCGAGTGTGCTGGCAAGCGCGCCGCTCGCGCTCGCGTGTGCGTGGCTGCTGGCACGGAAGACGTTTCCCGGCAAGACGTTGCTGGACGCGACCGTCCACCTGCCACTGGTGTTGCCGCCAGTAGTGATCGGCTACGCGCTCCTCGTGCTCTTCGGCAAGCAAGGCCCGATTGGCGGCTGGCTGCATGCCTGGTTTGGCGTCAGCTTTGCTTTTCGCTGGACGGGTGCGGCGCTGGCGGCGGCGGTGATGGGGTTCCCGCTGATGGTGCGGGCCATGCGGCTCGCCATTGAGGCGGTACCGGAGCGGCTGGAATGGGCGGCGCGGACGCTGGGTGCGTCACGCGTCCGAGTGTTCGCAACGGTTACTTTGCCGTTGGCGGTGCCCGGTATTGTGGTCGGAGTGTTGCTGGCGTTTGCGCGCTCGTTGGGTGAGTTCGGTGCCACGATTACGTTTGTGTCGAACATTCCCGGCGAAACGCAAACGCTTCCGCTCGCGATCTACGGCCTGACGCAAAGTCCAGGGGCTGACGCGGCAATCCTGCGGCTCTGTGCGGTGTCGGTCGCACTGTCGATGGCGGCACTCGCTGCGTCGGAATGGATTAGTCGGCGTCTGCGCGGGCGGGGCCCGGCGGGCAACACCCGCGAGGGAATCGTCGCGTGATCGAAGTGGATTTTGACACCACCTTCGGTGGCGCAGGCCGCGTTCAAGCAAACGCGACGGTGACGGACGGACGGCGTTCGCCCGCGCGCATCAGCGCGCGCTTCACGAGTCAGGCACGGGTGCTTGCGTTGTTTGGCCGCTCGGGCTCGGGTAAGTCGACGGTGATCAACGTGGTCGCGGGTTTGGTACATGCTGACCGCGGTGTGGTCAAGGTTGACGGCGAGATCTTGCTCGACACGGCACGCGGCATTGCACTGCCAGTCGAACGGCGCGGCGTCGGCTACGTGTTTCAGGATGGATTGTTGTTTCCGCACATGAGTGTGCGGCAAAACTTGATGTACGGTGCCACTCGGGGCCATCGACAGCCAGTTCGCGAATCCGGTCAGGGTAGCGTTTCGTTCGATGAGGTGGTGTCGTTGCTCGGGTTGGAGCGCCTGCTGGAGCAGCGCGCACCGACGCTTTCGGGCGGCGAGAAGCAGCGCGTTGCGATCGGCCGCGCGTTGCTGTCGCGGCCTCGGTTGTTGCTCATGGACGAACCGCTCGCCTCGCTCGATAGTGGCCGGCGTAGTGAAATTTTGCGCCTGATCGAACGCGTACGCGACGAATTCGGGCTGCGCATCATCTACGTCAGCCATTCCATCGGCGAGGTATCCCGGCTCGCTGACGACGTCGTGCTGATGAATGAGGGTACGGCCATCGCCTGCGGTTCCGTAGAGGACGTCTTCAGCCGCCCCGACCTGCGTCCCTACACCGGGCGTTTTGAAGGCGGTGTTCTGATCGAGGCGCGGGCGGTGCGCCAGGACCTGGCTCACGTCATGACCACCTACGCGTTTGACGGCGGCGAACTGGTCGCGCCCGGCGTGGATACACCCGTCGGTGCCCGAGTTCGGATGCGCATCCGCGCGCGCGATGTCGCGTTGGCGACGGTTCGGCCACAGGGGTTGAGCATCCGGAACGTCCTGCCGGGCGTCGTGCGCGCCATTGAGGATCGTGGCGGTGCGATTGTCGAGGTTCACGTGACCGTGGGCGCCGAAACCCGGCCCGAGTCGGTCACCACTGCGCTACCGGAGCGAGAGCTACTGTCCCGCATTACGCGGCAGGCCATGCTTGAGATGAACCTGAGCGCCGGCCAGCCGGTGTTCGCATTGATCAAGGCGATCGCGTTTGACAAACGCAGCATGGGGTTTACGGCCTGATCGTCCGCGACGCGTGGCGCGGCGCGCTACGATAGGCGTTTGTCAAATCCAACGCAGCAAAAAACCTGGCGCCCAGCGCCACCGAAGGAGGAACCATGCTTGGCCTGATGCAATACCACCCGCTGATGATTTCGTCGGCCATCGAGTTTGCAGCGAATTACCACGGCGATACCGAAATCGTGTCCCGGCGGGTGGAGGGCGATATCCATCGTACCAGCTATGCTGAGGTCAACCGCCGCGCTAAACGAATCGCGAACGCCCTTGACGCCATGCAGGTTGCGCGTTCTGCCCGTGTCGGAACGCTGGCCTGGAATGGTTATCGGCACTTCGAGTTGTACTACGGTGTGTCAGGGTCGGGCCGCGTGCTGCACACGGTGAATCCACGCCTGCACCCGGAGCAGATGGCGTGGATCATTAACCATGCTGAAGACGAACTGCTCTGTTTTGATATCACATTCCTGCCCCTGATCAAGGCAATCGCCGGACATTGTCCGGGCGTGAAACACTGGATTGCGTTGTGTGACGCCGACAAACTGCCTGCGGACACTGGGGTGGCGAACCTGCTGAGTTACGAGGCGTGGATCGGGGCGGCGTCAGATCAATACGCCTGGCCCGTCTTCGACGAAAACCTTGCTTCCAGCTTGTGCTACACCAGCGGCACGACGGGGAATCCGAAAGGCGTGCTCTACAGTCATCGGTCAACGATGCTGCACGCGATGGCGGCCGGTTCGCCCGACGTGATGGGATTGTCATCGCGCGATTGCGTGCTGCCGGTGGTTCCGATGTTCCACGTCAACGCCTGGGGCTTGCCGTACCTGATGGCAATGGTTGGATGCAAGGTGGTTTTTCCGGGCGCGCAACTCGACGGCAAATCGATCTATGAGCTGTTCGAAAGCGAGCAGGTCAATTTCTCCGCAGGCGTGCCGACCGTGTGGCAGATGCTGATTGGGTATCTTGAGGCGAACAACCTCTCGCTGAGCACCATGAAGCGAACGGTCATCGGCGGCTCCGCCTGTCCGCCAGCGATGATGGATACGTTCCGGGAGAAGTATGGCGTCACCGTCTTTCATGCGTGGGGAATGACCGAGATGAGCCCGCTCGGCACCTATGGCACGTTGAAAGGCAAACATGAGTTGGCGGACTGGCCGACGCAGCGTGCCCTGCTTTTGAAGCAGGGCCGGCCAGTGTGTGGCGTTGACATGAAGATCGTCGACCCCGAAGGCAACGCACTGCCACACGACGGCAAAGTGTCGGGCGACTTGATGGTACGTGGCTCATGGATTGTCAAGGAATACTTCAAGGGCGAAGGCGGCCAGATCCTCGATCACGAAGGCTATTTTTCAACAGGTGACGTGGCCAACATCGACGCCGATGGCTTCATGCAAATTACTGATCGCAGCAAGGACGTGATCAAGTCCGGCGGCGAGTGGATCAGTTCGATCGATGTGGAGAACATCGCAATGGCGCATCCCGCCGTGGCGATGGCGGCGTGCATTGGTATCCGGCACGCGAAATGGGATGAACGGCCCATCCTGGTTGTGGTCAAGAAACCGAACACCGACGTGTCGGCGCGGGAAATTTTGCAGTTCTACGACGGCAAGATCGCCAAGTGGCAAGTACCCGACGACGTACAGTTTGTCGACGCGATCCCGCTGGGCGCGACGGGCAAAATGCAGAAGGCCAAACTGCGCGAGATGTTCGTGAACTATGCCCTGCCTCAGTAGCGCACCAGACGTCGCGCGGCGATAGCCTTACCGCGAAGCACAGGCAAGACCTTTAGCATGACGGCATGACCTCTCAGACTGCCCGATCGCTCGCGACACACTTGGCGGTGCCGGCGTTCATTTTTGTCTGGGCGACAGGGTATGTCGTCGCCAAGCTGGCCGCAAAGGACGCCGAGGCGCTGACGTTTCTGCTGGTGCGCTACGTCTGCGTGATGCTGATGATGGGTGCGCTCGCCTTGGCGGCACGGGCGCAATGGCCCACCGGGCGCCAGGCGATGCATGTCGCGGTGGCCGGCGTCATGATTCAGGCGATCTATCTCGGCGGTGTGTGGGTGTCGATCAGGATGGGGCTATCCGCTGGCGTCGCTGCGTTGATCGTCAACCTGCAACCGGTTCTGACGGTTTGCCTCGCGCATTGGACCGGGGAACGTGTTGGTGGCCGGCAGGTAAGTGGTGTCGCCGTTGGATTTGTAGGCGTCATGATCGTCTTGTACGCCAAGCTCACGGGCGCGACCACACTGGCCCTCGGCTGGCCCACGCTCATCTGCTTTGTAGCGTTACTGGGCACGACGTTTGGCGTGCTTTATCAAAAGCGTTTCGTTCCTCAATTTGATCTGCGGGCGGGGCAGGCCATTCAATTCGCGGCTGCCACGGTCGTGACATTACCGTTTGCATGGGCGTTCGAACATTTTTCAATTGACTGGACGCCTAACGTGATGATCGCCATGGCGTGGAGCGTTTTCGTGCTATCGGGGGTGGGAATATCGCTGATGTTCTACCTGTTGCGAACCGGCTCCGTCACCCGTCTGACAAGCACGATGTACGTCGTGCCTGGACTCACGGCGATCCTCGCCTGGTTCATGTTTGACGAACAGCTCGGTAGCAACGTCGTCGCCGGCATGGCCGTGACATTGCTCGGCATCTACCTCGTTGTTGCGCCCACGCGCGCCGATGCTAAGGGTAACGACGTTTGACCTCGGCGACCGAGGCGCGAACTAGCTGTGATGTTTCAATAGGTTGTTCACCTGAAAGATTCTGGGAGACTGGAGTTACCACGCTTCAGAACTCTCAGAGGAAATCAACCAGGTGAACAGCCATAAGAATGCCAGATTGACCGTGGAAGGACGCAAGTTGCTGA
>JAEUPL010000009.1 GCA_016790165.1 Burkholderiales bacterium
GCAGGCCGACGACCGCTCGCCACCAGTTCAACTATCTGCTGCCGAAACGCCTCCGCGTACGGCGGCTTTGTCCTTCCACCCATTCCCTGACTCCTTCAATTTCTTCAAACACGTAGTGTCCGTGAAATCGGGGTCAGTCCATCGGGCCATCCTGCTAACGTTCGAGCTAACCCCGAGAGCGGAGGCAGGCGCTGTAAGCCCGGGACGCGACGATGGTAGCGCTGGCGCGGCCCGGGCTTACAGCGCCTGCCGTAGCGAGTCGGGGGTTGAGCGAGGGGTTAGGCCCCACTGAGCACACGTAGCTCCACGTTACCTTGCAGCGTTGAGTTCAACTTTTCCCAGCAGGCTGCCCCAAGCCAACCAAACCTGAGAGTTCGACCGTCTTTAAATCGAATCTCCAGCATACCGATTGCTGGTTTGGCAGATGGGCTTAGAAGCACGATTTCTTGGATCTTGTCTAGTCCGGTCTGCCCCTTTATCGTGCCTGAGTAAGCAATGCTGCTTGTCGTTTGGCTGGCGACATAAATCGCTCTCGGCACGCCTCCGAGGGTTTGGAATCGAATCCGCAGTGCATGATTCGAAGTCGCCTCGCAGCTGGTTTGTGCGTAGTCTTCCGGGCCTGCATGTGCGAACGGCGCCGCACATGCGAGAAGAATTGCGAAGGCGTTGCGTGGGGGCATTTTGTGTGGGGCCTAACGTCGCCGATAACCGGCACGACGCGGCGGGCCGGCGCTGGGCGAGAATGAAATGACGCCCGGCGCTGGACTGCCGTGGCGTGTCCGGTTGATTGGTTCGTTAGGCGTCACGAGGTGGCAGCGCATAGGTTACCTTTTCATCCGATACCACTACGTGCCCCATTGCGGCAAGGGAATCGACGAGCAGGTTCAAGTCTGCCTCGAGCAGCTGCATCTTGAATAGTGCGTTGATCGTATTCTTGAGAGTCGACAGGCGTCTGGGGCGAGCAGAACCACGCTTTTGAAGGTCGACCACCACCTGTTTGATCCGTTCCGCCAATTCGGATGGTGGCTGCGCGGAGGTTGGCTGGGGCTCGGCATGCGGAACATGAGGACACGAAAGAGCGCCTCTGTGGCTGAGGACGGCCTGAAACTTGGCCTTGATCGAGAGGCTTCCTAAAGCTGCGTTCGCTGCCTTGCAGCAAACAATGCAATTCTCATCATCTTTGGCGCCGCCGTTTGATGTCGCGACTAGATGCTCGACGCTGGCTTCACCCGGGGCAATGGGATGGTGACAGAGAAAGCACCGGTTTCCCTGGAGGAAGAGTAGACGCTCAAGTTGCTTCATGTGTGACGCCTAACTAGATTTATGCGTTTTGCGCCAGTATAACTAGATATATACACACCCATTGCTGCTGCATCTGATGTGATTGCTGTGCTGATTCATAAGTAAATTTTTAAATATACTGGCGTAATATACAGTTTAACCGCGCCCACCAATGCGCCTCACCCGGCGACGCTACTGATGCAGGTGCGTGACCAGAATCATTGCCGGCGCTATGTGCGTTCGATGGAACGAGCGCAACGGTGCTGCGTTCGCTTTTTCATTCGCCTTCATGGGCTGCAACATCCGCGAGACACCGGGGTGGGAGACCGGTCTGGCACGCAAACGGGCCCGAGCGGTATTGATCCGGGACGCATCAAGCTGGATACCGTGCGAACGGCCTTGCCCGCGAATCGTGGGCAATCGCGGGCAGGTTAGCTTCACGGCTTCAGCGTCATCGCGGCGGATTCTTCGCCGCCGGTCGGGCTCGGCGCGTTCATCGTGTGTGGTTGCAGGGCGGTCTTGAACGGCGAGCTTTCGGTGAGTTCGTCAAGCGTGTGCGCAACGCCGGCGCGCTCACGCGCAAGAAACGCTGCGACGGCATCGGCGAAGCGACGATCCGCCACCCAGTGCGCAGAATGCGTCGTCACCGGCAACAGGCCGCGTGCGAGTTTGTGCGCGCCCTGAGCGCCGCCTTCGAAACGCCGGTAGCCGTGCGCGATGCACCACGCGATGGGCTGGTAGTAGCACGCCTCGAAATGCAGCGATTTGAGCGGCTCGCGCGTGCCCCAGTACCGGCCGTAGACGGTGTCGCCGCTCGCGATGCAGAGCGATGCGCAGATCGGTTCGTCAGCGCGTTCGCCAACGAAGAGGACCGCTGCGTCGCCCATCTCGTGGCCCACGCGTTCAAAAAAGGGAGCGGACAGATACGGTGAGGAATGGTGTGCGGCGTACGTGCGCTGGTAGCAGTCGTAAAAGAACGCCCAGTCATCGCCGCGGATCGATGCGCCGCGAGCGATGCGCCAGCGTACACCGGCGTCGGCGACATAACGGCGATCCTGCCGGATGCGTTTGCGCTTGTCGTGCGTCATGCTGGCGAGCAAATCGTCGAAGCGGGTGTAGCCGTGGTTTTGCCAATGAAATTGCACGCCTTGCCGCAGCATGAGCCCCGCACCGCGCCAGAGCGCTGCCTCGTCAGACGGCGGAAACAGGACATGCAGGCTCGACACCTGCAAACGCCTGGCGAGGGCGAGGGCGGCGTCAACCAGGGCGCGACGAATGCCGTCGTCGGTCGCCAGCAGCCGCGGACCGGCACAGGGCGTGAACGGCACGGCAGCCAGCAATTTGGGGTAGTAGTCGCCGCCCGCGCGCTGCCAGGCCTCGGCCCACGACCAGTCGAAGACGTATTCGCCGTACGAATGAGCTTTCAGGTAAAGCGGTAGTGCCCCACACAGCCTGCCGGATGCGGCGCGCGCCACCAGAAAGCGCGGTGTCCAGCCCGTGCGCGGACTGGCGCAACCGGTTTCGTGCAGCGCGTGCAGATAGGCGTGAGAGAGAAAGACGTTGCCACCCGCCGCGTTGACCAGCGTGTCCCAGTCAAGCGCGCGAACCTCAGCGAGCGAATCGATGACGTCGATGGCAGGTGCAGTCATGCTGCCGATTCTGCCGCAGTGCTGCCCACGCCGCGCGGCCTACAATTTCCGGCATGAAAGCTGTGATCGCTCAACTCAATCTGGTGGTCGGAGACCTCAAGCGCAATGCCGCCAAAATTCTGGATGCTGCGCGCTCTGCGGCGGCGGTGGACGCTGAGCTCCTGCTGACGCCGGAGCTCTCGATTTGCTCCTACCAGCCCGAAGACTTGCTCCTGCGGCCATCGTTTATCGCTGCCTGCAAGGCCGAGGTGGAAGGGCTGGCCGCGCAGTTGCCGGCGACGCTCGCGGCCATCGTGGGCTTGCCGTGGCGCGACGAGAGCGGTCTTTACAACGCCGCGGCCCTGCTGCGCGGCGGCAAGATCGAGGCAATCTATCGCAAGATGGATTTGCCCAACTACTCGGTGTTCGACGACAAGCGCTATTTCGATCACGGCAATGCGGCGTGTGTGTTTGACGTGGGCGGTGTTCGTCTGGGCGTGCTGATCTGCGAAGACGTGTGGCTCTCGCGCGCCACGGTGCTGGCGCGCGAGGCTGGAGCGCAGATGCTGGCCGTGATCAACGGCTCGCCGTTTGACACGGAGCATCTGGCGGCGCGTGAGGCCGCGTGTCGCGAGCGCGTGGATGAGCAGGGCTTGCCGATCCTCTTTTGCAATCTGGTCGGCGGGCAGGATGAAATCGTCTACGACGGGCAATCGTTCGTCATGAACGGCGAGGGCGAGGTGACGCAGCGCCTGCCGGGATTTGCCGAGACCATCGCCGTGATCGAGGTGGACGCACCGACCGCAGGCTCGCATCGCGCGGTGCCCAAGCCCGTTCGCTACAACACGCCGCAGGGCCGCGTGGCCGACGTGTATGCCGCGCTGGTGCTCGCGGTGAAGGACTACATCAACAAGAACCGCTTTCCCGGGATTGTGCTGGGGCTCTCCGGGGGCATTGACAGTGCCGTGGTGCTCGCCATCGCGGTGGACGCGCTTGGGCGCGACCGCGTGCGTTGCGTGATGCTGCCCTCCAAGTTCAACGCCAGCATCAGCCTTGAAGATGCCCGCTGGATGGCGGGCGTGCAGGGCGTCCGCTACGACGAAATTCCGATTGAGCCGGTGTACGAGGCCTTTGAGGCGGCGCTGGCCGACCAGTTCAAGGGCTACCCGGTGGACGCGAGCGAGGAGAACCTGCAATCGCGCATTCGCGGCACGATTCTGATGGGCATCTCCAACAAGACGGGCAACCTCGTGCTCACCACCGGCAACAAAAGCGAAATGACGACCGGCTACGCCACGCTCTACGGCGACATGGCGGGTGGCTTCGCGGTGCTGAAGGATTGCGACAAGGAGCTGGTGTACGAGCTGGCGAACTGGCGAAATCAGTTTGGCCGCGTGATTCCCGAGCGCGTGATCACGCGCGCGCCGTCCGCCGAACTGCGCAATGATCAGACGGACCAGGATTCACTGCCGGAATATCCGATCCTCGACGAGATCATGGCCCTTTACATGGAGCAAAACCTGTCGGCCAGCGAGATCAAGGCGAGGGGGCTGCCACCCGCCGATGTGGACAAAGTCGTGCGTCTGCTGCGTATCAACGAATACAAACGCCGCCAGGCCCCCGTCGGCCCACGCGTTACGCCGCGCGCCTATGGCCGCGACTGGCGCTATCCGATCACGAGCGGGTGGCGGGAGTAGGGGCATCCGTACAGCTTTTCGCAGCAAACGACAAGCCTACAGTCATCGGAGCGATTTTTTCTGATAAGTCGACTCGGAAGAAAATCAGGCTAAAACCGCCATGGATTGGTCGTGCCGCGTGAAAAGTTGTTGTTTGTGAGCTGGGGCGCACGCCACCTTACATTCACGCCGTGAATGTGCGGCAAGCGGCTGCTTTTCTACATTCCGTCGCATGCGGGTTCATTTCCCCGGAACTTTTCGCGATAGTTCGATGAACTCCCGCATCCCCCTACAGGTCAACCGATCTGATCGCTTTCCTTAACCACACATTTCCCGAATGCCGAAATCATCGCCCCGTCCCGGTCTGTGCGCACTGCGTCGCAGTGTTGTCGCCGTCTCCTCTGCCGTTGCCTGCATGCAGTCCATGGCGCAGGCCAACAACGAACCACCGACGGAAACGCCGAACGCGCAGCGTCTGGAGCGAATTGAGCTTAGTGCGCGGCCGCAGACGACGACTGAATTGCGCCGCCAGTCGACGGCGGCGAAGCAGATTTACGACGAAGCGGACATTCAAAAATTCGGCGATGTGAGCGTCAGCGACGTTCTGAAGCGTTTGCCGGGCGTTAGCCTGAGCGGGAGTGGACCGGCGCTGCGCGGGCTCGGCAGCTACACGCGCATCCTGCTCAATGGCGAACCTGCGCCGCCCAATTTCGATCTGAACAATCTGAATCCATCGCAGGTGCTGCGCATCGAAGTCGCGCGCGCCGCCACCGCTGACCAGACCGCCGAGGCGATTGGCGGCACGATCAACATCATTCTCAAAGAGCCGCCCCGCTCGCGCACCGTCGAAGGCCAGGCGCGCGTGAGCTATCAGTACGAGCAACCTGCCGTTGGACTCAACCTCACCTGGGGCGAACGAATTCAGGGCAGCACGGCGTTCAATGTGCCCGTCTCGTATTTCGAGTGGAACAATTTCAATGCGGTGCGAACCACGAGCACCGTCACGAACCCCAGTGCGCCTGCCGCCATCGGCACGCGGCTTGCCGACCGCCATCCGTTTGGACGCGGTTTCAACACGTCGCCCAGTTTCAACTGGAAAGTCAACGAGACGAGTTCGCTCAATACGCAGGCGTTCATCACGCAGGGGCAGTGGCGGTGGAGCGATCTCGCGACTGATCGTCGGATCATCGCGGGGCAGCCGGTTTTCGCCGATGATTCCCGCAACTTTGGCAACTGGCTGAACGCCCGCGTCGGCACGACCTACAGTAATAGCTTCGATGGCGATCAACGTCTGGAGATGAAGGCGGGCGTGCAGTACAACGCCTACGACTTCACTGCCCGCGCATTCCGCGACGGCGCCGAGCGTCGCCTGACCCTGGGCGAGAGCAAAAACCCGACGTTCACCCAAAGCGGCCAGTATTCTCGTCTGGTTGCCGACACACACACGATCACCGCCGGCTGGAATTTTGAGTGGCAAGACTGGATTGGCCGCTCACGCACGACCGAACTCGGTGTGCCGCTGCTACCCATTTTTGAGGGACAAAACGTCGAGGCACGTGTCGCGCGCTACGCGGCATTCGTCCAGGATGAATGGGAGGTCGGCAAACGGTTGTCGGCCTATGCCGGTGTTCGGGGTGAGCGCATTGCCACCCGGAGCAAAGCGGTTGGCGAGTCTTCTGAGGCCAACACCGCGACCGTTGTCTCGCCCATGTTTCACCTGAAATACAAGCTGGACGAAAAAGGTGAACACCTGTTCCGCAGCAGTTTGACCAGCACCTTCAAGGCGCCTGACCCGATGCAGTTGCTCGCGCGCCCGCTCGTTTCCGCGCTTTACTCTGATCTCACGCGAAGCAACGACGCGCTTTCGAGCGACCGCATTGGCAATCCGGCCCTGAAGCCCGAGCTTGCCACGGGTTTCGACATTGCCTATGAGCGCTATTTCCCGGGCGGTGGCGTGGCCAGTGCCACCGTGTTCTATCGTCACGTCAGAGACTTGATCCGTAACCGAACGACGCTCGAAACGGTGTCCTGGGCAACGGCCCCGCGCTACGTCACACGCCCCGTCAATTTCGATGCGGCCAATACGTTTGGTCTGGAGCTGGAAGCGCGCGGCCGCGCCGGAACGCTGCTGCCGTTTGCGTTCAGTGCCAAGACGCCGCTCGATATCCGTGCGTCGCTCAACTACTACCAGTCGCGGGTACAGGGCGTGCCCGGTCCGGATAATCGGCTTGACCGCCAGCAACCGTGGTCGGCAACCGTCGGGCTTGACTACGTGCTGAGTGGCGTGACTCCTGCGCCCATCCGTCTGGGTGGCAGCCTGTCGTTCACGCCTGGGTATCGCACTCAGCAGTCGACTGAGCAAAGCATCGAATTCGTGCGGTCGCGCACGATTGACCTCTACGCCAACATACCGGTCAGTCAAAAGATGTCGGTACGCCTGGTCGCAAACAATGCGGCACCGTTGGCGAGTGAGAACACGACGGTGTACAGCACACTCAGCACGGTGACCACGGTGAGCAAGCCACGGACATGGTGCGGTGTCGTGCTGAGCGTCAAGGGCTAGCCGCCCGTTCCTTCGACCTCAAGCGCGACGGTCGACGGCTGTAGTTCAGTGCGTTAACGGCGCTCCCCCGCTGCTCGGGATCGGGGGAAGTGGCTGGGGTTTGTTCGCACCGGTAGCTTTGTCCGTATTACGGTTGGGCGGCAGTTGAAAGCCACGCGCGCTTTTCCCGTCATCAGGTGTCGGGCGCTCTCGGCACACGTTTCGTGATGAGGCGGCGACGCGGCACCGCGTCACCTCGATTGACATAGATAGTTTAGATGTCAATAATATATTCATCGCTATTTTTCCGGCGCGGTCAGAGGTGACGTGCGCGTCCGGTTCGCCAGACCGGATTGCTGCACGCGCCTCGTCGTGACGGGACAACACCTGTACGTCACGAGATCGGAGATCAGGCATGCGCATAGTCTGTATCGGCGGCGGGCCGGCAGGGCTCTACTTTGGCTTGCTGATGAAGCAGCTCAACCCCGCCCATGACATCACGGTCGTTGAACGTAACCGGGCGTACGACACGTTCGGATGGGGCGTTGTGTTTTCCGACGCCACCATGGACAACATGCGGCTGTGGGACGCGCAAACTGCAGACGAGATTCAGCGTGCGTTCAATCACTGGGACGACATCGACCTGCTGTTCAAGGGGCGGCGGATTCGCTCCGGCGGACATGGTTTCGTCGGGATTGGACGCAAGAAACTGCTCAACATCCTGCAGGCACGTTGCGAGGCGCTCGGCGTTAATTTGGTGTTCGAAGCCGAGGTGGACTCGGACGACGACTACCCCGACGCGGATCTGATCATCGCCGCCGATGGCATCTCGTCAAAGATTCGCGAAAAGTATGCCGACGTGTTCAAGCCCGACATCGTCAAGCGCCCAAATCGCTATATCTGGCTGGGCACGCATCGGCAGTACGACGCGTTCACATTCGATTTCCGGCAGACCGAACACGGCTGGTTTCAGGCGCACATTTACAAATTTGACGAAAACACCGCAACATTCATTGTGGAGTGTCCCGAACACGTGTGGCTGGCGCACGGGCTGGATCAGGCCGATCAGGCCGCCTCGATTGCGTTCTGCGAAAAACTCTTCGCCGAAAATCTTCAGGGGCATGCGTTAATGACCAACGCGCGGCATCTGCGCGGCTCGGCCTGGCTGAATTTTCAACGCGTCGTCTGCGAGCAGTGGTGGCTCAGAAATCGCCACGGCAGTCACGTGGTTCTGATGGGCGACGCCGTACATACGGCGCATTTCGCGATTGGGTCGGGTACCAAGCTGGCCATCGAGGACGCGATCGAGCTGGTGCGACAGTTCAAGCAACGGGGAGACACGCCCGCGCAGTTGCCCGAAGTGCTTGCGCAGTATCAGGCAGAGCGCCGTGTGGAGACGCTGAAAATCCAGAACGCCGCGTGGAACGCGATGGAGTGGTTCGAGGTGTGCGGGGAGCGCTATTGCGATCAGCTGCCGCCGGAGCAGTTCATGTACTCGATGCTGACGCGCAGTCAGCGCATCAGCCACGAAAACCTGCGCCTGCGCGACGCCGCGTGGCTGAATGGCTATGAGCGCTGGTTGGCGACGGACGACACCGAGCAGCGTCCGCACGATGGGGACGCGCGGCCCACGCTGCCGATGTTGCTACCGCTCCAGGCGAGAAGCGTCGCGCTGAAGAATCGCATCATCGTTTCTCCGATGGCGACGTATTCCGCCGTCGATGGCATGCCGCAGGATTTTCATCTGGTGCATCTCGGCGCCCGCGCGCTGGGCGGCGCCGCGCTGGTGTTCGCCGAAATGACCTGCGTGTCCCCGGAAGGGCGCATCACGCCGGGATGCCCCGGTTTATGGAGCGACGAGCAGGCGATCGCGTGGAAGCGCATCGTCGACTTTGTGCACGGCTCCACAGACGCCCGTATCGCGATGCAGATTGGCCACAGCGGGCCTAAGGGATCAACGCAACTGGGTTGGCAGGCGGCGGACGAGCCACTGGCCCGCGACAACTGGCCGTTGCTCGCGGCGAGCGCGATCCCGTATGGCGCGCAGAATCAGGTGCCACGCGCCATGACACTTGACGACATGGAGCAGGTGAAGCGGCAATTCGTCGATGCGACGGTCCGCGCCGCCGCGGCCGGATTCGACTGGCTTGAACTGCACTGTGCGCACGGCTACTTGCTTTCGAGTTTCATCTGTCCATTGACCAACCATCGCGACGACGAGTATGGCGGCAGTCTCGAAAACCGGTGCCGCTATCCGCTTGAGGTATTCCGTGCCGTTCGAGCGGCATGGCGCGAGCATCTGCCGATGAGCGTGCGCATCTCAGCGCACGACTGGGCGCCGGGTGGCAACACGGCGGATGATGCCGTGGTGATGGCGCGACTGTTCAAGGCGGCGGGCGCTGACTTCATCGATGTGTCCTCCGGCCAGACGACGCGAGGTGCCAGGCCCGTCTACGGTCGCATGTATCAAACGCCATTTGCTGATCGAATCCGCAACGAAGTCGGCATTCGCACCATCGCGGTCGGGGCGATCACGGAGGGTGATCAGGCCAACAGCATCATCGCGGCAGGGCGAGCCGATCTGTGCGCTGTCGCGCGCCCGCATCTCGCCGACCCGGCGTGGACATTGCACGAAGCGGCCAAGTTGGGCAGCGCGGCGACCACGTGGCCGAAGCCGTATTGGAGTGGCCGCGACCAGTATTACCGAACCCTTGAGCGGGAGAGGGCCGTGGCCAGTGCCGCTGCGCTCGCCGTGAATCAGGTGTCAGCATGACGAGGCGGGTGCTGGCTGGGCGCCACGCGGTGGTCACCGGCGGTTCGCGTGGTATCGGTCTTGCGATCGCGAACGCGCTGGTTGATTCGGGTGCGAATGTGACCCTGATGGCGCGGGATGCGGCACGCCTCGACACGGCCATTGCGTCGTTGCGCTTGCGGCATGCGGCCGCCGACGGCTCGCAGGCGCAATCATTCGCCGCCGCTGTGGTGGACGTGGCGGATGAATCGTCGGTAAACGCCGCCTTCGCCGCCACACGTGCCGCCAACGGTCCAATCGACATTCTGATCAACAATGCGGGCGTTGCTGAAAGTGCGCCATTTACGAAAACGTCGGCGGACCAATTCCAGCGCCTGTTGGATATCAATCTGCGCGGTGTCTGGCTGTGCACCCAAGCCTTCGCGACCGAGCTCCCGCCGTCGCTGCGTGCCGACGATGCATGGCGCCACGTTGTGAACGTGGCCAGCACGGCTGCGCTCAAGGGCTATGCCTACGTCGCCGCCTATTGCGCGGCCAAGCACGGCGTACTGGGCCTGACACGAGCGCTGGCGCACGAGTGGGCGCGGCGGCGCGTCGCCGTGAACGCAGTGTGCCCTGGCTACACCGACACGGACATTGTCGCCGCCGCGGTGGCGAACATCACCGCCAAGACCGGTCGCGACGCGGCAACGGCGCGTGCTGAGCTGGCGCGCAGCAATCCGCAAGCACAACTGGTGACGCCGGAGCAGGTGGCGAATGCCGTGCTGTGGCTGGTCAGCCCCGGTGCCGAATCGATCAACGGCCAGGCAATTAGTGTGTCGGGCGGGGAGATTTGATGGACCTGGAAGCGCGATTGCACGCGGACCACGGCGAAGAATTGCGCCTGTGGTTACGCATGCTCACCTGCACGCAACTCATCGAGCAACGTGTCCGCTCGCGGCTGCGCGAGCAATTCGAAACGACGCTGCCGCGGTTTGACCTCATGGCGCAACTGGAGCGTGTTCCGCAAGGGCTCAAGATGAACGAGCTGTCGCGGCGCTTGATGGTCACTGGCGGCAACGTGACCGGCATCACCGATCAACTGGAAGCAGAAGGTATGGTGCAGCGGGTGCCGGTGCAGGGTGACCGTCGTGCCTTGCTGATCCGGCTCACGTCGACGGGGCGCAAGGCGTTCGCCGAGATGGCGCACCAGCATGAGGTCTGGATCGCGGAGGCGCTGGGCGGGCTGAGTCCGCGCGAGGTGGACACGCTTTACACGTTGCTCGGCAAGTTAAAGCAACACGTGGCCCGTGTGCAAAACGAATCAATTGGGGAGAGCGCCTGATGCGCACAGACAATCCGATGGCGTGGGGGTTCCACCGGCTGGCTGACTATCGAGCCTCGCACTTTCACTTTGCTTGTCACGGTGAGGCGGACCGGCGCGTTGCCGAAATCAGTCTCAATCGCCCGGAGCGAAAGAACCCACTCACGTTTGATTCGTATGCCGAGTTGCGCGACCTGTTTCGCGACCTCGTTTACGCGACCGACATCAAGGCGGTGATCGTTCGCGGCGAGGGGGGGAATTTCTGCTCTGGCGGTGATGTGCACGAGATCATCGGGCCGCTCACGACGATGACGATGCCGGAGCTGCTCGCGTTCACGCGTATGACGGGCGATCTGGTGCGGGCGATCCGTCACTGTCCGCAGCCCGTGATCGCGGCGATTGACGGTATTTGCGCGGGCGCCGGCGCGATGGTTGCGCTGGCGAGCGACTTCCGTTTGGGCACACCGTCCGCGAAGACGGCATTCCTGTTCACCCGCGTCGGACTGGCAGGCGCCGATATGGGTGCGTGCGCACTGCTGCCCCGCATGATCGGCCAGGGGCGAGCCTCGGAGTTGCTGTTCACCGGTCGCGCCATGTCTGCTGATGAGGGGCTGGCCTGGGGCTTCTTCAATGCGCTGCACAGCCCCGACGCACTGCGCGGCGCAGCGCTGTCTCTTGCGGAGTCGCTGGCGAGCGGCCCGACTTTCGCGCACGGCATGACGAAGACCATGCTGAACCAGGAATGGTCAATGACGATTGAGCAGGCGATTGAGGCCGAAGCGCAGGCGCAGGCCATCTGCATGCAGACCCAGGATTTTCATCGCGCCTTTCACGCGTTTGCTGCCAGACAAAAACCGGTGTTCGAGGGGAACTGAGCGTGCTGCCCGACCAATCGCACCTCTCGCTACCGTTCTTCGACGCGACGCATCGTCAACTTGGCAGGGACGTCGGCGCGTGGGTCGCCGCGATCGCGCCCGGCATTGACGAGAGCGACGATCGCGCTGCCTGTCGGACCTGGGTTAGTGCGTTGGGCGAAGCCGGGTACCTCCGTTGGTGCGTGCCGGCGACGTTCGGCGGCGCCCTCGACGCCCTCGATTCGCGTTCCCTTGTGGTGCTGCGCGAAACACTCGCGTTCTATTCGCCGCTCGCCGACTTTGCATTTGCGATGCAGGGGCTAGGGAGTGGAGCGATCACGCTGGCGGGGTCCGCCGAACAAAAACACACTTACCTGAACGCGGTGGCCCGGGGAGACAAGATTGCCGCGTTCGCGTTGTCAGAGCCCGGTGCTGGCTCGGACGCGGGTGCGCTTACCACGACCGCGCGCAAGACCGCCGACGGCTGGGTGCTCAACGGGGAAAAGACCTGGATCAGCAACGGTGGTATCGCGGATTTCTATTGCGTCTTCGCAAAGACCGAACCGGACGCGGGCACCCGCGGCATCAGCGCCTTCATTGTCGACGCCGATGCCGCAGGCCTCGACGCCAGCCGGCACATTCCGGTCATGGCACCTCACCCGCTGGCGACGGTGATGCTGCGTGACTGTGCCGTACCGCAAACCGCTTTGCTGGGAGCGCCGAATGGTGGCTTCAAGCTCGCGATGCAAACGCTCGACATCTTCCGCGCGTCCGTTGCCGGGGCTGCACTCGGTTTTGCCCGCCGCGCGCTGTTGGAGGCAACCCGGCATGCGCAAAGCCGCCGGATGTTCGGCCATACGCTGGCCGACTTTCAGTTGACTCAGGCCAAACTCGGGCAAATGGCGGCGGATATCGACGCCGGCGCGTTGTTGACCTATCGCGCTGCCTGGTTGCGCGACGACGCAGTCGCGCGCGGCAGCAGCAGCCGAATTTCGGCAGAGCCCGCCATGGCCAAGATGACGGCGACCGAGAACGCGCAGCGCGTGATCGACGCGGCGCTGCAGATGCACGGCGGTCTGGGCGTGAGGGTGGGCAGCAAGATTGAATCGCTGTACCGCGATATTCGTTCGCTTCGCATCTACGAAGGTGCCACCGAAGTGCAGCAATTGATTATCGGAAAGCATGTGCTGGCGACGGCCAGCACGGTTGACACGAAGGGAAGTGACGCATGACGACTCAGGTTGATCGTTTCGCGCATGACCGCATGCCGGCGGCTGTTGACATGCCGAAGTTGATTTACGAGCTGCCGGAACTGCAATTTCCTCACCAACTGAACGCGGTTGTGGAATTGCTCGACCGCCATGTCTCGGCCGGTCACGGGGACCGCATTTTGCTGCGCGATGCGCGCGTTGCGCTGACGTACGCGCAAGTGCTTGATCGAGTCAATCAGACGGCACGGGTGTTGATCGAGGACTATGGCCTCGTCACCGGCAGTCGAGTGTTGCTGCGCGGGGGCAATGGCATCAACATGGCGATCGGCTGGCTGGCGACGGTCAAAGCGGGCTTGATTGCCGTCGCGACCATGCCGCTTCTGCGAGCGAAAGAACTCACCGCAGTGGTGCAAAAGGGCGAGATCGCGTTCGCGGTATGTGCCGACGCGCTGCTGGACGATCTCGCTGCTGCCCAGCGCATTTGTCCTGTGCTGCGAACGATCGTTGGCTTTGACGAACTGACCGCTCGCTCCGCAGCCAAGAGCACGGACTGCCCGGCCGCCAAGACCGACGGCGATGACGTGGCGCTCATGGCGTTCACGAGCGGCACGACGGGCACACCGAAGGCTGCCCTGCATACCCACCGCGACTTGCTGGCTGCGTGCCAGGCGTGGCCGCGCCATGTCCTGCGCGCGACGTCGGACGACATTGTTGTCGGCTCGCCGCCGCTTGCGTTCACCTTTGGCCTGGGTGGCTTGCTCGTGTTTCCCATGTGGGCCGGGGCGAGCGTCTATTTTGCCGACGGGGCGTATTCGCCTGAGTCACTCGTGGAGACGATACGCCGCGTCGGCGCCACGATCTGTTACACCGCGCCGACCTTCTATCGGCGCATGGCGACGTTTGCCGAGAAAACCACGTTACCGACGCTGCGCATCTGCGTTAGTGCCGGCGAGGCACTGCCGGACGCCACACGCCAGTTGTGGAAGCAGGCCACGGGCATCGAAATGCTGGATGGCATCGGGGCGACCGAAATGTTCCACATCTTCATTTCCAGCCGGCCGGAGGCGGTACGGCGTGGCGCGATCGGCACGGTCGTACCCGGCTACCGCGCACAAGTCGTTGACGACGCAGGGCATCCTCTGCCTCCCGGCAGCGTCGGCAGACTGGCGGTCATTGGGCCAACGGGTTGCAGGTATCTCGACGAGCCGCGACAGAAGAAGTACGTCGTTGATGGCTGGAATTACCCGGGTGATTCGTTCACGATGGACGCCGACGGCTATTTCTTCTATCAGGCTCGCGACGATGACATGATCATCACGGCTGGGTACAACGTGGCAGGTCCCGAGGTTGAGAACTGCCTGGCGCTGCACGAGGCGGTCGCCGAATGCGCCGTGATCGGCAAACCGGACGACGATCGGGGAATGCTGGTCAAGGCGTTCGTCGTGCTCAAGGATGCGACCGCCGCGTCTGAAGCGATGCGTGTCGTTCTGCAGGATTTCGTCAGGGCCAACCTGGCGCCCTACAAGTACCCGCGTCAGGTCGAGTTTGTGGCATCGTTGCCCCGCACCGAGACGGGCAAGTTGCAGCGCCACCGCCTGCGTGAGATGGAACGCGGTACGTCCATTGCACCTGCCGGTGGCGACGTGAAGTCAGTCTCGAAAGAAAACCACCCATGAAGTTGCTGCAACCCCCTGACTGGACGCCGCCCAAGGGCTATGCCAATGGTGTCGCCGCGCGCGGTACCGTGATTTTTGTCGGTGGCCAGATTGGCTGGAACAGCCAGCAACACTTTGAGACGGACGACTTCATCGCCCAGACCGGACAGGCGTTGCGTAACGTCGTCGCCGTGTTGCAAGCGGGTGGTGCACGCCCGGAACACGTGGTGCGCATGACCTGGTACATCGTCGATCGTGACGAATATGTCGCCCGACTCAAGGAGCTTGGTGCCATTTACCGTGAAGTGATGGGGCGTAACTTTCCTGCGATGAGCTGCGTCGAAGTGTCGCGGCTGGTTGAGGCTCGCGCCAAGGTCGAGATTGAAGTTACTGCCGTGCTCCCCGACCTCGCGGTGTGACTTTCGGTGCTGGCCATTGCGTCGCTTTCGTCGCACTCGCCGGCAGTCGGGCCACATCGCCGGACGCAGATCATTGCCTTACTCCGGTCATCCCTCGGAATGATCCGCGCCAGATGGTGCGTACGCACTCGTCATTGCCGGGCATGATTTGCCGCAATCGCCGCCTCTGGCATACTGTGCCCTAAGGCGTGCAGGCTGAGCGCTTTTCGACCGACAGTGTGAGGAAATCCGATGAAAAAAATAGAAGCGATCATCAAGCCCTTCAAGCTTGATGAGGTTCGTGAGGGGTTGGCAGAGGCGGGGATCACCGGCCTCACCGTGACCGAGGTCAAGGGCTTTGGCCGCCAGCGGGGGCACACCGAGCTCTACCGCGGCGCTGAGTACGTGGTGGACTTCCTGCCGAAGACCAAGGTCGAACTGATTGTCGCGGATCAGGACGTCGAGCGCGTGGTCGAAGCCATCGTCAAGGCCGCACGCACTGGCAAGATCGGTGACGGGAAAATATTCGTATCGAGTGTCGAGCAAGTCGTGCGAATTCGCACGGGGGAAACCGGCGAATCGGCGATCTGATCGCCTGCTTCGTGGGTTGTTACGTTAGTTCATTTAGTTGAGGAGAGTCCCATGTCCATGATGGAAGAATTCAAAGCATTTGCGATGAAAGGAAACGTGGTCGATCTGGCCGTCGGTGTCATCATCGGCGGCGCATTCGGCAAGATCGTCGATTCGGCAGTCAATGACCTGATCATGCCGATCGTCGGCAAGATTTTTGGCGGGCTGGACTTCTCCAGTCTTTTTGTCGTATTGGGTGACAACCCGAACAAGCTGGCGACGCTCGCCGAGCTCAAGAAGGCCGGCATCGCGACCTTCGCATGGGGGAACTTTGTCACCATCCTCATTAATTTCGTGATCCTGGCGTGGATCATCTTTTTGATGGTCAAGGCCATGAATAAAGCGAAGGCCGCAGCGGAGCCGCCCGCTCCGCCGGCGGTGACGCCGGAGGACGTGGTGCTCCTGCGTGAAATTCGCGACAGTCTGAAGAAATAAGGGTTTCCCTGATCAACAAAACCGACCGATAGGTCGGTTTTGTTTTTCTGAGGGTTTAAACTCATGGCTGGCCAGTCAGCGTGTTCGCCTGTTGGCACGTTGCTATCGCACGAGTAACTGTACGAGGCGCGCAAGTTCGACAAATGGGGGCTTGTCTGGAGCTCCGCAAGATACTTATACTTCATAACTAATCTTCGTATATCTCACCGCAATTCACAAGGAGGCATTCATGGTTCGTATTCTTAGCGCAGCGGTTGCCGCGACGCTGGTCGCAACGGCAGCACATGCGCAAATCAAGGTTGGCGTTACGCTGTCACTGACCGGCCCCGCCGCGTCACTTGGCATCCCGGAAAAAAATACGATCGACCTCATGCCGAAGAAAATCGGCGGGCTCGACGTCACCTACATCGTGCTTGACGACGCGTCGGACACCACGAAGGCAGTGACGAACACCAAGAAGCTGATCACCGAGGACAAGGTTGACGTCATCATCGGCTCGACCACGACGCCCAACGCAATGGCGATGATTGATGTCGTCGCAGAAGGCGAAACGCCCAATATCTCGCTAGGCGGCTCGGCGCGCATTGTCGATCCGGCGAATCCGAAGACGAAGTGGGTCTTCAAGGTCTCTCAGCACGATTCCCTGATGGCGGACGCGATCGCCGTTCACGCCAAAGCGGCCGGTATCAAGACGATGGGCTTCATTGGCTACAACGACGCGTACGGCGAAGGTTGGCTGGTGGAAATGAAGCGCTCGGCAGAAACGGCTGGGATCAAGCTTGATCCGATCGAGCGCTTCAACCGAACCGACGCCAGCACGACCGGGCAAACGCTCAAGCTGATGGCGGCTAACCCGCAGGCGGTGCTGATCGTCGGTTCTGGCACACCCGCTGCCACACCGCACAAAGAGCTGATGGGGCGTGGCTACAAGGGCCGGATTTACCAGACGCATGGCGTCGGTAATTCGGACTTCCTGCGTGTGGTGGGCAAGGACGGCAACGGCTCCTTCCTGCCGGCCGGACCGATGCTCTCGTACGAAAGCCTGCCGGATAGCAACCCGATCAAGAAGGTTGCCAAAGAGTACATCACGGCGTACGAAGCCAAGTTTGGCCCGCGCACGACGTTCGGCGGTCACGCCTGGGACTCTTACATCGTTCTGGACAAGGCCGTTCCCGTCGCGCTGAAGTCGGGCGCGAAGCCGGGCACCAAAGAGTTCCGCGCGGCGCTGCGCAATGCACTTGAGGGCACCAAGGAAGTGGTGGGTGTGCACGGCGTGTTCAATATGTCTCCGACCGACCACAACGGACTCGACAATCGCGGCCGCACGATGTTTATGATCAAAGACGGCAAGTGGACGCTGGCAACGAAGTAGTGCCCGTTCGTTCACTGCAGGCAGTACGTGAGCCTTTCGGGTGCTGCCTGCTGATCTGATTGCCCCTCTGTAGCAGCCACCTCCGGGTGGCTGTTTTCTAGGCTGCGCTGCGCGATACTTCAGCCGCGCGTACTGCCGCCCCGGAGAATCTGTCGTCATGGATGTTTCGATTGCTGCGCTGCTGACCCAGGATGGCCTGACCAACGGTGCGATCTACTGTCTGATTGCGCTCGCGCTGGTACTGGTGTTCGCGGTGACCCGTGTCATCTTCGTGCCGCAGGGGGAATTCGTCGCGTTTACGGTGCTGACGTTAGCGGCTTTCGAACAAAAACAGTTGCCGGGTACGGTGTGGTTGTCGCTGGCGCTGGGCGTCGCGGCAGCAAGCGCCGACATCGTGGCCCATCGACGGGAGCCCGGCCGGATGTTGCGTGCCATCGCCGGCAGTGCCGTCCCGTGTTTGTTGTCGGCGCTTCTCGTATGGGGCGTGTTCGCGACGGGGGCGGGATGGGCGTTTCAGGTGATCGCGACGGTCGTGGCGGTGATGGCGATGGGGCCGGCTGTCTACCGCGTCGCGTTTCAGCCGATCGCGACCGCTCCGGTGCTCACGTTGCTGATCGTGTCCGTCGCGGTGCACTTTGTGTTGACGGGCTTGGGATTGCTGTTCTTCGGTGCTGAGGGTGCGCGAATTTCGCCATTTACCACTGTGTCGTTCACCTTTGGCAGCATCAACGTGTCCGGTCAGAGCTTGCTGGTGTACGCCTTTACGGCGGGTTTGGTGATTGCGATGGCCGTGTTCTTCAAGGTCACGCTCTTCGGCAAGGCGCTCCGGGCGACGGCGGCCAACCGTACTGGCGCACGTCTGGTTGGGGTGAGCCCGAATTTCGCCGGTCGCCTTTGCTTCACGCTTGCCGCGGCCATTGGCGCGGCGTCTGGCTTGTTAATCGGGCCGATCACCACCGTTTACTACGACTCGGGCTTTCTGGTCGGATTGAAGGGTTTCGTCGGAGCGATTGTGGGTGGTCTTGCCAGCTACCCGATTGCGGCGGCTGGCGCCATCTTTGTCGGATTGGTTGAAGCATTCTCGTCCTTCTGGGCCAGCGCCTACAAAGAAGTGATCGTGTTCACGCTGATCCTTCCGGTTCTGCTGTGGCGCTCCTTCAACACCACGCATCACGAGGAGGAATGAAATGAAGCCTCGGGTGTTGGTCGCAATTGTGGTGGCCTTGGTGGCCGCCGCGCCGCTGGTAGCGCCACCGTTTTACGTCACGCTGCTCAACTACATTGGTCTGTACAGTCTGGTGGCTCTCGGACTCGTGCTACTGACCGGGGTCGCCGGCCAGACGAGTTTTGGCCAGGCGGCGTTTGTGGGTTTGGGCGCGTACACCACGGCCGTGTTGACGACTCAATACGGCATGTCACCATGGGTTACGCTGGTGATCGCCCTTGCCATCACGCTGGTGATCGGGTACATCCTGGGCATCATCACACTCTCCATGGGCGGACACTACCTGCCGCTGGCGACGATCGCCTGGGGCATGTCGCTGTATTTCCTGATGGGTACGATTGAGAGCTTCGGCGGGTTCACCGGCATCACAGGCGTGCCGCCCGTGTCGTTCTTTGGAATGGCCCTGACACAGGAAAGTCACTTCTACTACTTCATCTGGCTGGTGACGTTGCTTGCGCTCTGGTGTGTTGCCAATCTTCTGGATTCACGGCCGGGCCGCGCCATTCGCGCGCTGAAGCAGGGCACCACGATGGTCGAGGCGTTTGGTGTGCATCCGGGCCGCATGAAGACCGCCGTGTTCATTCTGGCGGCGCTGCTGGCTTGCCTCTCGGGGTGGCTCTACGCGCACTTGCAGCGTTTCGTCAATCCCACGCCCTTCGGCATCAATCAGGGCATTGAGTATCTGTTCATGGCCGTGGTTGGCGGTGCGGTGAGCGTGTGGGGCGCGGTGCTCGGCGCCACGTTGGTGACACTGCTGAAGACGTGGCTGCAGGATCTGTTGCCCAAGTTGCTCGGCGAGGCCGGCCAGTTCGAGATCATCGTGTTCGGCGTGCTACTTGTCATTCTGCTGCAGCACGCACGCGAGGGCCTGATGCCGTTTCTGCAGCGCTTTGTGCCGTCGCCAAAGCGCGCGCTCCCCGAGGCCGGCGATCGACTGCAACATCGCAGCATGCCGGCTGCTGGTGAGCCCGTGCTGGAGGTCAACAAAGCGCGCAAGACCTTTGGTGGTCTGGTCGCCGTGAACGACGTGAGTTTTGACGTCAAGGCACGCGAGGTCGTGGGGCTGATCGGTCCCAACGGTGCGGGCAAGAGCACCTGCTTCAATCTGATTTCTGGCGCGCTTGACGCGACTGCGGGCTCCATCCGCTTCATGGGGCAGGAATTGACCAAGGCGTCGGCCAGCGCCATCTCGCGCATGGGCTTGGGGCGAACCTTCCAGCACGTCAAACTGGTTGCGACCATGACCGTCGTTGAAAACGTTGCGCTCGGTGCCTACCTGCGAGGGACAAAGGGAATCGTCGCATCGGCGCTGAAGCTCAACCGCGCGGACGAAGCCGCCGCGCTGGCCGAGGCAATGCGGCAGCTGCAACGGGTGGGTTTGGCCGAGCATGCACACGACCCGGCCGGAAGTCTGCCGCTCGGCAAGCAGCGCGTGGTCGAGATCGCTCGGGCGCTGGCAGCGGACCCGATTTTGCTGTTGCTTGACGAGCCCGCCGCCGGTCTGCGTTACGCGGAAAAGCAGCAATTGGCGCAACTCATCAAGACGCTGAAAGGCGAGGGCATGACCGTGCTGCTCGTGGAACATGACATGGATTTCGTGATGGGCCTCGTCGACCGTCTCGTGGTGCTCAATTTCGGACAGAAACTGGCGCAAGGCCTGCCGGAGGCGGTCCAGGCCGACCCGGCAGTGCGCGAAGCCTATCTGGGGGTCTGAGATGAGCGAGGTATTGCTTGAAGTGTCCGACCTGCACGTGGCGTATGGGCAGGTGGAGGCGGTGCGTGGCGTGTCGCTCGCAGTGCCGAGCGGCAAGATCGCCACGGTGATCGGACCGAATGGTGCAGGCAAAACAACGCTGCTTTCGGCCGTGATGGGGCTACTCCCGGCCAGCGGACGCGTACGCTTCGCTGGCGAAAACATCACCGGTCGTGACACCGAGGCGCTGGTGCGCATGGGAATGTCGCTGGTTCCGGAGAAGCGCGAACTGTTCGCCGATATGACCGTGCTTGAAAATCTCGAGCTGGGTGGCTTCTCGCGCCGCCGGGCTGGCGAGTCGCGCGCCGCGCTGTCAAACACGATGGAAGAGGTGTTTGCGCTGTTTCCCCGACTGAAGGAACGGCTGCCGCAGCTTGCTGGCACCCTGTCGGGCGGCGAGCGGCAGATGCTCGCCGTCGGCCGGGCGCTGATCGGCAAGCCGCGGCTGTTGCTTCTGGACGAACCGAGCCTGGGGCTTGCACCGTTGATTACCCGTGACATCCTTGCCACGATCTCGCGGCTGCGGGCGACTGGCCTGTCCGTGCTGCTGGTGGAACAGAACGCGCGCGCCGCCTTGCAGACGGCCGACTACGGCTATGTGCTCGAAACCGGCGAGTTGAGCCTGGAAGGTCCTGCCGATGATTTGCTCCACGACGAGCGAGTGATCGCGACCTATCTCGGCAAGCGCTAGCAGCCTGCTAATCAATCGTTATCCCGCTCGCCGCCTCTCTGCGGCCTGCATCCGCTCCAGTAACAACTTTTTTGCTTTAGCGACAGCGGAACAATGGTTTCACGCGAATTTTTCGGTAAGTCGACAACGTCAATATTCTCGCGCTCCTCCCCACTGATTGGTCGGTTCCGCTGAAAAGCTGTACCAGGCAAATCGGACTTACCCGGCATCGCGGTGCTCCGGCGAGCGATACAGTGTGGGCATTCCACGCCGATACTCAAGGAGTTCACCATGCAGCACGCCCCGGTCACGCAAATCGAGATCGACCAACGCGTCTACGATCTCTACGACGAGTACTGCCACGGTCGAATTGACCGCCGCGAATACCTCAAACGCGCGTCGGCGCTGGCGGCGCTGGGGATTCCCGCGCTGGCCATGGCGACTTCATTGCTGCCGCAGTACGCCCGCGCGCAGACGATTTCCTTTACCGACACGCGGATCAAAGCCAACTATGTGAGCTACCCGTCACCGGGGGGCAATGCCGAAACAATGCGCGGCTATCTTGTGCAGCCCGCCGGCCCGGGGCCGTTTCCCGCCGTGCTGGTCATTCACGAAAACCGCGGGCTCAACCCTTATATCGAAGACGTCGCGCGCCGCGCCGCTGTCGCTGGCTATCTTGCGCTTGCGCCCGATGGCCTCGCGCCGCTCGGCGGCTACCCCGGCAACGACGACGACGGCCGTGCGATGCAGGCCAAGCTGGATCAGGCCAAGTTGCGCACGGACATGCTGAACGGCGCGCGCTGGCTCAAGGCGCACAAACTGTCAACCGGCAAGCTCGGCGTGACCGGCTTCTGCTGGGGTGGAGGCACGAGCAATTATCTGGCGGCAGTGATGGGGGGCGACCTGCAGGCATCCGCGCCGTACTATGGGGCGGCGGCAGAAACGGCCAAGGTACCGGACATCAAGGCGGCCATGCTCATCCATTTCGCCGGCACCGACCCGAACATCAACGGCATGTGGCCGGCCTATGAGACCGCGATGAAAGCCGCCGGCACGCGTTTCGAGGCGCACTTCTACGAAGGCACACAGCACGGGTTTCACAACAACTCCACGCCGCGCTACAACGAAGCGGCCGCGAAACTCTCGTGGGAGCGCACGCTGGAGCACTTCAAGAAACACCTGAGTTAGCCTCTCGCGCCGCCCGCCGCGTGCGGATTCGGCATTCGCGGCACTCAGGTGATTTGCTTCCCCGTCGCCGCGACGAGCGTTGGATACAGTGCGTGGCTGGCGGCAACGATCGGGTTGCCGCGAGTCATTCCGTCGTGTGCCAGGAAGTCGTTGCAGCGGCCCCCGGCCGCCTGGATGATGGCGATCGCAGCGACGCAATCCCAGGAATTGATGTGTGGTTCGTAGTAGCCGATCAATCGACCTGCCGCGACGTAACACAGCATCAAGGCGCCGGAGCCATTGCGATAGAACATGCCGCCGTTGGTTAACAGCGCGTGCAGAAACGGCGTGAACTCATCCGGCTTTGAGCGATGCGAGAAACCCACGCCAAGCACGCCACCGCGAAAATCGGGCACCGCTTTCACGCGCGCTGGCCGGTCATTCACCCACGCTCCGCCCGAGACGGCTGCGTAGGCGCCGGACACGGCGTGGAAAAGTTCGCCGGCGTTGGGATCGTAAACGGCTCCAATCGTAGGGGTGCCGTCCACCACCACAGCGATTGAGACGCACCACGTATACATCGCATTGACGAAGCACGCGGTGCCGTCAATCGGGTCGATCACCCACACCAGGCGCTTGCCAGCGCGGTCATCGCCGCCTTCTTCGCCGAGCACGCCATCATCGGGAAAAGTGGCCGCGATCCGTGCACGGATGAACGCCTCGGTGTCGCGGTCGGCGATGCTCACCTCATCCTGAGTTCCTTTGGATTCGACGGTGAGCGTTTCGAGCCGACGGAAGTACGCGCTGGCGTGTTCGCCGGCCTCTCGCGCCAGCTGCTGCGCCGCACGGTAACGTGCGGCGATGGCCTCGACCGTGATCGGCGCGGCGGCCGCTGCCGTCACTTTGGCGCGCTGGTCACGTCGCTGCCCCAGCGTGCAAGCAGCCGTTTGCGGGTCTCTGTCGAACCGTATTTGGCCTGATCGTAGTCGATCAGTTTCACGTCGCTCGGTTTGATCGCTTCGGCCGGCACCTTCGCCTCAGTGTGCGACGGAATCTGGTAGGACTTGGCTTGTGGTCCGAGCGACTGGATGTCGGGACGAAGCGCAAATTCGTAGAACTTCTTCGCTTCTGTCATGTTGCGAGCGCCCTTGATGATGCTCATCGAACCAATTTCGTAACCAGTGCCCTCGCAGGGGGTGACGATCGTCACCGGCAACCCACCGACTTTGGCGATCATCAGATCGTGCATGAATGAAATGCCCACCAACGTTTCGCCGCGACCGACCGCCTGCGATGGGGCCACGCCACTCTTTGTGTACTGGTTCACGTTTTTGTGCAGACTCTTGAAGTACGCGAACGCCTTCTCTTCGCCCATTAACTGCACCAGCGTGGCGAGCATCGTGTAGGCCGTGCCCGAGGAATTCGGATCCGGCATCTGGACTTCATCCTTGAATTTCGCGTCGGCGAGGTCGGCCCAGCACTTCGGTGCGGGCACCTTTTTGCTGGCCAGCAGCTTGTCGTTGTAGGCGAAACCCAGTGCGCCGAGATAAATGCCAACGGTGCGATTGCCCGCGGCGTCAGCCACCTTTCGCGCCCACGGTTGCAGCTTTGGCAGCGTTGGCGACTTGTACACCTCGGTCAGCCCTTCGGCGGCCGCCTGCAAGTGCGGGTCCCCGGTGCCTGCCCACCAGATGTCGATTTTCGGATTGGCCGCTTCCGCACGAACTTGCGCATAGGATTCGCCGGAGCTGCGCCGCGTCATGTTGGTCTTGATACCGGTCTCGGCCTCGAACTTGTTCTTCATCAGCTCGCACCAGTCGATGGTGGCGTTGCAGAGCAGGTTGAGTTGTTGCGCCTGCGCCGTCGGCGTAACGAACAGGGCGGTGGCGCCGAAGATGCTGGCGGCGGCCACCGTAGCGCGATGAAACATGGATTGGGTCATTTAATCGGTCCTCCTGACACGCGAGTATCGCCGAGATGGACTGCCGTCGGCGTCGGGGCGATCCCTATTCGGAACGGCGGGCCACATCGAGCGCCAGCTCGTGCAGGCGTCGCCGGAGCGCGGCGGGGGCCAACACCGTGACTTCCGGGCCGAGGCCCAGCAGCAGCAGCGCGCCGCGCTCGATGGACTCGATGGGTAGTTCGACGACGCGGTCACCGGAACCGTCGGCGGACTCGCTGGTCGCGACGGCTGTTGCGGCGAACGCACCCAGTTCGGCGAGCGCGGAACAGCCAGTGGCGGTGGCGCGAACCGTCGCGGTCAGCGGGCGCAAGTCGCGCTCAAATCGCTGCAGCGCGGCGCTCCACCACGCCGCGAGGTCGAAAGCGTCGGGTCGTGCAAATGTCGCATCCTGCACCACGCACTGCGTCATCGAGGCCACTTTAAAGATACGCGGCGCGGCGGGGTGGGTTGGCGTTGCGCCGGACTCCGACAGCGCAGGCTGTGCCACAAGGTACCAATGCCCACCCTTGAGCACGATGCCCAGAGGCTCGATTTGCCACGTTCGCGCGCTGCGCCAGCTTGCGTAGGTCAGCGTCACGCGTTGCTGGTCGAGCACGGCACGGGTGAGGGCAGGAAGGTGGGGCACGTTCTCGCTGCTGCGATACCAGTCCACGGCGTCGAGGTGAAAACGCGTGCCGATGCGCTGCGCCTGGCCTTGCAATGCGGCGGGCAACGAGGCCAGTAACTTCCGGCGCGCCTGCGCGGCGGCGGCGCCCAGGCCGAGCTCGGCAGCGGGGCCGGGTAAACCGGTCATCAACATCGCTTCTGCCTCGTCGCGCGCCAGGCCCGTCAAGCGCGTCTGGAAGCCGTCTAGCAACTGAAAGCCGCCGCCCGGACCTCGATCGGCATAAATCGGGATTCCAGCCGCGGAGAGTTCGTCAATGTCGCGATAGATCGTGCGCGGGGACACTTCAAATTCGCGAGCCAAATCGTCGGCGGTGACTCGAACACGGAGCTGGAGCAACAGCACGATGGAGAGCAGGCGATTGGCACGCATGCGGCATCGTAGTCGGAAATGCTCGGGCGTGGTGTCCGATGGGGGCAATCTGGCAGCGCCCAACGATGGCAGTGGCGGCGTCAGTGCGCCAAAATGGCGGCATGGATGCCGAACTGCTGCGCAAAATCTATCTGGTGGTTGTCGTAGTCGCGGTAGGCAGCGCGCTGCTTGAGGGGGTGGTGCTGTCGTGGGTTGCGCGTCGAGCCTACGACTGGCGTGGGTCGATGGTGTCGCTGGCGATTGCGGCCGGACGCCGTTTGACCGATTTTGTGCCGCTGGCTATTGCGTTGCCCGGCGCACAATGGCTGTACGAACACCGGCTCGTCGACTGGAATTTGCGTTCGCCATGGACCTGGCTGACGCTGTTTCTGGTGGTCGAGTTTGCGTACTACTGGTTTCACCGCATCAGCCACCGTGTGCGGTGGTTCTGGGCGACGCACGCGGTGCACCATTCGCCGAACCAGTACAACTTGTCGGCAGCGTATCGACTCGGCTGGACCGGCAAGTTCTCGCTAACGCTCATGCTATTCACGCCGATCGCCTGGCTCGGCTTTTCGCCGCAGGTCATTGTGCTCGCGTTCTCGCTGAATCTGCTGTATCAGTTCTGGATTCATGCCGAGTGGATTCCGCGGCTCGGGTGGCTGGAGGGCGTATTCAACACGCCGTCGGCGCACCGCGTGCACCATGCCTCGAACGTTGAATATCTTGACGCCAACTACGGCGGCGTGCTGGTCGTGTTCGACCGATTGTTCGGCACCTACGTCCCGGAAAACCGCGCGACGCCGATTCGCTACGGTTGGGTGAAGCCGATCACGTCAAACAATCCGCTGCGCATCGTGTTTCAGCAATGGATCGACATCGTGGCCGACCTCCGCCGCGCGCGTTCCGTGCGCGAAGTGGGGGGCTACCTGTTCGGCCCGCCCGGTTGGCAACCGGATGGCCGGGGCCCCACTACCGAAAATCTTCGGCGCGAAGCAACAGCTTTTCGTGGAAACGACTGACTGGCTGTCGTTGGCCGTCCATTTTCCATGTAGTCGAGGTAAGAGAAAATCACGCCGTATCGACCATCCGGCGGTCGTTAGGCACAAAAAGATGTAAATACCCGATGCGCATGCTTTGGTGGTGCCCCGGTCGCAGCCATCGGCTGTTCAATGCTTCGAAACGGCGCTTCGCTTCAGCGCATGCTTGCTTCGGGGTGTCGGTGCATCGTCGCGGCCTGGCCCGTCGCTCCTGCATTCTCGAAGCATGACCGGTGCGATGAAATCGCTCCGGTAGAATCGTGCTTTCCCGCCAAGGTCTTTGCGATGACCAAATACGTGTTCGTGACCGGCGGGGTGGTGTCTTCACTCGGAAAAGGCATCGCCGCCGCCTCTCTCGCTGCGATTCTTGAATCGCGCGGCCTCAAAGTCTCCCTCGTCAAACTCGATCCCTACATCAACGTCGATCCGGGCACCATGAGCCCGTATCAGCACGGCGAGGTGTATGTCACGAACGACGGCGCCGAAACCGACCTCGACCTCGGTCACTATGAGCGCTTTGTCTCGCGCAAGATGACGGCACGCAACAGTTTCAGTGCCGGCAAGGTCTACCAGAACGTCCTCAACAAAGAGCGCCGCGGCGATTACCTCGGTGGCACCGTTCAGGTGATCCCGCATATCACCGACGAGATCAAGGCCCAGATCAAGAGCGCCGGCGAAGGGCTCGACGTCCTGATGGTGGAAATCGGCGGCACTGTCGGCGACATCGAATCTCTGCCGTTCATGGAGGCGATCCGCCAGATGGGCGTCGAAGTGGGGCGTCGCAACCGCTGCTACATCCATCTCACGCTGGTGCCCTTCATCCCCAGCGCCGGTGAGCTGAAGACCAAGCCGACGCAGCACAGCGTTCAGAAGCTGCGCGAGATCGGCATTTTCCCGGACGTGCTGCTGTGCCGCTCGGACCGGCCGGTCCCGGACGACGAAAAGCGCAAGATCGCGCTGTTTACGAACGTGGAGGAGCGTGCGGTGATATCGGTGCCCGATGTCGACACGATCTTCAAGGTGCCGCAACTGCTTCACGATCAGATGCTCGACGAAATCGTCTGCCACACGGTTGACCTGCTCGCCAAGCCAGCAAATCTCGCGCCGTGGACGCACATCGTGGAGCGCACGCTGCGTCCCAAGCACGAGGTCGATATCGCGTTCGTCGGCAAGTACGTTGAGCTGATCGATGCCTACAAGTCGATCAACGAAGCGCTCAAGGCAGGGGGCATCCACAACGATTGCAAGGTCAACATTCACTACCTCGAATCGGAGAAGATCGAAGTCGAGGGCGAGAAAATGTTCGCCGGTATGGACGCGATTTTGGTCGGTCCCGGCTTTGGTGAACGCGGCACAGAAGGAAAGATTTTTGCAGCGAAGTTCGCCCGTGAACACAAGGTGCCGTACCTCGGCATTTGTCTGGGCATGCAGATCGCCCTGATCGAGTTTGCGCGCAACGTGTGCGGACTTGGTGCGGCCAACTCGACCGAGCTCGATGCAAAGACGCCGCACCCAGTGGTCGGCCTGATCACCGAGTGGCAGGACGCTACTGGCGCCACGCAGACGCGCAGCGAAAGCTCGGACCTCGGCGGCACCATGCGTCTGGGCGCGCAAAAAGCCACGCTCAAGGCGGGCTCGCTCGCGGCGCGCGTGTACGGCAACCTTGAAATCAACGAGCGGCATCGCCACCGCTACGAGGTGAATGGCAACTACGTTGAGCAGTTTGAAGCCAAGGGCCTTGTCGTGTCCGGCCGTTCGGCCGTACAAGACCTCGTCGAGGTGATGGAATACCCGCAAAGCGTGCATCCATGGTTCCTCGGCGTGCAGTACCACCCCGAGTTCAATTCGACGCCGCGAGACGGACATCCGCTGTTCAAGGCGTTCGTGGGCGCTGCAATGGCGCAGCGCGACGCAACGCGGCAGAAGGCGGCCGCATGAAGCTGTGCGGCTTTGACGTCGGCCTCGACCGACCGTTCTTTCTGATTGCCGGCCCCTGCGTGGTCGAAAGCGTGCAATTGCAGATTGACGCGGCCGGGCAGCTCAAGGACATTGCGTCGGCGCTCGGCATACCCTTCATCTTCAAATCCAGTTTTGACAAGGCCAATCGCTCCAGCAGTTCGGGTTTTCGCGGCCTGGGGCGTGCAGAAGGCCTGCGCATCCTGAGCGAAGTGCGGCGTCAGATCGGTGTGCCGGTGCTGACCGATGTGCACACTGAGGACGAAGTTGCCGACGTAGCGGCCGTCGTTGATGTACTGCAGACCCCCGCGCTGCTTGCCCGGCAGACCGACTTCATCCAGAAGGTCGCCGCGAGTGGCAAACCGGTCAACGTGAAGAAGGGGCAGTTCATGGCCCCGGGCGACATGAAGAACGTCGTCGCCAAAGCCAAAGCGGCGAACGGTGGTGCCGACACCATCATGGTGTGTGAGCGGGGCGTGAGCTTTGGTTACAACAATCTGATCAGCGACATGCGCTCGCTGGCGATCATGCGCGATACGGGTTGTCCGGTTGTTTTCGACGCCACGCATTCGGTTCAATTGCCAGGTGGCTTGGGCACTGCGAGCGGCGGCGAGCGCCAGTACGTGCCGATTTTGGCCCGCGCCGCGGTTGCGGCAGGAGTGTCAGGCGTGTTCATGGAGACGCACCCGACGCCCGATACGGCGCTCTGCGATGGCCCCAATGCGTGGCCGCTGCCGCGCATGAAGGCGTTGCTTGAGCAGTTGGTGGCCATCGACCGAGTGGTGAAGGCACAGCCGTTCGCTGAAAACTCACTGACGGGGCCGCACAAACTCTAGGGGTAGCGGAACCGCGTCGCGACCGGCGGCAGATCGCCGGCCCGGCGAAAGCATTTTTGATTCGTATTCGTTGCTGACAGGAAAAATATGAGCGCCATTGTTGACGTCATCGCCCGCGAAATTCTCGATTCGCGTGGCAACCCTACCGTCGAAGCCGATGTGGTTCTGGAAAGCGGTGCCACCGGCCGGGCCGCGGTTCCGAGCGGCGCATCGACCGGCTCGCGCGAGGCGATTGAGCTGCGCGATGGCGACAAGAGCCGCTATCTGGGCAAAGGCGTGCAAAAGGCCGTCGAATACGTCAACACCGAAATTTGCGAGGCGCTGCTCGGCCTCGACGGCGAGGAGCAGACACGCGTGGACCGTGTGCTGATCGATCTTGACGGCACCGAGAACAAATCCCGGCTGGGTGCCAACGCGATGCTGGCGGTGTCCTGCGCGGTGGCGAAGGCCTCGGCTGAGGATGCTGGCTTGCCGCTCTACCGCTATTTCGGCGGCGCTGGCCCGATGAGCCTGCCGGTGCCGATGATGAACGTCATCAACGGCGGCGCCCACGCCAACAACTCGGTTGACCTGCAGGAATTCATGATTCTTCCGGTCGGCGCGCCAAGCTTCCGCGAGGCGCTGCGCTGGGGCGCTGAGGTGTTCCATACGCTCAAGAAACTGATCGACAGTAAAGGCTGGCCGACCCAGGTGGGTGACGAGGGGGGCTTCGCCCCGGACCTGAAATCAAACGAAGAAGCGCTGACGCTCCTGATTCAGGCAATCGAGCAGGCCGGTTACAAGCCCGGCGAGCAGATCGCGCTGGGCCTCGACTGCGCCGCCAGCGAGTTCTACAAGGAGGGCAAGTATCACCTCGAAGGTGAAGGCCGCTCGCTGACCAGCGCCGAACTGGTTGATCTGTGGGCCGACTGGGCGGCGCGCTATCCGATCGTGAGCATCGAAGACGGGATGGCCGAGGGCGACTGGGACGGCTGGAAGCTGCTGACTGACAAGCTCGGCAAGAAGGTGCAATTGGTGGGCGACGATCTCTTCGTCACCAACACCAAAATCCTTCGTGAAGGCATCCAGAAGGGCGTTGCCAATTCGATCCTGATCAAGATCAATCAGATCGGGACACTCTCGGAAACGTTCGCCGCCATCGAGATGGCCAAGCGCGCGGCCTACACCAACGTGATCTCGCATCGCTCCGGGGAGACCGAAGATTCTTTGATTGCGGATCTCGCGGTGGGCACCAACGCGGGCCAGATCAAAACGGGCTCGCTGTCGCGCTCCGATCGCACGGCCAAGTACAACCAATTGATCCGTATTGAAGAAGATTTGGGCGACGTGGCGAGCTACGCGGGCGCCGATGTTTTTGCGCGGTTCATGCGTTAACGCTGTGTTCCCGGCGGACCACAGACTCAATCAACCCGGCAACGTTGGCATGATCGGACGCGTAATTTTCGCGGTGCTGGTGCTGATGCTGCTCGGGCTTCAGTACAAACTCTGGTTCGACAAAGGTTCGGTGCCACGCGCTCACGCGCTTGAGCAAGAGCTCTCCGATTTGAAGGCGAAGAACGAGGACGCGAAGCAGAAAAATGCGGTTCTCGACGCCGACGTGCGCGACCTCGAAAAGGCCGGCGAGGCGATTGAGGAACGCGCTCGCAGCGAACTCGGGATGGTCAAGAAAGGCGAAACCTTGATTCAGGTGAAGGACCCGTCAGGCAAGCGCTGATGGGCGCGCTGCGGTGTATTGCCATGACTATCCCGAAAACCATTACTTCGCGCGACAACGTTGTGGTCAAGCGCTTCGCGGCGCTATCGCGATCTGCGCCCGCGCGCAAGCGGGACGGAAAGTGCCTGCTCGAAGGCGAGCATCTCGCGCAGAGCTATGTCGAACACGTTGGAAGGCTCGAGATTCTCGCAATTCGTGACAACGGTGATGCGATCTCGCCGTCGCAGGCCAGGCTCGCAGCGGGTGCGAACGAGGTAGTTCGGGTCGCGGCGCCGATTTTCGACGGTCTGTCGACGCTGAACAGCCCGTCGGGTGTACTGGCGATTGCCGCGACGCCGCCGACGGTGGAATTGGCGACATCCGGGTGCGTACTGGCGTTGGATGAGGTGCAAGATCCGGGAAACGTCGGCACACTGATACGCTCCGCCGCTGCCGCAGGCGTTGCGCAGGTGTGGCTGTCCTCGGGGTGTGCGTTTGCGTGGAGCGTGAAAACACTGAGGGCGGCGCAGGGCGCGCACTTTCACCTGTCGGTGATTGAGCAGGTGGATCTGCCGGGCGCGCTTCAGGCGTTTCGTGGTGAACGCTGGGCGATGTTGCCGCGCAGCTTGCGTGGTGTGCAGACCGTGTCACTTTACGGCGCGACCGCCTCGCCAGACACTGCGCTGGTGCTTTCCAACGAGGGGCATGGCTTGAGCGAGGCGATCTATGGCGTGCTGACCCGAGGTTTGAGCATCCCGATGATGCGTGGTATCGAGTCGCTGAATGTCGCGACGGCGGGCGCTATTGCGATGTTTGAGTTGCTGCGGCAGCGATCGCAGCAGGCCCAGTCAGCGTAGCAAGCCGACCTGGCGCATTTGCGCTTCGATCCGCGTGTGCTCGTCGGTCACGAAGCGTGCGAATTCGTTGCCTGTCAAGAGCGTTGGCTGCCAGGCGTTATGTTCCAGTGCCGCGACCCATGATTTTTGTTGGGTTGCGGCGACCACCGCGCGTGTGACACGCCGCCGCTGCTCGACGCTGAGTCCTCTGGCCGCGTAGACGCCGCGCCAATTGCGAATCTCAACGTCGTATCCCTGCTCGCGGAGCGTGGGCGTGTCGTTTCCGACGAGCCGAGCGGGCGAACTGATGGCGATTGCGCGGAGCTTTCCGCTCCGGATCAGCGGTGCGAGTTCGTTCCAACCGGACGTGCCCACGGTGACGTGGGCGCCGGCAATCGCCGCGGCGGCCTCTCCACCCCCCTGAAACGGCACGTAATTGATCTTGTTAACGTCGAGGCCAGCAGCTTTCGCGATCTGCGCAATCGCGATCTGGTCCACCGAACCGCGCGAGCCGCCGCCCCATTTGACGCTTTGCGGGTCCTTTTTCATCATCTCGACGACGTCTTTCATCGAGCGAATGGGTGAATTCGCCGGCACCGCAAACGCGCTGTATTCGTCAATCAATCGGGCGATCGGCGTTGCCTCAGCCAGCGCGACAGGGGGCTTGTTTTGCAAAATCGCGCCCACCATCGCCGCGCCGACGATGATCAGCACATGGGTGTCGGCCTTAAACGTGGCGGTGAAATGCGCCAGTGCGATCGCGCCACCACCGCCGGCACGGTGGTCGAAGCTGGCGTTCTTGAGCACGCCCGCCTCCTGCATGGCTTGCGCCAATGCATGGGCGGTTTGATCGTAACCACCGCCTGGGTTGCTGCCAACGACGAATTGCACGCGGTCAAGCGCGCGCGACAGGCCGGGCTGTAGCGCGAGACAGGCGGCCGCCAGAAGAACAGTCAAGCGCGCTAACATGACCGTTGTCAATGGCTTGCGGACGTTCTGTGTGACCATGCAACCGATGCTAGGGGGGTGCACTGTCAGGAGGCTGACGGTGTGCGACGGGCAGAGAATGCGTGCGCTTTGGGGAAGTGACTGAATGAATACTTCGTCTGAAAAAGCCCGGCTACTGGTGGTTGAGGATGATCCGGCACTGGCTCAGGCGCTGGCGTTGGCCCTCTCGCGGCGCGGCTTCAATGTGGCGCAGGCGACCAATGGGGTCTCGGCGCTGGAGCGCGCCAGTAGCGAGTCTTTCTCTGCGATCGTGCTCGATTTGAGCTTGCCCGAGCTCGACGGGCTCGAGGTGTTGCGCGGGATTCGCGACCGCAGCATCGCCACACCGGTCATTGTGCTCACCGCGCGCGGGACTGTGGGCGATCGTGTTCAAGGGTTGCGACTTGGGGCCGACGATTATCTGTCGAAGCCGTTTGACTTGGACGAACTTGAGGCGCGACTGCACGCGTTGCTGCGACGTGGGCGTAGCGGCGCCGGCACAGCAAGCGTTGGTGGCCGAATTGATTTCGGTGCGCTGCTGATCGACGAAAAGGCCGGAGTTTGTTATGCCAACGGTGAAGCGATTGAGCTTTCCGCGCGCGAATACGCCATGCTTTCGGCCCTGCTTGAACGTCCGGCGCACGCGGTAACACGCGAGAGGCTATGGGAGAAAGTATTCGCCGATGGTCGGGACGCTCAGCCTGATGCGATCGAAGTCGTCGCCTATCGCCTGCGGAAAAAGATCGCGGGCCTGGGGGTTGAGCTGGTCGCGCTGCGCGGGGTCGGCTACCTGATTCGCGAGAAACGCGACGCCTAGGCGTTTCCACCGTCGCGCCATGCAGGAACTCTCCATTCGCCGGCGTCTTGCCGTGCTGATTCTTGGCGCGCTGGTGACGTTTTTGGTCATCGACACGACGGTGATCTACCAGAACACGCTGCAGTCGATTCACGTCGCCTACGATCGAACGTTGCTGGCGTCGGCGCGCGCGATTGGCGACACGGTCAAATTCGAAAACAACAAACTGAGCGCGTCACTGCCATACGCTACGCTGGAAGTGTTCGAGGCAGTTACACGCGGTCGCATTGTCTATCGCGTCAGCGATTTCGACGGCGGGTTTCTCTCTGGCTATGCGGACTTGCCGCCACACAACGGTCTGTTCCCGAAACGCTCGCCCTACGCGGCACTGGCGTCGTTCTACGAGGACAAATTCGAGGACGAACCGGTGCGTGTGGCCGCATTGTTGCAGCCGGTGTACGACGGAAGCTCGTATCGTATGGTGACCGTACAGGTGGCCGAGACGCTCGAGCTCCGCAAAGGTCTGGCGCAGCAGGCGCTGGTCTCGACGCTGGATCGACAGGTGATTTTCCTGATGATTCTTGGCGTGCTGATTTGGTGGTTGATCGGGCGAGGTCTCCGTCCGATTTCGGTACTACGTCGCGAACTGTTGCAGCGTGAGCCCGATTCGTTGGCGCCCGTCACTGCCCCCGCGCCGCGCGAACTCCGTCCGATCGTTGAGGCGTTGAACGAGGTGATGGCACGCCTCAAGCGGGTTTTGGACAGCCGGCAACGCTTTGTTCGCGACGCCTCACACCAATTGCGCACCCCGCTAGCCGTGCTTAAAGCTCAGGTCCAGAACGCGCAGCGAGGTGACATGTCTCCTGAAGTCGCGTTCGCAGAGCTATCGCAGTCAGTTGACCGTGCGACGAGGGTGGCAAACCAGATGCTGGCGCTGGCGAAGGTCGCGCAACTTGAGGACGACCCCGGCGGACTGCCGGCGGAGACTGAGCTGGTTCGCGTGGCGCGAGACATTGCGGTCGAAGTCTCGCCGCTGCTCGCGGCAAAGTCCATCGATTTTGCGCTGGATGCGCCGGACGACGAACCGATCATCGTTGACGGTCACGAGTGGATGCTGCGTGAACTGTTCCGGAACTTGGTGAGCAACGCGATTCGCCATACGCCGATTGGCGCCGCGATGGGCATCGATATCGTGCTCGCCGGGCGCACGGTGCTGATGTCGGTCTGGGACAGTGGACCGGGGATTGACGCCGAGCGTGAAGCTAAGTTGTTTGAGCCTTTCGCATCGGGCGACCCGAACGCCGGGAGTGGCCTCGGTCTGGTCATTTGCCGCGATATCTGTAGCGCCGTTGGCGCGCGTCTAGTGCTGAAAAACCGGCGTGACGTGGAGCAAGGAGCACCCGGTCTCCGTGCAACGGTTGAGCTTTCGCGCAAACCAGACGCCACCCCCATTGACGATGCCGTGCGTCCTGTGGCGGGGATTCATCACTCCGACGCAGGCCGTGTGTAGGCTGGGGGAATGAAGTCGATCCGGTTGGTCAGAAAATATGTCGTTCCAGCTTGCGCTCAAGCAGGATCGTCGTCGCCAGCTCTTCAATCGATTTTGTCGATGTGTTGAGGACTGGGATTTTTGCGTCGCGCATCATGCGCTCGGCAGCAGCGACTTCATAGCGGCACTGCTCGGTGCTGGAATACTTTGAGTTCGGCTTGCGCTCGTTACGGATTGCCTGCAATCGGTCGGGAGCGATCGTCAGGCCAAACAACTTGTCGCGCATGCGGACAATAGAGTCCGGTAACGCGCCACGCTCGAAATCGTCAGGCGTAAGCGGAAAATTGGCGCAGCGGATACCGCATTGCAATCCGAGATAGAGTGACGTAGGCGTCTTGCCGCAGCGCGACACTCCGACGAGAATCACCTGTGCCCGATCGAGCTCCTTGATGCTCTGACCGTCGTCATGGGCAAGCACATAGTTGATCGCCTCAATCCGCGTGAAATACTCGCCTGGATTGCGCAAGCCATGCGAACGGCCCGCCGCATGTGAACTCTTGGCGCCAAGTTCCTGCTCGAGCGGGGAAATGAAGATCTGAAAGAAATCCAGCACCAGCGCGTCGGAATTGCGCATTCGCTGGCTCAACTGCTCGTTCACGATCGAGCTGATCACGATGGGGCGTTTGCCATCGGCGACGTGGCTAGCATCAATTTGCGCCATCGCACGATCCACGGCTTCGTCGCTGTCGACGAACGGGATTGTGGTCTTGCGAAAGTCAAAGCCGTCAAACTGCGTCAACAGAGAATTTCCGAGCGCTTCGGCCGTGATGCCAGTGCGATCAGAGACAAAAAAAACAGAACGCCGGTTAGGCATGCAAGGCCTTTGCTTCGGGCCAATCGTGCCAGACTGGCGTAAGTGAGGGGGAGAGAAACGGTAAGTCGCCAAATTTCACGCGACTTTCGGTGGGTGAATGGAAGTCGCTTCCGACCGAAGCGAGCAGCCCGTACTTGCGGACGAGGGCGCCGTAGCGCGCCCACTCCGGTGGCTTATGTGCGGCACAAACGACCTCAAGGCCGTCGCCGCCTGCGTCTGCGAAAGCCTTGATCAGCGCCTCCGGACCGGCTGTCGCGTCGACATCAAAGCGGGCGGGGTGTGCCAGCACGGCTCGCCCTCCTGCGGCATGAATCAGTTCAATCGCGCTAGCCATCGGCATCCAGTCGTGCGGGACGTAGCCTGGTTTGCCGGGCTTCATGAATCTCGAAAATACTTCGCTGACCGCACCGCAAACGCCCCGATCTACAAGGTATCGGGCAAAGTGTGTGCGTGAAATCAACGCTGGATTGGGTGCATATGCGCGTGCACCCTTGAGTGCGCCGTCGATGCCGGCGGCGACGAACGCAGCGTCCATCGCCTCGGCTCGAACAAGGCGCTCTTCCCGGGCGCGGCGAAGTGCGCCAACCAGCGCAGGGTGCGATTCATTCAGACGCAAACCGACGATATGGACTGACTTGCCAGCCCAGGCCGCCGAAATTTCCACGCCAGATACCATTTGAATCTGGTGTTGCGTGGCTGATTGTCGTGCGGCGAACAATCCGGACAGCTCGTCGTGATCGGTGAGGGCGATGAGTCGCACGCCACGGGATGCCGCCAGAGCAAACAGGTCGGCGACACCCAATGTGCCATCGGAATGGCAGGAATGACAGTGGAGATCCGCAACAAATGCCATGAATTTCATTATAGAAACGTCATCAGGCAGCGTGCCGCATGGGTTTGCCGACTATAATCGCTATGCATTTGGCATAAAGCAGACATATTTTGTGCGCGATCACCGCGAACGTGCTCCGTGCTGCGTTGTCTGCAATTTTGAGGTTTTGGAGGCAGAGGCACGATGAGTCTTTTTCAGAAGATCGCGAACCCTCGCGAAATACGTCAAAAACTCGGCTTGAATCAGGAGGAGTTCTGGCAAAAAATCGGCGTGACGCAAAGCGGTGGCTCGCGTTACGAGGCTGGGCGCGACATGCCCAAACCTGTGACGGAGTTGTTGCGACTGGTTCACCTCGAAGGCGTGGATCTGAGTTCAGTGCGTAAGGAAGACATCCAGATCATCGAGTTTTTGCGCGACAAGCACCCTGACCTCTACAACAAACTGCGAGATGCCGTGTCGGATTCGGGCGACGCGAGGGGAAGCAGCTCGACATCGTCTCCGTTCTAGTCAAGATATTTTTTTGTGCGCCGCAACATTGTCGCGCGCGGCTTCGCTAGAATCCCTCTCGTCATCTCACGGAGGTTCCATGTCGCGAAGCAACACGCCACTTAATCCCCGCCTTCTACGCTGGTTGGATGAACTCCGGATGAATGACGTCCCCGACTTCGGGGGCAAGAATGCGTCACTCGGCGAATTGCTCGGCAACCTCGCGCACAAAGGCGTCCAGGTCCCAGGCGGCTTGGCGACCAGTGCTGAAGCGTTTCGCGAGTTCTTGCGCGTCAATTCACTGACGGAACGCGTCGCGAAAAGGTTGCATGGACTTGATGTTGACGACGTTCAGGCGTTGACCAGCGCAGGCGCCGAAATTCGTGGCTGGATTGAGGCTGCGCCGCTGCCCGCCGAACTGGAGCAAGGTATCTACGCTGCGGTCACCGCCCTTCAAACCGACGCGGGTGGGCCCATCAGTTGGGCCGTCCGCTCGTCAGCGACGGCTGAAGACATGCACGACGCGAGTTTTGCCGGTCAACAGGAAACGTACCTCAACATCGTTGGTGTGCCGGCGATCCTTGACGCTGTTCGTCGCGTGTTCGCCAGCCTTTACAACGACCGGGCGATTGCGTACCGCGTGCACACTGGCTACGGAGATATCCCGGTTGCGCTTTCCGCGGGCATCCAGCAAATGGTGCGTTCTGACACGGGCGCTGCAGGTGTGATGTTCACTCTGGATACCGAATCGGGTTTCCGTGAAGCCGTGTTTGTCACTTCGAGCTACGGTCTCGGCGAAATGGTGGTGCAGGGCGCTGTCAATCCCGATGAGTTCTACGTCTTCAAGCCGTCGCTTCGTGCGAACAGACCCGCGATCCTGCGCCGCACCCTCGGTAGCAAGATGCAAAAAATGGTGTTCGGCAGCGAAGCGACAGCGGGTAGGTCAACGCACGTGGAAGATGTCTGCGCTGCTGATCGTTCGCGTTTTTCGCTAAGTGATGCTGAAGTCGAGACGTTGGCGCGCTACGCGCTGATCATCGAAGAGCACTACGGCCGACCGATGGACATCGAGTGGGGCAAGGACGGCGCGACCGGGAAGATTTACATCCTGCAGGCGCGTCCGGAGACGGTCAAATCGCGCGACGATAGCCACCGTACGCTGGTGCGTTATCACATGCTGGCCCAGGGCAACGTGGTTGCCAGCGGCCGGGCGATCGGGCAGAAGATCGGCCAGGGACAAGTACGCATTGTTCGTCGCGCGGCCGAAATGGACATTGTCAAAGAGGGCGATGTGCTGGTGGCTGACATGACCGATCCAGATTGGGAGCCCGTGATGAAGCGGGCCAGCGCGATTGTCACCAACCGTGGCGGCCGCACCTGCCATGCAGCGATCATCGCGCGCGAGCTCGGTATTCCAGCGGTGGTTGGTTGCGGCGATGCGACGGACACGCTTTCCACGGGAGACATGGTCACCGTGAGCTGCGCCGAAGGTGATACAGGACGCATTTACGAGGGCAAACTGGCATTCGAACGCAGCGAGGTCGCGCTGGACAACATGCCGCCTGCGCCGACCAAAGTGATGCTCAATGTTGCCAACCCCGATTTGGCGTTCGCGTTCTCCCAGGTGCCAAACCACGGTGTGGGCTTGGCCCGGCTGGAGTTCATCATCAATCGTCAAATCGGCATTCATCCGCGCGCGCTGCTCGAGTTTGACGCCCTTCCTGCCGAGCTGAAAGCTGAGGTTGCGTCGCGCATCCAGGGCTATGACTCCCCGCGGCACTATTTCGTGCAGCGTTTGAGTGAGGGTATCGCGACCATCGCTGCAGCGTTTGCGCCACGGCCGGTGATCGTGCGTATGAGCGATTTCAAATCCAACGAGTATGCCAACCTGCTGGGGGGCGATCGCTACGAGCCGCACGAAGAAAACCCGATGATCGGATTCCGGGGGGCGTCACGCTACGTGGCGCCGGAATTCCGCGATTGTTTCGCGCTCGAATGCGAAGCGCTCCGTTATGTGCGCGAGACGATGGGACTCGACAATGTAGAGGTGATGATCCCCTTCGTTCGTACTACCGGCGAGGCAGAAGCGGTGGTCAAGGCGCTGGCAGCGCACGGGCTTGAACGAGGCAAGCGTGGCCTGCGCCTGATTATGATGTGCGAAGTACCATCGAATGCGTTGCTTGCGGAGGGATTCCTGCAACATTTTGACGGCTTCTCCATCGGCTCCAACGATCTGACGCAGCTTACGCTGGCGGTTGATCGAGACTCAGGTGGGTCCATTGCGTCAATCTTTGACGAACGTGATCCAGCCGTTCGCAAGATGCTCGGCTTTGCGATTGACGCCTGCCGCAAGCTGAATCGTTACGTCGGCATCTGCGGGCAGGGTCCATCCGACCACCCCGATCTCGCGGCGTGGCTGGTGGAGCGCGGTATCGAATCGATTTCGTTGAACCCTGATGTCGCCATCGATACCTGGTTGCTGCTTGCCAAGCAGAAAGCAGAGAAAGCGGCTAGCTCGACTGCACGATGACGCTGCGCGAGCGCGTCCGCCTTGTTGCTGTGGCACTCACTGCGCTGGCAGCATGCGGCGCGCTACGGTCGGGGGCCTATGCTTCGTTGGTGATTCTTGCTTTAGCGGCCATTGTCGTGGCTCGACGTCCTTTCGGGGCGCGCTGCGGTGACTCGCTGGGCGCCATGGTTGCGTTGCTGCAACGCAACCGTGACGTGAATCGCGCTGAAGCGGTTAGCGCAACCGACGGCGACTCCATGACGTCCAGCATTGCCGGGTTGACAGCGCCACTCCTAATTGCGCTGCCGCTGCGTTCGAACGAACGATCTATGTTCGGCCTGCAACGATACAGTCTGTTGTTTCGAGACGAAACGACCGCAGAGTCGTGGCGCGAATTGGCTACCGAATTGCGGATGCAGCGCGACAATCACCCGGAGCAAAAGAATTTCGCAATCTGGCGAACTGCGCTTGCAAAGCAACTAGGTTTGTGACTATAATTTAAGTCTTGCTTGGGGGTATAGCTCAGCTGGGAGAGCGCTACAATGGCATTGTAGAGGTCAGCGGTTCGATCCCGCTTACCTCCACCAAAGCAAACTGGAAGTTCCTACGTCCCCATCGTCTAGAGGCCTAGGACACGACCCTTTCACGGTTGTAACAGGGGTTCGAATCCCCTTGGGGACGCCACGACAGCTAAGCCGCAGAAATGCGGCTTTTTTGTTGTCCGAGTGCGCGGGCTTCCGGCGTGAATGCATCGTGATTGGAGTGCGTGAGTGATAATTCCCCTGCAATGGGAACCAACGCGCCTTTAATTCCCTCTCAGCGCCTCATCATGTTGAGCGCGCTGCTTTTGTCTGCGGTGGCCGTAGCCCAATCGCCGACTCTGACCGATACGCGCGATCTCAAATCGCAGTGCCGCTTGTTGGGGATACCAGCAGTCACGCAAATGACCGTTTCGTGGAGCGGTGAGTGCGCCGGCGGCGCTGCAGATGGCGTGGGGGATTTGTTCGCGTTCAGTGGTGGTCGCCTTGCCTATATTCTGCGCGGGCAGTTCCGATCGGGCGTGCTGACTCGCCAGGATCGACTCAGACCCTGCGACGCAGGCACGTGCGTTGAAGACGCGCCGCCGAGTTTGTTGCGCGCTCACGAACAAGCTGCTGCGCAAGCGGCAACGCCTGCGCTGCGGCCTTTGCCATCTGGGGGCGCTAGCAAACCGACGGAGATGGTGCTGAATCGCGAGCGACTCGGTGACGCCTTCTATACCGGTCGCGTCGTCTTGCATCCGGTGACGCAAGCCATGAGTGGGGACGTCGTGATTGAGTACGACGATCGGCGTCGCTTCGAAGGTCGACTGGCCGAAGGCAAGCGCGAAGGTCGTGGCATCTACGTGTGGGCCGACGGCCAACGCTATGTCGGTGACTGGGCGCAGGACATCCAGCAAGGCAGAGGCACGCTGACGTTCGCGAACGGCGACGTGTACGAAGGGGACTTCGTCAACGGCGAGCGCACCGGCAGCGGGACACTGAAACTCAAGAACGGTGACAGCTACTCGGGTCAGTGGATCCGCGGTTCCCGCGAGGGAAAGGGCGTCGCGGAATGGGGCAGTGGCTTGCGCTACGAAGGCGAGTGGAAAGCCAACCGGCGCGAAGGTCAAGGCAATATGCGCTTTCCCAACGGCGGGTCTTACGACGGGGACTGGCGAGATGATCAGGCGACCGGTCGCGGCGATATTCTTTTCGCAACGGGTGATTCCTATACGGGCCAGGTACGCGACGGAGTTCCGTATGGACGCGGTATCATGCGCTGGGGATCCGGTGACCGTTTCGAAGGTGAATTCGCGGCAGGCCGTCCCACGGCGAATGGCGAGATGATCTTTTTCGCCGAAGCGGCCGGCAATGAGGCGACCGCGACCGATGCCCCGGTGCCGATCGTGCTGCCGTCGAAGGCAGCCGCGGACGCGCTTGCGGCGGCGGCGGGCCCGTCCCGGGCGGATCTGTGCGCCACGGCGTACAACGCCGCCCGCGACAAAGCGGCGCTGAAGCGCTTTGTAGACTCGTTTCCGGACGACGAGTGCGGTCGCCATGTCTGGGCTAGGCAAAAGATCGCAGCTTGGGAGGATCGCGAAAAACGTCGCGTTGAAGCGGCATCAAAAGCTCAGGAGGAATTGGTCGCTGTTGCCCGATCACTGGTCGGCGGCACCGCGCCGTACCGTCAGGAGTACACCTATTGTGTGACGGCGGCCGGCACCGGGAGTGCCTGCCAGCGCGTGACCTACGTGTTTGATGTCAAGGCAAAGATCACCAATGTCGTCGATGTCCAGCGTAAGACGTTTCAGGTCCAGGTGATCGAAGTGACGTCGCTTGGCAACGAGAAGGGCGCGCCTTCTCAACTGTTTTACGACGGGAGAGCCGCCGCAACGGCCGAATTTCGTGGCAAAGTCGTGGGCAGCACGCTGGTAAGGACTGCTGCGCAGCTCGGTCTGGCGTTTTAGACGAGTATCGCCGCGGCCGATAGCGACTGACGGCGCTCCCTCTCTGCCAAGTTGTGGCTGGCCAGCCAAAGCGGGGTGCCCATGGGCAGCCACACGTGAGGCGCTTGCCCGGTGCAAGCGAACACCCCGGTGCCCACCAGTTTATTGATATCGACAACTTCGGTTGAATTTACAAGCCTCTGACGCGCTTTGCGCGCGTCTTGCGTCTATGCATGCGTGAGGCGCAATGCGCCGTGTCGGTGTGTTGCATAGGTGGACAGAGTCACAGATTGCGCGGTCCAACCGTGGCTATCGGTTGCCCGACTGTGGCGGCACCAAGCGAGAACTGTTATGGTTCTTCCTGTAAGGAATCAACGAGGTCCCGAGTGACGACTACGTCCAGTCCATTGCTTGCCACGCATGCGAATTGTCTGCCGATTGGAACGCGCGTCGCTGAGTTTGAAATTGTCGGCTTGATCGGCGAGGGCGGCTTCGGAATCGTGTATCAGGCGCGTGACACGTCGCTCGATCGCATCGTTGCATTGAAAGAGTTCATGCCGGCGATATTCGCTGGACGTGTGGACGGTGTTCGGGTCGCCGTTCGGGCGGCAAACCATCAGGCGACGTTCGAGGCTGGACTAAAGAGCTTCATCAACGAGGCCAAGATGCTCGCGAAATTCGCTCATCCGGCACTGGTCGAGGTGTTCCGCTTCTGGGAAGGCAATGGCACGGCCTACATGGCCATGCGTTTATATCGAGGTGAGACGCTCCGGCAGGTGCTTGCAACGGGGGGGCAAACGTTTGATGAGCAGCGCATCGCCGAGGTCATGGCGCCGATATTTGACGCGCTGGATATGCTGCATCGGGAACAGGTGTTTCATCGAGATATCGCGCCCGACAACATCATGCTTGCCGAGGGGCGCTCGGTCCTGCTCGACTTCGGGTCTGCGCGTCGCTTGATTGGTGACGCGACCCAGGCCCTGACTACCGTGCTCAAGCCTGGCTACGCGCCGGTAGAACAGTACAGTGACGATGGCTCGATGCGGCAGGGTGCTTGGACGGATGTGTACGCGCTAGGCGGTGTGCTGTATCACCTGGCGACGGGGAAACCGCCGTTGCAGGCTGTTTCGCGGATCCTTTCGGACCCGCTACAAACGGTCAACCAGGTGACTGGCGACAAGTTTTCTGAAGCGTTCTCTGAGGCTGTCAAAAAGGCGCTGAATGTGCACGTCGACCAGCGTTTCCAGACAGTTCGGGCGTTTCGCGATGCTCTGGGATGGAATGTTACGGCGGCGCAGCAAGTCGTCACCGTGCCAACCACCCAAGTCTGGCTGGATCCAGACGCGAAGAAGGACAAGGCCGACGCGGCAAACCTACGCAGTGAGACGCCGTTTGAGGAGCCGCAGGCGATCCCCCCCCGCGCCGAACCGGTCATCGCCGGGGAACCGTCTCGACGAACGAGCGGCGGAGAGACGAGGCAGACGCGCGCGGGTGTGTACGGAGCGGCGGCTGCAATCACCGTGGCGGCGGTCGCCGCCGCAGTGTGGTTTGGACGTGGCGCGGCGCCGTCTGGCGCAAGCGAGCCCCCCATTTCCGCGCCGAAGGCTGGCGCGGATGCACTTCCCTCGGCGGCGGGCGTCAAGCCCTCTACCAATGCGACGGATGCACCTGCGGCGGCAACGCCCACACCCAGCTTGGTTCAAACGCCTCCGCCCCAGACGGGTGACGGCAAAGTGGCGTTTGACGTCAAGCCTGCACGCGGTCGTATCGACATCAATGGGATAGCCAAAGGCACGGTCATGGCGTTGACTGAGGTGACGTTGCCTGCGGGTAAGCACAAGATCGAGATCATTAACCCGCCGGCAGCGCCGGTAGTGCGTGAAATTGAGGTCGTGCCCAACAAAACTATTACTGTTTCGCACCGATTTGAGTAGTATCTGCCCAACGATGGAATCGCAATGATGTTCCGGTTTAGCGAGCAGCAATCATGAGTAGCAATGGCGTCACTGCATCCAGTGCCTTGCCGGTCGGGGCTCGGCTGGGAGAATTCGAGATCACCGGTGTGATTGGTGAGGGCGGATTCGGAATCGTCTACAGCGCCCGGGACTCCAGCCTTGAGCGCATCGTGGCGGTGAAGGAGTATCTGCCCGCGGCCTTCGCCGGACGTAACTCGGAAGGATCCGTGCAGGTTCGGTCGCTTGAACACAACAAAACGTTCAACGCGGGGTTGTCGAGCTTCATCAATGAAGCGAAGATGCTGGCGCGGTTTTCGCACCCAGGTCTGGTAGAGGTCTTTCGATTCTGGGAGGCCAATGGTACGGCGTATATGGCCATGCGCTACTACCGGGGCGTGACGCTGCGTGAAGTGTTGCGCACCACGCCACACGTCGTGAGCGAACAGTGGTTGTGCGAAACGCTCGATCCCGTTCTACTGGCGCTTCAGGAATTGCACAACGAACGTTGCTACCACCGCGACGTCGCGCCCGACAACATCATGGTTTTGCCGAACGGTCGTTCGGTGCTGATGGATTTTGGTGCTGCGCGGCGCATCATCGGTGGCATGACGCAGGCGCTGACGACGGTTCTCAAGCCAGGGTACGCGCCTATCGAACAGTATTCAGACGACGGCTCCATGCAGCAGGGGGCCTGGACTGACATCTACGCCGTTGGCGGTGTGCTCTACCACGCGATGACCGGAAAGGTGCCCGTGCAGGCGATCTCGCGGATGATGACCGACCCACTCAAGGATGTCGCCGCTGTGACGGGGGGGAAGTTCTCGCCGGACCTCTGTGCCGCTGTCATGAAATGTCTCGCCGTGCTGCCGGAGAATCGCTTTCAGTCGATTGACGAGCTGCGCACGGCTCTCGGGTGGGTAACCACGCCAGTCAGCTCGACGGTCATCATGCGCACCGGGTACGTGCCACTCGAGCAGCGAGATGCTGCCTCCGCTGCGGTTGCCACTGCCGCGGGCAAGGCGGCCCCAGCGCCCCCGCCAACAAATGCCGCAACAGCGGTTGCTGCGAAGGGTGCCGCGACTGCATCGGCGGCGATCGCGAATGGCGCTTCTCCTGCCGTGGCGTCCGACCCACTAGCCGATTTGCTCTCGGAGCCCTCGAAGCGGGCGGGGCCAATCACTTTGGGGCCCGTGTCACCCACAGGTGACAGCAAAAAGCAGGGCGGATCCGCCTCTGACGGACAGGGCACGAAAGTGCCGAGAGTGCCTGCTCGCGCGGGTGACAGCAACGCGCTGCCCAAAGTGCTTGTCGCCGTGGCCGCGGTTGCCGTCTTGGGAGCCGCAGTCTACTTGACGATGAGTGGCCGGGGTGGCGGTGCGGCTGATCCGGGCGCGTCGTCAGCCACCACGACACCGCCCGCGTCAAGCAGCAAGCCGGACGACGTCAAGACGACGCCGTCGTCGGAAAGGGGCGAAACTCCGACCGCCGCACCTGCTGAGAAGCCGGCTGAGGTCGGTCCGGCGGCGCAGTCGCCGGCAGACGCACCTAAGGCGGACTTGCCCGTTGCCGCGCCTTCCCAGCCCGTCGCCGAAAGGGGGCAAGACAAAGCTGCGGAAAAGGCGGCGCCAGCTGACGGTCGGGTTGACCTGCGTGTGCAGCCGTGGGCTAAGGTGACGGTTGACGGGCAATTCAAGGGGACGACACCGCCAATGACGCAACTCAAGTTGGCGCCTGGGAAATACACGATCGTGCTCGAAAACCCAGCAGGTGCTCCCGTGACCAAAACCGTCGAGGTGGTAGCTGGCAAGTCCGTCCTAGTGCGGCATGCCTTCTAGCGCCGATTCTGTCTAGTACCAACAAGACGATGGTTGCGTCAGCATCCATCCATAGCAACGAGAACAACGATGACAACTAAGAGTCGGGAGATCGTGGTGAGGACAAATTCGAAGTTAGCGTTCATTTTTCTCGCCGCGTTGCCGGTGCTGCTGGCTGCCTGCGCCACGCCCTCACCCCCGCCGGTGAATTACCCCGCGCCGCCGCAGAGTGCACCGCCGCCGCCTGCGTCCAGTCCGGCAACCGTGCCGTCCACTCCCACCGCGCTGCCAGTTCACCAAGCGTCGACATCACCGACCGGTGATGTTGGCGCGGGCGAGCGCGCGCTCGCCACAGCAATTGGTGTTTATGAGCGCGGTGAATTTCAGTCGGCAATCCGCGCGCTGACGCCGATGACGACGGATGGGTCGCTCGATCCGTCGCAGTTGTTGCGTGCGCTGAAGACGCTTGCATTTGCCCAGTGCTCCGTGAACCAGCGTGCCGCGTGTCGAAAAAGCTTTGAGCAAGCCTTCCGTGCCGATCCGACATTCGATTTGACTCCCGCGGAACGCGGACACCCGATCTGGGGACCGGAATTTGTTCGCGCCCGCCGCGCGGTGCTTGGTAAGTAACCGGTCTAGCTCGGTCGCCCCAGACTACTCCATGTCGTCCATCACGCTCACCGTCATGTCGATCGATGCGTCGGCGCCTCTGCAGCGCATCGCGCAGACGTTTTCCGGTACTGGTGGCACCATTGGTCGAGATGACAGCAACACGCTCGCGCTGCCGGACAAGCATCGCCGTGTGTCTCGACTGCATGGCACGGTTAGCTTTGTGGAAGGCGTGGCAACGCTGACGAATTCAAGTACCTCCCTGCCCGTTATGGTAGGTGAGCAGCAACTCGACTGTGGTCAGTCCACGGCGCTTCGACATGGTGAACAGATCGAGATCGGCCCGTACGTTCTCGTCGCGACATCCGACGCTGGGGCCGTGCCGCGAACACCGGTCACGACGGTGGTTCATCGGCCAGCTGCGCAACACTCTACGGCGCCGGCCCGGTCAGCGCCTAACCCAGCCGTGCCTGCTTTTCGGCCGCCTTCGCCCGTCGACGTTCCGCCCGCGGTGCCCCTTGATCTCGACGCACTTTTTGCGCCGACGGCATCGTCGAAAGGCGGCGTCGGCGGCACACTGGGTGAGCTTTTTCCGCCCTCGGGGGTCGCATCGTCGGCGGCGTCCTTGCTGGCACCTGCCGAGCCACTAGCTGTCGAGACGCCTCCCGTCGCTTCTTCCGTTGCGGCGCCTTCCGCGTCGCCGTCCGGCGGTGATCCGTTTGCGGACTTGCTGTCAGGCATCGGAAGTGCCGCGCCGACATCGGCTGCCCCTCCTGCCGGCGGTAGACCTCCGGTCCTTGGACTCCCAGCGGCAACCTCAGCCGATCCGTTCGCCTCGCTTCTGATGCCCGGTGGCGGTACGCCGATTTCAGCGCCCGTTGCGTTTGCCGCGACCCCGGTGGCTCCGCCGCCGCCGACGCCAAGCGTGATTCCCGACGATTTCAACCCATTCGAACTACCGACAGTTACGTCGCGCAATACTTCCGATCCGCTTGCCGGCTTGACCGGTACGGCACCCATCGGTCTGTCCGATACTGGCACAGGCGGTGGGTTGCACGCCGCGCCAAGCATTGACTCTCTCTTTGCGACGCCGGCACCCGCGGCGGTCGATGCGTTGTTGGCGCCCTCAGCGGCCGGCCACGGACAGGCTGATGGTTGGGGCGGACTATTGCAGGCTGACGCAAACAGCGACCCGCTCGCGTTGTTTGACGCGCCTGCGCCCGCTCCGGCGTTGCAGCCTATGCGCGATACGACGCCGGAAATTGGCTCCGCGTTCGTCCCACCAGTGGCTGCGCCCCTGGCGCGTCCGGCGGTATCCGCCCCCACGCCCACGGCGACCGCTTCACGGCCAATGGCCGACCCGTTCGCCCTACCGCAGCATTCATCGGCGCCTCGCTCTGCCACCGCACCGCCGGCAGCCAGTCAGGACGCGCTGACCGAAGCCTTTCTGAAGGGGGCGGGTTTGACGCCGTCGGCCTTGCCACAGGGACTGACACCTGAAGTGATGCAACTGGTCGGGAGCGTTTTGCGGAGCGCGACAGCCGGTGCGGTGGACATGTTGGCGGCGCGCGCGGCGACAAAGCGTGAGGTTCAGGCGAGTGTCACGATTATTTCGGTGCAAGCGAACAACCCGCTCAAGTTTCTGCCCAACGCAGACGCGGCGTTGATGCAGTTGCTTGGCAAGAAGATGCCGGGGTTCATGCGCGCCGACGTTGCGATGCGCGATGCATTTGACGACCTGCGGGCGCACGAAGTGGGCGTCATCGCGGGGACGAGGGCAGCGCTGACTGAGGTGTTGGGCAAATTTAGCCCAGACATTTTGGGTGACAAGCTAACTCGCGGGTCGGTGCTCGAGTCGTTGCTGCCGTCGGCGCGCAAGGCGAAGCTCTGGGACACATACCTTGACCGGTACCAGCAGATTCGCCGCGAGGCAGAGGATGATTTCCAGAGCATCTTCGGCCGGGCGTTTGTGCAGGCGTATGAACGCGAAACGGCAAGAATCAAGGGCGATACCAGCGGCGATACCGGGAAGTCGAGCGGAGGAACGTAAGGCATGAGCGGCGACAACATCAAGCTGGAATCGGCCAGTTTTTCTCATGACGGGGGACGCGACTACAACGAGGATGCCGTTGGGGAAGCGGACGCGTTTGGCGCGGTGCGGCTCTACTTGCTGGCGGATGGCGCCGGCGGTCAGGGCGGTGGCGACGTCGCATCGCAAACGGCGATCGCTGCGGCCCGGCTCGAATTCATGCGATTGCCGGCGTTCAATGTTGAAACGCTCGTTCGTTGTGTGCGCGCCGCCGACACTGCCGTACGGACAAAGCAGGCCGAGGACACCAGATTGTCGAAGATGGCGTCTACCTTCGTTGCCTTTCTGGTCGATTATCGGCAGGGCCTGGCGCTGCTCGCCAATCTGGGCGACTCGCGGTGCTACGTCTTCCGGGACGGACGGATCATTGCGCAGTCGTACGACCACAGTCTCGTGCAGCGATTCGTTGATGCGGGCCTCTATCCGCTGGAGAAGTTGCGCGCGCATCCTAAGCGCAATGTGCTCTATGCGTCGTTGGGAGCTAACGAGGAGGCGGTCGAGCCTCATGTCAGCGAGGCGCCATTCTCGCTGCGGCCAGGCGATGGGGTTTTGCTGTGCAGCGATGGTGTCTGGGAGCTCGTTGACGAGGCGACGTTGAGCAAGCTACACCGCATGAGCGGCAGTGTTGGCGAGTGGCGCGACCTGCTCGCCTCCGCGGTTCGCGGGCGGATGGCGCCTGGCCACGACAACTTTAGCGCGCTGCTGGTGCGCTGTGTTCCGGCCATAGAAGACATGAGCGAAGACGACCAAAAGACGTTGCCACCAACTTTTTCGCACGCCCGGTGACATTTTTGTCGCAGGCGTTGCGTCTTTGTCCACACCTTCATGCGATGTAACGACGTGTAACGCGCCCAGGGGTCGCTGCCCTTGAAATCGATCGGCAGCAGTTGTAGCCTTAGACGGCATTGGGTCGCGTGAGGCGATCACCGATTGCAAGGCCTTCAGAAGAGTGATTAGGTTCCGAGGTAGACGTGACTGACTTTGATCGATTCGCAGAGCCGTTGGACGGGGAGAGTCCCTGTGGGCCGGATTGCGAGTACGAGAACGACTTTATCGCCCTCGCTCAAGCCGTGGTTGGCAAACCCGAACAGCAGTTTGGCGACACCGTCATTCCTGCGGTGCCCCCGGACTGGCCTGAAGTGGACAATTTGTCGCGGGCATTGCTGCAGCGCACACGCGACTTGCGCGTCGTGGGTTGGCTGGCATTGGCCAATACGCAAATGCGCGGTGCGCCTGCCTTCGCGGCTGGATTGCGCCTGATGCTGCAGCTCTGTGAGCGATTCTGGGACGAAGTACACCCGCGCGTGGTAGTCGACGGTGACGACGACCCGTATTTGCGTATGAACGCGATCTCGGCGTTTGCGGGCTCTGAGTTTTCAGGGGAAGACCGTTTGATCCAGGCGTTGCGCGGCTCGACCTTAATTAAGCAGCCACTGGTGCTGACTTATCGTGACGCAGAGTTGACGTTCAGCAAGGCGCCGGAAGCCAAGTACGACCTGCCGCAGGTCGAGTCGATGATTCTCGACGCGATCGCTGCGGGCAACGAGAGTGTGCTTGCAGTGGTTGAGGCGCTCGAGAACTACGAAAAGCTGCAGACGCTGCTCGACGAAAAAGTCGCATCGGGCGATGCGCCTGACATGGAGCGCTTGCCGCAAATTCTGAAACCCGTCGCACTGGGTATCCGGCATTTGCAGGCCACCGCGACCGGGGGCGTAAGTGATGCAGAAGCGGACGTGACGTCGGGCGACATAGCCGTGGGCGGAGCACCAGTGAGTGCGCCTGGTGTTGTCAACAGCCGGGAGGACGCTCGCCGCGCACTGGAGCGGGTGTGCGAATACCTTGAACGGCACGAACCGAGCAATCCCGCAGCGCTGTTCGCTCGCCGCGCGCAGCGAATGCTCGATATGTCGTTCCTGGACATCATGAGAGAACTGTCCCCGGACTCCATGTCGCACCTCGAAATGCTTACCGGCGCACCGCGCCAGGATCAGTCGTACTAGTTTCCCTCTCTAATTTTGAAATCAAACCGACCCTAATTCAGCCAAGGAGCAGCAGCCATGTCAGCCAAGAAGAGTGGACAAAAGTGGATCGCCAAAAATCGTGCGCCGCGCGTGCAGATCGAGTATGACGTTGAGGTCTATGGGTCGGAGAAGAAGATTCAGCTCCCGTTCGTGATGGGCGTGATGGCGGATCTCTCGGGCAAGTCGGAGGAACCGCTCCCGGATATCGCGGATCGCAAATTCACCGAAATCGATTTCGACAATTTTGATGCCCGCATGAAGGCGATCAAGCCGCGCGTCGCCTTCACCGTGCCGAACACACTGACCGGCGAGGGATACATGTCAGTCGACGTGAGCTTTGAGAGCATGGACGACTTTTCCCCGGCCGCCGTGGCAAAAAAAGTCGGAGCACTTGGCCAGTTGCTAGAAGCGCGCACGCAACTCCATAACCTGTTGTCCTACATGGATGGCAAGTCCGGGGCTGAGGAACTGCTATCGAAAGTGCTGCAAGATCCTGCGCTGATGGCCTCACTGTCGTCGGCGCCCAAGCCCAGCGACACCCCGAGCGCCTGAAGTCCGGCAACCATTTGAACAGAGGAAAAGAAAATGGCAGCAGAATCCCAATCCGCAAGCGGGCTCGCGAGTGTCGAGTTTCAGGGCAACGAGTTCTCCTCGCTGCTGAACAAGGAGTTTCGACCCAAGACGGACGAGGCGCGCGGCGCGATCGAATCAGCCGTTCAGACCTTGGCGCAGCAGGCGCTGGCGCACTCGGCAACGATTTCGACCGACGCTTATCGCACGATCGAAGGCCTGATCGCCGCGATTGACAAGAAGATTTCCGATCAGATGAACTTGATCCTCCATCACGAGGACTTCCAGAAGCTGGAGGGCACGTGGCGCGGGATGAAATATTTGGTCGACAACTCCGATCCTGACGAAATGCTCAAGATTCGTGTCTTGAACATCAGCAAGAACGATTTGCGCAAGACCATGCGCCGGTACAAGGGGACGGGGTGGGATCAAAGCCCGATCTTCAAGAAGCTCTACGAAGAAGAATACGGCCAGTTCGGCGGTGAGCCGTACGGCTGTCTGGTGGGTGACTATCACTTCGACCACAGCGCGCCGGACGTGGAATTGCTCGGAGAAATGGCCCGTGTCGCGGCCGCTGCCCACGCACCGTTTATTGCAGGTGCGTCGCCTGCGACGTTGCAAATGTCGTCATGGCAGGAACTCGCTAATCCGCGTGACCTGACCAAGATTTTCAGTAATACCGAATACGCGGCCTGGCGCGGGCTGCGAGATTCGGACGACTCCAAGTATGTTGGCCTGTGCATGCCTCGCTACCTGTCCCGCATGCCTTACGGCGCCAAGACCAACCCGGTCGAAGAGTTTGCGTTCGAGGAGGATACTGAGGGAGGGTCGCACGCAAAGTACACGTGGAGTAACTCCGCATTTGCCATGGCGGCGAACATCAATCGCTCGTTCAAGGAATTCGGCTGGTGTACCTCGATCCGGGGCGTCGAATCTGGCGGTATCGTGACCGACTTGCCGGCGCACACCTTTCCGACCGATGACGGTGGCGTGGACATGAAATGCCCGACGGAAATTGCTATTAGCGACCGCCGCGAGGCGGAATTGGCGAAGAACGGCTTTATGCCGCTTATCCACCGCAAGAATACGGACCTCGCAGCGTTCATCGGCGCGCAATCGTTGAATAAGCCCTCCGAGTACTATGACTCGGATGCAACGGCCAATGCCAATTTGGCGGCACGGTTGCCCTACATGTTCGCCTGCTGTCGCTTTGCGCACTATCTGAAGTGCATCGTACGTGACAAGATCGGGTCGTTCAAGGAACGGGAGGACATGCAACGCTGGCTGAACGACTGGATTCTCAATTACGTCGATGGGGCGCCTGAGCATTCGTCGCAGGAAACCAAGGCGCGCAAACCGCTCGCCGCGGCGGAAGTGGTGGTGGAAGAGGTCGAGGGCAACCCCGGTTACTACACCTCGAAGTTCTTCCTGCGCCCCCACTACCAGTTGGAAGGCCTCACGGTGTCGCTGCGTCTGGTGTCAAAGCTGCCATCGGCCAAGGGCGCCGGGGCGAAGTAAAAAATCTTCAATGCGATGACGCTTTGCGAGCAATCGATGCGTCTATGAAAGTACGGAAGCTCATCGCTGCGATGAGCGAAACCCGCAGGTCGGATGTCCCTTTCTTCCACATGCACTTTTTATCGGAGCAACAATCATGGCAAATTCCAGCAACATCTACATGAAACTGAGTGGCATTACTGGCGAGGGTCAGGATGCGGGCCACAAAGACTGGGTCGACATCGATAGCTACTCGCAGGGGCTGAGCAACGCATCCAGTTCGGGCTACGGCGGTGGCTCGGGTGTCGGTCGGGTTCAGTATGGTGAACTCAATATCGTCTGCCACATGGAGAAGGCGGTCCCGATCCTCATGCAGTACTGCGCAACCGGTAAGCATATCGATGAGGTGAAACTCGAGGCCTGCAAATCGACCGGTGGCACCAAGATCGAAGCGTATTTCACGATCACACTGACCAAAGCGTACGTGTCCAGCGTGAACTTCGGCGGCCACGACAACTCGAAGCCAACGGTCAATATCTCGCTCACCTGCGAAAAGATCAAGACCGAGTACAAACCGCAGAAGAGCGACGGCTCGCTCGACGCGGCGATCCCGGCAACGTACGACATCAAGGCCGGTCAGTCGTCGTAACAGTCAAGTCCCAGGACTTTACTGCCACCCGCCGCAGGTCGCTCTGGCGATCTGTGGCGGTTTCGTTTTCCCCAACCGCTGCATGATCGGAGTTCGGTGCGATGTCATCGTCCAAGCAACTGGCAACCCTGGATGCCGAACTGGCGGAGCTTCAGGCGGCGATCCGCCGTGATGCGGCGAGTGCCAAGCTCCGCGTACACCTGTTTCAGCTGCTGTGTGTGATGGGCAACTGGACGCGCGCATTGTCGCAGCTCCAGCTGTGTGGACAGATGGATGTCAAGGCGCTTCCGATGGCGCAGACCTATCGGGAAGCCATTCGTTGCGAGTTGTTTCGCGCCGAGGTGTTTGCCGGGCGCCGCACGCCGCAGGTCATGGGCCAGCCCCCCGCCTGGATTGGTTCCCTGATTGATGCCCTGCGCCACGATGGCGCCGGTCAGTTCGCGACATCGGCTGCGCTGCGGCAAAAGGCGATGGATGAGGCGGCGCCGGTTGCGTTCACAGTCGATGGCCAGAGGGTGGAGTGGCTCGCTGACGCGGATTCTCGACTCGGTCCCGTGCTGGAGGTCATCGCCAACGGGCAGTACTACTGGCTACCTTTCCAGTCCTGCAAGGGTGTTTCCATTGAGGCCCCCGTTGACCTCCGTGACAAGGTATGGGCCGCTGCCGAGGTGTTGTTGCCGAACGAGGGGTGCGTCCCAGTGTTGATTCCAGCGCGTTACGCGGGCACAACGGACTTGACCGGTGCAGAAGGCGACGATCTGCGCCGCGGCCGGCTAACCGAGTGGCGCGAGCCGGCCGAAGGCATGTGGTTTGGTCTTGGTCAGAGGATGTGGAGCAGTGATGTCGGGGAGCACCCGATTTTCGATACGCGCAAAATACTGCAAGTTGACAGCGCGGCGGCGTAGCGTCGAGGGGCCGGTGGGTTACCTACGCAGAGCCATTTGCCATCGAGCCAGTCACCGCGTGATGGTGACGCGCTAACGCAGACGGGTTGCTATACGTCGAACCGGTCGAAGAATCATGCAGGAAAAGACGATTTTGCGGTCCGAAGGTGACCGGCTTCAGCCCGCGTTGCTGGATCGACTCGCGGACGACGAGCCGCACAACCGCAAGGAATTACTACAGAACTCTGTCGTATCCAAAGGGCGTCTCAAGCGTACCGTCTTGCGCGATCTGGGGTGGCTGCTCAATACGACCGCACACCACACGAGCGATCAACTGGCACAGCATCCCGAAGTCCGTCGCTCGGTAATTAATTTCGGTGTCCCCGTACTCTCAGGTCAGTACTTCTCCGGCATCGACTGGCGCGAGGTGGAACGCGGTATCCTCGATGCGATACAGACCTTTGAGCCCAGAATCTTGCCGGACACCCTGAAGGTAACTGCCATATTCGAGGGCGAATCCAAGGGTGCGCACAACATCCTGCAGTTCGAGATTCGCGGCGAGCTCTGGTCGATGCCATTTCCGATCGAACTGCTCATCCGATCTGACCTCGATCTTGAAACTGGCCACTTTACGGTGAAAGATCAACTCGCAACCGGGACGTCGAGCTAGCCATGGATCCGCGCCTGCTCGACTACTACAACCGCGAGCTCTCTTACGTCCGCGAGCAGGGGGCGGAATTCGCGGAACAGTTTCCCAAGGTCGCGGCGCGACTTGCCATGCGGGGCGTGGAAGTCGCCGATCCGTACGTGGAGCGGCTTCTCGAAGGCTTTGCGTTCTTGTCAGCGCGCATCCAGCTCAAGATGGATGCCGAGTTTCCACGCTTTTCGCAGCGGATTCTCGACCTGGTCTTTCCGGGCTATCTCGCGCCCACGCCGTCAATGGGGATCGCGCAGTTCAACGCGTCGCGCACTGAGGGCGGATCGCCGGACGGTCATCTGATTGGGCGACACGCGCGGCTGCGTGCTCGCTTGCCAGCGCACGAGCAGACCGCGTGCGAGTTCCGAACGGCACACGACGTCACGATGTGGCCGCTGCAGTTGGTTGAAGCAAGATTGACGGCCGCTCCGCCCGACTTGCCCATCGCGGGCTATCGCTGGGGCGCGCCGGTGCGCGGGGCGCTCCGCATGAGTTTTGAGACTACTGCGCAGATTCCCGTGTCTGCGCTCAAACTCGACAGCCTGCCGGTGTTCATCAAAGGGACGGCCGACACGGCGACCAAACTTCAGGAGTTACTGCACACCCAGTGCGTCGGACTCTTGGTGCACGCGGGGGGGCTTCCGATTCGCTCATTGGTTCCGTTTCAGGCGGACTCGTTGCGTCCGGAAGGCTACCGAACCGATCAGGCGATGCTGCCGGTTGACTCGCGTGCTTTTGACGGGCATCGCTTGCTCCACGAGTACTTTGCGTTTCCCGAGCGCTATCGCTTTTTTTCCATCAATGATTTGCAGCGAGTGCTGCCGCAGGTTACCGGCACGCGGTTCGAAGTCGTCGTACTGCTGAAGCAGGCCAGTGCGCCGTTGGAGGCCGTGGTTGATGCGGAAAGCTTCGCGCTCTACTGCTCACCCGTCGTCAATTTGGTGCGGCGCACCTCTGATCGCATCCCGGTCACCTCCACGCGCTTTGAGTACCACGCAGTCATCGAGCGAACGCGTCCGTTGGACTTCGAAATCCATAGCATTGAGAAGGTGACGGGTTTCAACGCAGACTCAGATCGGCCCCAGGTGTTTCACCCGTTTTATGCCGCCGCCGACGTTGATCGGCGCGGCGCGGGTGCGTATTTTTCCGTACGCCGGGAGCCGCGGCTGCTGTCGGATCAATCTCGCCGACACGGGCCGAGAACGGGGTACATCGGCTCAGAGTGCTTCATATCGCTCGTCGATCAGAAGGAGGCGCCGTTTTCCTCCGACCTTCGGCAGATATCGGTTGAAGCTTTGTGCACCAATCGCGATCTGCCGCTACTCACGCCCGTCGGAAACGCCGATGCTGACCTGACCCTCATGACCTCTGCTCCCGTGGAGAGCATTCGCTTTGTCGTCAGCCCGACGCGACCGTCGCCTGCATTGGCCGAGCGCGAGATCACGTGGCGCCTGATTTCGCAGCTCAGTCTCAACTATTTGACGCTCACCGACGCGACGCCCGAGCAGGGCGCAAGCGCCATTCGCGAACTGCTGGGGCTCTACGCCCGCGTCGGCGCGGCCGGGTCGGATTCCATTATCAGCGGCGTGCAGCGAATGGCTGTGAAATCGGTAAATCGGCGGGTACCTCATTCCGGACCTATTGTTTTTGGCCGAGGGGTTGCGCTGGATATGGAAGTCGACGAGATTCCCTTCGCCGGCGTCAGCCCTTGGGGCTTGGGCGCCGTGCTGGAACAGTTCTTCGCGCGACACGTCAGCCTCAACTCGTTCACCGAATTTGGGCTTCGCAGTCTTCAGCGTGGCCCAATTGGCACATGGCTGCCGCGCATCGGTCGCCGACCCACCGTCTAGCGCGAGATATGGGAGAGCACGCTGGCGTCGGCGGTGAGGCAGGGGCAAAGGCCGGGGATGCGTCCCGCGGGCAGCGTGCCCCGATGGCGGACGGTGGCGCCGAACGCAGTGCGCTGAATCCGCGCCTGACGCGCCTGTTTGGTGGTCTGGGCGCCGACGCGACCCGGTTCGACTTCTACTACACGCTGAGGCACGTTGACGCTTACATCGACGGCGACGTGCCTCTCGGACGTGCGCCGCGCGCTCGTGACGAGCCGTTGCGTCTAACGCAGCACCCTTCGCTGATCTTCGCGCCCTCGACGCTCTATCAGTACAAGGAAGGGGTCGCCGCCCACGGGCTGGGGCGCCTGGCGGTTCACCACTTCGGACTGTTCGGTCCGAACGGTGCGCTGCCGCAGCACATCACGGAGTACGTGCAGGAACGCATCCTGCACTACAAGGACGAGACATTTGCACGCTTTGCGGACATTTTTCAGCACCGCATGATTCTGCTGTTCTACCGGGCGTGGGCGGATTCGCAGTCGGTCACGAGTCTAGACAACCCGGGTCGCGATCATTTTGGCCGCTACATCGGCAGTTTGATCGGCTTGGGGCAACCGTCGTTGCGCAACCGGGACAGTGTGCCCGATCATCTGAAACTACATCATGCCGGTCACCTTGCACGCCAGACACGCAATCCGGAAGGGCTGGTCCGGGCGCTCTCGGCACTGCTCCGCGTTCCGGTCACATTGGGCGAGTTCTGCATGCAATGGCTCCGACTGGCACCGTCTGAACGAACGTGTCTTGTGTCGGTCGCCTCGGCCGGGGACGGCGGGCAACACCGGATTGAGCTCGGCTCTGCGTCGTCGCGACTCGGGATGGGGGCGGTGGCGGGGAGCCGTGTGCCAGACGTACAGAACAAATTTCGCTTGCGCATTGGCCCGATGCCGCTGGCTGAATTCGAGCGCTACCTGCCCGGCGGCGAACGATTCGTTCAGGTGCGTGACTGGATTCGCAACTACATTGGCGTCGAAACCGCGTGGGACATGCAGCTCGTGCTGCAGCGAAGTCAGGTTCCGCCGGCCCAACTGGGCGTGACAGGGCGCCTGGGTTGGACCAGTTGGCTTGGCATGCCGGCTGCGCGTCGCAAAATTGACGCCGATGACGTCATTCTTGATGCCGAACGATTGACTGAGCAAGCGCCGGCCTAGGTGGGGCTGGCGCAAAACACACCAAAGGGGAAGCCCATGTCCGAGATCAGCCGCACTGCACTGTTTGGAAAACTCAATCCGCTGCTCTACAAGGCAATTGAGGGGGCCACGGTTTTCTGCAAACTCCGTGGCAATCCCTACGTCGAACTCGTGCACTGGCTGCACCAGATCCTCTCCAACAACGACAGTGACCTGCACCGCATCGTTCGCCACTTCCAGGTCGACGCGTCGAAGTTGGCTGCCGACCTGACCAAAGCGCTGGATCGACTGCCGCGCGGCGCGACGGCCATCTCCGACCTGTCGGAGCACATCGAGATGGCGGTGGAGCGCGCCTGGGTCTACGGCACACTCAAGTACGGCGACGCGCAGGTGCGCAGCGGCTACATCATGGTTGGGCTGGTGAAGACCATGGGGCTGCGCAACCTCCTGTACGGTATTTCGAAGGAGTTCGAAAAGCTTGGCATTGATGCGCTGTCCGACAAGCTACCCGACATCACCAAGGGTTCGCCGGAAGACGCGCTGGCGGCGAGCGATGGCACCGGCATCGGCGGCGAGCCGGGGGAGGCGAGCGGTGCGATGGCGCCGGCGCAGATGGGCAAGCAGGAGGCGTTGAAGAAGTACGCTGTCGATTTGACCGAGAAGGCCAGGAAGGGCGAGATTGATCCGGTAACTGGTCGCGATGAGGAGATTCGTCAGATTGTCGACATCCTCATGCGGCGTCGCCAGAACAACCCGATCCTCACTGGCGAAGCGGGGGTAGGCAAGACTGCTGTGGTGGAAGGCTTCGCGCTTCGATTGGCCAAGGGCGACGTGCCGCCACAACTCAAAGAGGTGTCGCTGTTGACCCTCGATATCGGCCTGCTGCAGGCCGGCGCCAGCATGAAGGGTGAGTTCGAGCAGCGGCTGCGCCAGGTGATCGACGAAGTGCAGGCCAGCCCGAAGCCGATCATCCTGTTTGTGGACGAAGTGCACACGCTGGTGGGTGCAGGCGGCGCGGCCGGCACGGGTGACGCGGCCAACCTGCTGAAACCGGCGCTCGCCCGCGGGACCCTGCGCACGATCGGCGCAACGACTTGGGCCGAATACAAGAAGTACATCGAAAAAGATCCCGCCCTGACGCGCCGCTTTCAGGTTGTGCAGGTGCCGGAGCCGGATGAGCCGAAAGCCATTGCGATGTTGCGTGGCGTCGCGACCGTGCTTGAGAAGCATCACAAAGTGCTGCTGCTCGACGAAGCGATTGCAGCTGCGGTGACCCTGTCGCATCGCTACATCCCGGCCCGCCAGTTGCCCGACAAGGCGGTCAGCCTGCTCGACACCAGTTGTGCGCGTGTGGCCGTGAGCCAGCACGCCACACCGCCCGAGGTTGAAGATACCCAGCGTCGCATCGAGATGCTCGACGTCGAGTTGGGCATCATCGAGCGCGAGGCGGCGGTGGGCATTGATGTCGGACCGCGACGCGCCGATGCGCAAGCTCAGCGGGACGCCGAGGCAGCGAAGCTGGTGACGCTGGAAGCGCGCTGGAAAGAGGAAAAATCACTCGTCGATACGATCCTCGACCTCCGCGGCAAGTTGCGCGGCTCCGGCGACGGCAAGGTTGACACGGCCGTGCCGCTCGGTGACGACGCCCGTGCCGCGATGCTTAAAGAGCTTGGGGAACTGCAAGGGAAGCTGACAGCCATGCAGGGCGACGCGCCACTGATCCTGCCGGCTGTCGATGCGCAGGCGGTTGCCTCGGTCGTCGCCGACTGGACTGGCATCCCGGTGGGGCGCATGGTCAAGAACGAAGTCGAGGCGATCCTGAAGATTGCCGACACCCTGAACCAGCGCGTGATCGGCCAGCGTCACGGCCTCGACATGATCGCCAAGCGCATCCAGACCAGCCGCGCCAAGCTTGACAATCCGAACAAGCCCATCGGTGTGTTCATGCTGGTCGGTCCGTCCGGCGTCGGCAAGACCGAGACGGCGTTGACGCTCGCCGAGCAACTGTATGGCGGTGAGCAAAACATGATCACCATCAACATGAGCGAGTTCCAGGAGGCGCACACGGTCTCCACGCTCAAGGGCGCGCCCCCGGGTTATGTCGGCTACGGCGAAGGCGGCGTGTTGACCGAGGCGGTCCGCCGCAAGCCGTACAGCGTGGTTCTGCTCGACGAGGTCGAGAAGGCGCACAGCGACGTGCATGAAATCTTCTTCCAGGTGTTCGACAAGGGCATCATGGAAGACGGCGAGGGGCGCCTGATCGATTTCAAGAACACCGTGATCATCCTGACCAGCAACGTGGGCAGTGACCTGATCATGAGCATGACGCGCGACCCGGAGCTGATGCCGGAGCCTGACGCCATCGCCAAGGCGTTGCGTGAACCGCTGTTGAAAGTGTTCCCCGCCGCGCTGCTTGGCCGCATTCAGGTGGTGCCGTACTTCCCGCTGTCGGATGAAATGCTCGGCAACATCATTCGCCTGCAGCTCAATCGCATCAAAAAGCGTGTCGCCGAAAATCACAAGGCGGAGTTCAGCTACAGCGACGATGTGGTCAAACTCATTGGTTCGCGCTGCACCGAGATCGAAAGCGGTGGGCGCATGATCGACGCCATTCTGACCAACACCATTCTGCCCAGGCTGTCCGAGGAGTACCTGCGCCGGACGATTGACGGCAGGGAGCTGCAGAAGATTTCCATCGGCGTGAAGGATGGTGATTTCGACTACATGTTCGATTAACAGCTTTTTTGAGATAGCGACAGCCCGGTGCGGTTTTCGGTTTGAAAAAGCGGGTAGTCGAGTTGACGGATTATTGTGCTGCAAGCTCCGTCTGGTAGTCGATCCGGCGAATAAGCTGTCACTGCTAGTCTGCCAGCGCGACAGGCGGTCGACCCCGCCGTGACGGGGGGCGCCGTCGGTGGCGCACAGCGGGTCGCGACTGATAATTCGCGCAAATGGCACTTGGAACAATCATCAGATCCACCCTGAGCGTAGCGCCCGACAGCAAGCGAGCCCTGGTGCTCATGGGCGGCGGCGCTCGCACGGCGTATCAGGTGGGTGTGTTGCGCGCGTTGGCGGCGTTGATCGCGCAAACCCGGGCCACCGAATCCGGTACGTTTCCGTTTCAGGTGCTGGTCGGCACTTCAGCCGGTGCGATTAACGCAGCGTCTCTTGCCGGGTATGCTGAACTGGGTTGCGAGGCCTTCGCGGAACTCGCGCGATTTTGGGAAATCGTCCGTTCCGCCGACGTTTACCAACTCAACCCGACGTCGGCGAACGCGTGGCTGGGCGGCGCGAACAAGTATTTTGCGGCGCTGAACCTCACGCGGGGCGCTCTGGCGCACGGCGCCATTCTGGACAATTCTCCGCTGACATCTACGCTACGCAAGGTGGTGTCGTTCGAAGGCATTGACCGGGCATTGGCTAGCAATGTACTTTCCAGCGTCGCAGTGACCGCGTCAAGTTACTCCAGCGGCGTGCACTGGACGTTTTGTCACGCCGACGACGATTCGCGCACTGAGCCGTGGTACCGGCCGGGCCGGCGGGCGGAGTTCCAGCCGATCACGGTCGATCACCTGATGGCATCGAGTGCCATTCCCGTGGTGTTCCCGGCAACCGCGCTCCCGGTCGATGGGCAACTGGAGTTCTTCGGTGACGGGTCGATGCGGCAGATTTCACCCCTGTCGCCCGCGATGCATCTTGGCGCGCACCGCATCATGGTGATCGGCGTTGGTCAGCCCAAACGTTCTGGTTTGGGACACGATGCGCCGATGCCGTCACGTCCGGGGCTCAGCGCTGTAGCGTCGCATGCCATGGCGAGCGTGTTTCACGATACGCTGCAGGCGGATGTCGAGCAGGCACAGCGAGTGACCGAGACGCTCAAGCGCTTGCCGCCGGAGCTGGCCGCCGTGTTGCCGTACCGGCCGGTGCAGGTGTTTGCGATGCAACCCTCGAAGTCACTCGATGCGCTGGCGTTGGAGCACGTGAGCGAGATGCCGGCCACGACACGACGCGCGTTGGGTGGGTTGATCAGCGAGGCGGGTGGCGCGTCACTCGCCAGCTACCTGCTGTTTGAGCCCGGCTTCATTTCAGCGCTGATGCAACTCGGACAGCGCGATGCCTACGCGCGCGCGTCCGAAATTCTCGAGTTCATGGCTTGATCGCCTGTCCGCCGCCCGGACGCCTAGTAGTTGCTCGAAGGCGCCGACGACTGCGTCGCGCCACCACCACGCACCGCCTTGAACGCACGGTCGTATGCGGCACGTGTGTGCGGGTGAGTGCGTTCGGCTTCATCGACGTTGTAGCTGCGATCCGCCCGCAGCGCTGCGGCATACATGCGTTCGCAGTTGATCTCGTCACCCGCCTGACAGTAGCTCACGGCCATGTTGTTATACGCCGTTGCCCTAGAGCGTGGTTGCGCGGAGGGGAGGTTGACCAGTTCGGTCCACAGCTTGCGCGCCGTCAGTGACTCGCCGTTGCGGTGTGCCGCGGCAGCCAAGGTGGCCAGTTCTTCGACAGAGCGCGCGCCGCCGCTGGGAGCCGGGGCGGCTTTAGTCTGTTTTTCAGCGGCAGCTTGCTTGGCCTTGGCTTGGGCGACGCGGTCGTCTTCTTCCTGCTTCAGGCGCCTTGCCCGCTCTTCCGCATCGGCGCGGGCCTTGGCGGCAGCGCGATCATCGGCGTCTTGCTTTGCCTTCGCCTTGGCGGCGGCCACGCGTTCGTCGTTTTCTGCCTTCGCCTTGGCCGCTTTTTCCTTTGCGTCAGCGTCGGCCTTGGCCTTGTCGCTCTTGTCCGCTACGCCCGCAACGGGCTTTTCAGGCGCCTTGGCCTTATTGTCCGCTTCGTGTTGCTTCTTCTCGGCAGCCGTTGCGTCGGCAGATGGCGTCGTCCCAGGCCTGTTTCCGCTTTGCGCTGGCACAGATGCTGAGGGCTGCTGCGCGGTGTTCGTGGCGGCCGGCGCGGGTTCCGACGCCGCCGATGGTGCGGGCGCGACGCTGCGACCCAGCATCAGGTAACCGCCGCCAGCCGCCACCACGGCGGCCGCGGCAATCGCGATCCACTTTGGACTCGACTGGGAGCGCGTGTACTCCGCCGGCGGAGGGCCGAGCGCGGCGCCCGTCTTAGCTTGCGTGCCCGTCGCCGCAATCGTCGATGGCGCTTGGGTGGAGTCGGTGGTTTCCAGAACCGCTTCTGATGAGCCCGTGACCGGGGGCCCGCGCCACAACACCGTCGCCTCGTTGTCGGTCTCCCCCGATGTGCGAGCGAGTGTCTCCCTTGGCGATGATCGTGGTTGCGCTGGCGCAGGCTCCGGCGGGGGTTGGAGTGTCGTTAGCGGTGAGACAGTCTTGGGTGGCTCGCTACGAGGCGGGCTCGCGGGCTCGACCAGTCGCGTCGACGCGTCGGTGGCTGTGGGCCGCGTGACGGGTGGTGCGCTCGGCGTCCATTGCAGGCCCGCGCGAAGCTCCGCGATCGACTGAAAGCGATTCTCCGGTTTGACCGCGAGCGCCTTGATGACCGTCTCGATGAGCGCCGGCGACACTTCGAGCTTGACTGAACTGGCCATGTTCGCCAGCGGATCGTTGATCATGCGGGCAATCGCCTGCGGAGGCGGTGCCCCCACCAGCAGGTAGTACAGCACCGCGCCAACGCCGTAGACGTCGGTCCACGGGCCTTGATCCATTGTGCCGTCGTCGACGTATTGCTCAATGGGGGCGTAGCCCGGTTTGAGCACGGTCGTCAGGGCCTGCGTCATGCCCCCGATCACCTGCCGCGCGGCGCCGAGGTCGAGCAGCACCGGCGCACCGGAGTCGCGCATGAGGATGTTGTCAGGCGACACATCGCGGTGAATGACGTTTTGCTCATGCAGCGAGGTCAGTGCATCAAGGATTGGCTCGAGAATCTCTCGAATTCGGCCCTCGTCGAATTCACGGTTGGCCTGGCGCCACTCGCGGAGCGTCTTCCCGGCGTAGTAGCGCATCGCCATGTAGGCCGTGCCGTTTTGCTCCCAGACGCGGTGCACTTCAACCACGGCCGGGTGAGAAAACCGGGCGAGCAGCCGGGCCTCGCGCAAAAAATTCTTCAGGCCAGATGCAAACGCGTCGTTGTTCGCCTGTGAGCGCACCTGAACCGAGAGATTGCCGGTGCGCCCCGCGATGGCAGCTGGAAGATACTCCTTGACCGCGACCGCGCGGTCAAGCGTCGTTTCCAGCGCCAGATAGACAATGCCGAATCCGCCCTCGCCGATGACACCCGTAATGCGGAAGTCGCCCAGCTCGGTGCCGGTTGGCAGTTGGTTCAGGTTGTGCTGCGAGGAGTTTTCCATCGAGCCGACGGCAACAAAAACACGGGAATTATCGCCGGAAAAGCGCCCCGTTGCGGCTTTCCGGGCTGTGAAGCGTGCTGGCCGGGTGCGAGCGTCTGATATCAGACACACTACGACACCGGCCCGTAGTTCTGGCCGGATGGCGTCAGGGGGCGTCGAGCTTCTCAGTGATGCAGGCTTTGGCCCATAATCAACCCATACGTCGCGGCCGTGCGTCACTGCCGGTGTTCCGGTCGCTTTTGCGTGCTGCGTGTTGAAAACTCGGGGGAATCATGTCGGAAAATCGGTGCACGATTGCGGTCGTCGTAAACGGGGGGCGCTGGGTACAAGAGGCGGCAGCGTTGTTGGCGCAGAACGCCATCCCGCGCGCGATGACGTTGGGTGGTTTGCACGACTACGTGCGCATCGCGTTTGGTGGCAAACTGGGCTACACCATGGAGCAAACATCGGTGGTCATGGCGCAGTGGTGCCGCGCCCGGCCCACTGATAGCGATGGCGAGGCCGTTGCGGCAGGCTTCGCCGTGGTGACTGCACCGCACGTAACGGACGAAGATATGGGGGCGGGCCTGGCGCTCGAGGCGGTGGAAGTCGCAGTGAAGTCAGGCGCGAAGGTGATCGTGATGGTGGGTGCACAGATGGCCTGGACGCCGCTTCGGCAGAAAGTCGAGGCGGCCAACGGTCGGTTGTTTGAGTTGCTGCTGTTGCCGACAGGCAAGGTTCAGGTATCGACCGAGAGCGTGACGGATCTGCGCGATCTGGCACGTAACCGACATGCAACCACACCGGTCTCGGCGCTTTTCAAACCGCTGCCGGTGGCGCCGGGCAGCGGTCAGGCGGCAGCGGTGGCGACAGCTGAGCCGGATGATAGTTTCGCGGCCAACGCGATTGTCGGCGTCGTGAAGTCTCTGGCGAAAGGCTACGGCATCGTGACGCGCAAGGATGGACGCGGAGATGTGCAGTTCTTGCCGGGACATGTGGCGCCGCCCGGTTTTGAGTTTATCGAGGTGGGCGATACGTTACGTTTTGACGTTGTCCGAACGCCAGCGGGGAAATGGCTGGCACAGCGCGTTGTTCGCGCCTGACCCCAGTCGCGTACCGGATAGTGGTCGGCACTTCCGGCGCATCGCGGTAGAGAGAGGCCAGTGTCGCGAACCGGTGCGGAAATTCGTCCTAACTGTCAGGTGAACTTCAACTCAACGATCCGACGTCCGTCCGGTGTGTACGACGAACAGAAGCCGACCCCATGCTTACATTGAGAATCTGGTTACCATCAGCATTCGATACGCGAAAGCTGGGCTTTGCGTCGATTGAGGTCGACGGCGGGGCAGGGGGCGCCTACATGAGCGTACGTCCCATCAAACAGGAAGCGAACGGCCAGATGCAGCCTCGGACTGCGCGGCTCGCCGACGACGTCGAGGCGGAGGGTGCAGACAATCACCCGCGCGCGTGGCGGTTCGAGCGCATGAAGGAATTTCGCGTGCTGCGCCTCTGGGACCAGTTCAAAGGCCTCGCAGTCAACGGGTTTCGCGATGACGCGACGCGAAATGCGTTTCACTTCTGCGACATGCTACTGATCGCCGGACAGGGCATTGACATTGACCCATTTTCGCCGGCATCGTTCACGACGCACGCACGTAGCGCTGCGATACTTTCAACGCTGGCAACCAACGCTTCGATACTGTCCGCACACGCCAACGAGTATCTGAAAGTTCGCCACTGGTAGACACGAGGCGGCATTGCCGCGAAAGTGGATCGAAGGAATGTTTGTATGGAACGACTGGTAGACGCAGAAACACCGCTCGGGAGCGCACTCTGGTTTCGGCAGATGACCGGAACGGAGTCGCTCTCCGAGCTCTTCGAGTTTGACGTCACGTTTCACAGTATTACGCAAGGCCTCTCCGCCAAATCGATGCTCGGGCAAAGCGTCACGCTCAAGGTGGAGACCGAAGACGGCAAAGGTGTACGGCACTTCAACGGTATCTGCACCCGCTTCTCCAGCGCCGGCAAGGAGGACGAACACCTGATCTATACCGCGAAACTGCGACCCTGGCTGTGGATCGCCAGCCGCCGCAGCGACTGCAAGATCTTCCAGTTCAAGACCGTCCCGGAGATTATCGACGACATCCTGGCGCGCTACCCGGGGCCTACGAAGAAGCGGCTCACCCGCACGTACCGTCAATGGGACTATTGCGTGCAGTATCAGGAGACCGACCTCAATTTCGTCATGCGCCTGATGGAGCACGAGGGCATCTACTTCTACTTCGAGCACAGCGGCGGCCAGCACACGCTGGTGCTCTGTGATGACATGAGCGGACACAGTGCACTGGCTCAAAAGTCCACCATCAAGTACATCGGGATTGACGCCGCCGCCGTCGCGAATGAAGAACACTTCAACAGCTGGACCGTGCGCGAAGAGGTCGACAGCGGCGAGTACTTCAGCGACGACTACGACTTCGAGCACCCGAAGGCCGACCTCAAGATCAAGCGCACCAAGCCGATGGGGCACAGCCACGACAGCTACCAGCGCTACGTCTGGCCCGGCGGCTACGTCAAGCACGGCGACGGCGACGGCTACGCCGACGTCCGCATCGACACCCTGCCGGCCGAGCACGAACGGGCACAGGGGCACACCACGGTACGCACCATGGCCCCGGGCTACACATTTACGCTCGAGCGCTGCCCCCGCAAGGACCAAAACCGCGAGTATCTGGCCGTCGCCGCGACGTACTTCTTCCGCGACAACACCCGCCGCTCGGGCGGTCGGGCCGAAGGTGACAGCGACTGGAGCATCATGGTCACCTCGCAACCGACCAGTCACCCCTACCGGCCGCAGCACCTGACGCCCAAGCCACGCACGCATGGGCCGCAGACGGCGGTTGTGGTGGGACCGAAGGGCGAGGAGATCTACACCGACCAGTACGGCCGTGTGAAGGTGCATTTCCACTGGGATCGCTACGACAACAAGGATGAAAATTCCTCGTGCTGGATTCGGGTGGCGACACCATGGGCCGGCGAGAAGTGGGGCATGATCCACATTCCCCGCATCGGCCAGGAGGTCGTGGTCGACTTCATTGGCGGCGACCCGGACTACCCGCTGATTACCGGGAGTGTCTACAACGCCGATCAGATGCCGCCATATGGACTGCCTGAAAACAAGACGGCGGCAGGATTGAAGTCACGCTCTACGAAGGGCGCGTCCGCGACCGACTTCAACGAAATCCGCATGGAGGACATGAAGGGCAAAGAGCAACTGTATGTCCATGCGCAGAAGAATCTTGATACGGTTGTCGAGAACGACGAGTCTCACGTCGTGGGGCACGATCGCAACACCCGGATCGGCAACAACGACAGTCGCTATGTGGTGGCTGAGGATCGGCATGTCGTAGGCGGCAATCAGTCTGTCCTCGTCAACAAGAACCAGTCGACGACCGTCAAGGGCAATCAGGACACCGCCGTCTCCGGCAATCAAAGCAATATGGTGACGGGTTCGGTGGTACAGAGCATCGGCAAGACGTTGAAAGAAAAAACGAGTGGTGACCACCGGGAAAGTATCGGTGGCAAGCACACGTTCATCGTCAGCAAGGACGAGAAGAACAACATCGGCGGTAAGCAAAGCAACTTCATCCAAGGTGGCCGCCGATCAGTGATCGTCGGGAAGGAGGTCGTGACGGCGACCGGCAAGTCAACGCATTTTTCTGCCGGCAACTATTCGATCATGACGCCCCTCACGTTCCAGACGTCGTCGTTGACACGCAAGGCGACGGTTCTGGCCAATGATCAAGCCACGATCGCTGGGACGCAAACTCAGACGGTCGGTATTTCCCGTTCCACCACCATCGGCGCCGCAGACACGACGAGGATCGGCGGCGTGCAGTCGACGCAGGTGGGCGGTGCGTCGTCGTTGCAGGCGGTTGGGGCCGTATCGATCACGGCCGGGGCGGCGGTGTCCATTACGGGCGGCGCGGCGGTTACTGTACAAGGTGCGACGGTGACGGTGACGGCCGCGACGATCAATTTGATTGGCGTGGTCAACGTTCTCGGCATGTTGAACGTGGCCGGCGTCATCACCACGCCAAGCATTGTCTCGGCGACTTATACGCCTGGCGTTGGAAATCTGGTGTAGCACCATGGCTTGTATGGATGCCCCTAACGCTGTTCGGCGCGCGCAGCGCGGACGCGAGTCGTCGCCACACGGTCAACCATGAGCACTTCGACATCCGGCTCGAACCCAGCGGCACCGACACCAGTTGGGACGGCAACGCCCCAGCAGTGGCCGTTGGATGTGCTGCAGACGCATCTCGGGTCACCCGACGCCACGGTGCGTGCTCGGGCCCTCGCGATGGTCGTCCTGCCAGGCGCACCCATCGATGACTGTCAGCAGGCGCTGGCGAGGGCGGCGGAATTGTCGGCAGGGGACGATACGGTGTTGCCTATCGTTGCAGTGGCGTTAGGCGGGATCACGCCGAAAAGCCTTGCCCGTGAGGCGCTTGTGGCATTGACTAGGCTGGCCGGTCCAACCCACTCGCTCCCGGTAAGAGGCTTTGCGGCGCACTCTATGTTTCGGTTGGGGGTGCTGCCGCCGGAAGCATCGGCACCTGTCGTCGAGTTGCTTCTGTGTGAAGAAGAGCGCTGGCGCAAGGTTGCGCTGTTGTGCATTACGCCGTTCGCTCGACCGTACGCCGGTGCGATCATTGGTGCCATCGCTGGCGTTGTTGTTGACAGGTGGACCGTTGAAGCCCTGCAGGCGCTTGCCCTGAGCACAGACGGGGAGGCGGCAGCGGCGCGGACAGTCGAGTCGTTCATCATGGCCCGGCTGAACGAGCGGTCTTCGGTTTCTGTACTCATCGCCAGCTACGTTGCATTGACCGCCATCGGCCGAGGCGACGGTGCGATTCGTGCGCTCGTCACGGTCGCAACTACTGCAGGGAATGGTGCGGATCGCTTGGCTGCGCTAGGCGCGCTTTGCCAACTAGGACCGCGAGCCGTGGCTGCGGCAGATGGACTCGGCCAGGCGTTAGCGGCAACACAAGATCCGGAATCCGAAGAAGCGCTGTGCCGCGCGCTTGTCCAGATCAAGGCCCCTCCAGACGCTGTGCGATTTCAGCATTCAGCGGCGAGAATTGCGAACGGGCCGGATCGCTCAGCGGCGGCGCATTGCATGCTCCTGTGCCTGCACCCGTCTTCCTCGTCTAGCGCAGCCGCAATCATCGCCAGCAAATTTGAGACTGCGACCGATGCCCTACGGCCCGTGCTGGCGTCGACATTCAAAGTGTTGAGCGGACGCGAATTACCCAGTGTTCACGCGCCATCGGCCAACGCGTGAGAGGAGAGAGACCATGGCAGTGACCGACGCCCTAGCGAAATCGATCGAAGATACCAAGTCGTTCGTGGATGCCGCGACGGAAAAGATGAATAAGGCGTCCCAGCTTCTGGACGAAGATGTCGCGCTCGTCAACCAGGCGCTCAAGGACTACGAAGAAATCAAGGAAATGGTTGAACAAGCAAAGACGGACCTCTCCGACGCCGTGGACACACTCGCCGAAGGCGTCGATGCCGCGTCGGACGGTGACGTGCTCACACTCGCAGGCACGGTTGTCAAGGGGATCGCACAGATCACGGATGCCATGTCTCGCTATACGAAGGCCTTCGCCGATCTCAAGGAAAAGTTTGAGAATTACAAGAAGGCGGTTGAGCATAATGTCAGGGTTGTGCAGACGTTTTGATGCGCGAACCGTGCTGGGGTGAAATTTATGAGTGACCGTAGTCGCGTCGTCTGGTCGGAGGGGATGTTTCTTCGGCCGCAGCACTTCCAGCAAGCGGAGCGCTTTCGAGAATTCGCGCAGCACCAGCGAAGCCTCGCCGCAGAGGGCCACTTCTGGGGGTTTCACAGCCTGCTGCTTGATGCAACATCGTTGGCGATTGGCAAGGTAGCGATCGCGCGCGCGTCGGGTGTGTTTCCCGACGGAACGGTCTTTGCTTTCCCGGAACCCCACGACCCGCCGCCAGCGTTCGACGTTCCCGAAACGTTGAAGGGGCGGAGAATGCTGCTTTGCTTGCCGGTTTACCGCGCGGGCAGCGAGGAGGTGTCGTTCGACGATGATGCTCGATCGCTGGCGCGCTATCGAGTCGACGATGAGGAGGCACCGGATCAGAATTCGGTAGGCGGCGAGCCCGCCCCGATCCAGGTTGCGAAATTGCGCATGCGCTTATTGCCCGAGGAGGAGGTGCCCGAGGGATGGATGGCGCTCGGCGTCTGCCAGGTCGCGGAGCGGCGCAACGATTTGTCGATCGCGTTGGGCGAGGGATTCATTCCACCGGTGACGGCGGCGCATGAGAGCGCCTTGCTGTCCGGCTTCCTGCGCGAACTCGCAGGCCTGCTTCACCACCGCGGCGAGGCGATCGCGGCGCGACTCTCTGCACCCGGCAAGGGCGGCGTGGCTGAAATCGCCGACTTTATGATGCTGCAACTGGTTAACCGCTACGAACCTCTGGTGATGCACCTCTCGCAGCTTCGTACGCTCCACCCGGAGCGACTGTACGGCGAACTGCTGTCGCTGGCCGGTGACTTCACCACCTTCACCCGCGACAATCGCCGACCGACCGATTACCCGGTGTACAACCACGATGACCTGGCAGGGTGCTTCGGCCCCCTCATGCACGACCTGCGTCGCTCGTTGTCAATGGTGCTCGAACAGAACGCCTTCCAGATCGAACTCTTGGAACGGGCTTACGGCGTACGAGTGGCGATCATCGCCGACAAAGAGCTTATCAAGAGCGCTGCGTTCGTGCTTGCGGTTGCGTCCGAACTCCCCGGCGAACAGGTGCGCAAGCTCTTTCCGACGCAAGTCAAGATTGGTCCGGTCGAAAAAATCCGCGACTTGGTCAACCTGCACTTGCCAGGTGTTGGACTACGCCCATTGCCGGTTGCGCCACGGCAGATTCCGTATCACGCCGGCAACAACTATTTCGAGCTGGACACTGCCAGTGAATTCTGGCGTGGGTTGGAACGTTCGGGTGGCCTTGCAATGCACATCGCGGGCGACTGGCCCGGTCTGAAACTTGAATTTTGGGCGATTCGAGCATGAGCACGCCACCCAACAATTCCCCCGTCAACCTCGACCCGTTCGCCATTCTCGCGGCTGCTCCAGGCGCAGTGCCGATGGGCGTTTCGACACCGCCGGCAGAGGCAGCGATGCCAAGCGTCGCGACAGGTCCCGGTGAGCCCCAGGTCGCCGCTGATCTGCCGGAGGTATTGAGCGGCGCAAACTCGTTGGCGGTTGCCGCCAATCCGCTGCTGAACTTGATCCCGCAAATTCGGGTAACACCACATCACCCTAACCCGGAGCAGTTGCGCAATTTTCTGGTTGAGCAGGTGCAGTTGTTTGAGCGCCGCGCACGTGAATCGCAGGTTCCCCCGGAGACCATCCTCGCCGCGCGGTATGCGCTGTGCACTGCGCTCGACGAAACAGCCGCGAAAACGCCGTGGGGCGGCGGCGGCCAATGGTCGCGCCACTCTCTCCTGGTGACCTTTCACAACGAGACCTGGGGCGGTGAAAAGTTCTTCCAGGTGTTGGCGCGGCTGGTTCAGGACCCGAAGAAACATCTCGACCTGATTGAGATGATGGCCGTTTGCATCGCGCTCGGATTCGAAGGGCGATTCGGGGTGGTCGACAATGGGCGTACGCAGTTGGAAACCCTGCGTCGCCGTCTTGTCGAAATCATCAATGGCGCACGGGGCGAGCATGCCAAGGCGCTCTCGTTGCATTGGCAGGGTGCCACCGCAGACGGCAAGTCGCGCTGGGGTTTCCTCCCGCTATGGCTCGCGATTGGCTCCACGATTGCTTTGCTGACGGGCATATACCTGCTTTACTACTTCTTCATCGCCGACAAGTCGAATGTGGTCTATAGCGCGATCAACGCGATTCGACCCGCGAAGGTCGCCGCATTCAAGCCACCGCCCGCGCCGGTCAAGCGACTCGCGAAGTTTCTGGAACCGGAAATACGAGAGGGCTTGGTCGATGTCAATGACTTTGCCGATCGCAGCGTCGTGATCTTGAGAGGCGACGGCATGTTCGACAGCGGACAAATTGATGTCAAGCCTCGCTACCTGAGCGTGATCCAGCGTGTGGCCGATGCGTTAAACGCCGTGCCCGGCGCGGTACAGATTACAGGGCATACGGACAACGTTCCAATTCGCGGATTGCGCCGGTTCCCTTCGAACTTTGAGCTGTCGCAGGCTCGTGCGCAGGTGGTACGCGACATGATCGACTCGCGAATCAATGATCGCACGCGAACGCGTGCTCAGGGCAAAGCCGACGGTGAACCGATCGACACCAACGCGACGACCGAGGGCAAAGCGCGAAACCGTCGGGTCGAAGTCGTTTTGCTTGTGCCACCGGAGGTGAGGGATCGCGAGCTGAACAACGCACTGGGTGTCAACGCGCCTGCTACGCCGGCTCCGGCGCCCGGCACCATGACGCAGGGGAAACAATGATGTATTACCTGCGCCTAATTTTCCGAAAACTGTTTAACCGGATCACGCTCGCGATCCTGCTCCTGCTTCTGCTGTCCGCGGTGATCTGGTTCATTGGTCCACTGGTTTCGATCGGTGACCTGCGTCCATTCGCGCCGACGTGGGTGCGTTGGTCATTGATTGCGTTGTTCTGGCTGTTCTGGCTGGCCAAACAGGCCTTGCGCTGGTGGCGCGAGCGCAACGTCAACGCCGCGCTCCTCAACCAGCTCGCCAAGATGCAAAGCGCTGGCAAACCGTCGGACGGACAAGTGGCTGGTGCTGATGAGGTTGCGGAGTTGAACAAACGGTTCAAAGACGCCGCCGAAATTCTGAAGAAAACCAAGTTCTCGAGTGACGAAAAAGGCGGCTTTCTCTCCAGTCTTTCGAAGCAGTATGTGTATCAATTGCCCTGGTATGCATTCATCGGGGCGCCGGGTTCTGGCAAGACGACCGCGCTCATTAATGCGGGTCTCACGTTTCCGCTTGCCGAGCAATTTGGCAAGGCCGCTATCCGCGGCATAGGCGGTACGCGTAACTGCGACTGGTGGTTCACCAATGAGGCGGTGCTGATCGATACCGCGGGGCGCTACACCACACAGGAGAGCAACGAATCGATCGACAAGGCTGAGTGGCAGGGCTTTCTCGCGTTGCTCAAGAAGTTCCGGCCCCGGCAACCGTTGAATGGCGTATTGCTGACCGTCTCCGTCGCCGATGTGCTGCAAATGACAGCGCAAGAGCGCGAGGTTCACGCCGCCACGCTCAAGGCGCGGCTGGCGGAGTTGCGCGAGGGATTGGGCATTCGCTTTCCGGTCTATGTGCTGGTGACCAAGGCCGACCTGCTGTCGGGCTTCTCTGAGTACTTCCTCAACTACACGCGCGAGGATCGGGCTCAGGTCTGGGGCTTCACCTTGCCCTACGACGCCAAATCGACGGAACCGATCGCCGTGCGCGAGTCGTTTGCGCAGGAGTTTGATCTGCTTTACCGCCGCCTGAACGACGGTATGCATCAACGGCTGCTCGATGAACCCGACTTGTCGCGACGCGCACTCGCCTACACCCTGCCACAGCAACTCGTCGGCATCCGTGACGTGTTGTCGCGCCTGCTGGGGGCCGTATTCAGCGATTCGAAGTTTTCGGAGCAACCCATGCTGCGTGGGGTGTACTTCACTTCGGGCACGCAAGAGGGTACCCCGTTTGATCGTGTACTGGGGGCGATGCAGCGCACGTTCCGAGTGCCGGCCAAGGTCCGGGCAGCTGAGACTGTACCGGGCACCGGCAAGAGTTACTTCCTGCAAGATCTGTTGCAAAAGGTCATCTTCAAGGAAAGCTTCATCGCCGGGCGAAACATCGTCACCGAGCGCCGTATGCGCTGGTTGCGTTGGGGCGGGATGGCCGCCTCTGCGATCGCGTTTGTCTGGGCGAACGTCGCCTGGTGGATGAGTTACGGCAACAACAGCAAGTACATTGCGGAGGTGGGCACCCGCGCGGATGCACTACGTGATTCAGTGGCGGCGATTCCCGCGACGCCGAGCGAAGACGCGCCCGCGCTGTTGCCAACCATGACGCAGGCGCGCGACGTGGCGCATAGCGCGAATTTTGATTTCGACAATCCACCCTGGAGTTACCGCTACGGTCTGTATCAGGGGCAAAAACTCGACAGTGCGGCGCAAAATGTCTACTCGCGCCTGATTGATGATGGTCTGATGCCACGCATCGCCTCACGCCTGACAACGCGCTTGCGTAATGCGGCCAACGAGAAGTCCGACACGAGCTATGAAGCGCTAAAGGCCTACCTCATGATGTACGAGACGGGTCGCGTGAAAGACGAATTCATCAAGAATTACGTCGGCGCCGACTGGATGGCTTCGATTCCACCGGACGTCGGTACCGAGGCGCGCAAGCAAATGCTGTCGCACCTTGATGACATTCTGAAGCAGGGCGCGTTCAAGTCGCCATTCCCGCAAGACAAGGCGCTGGTACAGCAAGTTCGCGATCAGCTGATGCAGCTTGACCCTGCCAAACGAGCGTACAACTTCATCAAGTCGCAGCTCATCGGCATTGATTTGCCGGAATTCACGGTCGTTCGGGCGGCGGGTGACCGGGCACCTGCGGTGTTCATGCGGCAAAGTGGCAAATCGCTCAGCGGGGCGGGCGTGCCCGGGTTCTTCAGTGAACGCGGCTACAACGAGTACTTCGTCAAAGCATTGAGCAAATGGGGCGCCGAGCTTGCGATCGAGGAAGCCTGGGTTCTCGGTCGCGGGAGCGGTAACGCCACCAAATTGGCCACCGCCGCGAACGATATGGCGCGTCTGGACCGCCGCATCCGCGAGCTCTACCTTGCCGACTTCGGAAATGAGTGGCAAAACTTCCTGGCAGACATTCGCCTCAAGCCGCCACGCAGCATGAACGAGACGATTGAAACCGCCAACGTGCTTGGCTCGCTTGATTCACCGTTGGTGCTGCTTGTGCGCTCGGTTGCGACCGAGACCACATTGATTAACACCGACACCGGCCCCGGAAATCGGGTCAATCAGATCAAGGAAAGCGTCAAGCGCGGTCTGGACGAGGTGACTGCGGCGACCTCAGCGCTTGCCAATGCCCCGATCAATATTGATCGCCCGGAAATGATCGTCCAGGAACGTTTCAAGGACTTCAAGCAGCTGGCGCAACCCACAGGTAAGGGCAAAATTGACGAGCTCTCCCGCGATGTACAGGAGTACGCGGTGAGTCTGCGTAACGATCAAATCGCGCTCAGCAACGGCAGCACACGTCGGTCGCAAGAGGCCGACACACGGCTAGCCTCCCGGGCCGCGCAGTTGCCGACGCCGGTTCGCGAGATCATTGAGGCCTTGACCGGCAATGTCGCTCGGTTGACCAAGACCACCTTGCAGGCGAACGCGGCGGCACAGGTCAAAGGCGCGGTAGGACAGAACTGTTCGGCGGTCGTGCGCGGGTACCCGTTTGATCGCCGTGCGTCCCAGGATGCCTTCGGGCAGGACTTCGCGCAAGTGTTTGGTCCGGACGGATCAATCAAGCGAGCGTTTGACCAAATTGCATCGTCCGTGGACATGTCAAAAGACCCATGGGTACCCCGTGCCGGTCCGGATGGTGCTGCAGCGGGCTCGCCTGAGGACCTCCGTCGCTTCAAGCAGGCGCAGGAAATCCGAGAAGTTTTCTTCGGTGCTGGCAAATCGCAGCCTGGATTTGAGCTTGACATAAAAGTCACCGCACCCGGCGCAGAAAAAGTCGAGCTGGATGTCGACGGCATGATCGTGTCATCGACCGAAGAAAGCAAGCGCGTCGTCTGGCCGGGCCCAAAGAATGGCGAAAAGGTCAAACTCGGCATCGCCGGAAAGCCGGCCTTCGTCAGCACGGAGGGATTCTGGGCGCTGCATCGGCTGGCCGACAAGGGCAACGCGCAGGCCCTGGGCAATGCCGTGGTGGCAACTTTCAATACGGAAGGCCGTGACATCCGCGTCGAGTTGCGCGCTCGTTCGTTCCGCCATCCGCTCACGTTGCCCGCGCTGCAACGTTTTGGCTGCCCGGGGCGTTAGATGGACACCGGTCGCGGAGGGGGCGCGCAGGACGGAACTGCGGGCACGGGTCCTGGCTTCGCGTGCTTCGGCAAACTGCCCGGCGCTGGCGATTTCATTACGCGTCGCATGCCTTACACGCTGCAACAGTTCTGGGATCGCTGGTGCGCCAGCGGTATGGAGGCGCTCAAGGAGCGTAATCCCGCGTCGGGCTGGGCGGTTTGGGGAAGCACGCCGAAATGGGGCTTCCTGTTGCCGGCACAGCCGGGCGTGCCCATCGGGCAGTTGGGCGTGCTCGCCCCATCCTGCGATCGTGTCGGCCGTGTTTACCCCTTCCTCGTTACGACGCCCGTGCTCACCGGGGACGTCGCGGCCACCATCTCGCGAGCCGGCGCGATTGCGCTGGCTTGGTGTCAGGTGATTGCCGAAATTCAGTTCGCACGTAACACTATCGAGAGCGCGGACGCCGCACTCGGATACGCGCTACGGCAGGAACTGGCGAATCCAGCACCGGCGCCGGACGCCGACGTTACGCTGCCGCCTGGCGCGAGCCCGCTCTCGTTGCCTTGGCCCGACTTGGCGGACGTATTCGACGTCAACGGCGGCGAAAGCTACTGGTGGAGCGTACCGCCGGGCACGACTGGATTCCGTGCACGTACACATAGCGGGCCGCTGTCCGGTACGCTCTTCCTCAACCTCTGCAGCTGATGGTCTGTTGCGCCGAAGACATCCGGGCTGGACACGGGTGACCACGACGATTTCTGCACTCGAGCAGATTGACGAGACGCTCTACTTGTGCCCGAGTGATCGTGCGGCGCGCGGTTGGCGTCTGCGCTTGAGCCGGGGCGGAGGCTCCAGTGCCATCGCGTCATGCCGAGCGGTGGAATCGTGGTTGGTTGACGTGTGGCAACGGGGCATGTTGTTCGGGTACTTGCCCGCCGCCCCCGCCTTGTTCCCACTGCAGGCGCAACGTGCGTTGTGGTTGGCACTGATCGATGACCAGTCCTCGATGCTTTTGGCGGAGCGCGATGCGGCTGCGGCGCAGGCCGACGAGGCGTGGAGACTCGCGGTGCGTCATGGATACGCGTTTCCGCGACAGACCAGGTCGGCGCTGGGCGCCGACAACGTGGCATGGTTCGCCACCCTGGCGCGCGCTGCGCGCAACTGGCTGCGTACTCGCGGCTTGGCGACTCGCGCCGAGCTGCCGGCGCTGCTGGCGGCGCACGCCCACGCGTTGCACCCACTTCTACCGAGCCGCATCCGGCTCACACCGACATTCGCGTCAGATCCCGCGCTCGATGCGCTGTGGCAAGCATTGCGCGGGCAGGGCGTGGACGTCGCGGCGCTTGACTACCGCACGAGGGGGGGCGCATCGCCACTGCCCGTCGTCTACCGCGCAGGGGATGTCGACCACGAGCTGGACTGCGCGCTGGACTGGGCAATACAGCAGCTTTCTCAGTCAGGGCGGGGCGACAGCGAAGACCGCGTCGTCACGTTGATCGTTCCCGATTTCGCGCAGACGCGTGAACGGTGGCAGCGGCGTCTGCGCGAGCGGCTCAATCCGGGGTGGTGGCAGGATCCGGCGACCGATCGTGATCAGTACGATCTATCGCTCGGGCGATCACTGGCCGATCAGCCCACGATTCGCGCGCTATTGACGCTGTTGCACGCAACGACGCAGGCCGTTGATGTGGAACTCATCGCGCAGGCGCTGACCCATCCGCGTTGGGGCGGGTCACCAGGCGAGGCAGGCGTGGTGCACGCTCAGCTGCGTGATCGGATGGATCGCGGCATCGCGGCGACGACTCTCGCTGACTGGTGTATTCCACCTACCGCGCGCGTGCTGATTGAGCAACTGGCGACCGACGGCGGCTTGCGGCGCACGCGCCGCGCATACAGCGACGTAGTTGCGCAGTTCACTCTGGAATTTTCGCGGCGCGCGATGATTGCACGCAGTGAACTGTTCCAGCTGGAGGAGGCATGGCGCCAACTGCTGCATGACTGGTGTGGATTCGACGACTGGTTTCCGCCGTTGTCCTGGCCGAATGCGATGAGTGAGCTGTCGCGTCTGGCGCGAGATACGGTGTTCCAACCGGAATCTGGTGTCGGTCGCTTGCAGGTGATCGGTCTGCTTGAGTCAGCCGGGGTGCCACTCGAGCGCGCCCGGCTGCTCGGCATGAACGATCGTGTACTGCCGGAACGATTTGCGCCAAACGCGCTGCTGCCACGTGCTTGGCAAGGCGCGGCGGGTGTCGGTCTCGGTTCACGTGCAGAGGTTGCCGCGCGCGCCAACCGGATCGTGATGAACTGGCGGGCATTGATTGCCGACCTGAGCGTGTCCTATGCAGCGCAAGACGATGACACACCGCTTGGCCTGTCGCCGTTGTTCGCCGCCTGCCCGGTGCGGGATGCGCCCGCGCGCGCGTGGCGCGCCGAATCGTCGTCGCGGTGTGCGGCGCTGCAGACCATCAGTGACGAAAGACTGCCGCCTGCGGCGAGCGATGCAGGTGACAATGCCGATCACACGTTAAGCCCGAGTCGGTTGCGGGAGCAGGCGCAATGTCCGCGACGCGCGGCAGCCCTACGCCTCGGTCTGCAGCCGTGGCCTGCGGTGTCCGACGGGATTCCACCGGCGCTGCGCGGCAGTCTTGTGCACGCGATGCTGGCGGCGTACGGTAGCGCGCGACGGGACGCGCCCCTGGATGCGGGATTGCTGACCGACGTCAGCCTGAATGCCCTGGACGAATTGATTGCGAACGAACGCACCTTGCGGCCGGCAATCGCTGACGTCATCTGGCAGACCGAGCGCACGCGCATCGCCGAGTTGTTGGAAAAGGTGCTTGCGGTCGACGCAGCCCGCCCGGCATTCGCCGTCGTCGCGGTAGAGGAAGCAGTCCGCGCGACGGTCGCGGGCCAGCGCTTTCGCGGCAAATTTGACCGGGTAGATCAGGTGGGTGACATGCGCATCATCCTCGACTACAAAACCGGCAACGTGAGTCGCAGCGACTGGATCCCCGAGCACAATGACGGACGCCTCGCCGACCCTCAGTTGCCACTGTACGCGCTGATGGATCGCGAACGTTTGACTTCGGCACACCGTGGTGACGCGCCGCCGCCGGTGCGTGCCGTCGCGTGGTTCGTGGTCAATGATGACCGCGTGAGCTGCGTCGGCGCAGGCGACGACCACGCGCTGAACGGCGGTCGTCAGGCGCCGCAGTTACAGAGCTGGGACAGCGCAGTAGCCCTCTGGGAGCCGGCAGTTGCGAGCCTCGTGGCGGAGTGGCACGCTGGCATCGCTGACATCGCGCCGCTAAAAGGCAGAGCGACTTGCCAGCGTTGCGAGTTCGGCGCTTTCTGCCGCGAGCGCTGGTCTCTAAGCGGAACCGAAGAGGGCGCGGATAGCTCCCTCGCGGAGAGCCTCTCCGAGCGGTCCAATTCGGCACGCGATGACTGAGCTGAACGCGTTATCTGGCGCACCGTCCCCTGACGAGCCTTCGTCTGACGCGCCCGTCCGAGCGCGCGCTCTGGATGTCAACGAATCGTTCATCGTGCAAGCGCCCGCTGGTTCTGGCAAGACGGAATTGCTGGTGCAGCGCCTGCTTTCGCTCCTGGCGACAGTGGACGATCCGTCGGAAATTCTTGCGATCACATTCACGCGCAAGGCGTCGCAGGAGATGCGCGAACGCCTTCTTGGCGCGTTGCAACAGGCATCGGTTGCACCAGATCCGTCTGCGCTGCCGGTCGCGCAGATGCGCCGCGCGCTCGCGGAACAGGTGCTGCGGCGCGACCGGGCACTAGGCTGGAATCTGATCGCCACGCCCGATCGGCTGAGCATCGATACGTTTGACGCCTTCTGCGCCCGCATCGTCACCCGCGCCAATCTTGCCACGGTCGCCTCCGAAGGCGCGCTTGGCCGAATCGAAGACGATCCCGGCGACCTCTATCGCGAGGCCGCGATCAAGGCACTGGGCGCTGCTGAAGTCGCAGACGCTGCGCGCGAGGTGTTGGCCATTGCCGCCAATCGGGTTGAGAGCGTGGTAGAGCTTATGGCTGGCCTGCTCGCGCGGCGCGCCCAATGGCTCGGCGCAGCACTCGATACGTCCGAACGCGGCATCGAGCGGCTCGCGGCCCGTTTGCGCCACGCGGCCGACGCCGCCATCGCACGGCTGGATCAGCAGTGGCGTCGCGATGATCCCGATGGCCAAATGCACGCGACGGTCGGGCGCCTGCTCGCGCACACCGCACAAACGCTCGGTCACACCGCCAGCAACGACAAGCAACGTGCCATCGCGCCGATGCGCGCGTCGGCAGCGATCGCGTGGCCCGGCCTGGCGCGAGGCACTTCGGCCCGCACGCCGACGCTAGCCGACTTACCAGTCTGGAACGCCGTAGCGGCGATGCTGCTGACTGGCGACGACGCACCGCAGCTGCGCAAGCCCGGTGGTGTCAACAAGACGGCGGGCTTCCCAACCCCCGCTGACAAGACCTACGCCGACATCGATCCCGGCGTTCGCTCCGACCGCAAAGCCGAGTTCATTCACTTGCTCGAAGCGATGCAAGCGACCAGGGAGCTTGTGGCCTGTCTCGCCGAGTTACAACATGTACCCACGCTCGCGGCAATTGCCGAGCATGAAACAGCACTGCGCGCCACGCTGATCCTGCTGCGACAGGCCGCAATTGAGCTTCTGGTCATGATGCGCGAGCGGGGCGTCGCCGATTTCAGCGCCGTGATGACGGCCGCGCTGACTGCGTTGCGCGAGAACCGCGCTGATGTGTTGGCAAATCTGGACGCGCAGTTGCGACACGTACTGGTCGATGAAGTCCAGGACACCAATCCCGCACAGTTCGACTTGCTTGCTGTGCTCACTGCCGACTGGGCGCGTGGCGACGGCCGCACGCTATTTCTGGTGGGCGACCCGATGCAATCGATTTATATGTTCCGCGACGCGGACGTCAGCCTGTTTCGTCGTGCGCAGCAAGTTGGCGTGGGGCCAGTGCGTCCCGTACCGCTCACGCTCACCGCAAATTATCGCTCGCAACCGGAAGTGGTCCATTGGGTCAATCGCGCACTGGCCTTGGCCTTCACCCGCGGTGAACGGGGTCTGTTTGCAGACGATGACTCAATCGCGTTTGTCGGCGCGACGGCCACACGGCCGGGCAGCGATGACGAGGGGCAGAACCAGATTGATGCGACCTCCGCCGAGGCTGAGGCCCGGGAGGTGGTAGAAGCGATCAGTTGGCGGCTACGTGCACACTCCGACGAGCGCATCGCGGTGCTGGCACGCACTCGGGGCGATGCAAGTGTGGTGATAGAAGCACTGCAGGCGCATGGCATCGCCTTCAGTGCCACGGAGTTTGCTCGCTGGTCTGCCCGCGAGCGGGTGCGCGACTTGACCACGCTCACCGATGCCGTGCTTGCGCCGTGGGACCGGGTTGCCCTTTATGCCATGCTGCGTTCGCCCTGGGTCGGTTTGCGACTCGACACCCTGGTTCGGCTGAGCGCCGAGCTGGCCGACAGGCCTGCGCACCCCGCCTGGCGTGCGTTGAACAATGACTGGACGAAGCGCCTGGACAGCGACGAAGCGGCTCGGGTTGCGTTGGCCTATGCAGCGCTCTCGGTCGGCGCAGCCCGGGCCTGGCTGGCGAGTCCGGCTGAGCGCGTCGAGGCGGTGTGGCGCGCGTTGGACGGACCGGCTTTGCTGCAAAGCGACGGGGCGTGCGCGGAGGTAAGGCAATTCTTCGAGTGGCTTGATGACATGGCGCCAGGCGGCCTGCTGCCGCCGCGGCAAACGCTGCGTCGCGCACTCGAGGAAAAACGCCGCTCGTTTGCCTCGACAGTGCGAACCGGCGACGCCGCAATCCCGGCCCGGGTTGAGCTACTGACGATCCATAAGGCCAAGGGTCTGGAATGGGATCACGTATTCGTGGTTGGCTGCGACCGCGCGCCGCGCGCCGACGCGCGATCGCTTGCGAGTTGGCGTTTTCAGCCGTTGCCTGGCACCGCGCCGGGGGCTGGCCGCAGCTTCGCTATCGCCGCTCGCGACACGCGCAGGCAGACCGCCGGCAGCGTCTACGACTTTCTTGCCCGATTCAATCGATCATCGCGCCTCGACGAAAGCAAGCGTCAACTTTATGTGGCGGTGACGCGAGCGAAGCGGACCCTCACCTTGAGTCGACAAGCCGCGCACTGTGCGCCACCGTATGGGAGTTTTGCTTACTGGCTGGGCTGGCAGGCAGCAGCAGCGCCGGACAACCTCGCGGATAGCGCATCAACGCCAGCCAGCACTCGCCTCTGTCGTGCGGCGTCGCTGGACCGCCGGGTGGACCTGCCAGCACCACTGCCGCCGGATAGTGTTCAGTGGCCCGTCTACGCGGCCGATGCGGTGGGCGCCGATACGAACATTGACGCAGAAAGTCGTCACGAACGGGCCGTAGGAATCGTCGGTCATCGTCTGTTCGAGGGACTGGCGCTTGCGATGCGAACCGCTGGCGGGTCGTTCGTGCCACCGGTCTCGGTTATTCAGCGAGCCTTGCACGACGCGGGCGCCGATCGTGACTCGTCTAACGCGGTCGCCGCGCGTCTGGCGGCATGGTTTGCCGGGGCGGCCCAACGTGACAACGTGCGTTTGCTTTTCTCACCAGCGCACCGGCACGCGGCGCAGGAAGTTGAGCTGGCCGTTGCGGAGCCAGGTGAGGGCACCCTGCGAGTCGACCACACCTTCGTGACGGCCGACGGCGCGTGCTGGGTCGTGGACTACAAGTTCGCCGAGCCGCACAACGCGGACGCGGGAAGCGAATCGACTGATGCGTGGGTAGACCGTCAGACCGCGCAATATCGCGATCAGTTGCAGCGCTATCGGCGCGCGTTGGCTCAGGCTCGCCGAATTGACCCTGCAGCGATCACCTGCGCGATTTACTTTCCCTGGCTGGATCGCCTGGTCAGACTGGCCTGAGCCGGCATCAAGCAGGGCACTCTAGAATCCGGACTTTCTGTTGTTGGCACCGTGTGCCCGCCGTGGGGCAAGCGCGATGCCGAAGCCGTTCAATCCCGATGACTGCTCCATCTTCGCCCTCGGCCAGTGCCCGGCGCCCGACTCTCGCGCGTGACCTGCGCCCATCGCTGTTCGCGGCGACCGGTACGGCGGTCACTATTGGCAATTTTGATGGCGTCCACCGCGGCCATCAGGCCATGCTCGAGGTGGTGGGTCAGGCCGCGCGGCAGCGTGGCCTGCATCCCGTTGCATTGAGCTTTTCGCCCTCGCCAGGCGAGTACTTTTCGCGTGCATCCGGCAACGCCTCCGGGAGCCAGCCGCCACGGCTGCAGCGGTTGCGCGACAAGCTGGCGTGTATCTGGGCGGTGGGCATTGCGCATATCCAGCTGTTGCGCTTCAATGCAGCCACGGCAGCGATGGCACCCGATGCATTTTGCGATGCCGTGCTGCGCGACGGGCTGAACGCCCGGTGGGTGATCGTTGGCGACGACTTCCGCTACGGCAAGGGGCGTGCCGGTGATGTCAAGACGCTACACGCGTGGTGCGTTGCCAACAACGTGGAGTGCTACGTGATGCCCGCCGTGAAAGCCATGGATGTCCGTTTTTCGTCGTCCCTGGTGCGCGAGGCGCTCGCGGCTGGCGACGTGGTCACGGCGGCCGCCGTGCTGGGCCGGCCGTACCGCATCTCTGGCAAAGTGGCGCACGGTGAGAAGCTCGGGCGCACCCTGGGCATTCCGACCATCAACCTGCCGCTGTGGAGCCCGCCGCCGCTCTCGGGCATCTACGCGGTACGCGTCTATGGCGTTGATGTTGCGGGTGGGCAACCGGTCCTGGGGGCGGCCAGCGTGGGTGTGCGCCCCAGCGTGAAGAGCAACGGTCGGCCGGTCCTCGAAGTGTTTTTGATCGATTTTCAGGGTGATCTGTACGGTCGGCGCGTGGTGGTGGAGTTCGTTCAGCACATTCGTGCCGAAGAAAAATTTGCGACAGTGGATGCCTTGAAAGCTCAGATGGGTGAAGATATTGCTGCGGTGCGGCGCGTGTTTGCCGCAAATCGGTGAAAATACGGGCATGTCCGACGTCGCCTCACTTCATTCCTCCGCACCGACGCGCCTTTGCGCGGTGCGCACTCTGGCGCGCCAAACGCGGCATTATCGAATTTGCCCCTAGCGCCCGTGCCACGGCGGGTCAGAAAACGACCATCACGCCGCACGGTCCGACGTTGACGCACGTGATGCCCCTGGCTTTGGCCGTCAGGCGCACCGCGATCCCGAGTTGATTCCCGCCGCGCGCACGGTCTGCGCGGCGCACCGCAGCACAAATATCATGTCTAACGATTCCAAATCCTTCGTCCCCGAAGCGCCGGTCCGCACCGGCAAGCCCAAGGCGGAGTCGAAGTACCCCGTCAACATGCTCGACACGCCGTTCCCCATGCGCGGCGACCTCGCCAAGCGCGAACCGGCGTGGGTGGCCGAGTGGACCGAGAAAAAGCTCTATCACGCGATCCGCGCTAAAGCCACGAGCCGCCCGCGCTGGGTGCTGCATGACGGCCCGCCGTATGCCAATGGCGACATCCACATCGGACACGCGGTTAACAAGATCCTCAAGGACATCGTGGTCAAGAGCCGCCTGATGGCGGGCTTTGACGCGACCTATGTGCCCGGTTGGGACTGCCACGGCATGCCGATCGAGATCCAGATCGAAAAGAAATTCGGCAAGGGCCTGCCGGCCAAAGAAGTGCAGGCGAAGAGCCGAGCCTACGCGGCCGAGCAGATCGACAAGCAGCGCAAGGACTTCATGCGTCTGGGCGTTCTCGGCGAGTGGGAGAACCCGTATCTGACGATGGCGCCGCGCAACGAGGCCGATGAGATCCGCGCACTGCGCAAGATCTACGACGCCGGGTTTGTGTTCCGCGGTCTGAAACCCGTGAACTGGTGCTTCGACTGTGGTTCGGCGCTGGCCGAAGCGGAGGTCGAATATCACGACAAGACTGACCTTGCCGTTGACGTCGGTTTCCGCTTCGCCGAGCACGACAAGCTGGCCAACGCGTTCGGCCTGCCGAAGTTGCCGCATGACGTCGGCTATCTGGTGATCTGGACGACCACGCCGTGGACACTGCCGGCGAACCAGGCGCTCAACCTGCACCCCGAGTTTGAATACGCGCTGGTGCAAACGACCGATGGCGCGCGCCCGCTGTTGCTGCTGGCACAGGAGCGCGTGGCAGACTGTCTGAAGCGTTGGGGCATGGACGGCAAAGTCATTGCCACCTGCAAGGGGCAGGCGCTTGAGCGCGTGGCATTCCATCATCCGTTCTACGACCGTCTGAGCCCGGTGTATCTGGGCGACTACGTCACGCTCGACACCGGTACCGGGATCGTGCACTCGGCGCCGGCGTACGGCATTGAGGACTTTCAGTCCTGCCGCGCCTATGGCATGAAGGACGATGAGGTGCTGACGCCGGTGATGGGCGATGGCAAGTACGTTGCCACACTGCCCGAGTTCGGCGGCCTGTCGATCTGGGACGCCAATCCGAAGATCGTTGAACACATGCGCGAGAAGGGTTCGCTGTTCAAGGTTGAGAAATTCCAGCACAGCTACATGCACTGCTGGCGACACCGCACGCCGATCATCTACCGTGCGACCAATCAGTGGTTTGCCGGCATGGATGTGCAGCCCAAGACGGGCGGCACGCTGCGTGAAACCGCGTTGAAGGCCGTGCAGGACACGCAGTTCTTCCCGGCCTGGGGACAAGCACGTCTGCACGCGATGATCGCCAACCGGCCCGACTGGACGCTCTCGCGGCAGCGGCAGTGGGGCGTGCCGATGGCGTTTTTCGTGCATCGCGAGACCGGCGCGCTGCATCCACGAACCAGTGAACTGCTGGAGGCGGTCGCCAAGCGCGTGGAGCAGGGCGGTATCGAGGCGTGGCAGACACTCGACGCCCGCGAGCTGCTCGGCGACGAGGCGAAGGACTACGTCAAAAACCCGGACACCCTGGACGTATGGTTTGACTCTGGCACCACCCACGAGACCGTGCTGCGTGGGTCGCACCCGAAGCAGAGCAAGTTCCCGGCGGACATGTACCTCGAAGGCTCGGACCAGCATCGCGGCTGGTTCCACTCGAGCTTGCTCACGAGTTGCATGATCAATGGCCGCGCGCCTTATGACGCGCTGCTCACGCATGGCTTCGTCGTCGACCAGAACGGTCGCAAAATGAGCAAATCGCTCGGCAATGTCGTCGCGCCGCAAAAGGTTTGCGATTCGTTGGGCGCCGAAATCCTGCGTCTGTGGGTGGCGGCGACCGACTATTCGGGCGAACTGGCGCTGTCCGACGAAATTCTCAAGCGGGTGACCGACACCTATCGCCGACTGCGCAACACGGTGCGTTTCCTGCTCGCCAACACGTCGGATTTCGAGGCTGCGAAGCATGCCGTGCCGCTCGCCGAAATGAGCGAAATTGATCGTTACGCCGTCGCGATGACGCGCGCCATGGCGCGGGAATGCGTGGCGGCGTACGAGCGCTACGAATTCCACGTCGTTATGCAGCAGCTCATGAGCTTCTGCTCGGACGATCTCGGCAGCTTCTACCTCGACGTACTCAAGGACCGGCTGTACACCTGCGGCGCCGATAGCAAGCCGCGTCGCTCGGCACAGACGGCGCTGGCGATGATCACACGGCAATTGGTAACGCTGATGGCGCCGGTCCTTTCGTTCACGGCGGAAGAGGTGTGGGCGACGCTGAATCCGGGCCGCGACGTCACCGACGCCAGCGTTTTCTTTGAGCTGTACAACCAGCCTTTGCCGGAAGGGGCCGACGAGGCCGTACTTCTGGCGCGGTGGACGAAGCTGCGCGAGGTGCGGGCAGCAGCGACGAAAGCGATTGAAGCCGTACGCGAGTCCGGCGGCGTCGGCTCCAGCCTGCAAGCCGACCTCGTGGTCGAGGCCCCTGCCGACCTGGCGGCCGAATTGCTGCGCCTTGGCGATGACCTTAAGTTTGTGTTCATCACCTCCGCGGTGACCGTGAAGACGGGCGCTGTGCTCAACGTGACGGTGGCACCCTCCACCGCTGCCAAGTGCGAACGCTGCTGGCACTACCGATCCGACGTTGGCAGCGATGGCACGCACGCGGGGTTGTGTACGCGCTGCATCAGCAATCTGTACGGCGCGGGCGAGACGAGGGCGTTTGCGTGAGCCGCCGGCACACGTTGTCGCACTGCGAGCAACTTTTTAGCGCTATCGACCGCCCACTGGTCGTTAGCGCGATGATTTTGCATAACTCGACTTGCGTATTCAGCGTGCTGAAACGACCACTGGCCGGTCGCTACCGGTCGATTTATGGTGAAAGCTGTATCGCTGCATGATGGCGCGTCTCTCCACCGCACGGGCACTTGCGCTGATTGCCAGCATCATCGTCGCCGACCAGGCGAGCAAGCTCTTCTTTCACACGCGCTTCGAGCCAGGAGAGCGCGTCAACGTGCTGCCGTTCTTCGACTGGATCCTCACCTACAACACGGGCGCCGCGTTCAGTTTTCTGGCCGGGGCAGGGGGCTGGCAGCGCTGGTTCTTCGTGGTACTCGCACTTGTAGTGAGCCTTTGGTGCTGGATCACGCTCCGACGTGAGCCGGACGCCCGCATCCAGCTCGCGTTCGCGCTGATCATCGGCGGCGCGCTCGGCAATGTTATTGACCGCCTGTGGCTCGGCAAGGTGATCGACTTTGTTCTCATCTATTGGGCGCCGTGGGATTGGTACTACCCCGCCTTCAATGTGGCTGACTCGGCGATCTGCGTGGGCGCAGCGCTCATGCTTTGGGCAGCGTTCCTGCGTCCGCGCGCGAGCGACCAAACGTCCGGCGGTGCAGCCTGAGAAAATACGGCACATGAGCAGCACCCCGGTCACGTTTCACCCCAAATCGGTCATCCTTGCCAATCCGCGCGGCTTTTGCGCGGGCGTGGATCGCGCCATTGCTATCGTCGAGCGCGCGCTGGACAAGTTTGGCGCGCCGATTTATGTGCGCCACGAAGTCGTGCACAACCGCCACGTCGTGGATGGCCTGAAAGCGCGTGGCGCCGTGTTCATTGAAGACTTGTGCGATGTCCCGGACGTGCCGGGTGGCGCGGTCCTGATTTACTCGGCGCATGGCGTGTCCAAAGCGCTGCAGGCCGAAGCCACCGCGCGGGGCTTCCGCATATTTGACGCCACCTGCCCGCTCGTCACCAAGGTCCATGTCGAAGTGGCGAAGCTTCGCCGTGATGGCGTGGAAATCATTATGATCGGCCACGCGGGGCATCCCGAGGTGGAAGGCACGATGGGGCAAGTCACCGACGGCATCCACTTGGTGGAGGACGAGGCCGACGTCGCAGCGCTCGCGGCATCCGGCCGCATCTCGGACCCGCGCCGCCTGGCGTTCGTCACCCAAACCACACTGTCGGTCGACGACACAGCGCGTGTGGTCGCGGCGCTGCAGGCCGCATTCCCCGCGATCCGGCCGCCGCGCAAGGACGACATTTGCTATGCAACCACCAACCGGCAAAACGCCGTCAAGGTGGTGGCGGAGCACGCCGATGTCGTCGTGATCGTCGGCTCGAGCGCCAGTTCGAACGCCAATCGCCTGCGCGAGGTCGCCGAACGACTCGGTGCTACGGCGCATCTCGTTGACGACGCTGACGACCTGCGGCGCGAGTGGTTTGCAGAGGGCGCGCGTGTCGGCGTCTCAGCGGGTGCCTCCACCCCCGAGTCACTGGTGCAAGGCGTGCTCAGCCGCCTGACCGAATGGGGCGCCGAAGCGCTGCACGAAACGGGCGGGCCCGAAGAGGCCCTGGCGTTCAAGTTACCGCTGGAGTTGCGTTAGGCCATCCGTCGGCGTCACGCCCAGACAAGCGCCAGACCGGCAGAAAATATGCCCTTGTCATTGTCGTGGGGCGAACACACGCCGTGAATCGCCGCACCGTCGCCGCTTATCGGACACAGCGCCGGATTGCTTCAGGACGCATAACAATTCACTTATGAGAAACCGTTCCAATCTGGCCCACATTCCGCGCCGGCTCGCCCGCCGGCGTAGCGCGGCTGAGCGCTCGCGGGCCGGCTTCACTCTGATCGAGTTAATGGTCACCGTGGCCGTCTTAGCCATCCTGGCCGCCATTGCAATCCCTTCGATGAGCCAATTGATCGTTCGCTCGCGGATGGACGCAACGCTGCACGAGTTTGTTTCCGCCATCAATATGGCCCGGTCCGAAGCAGTACGTCGGGCCACGCGTGTCACGCTCTGTCGGGCTACCGGGCCAACCACCTGCGGTGGCGCAGGCACGACGTGGGCGTCCGGATGGATCGTTTTTGTGGACGACCTCGCCACGGCCGGGTTGATCGACGCCGGCGAGGAGATCATCAAATCGCGTAGCGCATGGGTCGGCATGGATTCCGTCATCACTTCGGCAAGCGTTTCAGGCTCAATCAGCTACACCTCCAACGGTCAACTCGAAAACGCCTTCAACCTGGGGCAAATCGCATTTACGCCCAAGGGGGGCGCCGCCTCAGACATGCGTTACGTCTGCATCAACCGTACGGGGCGTCCTCGCGTGGACGAATTGCCATGCTCTTGAACAACTTGACCCGACGGAACAGGGTAATCATGTCGAAGCGCGCACGGCAGCACGCAAATCGTGGGTTTTCGTTGCTCGAAATCTTGATCACGATGCTCGTCGTCGCGATCGGGTCACTTGGCCTCGCTGGCACCATCATTACCGGCCTGCGCGCCACCCACGGCGCTGCGGAGCGCACAGTGGCGACGCAGTTGGCGGGTTCTTTCATCGACATGATGGAGTTGAATGCGTGGGCGAAACAGCACACAACGGGTAACCCTGCGCCACCGTACGGGCAACTCTATGTGACGCCGTTTCAGGGCGTTTTCGCGTATCCCGCGTGCTACCCCAGTTCGGCCTGCGACCCCGTTGACCTAAGGCTCGTTCATCTGATGCAGTTTCGCGATGCCGTGCGCGCTGCGCTCCCGCGTGGCGATATTCAGGTATCTGCAACGGGCGTTAGTCCGGCGAGTATTGCCGTCACGGTCGCCTGGTACGACCAGAGCGCAACCAATGACGTGATAACCGGCTGCGCGTCGGTGAACCCGGCGCCTCCATCGACCGTGAATCAATGTTTAACCCTGTACTTGACCAACAAATGAGTACGCCGATGAGTCGTCAGCGGCAGCGGATGCGCGCCCATTCAGCGGTACCGCGGGGCTTCTCGCTGGTCGAATTGATGGTCGCCATGACCATTGGCCTGGTGCTGCTTGGGGTCGTGGGCAGTATTTTCGTTGCCTCCAAGGGGGTTTTCGTCTCATCGGATCAGCGCAGCCGACTGAACGAAAGCATGCGCCTGGTGACCGAAACGATGGGCGTTCAGATTCGTCAGGCGGCCTATGTCGACATTGCGAACACCACGGCCAAAGTGGCGATGCCCATCACCTATGACGACGTGGCCAACTCTGCGGTGACCGGCATCCTGCCGATCTTTGCGTGCAGCGATGGCCGGGTGAACTTCGCTACGGTGCCGTGGACATGCACGGCCAATTCCAACCCGCCCGGTGTGCTGCCCAGCGACTCCGTCGCGGTGAGCTTTCAGAACCAGCCGAGCAGCGCGCTCGTTGCCAACAGTTCTTTGCTGGCTTTCTCGAACGGCTTTGGCGGCGATTGCGCCGGGCAAAACCCGATGCCGACACCCGCGATTGCGTCCGGGGCGACGATGCCGGTGAATATCCCGATCGCCATCAGCGAGTTTTTCATCAGTCGCAACGTGGTGACGACTCAGGGTGGCAGTAGCGTCAACATTCCTGAATTGTCCTGTCGCGGCAACGGCAATCCGGGCGTTTCGCAGCCGCTCGCGCAGGGCATCGAGCAAATCCGCGCACGCTTCTATGTGATCGATGCCGATCCGGGTGGTTTCGGCCAGAGAACGCGGCTCACCGATATTGCCGGCGTCGGTACCGACTGGGGCAAGGTATACGCAGTGCAACTCTGCCTGCTTACCCATTCGCCGGGCAACACGTGGGGCACCGGCCTGGCTGCCAACTTTACGGACTGTGATGGTACGGTTCGCGCCTCACCCGACAATCGCTTGCGCAAAGCCAACCAGCTCACGATCAGCCTGCGCAACCGCGTCAACACGTTCTCTGCGCTTCCAAGCTAGCAAAGGTTCTCTATGCGTTCGCAGCCCGTTCCCCGCCCGACGTCACGCAGTTCGCTCACTGAGCGCGGTTTTGTACTCGTGATCGCGCTTTTGTTGATCGTCGCCGCGACGCTCCTCACACTCTCAACGATGCAGTCTGCCGCGTTTCAGGAACGTATCGGAATGGCCGACCGAGATCGGCGCATCGCGTTCCAGGCGGCTGAAGCCACGCTGACGGACGCGGAAAGTGATATTCAGTGGAAACGCGCCAACGGCACCCATTGCTCAACCGCGGGGCCGGCATGCCTGCGGCCGTGCCAGATCGGCGGTACCCTGTCCCAAGACGAAGCAGGCTCCGGGTTGAATGCAGCCGCATGCGGGGCGGGTGTAGGTTTGATCACCCGTAGCGATTGGAATGCCGCAAATCCATTGACGAACCCCAGTTTCTTGCGAACACCGGGCGCATGGGGCGCCAACGCTGCGACCTACGGCCAATTCACGGGGGCGGGCGCGTTCAGCGTAAACGGCACCTCGCTCGCCAATCAGCCAAAGTACCAAATTGAGACCATCATGTCCGCGCAGGACAGCATCCTTCAGGCTCTGGCCTACCGCATCACCGCTCGCGGCTACGGCGTGAATCCACGCACCGTGGTCGTACTGCAATCCGTGTTTGTCATGCCGCCCCCGGGCAACAACGCAGGCGCGGCACCGCCGGCGATCCCGCCGCCGATCGAAGGACCGCCACCGCCACCACCACCACCTCCACCACCGCCACCGCCACCACCACCACCGCCGCCACCACCTCCACCACCACCGCCACCACCTCCACCACCGCCGCCACCACCACCACCACCACCACCACCGCCGCCACCACCACCACCACCACCGCCTCCGCCACCGCCACCACCGCCACCACCACCACCGCCCGGTCCACCACCACCACCGCCTCCGCCACCACCACCACCACCGCCACCACCACCACCGCCGCCACCACCACCGCCACCACCGCCACCACCGCCACCACCACCACCGCCACCACCGCCACCACCACCACCACCGCCACCACCTGTCGGGCCGGTGGAGTAGGGGGTGGCACCGGTACCTCCGCCAGAGGCGGAGGTGCCGACATCGAATTCGGAATACGGGACTCTGTCAGTCAATGGATAGCCACATGAACATGAACTCAAATCCTTTGCATGGACTTCGCAGACGCGCGCATTGCGTGCTTCTGGTCGCGTCTGCTTCGGTGGGTTTGTGCGTTGCGCACGCGGCCTCGCCGCAACCGCCAGCACTCTCGGAATTCCCCCTGGTCTGGTCCGATCAGGTCATTCCGAACTTCCTGATCACGCTGGACGATTCACGCAGCATGACGTGGGGCTTTTTGCCTGACACCATATATGCAGATGTACGCAAGGCCTACTACCCGACCGGCCATCCGAGCGCGGGCCAAGAGGTGCTTGACGGCAACGGCTACGAAACGGCGAACTACACGAGCACGTTACGCGTGCATTCGAAATCTCACAACGCGCTTGCCTACGATCCCAATGTGTCGTACTTGCCTCCGCGCAAGCCCGATGGCAGCCGCTTTCCCAACGCGTCGTTCACTGCCGCCAACATTGATGGCTTTGAACCCTTCATGACGGCAGGCTACAAACGCCTGAACGGGCACCACACGTCCGTCGTCAATCTCTCGACGTCGTATCAGATGTCGTGGTACTACCCGGCTTACACCACCGGGGGCCGTGCCGGCCAGCCGCGGTTCAACGCATTTGCGAACGCACCCGAGCCGGCGTTTTACGCAACGAAGAAAGCGGGTTTCGTCCCGGGCGTAGGAACCTGCGCGTCGATCTCGAACGGCACCGCGTATCAAGCGCTGACCGACGCGCAGAAGACGACGTACGACAACATCTGCTTTCAAAAGGTGGTTGTATCGGCCACCAGCGGTCCGGGCAGTAGCGACGAACGGCAGAACTTCGCCAACTGGTACGCATATTCGCGTACGCGTATCCTCGGCGCGATTTCCGGTTTGGTCTCGGCAGTGTCGAGTACCAGTGCTGACGTGCGAATGACCTGTCAAGCGCTCGAAAACACGGCGGCAGCGGCCTGCAATACAACGATCCCGCCCATCGAAACCATGGACCCGGTGGGGCGTACCGCACTCGTGCAGAAGCTGATCAACACTCCCGCGCCCGGCGATACCGCACTGCGCGAGGCAGCCTACAAAGCCATGCAGTACTTTCAGGGCACTACGGCGACAAGCCCCTGGGCGTTTAACCCGAGTGCGGGTGTCAAGGCGCCAGAGTATTCCTGCCGTCAGAGCTACCACATGATTGTTACGGATGGCGAGTGGACGGGGACACAAGCGAGTGCCGCCCCCATCGTCGATGCCGACTCATCAGGGGCCATTGTGCGGCCGTACCGGGATACCACAAACAGCGCGTCGGAGAAAACATTGGCTGACGTTGCGATGATGGCGTGGTCGACGGATCTGCGACCGGATCTCCCCAACAATGTCCCCAAACGCATTGCCGCGCCCAATGCTGGTAACCCAACGGCGGAGGACAACGACTATCGCAACGATCCGGCGAAGCACCAGCACTTGAGCACCTTCACGGTCGGTTTTGGCGTCAACGGGGCGCTGAGTTATCCCGGTGATACCGGAGGACTGATTGCGGGCACCAAGCAGTGGACGCCGGTCTGGAAAGACCAGTGGAACCCGTCGACTGGGGTGTTTGATCGGGTGTCTAACGGGCCGGGTCGAATTGACGATTTGTGGCACGCCGCGATGAACGGGCGGGGAATGTACTTCAGCGCACAGAACCCGGCAGCCCTTGCGATGTCGGTACAGAACATCATCGACCTCGTCACAAAGGGTACGGCCACCGGGTCGTCCGCTACAGGCTCGTCAAGCGTGGCATCGACCGCAGCGAAAGTGTTCATCACCAACTACACGGGGGGTAGCTGGAACGGCGACCTCAAGGCGTACCCGATCAGCGCGACCGGCGTCGTCGGAACCACGGCGTCGTGGTCTGCTGCGACTGAACTGAACGGGACGGCCCCGGCCTCACGCAAGATCTACACGTGGGAAGGTACGAACCGCTACGAATTCAAACACTCCAACATGAGTGCAGCGCTGAAAGCGCAATACGACTTGGCGATTGGCTCGTCCGTCCCCGATGGCTTGGGCGTTGACCGCGTCAACTTCATTCGCGGCGTTCGAACTGGGGAATTGGCCAACGGCGGCAGTTTCCGCAATCGCACGTCGGTGCTGGGTGACATTGTCAATTCAAGCGCGACTTTCGTCGGCGCGCCGATCGCGCAGTACGACGAGCGCGTGCATCCGGGATACGCCGCGTACTCGTCATCACGGGCCTCGCGCCGCCAGATGGTCTACGTCGGCGCCAACGACGGCATGCTGCACGGTTTCGACGCGTCGACCGGGAAGGAAAGATTCGCGTTCATTCCGGAAATCCTGCACTCTAAGACCCGCAATCTTCCCGAGGTGGCATACGCTCACAAATCGTTCGTCGATGCCACACCAATCGCCGCCGACGTGAACGTGGGCGGGTGGAAGACGCTTTTGTTTGCTCCTTACGGCACCGGCGCGAAGGGTTTGTTCTCGTTGAACGTGTCGTCACCCAACAGTGTCGACGCGGATAGCATGGCCTGGCACCTTGGCGCAGCGACAAGTTCGCAAATCGGGTACATCCTCGGTAGCCCCCAACGTCACCCGATCACAGGACAGCCGCGAATTGTTGGCAAGATCGGACCCTCCGGAAATTGGGGCCTCTTCCTGCCCAATGGCTACAACAGCGACTACGAAGAAAACGGAGTTCGCGGTCCGGGCGACGCGTCTCTGGTGGTCGTTGATCTTGGCACCGCGGGCGATGCGCAGGTCTCAACGTGGACGCCGGGCACCAACGTTCACATCATTCCGACCACGGCTGACGGCGCTGGACCGTATAACGGCTTATCGATGCCGACGGGGGTGGACATCAACGGAGATGGGTACATCGACGTCCTCTACGCAGGTGACCTGAAGGGCAATCTCTGGAAGTTTGAGATGACCAACACGTCAACCGTCGCCATGGCGCCGAAGGCGTTGAATACCGTTCAAGGCAAACGCTTGTTCCGGGCGGTCAGCCCCACGGGTGAGCCGCAGCCGATCACCGTCGCTCCCGCCGTCATTCGCAACGGGGATGGCAAGTACGTCGTTGTCTTCGGCACCGGCCGACTACTCACGACTGCCGACAAAACCGAACCGACGGGCGGTTTCCCGTACCAGTCGCTGTACGGGATTGTCGACGACGATATTGCGACCGAAATTACCCGCGCCGACTTGTTCGCCCAGAAGTTGCGTAACGTCGCTGGCACGCCCAATCGGAGGTTTATAGACCCGGTTGCGGGACAGACTGGGACCAAACGGGGTTGGCGGATGGACCTCGACAGCAGTCGCGCCGACGACAAAGGCGAGCGTGTGGTAACCAACCCCATTTTGTTACCGGGTGGGGTCGTGATCTTCGCCACCTCCGCACCCTCGATTGATGCTTGTTCGCAAACCGGCACCGGGTGGACGATGGCGATGAACGCCCTGACGGGCGGAGCGCTCAATGTGGCAACGTTCGACTTGAACCGCAACGGCAACGTTGACGACGACTACGTCATGGTGTCAGGCAAGAAAGCCTATGCAGCGGGAATGCAGTCGGAGGTGGGTGTGTCTCCCGCACCGCTCGTTCTCAGCACAGGCAGCACCATTCAGTTGATTACGGGCGGCGCGTCGCGTGGTTGGAGCGCGGCGCAGATCACTCTGCGCAACCAGAAGGTCGACAGCAATGGGCGCCCGTTGTACGGCCGCATCGCCTGGCAAGAGATCGGACGTTGATATGCGACACATACGCCGACGCACGGTTGGCTTCACACTTATTGAGGTGATGATTGTTGTCGCGATCATCGGCATTCTTGCCGCGATCGCGTTGCCGAACTATTCTGAGTACGTTATGCGGTCTCGCAGGTCGGATGCCCGTGCCGCGTTGCTGGAGGCGGCGTCAATACTCGAACGACAGTACATCGTAGCGAACCGATACAACACCAATGCGACGCCTCCGATTACGGAGTCTCCGCGTGGTGCGACCGCGGCCACGCGCTCGTACGTCATTTCGTTTACGGCGCTCGGGGTCGACAATTACACACTACAGGCGGCACCGGATAACGGCCAAACAGGCGATGGTTGCAAGAGTTTCACCCTGACCAACACTGGCGTGCGTGGGTTGACGAATTCACCGACACTATCGGTTGACGATTGCTGGAACCGTTAGGACGTTTTCGCGCGTACTATAAAGGCGAAACGTCCAGCACTGGCCGACACTGCCAGTCATCGCCGATCGCGGAAATTGGCCCGATAACCCACTGCTCATCGTTGACGTAAATCTGCGTCACGCCGCCGTCGGGGTTGCCTTCGCGCGACTGTAGCAGGTGCGTTGACTCAGACGTTTGGTAGGCAATGATCGGCTCATGGGACGCGTCATCTGATCCCGTGCGACCGATGAGCGGCCGCGCGTACTTGCACAGAATTTCGCAACCGGTCAGCACGGCAGCGCCCCCATCAAGTAGCCAACGCGCCGCGACTACCGCCCATGGTTCGGAGTCACCACCGCGAATTGCGATCAGTGATTCAACTCGGAGCAGGGACTCGGTCAACCGATGTCGGAGAAGCACGCCGTCGTCGCTGTGATTTTCAATTTCGGCCGTCCGCGCGACAAAGGTGCCCTTTCGTTGATCCGTGATGGGCGACGACTGCGCGAGGAGGGCGCTCCAGACGTCGACAAATCCGACGACGGTCTGTACTTGCTCGTGACGCTCCGTGCGTACAACTGATCGGTTGTTGCTGTAGCCAAACTTTCGCATCGCCCGGCGTACGAAGTCCTGTGTTTCTGCCGTGGTCAAGCCCACTTGGCGCGCGGACTGGAGGAGGGAATCGTAGGCATCATGTACGCCGCGCTGGCCTGTCGGATTGGCCAGTTCGCGTATGGCAAAGGCGGCTTCCTGGGCGTTTACGTACAGCGGCGCTTCCGGCGCCCACTTTGTGGTGATGCGCGCAAACGGTAGCGGCGCGGCGTCGCTCAGCAGATCGCCAGCGGCCAACCCTGATCCAGCGTGCGTTGGTGATATGGTGGTGAAGCTGCATTCTTTTGAGAGGATGCCGACGAGTCTGACTGCGACGGGGAGTCTGCCCGGGGTCAGCGACATGGGGTTGAGCCAAGCCATCAGCCAGAGCTGCATGATCTTGTTGAGGAGTGACGGCTTGGCGGCGAGATCGGTAAACGATTCGGAGTAGACGCGGGCGGTCAACGCGTATACCGATCGCCAAAATCCTGCAGGGGGTGTCCTGTACGCTAGGTTGCATCCGGCATAGATGCGAGCCAGCATACGTAGTGCCGCATCGATGGCGGCGCTTGTTGATAGGGAAGTTTTGAACAGTGCAAGCTGTGGCGTGGCCAATCCGATTCCGGCGCGCTTCCACGCGAGCTGTGCTACAGCGAGGTAACGGTCGGCGGCGTGTTGCGCCGGGATGTCCATTGGGTGCGACGCGTTCCAGAAACAGCTTTCGAGTTTGGGCCAGTTGTCATTGGCGAGAAAGTGGGATACGGCTGCCCAGTCACCTGGGTGGAGTTCGCCCGCCGCCAGCTCCAGTCTGGCTGACAATTGTGTGACGCGATCAGTACTTACATTATTTAACATAATATAAATTCCCGATCCAATTGAATCTGCGTCGCATGGCTATTGCGTCGGGTGTAACTGTTCAGCTAACGCCGACACGTGCGATATCGACACGAGCATGTCGTCGTCCGCGCGAGCCCGCGCAGCGCGATTTACGGACGGACCTACGACGCGGGAAAAACCAAGCTTTTGCGCTTCGCCAACCCGCAAAGCGCTGCCCACAACTGGACGAATTTCCCCTCCCAAACCCACCTCGCCAAACGCAACCACATTATTTGGAACCAGCGTACCACTAAGCGACGACCAGATGGCCGACACAATCGCCAAATCTGCCGCCGGCTCGGAAATTCGGATTCCTCCGACGACATTCACAAACACGTCAAATCCACCGAGTTGACATCCCATGTGACGGTTCATCACCGCCAGCAACATTGCGAGTCGTTGGCCGTCGAAGCCGGTGCAGACGCGTCGCGGGTTGCCACCCGTCCGATCCACCAGCGCCTGAACCTGGACCAACAAAGGACGAGATCCTTCGATGGCTGCGAAAACTATATTGCCGCTGGCGGGCTCTGACTGGCGCGCCAGAAACAAGGCGGACGGGTTAGTGACGCCGCGCAGCCCGTCCTCCAGCATCGCGAACACACCAATCTCGTTGGCCGCACCGAAGCGATTTTTTAACGCGCGAATGATTCGCAGGTTTGATCCGGGTTCGCCCTCGAAATAGATGACGGTATCGACCAGATGCTCGAGTACGCGTGGGCCGGCGATAGCGCCTTCCTTGGTGACATGCCCGACCAGCAGCGTTGCCGTGCCAGTTTGCTTCGCAGCGCGCGTCAGTTCCGCCGCGCACTCACGCACCTGCACTACCGAACCGGGGGCTGACGTAAACGCCTCGCTGTACAGCGTCTGAATCGAGTCAATCACCACGAGTTGGGGCCGCAGAGCCGTGATGGTGCCCATGATCCGCTCCAGGCAGGTCTCTGCCAGCATCGTAATCTGACCCAGCTCAAGGCCGAGTCGTGCGGCACGCGCAGCAACCTGCGCCGCAGACTCCTCACCTGAAACGTACAGTGTCGTCAGCGTTCCGGCCACTGACGCAACGGTTTGCAACGTGAGCGTAGATTTGCCGATGCCGGGGTCGCCGCCGATGAGTGTCACGCCTCCCCGTACCAAACCACCGCCAAGCGCACGATCAAATTCCGGCAGTCCGGTTGGCCATCGGATGACTGATTGTTGCTGGACGTCAGAGAGTCTGACGGTCGTGCCCACGACGGCTGCGCCATTCAGCGGCGCACGAACCGCGGCCCTCAACGGACTCGCAATGACCTGGCTCTCATCAAGCGTGTTCCAGGCGCCGCATCCCGCGCATTGGCCCTGCCACTTCGGGGCAGTGGTGCCGCAGTCGCGGCAGACATATTCGACGCGTTGCTTGGCGATGATTTTACCTATGAATCAATTGGTTGTAACTGTTTTTTAATGTTGTATGTGCGCTATCTCACGCGTGCACCCGCCCGAACGCGTGGTAACGCAAACCGGCTGCACGAGCGGCCGTCGGCGACAATACACTGCGGCCGTCAAACACGAGGGAACCGCGCATGGCCTGCTTTACGATGCCTGCGGGGATGGACAAAAACTCTTGCCATTCCGTTGCGATGATCAGGGCGTCTGCGCCCTGCACGGCTTCCGCCGCCGTCGCGGCTAGTGCGAACTTCGGAAAACGGCCAAGTTCCGCCGCGCCGGTTTCGGATGCTTGCGGGTCGTACGCACGGACCGTCGCTCCCGCGTGCAGCAGGCGCTCGGCCATCACCAATGCGGGTGCTTCGCGCACATCATCAGTGTTTGGTTTGAATGCGAGGCCCCAGATTGCGACGACACATTCGGCGGGTGCCCTGCCCTCGGCCTGCCAAATCTGCAACAGGCGACGCGCCATTTCGCCGCGTTGGGCATCATTAATTTCGTCAGCTGCCGCAGCAATCCTCATCACGGATCCCGCCGCTTCGCCCTGCTTGACCAGCGAAGACACGTCTTTCGGGAAGCATGATCCGCCGTAGCCACAGCCCGAGTTGAGAAACTTGGCACCAACCCGATCATCCAGCTGCATGGCCTCACGCACCGAATCAATGCACGCACCCGTAGCATCGGCCAAATTGGCCAACTCATTCATAAAGGAAATTCGCACCGCGAGCATGGCGTTTGCTGCGTATTTGGACAGTTCGGCCGATTCGACCGACATCACCAGCGTTTGCGCCTCACTCAATTTGAGGGGGGCGTACACGTCGCGCAGTTGGGCCTCGGAACGTGCGTCGGACACCCCAAACACGGTACGCTGCGGCTTGAGAAAGTCATTAAGCGCGTTGCCTTCCGCCAGGAATTCCGGGTTCGATGCCACCCTAAATGCAGCCGGCCGCCCCGAGGCTCGCGCTGCGTGAACCAGTCGTTGAGCCAATTTCTTGCCCGTCCCGACCGGAACGGTTGATTTGGTCACGATCAAACTCTCTGCTGGGGCGCGCTCGCCGATGGTATCGGCTGCGGCAAGCAGATACGACAGATCACTTGAACCGTCAGCGAGCGGCGGCGTGCCGACAGCCAAAAATTGCACCTCACCGTGCGCGGCCGCGACGGCGGGATCGTGCGTAAAGCGAAGTCGTCCTGCAGCCAGTTCCTCACTCAGCAACGCATCCATGCCCGGTTCATAGAACGGGGTTTTGCCCTGCGCCAGCGCCGTGAGTCGAGCCGTACTCAACTCTGCGCAGACGACATCGTGGCCCAAGTGTGCGAGGCAACTGGCTTGCACCAGTCCGACATACCCGGCGCCGTACACAGAAATTTTCATTGCAGTTCTCTTAACCGATCAGGGGGCACGGTACGACGAGTGCGGCCATTGGACGCCGTGGTAGCCAATCTCAATCGCCTCTACTGACCTAGCGGCGTTGCGCGGAAACTTTCCCATTCGTTGCAGCCAGGGCATTTCCAGTAGTATCGCGGTGCTCGGAAACCGCAGCGGCCACAATGAAATCCGGGCGTCTTATCGGTCGCGCGATGCAGTAGCTGCGCAACCTCTGCCAGCGTCTGAGCAGCGGCGGGCTCGAGACGCGCACTCTCCAGTTCGAGCAAGCGCGTCGCCTCGCGCGCTGACGGCTGCACCGACAACTCACGTCTGAGTCGGGCCACCGCGCGTTCACGCCCTTCGATCTTGAGCGATGCGTCAATCAACCGGGATAGCCCAAGTGCAGTGGGGGCCTCGTGCTGTGCAGCGGCGAGTTGCTCTACCGCGCCGGCGGCGTTGCCGTCGCGTTCGTACAGCGTCAAGATGTCAGCTGCGATCAGCACGGTCAGCTCGGGCCGCGTGCGGCGGACTTCCGCCAATGCCGAATCGGCAGCCGGTTTGTCCCCATCTTTCGCCGCTGCGGCAAATGCAATCAGCGGTGCGCGTGCGACATTGCGATTGTTCTCAATTGCCGCATCGAGATGGCGTTGCATGGTTGCGCGATCACCAGCCGCAAGCGCCAGTTCCGCCAGTTCGCAGTGATACTGCGCAATGTAGCGTCCTTGCGGTTCACCGCTGAGGCGTTGAATACGCTCGCGCGCCGCGATGGCCCGGTCCCAGGCCTTCTCCTGCTCGAGCACGGATGCGAGTCGGGTCACCGCCTCGGCTTCGTACGCGCTGCCCGTCAATTGTTCGTATACGGCCTCGGCGCGGTCAAATAAGCCGGCGGCGTGAAAATCCTGTGCCAGCTCAAAGAGCGCCAGCTCCCGCTTTTCCTTGGCCAGATCGTGCCGGTCTACCAGCCCCTGATGAATGCCCGTTGCCTCGCCAAGCCGACCCTGGCGCCGGAACAGACTGCCGAGCGCGAGTTGCAGATCAAGCGCATGCGGATCACGACGTGACACGTCGACAAAACTTTCGACCGCCCGGTCATGTTGCTCGCGCAGCAAAAAATTGAGGCCGCGAAAGTAAGCCGACGGCAGCGCTCGCGCGTCGCGAAGCACATAGCGAATGTCCACCCGCGCCGCGAACCACCCGAGCGCAAAGCAGCCCAGCGGAATCAATAGCCACCAAGCTTCAAATTCCAATGGCGACCTCGTACCGGAACAGATGGTCGCAGGCGATTACGGCCTGCGAGGCGGGAGAGTCAGGCATCGAGACGCACGGCATCCTGAGCAGCCGTCATCAGGTCAACGCGTTCGCGCAGTTCCTTGCCGGCCTTGAAGTGCGGCACGTGCTTGGCGGGGACAACAACCTGATCGCCCGACTTGGGATTGCGCCCCACACGGGGCGGTCGGTACGACAGCGCAAAGCTGCCGAAACCGCGAACCTCAACCCGCGAGCCCTCTGCGAGGGCGTCGCCAATGGCATCGAGAATCAATCGAACGGCCAATTCCGTGTCCCGGGACATCAGGTGAGGGAACCGCCCCGCGAGTCGCGCAACCAGGCTCGAACGCGTCATGCTGCCCCCTCTTCTCCCAATGCCGGCGGTCAAAAGAATCGCTGTTGATTCGTTCTCACCAACGGCTTATTCAGCCTTGTTGCCGTCCTGCTTCGCTTTCAACAAAGCGCCCAGACCGGCGAGACCGGAACTGGCCGCACTGTCGTCGCGCGAATGCTGACGCACGGCTTCGGCTTCTTCCGCCGAGTCCTTGGCCTTGATCGACAGGCTGATGTTGCGGGTCTTGCGATCCACGTTGATGATCATCGCCTCGACCGTTTCGCCTTCCTTCACGTGGCTGCGAATGTCTTCGACACGCTCGCGCGACACCTCAGACGCGCGGAGATACCCCTCAACGTCGTCAGCCAGCTGAATGACAGCGCCCTTGGCCTCGGCCGACTTGACGGTACCCGTCACGATCGCGCCCTTGTCGTTCATGGCGATGTAGTTGCTGAAGGGATCGCCGTCGAGCTGCTTGATGCCAAGCGAGATGCGCTCACGCTCAACGTCGATGCCGAGAACGGCCGCTTCCACTTCCTGGCCCTTCTTGAAGTCACGCACGGCTTGCTCGCCGGGGATCGTCCACGACAGGTCGGACAAGTGGATAAGGCCATCAATGCCGCCAGGCAGACCAATGAACACACCAAAATCGGTGATCGACTTGATCGCGCCGGAGACTTTGTCGCCCTTCTTGTAGTTGGCCGCGAACTCGTCCCACGGATTGGCCTGGCACTGTTTGATGCCGAGCGAGATACGACGACGGTCTTCGTCGATTTCGAGGATCATCACTTCGACTTCGTCGCCGAGCGAAACGACCTTCGACGGGCTCACGTTCTTGTTGGTCCAGTCCATTTCGGAGACGTGTACCAGACCTTCGATGCCTGCATCGATCTCGACGAATGCGCCGTAATCGGTGATGTTGGTGACTTTGCCGAAGAGGCGGGTGCCCTGCGGGTAGCGACGGGCAAGGCCGACCCACGGATCGTCGCCCAGTTGCTTGAGGCCCAGCGAGACGCGGTTCTTTTCCTGGTCGAACTTGAGCACCTTGGCGGTGACTTCCTGACCCACGGTGAGGACTTCCGACGGGTGCTTGACGCGACGCCAGGCGAGATCGGTGATGTGCAGCAGGCCATCAATGCCACCGAGGTCCACGAACGCGCCGTAGTCGGTGATGTTCTTGACGGTACCGGAGACGGTCGCGCCTTCGGCCAGCGTGGAGAGAAGCTTCTCGCGCTCTGCACCCATCGACACTTCGAGGACTGCACGGCGGCTCACCACCACGTTGTTACGTTTCTTGTCGAGCTTGATGACTTTGAAGTCCAGCTCTTTGCCTTCGTACGGCGAGGTGTCCTTGATCGGACGCATATCAACCAGCGAACCAGGCAAGAAGGCGCGCACGCCGTGCGTCATGACGGTCAGGCCGCCTTTGACCTTGCCGACCACCATGCCGGAGACGATATCGCCCTGGTTCATGGCGTTCTCGAGGAAGTACCACGAGGCGAGACGTTTCGCCTTGTCGCGCGACAGGCGGGTTTCGCCATATCCGTTTTCCAGCGCCTCAATGGCGACCTGGATCAGATCGCCGGCCTGAACTTCAACCTCGCCGCGATCATTCTTGAATTCTTCAATCGGAACATAGGCCTCCGATTTCAGGCCAGCGTTGACGACAACGACGTTGTAATCAACACGCACCACCTCGGCGGTGATGACTTCACCCAGACGCATCTCCTTGCGGGCAAGGCTTTCTTCAAACAGCTGGGCAAAAGATTCCATTTCAGTAGACATCCGTAACTTTCGGTTGGCTCTCGCCACAGCACGATTGCCGTGACATAGAGGTTGCAGTTCAGGAAGTTTGCGCGCCACCAGCGGTGACAAACACCACGGGTGCCCATCTATCCTGTGGTCGATGGGCTGGGCCAGAGAGCGGCCGGCGGCGATACGGCCGAGGCCGAATTTCGCGACATTGCTTACCTGCGCAATCGCCACAGCGCAAGCACGCCGGCTACCGTCTGTTCCGGGGTGTGGTTTGCGTTGTCAATGACGATTGCACCGGCCGCAGGCCGAAGCGGAGCGATGGCACGAGACTTGTCTTGTGCATCACGCTGCCGGATCTGCGCTTCTACCTGTGCCCGCACCGCATCTGCTGAACGCAATGGTGACTCGAGCCCAAGCGAGCCAAGTATGGTATCCGAATTTCCCTTTTCAATCAACTGCTTAGGCGAATTGGTGGTGCCGAGGCTCGCGACCACCTGCAGCGCGCGTCGCGTAGCGCGTTCGTGGGCGGTTGTTGTGAGGTAGATCTTCAACGCGGCATCCGGAAAGACCACCGTACCCATGTCACGACCATCGGCCACCAAGCCGGGAGCCTTCGCGAAATCCCTTTGCCGTTGCAGCAGCGCTGCCCGCACGTCCGGAATGGCGGACAATGCCGACGCCGCCAGGCCGACCGCTTCGGCGCGAATTTCCTGAGTGGCGTTGGCGCCGTCGATCCACACCTGATCGCCGAGAAATTCAAGAGCAAGAACTTTCGCTGTATCTTCTAATGCTTTGATGTCATTGGCGTTTGTGTTCTGACGTAAACACGCAAACGCGTGCGCGCGATAAATTGCACCCGAGTCCAGCAGATGAAATCCGAGAGCTTCCGCCACGCGCCGCGCGACCGTGCCCTTGCCGGACGCGACGGGCCCGTCGATTGTCAGTACCGGCACGGGGCTATTGGCCATGACAATACATCTTTTTCGTCATGGCCAAGCTTCTATGGGCCTTTGATGTGAGAAAAGCGCCAAGTCGACTTCGGCAGAAATGCGCGTCAAACTGCCTGCAGACGGTCGCTCCAGGGCAGTAGCTGTATGGGTAGCATGTCGGACGGAAAGCGTGTTGGGCGGTCATTTGCAAATTCTAGGTCGCCCCGGCCAAACCGAATGGCATCCCGCGCGCGCGGATATCGGCGGTAACTCCGACGGTTTCTCTATGATTGCTACTTTGCCGGAGCACGACGGATGGAGTCGGCGCAGACCTGACCTGTCGCCAACGGCGCAGACGGTCTTTGCCGGTTGCGCGCGGGATGCCCGATCTGCATTGTGACCATGGTCATCCGTCTGTACAAAATCTCAGCTTGCCTGGCTTTCGCCGTATTCGGTCTGCTTCTGGCGGACCGAGCGGCATGCGCTGCGGCCGCCCCCGAGCAAACCATCAAGGTGGTTGGGGGCTTGGCCACAGGTAATCGTTATGCGCGGATCGAGCGTCCTTTTTGGACGACGGACCTTGCCAAAGCCAGTGGCGGGCGGTTCGCGGCCGAGGTTGTGCCATTTGATCGCGCTGGCGTACCGGGGCAGGATCTTCTCCGCCTGATGCAGATCGGCGTCATTCCGTTCGGCACGGTCCTCTTCAGCCATCTCGCCGCCGACGTTCCCGAGCTCTACGCCCCGGACCTGGCCGGACTCAACCCCGACTTGAGCGAATTGCAAAATAATTTGGCCGCGTTCAAGGACTTCCTAGAACGCACGCTTCGGGAACGGTACGGCCTCGAACTGCTGTCCGTGTACGTCTATCCAGCGCAAGTCCTATTCTGTCGGCAGGCGTTCACTCGACTCGCGGATGTTGCCGGGCGGCGCGTCCGCGTGGCGAGCGCTAGCGCGGCCGACTTTGTGAACGGTCTCGGTGGCACACCTGTCATCACCGAGTTTTCGGAGATCATGACCTACGTGCGTGGTGGCAACGTTGACTGCGCGGTCACCGGAGCACTCTCCGGAAACACGATCGGTTTGCATGAGCCGATGCGTTTCATCTCCGCCCAGCCTATCTCCTGGGGGCTGTCCGTATTCGTCGCGAACGGCGCTGCGTGGCGCGCGATGCACCCGGACTTCCGGTCCTTGTTGCAGACCGCGTTGCCAAAACTCGAACAAGACATATGGCGACAGGCCCAACATGATTCAGCGGAGGGACTCGACTGCAATCGCGGTCTCGCTACCTGTGCTACTGGCAAGAAGGGGAGCATGGTTCTGGTAGCGCCGGCAGGCGATGATGCCATCCGCCGCACGCAGGTGCTGCGTAGTCACGTTCTGCCCGCGTGGTTGCGCCGCTGCGGGACCCGGTGCGAGGACGTGTGGCAACAAACCGTCGCCAAATCGAGCGGCATCTCGCTCGCCAAGCGTGCCCCATGAAGGCGGTTCTCGCTGAGCAGAAAGTCCTCGATGCTCGTGCGGCGCTCAGGAGCGTTTCACGCGCTTTCGCCATCAGCGCCATCACTGTTTGCGCGGCAGTGGGATGGGCGACGTGGGCGCTCATCCAGCAATCGTCTCAAGACGCGATCGCGGTGAGGCAAAAAGGGCTCTCCCAGCTCGCCACCGCCGCCGAAGGCGCCCTGAATCGCTCATTGCTCGGTGCGGACTTGCTCCTGACGCAGACTGCCGAGCTGATCGACTTGCTTGGGACAGACGAGCGCCCCGCGCGCCGCAAGCAAATCACCACCGTGCTGCGCAGTCAGGTAACGCAGAACTTGCTGGTGCGGGAGATCTCGCTGATCGAGCCAGATGGTACGATGATCGCAACGTCAGATTCGAACGCTGACCGATTGGGGATCGAAGTGCCGGCGTCGTTCCTGACGACCTTCAACGATCCAGCGGTCGTTGGGGCACGACTAAGTTCGCCCGTTGCGAGCACGCGCCGCGCGGAGCGCGTGCTGTTCTTCGGCCGCCCTATCGTCATGGCAGGCGTGGGGCGTGCGGTCGCCGTGGCGGAAATTAGCATCGCGCGTCTGACAGCCAGCACAATTCGGGACATCGCGGTCGACGGAATCGAAATTAGTCTGGAACGTAGGGACGGCGAACTCTTGGCCAGTCACCCGCCGCGTCGCGAGACCGGCGCTACAGCTCACAGCGCTCCTCTGCACGCGGGCGTAGCGACGAATGGGGATGCGCAAACGGTTCCCAGCCGCATTACGGGCGAAGACGTTTATGCGATCTCGCACCCCGCCATCTACGCCGACCTGATCGTAACGTCGGCGATCCCGCGAGCGGGCGTGCTGGCGTCAGTCCGCACTGCACAGCGCAACATTTATCTCGGTGCAGCGATTCTCCTAGTGCTGGTGGTTGCAAACGCGTTCTACTGGTGGCGGCAAATGGTGCGCAACCGCCTTGCCCGTGATGAGCTCGCGCAATCAAAGGCGACCGTGGATCGTGCGCTGGAGTCAATGTCCGACGGCTTCCTGCTACTGGATCGCGAAAACCGGGCGATTACGTGGAATCGCCGCTTTGTGGAGATACACCCCTGGCTCCAGCCGTTCCTCGAGGCCGGTGCGACGCTTCAGCGACAGGAAGGCGTGGCAGTACCCGCCTGGCCGACGACACACCACCGCGTCGCGACCGCCGATTGGATCGAGTCATTGGTCGACAGCGCCAACCGGGCCGAAATCGAGCAGGAGGCATCCTATCCCGGGGGGCTCTACGTGCGCATTTCCGGTCGGCCAACGCCCGATGGTGGTGCCGTTCTCGTATTTCGTGACGTGACCGAACGTCGGTTGCAGGATAACGCGCTGCGTGCAAGCAAGTCTGACCTCGAAGCGACACTCAATGCGATGCCCGACGCTTTGTACGAGTTGGACGACAACGGTGTCTTTGTTGGCTGTCACCTACCTGCGGGAAGCCCGCTGCCATTCGCGACTCCGGAACTGATCGGCAGACACTTCCGTGCGGTGCTGCCACCCCCGGCGGTAACGATCGTTGACGCCGCACTCGACGAGGCACGTGCTGGCGGCGTGTCCTTTGGTCATCAGCTCGAGCTGCCCACCTCGTCCGGCACACGCTGGTACGAACTCTCTGTCGCACGCAAGGAAATCGCCCACGCGGCCCCGACTTACATTGTCATTTCTCGCGACATTACTCAGAGCCGCGCAGCAGCAGCGCAAATCGAAAAGCTCGCCCTGTTCGACCCATTGACTGATCTGCCGAACCGGCGGATGCTGCTAGAGCGGTTGCACGAATCACTCCATCAGGCGAAACAGACGGGTCGCTCAGTCGCGCTGATGTTTATTGACCTCGACAACTTCAAAACCCTGAACGACACGATGCGCCACGACGTGGGCGACAAACTACTCGTTTCCGTGGCCAGGCGGCTGCGCGACGCAACACGGCCTGGCGACACGGTCGGGCGTCTCGGCGGTGACGAATTCGTCGTGGTGCTCGCGCAGATGGCGGCTGACGCGGAGCGTGCCAAGCTTGACGCCCTGGCGCGCGCGGACACTGTCCTGCAACTGCTGCGGCAGCCGTACGACCTCGGAGACTACCAGCATCGGACGACAGCGAGCATTGGCGTCGCGGTGGCTGAGCGAGACGAGGCTTCCGTGCAGGAGGTGCTGAAACGTGCGGACATTGCGATGTATGCGGCCAAGGCGGCCGGACGCAATGCGGTACGTGCCTACAGCCCGGAAATGGACGCTACGCTGCAATCGCGCCTCGTGCTCGAGCGTGACCTGCGTGTTGCCGCATCGAGTGGGCAGTTCGTGTTGCATTACCAGCGACAGGTTAACGGCATCGGTGAGACCATCGGCGCCGAGGCGTTACTGCGCTGGAATCATCCGACACGCGGTTTGATTTCTCCGGGCGAGTTCATCGCCATTGCAGAGGACGTTGGGCTGATGCCGGAGATCGGACGATGGGTGATGCACTCCGCCTGCGAACAAATGGCGAAGTGGCAGCGGGAGCACCAAGGAATTCACCTGCCACTCGCCATTAACGTCAGTGCCAGTCAGTTGGCGCATGCCGACTTCAAAGAAGATCTGCAGACCGCCATTCGCGAGCACAATATTCCGCCGCGTGAACTGGTGCTGGAAGTGACCGAGCACGTCTTCCTAAAGGACGACGAATCAACGATACGCACGATGGTCGATATCGCGAAGACAGGTGTCCGGTTCTCGATCGACGACTTCGGCACCGGTCATGCATCGCTCGCGTACCTGACGCGGTTGCCGTTGTCCCAGCTCAAGATCGCTCAGCCGTTTGTCGAACGCATTGGCGAAGGCGAGCCACATACGAGTATTGTGCAAGCGATCATCGCCATGGCGACTTCACTCAATCTTGAGCTGATTGCCGAGGGGGTAGAACGTGAGGAACAGCTCGCGTTTCTGCGCGCCCACGGTTGCGCGCAGGTGCAAGGCTTCCTGTCGGGACGGCCAGTGCCTGCCTGCGACTTCTTCGATCAAGCCCGGGTGGATTAATCGGCGGGCACGAGCACGCCGGATGGCGAGCCCGCGAACGCTGATCGCCGCTGCCCCTGCTATCTAGGGTCGGGGCAGAAATAAGAAAGGCCCGGAACCTCCGGGCCTTTCAGCGCAGCAGCCGGGCCGACTATTTCTTGGCTTCCGGCTTTTGCTTGGCGATGATCTTGTCCTTGATCTTGTCGTAGACGTCTTGCGGGATGATCTTTTTCTCGACCAGTTCATCCTTGCCCTTGTACGGGCGACCCTTGACGATCGCGGCCGAACGGGCGTCGCCAATACCATCCAGCGTCGCGAGTTGCTTGGCAGTCGCGGTATTGATGTCCATCGGTGCGCTCTTCGCATCAGCGGCGGGCGCCTTGGCCGTAGCTGTGGCGACGTCTTTCTTGGCCTGTTTGTCATCCAGGGCATACAGCGGTGCGGAGAGCAGTGCTGCGGCCAGAACGGCGGTGGCGAGTCGTTTCATTCGAAAGCTCCTGTCAATTCACGTTGAACGGGCGGGTACCCCGGGGGATCCACTGGCGAAGCGCGGAACGACGTTTCACGACGCTGCCTGCGCCCAATGTAACGGAATTTCTGGTGCGCGGTTGACGTGTTTCCGGAGCTGACCGTGTTTCGTCGCGCAGATCCTCAATCTGTCGCGACGCACTTGCCCATTGCGTGCCGGCGCGGAGAATGCTCTCGACTGTTGTCAGAGGAGTCTCCATCATGCCCCGTGCCGCAAGAATCGTCGCTTATGTGCTGGCTGCTTTGCTGGCGATATCTGCTTTCCTCGCCTTGGCGCTGCTAGGCGTACACCAGTTTGCGCCGGACGCGGCTGGGCTGGCGATCAACATCGACGGCCACACGGTCCGCCTCGGACAGTGGTCCGGGAGCTTGTCGGTGGACATGATCGTCCTCTGGTCAGCCCTCACGGCGTCCCTGTTCCTCGCAGGCATCGCGTTGACCGGAGCGCTGTTGCTCACGGTGCTCGCAGTCGCGTTCGTCGCGTTGCTGGTTGGGCTGCCGCTGCTGCTCATGACATTGATCGTCTGGTTGGTTTTTCGCGCGACCGGTCCAAGGTCGTCGACAGCTCAGGCATGACGTCCGCTCGTTGTGTGCGGATCACTCCGAGCCCGGCAAAATTGCGGCGAGTGTTCATAGCGGACGCACCACGCTGACGGCCATCGAAAGGTACCCGCGCCAAACTTCTGTGCGGGCGAGCGCTGTGATGTTTCAATAGGTTGTTCACCTGAAAGATTCTGGGAGACTGGAGTTACCACGCTTCAGAACTCTCAGAGGAAATCAACCAGGTGAACAGCCATAAGAATGCCAGATTGACCGTGGAAGGACGCAAGTTGCTGATC
>JAEUPL010000011.1 GCA_016790165.1 Burkholderiales bacterium
AGCAACTTGCGTCCTTCCACGGTCAATCTGGCATTCTTATGGCTGTTCACCTGGTTGATTTCCTCTGAGAGTTCTGAAGCGTGCTAACTCCAGTCTCCCAGAATCTTTCAGGTGAACAACCTATTGAAACATCACAGCTAGCGCAGCAGTTCGGCCAGCACCCGCCCCGTATGTGATTTCGCTTTTGCCTTGAGCACCGTTGGCAAGTCGCCGGCGACGACGACGGTGCCGCCGCCGGTGCCGCCCTCGGGTCCCATGTCGATGATCCAGTCGGCCTCGGCGATCAGGTCGAGGTTGTGCTCAATCAGGATGACCGTGTTGCCCGCGTCCACCAAGCGGTGCAACACGTGGATCAGCTTTTCCACATCGGCCATATGCAGGCCCACAGTAGGTTCGTCGAGCACGTAGAGCGTATGCGGCGCCTTGCTAGCGCGGGCTCCGCGCGCCGGTGCGGCATCGGTTCTGACTTTTGCCAGCTCGGTGACCAGCTTGATGCGCTGTGCCTCGCCGCCCGACAGCGTCGGGCTGGGCTGGCCGAGGGTGAGGTAGCCGAGGCCGACGTCCTGCATCAGTTTCAGTGGATGATGGATCGACGGCATCGACGCGAAAAACGGAACAGCGTCGTCCACTTCCATCGCCAGCACGTCACCGATCGATTTGTCGCGCCAGGTGACCGACAGCGTCTCGCTGTTGAAGCGTGAACCATTGCACACATCGCAAGGCAGCTTCACATCAGGCAGAAAGTTCATCTCCACCGTCACCACCCCGGCGCCGGCGCACGCATCGCAGCGCCCGCCCGCCGCGTTGAATGAGAAGCGACCGGGGCCGTAGCCACGCATCTTCGCCTCGGACGTTTCGGCGTAGAGCTTGCGGATGTTGTCCCAGAAGCCGATGTAGGTCGCCGGGCAAGAGCGCGGCGTCTTGCCGATGGGGGTCTGGTCAACCTCCAGCACGCGGTCGACTTCTTCCCAGCCGGTCAGTGCTTTGCAACCGATGAGCGCAGGTGCCTTCTTGCGGGTATTCCGCGCTGCGACGAGCGCCTGCAGGTTCTCGTGCAGCACCTCACGGGCGAGTGTTGACTTGCCTGAGCCCGACACACCGGTGATCACTGACAAACGCGCCAGCGGCAGCCCGGTCGAGACGTTCTTCAGGTTGTGCAGATCCGCGCCTTTGATCTCAATGCGTGCGTCCTTCTTGCCCACCGGCGCGCGCTGATGCAGGGGGTGCGCCAGCGGCTTCTTCAGGAAGCGACCGGTGATCGATTTCGGGTTCGCTTTGAGCTCATCAGCCGTACCCTCCGCCACGATCTCGCCGCCACGCACACCAGCGCCTGGTCCGAGGTCAATGATGTGGTGGGCGCGCTTGATGGTGTCTTCATCGTGTTCGACGACGACCAGCGTGTTGCCTTTGGCCTGCAGTTTCTCCAGCGTGTCGAGCAGGATGCGGTTGTCGCGTGCGTGCAGACCGATGGTCGGCTCATCAAGCACATAAGCCACGCCCTGAAGGTTTGAGCCCAATTGTGCGGCCAGGCGAATGCGCTGCGCTTCGCCGCCGGACAGTGTCGGCGCGGACCGATCCAGCGTCAGGTAGCCCAGCCCCACTTCCTGCAGGAACGCGAGTCGTGATTTCACCTCCACCAGAATGTCACGGGCGATCTCTTCTTCGCGCGGTGTCAGTTTCAACGCGTTCACGAAGCGCTCTACATCAATGACAGATTGTGCGACCACCGCATGAATGCCCTGCTCGCGGAAGCGCACATTGCGCGCAACGGGGTTCAGTCGAGCGCCTTCGCACGACGTGCAAAGCTCGAACGCCTCTTTGGCGTCGAGGAAGGCATCAAGCTCACGGTCGGCGAATTCCTCGCTGACGCGGTCGTCGCGCTTGAAGCCCTTCACGCTCTCGCCAGTGCCCTGGCAGCTTGCGCACCAGCCATGCTTGCTGTTAAACGAGAACAACCGTGGGTCAAGCTCGGCGAAGCTGGTCCCGCAACTCCGGCAGGCCCGCTTGGTGGAGAACACGGTCAGCTCGGCTTGTTCGCTGCCCTTTTTCCACGACAGCACCTGCACTACGCCTTTGCCGTAGTCGAGGCCCGAGATCAACGCCGCGCGTAGTTCCTTCTCGTGCTTCGCGGCCACCTCAACCGTCGCGACTGGCAGCTCAATGTTGTGTTCGGCAAAACGGTCCAGCCGGGGCCAGGGCGAGACCGCGACCAGGTCGCCATCGACCCGCAGATGCGCAAAGCCCTTGCCTTTAGCCCATTTCGCCAGATCGGTATAGAGCCCTTTGCGGTTAACCACCAGCGGCGCCAGGATGGTGGCGTGCTTGCCCTTGCATTCCTTCATCACGCGCGCTGCGATGGTGTCCAGCGACTGCGGCTCAATCGGCACGTCGCACGTCGGGCAATATTGCGTGCCAAGCTTCATCCAGAGCAGGCGCAGGAAGTGATAGATCTCGGTCAGCGTTGCCACGGTGGACTTTCGCCCGCCGCGCGAGACGCGCTGCTCAATCGCCACCGTCGGTGGAATGCCGTGAATCGCATCCACATCGGGCCGCGCCGAGGGCTGAACGAACTGCCGTGCGTAGGCGTTGAGCGACTCAAGATAGCGCCGCTGGCCTTCGTTGAAGATGATGTCGAAGGCCAACGTCGATTTGCCTGAGCCTGACGGGCCGGTGATCACGGTAAATCCCTTCGCCGGAATTTCCACACTGACGTTCTTCAGATTGTGCTCGCGCGCATGCAGCACACTGATGTTGCGCGCAGCCGCGCGATGCAGATAGACGCCACGCGGCTCAGCGGCCTTCGGCGTGCGCGTGGATTCGGCCAGCGCGGCGAGGTCGCGGTCGTAGTCGTTGAGCGCCTTGCCGGTATGCGATCCCGCATCGCGCCGGATGGCTTCGGGTGTGCCGGTGAAAATGACCTCACCACCGGCGTCGCCGCCTTCCGGGCCAAGGTCGATCAGCCAGTCGCTGGCGTTGATCACATCGAGGTTGTGCTCAATCACTACGATGGAGTGACCGGCGTCGAGCAGTTTGTCGAACGCGCCGAGCAGCTTGGCGATGTCGTCGAAGTGCAATCCGGTAGTCGGCTCGTCGAACACGAACAGCTTGCCACGAGGGTTGCCGGGATCGTCCGGCTTGATGCGCTTGGGCAGCAGGGCAATCGGCCGTCCGCCATCCGGCCCCGCGCTTTCGGCGAGATGGCCTGCGAGCTTCAGCCGCTGCGCCTCGCCGCCGGAGAGCGTGGGCACCGGTTGTCCAAGCCGCACGTAGTCGAGACCGACGTCGGCGAGCGGCTGCAGCGTGCGCAGCACGTCGGCCCCGCCCTTGAGGACAGCGAAGAACTGGATGGCTTCGCTGACAGTCAGCTCCAGTACGTCGCTGATGCTCTTGTCGTTCACCTTGACCTCGCGTACTTCGGCGCGGAAGCGGGTGCCATCGCAGTCCGGGCAGCGCAGGTAGACGTCGGAGAGGAACTGCATCTCGACATGCTCGAAGCCCGAGCCCGAGCAAGTCGGACAGCGTCCGTTGCCGGCGTTGAAGCTGAAAGTTCCCTGCGTGTAGCCGCGTTCGACCGCGAGCGCGGCTTTCGCGTAGATCGCCCGAATCGCATCAAACGCGCCCACAAAGCTGGCCGGATTCGATCGCGATGACTTGCCGATCGGTGACTGGTCAACGAACACCACATCGTCGATATTCTGATGGCCGAAGAGCAGATCGTAGGCGCCCGGCGCATCGGTCGTCTTGCCCTTGGCCTTGTACAGCGCCGGCACCAGCACGTCCTGTACCAGACTTGACTTGCCGGATCCGGACACACCGGTCACGGTGACGAGGCCATGCAGCGGGAAGGCAACGGCGATGCCCTTCAGGTTGTTTTCACGAGCACCGGTCACGGTGATGACGTGCTGCTCATCCGTAGTCACCGCCTTGCGCTTGCGGCCGAGGCGTTCGCGGCCGAGCAGGTAAGCGGCCGTACGCGAGTCCCGCGTGTTCGCCAGCTCGCGCGGCGCGCCGTCGAAGATGATGTTGCCGCCGCGTTCGCCGGGGCCGGGGCCAACGTCGAGCAGGCGATCTGCGGCAAACATGATCTGCGGGTCGTGCTCTACCACGACGAGCGTGTTACCCGCGCCCTTGAGGCGCTGCATCACGCCGATGATGCGCGTCATGTCACGCGGATGCAGGCCGATCGACGGCTCGTCAAGCACGAACAGCGTGTTGGTCAGCGACGTACCCAGCGCGGTGGTCAGATTGATGCGTTGCACTTCGCCGCCGGAGAGTGTGCGGCTCTGGCGATCCAGCGTGAGGTAGCCGAGGCCGACATCACACAGGTAACCGAGGCGCGACCGCACTTCGCCGAGCACCAATTCGCCCGCTTCATCCATCACTGCGCCGGACGCAGCAAAATCCAGTGTGGCGAAGAACTGCCGCAAACGCTCGATCGGCAGCAGCATCAGATCGTGAATCGTGAGGCCGGGCAGCGCTTCCAGTGTGCCGCGCGAGAACTTGAAGTGGCGCGGAGAAAAGCGCTTGGCCGGCGCCAGCACAGCATCCGCGTTGGCCTTTGAGCCAAGCCGGAAGTTGATCGAAGTCGGCTTCAACCGTGCGCCTTCGCAGGCACTGCACGGCGTGTAGGCGCGGTACTTCGACAGCAGCACGCGAATGTGCATCTTGTACGCCTTCGACTCCAGCCAGTCGAAGAAGCGCATCACGCCGTACCACCGCTTGTTCGCGTCTTTCTCCCACGACCGCCAGGTGTCATCCCCCTCAATGATGTAGCGACGATCGTTCGGCCCAAGGTCGCGAAACGGCACATCCATCGAAATGTTGCGCGCGATCATGTATTTCTTCAGATCGTCCTGGCACTCCTTGAAGCTCGCGGTCTGCCAGGGTTTGATGGCGCCCTCGGCGAGTGACTTGCCCTCGTCCGGGATCACCAGGCCAAGATCAACGCCAATCACGCGCCCGAAGCCGCGGCAGGTTTCGCAGGCCCCCAATGGGTTGTTGAACGAAAAAGACGACGGATGCGGGTCGCTATAGGTGATGTCACACGCGGCGCAGTGCAGATCTGCGGAGTAGGGCCACTGCGTGGAGGACGAATGACGAACGACCAATGACGAAACGGCCTGATGCGACGCCTCTGCTGCTTGCACGGGAGCGTCGAGCACAAACACATTCACCCGCCCTTTGCCATGCAACAGCGCGGCTTCCAGCGCCTCCATCACTCGCGCTTTTTCGGCGCTGCCAATACGCATGCGGTCCTGCACGACGTGCAGCGTGGCGCCATCCCGTTGCTGCACCCGCGTGTAGCCTTGCGCCGATAGGAACTGTTCGACCTCGGCTTCCTTGAAGTTCTCCGGCACCGTCACCGGGAAGGTGATCGCAACACGCGGATCACTGGCCTTGGCGGCGCGCAGCTTGAGGTCGACGTAGATTAAATCCGGCGTGTCGCGCCGCACCTGTTCGCCGCAGCCCTGGCAATGCAGCGCGGCGAAGCGCGCGAACATCAATTTGAGGTGATCGTTCACCTCGGTCATGGTGCCGACCGTGGAGCGCGAGGTGCGCACCGGGTTGGTCTGGTCGATCGCGATGGCGGGCGGAATGCCTTCGATGCGGTCCACCTGCGGCTTGTCCATGCGGTCGAGGAACTGCCGCGCGTAGGGCGAGAACGTCTCGACGTAACGCCGCTGACCTTCCGCGTACAGCGTGTCAAACACCAGCGACGATTTGCCCGAACCCGACACACCAGTGACGACGGTCAGTTCGCCGGTGTGAATGTCGAGATCAATGTTCTTCAGGTTGTTCTGCCGCGCGCCGCGGATGCGGATGTCGGTCGCAGCGAGTGCGGTGACATTGGCAGGCAGCGCAGGCGCCACCGATTTGCGCTTGCGGGAAGAAACGGGTGCAGGCATGGAAAGCGGGGTAAGACAAGCCGCGCAACGGGGTTTGCGCGAGAATGCGCAGTGTACCGGTAAAGCTGTGCAAATGCACAGTGGTTGTGGTGACTGGATTCACTGCCACCGGACCATCTAACTGGGGCCTTTGCTTGAAAAACCTTCTGCTGCTTTCAAACTCCCGCATGCCGGGCCGTGAATACCTGGAACACGCCGTAGACGCGATTCGCGAAACGCTAGGCGGCGCGAAGAACGTGGTGCTGATCCCGTATGCCAGCGTCACCATCGTGTGGGATTCGACGGCGAAGAACGTCCGCAAGGGCCTGCAGGTGCTGCGCGACGAAGGTGTGGAAATCACTGCGATCCATCACTTCAAGGACCCGGTCGCGGCGCTGGCGGAATGTGACGCGATTTTGGTGAATGGCGGCAACACCTTCAACCTGCTGCATCACCTGCGCCGCAAGGAATTGATCGTGCCGCTGCGCAACGAGATTCTGAACGGCAAGCCTTACGTGGGCTGGAGCGCGGGCAGCGGCATCTGCGCGCCCACCATCCGCACCACCAACGACATGCCGATCATTGACCCGGCCGGGTTTGACGCCCTGGGCGTCATCGACTTCCAGCTCAACGCGCACTACACCAACGCGGTGCCTGAGGGCTGGATGGGCGAGACCCGCGACCAGCGACTGGCGGAGTTCGTGCACATCAACCCAACCATGCCGGTGTTGGGGCTGCCCGAGGGCGACTGGCTCCGCGTACGCGGCAGCGAAATCACGCTGCACGGGCCGTTTGCGGGCAAGTGGTTCAGGGCTGGCGCGGAGCCAGAGACCGTGTTGCCGGGCAGGCTGTAACGCGAAGGCAACGCTGCTGACGAACTGCGTCGGCGCTACACCAGTACGCGTTCGATGCCGCCGCTATTGGCGCGTTCAACGTACTCCGCCATCCAGCTCGGGCCGAGCAGATGTTTGGCCATCTCGACCACAATGTAATCTGCAGTGGTGCCCGCATCGTCGTTGTAGCGTGATAGACCCTGCAGGCAACTCGGGCAGCTGGTCAGGATCTTCACGTCACCGGCGAACTGTTTCTCGCTGCCCTCGGCGGTTTTCACCGGAATGGCGCGCAATGCGTCGGCGCCTTTTTTCATCTCGCCCTCTTTGCGGAAGCGCACCTGCGTTGAGATGTCGGGGCGCGTCACCGCCAGGGTGCCGCTCTCGCCGCAGCAGCGGTCATTGAGTGCGACCTTCTGGCCCATCAGCGCATCGACGACTTTGGTGGGCGCCTGCGTCTTGATCGGCGTGTGGCAAGGATCGTGGTACATGTAGCGAGTACCAGTAACACCCTCGAGTTTGACGCCTTTCTCGAGCAGGTATTCGTGAATGTCGAGCAGGCGGCAGCCGGGGAAAATCTTCTCGAACTGGTACTTCTGCAGCTGGTCCATGCAGGTGCCGCAGCTCACGATCACCGTCTTGATATCCAGGTAGTTCAGCGTGTTGGCTACACGGTGGAACAGCACCCGGTTGTCGGTAGTGATCTCCTGCCCCTTGTCATGGTTGCCGCTGGCGGTCTGCGGATAGCCACAACACAGGTAGCCCGGCGGCAGCACGGTCTGGGCGCCGACGTGCCAGAGCATCGCTTGGGTGGCGAGGCCGACCTGCGAAAACAGGCGCTCTGAGCCGCAGCCGGGGAAATAAAACACCGCTTCCTGCTCAAGGGCATCCAGCTTCGGGTTGCGGATGATGGGAACGACCTTGTCGTCCTCGATGTCGAGCAGTTTGCGCGCGGTTTGCTTCGGCAGACCGCCGGGCATCGGCTTATTGATGAAGTGAATGACCTGCGCCTTGATCGGCGGCTTGCTGCCGGTGGTGGAGGGCGGTCGTTTCGTTTGTGAGCCGATCAGGCCGAACCGGCGCGCGAGGCTGTGTGCGAAGCGTTGTGCGCGATAACCGGTGTTGACCACGGTTCGCTTCAGAAGATTCACCGTGGCAGGATCGCGAGCGTTAAGCAGTGTCATCGCAACCGCGGTGCCGGGGTTGAACTTCTTTTTGCCTTCCTTGCGCAACAAATTGCGCATGGCCATCGACACGTCGCCGAAGTCAATGTCCACCGGACAAGGGTTCACACACTTGTGGCAGACCGTGCAATGGTCGGCCACGTCGGCCAACTCGTCCCAGTGCCGTAGAGAGATGCCGCGCCGGGTTTGTTCTTCGTAAAGGAATGCTTCCACCAGCAAGCCGGTGGCAAGAATCTTGTTGCGCGGACTGTAAAGCAGATTTGCGCGAGGAACGTGGGTGGAGCACACCGGCTTGCATTTGCCGCAACGCAGGCAGTCCTTTACCGAATCACTGATGGCGCCGATGTCGCTGGCCTCAAGAATCAACGACTCGCTGCCAAGCAGGCCGAACGAGGGCGTATACGCGTAACGCAGATCGCCGCCGGGCAACAGCTTGCCCTTGTTGAAGCGTCCCTCGGGGTCGACCTTGTTCTTGTAGCGCTGGAACGGCGCGATCTCGTCGGCGGTGAGGAATTCGAGTTTGGTCAGACCAATGCCGTGCTCGCCGGAGATCACGCCGTCGAGCGCACGCGCCAGCCGCATGATGCGCGCCACTGCGGCGTTGGCCTGCTGCAACATCTCGTAGTTGTCGCTGTTCACCGGGATGTTGGTGTGCACATTGCCGTCGCCGGCATGCATGTGCAGAGCTACCCACACACGGGCACGCAACACGTCCTGATGAATGCCGCGCAGCCGCTCGACGATGGGCTTCAGTGCCTCACCGGCAAAGAGATCTTCCAGCGGCGTCTTGATTGCACTGCGCCAGCTGACGCGAATTTCATGCGATTGCAACTTGCGGAACAACGCAAGCGCTCCGGCGTCATCGTGAACACCGCCACTTTCGAAGAACGGCTCCGTGTGGCAAATTGACGATGCAGCGATGCCCTGCAGCAGTTCCGCCCATTGACCGCGAACGCGAGTTACCAGCGCGGTCGCTTCGGCCACCTTGTCGGCGAGCAGCTCGACCGACACGCCATATTCCTCGTAACGATGCTGTGGCATGGGCCCGGCGAGGAACGCGAGCAACTGGTCGCAGAGCGCGAGCTTGTTGCTGATCGAGAGTTCGATATTGATGCGCTCAATGCCATCGCAATACTCGCCCATGCGCGGCAGCGGGATCACCACATCCTCGTTCAACTTGAACGCATTGGTGTGCTTCGAGATCGCTGCTGTGCGGGCACGGTCGAGCCAGAATTTCTTTCGCATCTCGGCGCTGACGGCAACGAAGCCTTCGCCGCCGCGGGCATTGCAGATGCGCACCACTTCAGAGGCCGCACGCGCGACCGCATCTTCATCGTCGCCGACGATATCGCCGATCAGCACCATCTTGGGCCGACCGTGACGCTTGGCCTTGGTCGCGTAGCCAACGGCGCGAACGTAGCGCTCATCGAGGTGCTCCAGACCCGACAGCATGACGCGCGCGGCGCCGGTCTTGGGCAGGCTGTCGAGATAGTCCTTCACCTCGACGATCGAGGGCACCGAATCTCGCACCTGCCCGAAGAACTCCATGCACACGGTGCGCGTGTGCGGCGGCATCCTGTGCAACACCCACTTCGACCACGTGATCAGGCCGTCACAGCCCTCCTTTTGTACCCCCGGCAGGCCGGACAGGAATTTGTCGGTGACGTCCTTGCCGAGCCCGATCTTGCGGAAGCTCGGGCCGGGGATGATGAGCGTCTCTTCGCGTAACGGACGCCGTCTTTCGTCCATGTACTGCAGGTTGAACGTCGCATGATTGGCGTCGTGAATCTTGCCGACGTTGTGATCCGTGCGGGTGACCTCCAGCCACTCACCGTCGGGTGTGACCATGCGCCACTGCACCAGGTTGTCGAGCGCCGTGCCCCACAGCACCGCCTTCTTGCCACCGGCATTCATGGCGATGTTGCCGCCGATGCAGCTGGCATCCGCGCTGGTCGGGTCGCAGGCCCACACGAGGCCGGCGTGCTCGGCCGCCTCCATCGCGCGGCGCGTCACCACGCCTGCCTCACACTCGATCACGCCGTACGGCTCACCATTATTGGCGCCACCGGGCAACACCTCAAAGCGCACCGGCGATAGCGTTTCCAGCTTCTCGGTGTTAATCACGGCTGACATGCGCGACAGCGGAATCGCGCCGCCGGTGTAGCCGGTGCCGCCGCCGCGCGGAATGATGGTGAGGCCTAGTTCGATGCAACCTTTGACCAGACCGATGACTTCTTCTTCGCTATCCGGATGCAGCACGACGAACGGGTACTCAACCCGCCAGTCTGTGGCGTCAGTGACATGGGACACGCGCGCAAGCCCGTCAAAGGTGATGTTGTCCTTGTGGGTAATGCGGCCAAGGACTTTCAGCACGCGCTTGCGCAGATCGTAGGTTTCGCGGAATTGCGCCTCGAAACGATCTACTGCTTTGGCGGCACGTGCGACCAGCTCGCCGACCTTTTCTTTCCGCGTCTCGCCCTCTACGTCGGCGACGTCGACGTTGCGGCGCTTCTCCACCTCACGCAGCCGGTGCCGCAACGCCTCGATCAACTGTGCGCGACGGCGCGGGTTGTCGATCATGTCGTCCTGCAGATACGGATTGCGATCAACGACCCAGATGTCGCCCAGCACCTCGAACAGCATGCGGGCGCTGCGACCCGTCTTGCGCTCACCACGGAGCGATTGCAGGATGTCCCATGCATCGTCACCAAGCAGACGGATCACGATCTCGCGGTCCGAGAAACTGGTGTAGTTGTAGGGAATTTCGCGGATGCGGCGATCACTGCTATCGGGCGAGTTCGCGCTGTCAAGGTGCGTGGCCTTCTGCGCCATGGTGCGTGGGCGACTCGCGTTCACAGAGGATGCTGCCGTGGCAGGTATCGCAGTGGGACGCAAAAAACGGACGATACGCTCAATGGAGCGTGCGCCGACAAGCGAGACGGGCCACAACGAAGCCTTCATGGCGGCAGGTAGAGCACGCTCGGCGCGCCTTGGTAAATGGGGCCGCAGTATACCGCGGCGCAGCATCGCTGGAAGCCGCGTAAAACCGTGGCTGCAGCGCGGTTGTTATGGTCATTTCGGTAGCATTCATGGTTCCTGCCACTGGACATGCCGCCGAAGGTTGCCGCCATGAAATTTCGTTTTCCCGTAGTCATCATCGATGAAGACTGGCGCGCCGAGTCGGCGTCCGGCCTTGGCATCCGCGCACTGGCCAAGGCGCTCGAGGACGAAGGGATGGAGGTGGTTGGCGGCTTTACCTATGTCGACGTCGGCATGGTGGCCAATCAGGCGGCGCGCGCTTCGGCCTTTGTGGTGTCAATCGACGACGAGGAAATCAACGAAGACGGCGCCGAAAGCACCGCGGTCGTCGAGCTCAAGAAGTTCATCGAAGCCACGCGCAAGCGCAACGCCGACGTGCCGATTTTTCTGTTCGGCGAGACGCGCACCTCGCAGCATTTGCCGAATGAAATCCTGAAGGAACTGCACGGTTTCATCCACATGTTCGAGGACACCCCGGAGTTCACGGCGCGGATGATCGTGCGTGAGTCGACCAAGTACCTCAGCGCGCTGCCGCCGCCGTTCTTCAAGGAGCTGGTGGACTACGCCCGCGATGGCTCGTACTCCTGGCACTGCCCCGGCCACTCGGGCGGCGTCGCGTTTCTCAAAAGCCCGGTCGGCCAGATGTTCCACCAGTTCTTCGGCGAAAACATGCTGCGCGCCGACGTCTGCAACGCAGTGGAAGAGCTCGGCCAGCTGCTGGATCACACCGGGCCAGTGGCCGCCAGCGAGCGCAACGCCGCGCGCATTTTTGGTGCGGATCATCTCTTCTTCGTTACGAACGGCACCAGCACCTCGAACAAGGTAGTGTGGCACGCCAACGTGGCGCGCGACGACATCGTGCTCGTGGATCGCAACTGCCACAAGAGCATCCTGCACGCGATCATGATGACCGGCACCGTGCCGATCTTTCTGCAGCCGACGCGCAATCATCTCGGCATCATCGGGCCGATTACTCGCGACCAGTTCTCTCGCGAGTCGATCCAGAAGAAGATCAACGCACACCCACTGGTCAAGAACAAGAAAGCCAAGCCGCGCGTGATGACCATCACCCAGAGCACTTACGACGGCGTGCTCTATAACGTTGAGACCATCAAAAAGGAGCTCGCCGGTTACGTCGAAAACCTCCACTTCGATGAAGCCTGGCTGCCACACGCCGCGTTCCATCCGTTTTATCAGGACATGCACGCGATTGGCCCCGGCCGCAAGCCGTGCAAGGACTCGATGGTGTACGCCACGCAGAGCACCCACAAGCTGCTCGCGGGCCTGTCGCAGGCATCGCAGATTCTGGTGCAGGACGCCGAGCAGTTGAAGCTCGATTTCACGCGGTTCAACGAGGCGTACCTCATGCACACCAGTACTTCGCCTCAGTACGCGATCATCGCGAGCTGTGACGTGGCAGCGGCGATGATGGAGCAGCCCGGCGGCGGTGCGCTGGTGGAAGAAAGCATCAGCGAGGCGCTCGACTTCCGCCGCGCGATGGCGAAGGTGGACAAGGAGTGGGGCAAGGACTGGTGGTTCAAGACCTGGGGGCCAACCAGGTTTGACTCGCAAGGCTCCGGCAAGCGCGAGGAATGGTTCCTCAAACCCACCGACAAGTGGCATGGCTTTGGCAACATCGCGTCCGGCTTCAACATGCTCGACCCGATCAAGGCGACGATCGTCACGCCGGGGCTGGACGTCAATGGACGTTTCTCCAAGCAGGGCATCCCGGCTTCGCTGGTCACCAAGTACTTGGCAGAGCACGGCGTGGTGGTGGAAAAGACGGGTCTTTACAGCTTCTTCGTCATGTTCACCATCGGCATCACCAAGGGCCGCTGGAACTCGCTGGTCACCGAGCTACAGCAGTTCAAGATGGACTACGACCAGAACCAGCCGCTGTGGCGCGTGATGCCCGAGTTCGTGCACGCGCATCCGCAGTACGAGCGCGTCGGCCTGCGCGACCTCGCGCAGCGCATCCACGAGGCATACCGCAAGTACGACGTCGCCCGCGTCACCACCGAGATGTACCTCTCGCCAATGGAACCGGCAATGAAACCGAGCGACGCCTTCGAGCACTTGGCGCACCGCAAGGTCGATCGGGTGCCCGTTGACGAACTCCTCGGTCGGGTGACGGCAATGCTGGTGACGCCCTACCCGCCGGGTATTCCGTTGCTGCTGCCCGGCGAACGCTTCAACAAGACCATCGTCGACTACCTGAAATTCGCCCGCGAGTTCAACACCCTGCTGCCCGGCTTCGATACCGATGTGCATGGACTGGTGATGGAGCACGATAAGGGCGTGGAGCGGTATTTTGTGGATTGTGTGAGGGCATAAGCACCCCTCACGCTGGCCGTCTCCGCGGCCACCCATCGCGGAGACGTTGCCGGGTAGCCTCGCGCCACGCTTGGCCAGGCGAATAGCCTATCGCTTGCCTTCACTCATTGCGTAACTGGCGGGCGGGCGGAATAGTGATGCATCGGGATCGCCCCGCTTGATGTCCGTCATGCGATAGAGCGATTCGCCGTTGCGCGGGTCGATGCGACGGTGGTAAACCGTCATTTTGAGCTCCGGCGAATAGTATTTCTCAACAACCGTTTCGATGGCCTTGCTGTTGCCGATCGCACCCGCCGCAACGATCTCGACGCTGCGCTCGGTGTCCACGCTCAGACCCTCGTAGGGTTGACCGGTCTTCTTCTCGCGCGTGAGCTGTGTAGTCACGCCCGATGTGCCCGCGTTCGCCAAGGCGGGAGGCACCGGCGGTGTGGGCGGTAGCGGTGCGGCGCTGCCGGCGCCGCGCTCCCTATTGACCGTGATGCCCTGCGTGAAATCAAGAATCTGCGCGCGCGGGCTGATGGTGACGTTGACATCGTCACGCGTACTCATCATGGCAATCCCGCTGCGGTTGCTCGCGATGAATCCGAAGCCCAGCGGCTTCCAGTCGCCTTTCATCTGCCGGAAGCAATCGTGAATAGCGCGTTCGTCGAATCCCGCCCGACAGGCCGTTTGTTTTTGCGGATCGACAATGTAGGCCTCTTTCGCCACCGGGTCATTGATGAACACGCGCGCGCTGCCGTCGGCCTGACGCAGCTCCTGCCGCGTGCGGCCCTCGCTGTCGCGCGCAAGCAGGCGCGTGCTTGAGCGTTGAATCACGGTGCCGTCGCCAAGCGTCTGCCGGAACTCACGCACTTCGCGCGCGGCATAGGGATTGCCCTTTTGTCGGTCGTTGGCGGCCGAGCGAAAGATCGCGGCGCCCTTGCTGCCGGCCTCCTCAATCGCTTTGAGAATGGTTTCGCGCACCTCGTCAGCGTTGACCGAGGAGCGATCCGCGCTGGCAAGCGCGCCGTGGACGGCCGCCATTGCCTTGTCGATGGCGCTACCCGCCACGTCTGGCAGATCGAGCTCTTTGCCGTCGATCTTGATCACGATGCTGCGGCGTTCGCGCGGCTCCGCCGGAGCCGTGTTTGCCGCCTTGTCGTCCGCGCGTGCGGGTGCAGCGGCGAAGAGCACCGCCGCAGTGGCAAGCGCGCAGACCAGGGGGCGCGGGGGAAGGTCGGTCCGAATCGGCATGGGTCACTCTCCATCGATCAGTAAAAAATCGCACGCTGGTGCGTCACCGGGCGATCAACAAAACGCACCGCGAGCGGCTCACCTCGCGCCCCCAGCAGCAGCTCGGCACGCACGGGCTCGTGCAGCTTCTGCGGCGGCACCGGAATGCCGAAGTCGAGCATCGCTTCACGCGACACGCTGACGCGCAACAACTGGCTCACGTCGAGCGTGTTGCCGATGGGCTCGGCAACGAGCATGAAGGGCGTCGTCACCTCTGCCACGTCTGCGCTACGGCCGGTTGAGGTCGCAAGCCAGCCAATCCCTGTCCCCGCGGCCAACAGCATCGAACCGGCGACCGCGAATGCGAGGCGCTGCGGGAACAGCCAGCGCGTCCGCCACCCGCCGACACGCGGCCGCAACGGATGCGCAGCGGACGTCGCGTCCGTGCGGGCGACCGCAAACTGCTTGAGCAGGCTCCCTTCGAGCGCGTCCGGCGGGCCTGTCCGGCGCCACGCGATACGAGCGTTCGCCCAGGCGTCGTGCACGTCGGCGGCGGGGAAGCGTGAGTCGGCGTTGTTCATGCTGCATTTCGCCGTTCAGGCGGAAAAAGTTCCATCAAGCGCTGGTGCAGCGCTGCCTTGGCCCGATGCAAGCGCGAACGCACCGTCCCGATCGCGCAGCCGAGAATCGCCGCCGTCTCGGCGTAGCTGAATTCTTCAAACTCAATGAGGGCTACGACTTCGCGATGTTCCGGCGGCAGCTCTCGCAGCGCGTCGAGCAGCGCCTGGCCACGCTCCTGCGCCAGCAGCGGAGCGAGCGCGTCCTGAATCGCGTCTTCATCGCCGTCCGGGCTGGGGGCTTCGACGTCTTCGAGGGACAGCGGCTGCCGCGCGTCCTGCGCGCGAATCCGCAGCACCTGGTTTCGCACCACGCCACAAAGGAACGCAGCCAGGCTGCCCTGTGCGCGGTCATAGCTGAAAGCGCCCTGCGTGGCGAGCCAGAGGAAGGTCTCCTGAGTCGCGTCGGCGGCCGCGTCGCAGTGCGGCGCGTGGATTCGGGCGTGACGAAACACGACGCCCGAGTGCCGGCGGTACAGCGTCGACAGCGCAGCCGCGTCGCCCTGTCGCACACGCGTGAGCAACGTCATGTCGTCGACGGCAGAAGAATCGGGCGGCGCGGCATCCACAGGCGCTATTCCAGTTCGTGGCGACAAAAGTTCCCATTCCGCGGGCGCGGAGCGTCGTGCTTCAAACGATCGTGCGACACACGGCGGTACAGCTTTCGCGGTCTATGCACTGATTGGCGGTCGTTACGTTGCATTTGTTCAGTAAGTCGACTTTATGCGAAATGCTGCGCAAACGACCGCGTAGTAGCGGTCAAGCAACAAAAGCTGTACTGAGTTGGCGGGACCCATTTGCCAGCCACCAGCAATAAATCGGCGCGGCGAAATGCGCCGGGCGTCCGCGTCCATGCATTTGTCATAACCACGGGCGCGCCGAAAGTGACGCCGTTGCGACAGTGGTTGCCGCGCTTTGCGATTTGTCACCGCGCCGTCATCCGCCCACCGCCCGGCTGTGAAATATTTGGTTGTTTCCCAAATCCTCCTCAATCCGGCAAATCATCATGCAAATCTCCTCGTCAGCCCCGCAGCGACACCTGCGCGTTTCGCGCGTCGCTCGCGCCGTCACCCTCGCCCTTGCCAGCGCCGCAATGTCCGGCGCCATGGCTCAGGCCACGCAAGAGAAGGACGACGCACCGCGCGCCAAGGAAGACGCGATTCGCGTCGGTACCATCACCATCGTCGGTCAGGGCGACAAACTCGGCGCCGGGCAGATCTTGAAAGAGGATACGGTCAAGGCGCGCTCGACCGTCACCAAAGATGCCACCGAGAAGGATCGCGCCACCGGCAACCCTTACCAGGCGATTGCCATCCTGCCTGGCATCAACACGTTTAACCATGACGCAACCGGCCTCTTCGGCGGTGGTTTGACCATTCGCGGCTTCGGTGCCGACCAGATCGGCTTCACCATCAACGGTGTGCCAGTCAATGATTCCGGCAGCTATTCCGTGTTCCCACAGGAATATGTCGACAACGAAAACTCCTGCACCCAGACGGTGGCGCAGGGCAATCCCGACGTCGAATCCCCGCACATCGGCGCCACGGGCGGCAGCGTGGGCATCACCAGCTGCGACCCACTGGACGCACGACGTTTCCGCGTTGCCCAGACGTTGGGCAGCCTGAGTCTGTCCCGCACCTTCGTGCGTGTCGACAGCGGCCGCTTTGCCGGCGGCAAGGCGAAAGTCTACGTAAGCTATTCGCATTCCGAAGCCGACAAGTGGAAGGGCCCGGGTGGAGCCAAGCGCGACCATATTGACACCGCGTTCGCTTTGGACCTTTCACCAGACAATCGCATCGTGGGCGTGTTCAATTACAACAAGGCGATCAACAACAACTACGTCTCGCCGACCCTCGCTCAAATCAACACCAACGGTTACTACTGGGATCTCTCACCCACCTTCGTTGGTCATCTGACGCCTGTCAACGGAACGGCGCAGCGCGAATCGTCGCCATTCCCGCCGTACTACAAGCTGGCAACCAACCCGTTCGAAAACCTCGTTGGATCGCTGTCGGGCTCGTTCAAGCTGGCGCAGAGTACCTACCTGAAAGTTCAACCCTATCTGTGGTGGGGCTACGGTACAGGCGGTACGCAGCAGCGAACGCTCTCGGAAACTGCGTTCCTCAACACGACGACCAACCGCACCGGCGCTGGCGTTGACCTGAACGGGGATCGCGACACGCTGGACACCGTGGTCGTTGCCAGCAGCAACGTCACGCGCACGATGCGCCCTGGCGTGACTGCGGAAATCAATCACCAGTGGGGTAATCACGCCCTCAAATTCGGCGTCTGGTATGAACGCGCACAACACAAGCAAACCGGTCCGGCCGTGCTGGTGGATGCGGCGGGCAATCCTGCGGACGCGTGGCTGCGCGACGGCCGACTGCTACGCCCTGACGGCTCGCAATACAACTCGCGCGACTGGCTGACCATCAGCCCGGCGTATCAGGCCTACATCGCCGACTCGTTCAGTTTCATGAATGATCGCGGTGTGCTGCAACTGGGCCTTCGCGCGCCGGGCGTCACCCGCAAGTTCACCAATTACGCCAGCGAAGCCGCCAATTCGCAAACCACTTACACCATCGAAAAGACGTACACCGATATCCTGCCGCAACTGGGTGTGCGCTTTAACGTTGACCGCGAGCAGCAGGTATTCGCCAACGTCGGCAAGAACTTCCGCGCACCGCCGAATTTCGCGTTCGCCCCCACCAACAACAACGTTGCATTCATCAATGGTGTCCCGACGCTGGTTGGCAAGGTGGAGGCCGAAACCTCAGTGGTTACCGATGTTGGTTACCGCTTCCAGGGCCGCTCGCTCACACTCTCTGCGTCGGTGTTCAATGTCGATTTCAAGAATCGCCAGGCCAACGCGTTTGACCCGAACACCCTGAAGAGCATCTACACCAACGCCGGTGATGTACGTAATCGCGGCCTCGAGCTCGAATTGGGCACGGCAGCGGTCAACGGCTGGACGGCCTATGGATCGCTCACGGTGCAGAAGAGCAAGGTACTCAACGACCTCCGGGTAAGTGCGACATCCACGCTGGCTACGTCCGGCAAGCAATTCCCCATGACGCCGCGCATGATGGCCGGTCTGGCCATCCAGTACGCCAATGGGCCGCTCTACGCCCGCCTGAAGGCCAAGAAGACGGGCCGTCAGTTCGCCACGCTGATGAACGACGAGGAAGCACCCAGCTACATGACGGCGGATTTCGACGCCGGCTACCGCTTTGCGAACATGGGCTTTATCAAGAACCCGATGATCCGCCTGAACGTGAGCAACGTAGGTAACACCAAGTACCGCACACCGAGTTCGAACGCGGTGCTGACAGCCGCCAACACGCCGTTCTACTATCTCGGTGCTCCGCGCTTCTTCTCGGCCACGCTGAGCGCTGACTTCTAGTCGATCGCTCTGCGTAGCGCGCGGGTCATGCACCCGACCCGCGCGACGATCATCACGACAAAGCCGCGCGAGCCGCGGCTTTGTTTTTTGGAGACTACGGCATGAACATTCAGGCAACGATCCCCCGGCTGCTACTCGTCCTCGCAGGTTGCGTCGCGCTGACCGCGTGCACGATTGCCCCGCGATCCACCCCGTCAAGCACGCCAACAGACGCAATTCGCACTGTCGCGCCATTGCCTGAAGGCACCCGCGCCCAGCTCGCCGTGCTGGAAACCACCGACCTGCACACCAACATCCTCTCTTACGACTACTACAAACTCGGCGAGGATCGCAGCATCGGCTTCGAGCGCACGGCGGCGTTGATCACTGCGGCGCGCAAGGAATTTGCCAATACACTGCTTTTCGACAACGGCGACACCATCCAGGGCACCGCGCTCTCGGACTACCAGGCGCAGGTCAAGCGCCTCGGTTGCGGCGAGGTGCTGGCGATGTACAAAGTGATGAATGCGCTGGGGTACGACGCCGGCGGCATTGGCAATCACGAGTTCAACTACGGCTTGTCGTTCCTCTCGCAGGTCACCGGCAATCGCTTCAACGTCGATTTGCGACCGGGGGAACAGGCCATTGCCGCGCAACCCTGCGCTGGCCCCAACTTTCCACTGGTGCTCGCCAACGTACTGTCGGTGAAAGACCGCAAGCCACTGTTCAAGCCCTACGTCGTTCTCGACCGCACGCTGAAGGCAACCACCGCTGACGGCAAGATGATCGAAGCGCCGATCAAGGTGGGCGTCATCGCCTTTACACCGCCGAAGATTCTGGACTGGGACAAGCGCTGGCTGAACGGCGTGGTCTACACCGACGGCATCAAGGAACTGGCCGAGCAATACATCCCCGAGATGAAAGCGCAGGGTGCCGACCTGATCGTCGCCATCTCGCACGGCGGACTGGATGCCAACCCCTACACACCGTCGATGGAGAACGCGAACTGGCATCTGGCGCAGGTGAAGGATGTGGACGTGATGCTGATCGGCCATTCACATCAAACCTTCCCCAATGCGGCGAGCACCATGAACCAGTTCAACCTGCCGGGCGTCGACAAGGCCAAAGGCTTGGTGCACGGTGTGCCGACGGTGATGGCGAATTTCTGGGGCAAGACGCTCGGCGTGATCCAGTTGCAACTGATCGCGAAGGACGGTCGCTGGTCGGTCGACAAAACGAAGACGGTGGTCGAGGCACGCAACATTCAGAACGCTGATCGCAGTTTTGTCGCCCCGCTTCCAGTCGTCGCCGAGACGATCCGCGCCGAGCATCAGGCCACGATCAACTACGTGAAAACACCCATCGGCCACAGCGATTTCGCGATGACCAGCTACTTCGCCGATGTCGGCGATGTGTCCGCCATGCAGATTGTGAACATGGCACAGACCGAGTACGTCGCCAATTACATCAAGCAGACCATGCCGCAATTCGCCAACCTGCCAGTGCTTTCAACCGCATCGCCGTTCAAGACCGGCTTTGCCGGGGGGGCCGATTTCACCGACGTGGCCGCCGGGCCGATCGCCATCAACAACGCCGCCGATTTGTATCTGTTCCCGAACACGCTGTACGCCGTGAAAGTGGACGGTGCGGGACTGAAGGCCTGGCTCGAGGCCGCCGCGCGCCGCTTTAACCAGATCGACCCAGCGCGCCCGACGGAGCAATCGCTGACCAGTACGGCGCCCGGCTATACGTTTGACATGCTCACTCATCCTGACGTCAGCTACGAAATCGACGTCAGCAAACCCTTCGGTTCCCGCATCGCGAACCTGACCTACAAAGGGGTGGCAGTGCCGCCAACGGCAGAGTTCATCGTAGCCACCAATAACTACCGCGCCAGCGGCGGCGGCAACTTCCCTGGTCTCGATGGCACCCGGACGATCTTTGCCTCGCCAGACACCAACCGCGAAGTGCTGATCAACTATGTCAAGGCCGTAAAGACGCTCACTCGTGCGGCCCACGGCAGCGCGCGCAGCTGGCGCTTTGTCAAGCTCGCTACAGCCGGCCCGGTGGTGTTCAAGTCGGCGCCAGGCAAACTGGCCGTCGCACAGGCTGCGGGCATCAACAACGTCCGCGAGCTGCGCGCCGACGATGGCTCCGGCAAGGGGCTGGCGGTTTATCAGATCGACTTGTCGAAGTAGTTGAACCCGGTGCGTTGCCCATCCCGCGCGGTCACTGGCTCGCTCATCGCAGCGCTGGTAGCGGTATCCGTTTGTGCAACCGTAGCCGCGATGGAGCGCAGCGACGAGGCAACGCCACCCGCTCGCATTGACCGCCTGCGCATGGCTGCTGATGCGGGCCGGGACGATGACGCGCTACGCGCGCTGCTCTCGATCGGGCAGACAGGCAATGCCAACGCGCAGCGCGCAGCGGGCGAGACGCTGCTTCGGCGTGGCGACGCGGCCTCGGTCGAGCGCGGGCTGGGCTGGTTGCATCGCGCCGCCGTGCAGGGCGACGCTGAAGCAGCGCTCAGCCTTGGCCGCGCGGCGTTGTCTGATTTAGCCGTCGCGCCGCGCAACGACGCGCGCGCACGCGGGTGGTTTCAACAAGCCTACGCATCCAGTGTCACACGCGCGCGCGCGGCGCACTACCTCGGTCTGCTCTTTCGTACGAGCGACGCACCACAAGCAGCGCACTATTTTCGCGAGGCGGCGGAGCACGGAATCGCTGAGGCGATGTATCAACTGGGCAACGCCTATGCCGCCGGCGAAGGTGTTGATCACGATCCGCGCGAGGCGATGCGCTGGTACCTGCGTGCCGCGTCACTGGAACATCCAGCGGCCATTCAGGAGGTCGCGCACGCGTTCGCGCGGGGTGATGCTTTTCTACCGCAGAGCGACTATCAAGCCGTGCAAATGCGCCTCGCGATGGAGCACGCGCTGCGTCATCCGAGAGCCGCGCCTTAATCGACGCAGGGGCTTTGTCCCCATCACCACAGCGTAGGGCAACCGCCCACTGCGGCTGCCCATTCGAGGCGGCGTCTCTGTGCGCCGCACCATGCATTTCACAAGGCTATCCGTTTGCGTCGGTCACAGCGGAGGAGCAGAACACCACCCCCTCATCCAACCAGCCTTGCGCGAGCATCTTCGCCTTCGTCGCCGCACTCACCACGTAGCGGTGGTTGCCGTCGTTGGCGGATGCACGGTTGTTGAAGAGCCGTGTGATGCCGTGCGGCGCCCCGACCGGGCAGGCTTGCGCGCTGTCCGGTCGCTGGATCGAGAAGTCGTAGCCTTCGTACTTGAGGCCGGTCAATTTGTTCAGCGCCTTGCAATCCTCGCCGATGCCGTAGAAGTGCGAATTGCTCATGCCGTTCTCAGGTGAGGCGTACATCCGGCACACCGGCTGCTCCGGGATGTCGCGGTATTTGCTCGACTTCGCGGCGAACGTCATGCCCGTGCGCGAAAAACTCGCGGGCAGCGCATCCAGCGCGGCTTGCTCGTTGCGGCGCCCGGTCAGAAAGTAGTGCTTCAGCGCAGGCACGTAGTACTCCACGACGGTGACGTCGGGTTCCACCTTGCCGTCGTCTTTGACCATGAAGCCGTGCGAGGCCAATCGCGAAGCAGCGTCGCGGTCCGTGACCAGCAACCCTGCGGAATCGGCGCCCTGACTGCCCGCGAACCACCAAAACGCCTGCGCCTTTGCACGATAGGCGGCGTACTGCACTGGCATGGCGTAGCGCCATGCGGTGTCCTGTAGTCCATCGACGATGGCGTGCCGCATCAGGACGGTCGGCACCGTGGCTGAGTTCGACTCCGCGATGGCATAGGCAAATGACGCCGTGACGCGAAGCGTATTCAGGCGCGGCCATGCGGTGTCTTCGCTCAAGTCGGCGATACGATACCGGCGACGCTGCAAAAAGACGTGTTCGTCCGTCACATCGAAAAATTCAACAGCTTCGCCAACTGACAGTCCCCGATTGACAACGCCCCGATTGCCGATGCCTGTTGCTGGCTGAATGTCACATCGTGACACACTGACCCAGCCCGGCTCTTCCATCGACAGGTAACTGAAGAACTGGCGCAGCCACAATCGCCCCCCACCGTCCGCCAGCAGGCGGTCGTAGTCCGCGTCCGCGCGCGTGCATCCGCCGAGTCGAGGACTGTTCCAGTTTGCGTCGAGGCGGCCAGTACTGCCCGACATTCGATAGTGACCGTTTAGTGCGTGGTTGAAGTACACCCAGTCTCCGGTACGGTCATAACTGCTGATGGCAAATACTCTGGACCGGGGCGTTATGGTTGGCCATGGCAACGCAGCGGCAGTCCAGTCAATAAGCGCGATACCTTCTGTCGCCGCGCCGTTGACGCCCTGAAAGTCACCAAACACGAAGGCGCCTACCGGGGTCGGGGTGACGCTGATGAGAGCCCCATTCGCAAACAAATTGTCATAGGACAGCGCCGGCGCCCACGCCGTATCCGGCGAGCCATCGGCCTTGAGCTTGAGCAGGTCGAACCGACGCTTGCCTTCATACCAGTAAGAAAAGCGCCCGCCAATCAGGTGCCCACCGTCGGGCGTCGGGACGACTTGCGTCACCTGCAGCGTGTCGCCACGAGGTTCGAGCACGCTCAGGTCGGGCAACGTCAACAGGCGCTGACTCAGGGCGGTGCCCGCAACGAGCAAACAGCCGCTTGCCAGGCCAAAAATGAGGATGTGCTTCATGGGGTCTAGGTTGTATCTACGCCGTCCCTGCGGCGCCTTGCAATCCGTTGCACTCGTCAGGGTTCAGGGCCTGCAGACTCTAACCCATTTCACTTGAGCTGTTCGCCACCGCGCGGCGGCGGCTTGACGCACATCACCCCCGACCGCTCGGGCACACCGCCAGCGCACTGCAATATTCCTGTCACAAATCCCGGTCAAACTCGCTGGACTAGAAAAGGGAAGGGTTCACCTTCCGCTCCTCGAGAAGACCACAGAAGGATTTTGATCATGCGTTTCTCGCAAACTTTGATTGCTGCTGCCGCGCTGGCGGCCGCTTCGCTGCCGTTCGCGGCCGGCGCCCAGACCACCATTACCGGCGCCGGCGCGACATTTCCGTTCCCGATCTACGCCAAATGGGCGGATGAGTACAAGAAGGCCACCAATGTGGCCATGAACTACCAGTCCATCGGCTCCGGCGGCGGTATCAAACAGATTCAGTCGAGAACGGTGGATTTCGGTGCATCTGACATGCCGCTCAAGGCAGAGGACCTCACCAAGGACGGCCTCGTGCAGTTCCCCGCCATCATCGGCGGTGTGGTGCCGGTGACCAATCTGGATGCCGTGAAGCCGGGCGAGTTGAAGCTTACCGGTGCCGTGCTTGCCGACATCTTCCTCGGCAAGATCAAGAACTGGAACGACAAAGCCATCACCGATCTCAACCCTGGCTTCAAACTCGACGGCCCGATCACCGTCGTCCGTCGCTCCGACGGCTCGGGCACGACGTTTGTGTTCGTTGACTATCTCTCAAAAGTCTCGCTGGAATGGAAGAGCAAGGTCGGCGTGGGCACGGCTGTGGCGTGGCCGGAAGGCGTGGGCGGCAAGGGGAACGAAGGTGTGGCGCAGTACGTGCAGCGCATCAAGGGCGCCATTGGCTACGTTGAGTACGCCTACGCCAAGAAGAACAAGCTCGACCACATCCAGCTGAAGAACCGCGACGGCCAGTTCGTGCAGCCGGAAGAAACAACGTTCGCCGCCGCGTCCGCAGGCGCCAACTGGAAGGGCACACCCGGCATGGGCGTGATTCTGACCGATCAGCCGGGCGCGAAGAGCTGGCCGATGACGAGCGCATCGTTCATTCTGATGCACGCCAAAGCCGCCAAGCCGGAAGCGTCAAAGGAAGTTCTCAAATTCTTCGACTGGGCATTCAAGAACGGACAGAAGTCGGCGGTTGACCTGGATTACGTGCCGCTGCCTGCGGCTACCGTGTCTCTGATCAACGCCGAATGGAAAAAGATCACTGACGGCAATAACAAAGCGATCTTCTGATCTTTCGTACACAACACGTCGCGGCGCTGGTCACCGGCGCCGCGGCCTTTTTCTGTATTGCTGAGAAGCTTGCCATCGGCGCGCCACAAAAAGACAAAGACGCGATACGTCCATGACACCTGACGCAGCTGACAAGCGTGACAATTCGTTCGCGCTCCAGGACAAACTCTTCGCCGGTACGACGCAATTCTTTGCGTTGCTGGTGCTCGTCACGTTACTTGGCATCATCGGATCGCTGTTTGCTGGCGCGTGGCAAACGCTGTCGCAGACGGGGCCGGGATTTTTCGCCTCTGACAGCTGGGACCCGGTGCGCAAGGCGTTTGGCGGCCTGGCTCCGATCTGGGGAACGTTGATCACGGCGACCATCGCATTGCTGGTCGGTGTGCCTGTGAGTTTTGGCATCGCAGTGTTTCTCACCGAGATGTGCCCGCCGGTCCTCAAGCGACCTCTCGGCACGGCGGTTGAGCTGCTCGCGGCGATTCCATCGATCATCTACGGCATGTGGGGTCTGTTTGTATTCGCTCCCCTGTTCGCCGAAACATTGCAGCCGCTGATGATCAGCACGCTGGGCAAGTTGCCGCTGGTGGGCATCCTGTTTCAGGGCACCCCGATGGGCTTCGGCGTGTTCACGGCAGGCTTGATTCTCGCGGTCATGATCATCCCCTTCATTGCGGCAGTGATGCGCGATGTGTTCGAGACCACGCCACCGATTCTCAAGGAATCTGCCTATGGTCTCGGCGCAACCACCTGGGAAGTGGTGTGGAATGTCGTCCTGCCCTACACCAAGGCGGGCGTCATTGGCGGCATCATGCTGGGTCTCGGCCGTGCGCTTGGCGAAACCATGGCGGTCACGTTTGTGATCGGCAATGCCTACAACATCTCGGCGCAACTGTTCGAGCCGGGTAACTCGATCGCATCGGCGCTGGCCAACGAGTTCAACGAGGCATCGGATCCCGCGCACCTGTCGGCCTTGATCACGCTTGGTCTGACCCTGTTCGTACTGTCATTTATTGTGCTTGCGGCATCGCGCCTGATGCTCGCGAAGCTCTCGGCGAAGGAGGGCAAGCGCACATGAGCACCACCCACACCAACCGCCACGCAGCCGCGAGCGGCGCATCGCCTGACAACCCGATTTATCGCCGCCGGGTCTGGGTGAATCGCTTCAACCTGGCGATGTCGATAGGCACCATGGCTTTTGGCATGGTGTTCCTGCTGTGGATTCTTGCGGTGCTGTTCAGCAAGGGCTTCGCGGCGGTCGGGACCGCGATGTTTACGCAGATGACACCGCCGCCAGGATCGGACGGCGGTCTCGCCAACGCGATTGTCGGCAGCCTGATCATCGTGGGTGCAGCCATCTTCATCGCCACGCCGATTGGCATTCTCGCCGGCATTTATCTCGCCGAAGTGGGGCGTGAGAGCAAGATTGCCAAGGTGACCCGCTTCATCAACGACATCCTGCTGTCCGCGCCGTCCATTGTGATTGGCCTGTTTGTCTACACGGTGATCGTTGCCAACGTGAAGCACTACTCGGCGTGGGCCGGTGCGGTTGCGCTGGCCATCATCGCAGTGCCGGTGATTGTTCGCCAGACCGAAAACATGCTGCAGCTGGTGCCGAACAGCCTGCGTGAAGCCGCCGTTGCACTGGGCGCGCCGCAGTGGCGGGTGGTATTGATGGTGACGTTGCGGGCCGTCAAGGGTGGCGTGGTGACGGGTGTCCTGCTGGCGCTGGCTCGCATCGCGGGTGAAACAGCGCCGCTGTTGTTTACCGCACTGAACAATCAGTTCTGGAGCACCGATCTCAACGCGCCGATGGCCAATCTGCCGGTGGTGATCTTCCAGTTTGCAATGAGTCCCTACGAAGAATGGCAGCGGCTGGCCTGGGGCGGCGCGCTGCTGATCACGCTGGCCGTATTGCTGCTCAACATCATCGCGCGCACGCTGTTCCGACAGACCAAACATTGACGGGTCGTCGGCACACTGCGTGACCACACCGAAGAAACAAAGAAGATAGCTATGTCGTTTCAAGTCAGTCTCGGCGATACCCAGGTGGCGGCAGCGGCACGCACCAAGATCGGTATTCGCAACCTGAATTTTTTCTACGGCAGCTTTCAGGGCTTGCGTGACATCACGCTCGATATCCCCGAGAAGCAGGTCACCGCGTTTATCGGTCCGTCCGGTTGTGGCAAATCAACCCTGCTGCGCACCCTGAACCGCATGTACTCGCTCTACCCCGGCCAGCGTGCCGAGGGCGAGATCAACCTCAACGGCGTTAACGTGCTGAGCGCGAAGCAGGATCTCAATGCGCTGCGCGGACAGGTGGGCATGGTGTTCCAGAAACCGACGCCGTTCCCGATGTCGATCTACGACAACATCGCGTTCGGTGTGAAGCTCTATGAAAAGCTCGGCAAGGGCGACTTGGATGACCGTGTCGAGTGGGCGCTCAAGAAGGCCGCGCTGTGGAACGAGGCGAAGGACAAGTTACACCAGAGTGGCCTGTCGCTCTCCGGAGGCCAGCAGCAGCGCCTGTGCATCGCCCGCGGCATCGCCGTAAAGCCGGAAGTGCTGCTGCTCGACGAGCCGACCTCGGCGCTTGACCCCATTTCGACCGCCCGCATCGAGGAGCTGGTCAGCGAGCTGCGCAGCGACTACACCATCGTGATCGTCACCCACAACATGCAGCAGGCCGCGCGCGTTTCGCAGCACACCGCGTACATGTACCTGGGTGAGCTGATCGAATTCACGCCGACGGCGCAGATCTTCGTCAAACCGAGGGACAAACGCACCGAAGACTACATCACAGGTCGCTTTGGTTAGGACAGTCACCATGGAACACACTTCAAAACAATTCGAGCTCGAACTGGAAGACCTGCGCAGCGGTCTGCTCGCAATGGGCGGGCTGGTGGAGGCGCAACTCGAACGGGCTCTGGAGGCCATTGCCTCGGGCGAGGATGAACTGGTGGAGGTCGTCGTGCGCGAGGAAAAGCGCGTCAACGAAGCCCAGATCGAACTTGACCGCAAGAGCATGGAAGTCATCGCCAAGCGGCAGCCGACGGCCGTGGATCTACGACAGATCGTCTGCACCATGCAGGCGGTGAATGATCTGGAGCGTATCGGCGACGAAGTGAAGAAAATTGCGCTGCGCGCGCAGCAGTTTCAAGCGTCCGAGCGCTTTCAGCACCTGCGCCTGAACGAAGCCAAACACATTGGCGCGCTGGCGCAAGAGATGCTGAAGGAAACCCTGAATGCTTTTGCGCGCCTCGATGTGGTCGCCGCGGGCGAGGTGATCGGTCGCGACGTGGCGGTGGACGAGGAGTTCGAACGCATCATGCGCTTGCTGGTGACCTACATGATGGAAGACCCGCGAACCATCAGCCCCGGTCTGGACGTTGCCTTCCTCGCCAAGGCCATCGAGCGCGTGGCCGACCACGCCAAGAACATCAGCGAATACGTGATCCACATCGTGCAGGGGCAAGACCCCAGACACGCCGGCTGAGCTCAGGCGCGTTCAGGTGGTGCCGGTTCTGGGGTGCCTGCGCGGTTGGCGCCGCAGGTGGTTCGGCGGCGCAGATTAATAGCTCCCCGCGTCGTCACCCTGCCCAGACCGATCATCGCGTCGACCCCGGCGATGCGCGAATTCAGGCCTCAACAGCTTTTTAGGTCCAACGGCGGCTGCTCGGTAGTTTGATCGCAATTTTGTCTATTATCGACAATGCTCGAAAATTGCCTCAATAGCCCGCCGGCCGGTCGATGGGGCGAAAAGCTGTTGACCTCGTCTACACTGCGCGCATCCTGTTTTGGCGCCAGGCCGTCTTGACCGTCGCGACGACCGCTGACGGCGGGTGAGGCGCCCATACCTTAGAACTTCGCCATGGCCCGGTGCAATGTCTGACGCTTCTGCTTCCGCTGTGCCGGCTACCCCGGCCACATCAGGCAAGGCAGGCGTTGCGCTGTCGCGGGTGCAGCGGCGCGCGGCCGAGGCCGTGCTGGGCGTGCTCGTGGGCGCCAACGCCGACTCCGCGCTGGCGCGACTCGACTGCAGCGGGTTCGACGGTGCCACGCGTGCTGCGCTGACCGATCTGACTTACGGCACACTGCGCTTTCTCGGCGAAACGCGCGGCATGGTCCGTCTGTTTGTGCACCAGAAGCCCGAGCCGCTGATTGAAGCACTGCTGTGGATTGCGGTCTACCAGCTGCGGCACAGCAAAACGGCGTCGCACGTGGTAGTGTCCCAGGCGGTGGCGGCCGTTGCCGAGGTCAACCGCGCAGCGAAGGGCTTTGCCAATGCCGTGTTGCGCAACTATCTGCGTGGCCCGGAGGAGGCGCTCACGCGCGCCTGCGAGCGCGACGAGGCGTTGTGGAATCATCCGTCGTGGTGGATCAGCCGGCTGCAGCAGGAACAACCCGAGTGGTGGGAGGCGATCCTGCGTGGCGGCAATGGCAGCGGGCCATTGACGCTGCGCGTGAACCGGCGACGCAGCACCGCGGAGACGCTCTGCGCGGCGCTCGCGGCGAAGAAGATCGACGCCGAAGCACTCTCCGCCCACACCGTGGTGCTACGCCGGCCACGTCCGGTGGAACGCCTGCCGGGGTTTCGCGCCGGCGATTTTTCGGTGCAGGATGCCGGTGCCCAGTTGGCCGCGCCGCTCCTGGGCGCGAAGAGCGGCATGCGCGTGCTTGACGCCTGCGCCGCGCCGGGCGGCAAGGCGGCGCACCTGCTGGAACTGGCCGATATTGATTTGCTGGCACTTGATGTCGATGCCACCCGTTGCCAGCGCATTGCCGAGAATTTCGCCCGGCTCGGATTGAGGGCTGACGTGCGCACTGCCGACGCCGCTCTACCGGCGGCCTGGTGGGACGGCCGCCCCTTTGATCGTATCCTGCTTGACGCGCCGTGCACGGGCTCGGGCGTAGTGCGCCGTCATCCTGACGGCAAATGGCTCAAGCGCGAGAGCGACATCGCGCAGCTCGCCGCGCAACAACGGCGCCTGCTGGACGCACTGTGGCCACTCGTCGCGCCCGGTGGCCGATTGCTCTATGCCACGTGCTCGGTATTTCGCGCTGAAAACAGTCAACAGGTCGAGGCTGCGCTCGCCCGGCACGCCGATATGCGTCGTATCCGCATCAATTTGCCCGGCGATCCAGCGAGCAGCGGCGGGCAGTTGTTGCCAGGTGGCAATCGCAAGACCCACAATCACGATGGCTATTTCTATGCCTTGCTGGAGAAGGCGCCGTCGTGATGCGCAACGTGGCTGATTCGAACACTCATGGGTGGCACCCGGCCTGGTCGTTGCGCCCGGTCTGGGTGAGCCTTGCACTCGTGTTGCTCGTACTCACAGCCGGCCTGGACGCTGCCGCCGAATCGATTGCCGTGAAAAGCGCGGTGCTGCGCGCGCAGGACGAGAGTTATGTCATCGACGCCGAGTTCGATTTCAGCCTGCCCGGCCCGCTCGAACAGGCATTGCTGCGTGGCACGCCGCTTTACTTTGTGCTGGAAACCGAAGTCACACGCAATCGCAGCTACTGGTTTGACGAGCGCATCAATTCGCCGCAATCGGTTCGCCGGCTGACCTTTCATGCACTGACCAATTCCTATCGCGTCGACACTGGACACTCGGTCAGCACGTCAGGCAACTACGCCACGCTGGACGAAGCGCTGCGACAAATCCGGCTGGTGCGTGGTCGCACGCTACTCGAACGTCGCGAGTTGCGCAGTGGCGAACGCTACGACGTGTCGTTGCGGCTGCGGCTCGACACCACGCAGTTGCCCAAGCCACTGCAGGTGAACACGCTGGTATCTCGCGAGTGGACGCTGGTGTCGGACTGGTATCGCGTGGTGCTCTCGCCATGACCGCAGCGGGCGGAGTCGCGCTGTCGCCCCCGCGCTGGATGCGGTTGGCGTGGCTGGTGCTCGCCGTTGCCGGTGCGGTGTTCATCACCGTGCTCACGCGCGCGTCGGCCAACACGGCGCTGTTCACGCGCTACTACACGGAGTTGCTGGTTGCCAACGTCCTTATCGTTGCCGGGCTGGCGGCGCTGGTGATTTATCAAGTCGTGCTGCTGCTGCGCGCGCGACGCGCCGCGGTGTTTGGTGCCAAGCTGACCACGCGCATGATGATGTTCTTTGCGGTGGTAGCGGTGCTGCCAGGTGCACTGGTGTACGGCATTTCGGTGCAGTTTCTCGCGTCGTCGGTGGAAAGCTACTTTGATACACGCATCGACAAGGCGCTGGAGAGCGGCCTGCAACTCGGTCGCACCGCACTCAGCCAGCCGTTGAAAGAACTCTCGCGCAAGGCGGAGACGATGGCGGGTGCGCTCGCGATGCGTGAACCCGCCGAGGTGCGCGCTGCGCTACTCACGCTGCGCGAGCAGAACGACGTCACCAGTGCCGCGCTGCTCACGGGCAGTGGCAACCTCATCGCACAGGCCACGGAGAAGGTCGCTGCGCCGCCGCCGTCGCCACTGGGCGCGATGGAGTTGCGCCAGTTACGCGCAATGCAGACGGTGACCAGCGTGGAACCCGTTGGCGACGCCGGCTTGCAGTTGAAAGTGCTGGTGCCGGTGCGCAGTGCGGATGGCTCCCCGCCCCGCGTGCTGCTGGTCAACCAACCGGTGCCTGCCGCGCTACGTGACCAGACCGAGCGCGTGGAGGCCGGGTTTCGCGACTATCAGGAACTGTCGTATCAACGCGTGTCACTCAAGCGGTTGTTTGCACTGACGCTCACGCTCGCGCTGTTGCTGGCGTTGTTAACCGCGCTGGCGCTGGCCACGGTGTTTTCCGAGCGCCTGGCGCAGCCGCTGGCGCGGCTGGCCGACGGCACGCGTGCGGTGGCGGACGGGGATTTTTCGCGCCGCCAGCCGGTGGAAGGTCGCGACGAACTCTCGGTGTTGACGCAGTCGTTCAACACCATGACGGCGCAGTTGGCCGAGGCACGCGATCGCGATCTCGCCAACCGACGCGAGATCGAGACCAGCAATCTCTATCTCGAAAACATCCTCAAGAACCTTAACACCGGCGTGCTGGTGATGACCGACGCGTTCGTGCTGCGGGTTGCCAATGCCGCCGCATCGGTGGTTCTACAGGCACGCGTTGACGAGCGCGTCGGGGAGGCGCTCAGTGCCTGGTCCGGCACCGAGCCGGGACTCACGCATTTCGCGGAGATCGTCGCGCGCAATTTCGCGCAGGCCGGGGATGACGACTGGCACCGCGAGCAGGAGCTCATGGTGGGTGGCAATGCGCGCACCTTCATCCTGCGCGGCGCACGGCGGGTGGTGGCGGACGTTGCCGCACGCATCGTCGTGTTCGACGACATCACCGAAGTGCTTCAGGCGCAGCGCGACACCGCCTGGGCCGAGGTCGCGCGGCGACTGGCGCACGAGATCAAGAATCCGCTCACGCCGATCCAGCTTTCGGCGGAACGGCTGGAGATGAAGCTCGCACCCCGGCTGACCGACGCCGACACCGAAACACTGCGCAAGGGTACGCAGACCATCGTCAATCAAGTCACGGCCATGAAGAACATGGTCAACGATTTCGCCATCTACGCGCGACGACCACGGCCCGGCAGCCTGCAACCCGTGGATGTCGAGGCCCTGATTCGTGAGACGCTGGAGTTGTACGCGTCCTACCCCGTACAGCTCGCGCTCGACTGGCAGGCCAGCGCGCGCGTGATCCGGGGTGAGGGCACGCGGCTGCGGCAGGTGATCCACAACCTGTTGCAGAACGCCGTGGATGCCTGCACCGAGCGCAGCGACGGCAGCGTACGCGTCGAAGCCGTATCGCGTGACATCATCGGTCATCCCGGTGAGCAGGAACTACTACTGCGATTCTGCGACAATGGCGCCGGTTTCAGCGATGCCGTCAAACAGCGGGCGTTCGAGCCCTACGTGACCACCAAACCCAAGGGCACCGGACTCGGGCTCGCCATCGTCAAGAAGATCATTGATGAGCACAAGGGTCGCATCAGTCTGGACAATGCCGCATCGGGTGGTGCGGTCGTTACTGTGATATTCCCGTTATTGGCCGAAGAGAATACTGACCGTTGAGCGCTCCCACCAAAATTCTTGTCGTTGACGACGAGGTTGGCATCCGCGAATTGCTGCAGGAGATCCTCGAGGACGAGGGCTACATCGTGCTGCTGGCTGATAACGCTGCCAGCGCCCGCGAGCTGCGCCGGCAGCATAGCCCCTCCGTGGTGCTGCTCGACATCTGGATGCCCGATTCCGACGGCGTGACGCTGCTCAAGGAATGGAAGGCCAGCGGCCAGCTGACGATGCCAGTGATCATGCTGTCTGGCCATGCCACGATCGAAACGGCCGTCGAGGCGACGCGCATCGGCGCGTTCGATTTTCTGGAAAAGCCCATTGGACTGCAGAAGCTGCTGACCACGGTGCAGCGGGCGCTGAAAGTTGGGCAAACCAAGCGGGTCAATCACGTCAATTTGTCCGAACTGGGCGAAAGCCCCGCCATTGCCGAAGTGCAGGCGCGACTCGAAACGCTCGTCGGCGAGCGCCGCGTGGTGCTGCTGACCGGCGAGGTCGGCGTTGGCTTTACCGAATGTGCGCGCGCGCTGCACGAGGTCAATACGCCGTGGCTGGTGCTGGAGAGTGGCCAGCGCCTGATCAGCAGCCCGCTGGAAATTCTTGAAAGCGCGCGCGGAGGCACCCTGTATTGCCCCGAAGTTGCGCTGTTGTCGCGCAGCGAGCAACGTTCGCTTGCTTTCATGCTCGGCAAGACGCCGGTGTATCAGGTGCGCGTGATCTGCGCCAGCAGCGAGCCGCTCGGCCAGTTGTCCGGCGAGGGCCGATTTGACCCCACGCTGTTTGCGCTGTTGTCATCCGCAACCGTCGTGATTCCACCGTTGCGTGCGCGACGCGGCGATCTGGCAGGCCTGATCGAACGCTGCGCACTGGCATTTTCTTCGGACGCGCCAGCCCGGTTGTCGCTTGAAGTGAGGCAGTTGCTCGAGGCCGCGCCGTGGCCCGGCAATTTGATCCAGCTACAAAGCGTGCTGTCGAGCCTGTTGTTGTCGAATAACGATGACATCACCGTCGATCACCTGCAGGCGATTTTGGGTGATCTCAAGGAATCGACCGAGCCGGAGCGCCCGGCGCTGCCACCGGAGTTTTTTGATTTGCCGCTTCGTGAGGCGCGCGAAGCGTTCGAGCGCATCTACTTCGAGAATTTGCTTGGCCGTGAGTCGAGCAACATGAGCCGCGTGGCCGACAAGGCTGGCCTCGAGCGCACCCATTTGTATCGCAAGCTGAAGCAGCTCAATATCCGCTTCCCGCGCCGTGCCGCGAGCGAATAGCCGCTCGCCATCCTCTGCGCGCCCATGACATCCGGTCGGAACTGGTGGTTGTTCTTTATCCCGGTTGTGGTCTGGTCGACGACGTTCTACGCGATCACATTACAACTCGCCAGCCCGACCACACCTGCGTATGCGGTCGCAATGCGATTCGCCCTGGCTGCGGCGCTGTTGTTCGCATGGCTCCGCGTGCACGGTGAATTGCAGCCACTTGGCGCGGGCGCGCACCGCTGGGCTGCGCTGTCGGGTGTGTGCGCGTACGGCATCAGCTACGTGCTGACCTACGTGGCTGAGCAACACATCCCATCCGGTCTGGTGGCGATCGCCTTTACCTTGATGGTGTTCATGACACCCGCGCTGTCGCGTGTCGTGTGGCGCACTGATGTGAGTCCGCGCACCTGGGTGGGAGGCGGTCTGGGTGTCCTCGGCGTGACGCTTTGCTTCCTGCCGGATTTGCTGCGCGCCGAGCTCTCCGCTGCGTTCGTGCCGGCCATGCTGGCGATGATGCTGGCCGCATTTGTTTCGAGTGTGGCCGCGGTCTGTTCAATGCAGCTCAACCGCATGGCCGTGCCGGTCACCAACTACACGGCCTGGGCCATGGCTTACGGCGCCACCGCCACCTTTGCCTATGCCATCGTGGCCGACGGCACTCCAAAGCTCGATACGCGCCTGTCGTTTTGGGCGGCGTTCCTCTATTTGTCGCTCGCGGGAACGCTATTGGCCTTCCTTTGCTACCTGACGCTGATGAAACGTGAAGGCGCTGCGCGGACGATGTATATCTCGGTGCTGTCTCCGATCGGCGCGGTGTTGGTGTCGATCCTGTTTGAGGGTTTACGTCCACAAGCGCTTACTATCACTGGAGTCCTTATCGCACTTGCTGGTGCTTGGGTGACGCTGGGAGGGAAGCGATCCTGACGATGACCCCGAAATCCGATTTGTCGGGCTGTGGATAACTTACTGATCAACGCCTGATTCGCGGTAAAATTTGGGCATCCGCCTGCCCCCATCCGCCCCGCGCTCTACCGGGTCGTTGCAAATACGGGTTGCTGGGTGATTACCCCTCTCAAACCCGGTTTTGCGTTGTTCGATGCCCTCTTTCTGGTCGCACTGTCTGAGTCACTTTGAGCGGGAACTCTCGGCACAACAATTCGCGACCTGGTTTCGCGTATTGAGCGCGGAAGAGCAGGGTCCCAACGTGACCGTCGTGGCACCCAACGCGTTTATTGGCAAGTGGGTGCGCGAGCGGTACCTGAATACGATTGACGCGTTGGCCAGCCAGTATTTTGGTGGCAGCAGCAGCGTGCGGCTAAAGGTAGGCAGCTCCGCTACTGTGAACGGTCCCCCGGATTCGGTCATCGCGACCGGGGCGACCGATCCGGCGCTGGCAGACCATCGCACCACTGAAGCGACTGAACCCTCCCTCGCGCAGACGACCCCCATCGGCAACCCGGCGGTCGCCTCGGCCTTGCCGGCGCGAGAAGCAACGTTGAACCCGGATTTCACGTTCGAGAGCTTCGTCACTGGAAAAGCCAATCAGCTCGCCCGCGCTGCGGCCATGCAGGTCGCTGGCAATCCGGGGGATGCCTACAACCCGCTATTCATCTATGGCGGTGTCGGTCTTGGCAAGACCCACTTGCTGCAGGCGATCGGCAACCAGTTGCTGCGTGAACATCCAACCGCCCGGGTGCGCTATATCCACGCCGAGCGCTATGTGTCCGATGTGGTGAAGGCGTATCAGCACAAGGCGTGGGATGCCTTCAAGCAAAGCTATGCCTCGCTTGATCTGCTGCTGATCGACGACATCCAGTTCTTCAACAACAAGAGCAGTACTCAGGAACAATTCTTCTACCTGTTCAATGCGCTGACTGAAGCGAAGAAGCAGGTGATCATCACCTGCGACACCTACCCGAAAGAGATTGAAGGCATCGAAGACCGGCTGAAGAGCCGATTCAGTTGGGGCCTCACGGTGCAGATTGAGCCACCAGAGACCGAGATGCGGGTGGCGATCTTGCTCGCCAAGGCGAAGCAGGTGGGGGTGGCGCTTGATGAACAGGTGGCGTTCTTCATCGCCAAACACATCCGCTCCAACGTGCGTGAACTCGAAGGCGGACTGAAACGCGTCATCGCTTACGCCAGCTTTCACAACGTCGCGATCACGCCGCAAGTGGCCAAAGAGGCACTGCGCGATCTGCTCGCCGTGCAATCGCGGCAGATCTCAATTGAGAATATCCAGAAGACGGTCGCTGACTACTACAAGATCAAGGTCAGCGACATGCACTCCAAGAAGCGCTCTCGCATCGTGGCACGGCCTCGGCAAATGGCGATGGCGCTGGCCAAGGAGCTGACACCCATGTCGCTGCCGGAGATCGGTCAAAACTTCGGTGGACGCGACCACACCACGGTGCTGCACGCCTGTCGGCAGATCGCCAGCTTGCGCGAGAGCACGCCACAAATTCAGCATGACTTCGCATTCCTGCTGCAGGTGTTGCGCAGTTGATCGGCAAAAGGTGTTGATGGAATACGATCAATTGTGGATAAGTGCATGCGGCGGCGTAGTTGAAAATCCTGTCCACAATTCGTCCGCATTTGAAACCGTCGTCAGCCGCCGTTTGAAAATAGTCTCAAGTGTTTGATTTTTTTATCTTTTCAGAGTTACCCACAGCCCAGCTGGCGCTCTATTAAATAGGGTTACGTATATATGCAATTTAAGAACATACCTCGCGACCTGGTGTTGAAACCCTTGCAGGCAGTATCCGGGATTGTGGAACGTCGCCAGACGTTGCCGATCCTCGCCAACGTGCTGTTTGAGCACAAGGGCACGACGCTCAACACCATCGCCACCGATCTTGAATTGCAGATTTCCGCCAAGGTTGAAGTGCCGGACGCGGGCGATCAGGCCACCACGGTCGCCGCGCGCAAACTGCAGGACCTGCTCCGCGCGCTGCCCGATAACAGCGAGATATCGATTGACGCCAAGGACAGCAAGATGGCGGTGAAGGCGGGCAAGAGCCGCTTCAGCCTGCAAACACTGCCGGCGGCGGACTATCCACGCCTGACCATGAGCCAGGAGCAGTTGCAGAGCTTCAAGCTGCCGCAGAAGCTGCTCAAGGCCACGTTGCGCCTGGTCGAATTCGCGATGGCGCAACAGGACATCCGCTTCTACCTGAACGGAATGCTGTTCGTGCTCGATAAAGATCAGCTCGTCTGCGTCGCCACCGATGGCCATCGTCTGAGCTACGCCACGATGCCGGTCGAAGGCAACTTCAACCGCCAGGAAATCATCGTGCCGCGCAAGACGGTGATTGAGCTGTCCAAGCTGCTGGCCGAGACCGACGACCTGATCACGGTGGACATCCTCGCCAACCAGGTGCGCTTCAGCTTTGGCAATATCGAGCTCACCAGCAAGGTCATCGACGGCAAGTTCCCGGATTACAACCGCGTCATTCCGACGTCACACAGCAAGATCATCACACTGGATCGTCTGCTGCTGCTGCACACGCTGCAACGCGCGGCGATTTTGTCCAATGAGCGGTTCCGTGGTGTGCGGATCGGTCTGCATCCGGGGGCGCTCAAGATTGCCTGTACCAACAACGAGCAGGAAGAGGCGGAAGAAGAAATCGAAGTCGCCTACGAAGGTGCGGCAGTCGATATCGGCTTCAACATCAATTACCTGCTCGACGCGTTGGCAACCCTGTCGTCCAACGAAATCACCATCGCCTTGCAGGACTCCTCCGCCAGCGCGCTGTTCACGGTGCCCGGTCGCACCGACTTCAAATACGTCGTGATGCCAATGCGGATCTAGCGCAAGCGTTGCCCCGCAGGAGCGGCTTGCCGCGACACCTCCATTTGTTCCATCGTATGCCGTAGCGACAAACTGCACGGGCATACGAAACCAAAGTAGTAGAAAACCAATTCATGTCCGACACCGACAAAAAGCCCAACGAATACAACGAAGATTCCATCCGCATCCTCAAAGGGCTGGAGGCTGTCCGCAAGCGCCCTGGCATGTACATCGGCGACACCGGTGATGGCACCGGCCTGCACCACATGGTGTTCGAGGTGCTTGACAACGCCATCGATGAAGCGCTTGGCGGCTACTGCGATGACATCAAGGTGATCATCCACGCCGACAACTCGGTGTCGGTCACCGACAACGGTCGCGGCATTCCGACGGCGGTCAAGCAGGACGACGAGATGAAGCGCTCGGCGGCCGAGATCGTGATGACTGAGCTGCATGCCGGCGGCAAGTTCGATCAGAACTCCTACAAGGTGTCAGGCGGTTTGCACGGCGTGGGCGTGTCGGTGGTGAATGCATTGTCGGACTGGCTCAAGCTCAAGATCTGGCGCGAAGGCAAGGTGCATGAGATGGAGTTCCGCCAGGGCGTACCGGTGGCACCGCTCAAGATTACCGGCGAAACGCGCAATCGTCGCGGCACCGAGGTGCACTTCCTGGCCTCTGTCGAGACGTTCCAGCTGGTCGAGTATCACTTTGAGATTCTGGCCAAGCGGATTCGTGAACTCTCGTTCCTGAACCACGGCGTCAAGATAGAGCTGATTGACCAGCGCACCGGCAAGAGCGAGAACTTCGCGCACTCGGGCGGCATCAAGGGCTTCGTCGAGTACATGAACAAGGCGAAGACGGTGTTGCACAAGAACGTCTTCTATTGCAGCGCCGAGAAGAACGGCATCACCGTCGAAGCGTCGATGCAGTGGAACGACAGCTACGGCGAGAACGTGCAGTGCTTCACCAACAACATTCCGCAGCGTGACGGCGGCACCCACTTGACCGGCTTGCGCGCTGCGATGACGCGCACCATCACCAAGTACATCACGTCCAACGAGCTCGATAAAAAGGCGAAAGTCGAAGTCTCGGGCGATGACCTGCGCGAAGGTCTCACCTGCATCCTCTCGGTGAAAGTACCAGACCCGAAGTTCAGCTCGCAGACCAAGGACAAACTGGTGTCGAGCGAAGTGCGCCCGGTGGTCGAGGAAATCTGTGCCGACAAACTCGCCGACTTCCTGCTCGAGTATCCGAACGACGCCAAGGTCATCTGCGGCAAGATCGTCGAGGCTGCGCGTGCCCGTGAGGCTGCCCGCAAGGCGCGCGAGATGACGCGTCGCAAGGGGGTGCTCGACGGCATGGGCCTGCCCGGCAAGCTGGCCGATTGTCAGGAGAAAGACCCGGCGCTCAGCGAGCTGTATCTGGTCGAGGGTGACTCCGCCGGCGGCACGGCCAAGCAGGGCCGCGACCGCAAGTTCCAGGCGATCCTGCCGTTGCGTGGCAAGGTGCTGAACGTGGAGAAAGCACGCTACGACAAGGTGATCTCCAGCGAGCAGATCGTGACGCTGATCACCGCGATGGGCACCGGCTTTGGCAAGGATGACTACAACCCCGACAAGCTGCGCTATCACCGCATCATCATCATGACCGATGCTGACGTTGACGGCGCCCACATCCGCACGCTGCTGCTCACCTTCTTCTACCGCCAGATGACTGATCTGGTAGAGCGCGGCAATATCTACATCGCGCAGCCGCCGCTCTACAAGGCCAAGATCGGTAAGGAAGAGCAATACCTCAAGGACGAGCTGGAGCTGAAGCAGTTCCTGCTGCGCATCTCGCTCAAGGGCGCTGAGTTCAAGCCGTCCGCTGACGCCGAAATGCTGTCGGAAAAGGCGCTGGCTGACCTCGCGCGGCAATACCTGCTGGCTGACGCGGTGATCGACCGCAACGCGCGCACCATTGACCGCCGTGCGCTGGATGCGCTGCTGCTGGGCGCACAGGTATCACTGGCTGATGAAGCGTCGGCCCGGGCCGGCGCAGAAGCGCTGGCCGCACGTGTGGATGACGCCGAGCTGGTGGTCGAGCCGTTCTACGACGAGAAGAACGAAGAATGGGTGCTGCTGCTCAAGCGCACGCACAACAACCGCACCAGCCAGACGGTGCTCGACCAGCACTTCCTCGCCAGTGGCGATTACAAGCAGATCCAGAAAGCCGCCGAGCTGCAATCGATGGTGGGCGAGGGCGCCGTCGTCGCCCGCACCGACAGCAAGGGCAACCGCGAAGAGGCACGCATGGCGGGCTTCAAGCAAGCCCTCGACTGGCTGCTCGACAAGGCGCGCGCCAATCTCAGTATCCAGCGCTACAAGGGCCTCGGTGAAATGAACGCCGAGCAACTGTGGGAAACCACGATGGACCCGAAAGTCCGCCGCCTGCTCAAAGTGCAGATCGAAGACGCCATCGCCGCCGACGAAATCTTCACCACGCTGATGGGTGAAGAGGTCGAGCCGCGGCGGGCGTTTATTGAGGGGAACGCGCTCGGGGTGCGGAATTTGGATGTGTAACCAAGACCCTGAGGAAGTCCGATGGAACCACTTCGCGAGCCTGATGCGGAAGTGGTTTTTTCATTGAAGGCGACGCGGGCAGATGGAAAGCCGAAAACAGCGAAGTCAGGATATCGGCCGGAGTACGGCATTCGTCCTGACTATTGGACCTGCACTCACCATGAGTTTGAAGAAGCTTCAGGGGTTTCCACTGGACAATCTGTCAATGCCCGCATTTGGTTCATCTCGCCGGAGGTCTATCCTCACACTCTGTGGATTGGACGACAGTTAGTTGTTCGAGAAGGAGCTAGGATAGTTGGTAGCGCGATTGTCGTACGTGTAGTAAATCCGCTGATGCTGTCTTTGGATGAAGGGCCTGTTGATTTTTCGTAACTCATACCGCGCTGCGGTCTGAGCCACCGCCTGTACAGGTCATCGCTCAAGAGTCACCTGAACGGATTCACCACTTTCACCGTTCCAATTACCTGCCCATGCTGCAGGTCTTCGCTGTAGAGCGTCTCGCACTGCGCGAGCGTGGCTGCTGCGACAATCAATCCGTCCCAATGTGAGAGCTGGTAGCGCGTGGCGAGTGCCTGTGCCAGCCGATAGGTTGCCAGCGTGATGTCGTGCACGGTGCTCACGTTGGCGATGGCGTCAGCTAGCGCGTAGGCGGTTTCGCGATCCTTGCCGGTTTTGCGGCAGACGGCCACAAATTCGTTGAGCACCTGAACGCTGATGTGCGGTTGCGCGCCGGCGAGGCGACGGGCGATCTTTTCTTTCTTGCCGCTGTCGAGCAGGTAGCCGAGGATATTGGTGTCGAGGAATGCAGGCATCAGCGACGGCTGTTCAATTCATCGCGATCGAACTTGAATCCTTTCGGCAAGGTGCCGCGATGCGCGTCAAAGATCGAAAGATCGGCCACCGGTTCTTCGTAAGGCACGATCTTCGCCACCGGCTTGCCGTGCCGCGTGATGACGGCCGGCTTGCCCGCCAGCGCGGCATCGATCACGGCGCTGAGGCGGGCTTTGGCTTGGGCGAGTGAATATGCAGACATGACTAATATGACCAAATTTTATGGTCATATTTTATCGTTCGTTTTCGGCGAATTCAAGGGAAGTGCGCGTTTTGCGTCACTTCCCCCGCCGCAACCCCAACCAGATCACAGCGCTCACCACAATCAACGCGCCAACGACCTGAATCGGCGCGATGGCTTGGCCGAGGAATAGCCAGGCGAGGATGAGCGCGAACACCGGTTCCACGTTCATGATGGCGGAATTTCCGGCGACGCCGAGCTTGGGCAGCACGGTAAACATCAGCGTGAAGCCGGAGCCGTAGAGCAGCGTGAGCAGCGCGAGCCCGAGCCAGCCGAGATGCGGCGTGGGGCCGCTGGGGAATTGCAGGCCACCTTGCACGGTGGCGCTGAGGATGGCGACGATGCCCGCCATGCCCAGCGTGGTGCAGGAGCGCACGCGGCCGTCGAGCGCGGTGATTTCGTGCTGCGTCAGAATCATCGCCAGGCCAAACAGCAGTGCCGCAGCGAGCGCAAAGGCGACACCCACACCGATCTTGGCCCAGTGCGCGCCCGCGCCCAGGCCCGAGGCCGCGCCCGCCACATCGAGCGCCAGCGCGAGACCGAACAGGATCACCGGCATCGCGATCAGCATCGAGCGGTCCGGCCGCTTGCCGTAGAGCACGCGATCCCAGAACGCCGCGCAGAGCGGATAGGTGTTGAACGCGAGCAGTGCCAGCGCCACCGGCAGCCGCGCGACCGAGGAATAGATGGTCAGGCTTTGCAGACCGATCAGCACGCCAATCACGGGCACAAAACGCCGTTGCCGTGGCGTCAGCGCGTCGAAGCGAAACGGCACGCCCTGCAAGCGGATTACGGCGAACAGGATGGTGGCCGAGAGGGCGCTGCGAAACACCACTGCGGTGGCGACATCCACGCCGTTATTGAACGCCAGCCGCGCCGCGACGTGGTTGGCGCCCATCACCAGCGCGATCAGCAGCAGAATGAAGAACGCGGTGGTAGTGAGCGGTTTGGCGGACGACATCGCGTTAGCTTAGCGTTGGCCCGCTCCACGGGAAACCACGCGCTTCGAATTCGCAAGCGGCGATCGGTTTGCCGCCTGCGAGAACCGCCGGCGGCTAGGGCACCAGCGTGGCGAGATAGTTTTCGATGTCGGTGGCGGTGGTGCGGCAGGTGGTTAGCGGCGGGCAGACGCCGACCGCGTCGGCGATCAGCGCACTACCGCGGAAGCCGAGCAGGTAGCGCATGACCAGCAGACCGTCGGTCGCGGCGTCGTAACTCCCGTTGGCGTCGATATCGAGCGCAGTGCCGACGTTGAGCAGATAGCTGCGGATGAGCACGTCGTTGCGGGTGGCGGTGTTGCTGGTGGCACCGGTGGACAACGCTGCGCCGGTGAGGCCGAGCAGGTGGCGCATGATCAGCAGACCATCGGTGGTCGCCAGGTATTTGCCGGTAGCGCCGCTGGCGTCCACATCAAGCGTGAAGGGGGGCGCAGTCACGGTCAGTGCGCCGCCGGTCATCGTGATGTCGAAGCCAAGCTGGTCGGAGTAGAGCTGCGGCGGGTAGGTGCCCACATTGGTGGTGTCGGCTGTGCCGTAGGGCGCTCCCAGCCCAAGGATGTGCGGCGAGCCAGCGGCGGATGGCGGGTTGTAGGTGACGTTGGAGAGGCTGGTCACGGCAACGCCGTCCCAGACCTTGTTGATGTTGCTCGCCGAGATCGCGAGCGGTGTCAGGAACTGGCGCAGCAGCGGAGACGTGTTGCCCTCGTAGATGCGCCACACGCCGGTGCCTGCGGTGAAATCAAACCCCGTAAAGCTGGCCTGCTGCTTCATCTGTGCCGCACTCAGGTTGGTGGTGCCAGCGGTCGAGCCGCTACCCGCGCCGAGGGTGGCGCCCGACAACGCACTGCTCCAGAACGTGTTGCTGACCGTGCCGCTGGCGTATTGCCCGAGGACACCGCCTTTGGTGCCGGTGGCGGTGAGGGTGCCGGTGGCGTACGCGCGTGACAGATTGGCGAGGCCCGCGCTGATCTGTCGCTGATAGGCCGAGACGCCGCCGACCGGTGTGGTGCCGGTGACGTTTCCGGTGGCGTACACATCGCTGATGGTGGCGTCCGACGTGAAGCCGGCGAAACCGCCGCTGTAGCCAGCGCCCGCGACGTTGCCCGCAGCAAACGATTTGCTGATGGTATTGCCACGACTGAATCCCACAAAGCCGGCCACATAAGTGGCAGCCGGGGCGTTGACCGTGGACGTCGTGTAGGACGTAGTGACGTTGCCGTCCGCAAACCCGACAAAGCCCGCGACATACGAGTTGGCGCCGCTGCCGGTCACGGTTCCGCTGGCGTAAGACCCGCTGACCAGGACCCCGGAGCTGAGCGAACCGGCGAAGCCGCCGATGCTGCCTGCGCCTGCGGCGGTCGCGGTGACGCTGCCGGTTGCGTAACTGTTACTGATGCTGGTCCCTTGGAACGCACCGACCAGACCGCCGATGCCGGTGCCATTGCCGCTCACCGGACCGGTCGCATAGCCGTTGGTGATGGTGCCACTCTGGCCGGAGCCGATCAGACCGCCAGCGTAGGCCGTTCCCGTGACGCTGCCGGTGGCAAAGCTGTTGCTGATCGCGTTGCGGCTGAATCCGATCAGACCACCGGTGTAGGAACCCGTTGAGATGACCGTACCGCTGGCGGAAGATGCGGTGACGCCGCCGCCATTTTCGAAGCCCACCAAACCGCCCGTCGATCCCACACCAGTCACGGTGCCGCTGGCCGTTGAGTTGGTGATGCCGCCGCGCAAGTAGCCCACGAGCCCGCCCACCTGGTCACCCACGCCAGTGACGGCGCCTGAGGCGGTGCTGTTATTGACTGCGGAGTCGGCCCAGCCGACGGCGCCACCGGTGCCGCTTGGGAACGCGCCCACGGCTGCGGTGCCGTTGACGGTGGTCGATACGGTCACGTTGCGCACCGCGCCGCCGCCGAGGTAGCCAGCGACTGCCCCCACGGCGCCGCGACCGGTGACGCTGCCGCCGGTGAGGGTGATGTCACGCACGTCGCCGTTGTTCCATCCATAACCGAACAGCCCGACGTAGTCTGTGGCGGGTCGATTGATGGTCAGGCCGCCAATGCGGTGGCCCAGACCGTGAAACTGGCCGCTGAAGCGTGTCGCGGTCGGTGAGGCGGAGTCGTAGCCGACGGGACGAAATCCCTGGCCGCTATCCCACGTGGCTGTGCTGGATGCGTCAATGTCGGCACCCAGTGCGTACTTGACGGTGGGTGCGCCGTACATCCCCTGCAGATCGGTACCGGTGATGCTGCCGTCAGCGCCGAGCGCGGTGATCACGGTGAAGTTGTTGACGCCGAGCGAGAAGTTGTTGCCGGCTGGCAAGTCAATCTGCACGCCAGCGCCCAGGATGTAATCACGCGTCGCACCGACAGTGAGACGCAGCGCCCCGGAGGCGCCGGTGGCGCTGATGCTGGCGTTGACAGCGATGTCATTGGCTGCGGTGAGCAGCAATGTTTTTCCCGGTGCCGCCCAGGAGATCGGTGCAGCCACTGTGATCTTGCCGGGTTCCGTGCCAGTGCCCGCCGTGCCGGTGGTGACTGAAACATACGCGACTGCGCCAAAGCCGCTGGCGCCGGTGATGTCGGAGACGCACACCGAGGAGCCGCTGGCGCTCGGAGTCCACAAACGCGGCGAAACCTGGGTGCCTGCGCCGGACCAGGCACCGCCGCTGCTGCTGGCGCAGCTGGCGATGGTGACATCGAAAAAAGCGATGGCAGGTGTTACGCCGGTGATTGCGATGGCGGCCAGCGCAATGCGGGCCCACTGCCGCAGCGGGCGGAAGGCGCTGGATGAGCGCTCGAGTGAAAACATTGAGACCCCCGGGAGAAGCTGATGGCTGGCCGCGCTTGGGTGTGCGGTCGTCGCTGCTCAGATTAATACTATGCCTGCACCGCGACAGCAAGACCGGCACGGCGCGGCACAATGCGACGATGGCGGGCAGCGATGGATGGATGAGGGAGGAAACGCCGTGGCAAATTCGCAGTGGGGGGTCTTGTTCGTTTGCATGGGCAATATCTGCCGCAGCCCGACGGCAGAAGGCGTGTTCCGCCACAAGGCGCGCCAGGCGGGGCTGCTGGATCGTTTGCTGATTGATTCGGCAGGGACGCACAACTATCACCCCGGTGAACCGCCGGACGCGCGCGCGCAGGCCTACGCGCGCGAACGCGGGTACGACCTCTCGGCACTGCGGGCGCGGCACCTGCGGGACGACGATTTCGAGCGCTTCGACCAGATCGTGGTGATGGATGACTTGAACTTTTCCACCGTGATCGCCCGCGCCACTGCAGCGCAGCGAGGCAAAGTGCAGCGCCTTCTGGCGTTTGCGGCCGATCCAGCGATCCGCGCGCAGCGCGAGGTGCCCGATCCGTACTACGGCAACGCGGCAGACTTTCGCCGCGTGCTGGACTGGGTGGAGTGCGCCTGCGACGGCTTGCTGGCCAATATCGCCACGAGGTAGCGGTGGTTTGATCGACTTGTCAATAAATCGCGCTGCAGCGACCGCCTGCTGGTGGTTTGCACTAAAAAGCTGTTGCCAACGCGGCGCGCAGCGCAGTAGTATGCACAGCATCAAGCCCGCGGCAGGTTGGCACAGCGTCAGGGGGCGATTTCGTCTCTTTCCGACACAGGCTGATTGCGCCGCAAAAGCAAGGCCAATGCCCCCTGGACCGGGGTAGGATCATCGAGGGAAAGACCATGTTGAAGCCATTCACCGCGTTGTTTGCCGCTGTGCTGACGAGCGCCGTCGCGTTCGCTCAGGTCGGACCGCTGAAACCGCCGCAACCGAATGGGCCGCCGAAGGTAGACCCAAAGTTGCTGACGCAACCCATCAAGCCGGACCTGTCGGTGAAGATACAGGACGTCAAGATGAGTTGCCCACAAACAGCGGGTGAATCACCGTTCAAGATCACTTTGCAAGTGCGCAATAACGGCGGCAAGTTTGCCGACGCCGCCGTCACGGGTGGCAAGTCAATGAGCATCGAGATCAAGGTTGACGATGAGCCGACGGTGCTGGGCGGCGGGTTCTGGGCGAAGGCTGCGGTCGATGCCATCAATTCGCCCGCTGGCTGGGTTTCAACACAATCCGGGCCGATGATCCTTAATTTCACCAAGGGGGCGGGCAAGCCGGACCCGACGCGACTGGCTACGCCGAAAACGGTGGCGGTGACCGTGTTTGTTGATTCCAACAATGTGGTCGACGAGCTCAACGAGAACAACAACAAGGATCAAACGATGTTCACGATTCCGGCCAACGTTTGCAAATAAGCGGTGGCGCGTGACGGAAGCATTACGAATCGGGGGGGATGGATCGATGCTGAGCTTGACCGCGCGGCGTGCAAGGGCTGCCACCGTCTGGGCGCTGGTCGTATCGACTGCGGCTGCCGCTGAGACTGACCAGCAGGTGCTGCAACAGTTCGCACAGGCGACGGCGATGCCAGCGCCGCAGATATCACAGGGCGCGGATGGCAACACGCAGCTGACCTGGAACACCACGCTGGACCTCTCGGTGTATCGCAACACGCAGTCTGGCGGCGCAATGCTGAATCCGAACGCGGGCGGCGGTTTTTACAAGTTTCAGTTTGGCACCGACTACAAGCTGGTCACCGAGGGCGACGTCACGCGCTGGGCGCAGGTGCAGCTCACGCAGAGCGATGACCGTACCGTGCAGCGCTTTTCGTTTTTCACCAACAAGGTGCTGCTCGGCTATTCGCAGCCGGGGGTGACCGTCAATGTGGGCGACCTGGCGTTGTCGCACTCGCAGTTGAGCGCGAACCTGCCGATCCGCGGCGCGTCGGCGCAGAAATTCCTCGGGCCGCTGGTCATCACCGGCGCGGGCGGCGTGTTTGGCGAGGACTGGCGATCGGTGTTCGACCGTCGCGTCCGTACCGCCTACCCGCGAGAGTCCTACGCGATGAAAGTTGGTAGCTCGCCGACAGCATTCGATACAGCCGCGCCCTTGCTCAAGGGGCTGGAAATCTACGCCACCGTGCAGCGCTTTCGTGATCTGACCACGACCCAGGATCAGTCGCCACTGCTGACTACCTCTGCTGCCGGGGCGCAGGGAGCGAGCGCGACGGTTGGCGCGTCGTTCAAACGCGATTCGGTGTCGGTCGCGGCCGAGTTCGCGCGTAGCCGTTTTGAGCGCAGTGACATCGGACGTGATCGTGATCAGGCGTTTGTGTCCGAGTTTTCGTGGCAGGGCGACCCGGTGGCGCTGCGCTTCGGACACCAGAACATCGGGGCCGATTTCGCCACGCTGGCCACCCTTTCGCCGGGGACGCGCGAATCGTTTGGCAACGCGGTGTGGAAAGCACTGCCCACGCTCTCGTTCACCCTTGATGGTCGGCAGTCGCGTTATGTGCCGAGTTCGCGCACCGCCCTCATCGCACCCGCCGAACCACCCAAGCCCACGCCGGACCCTTTTGCGCCACCGAATCCGACGCCGACGGCGGTCAAATTGAGCGGCATGACAGCGAGTGAATCCGGCTCGTTGACGGCAAACTGGACCCCGACCGAACCTGCCGGTTTCAGCATCACCGCGACGGCCGGTCGCGCAACCACGCGTCAGCTCGACTCCGACAGCCGGACGCGCAACGACAATGCATCAGCCACCGTCAACTACAGTCGCGACGGCTGGACGGCGACGGCCAACGTGACCGCGCAACGCAACCAAAGCCTCGGCAGTTCACCCGGCACCGCCAGCACCGATGCTGCGACGATGACGCTCGGCAAAACCTTCAGCGACGACAGCAATCAGCGCAGCCTGAACACGATGCTCGCTTACATGAAGCAATGGCAGGTGAATGGCGCGACGGCCACGCAGAGTGAGGCGCGCGGCTGGAACGATCGCTGGACACTGACGCTGGGCCTGAACCTGACGGGCAAGGGCAGTTTCAACGGCACCGCGTTCTACGGCCACATGAAAGACCCGGTCAGCGGGGCCGTTGGCAAGCAGCAAGGGGTGCAGGCAGAGCTCGTCTGGCAGATGAACCCCAAGTGGAGTTTCAAGCTGTTTGGCCGTGACAACCGAAACTGGCAGACGCTGGCCGCGCAGGCCTATTCCGACCGCAGCATCGGTGTCGCCGTCGTCGGCTCGTTCTAGGAGTGCCCATGAATCGCCATCCCATCCTGCGCGCCACACTCCGCACCTCCATGCTGGCCGCGGTGACGCTGGGTTTCGCGCTGGTCGCCTCAGCGCAAGTGAATGCGCCGGGCAGTCGTGAAGAGCGTGAGACCGACGCCCGCGCGCTGTCCGCCGAACGCGCTGAGAAACCAGCCACGCCCGCTGATCAGGCGCTGCTCAACACGCAACTGCAGGCGCTGATTGATGCCTATGAGCGCGGTGATGTGGCGTTCTTCCAGGCCAAGCTGGATCCTGGTATGCCCGGTTATAGCCGCGTACTGGATGCGCTGCGGCGCGACGCGGTGGCGCAAACGCGGCCACGTCTGACTTTCACCGATCGCACCTGGAGCATCGGCGCGAATGTGGCCATGCTGCAGGCCCGCTTTGAGAAGCGCTACTTCGACGCGCGCACGCTGGCGCCGGACCTGATCGCCGGGCGTGTGGTGCTGCTGCTCGCACGGCAGGGCAACTTGTGGCGTGTGTCTGCCGTGACCGGCGACAATCCGTTCGAGGCGCGCAACCCGGCGCCGTGCAGCACCGGCGCAATTCGCCTGATTTCGTCGGGGGATGGCGCGAATGATCCGCTGATCGTGGAGGTGGATGACAGTGATCTGGCCGGCGTGCCGACGATTCTGGTGGATCTGGTCACCGCGCGGGGCGACCGCGAGACGCTGACCCTGAACGCGTTGACGCCCGATGGCCGCTACCGGGGCCAGATCCGCGTGAATCGGCTGGTGGATACGGCGTCATCGATCGCTGGCAACGGGCAGGTGGAGTTGATGGGTGACACGGCGGTCACTGCCCGATACGCCGATCAGTGCACCGCCACGTCGCGCGCGGCGCAGGTCGTCACCGCCACGGTGATCCGGCGCGATCCGGGCACGCTTGGAACGCTGGCTTGTCGGGCGGGTGGTAGTTTTACCTTCGCTTCGCTCGCCGCTGCATCGACCACGGCAGCGACGTCGATGCCACTGACGATTGAACTGTACGACCCCGATCTGGCCGGGCAATCGACGGTCAACGTCACCGTGCGCACCGGCAACGGAGATAGCGAAACGGTGCCACTGCAATCGGTCAGCAATCAGGGCCGCTTTCTGCGGGCGTCAATCCCGGCGATAGCGCGCCCCGGGCTGTCGGCCGCGCCTGGCAATGGCACGCTGGAGCTGAACGGACCGACCACGATCAGCGCGGAATACACCGATGTCCGCTCGGGCGTGGTGGGGCGCACACAATTGGTGAGCGGCGATTGTTTGACCCTGGCGAGCGGCTACCAATTGGCCCAATTGAGTTGCACGGCGAATGCCACGCTGGTTGATTTGACGCCCGCCGGAACGCCACGATTGATGCCGGCGACGCTGAGTGTGGTGGACTCCGACCTCGCGATCACCAATCCGGCGTTCATCAACGCGACGCTGCGCAATTCCAATGGTGACAGTGAGGTGGTCCGTCTGGACTACCAAAGCAGCGGGCGCTACGTCGCGAACACGGTGCGCATGAACCAGGGCACGGTGATCGCCAACAACGGGCAACTTGACTTTCCGTCAACCGGCAGCATCAGTATGGAATATCTCGATACCACGATCGCCAGCGGTGGATCTCAGGCGGTGAATCAGTCCTGCGGCAACGTGACTGCTGGCGTGGCACCCGCCGTATTGGCCACGATGACTTTTTCGATCGCGGGCATCGGCCCGGGCGTGCCGCCGGCGACCGCTTTTGTGTCCGCGCCGGTCAACGCCACCTGCAGCATCCTGATCAACGATCCAGAGCAGGTGACGCCGTCCGTCAATGTGACGCTGACGGCAGTGCGCAACGTCGGCGGCCAGACCGATACCGAGACGCTCACGATTCCGCGCGTCTCGCCCGGTGTCTATCAGCGCACCAGCTGCCAGTTCGATCCTTTCATCTACGCTGGTGTTCCGGGCTTCCTGCCCGTGCCGGGCAATGGCATCATCAATCTCGGCGGCGGCGCGACGACGGTGACGGTGACTTACACCGACACCACCACACCGAGCGGCTTCCCGCAGAATGTGTCGCGTACGGTCGCTGTGACTAACTAGGGCGTGCTGCGTCGGCCGGAAACTGACGCCATTTGCCGCGCGATGGCGTCTCTACGTGTACTACCAACACGCGGAGATGAACATGAACTTTGCTTCGGGCCGCCATATTCTTGCGGCATTTGGTGTGCGTGCGCTGTTCGTTGCGCTCGTCGCTGCTGCTTCGTTTAACGTGATCGGGCAGACGCCCGCTGCCACCGGGCCGGTTACCTTGCGCATGCAGCCTGCGACCTCATTGCAGGCGGCACGAGTGCTCCCGCCCACGGCCATCGTGGAATTGCCCAGCGGGCGTCGATTGACGGCGCAGCAGTTCAATGCCCAGGTCGACATGGTGCGCCGTGCGCAACAGCGTACTGCGGGCCGCGCGAAGGCCGACGTCTCGATCACCCGGTCGCTTGCACCGGTTACTGTTGACATTAAGGATCGTGCATCGCTGGCTCAGGCGCTGGCGCGACCGGATAGCGATACTGTCAGGTTGCCCGATGGCGCCACGTTGACGGTTGCAAATTTGCGCAAACTGGGCGCTTTGGCCCAACGTGAGCGAGGGCGCAACCCGCTGACTGAGACGGGCACATCGCTCGTCTCCGTTGGTGCCCGCGCGCTGAACGCCACGCCAGTCATGGTGCGTAACCGACAGGAACTCATGGCGCTGAAAGGGCGACCGGACAACACCGTGGTACAGGCGCCCAACGGCGCCCGCGTGACGCTCGGCGAAATCCGTGTCGCGTCGATGGCCAAACGCGGTCGATAGCAAGGGGCAGGATCATGCGCAGTCTTTCTCTTCGCGCTACGCACGCCTTGCGCCATCTCCTGTGCGTCGTGGTATTGACGCTTGGCATTGCAGCGCCGAAAGTGCACGCGTTCGACTTCTGGTCGTTTCTCGCGAACTTGCCTGCCCCGGCGAAGTTGACAATCAACTCGGTGATTGATCCCCTCACTGTAGAAATGGTGCTGGGCGCGAAGACGGTCTTCGACAGTTGTCAGGATTTCTCGGAGCCAGGCATTCTCAAGTGCATCGAAACGCTAAACAACAATCCAGACTTCCAGAGTGCGGTTGGTGCGGACGGTAGTAAAGGGATCGAAATGGCGCTGTCGATCTACATCGACATCCGCACCGATGACTATCTTGGACTCTTGCAGGATGCCGGCAAGCCCATCGCGTGCATTCTTGCGAGCTCTCTGGCCGGGGGGTTTCCAGTGTGTTCAGCGCTCGATGCGCTATTCAGTCTGGCCGAGGGATTGGGCGATGCCGTCGGCGCATTCTTTTCGGCCATCGGTGAGGGTGTCGAATCGGCGTGCGAATGGGTCGGGTTGTGTGATGCAGACAATTCAACCAAGGTCAGCACGTCGCAATTCGTGTATCTCAATGTGCTCAAGCCGGCTGTCGACGCCGGTGTGAAAACACGCATGTTGCCCGAAACCAAGCAGTGGTTCGAATACAACAAGGCGTTGCGCGACAAAGCACAACAGCTTTTCCCGCTGTTGAAACCGAGTGAGGCGGACTGGACGCAGGCGTTCACGGCGTACTACGCAGATGTGTTTGCGAAGTGGGATGCGTTGGTGAATGGGTACGACAATCAGCAGAAACTGCATGCGTTGTCTGGGAGTTACTACAACACCAATGCGCTGGCGCTGTCACGACAGTTCCATCTGCTTGGCAGTGACGGGGAGATTAAGGTGGCGGTAAGAAAGGCCGCCTCGCCATTGATCGCCCAGTCACCGGATTTCAAGGTGTACGCTATCTGGCACGCCGAGAGCCCCACCGCCAAGACCGCTCCAACGCCGCTAGACATGGCGGGCTGGGCTGATAGCGGTGTCTACTACTCAACGTTGGCAATCGCGTCTTCGTACCGCGTCGCCCAAAAGGCCGGTTGCAGTGTCTTGACGCGTAAGGATGACTTTGCGAGCCTCAAGTGCGACCAGCCAACGGGGATGACAGCCTGTGCCAGCGCGGCCTCCGCAATCACGGGCAAGTATTCGACCGTCAGTGTCGTCGGCTTGTGCGACTTGGTCCCGTACGACGCAGGCACAGACATCAAAGCGCTCGTGTCGTGCGTTGACGCAGTGGGAAAAGTGAACGCTGCACAGGGTGGAACCATCAAGGCCGAAGCGATATGCAAGTTCGATCGGGTTGGCGCCGAGGCCCTCGCGCTGGCCAAAATGAAAGCGCTGGATCCGAAAGGTTACTGCCGTGCATCGGGTTCGGTGATTACGTGCGCGCGCGATGTGCCTGTGTGGAAGGTCTGCAAAGCGGCGCTTGCGGGAGGCAATACACTTCCGCAGCCATTTGCCTTGTCATTGACCTGCACGCTGAGTCGGTCGAGCGACTATCAGTCGCTGGTCAATCATGCGGCGCAGGTGGCGAATACGCTGTCCACCAAGCTGGCGGACGAGTATTCGCGCCAGATCAAGCAGATCAATGCTGGCATCAAGGATCCGAAGCTGCACATCCCGACGGCGCTGGTTGCAATGGCGATGCCTGACCTATCGGTGAAGATCGCCAGTGATGATCCGCTGCTGATTGAGGCCACCTTGCGCAGCGACAAGTCGTCGTTCGAGGAGTTTGCAAAGGCGCTTCGTAAGGCGACGGGGCTCCCATTGCCGGAAACGTCGGACTTTGACAATGCTGGTGAGGGGCAAGCCGCGTTGTTGATCTCCTGGGCTGCCCGGCCACCGACCCGGGAAGAAAAGGAGTTGCTTGACCGGATCAAGAATGCGGCGGCGAACGCCACCTCGGGCACGGTTCCGAATCCCGGCGCGCCGGGGCTGACCGCGGGTGTTGCCAATCCGGTGATCAACCCGGGCGACTTCGCGCGGCTCGGCGCCGTCATGCAGCGCGTGATGGCGGCGCCGGGTTTGGCGATGCGGCTCACCAGTGCTGATGTTGAGGCGCTGCGTAGCGGGCTGGTTGCTACCTCCAACCCGAAGGCATTCAAGGTGCTGACACCGGCTGCGGGCGTCGCGTTTGGCAAGCTGCAAGCGGCCGCACCACTGGAGGGCCTCTTGCTGGTGAAGTAACGCGTACCGCTGGTGATGGTCGAGCCTGACGGCTCAGGCCGCCAGCGGCAGTACGTCGGGGTTCACAAAGCGGTCCGCGGCGTGCTGGTAGTACGACGAAAAGTCGTTGAATGCAGCGAGCGCAGCATCGACCTTTTGGTCGTCGCGCAGCGCGAAGGTGGTGAAGCCGGCGCGGCTGAGCAAAAAGAGCTGGTCGCGCTGGATGTCGCCCACGGCGCGCAGCTCGCCGATGTAGCGATAGCGCTCTCGCAACAAGGTGGCGGTGGAGTAGCCGCGGCCATCGGTGAAGGCCGGAAAGTCAATCGCGATCAGCGCCAGCTTGCCCAGTTCGCCGGCAATGAGGCTCGGGTCGTCGGCGGGCGTCAACAGCACGCCGAGCGCACCATGTGTGCCCACATGCTTTTGCCACGTACCGGCGAATTCGCGGAATTCGGTGAGCGGCAGCAGTACCTTGGCACCGACCGGAATGGCCGATGCGTCGCCGGTGTAAGTGATCCAGCCGTCGGTGCCTTGTGCATCGACGACGCCGTAACGGTTAATCAACTTCAGCATAGACGCGCTCCTTGAAGGGTTCGATGCCCACGCGGGCGACGACGTCGACGAAACGTTCGTCGTCGCGCTCGCGCAGTCCGAGGTAGGTTTGGATGAGGTTTTCCACGACATCGGGGATCTGCTCTTGCGCGAACGACGGGCCGATGATCTTGCCGATGCGGGCCTGCGCGGCACCAGTGCCGGGTGCGGTGATGGTTTGTGCGCCACCAATCGTGACCTGATACCAGGCTTCGTCGTGCTTGTCGACACCGAGGATGCCGATGTGCCCGACGTGATGATGCCCGCAGGCGTTGATGCAGCCAGAGATGTTGAGATCCAGCTCGCCGATGTCGAATTGATAGTCCAGCGCTTCGAACCGGTCGTAGATCGCTTCGGCGACTGGAATCGACACCGCGTTGGCCAGATCACAGAAGTCACCGCCGGGGCAAGCGATGATGTTGCCGATCAGGCCGATGTTGGGCACGGCCATGCCAAGTGCCTGGAGTTCGCGCCAGAGCGCAGGGAGTTCTCGTTGCTCCACGTCGCTGAACACCAGGTTTTGCTCGTGTGTGACGCGCAGTTCGCCCTGATTGAAGCGATCGGCCAGCGCCGCCACACGTTCCATCTCGTCGGCCGTGATGTCGCCGGGAGCAATCCCCTTGCGTTTGAGCGAAAGTGTCACGGCGGCGTAGCCCGGCACGCGATGCGCGTGCACGTTGCGGCGCTGCCAGCGCGCGAATTCGTCGTTGCCTGCCGCGAAGGTCACCGTGCCCGCGTCGTCTTGCGGCAGCGTTTTGTAGGTGGGCTGTGTAAAGCGTGCGGCGATGCGGTCGACCTCGGCTTGGGACAGCAGGGTCGGGCCGTTTTGCGTGGCTTCGAATTCGGCGTCGACCCACTCGGTGAATTGCGCGGGGGTTGACTCCTTGACCAGAATCTTGATGCGCGCCTTGTATTTGTTGTCTCGACGGCCAAGGCGGTTGTACACGCGCAGCACCGCTTCGAGATAGGTAATCAGGTGCTGCCAGGGCAGGAACTCACGGATCACCGTGCCCACGATCGGTGTGCGGCCGAGGCCGCCGCCGACAATGACGCGGAAACCGGTGTGGCCGGCATCGTTTTTTAATGCCACGAGGCCAATGTCGTGCACCTGCGTCGCGGCGCGGTCGTGCGTCGAGCCGCTGATGGCAATTTTGAACTTGCGCGGCAGGTAGGCAAATTCCGGGTGGATGGTGCTCCATTGACGGATGATTTCGGCCCACACCAGGGGGTTGACCACTTCATCGGGCGCGATGCCAGCGAACTGGTCGGTGGTGGTGTTGCGGATGCAGTTGCCGCTGGTCTGGATGGCGTGCATTTGCACTGTTGCCAGTTCGGCGAGGATGTCGGGTACCTGCGCCAGCGCCGGCCAGTTGAATTGCAGGTTGGTGCGCGTCGTGAAGTGCGCATAACCGCGGTCGTAGGTGCGCGCAATGTGTGCGAAGGTACGCAGCTGCCGGGTGTTCAGCAGGCCATAGGGGATGGCTACGCGCAGCATGGGGGCGTGCTTCTGGATGTAGAGGCCGTTTTGCAGGCGCAGCACGCGGAAATCGTCGGCCGACAGCTCGCCCGCAAGGTGCCGCGCCGTCTGGTCGCGGAACTGCGCTACGCGCTGGTCAACAATTTTCTGGTCAAAGGCGGTGTACTGATACATGCGAGCATTGTGGGTGCCGCCTCGGCGACGTTATCGAAGCGATATGGAATAAACTAATGCCTGAAGTGGGTGTTTCGGACCGCGTATGCAGCTTCGCGCCGATCGCGCCGCGGGGTGCGACGCGGCTGGTGCTGGGCAGCATGCCGGGCGTGGCGTCGCTCGCGGCCGGGCAGTACTACGCTCACCCGCACAATGCGTTTTGGCCCATCATGGCATCGCTATTTGGCGTGCCCGTTGAGGCGCCCTACGCTGCGCGCGTGCGGGCGCTGGAGCGTGCGGGGGTGGCGCTGTGGGACGTGCTCGCCGCCTGCGAGCGCACGGGGAGTCTTGATTCCGCGATCCGCCGCGGAAGTGAGGTGGCCAACGACGTCGCGACGTTGCTTGCGCGTCGTCCGGCGATCCGCATGGTGGCGTTCAATGGCGCGGGTGCCGAGGCGGCGTTTCGTCGCCATTGCGGTGAGTTGCTGCGCGATTCGCGCTGGCGATTTGCGCGACTGCCATCGACCAGCCCGGCCCATGCGTCATTGTCGCGCGCGGCGAAGTGCGCACAGTGGCGGGCGGCGTTGCTGGATGGATGAGCCGCGAGCCTCGCGCGCGTGGTGTTGTGCGCTACATTGCGGGCTCAGGAAAGTCTGCTTGTTGCGGGCATCGGGCGTATGACGCGTTTCCGCAGTCAGAATTTCACGCGACGACTACCACTCGCTGTTTCGGGAATCCCATGAAAAAAATCTCTGCTCTGTTAACTGTTCTGCTGGCTGCCGCCGCCTTCGCGCAAGCCCCCGCACCTGCCGCGCCTGCGGCGCCCGCCGCCCCGGCGCCAGCCGCTGCGCCCACGCCCGCTGCGGCTCCCGCAGCCGCGGTGGCGGAGAAAAAAGCGGTTACCGCCGCCGCTGTGGGTGACACCACCACCGGCAAGGCGGTTTGGTACGGCAAGAAGTTCAATGGTCGCAAGACGGCCAGCGGCCAGCGCTACAACGCGGCGGCCTTGACCGCAGCGAGTAACACGCTGCCCTTCGGTACGCTGGTCAAGGTGACCCATCTGAAGAACAAGAAAAGCGTGACGGTGCGCATCAATGACCGCGGCCCCAAGCAGGCGGATCGCATCATCGATCTGTCGCGCGCTGCGGCAGCGCGCCTCGGCATGCTCAAGAGCGGCGTCGCCGACGTGGAGTTGAAGGTGGTTGGTCAGGCCAAAGGCAAGGGCGGCAAAGCCAAGCGCGGCAAGAAGTAAACGCGCCGATACATTGCCGGGACGCGCACCACGTCCGCGCGATCAGCACAAAGACCACGCCCGCCACGTCACTGAGCGGGCATTTTTTCATTCGAATCGTCATGCCATAACATCGGCTGACTTTTCGTTATTGGGATACGAAGTGCTGTTGCAAACGTTGATCCGCTCGTTGGCCCGCTGGTTTGGTTGGCTTCCGTTTGTCGTGCTACTGGTGCTCGTCTTCGGTTGGGGTCGCCCACTGGCGACGTTTGCGGTGTTGCTCGTGGCGTTGTCGCTGGTAGCGGCGGTGCTGACCGCAGTGCATCACGCGGAAGTAGTCGCGCATCGCGTGGGCGAGCCGTTTGGCACCCTGATCCTGGCGTTGGCGGTGACCGTGATCGAGGCAGCGCTGGTGGTGTCGATGATCCTTTCCGGTGGCGCCGGTGCAGCCGCGATAGCCCGCGACACCGTCTATGCCGCCGTGATGATCGTGTGCAATGGTGTGGTTGGGCTTTGCCTGCTCCTCGGCGGTTTGCGCCACCACGTCATGGTGTTTCGCGTCGACGGCACCAGTCCGGCGCTATCGGTGTTGGCGGCGTTGTCGGTACTGGTGCTCGTGTTGCCCGGTTTCACCACCAGTACGCCTGGGCCGACCTATTCCATGTCCCAGCTTGTCTTTGCCGGGTTGATGTCACTGGTGCTGTACGCCGCTTTCGTGTTCGTGCAGACGGTGCGCCATCGCGACTATTTCCTGCCGGTGGAGACCGATGACCGCGACGTGCACGCGGCGCCGCCGGGCAACATCGAAGCGGCGTTGAGCCTGGGCTTGTTGCTGGTCTGCCTGGTCGCGGTGGTTGGACTTGCCAAGCTGCTGGCACCGGCGATCCAGTCTGCGGTGGGTGCCGTCGGCGCGCCACCCGCCGTCGTAGGCATCGCGATCGCGATGCTGGTGCTATTGCCGGAAACGCTGGCGGCGGCACGTGCAGCGCGCGCCAATCGCATGCAGACCAGCCTGAACCTCGCGTTGGGCTCGGCGCTGGCAACGATTGGACTGACGATTCCGGTGGTGGCAGCCTTGTCGGTCACGCTTGGATTTCCGCTGGTGCTCGGCCTGCCGGGCAAAGAGATGGTGTTGCTGGCGCTCACCTTGATCGTCAGCGTGCTGACGCTGGGCAGCGGTCGCGCCACCGTGTTGCAGGGCACGGTGCACTTGGTGATGTTTGCAGCGTTCCTGTTCCTTGCTGTCGTTCCATAGCTACGCCATTGCCGCCAGTGAACGCTTAGAACAATTCTCCTTGTATCGTGTCGGCACGGGGCGGCGTGAATTGATTCGTGTCCAGCGCTGGGAGGCTTGTTGCTGCCAGGGCCAACCCGTGGCGGGCGCAGGCCTTGCGGAAGCGTTGCCGGATCAGGTCGCCCCAGAGGCCCTGGCCTTTCATGCGGGCGCCGAATTCGCTGACGTTTTCGCGACCGCCGCGCAGATCGCGAATGCGCTCCATCACGCGCTCGGCGCGGTCGGGGAAGTGGGTGGTGAGCCAGTCTTTCCACAACGCTTTCAGCTCATAGGGCAAGCGGATGATGGTGTAGCTGGCCGCGAAGGCGCCGGCGTCGTGCGCCGCCTCGAGCACGGCCTCAACGTACTGGTCGTTGATGAACGGGATGATCGGCGCGACGAGCACGGCGGTCGGGATGCCCGCGTCGGTCAGTTCGCGCACGCTGCGCAGGCGGTTGGCGGGGGTTGAGGCGCGGGGTTCGAGGATGCGTGTGAGCTCGTTGTCGAGCTGCGAGATCGACACGAACACGGTGACCAGATTCCTGGCGGCCATCGGCGCCAGCAGGTCAATATCGCGGCAGACCAGCGCGTTCTTGGTGACGATGGTGAGCGGGTGGTTGCTCTCGGCGAGCACTTCAATCACGCCGCGGGTCAGGCGTTCGCTGCGCTCAATCGGTTGGTACGGGTCGGTGTTGGCGCCGAGGTTGATCGCGGAGGGAACGTAGCCGCGCTTGCCGAGTTCTTTGCGTAGCAGTGCTGCCGCGTTGCGTTTGGCAAAGATTTGCGTTTCGAAGTCCAGGCCCGGCGAGAGGTTGACGTACGAGTGTGTGGGGCGAGCGTAGCAATAGATGCAGCCGTGCTCGCAGCCGCGGTAGGGGTTCAGCGACTGGTCGAAGCCGAGGTCGGGCGATTCGTTGTGCGAGATGATCGAGCGTGCCTGCTCGATGTGGATGACCGTCTTCGGCCGCTTCGCAGCGCGCTCGATCGCGTCGTGGTCGTGTGCCTCGTGGCCCCAGCCGTCGTCGAACCACTCGGCGGTGCGTGACTCGAAGCGCCCCGCCATGTTCAGCGTGGCGCCGCGGCCTTTGTGCGTGCTGTGGGGGTTCATCAGTGCAGTGTATATGCGTACAGTGATCGAGGCAACGTTCGGCAGGGTTGCTGCGTCGGCAGTTTGTCTTTACACTGTAAGCACGTTTACTGATCAGGAGTACCGTCGTGGCAATCCAACTGCAATCCCGTGCGATTTTTGTGATGGCCGTGAGCAGTGCGTTGCTGGTGGGTTGTGCGAGTGAACCCCGGCAGCAGGTCGCGGGTAACGAGCCTGCCCGCGATGAACGTTGCACCGTGACGGGCAGCAATGTGCCCAAGCGAGATTGCCGGGGCGATGCGCGCGTGCTGCCGCCGGCGGCGATTGAGACGCTGCAACCATCGCTGGCACCGCGTCCGCCGGGGAATTAAGGAAACGCTGACCAAGCCGGCGCGCGACGTATCGCGCAGGCTGGTTCAGCGTTTCTCTCGCCCGGAAACTTCATGGGGGATGCAGTGGCGCGGGAAACTCGCGCAGGTTGTTGCGGCTGCCCGCGGCGCCGCTAGCGCTCGCGCATCAGCGTGGATTTACCGAACAGGCTTTCGATCAAATCCACGGCGAGCGCGGCGGTGCGGTTTTTTTCGTCAAGCGCGGGGTTGAGCTCCATGACGTCGAGCGAGGCCAGCGCGCCGGTGTCGGCGATCATCTCCATGCAGAGTTGCGCTTCGCGGTAGCTCGGGCCGCCGCGCACCGGGGTGCCGACGCCGGGCGCGATGTCGGGATCGAGAAAATCGATGTCGAAGCTCACGTGCAGGTGCGTGTTTTCGGTCACGCCATGCAGCGCCTGCTGCATCACCGTACGCATGCCGAGCTCGTCAATCGAGCGCATGTCGAACACCTCAAGCCCGTGCTCGTTGACGAAGCGCTTCTCGGCATCGTCAACGCTGCGAATGCCGATCTGCACAATCTCGTCGCGCCGCAACGCGGGCGCCGGGTCGGCAAGATTGACGAGCGCCGCAGCCCCAAAACCGAACAGCGTTGCCACCGGCATGCCGTGAAGATTGCCCGAGGGGGTGATGGCGCTCGTGTTGAAATCGGCATGCGCGTCGAGCCACAGCACATGAAGTGTTTTGCCGCGACGGCGGCAATGCGCGGCCACGGCGGCGATGGAACCGATGGCCAGACAATGGTCACCGCCGAGCAGCAGCGGCAACTCGCGCGCGCGCAGGGCGTGGCCGACCGCGTCGCGCACAGCAAGGTTCCACGCCAGCACTTCGGGCAGGTGTCGATAGCCCTCCGACGGCGGCTGCCACGGGTTCGGCGGGCCAGTCAAATTGCCGTCGTCGAGCACATTCATGCCGCGCGCCAACAACGCATCGGCGAGACCGGCGACGCGCAACGCCTCCGGTCCCATCGACGCGCCGCGCGTGCCGGCACCAACGTCAGTGGGAGCGCCGATGAGGCGGATGGGTAAGTGGGCGTTCATCACAGTGGAAGCAGAATGATCGGGTGTCGCTCGACCCAATGATGGGACCCAAGAGCACAACTCCGCGAAGCTCGAATTGTCACGCTATTGGTCTGGCAAGATGATGTCCAAGGCACTCTCATGGTTCGACGGGCTCACCACGAACAGAGAGACTTCGTTCATCACCGCGCGGTATCAATCGTCGCTGTCGGTTGCTTTGAGTTTGAGCACGAGTTCGCGCAACCACCGCGCCATGCTCTCGTTGTCTAGTTGCGGGTACGCGTTCATGGAGAACAGGCGGTCCATCGCATCGAACGTGTCGTCCGGGTGCAAATGCAGTAGGCGCTGGATATCTGCGCGAAGCCCAAGGCGATCATAGGGCCAGTTGGTATCGATATAGTCGTCGACGATGTCATCGACGGTTTGGCCAAATTCAAAACAGTCCTGATGAAAGTATCCACCCAGGAGATTCTGCAGGTAGTAAAAGGCATCGTGATTGATTGACATACTCAGAAGCTCGGGAACGCCGTCAGAATGTAGTAGAGCTTCCCGTTGTAAGTCTGCATTTTCAGTACAAAAGTTACCTTCTTGGTTTGTGTCAGCAGATTCGTGGCGCGCACGACGCCGTGGCCCACGACTTCGTGCGAAATGTACTCAAAGCTTTTGGTCGATCCCGGGCGCGCCAACCTCGCCCAGGTTTCGATCGCGGAACGGTTTGCTTTGAGTGCCGCGTAGAGCGTTCGTTCGGCGATGTCGAGACTCTTGAATGTAGACGCGGCAGGAATATTTCGCGTGGCGGCGAGTCTGGCCCGAAGCGCCGATTCCGGTTGTCCGACGTGCTTCAATAGCGTGTGACCACCGAGTCTCGAACCGGCCGCCGCCTCGTGCTCGATAAGGGCAATCCTTCCACCGCGAATTGCTGCGATGCGTGCGGCGCCTACGCCCAACGATACGACGAGCGGGACCGCGATGTCGACGCCAGTACCGATAGCCCCGGCGGCTGTTTTGTCCTGCCGTCATGAATGTCCGTGTGCAAGGCTATACGACGGCCCGACGCCACGTTTCAGGCGCCACCATTCGAACGGCCTTCCGCGCTAAGCCACGGAGAGCGCGTGGCCGAGGCATGGATGTTGATACGCGAGACAACGCCACGACGGCGCAAGAAAGTAGTACGCAAGTAGTCCACGAGGTGGTGACAGGAAGTGGGCGCCGAGGCGGAATCAATGGAGTCAGGAAGCAAATCGGCCGGAGCACCCTTTGCTTTCCACTTATTGGGTTTGTTCTTGCGCGACCGCTAATCCGGGTGGGTGGCGGCTTGAATTCGGTCGCGACCGACCTTGGCTCCACGCCGGGCGAGGCGCGGTCGACGGCTGTAGGCCGACCCGTCGCGGCTACGTTTGCAGCAGTTTCGCAAATCGCGCGAAATCAATATTGCCACCCGAGAGCGTCACGGCGACGCGTCGCCCGGCAAATTGTTCGCGTGCCGTCATCAGCGCCGCCAGCGCGCACGCGCCGGAGGGCTCAAGCACGATTTTCATGCGCTCGAAGGCGAAGCGCATGGCGTCGATCACGGTGGCGTCGGAGGTGGTGAGGATGTCCGTGACCTGGGTGCGGATCACCTCCCAGGGATGGATGCCCACGGCCTGCGTTTGCTGGCCGTCGCAGATGGTTTTGGGCACGTCGATGCTGACGATGTGGCCGGAGCGCAGCGACTGCTGCACGTCGTTTCCGGCCTCCGGTTCCGCGCCGTAGACCTTGATGCCCGGTTGCCTGGTTTTCGCGGCCACGGTGCAGCCCGAGAGAAAACCCCCGCCGCCGGTGCAGACGATCAGCGCATCGAGATCGGGCACATCCTCGCATATTTCGAGGGCGCAGGTGCCTTGTCCGGCCATCACCGGCAGATAGTCGTACGGCGGGATGAGCACCGCGCCGCGCTCGTCGGCGTAGCGCTTGGCGAGGGCGGAGCGATCTTCTCTGTAGCGGTCGTAGGTGATGACCTCCGCGCCGTAGCCGCGCGTGGCATCGAGCTTCATCTGTGGCGCGTCCGACGGCATCAAGATGGCCGCCTTGCAGCCATGCAACTGCGCCGCGAGCGCCACCGCCTGCGCGTGATTGCCCGACGAAAACGCCAGCACACCACGCGCGCGTTCGGCATCGGTCAATGCGTTGATCGCGTTGTAGCCGCCGCGAAACTTGAACGCCCCCATGCGCTGAAAGTTTTCGGCTTTGAGAAACACCTCGCAGCCCAGCAGCGCGTCGAGCGTGCGGCTGGTGAGGATCGGCGTGCGATGCGCTACGCCGTTGATACGGGCTGCGGCGGTTTGGATATCGGAGAACTCAAGCATTCGCCGATTGTAGGAGCGGCTTTGCAACGAGCTCGCGAAGAATGCGCTACAGCGCAATCACCATGCCGCATTGCGTGACAAGATAGGTGCGGATGTCATCCCAGGATTGGCGGCTCGCGTGGGCGGCGAAGCTGATGTTGCCGATGACGGCGTTGCCGGTCATGCCGAGACTCACGCGGGCGAGGATAAGGGCATCGGTGGTAGCGAGCACCACGCCGTCGCCGTCAAGATCCATCGAGCAGTTGCGCGCGTCAAACGGCCCACCGTCGTAGCGGGTGACGCAGAAGTCGTTGTTGCTGCCGTTGGAACAGTAGCCGGCCACCACGATCTTTCCGTCGGGTTGCAGCGCGACGGCCGCGGCTTCGGCACCGCCTGGGCCGATGGCGGTGATCACCTTGCCGGTGCTGTTGAAGCTGGCATCCAGCGCGCCGTTGGCACTGTAGCGTGCGAGGCAGAAGTCGTTGTTGCTGCCGTTGTGGCAAAGCCCTGCTGCCACGATCTTTCCGTCGGGTTGCAATGCGAGGGCGGTGGCGCTGTCGTCGCTGGCGCCAATGGCGGTCACCGCTCTGCCGTCGCCGTCAAACGAGGTGTCGAGCGCACCGTTGGCGCCATAGCGTGCGAGGCAGAAATCGCGGATCGTGCTGACCCAGCAAGCACTCGCCACGATGATCTTGCCATCGGGTTGCAAGGCAACGGCGGCGGCAGCGGCGAAATCAACGCCCGTCGCGATTGAGGTGATGACGGTGCCGTCCGCATCAAATGTGGGGTCGAGCGCGCCGCTGGCACTGTAGCGGGCAAGGCAGAGGCCGTAGACCGGGCCGACCAACCAGCAATTCCCGGCCACGACGATCTTGCCGTCGGGTTGCAGGACCAGGGCGCGGGCGTAATCATCGCCGGTGCTGATCGCGGTGGTGACGATTCCGCTGCCGTTAAAGCTGGTATCGAGCCCGCCGCTGGCGCTATAGCGCGCGAGGCAGAAGTCGTACGTGCTGCCGATGCGGCAATATCCGGCCACAACGATTTTGCCGTCGGGTTGCAGCGCGAGCGCATAGGCGCGGTCACCGCCCGTGCCGATGGGGGTGATGACTTTGCCGGTGCCGTTAAAGTTCGTGTCGAGCTGGCCATTGGCGCTGTAGCGGGCGAGGCAGAAATCGTAGCTGGCGCCGCCCCAGCAATGCCCCGCGACGATGATCTTGCCATCGGGCTGCACCGTGACGGCGTAGGCGTAGTCATTGCTTGTGCCGATGGGAGTGATGACGGTGCCGGCGCCGCCAAAACTCGTGTCGAGTTCGCCGCTGGCACTGTAGCGCGCGACACAGAAGTCGTCGTCGCTGCCGTTGTGGCAATAGCCCGCTACCACGACCTTGCCGTCAGGTTGCAGGGCGATTGCGCGGGCCATGTCGGCGCCGCTACCCACGGCGGAGATGAGCTTGCCGGCTCCGAGCGGACTCAGTGTTGCCCAGGAGGCATCCAGGGTGCCCGGTTGCCCGGGGATGGCGTGGCTCGTCGGCGTGAGAGCGAACGCGAAAACGGTGGCGCACGCGGCGAGTATCGCGCGAGCACGGCGACGGCGAACGGCAACGGTGCGCCAGGATGCGGACGCAATGTCGAGAGACAACATGGTGACTCCTCGTGGAGCGCGATGCTCAGCGCGGCATTATCTCGCTGCGGCATTGTGCAACGTATCAGCTTGTGTGGTCTAACGACCGCCCAGCGGTCGTTGGCAGCGAAAAAAAGAGAAAGTCAACTTGCGCTCAAATTGGGCGGCAATGAGCGCCGGGCGGTCGTCGGGCCGGAAAAGCCATATCCCCAGTCGGAGCGATGGCAGGCGACGGATCGACATCGCTTTCGGAAAGGGACCGCAGTCGCCCCGCACCTGCATCACGTGGAGAGCGCTCGGGCGCGCCGAGCGCCCCGCGGTGAACTGATGGTGGCTGCAAGCAGCTACACTGCGCGCCTCCCGAAGTAACGATCTGATTTTTCCCGATGCCTGAATCCCTGATCGTGCGGCTTGCACGAGACGTTGCCATTGCCCCGAAACAAGCGGAGGCGGCTGTTGAGTTGCTGGATGGGGGCGCGACGGTGCCGTTCATCGCGCGATACCGCAAGGAGGCGACTAACGGCCTGGATGATGTGCAATTGCGCTTTCTGGATGAGCGTCTCGTGTATCTGCGCGAGCTGGACGAGCGGCGCGATGCGGTGCTGGCATCCATCCGCGAGCAGGGCAAGCTGACTGACGAATTGGCCGTGGCGCTGGACCGTGCTACCAGCAAGCAGGAGATAGAAGACCTTTACGCGCCGTACAAGCCGAAGCGGCGCACCAAGGCGCAGATTGCGCGCGAGGCGGGCTTGCAGCCGCTGGCCGACGCGCTCTACGCCGACCCGACGCTGACGCCGCTGGCGGAAGCGGCGAAGTTTGTGAATGCCGATGCCGGGTTTGCCGACGCGCAGGCGTGCCTGGACGGCGCGCGCGACATTCTTTCCGAGCAATGGGCCGAAGACGCCGCGTTGGTGGGCAAGCTGCGGGAGTGGTTGTGGACCCACGGCCTGTTTGAGAGCAAGGTCGCCGAAGGCAAGGAGAAGGATGGCGACAAGTTCCGCGATTACTTCGACTACGCCGAGCCGATTGGCAGGGTGCCGTCGCACCGCGCGCTGGCGGTGTTCCGTGGCTGGCTGGCCGAGGTGCTGACGGTGAAGCTGGTGCAGCCCGCGCCCGAGATCGCGCCCGCGCCGGGCGCACTGACGGTATGTGAGGGCGTGGTGGCGCAACAGGTGCAGTGGTCACATCAGGCGCGGTCAGCGGACGATTGGCTGAAGCGCGTGGTGAGCTGGACGTGGAAGGTGAAGCTGGCGCCTGCGCTGGAGCGTGACCTGTTTGCGCGGCTGCGCGAGAGCGCGGAGGAGGTGGCGATCAAGGTGTTCGGTGACAACGTGCGCGACTTGCTCCTGGCAGCACCCGCGGGCAACAAGGTGGTGATGGGCCTCGACCCCGGTATCCGCACCGGCGTGAAAGTGGCGGTGGTGGACGCGACGGGCAAGGTGGTCGCAACGAACACCGTGTATCCGCACGAGCCGCGCAAGGATTGGGATGGCTCGCTGCACGCCCTGCGCAAACTGTGCGAGGCGCATGGCGTGCAATTGATCGCGATTGGCAACGGCACCGCAAGCCGCGAGACCGATCAGTTGGCGGCGGACTTGATCAAGCAGCTCGGCGCCGGCGTGACCAAGGTGGTAGTGAGCGAGGCGGGTGCGTCGGTGTACTCGGCGAGCGAATACGCATCGCAAGAGTTGCCCGATCTCGATGTGAGCCTGCGCGGCGCGGTGAGCATCGCGCGGCGCTTGCAGGACCCGCTGGCCGAGCTGGTGAAGATTGACCCGAAGTCGATTGGCGTGGGGCAATATCAGCACGACGTGAATCAATCCTTGCTGGCAAAAAAGCTGGACGCCGTGGTCGAGGACTGCGTGAACTCGGTGGGTGTGGACGTGAACCTCGCGTCCGCACCGCTCTTGACGCGCGTGGCCGGGTTGAGCGCAACCAATGCCCGCAACATCGTGGCGCATCGCGAGCAGCACGGCGCCTTTGCCGATCGCGACGCGATCCGCAACGTGTCGGGCATCGGGCCGAAGACGTTTGAGCAGTGCGCGGGCTTCCTGCGCATTCAGGGCGGCGCTAACCCGCTTGACGCCAGTGCGGTGCATCCGGAGAGTTACGCGCTGGTGCAGAAGATTATTGAGCGAGCGAAGAAGCCGCTGTCCGAATTGTTGGGCAACGGCGCTGCGCTCAAGGCCGTGCCCGCGAATGCGTTCGTTGCTGACGGGGTGGGTGAAATCACGGTGCGCGATGTGCTCGCCGAACTGGAGAAGCCCGGCCGCGATCCGCGCCCCGAGTTCAAGGTGGCGCGCTTCAACGAGGGCGTGAACGACATCAAGGATCTGGTCGAGGGCATGATTCTCGAAGGCACCGTCACTAATGTCGCAGCCTTTGGGGCGTTCGTCGACGTGGGCGCGCATCAGGACGGCCTGGTGCACGTGTCGCAGCTCGCGAACAAGTTTGTCAAAGACCCGAAAGACGTGGTCAAGGCCGGGCAGATCGTAAAGGTGAAGGTCGTTGAGGTTGACGTGGCGCGCAAGCGCATCGCGCTGACGATGAAACTCGATGCTGAGGCGCGCCCGCGCGCAGATCGCGATGCAGTGGGTGCAGGCGCGTATCGCAGCGGACGCGATCGCCCGCGCGGTGGCGAGGCGCGGCGCCCCGAGCCGGTTGCGACCAGCGCGATGGCGGCGGCGTTTGCGGCCGTGGGGAGACGATAGCGCAGCTGTGTAACCAGGCGCTTGTCCCCTTGGATTTCAGGCAAGCACTCAGCTTTTTCCTAGTCGGATGAGCGGCGGCTTCGAGCTTGCGCGTGGTCAACAAGCGCGACTAGTTGCTTCCTAGAATCGGTTGCATAAAAAGACCGTATCGAGGATCGCGACATGTTGAACGCAACCGCGTTTGCGCCGGTAGCCGGCGCAACGGAGTGGTGGGAAGGCGACGGCAACCAGTTCGCCGAGTGGGACAACGGCATGCCGCACCCGGCACTGTCCATCCGGCGGCGCCTGCTTTCCGCAGAGCAGTGCCGCCTGCTCGTCGATTGCTATGAACGTAACCGTGGCGATCACGCTCCGGTGGTCGGCAATCCGTACTGGGACGGTCGGTGCATTTATTCGGCGCATTTGCCGGATCGCGAGCGCGACGCCCTGCGCATCATGCAACAGGTGCGGCATCTGGCAACGCTCTACATTATGGAGCGATTCAGTCCTGCCAGGATGGTCTATTCCGACACCGCGCAGTTGGTGCGCTGGCATCCGGGCCTTGAGATGACGGCACATGCCGACAATCTGCATCCGGATGGACGGCCCAACGTGACGGGGCATCGCCATTTCTCATCGATTCTTTACCTGAACGACGACTACGACGGTGGCCATACGTTTTTTCCCGGCTTCAAAATGCGGCTCCGGCCCGAAGCGGGAACGCTGGTGATGTTTGGTGCGGGTCCGGAGTACGTGCATGGCGTGACCAGGCTCGTGCGTGGCCTGCGCTACACCTATGCGGGCTGGTTCACGCATGATCGACGACAGGAAGACGCTACCGCCAATCGCGTGTACTGAGATGGTGGCCGCGAGTGTCATGTCGCGCCGGGTTTCGGCGGCGACGGCGCTGTCCTGGATGGTCATCGCCGTGGCGATCATTGCCACGTTCAACTGCGTGCTGAACAACGCGTACGTTGACGGCTCAACCCTGCACGACTCGACGATGTACGAGACGATGATTTGGCGCAGCGGGTTCAGCTTGAGAATGGCGCCCGCGCTCGGTAGCGAGTCTTACTACCGCACACATATTTCACCGCTGTTGCTGCTGCCCAACGCGTTGAGCTACCTCTGGCCGTGGAGTCGCGTCACGTTCTACGCCGTTGTGTACGCGCTGGCCTGGGGCTGGATGGCGTGGGTGTTTGTACGCGTGCTGCGCGCGGCGGGCTGGAGTGAGGTGACGGCGGCGGTGGGGGCGCTCGTAGCGCTTTGCTCGCAAGCGCTGTTCAATGGTTCGTGGGAGCCGCACATGGAGGTGATTGCTCCGGCCCCGGCGCTGCTCGCGTTGCTGGCGTGGCAGCGGCGCCGGTACGAATGGTCGCTGACGTGGCTGCTCGTTGTTTCGCTGCTGCGCGAAGACTTTGCGCTGTTCTTTGGCGCTCCCATCTTGCTGCTGGGTCTGACGCAGTGGTGGGAGCTGCGGCAGTGGGCGCCTGACGTGGCACGCGAGCGCCTGCGCTTCGCGTTGGGGCTGGCGGTGTTCGTGCTGCTTTACACCGTCGTTGCGTTTGCGGTCCAAAAGCAGTGGTTTGCCGGGTTGTCGCTGTTGTCGGACTTGTATTTTGATCCGGCGAACCCGACCGCACATCTCAACGCGGAGTTGCTCTGGCGACGCGCTCGCGAAATCGCGTTGTACCGCACCGGGTTCTGGTTGCCGCTGGCGGTGTTGGCCGTTGCCGCGATCTGGCTGCGCAGCTTGTCGCTGCTGGTCGGGGCGTTGGTGTATCTGCCGCTCCTGTTGTTGCTCTATTTCGCCAAACTGGACTTGAAAGGCGAATGGGCGAGTTACAACGGGTTTCCGCTGCTGGTTGCGCTGTTCTGGCCGGCGTTGATGGCGATGACGTCACCGAGCCAGCGAGCGTCGATGCATGCCGTGCAGTGGGTGTGTCTGGCGGCGGGCTTGAGTTATCTTCTATTGGTGCCGGGGGTGCCGCAGCGCATGGCGCAGCAGTGGTGGCCGCGCTACACGCCGCTGTCACCGCACGCCTACGGGGCGTTTCGCGCCGAGTGGCCAGCGTTGTTGCAATCCGGTGGTGAATTGCGCGTGAGCCACGGCGTCGCGGCGCGCTATCCGTATGAGATTGCGCCGTGGTATCACTCGACGATTGTGGATTTGCCGGAGGCGCGTTGGCGTGAGTTGCGGACGTTGGTCTGGTTCGAAGGCGACCGCGATCAACGCCGTGTGGACGCGGTGCTGGCGACGGGCAAATTCGAGGTTCGCGACGTCGCCGGAACCAAACTGCGCATCGGGCGACGCGTCGATTGACGGGGCGCCCGGCGGGAATTACTTCTTGTTGCCGTCGTGCTTCTGGCGATAGATGCGGCGGCTTTGCTTGTTTTGCTCTTTCTGGATCGCGCGGCGCTCGGCGCGCGTGACTTTGCCGTCGGCCTTGGCGCCGGCTTTCATGCCGGCAACCTTGGCCTGGCCGGCTTCCATGCGCGCAGCTTCGCGCTTGCTGAGCGCGCCGCTGGCTTTGCCATTCTGGATGCGCGCGGCCTGGTTGGCCTGGCGCTGGTCGGCAACCGGCGTGTTGGTCTGCGCGAAGGCGCTCACGGCAAGCGTGGCGACGGCGGCGGCGATCAGGGTGCGGATGCTCATGTTCATGCGGTTTCCTTTGGTTTTGTGGTGGCGGTGTCCGAATCTTGCGGTATTCGCGCGGGTCCAGCAGCCTGCCAGTTCGTCGCGCTTGTTCTTTCAACGCGTGCGCGCTCGTGTCGTGCACGACGCCGGACGATTCTTACATCTCGTTACGCTTTACGCAATTCACTGCGAGATTGCGCCATCCAGAACGCGCCGGTGGCAACGATGCCGACCAGGCACAGCAGCGCCAGGCCGAGCGAGTAGTTGCCACTCGCGGTCCAGAGTGCGGCCAGCAGCGATGGCGCGATGGCGCGGGCCACGGCGGTGGGCGCGCCGAGCAGGCCGTTGAGCGAGGCGGCGCGTTCGCGCGAGACGTAGGTCGCCATCGCGGTGGCTTTGACGATGGTAATCATGCCGTTGGCCATGCCGTAGAGCAGAGCGTAGAGGAGTGCAACGACGGGTGGCAGCCCGAGTAGCGATTGCAGCAGGAGCACGAAGAGCGCCGCTGGCAGGAGCGGCGGAATCCAGCGATTGGCGAAGTGGACGTCGAGGTGTTTCTCGGTGAAATAGAGCAGCAGACGACCGGCCACCTGCAGCACGCCGATCGAGGCGGGAATCGCAATGACCCAGGCTTCTGGCAGGCGCTGTTCGCGCAGGATGGTGACGAGGTGACCGCCCATCGCAGTGGCGATACCCGAGAACAGCACAAAAAACGCGGCCAGACCCCAGAACGGGAAGTGGTGCGTGTATTCCACCAGTCGTTTGCGTGGTTCGCCGCTCTGGTGCGCCTGCGCGGGCGGCTCGCCGCGGAGCCACCAGACGTGGATCGGCAGCACCACCAGAAAATGCAGCAACGACAACAGCATCACCGCCTGACGCCAGCCGACGTGCTGGATGAGGAAGGCTTGCAGCGGGATGAAGACCGTGCTGGCCAGGCCGCCCAAAAAAGTGAGCGTGATGATGGCGCGGCGGTAGTCTTCCGGGTAGCGGCGGATCAGCACGGAGAACGCGGGCTGGTAGAGCACGCCCGCCATCGCGGCGCCAATGAGGGCCCACACGGCGTAGAGCTGCCACGCCTCGTGCACCACGCCCATCAGCAGGAAGCCGAGGCCGGCCAGCGCCGAGCCGCCGCACATCACGGCGCGCGCGCGACCGGCGTCGATCCACTGACCGACGAGGAACGCGAGCAGCCCTTCGACCAGCAGTGCGACACTAAAGGCAAGCGACGCATCCACCCGCGAGAGCTGCAGGTCGCGCTCAAAATGCTCGAGTAACAACGAGAAGGCGTAAAACAGCGTGCCCCAGCTGATGAGTTGGCCGACGGAGAGCCACAGGACAAAGCCGCGCGGCGGGCGCGCGGGCGCGGGCGTCGTCGATGTGGCGGGCGTGTTAGGCTCGTTGCGTGACGTGGTGTCACCGGCTGGGGTCGACATGCGGTGATGGTAACGCATGCGATACGGCTTTTCACCGAAAACGACTGCCACGCGGCGCTTGCGTTCCATTTTTGTTGATAGTCGACTGTGAAGATTTTTGCCCGCTATCGACCGTTCGGCGGTCGTTGAAGCTAAAAAGCTGTTGAGTCAGGTTGTGGTGAGTGTGATGCGATGAGGCGTTGGCCGGGGTTGGTGTTGCTGGTGGTGGTGGCGTGGGCGTACTGGCCGGTCACTGCGGGCGATTTTGTGATTGACGACTACGTGTTTCTGGCCGCCAGCCGGATGGTGAGCGCGCCGTGGACGGCGTTGTGGCAGAGCCACTTTTACGAGCCGTACTACTTTCGTCCGCTGGGCGTGCTGTCGTGGTGGCTCGCGCAGCGCGTTTTTGGGCTCGACTACGCGGCGCATAGCCTGATCAATCTGGCGCTGCACGCGCTGAACATTGGCTTGCTCGCTGCGCTGTTGCGTGGGTTGGGGGTCGCTGCGTGGCCGCGCTGGGGCGGGGTGGCGTTGTTCGCGCTGGCGCCCTTCTCGCTCGGGGCGGCGCTGTGGCCATCGAACCGGTTTGATCTATTGGCCGTCGCGGCGCTGCTGCTGCTCGCGATTCTGATTCGGCGTGCGCTGGCGACACCGGAGCGCGGCGTGAGTGGGCGCTCGCTGGTGGCGATCGCGCTTTGTGCGTTAGCGGCGTGCTGGAGCAAGGAGCTGGCCTACCCGGTGGCGGGGGTCTTGGGTGGCTTGGCGTTGTTTGTGCCGTCGGCCGCGCGACGCGTTGGATGGCGGGTGTTTGCTGCCGTGGCGGTGACCGTCGTGGCGGCCTTCGCGTGGCGGCACGCGATGCTCGGTGGCGCGTACGCGGCCGTCGTGAGTGACCCGCTCGCCGCCCTGCGGCTGGGCCTGGTGGCGCTCGCGGATCGTGGCGTGGTGCTGGCCGGGGCGGCCGGGCTGGTGGTGCTCGCGGGTGTGCTCGTGGCGGCGCTGCTGCTGCGACGAGCTCGCTCGTCGGTGTCGGTGCGTGCGGTGCTTGCCGTCGCGACCGTCTGGGTGGCGGCGACGCTGGTGCAAACGCCGCTCGCGCACCTCTTCGCGTCGATGGTTGATGGCTCATCGTTGGGCACGGTGACGTTCGCGCGGTTTTACTACGCGCCATGGGCGGCGGGGTGCGCACTGCTGGCGGTGATGGCGGCGCGAGCGCGCGGGTCGGGTGTGCTTTCGATGGTGGTGATCGGTGTGGCGGCGAGCTTTGCCTTCGCCATGCATCGTCTCGCCACAGATTTTGCGGGCTGGGCGCAGCGAGAGGTTCGGCCGTTTGCGCTGACGGCGACCGCGGCAACCGAGGCGGTAGCTGGCGACGGGCAGGGCGGTTCGTGCGCGACGGTGCTGCTCGGCAGCGAGCAGCGGCACCCCTATTTCCGGATGTTCGCCGATGTGACGGTCAAGGCGCGAACGACGCTGCCGGATTCGGTGTGGCGTTGTTATGTGCTGGCGGAGTCGACGCCGTGGATCTTTGTGTTTCCCGCCGGGGAGGGTGCGCCGGTGGATTTGCCGCTTCGACCGATTGTCAATCCGGATGGCCGGGCGAAGGCCGATGCGGTGTGGGATGGTGTGCGTTACCGCTACCGGTTGCCGCCGACCTCGGCATCAGCCCTGTCGGGCGCGCGTTATTTTGAATGGCGAGATGGCCGGTTTGTGGATGTGACTGAGTCCGTTCAGAGCGGGGCGCGTTCGGTGACGTTCCACGATTGGTGATGTGGGGCTGGCGGTTCGCTGGTCGGGTCGAGTGTTTCACGTGAAACAAATCGCGACCCTGCGAGCGATTGGGTCAATTGACCACGACTTGCTGTGCTCCATCTATCAGTGAGTGACGCGTTGGCGATAAAGTGCTCGCTGATCGCTGGCCGCTTCCTCAAGCCAACACAGCGCTCTGTAGAATACGTCCTCCTTTCCGGCGCATGTTTCACGTGAAACAACGGCCGCTGCACCCAATCCATGATCTACCCCGACCGTTTTGATGTGATCGTCGTCGGCGGCGGCCACGCCGGTAGCGAGGCCGCGCTGGCGGCCGCTCGCGCTGGCGCAAAGACGCTGCTGCTGACGCACAGCATCGAGACGCTGGGCCAGATGAGTTGCAACCCGTCCATCGGCGGCATTGGCAAGGGGCATCTGGTCAAGGAAGTTGATGCGCTGGGTGGTGCGATGGCTATCGCGACCGACGAGGCGGGCATCCAGTTTCGGATTTTGAATGGGTCAAAGGGCCCTGCGGTTCGCGCGACGCGCGCACAGAACGACCGCGTGATGTATCGCGCAGCGATCCGGCGGCGCATCGAAAACCAGCCGAATCTCACGCTGTTCCAGCAGCCAGTCGACGATGTGTTGACGGTGGGCGACCGGGTGACCGGTGTGCGTACGCAGATGGGTTTGGCGTTTGAGAGCGAGACGGTGGTGCTGACGGCGGGCACGTTTCTCTCCGGCCTGATCCACATCGGCCTGCAAAACTACACGGCGGGTCGTGCCGGCGACCCGGCGGCAACGACGCTTGGCGCGCGGCTCAAAGAGATGAAGCTGCCGCAGGGCCGGCTCAAGACGGGGACACCGCCCCGCATCGACGGCAAAACCATTGACTATTCGAAGGTCGGCGTCCAGCCGGGCGACGACCCGGCCCCGGTGTTCAGCTTCATGGGCAACCGTGCGATGCATCCGCGTCAGGTGGCGTGCTGGATCACGCACACCAACGAGCGCACGCACGACATCATCCGCTCTGGGCTCGACCGCAGCCCCATGTTCACCGGCGTCATCGAGGGCGTCGGGCCGCGCTACTGCCCGAGCATCGAGGACAAGATTCATCGCTTTGCCGACAAGACGAGCCACCAGATTTTCCTGGAGCCGGAAGGGCTGACGACTCAGGAAATCTATCCCGCTGGCGTGTCCACCAGTTTGCCGTTTGACATCCAGCTCGCGCTGATTCGTTCGATGGTCGGGCTGGAAAACGCGCACATTCTGCGGCCCGGTTATGCGATCGAGTACGACTACTTCGATCCGCGCCAGCTGAAACAGACGCTGGAGACGAAGTATCTCGACGGCCTGTTCATGGCTGGCCAGATTAACGGGACCACGGGCTACGAGGAGGCCGCGGCGCAGGGCTTGCTCGCGGGCGTGAATGCGGCGCGCAAGGCGCAGGGCAAAGACGGCTGGTGCCCGCGGCGCGACGAGGCGTATCTGGGCGTGCTGGTGGATGACCTCATTACTCGGGGCGTCAGCGAACCGTACCGCATGTTCACCAGCCGCGCCGAGTACCGGTTGCAACTGCGCGAAGACAACGCCGACATGCGCCTGACCGAACAGGGTAGGGCGCTCGGGTTGGTGAACGACGCCCGCTGGGACGCCTTCAACCGAAAACGCGACGCTGTTTCACGTGAAACAGAGCGGCTGAAATCGACCTGGGTGAATCCGGCGATTCTCCCGACCGACCGGGCGACTGCCGTGCTCGGCACCAGCATTGAGCGGGAATACAACCTGTTTGACTTGTTGCGGCGGCCGGGCGTCACCCTCGGCGCTGTCGATGGTCTGCGCGCTGAACTCGGCTTGCCGAACAAGTTGGACGTACCGGAACGCGATGGCGCGATGGACGAAACGGTTGCCGAGCAAGTCGAAATCGCCGCCAAATACGCCGGTTACATCGAGCGCCAGCAGGACGAAGTCGAGCGGCACGCCGCCAATGAAAACCTGCGCTTGCCGCCCGAGATTGACTACGCGCAGGTGCGTGGCCTGTCGAAAGAGGTGCAGATCAAGCTTACTGCGCAGCGACCGGAAACGCTGGGTCAGGCGAGCCGCATCTCCGGCATCACCCCGGCCGCGATCTCGCTGTTGTTGGTCCACCTGAAAAAAGGGCGGCTGGCGGAGTTTGTGGCGTGAGCGTTGTAACGATCGTGGCCTCGATGCAGCAACGCGGAATCGAGGCATTTTTCCGTCGGGCCAACGCGGCCCCTCGATTCCGCTTCGCTGCATCGAGGCTACGAGAACAGCAATGACGAACAAAACTGGCCACCGCCCCGCAGTGAAACCCGGCATCAATGCACAAGGACAAGGCATGACCACTTCCGCCGGGCTGCGCCCCGTGATCGACCGACCGCTGAAGCCGGGGCGTGAGCAGGTGGACTACACGCCTGCGCTGCGCGCCGAGCTGCGCGGCAAACTGGAGGCGGGGCTTGCTGAGCTGCATCTGAAGGCCAGCGAAAAGCAGAAAGGTCAACTGATCGAGTCGCTGGCCTTCCTCTCCGAGTGGAATGCCGTGATCAACCTCACCGCCATCCGCGACCCACACGCGATGCTGGTTCAGCACGTGCTGGATTCGCTCGCGGTGCTGCACTTCATCCCGAAAGAGGCGACGACGCTGCTCGACGTCGGCTCCGGCGGCGGCTTTCCGGCGCTGCCGATTGCCGTGATGCGGCCGGATCTCGAGGTCGTCAGCATCGACGCCGTGCGAAAAAAGACCGACTACGTGAACAAGGCGGCCGAGGCGCTCGGTGTCGGCAACCTCTCCGCCGTGCACAGCCGCGTGCAGGATCACCCGGTCACGTACGACGTCGTGATCTGCCGCGCCTACGCCTCGCTTCGCGATTTTGTGCTCTCGGCGCAGGGTTGCGTCTCGCCGGAGGAGGATGCGCTGGTGCTCGCGATGAAGGGCAAATTCCCCGACGACGAAGTCGCCGAACTCGCCGGTTCGGGCTGGGTGGTTGACCGAAAGCGGGCGCTCACTGTCCCGTTCCTTGAGGCGGAGCGGTGCTTGCTTTGGCTGGAGCGGGCGTGATGGCGTCACCGATGCTGCTCAATGACGCAGTTGCGGCATTGTGTGAGTGGGGTCCGGCCGCGAAGGTGTCGCCCGAAATTCGCCTTGCAAACAGACACCCAACACTAAGCGAAGAGGCGATCCGACAGTGTGTGGAGTCTGCCCGAAAGGCCTGCCTCTTCGCCTACCAGCGGTTCGTCGAAATGGTCGACGCAAAGCCCGAATCAACAAACGCTGTCTGGCACCAATTCGAAACGAGCGTCGGCAACACGTTTCCGTGGTTGACGCATAGATCGTTGCGTCGTCTTTTTTTCCAAGCTTCGTACGGAGCTTATAAAGATGGCATTCTGTCCGGGCCGCTGACGGCTCCGCACCGGTCGGTGCTGCAATGGATCAAGGACGCGGTGAAATGACCGGCATCAACGACCTCCCGTCGCTCGTCGTTGCGACGCTCATCTTCCTCGCCATTCCCGGCCCCGGCACGATCAAACTGCTGGCGTCCATCGGCGAAGCGTCGGGCGGCGCGAAGGCGGGGGTGTGGAGCACGCTGGGCTTGATGGCGGGCGACACGGTTTGGATGGTGCTCGCGCTCTCCGGTGTGGCGGCGCTCGCGGCAGCCAATCCACGGGCGTTTGACCTATTGCGTTACGCCGGTGCGGCGTATCTCGCTTGGGTCGGCTTCGGACTCATTCGCAACGCCAAACAGTCGCTCGGTGCGGACGCACACGCGGTTGCCGGCGTGCGCGGCGCGTGGCAGTGGTTTCACGAATCGATGCTGGTGTCGCTGTCGAACCCGAAGGTGATTGGGTTTTACCTCGCGTTCTTTCCGCTGTTCATCGACCAGGCAACCTTCGACGGCGCGGCGACCTACGCCCGCATCATGGCCGTGGTGTTGGCGATCATTTTTCTCTACTGCCTGTGGCTCATCGCCGCGGCGCAAATGGCGAAGCGCGTGTTCGCGCGCTGGCCATCGGCAGGTGCGTGGCTCAAGCGGCTGGCGGGGGTGGCGTTGATCGGATTTAGTGTGAAGTTTGCGTTGCAACGCTGAGGACGACGCGCTGACGCGCTAGGACGACGCCCTGCTGCGCGGGCTAGGACGTCGGGCCTTTGGCCGTACGACGCAAGAAGTGCAACGGGTACCGGGCGATGGCTGGCCACCCAATCGAGATACGAGAAAACCGGACAGGATCGACTGATAATGACATCAAGAATCAAAGAAAAATGCGTGACCACGTGCTCGCGTCTTAGCGCGAAGCGCGTCGTCCTAGCCCGCGCAGCAGGGGGTCGTCCTAGCGCGTCAGCGCGTCGTCCTTCGTGCCACGGGGAGCGGTCGTGATCAGAACCATCGCCATCGCCAACCAGAAAGGCGGCGTCGGCAAAACGACCACCGCCGTGAATCTTTCTGCCTCGCTCGCGGCGCAGGGCCGCCGCGTGCTGCTGATCGACGTTGACCCGCAGGGCAACGCCACGATGGGTGCCGGCATCAACAAGAACGGCCTCGAGCAGAGCGTGTACACGGTGCTACTGGGCGAAGCGTCGATGCTCGACGCGCGGGTCAAGGCGCAGGGCGGGTTTGACCTGATTCCGGCCAACCGCGACCTCGCGGGCGCCGAGGTCGAGATGGTCAACATGCCCGACCGTGAGACCAAGTTGAAGGATGCCATCCACACGCTGAAGGCCGCCATCGCCGCCGTCGCCGAGGAATACGACTACATCCTGATCGATTGCCCGCCGACACTGAATCTGCTCACGCTCAACGCCCTCTGCGCGGCGGACAGCGTGCTGATTCCGATGCAGTGTGAGTACTACGCGCTGGAGGGGCTCTCTGATCTGGTGGGCACGCTGCGCAAGATGCAGCAGCACCTGAACCCGACGCTGGAAATCGAGGGCCTGCTGCGCACCATGTACGACCCGCGAATGACGCTGTCGCAGCAGGTGGCCGCGCAGCTCGAGCAACACTTCGGCAACAAGCTGTTCAAGGCGGTGATCCCACGCAATGTGCGGCTTGCGGAGGCGCCATCGCACGGCCTGCCGGTGCTGCTGGTCGATAAGGCCAGCAAGGGCGCGCAGGCGTACATGCAGCTGGCGGCGGAGCTGATTGCGCGGCATGAAGCACAGCCGTCAGACTGAGCAATGGTTGAGCGTACAGACATTCGCCAGCGAACCGGAAAGCTGGTGTCCGCGATCCAGAAGGAGTGGGGTCAATGGGCCGGCACGGCGGAGTCGAGTGAGCTGGAGCACCTCCTTCACCAGTCGCACGTGCTGCTGCATTGCCAAGACGAGGCGCAATTGCGAACCGTAGTCGGTCCGGACGGGTTGCGTGGTTTCTTCGGTGTGGACCCGATGATTCGATTTCCAAGATTCGGTGAGATCGTTGCAACCTTTGATCGCGAGTTTCGGGAATCACACGCGCTGCAAACCAGGCGTCTTTCTCTGCGGGACCTCGCTGAAACCGACTTTGTAGCCACCTACGAAATGGACACCGACCCGCTGGTGATGCGCTACATCGGCGGCGCCGAGACGCGGCCGTTTGACGAGTACCGGGCGTTCATCACGCAGCGCCTCGGTCTGTGGGTCAGCGACCGCTTTCACATGTGGGCGATGCGCTTGCACGGAAGTGATGAATTTCTCGGCTGGGTGATGCTCAAGCCAATCCGCGACACGCCACATGTCGAAGTGGGCTATCGCATGCCGCAGTCAAGCTGGGGCAAGGGCTACGCCACCGAGGCGGCGCGTGCGGTGCTTGACTACGGCTTCAACACCATCGGCCTCGAAGAAATCACCGCCGTCACCCACCCCGACAACACGGCCTCGCAACACGTGCTGACCAAGTGCGGTCTCAAGCGCGACGGCACGCTCAACTACAACGGCGGCGGCGAGATTCCGTTTTTCCGCCTGTCACAAAACGAATACCGGCAAGGACGAATGACGAATGACGCGTGACGCAAAGCTCAGCCGACAGTGTGCTGCGAGGCAAAGAAATCGGTGTGCGACGATTGATTTTCGATGGAGCAGCAACGGTAACGTTGTCTTGCGTCATTCGTCATTCGTCTCTCGTCCTGTTTCCCAAGGAAACCCAACATGGCAGTGAAACTCAAAGGCCTCGGCCGCGGACTCGATGCGCTCCTGATGCCGGAGCCGACCAAGGTGGACGCACCGGCCGCGGGCGTGACCTCGCTCAAGGTGGGCGACATGATTGCAGGCAAATACCAGCCGCGTCGTCGCTTTGATGATGCGGCGCTGGCGGAGTTGTCGGCGTCCATCAAGGCGCAGGGCATCATGCAGCCGATCGTCGTGCGCAGAACCGCGACGGGCAAGCACGAAATCATCGCCGGCGAACGCCGCTTCCGCGCCGCGCAACTGGCCGGCCTCGCTGAGGTTCCGGTCATCGTCAAGGAGGTGGACGACAAGACGGCGCTCACGCTGGCGCTCATCGAAAACCTGCAACGGCAGGATCTGAATGCGATTGAAGAGGCGCAAGGCATCCAGCGTCTGATCGCCGAGTTCTCGTTCACCCACGAGCAGGCCGCCGAGGCGGTGGGCAAATCACGCAGTGCGGTGAGCAACCTGCTGCGCCTGCTTGACCTCGCTGCGCCGGTGCAGGAGCGTGTGATCGCCGGCACGCTGGAGATGGGCCACGCCCGCGCGCTGGCCACGCTGCCGAAAGACAAGCAAGTGATGCTTGCCGAGAAGATCGCCATTAACGATCTCTCGGTGCGCGCCACCGAGGCACTGGTGAAGGAAGAGGGCGGCGCCGCCAGCAAGCGCCCCGGCGTGCCCACGGCCAGGAGCAAGCAGGGCAAGCTCGATCTGCCCGCGACGCGCGACCCGGACCTCGACCGCCTCGAAACCGAGCTCGCCGACTCGCTGGGCACTTACGTATCGATCACCCACCAGGCCAATGGGCAGGGCGAGCTGGTGATTCGCTACGCCAGCCTTGACCAGCTCGACGGACTCATCGCGCGCATGAAGCGCTGACGGCGAAATGTTCTGGCCATATTTGCAAATACCGCAAAAACAATTGCGAGACCACGCCGGCTTGCTTAGTCTGCGCGTCGAGGTCAACGATCTCCTGCGGCTTACCGTTTGCGTCAGAGTCGTGTAGGCCACATCCGCTACACTTCGCCCGTTTTTTACCGAGGATCCTCATGAAGAAAATCGCTCTCATCGCCGCCGCCGCGCTCGCGCCGGTTGTGTTCATCAATGTGGCTCACGCCGATGCGGCGCTTGCCCAGGCCAAAGGCTGCATGGCCTGCCACGCCGCTGACAAGAAACTCGTCGGCCCGGCCTACAACGCGGTCGCCGCTTGCTACGCCGAGAAAGACGCCAAGAAGCTCGCCGCAATCAAGGCCGACTTGGTGAAGAAGGTCAAAGCGGGTGGCACGGGCAAGTGGGGCCAGATCCCGATGCCGGCCAATGCCGCCGTGTCGGATGCTGACGTTGCCAAGATCGTCGACTGGGTGATGGCCACCAAACCGGGCGAGTGCCCGAAAGAGTTCAAGAAGGGCTAAGCACTTTCCAGGCTCCGACCCGCAGACCCGCCGCTCGGCAACGACGGCGGGTTTTTTGTTGCTTGCAACGCCCGTGGTGGCGGGTAGCCTCGCTACCGACGGAAGCTGGGCCGCAGACTACAGAAAACTACATCGACCGGAGTCATCCGCTGAATTCGCCAATTCATCGCAAGCAGCTTTTTGCATCAGGCGACGGCTGAATCAAGCATTGGTTGAGAAAATGCGCAATGTCGACTAATGGAAAAATCGGACGCTATCGACCTGATAGCGCCCCATCAGCCCGAGAAGCTGTTAACGCACGCTCAGCACGGTTCCTCACATTTCGCTTCGGCATCCGCTCATGCCGATGAGGCATGAGTCGTCCATGTAGCCCGCCGTAGCCGACAGCTAAAATTCCCATCCCTGCCGCGCCGCCACCCGCCCGAGTGCGCGCAGCCCGCCCGAAGGCCCACCCGACCTCCCGTTTGCGGCGACCCGTTTTCCTGACCTCCGTCGCAACCCCGTCTTTCGTTTTCTTCATGAACCAGCCCGAAACGCTCGCCACTCTGCAAGCCTCTGTGCAGGCACCGTCCTACGTCAAGAACATCCGCCTGCTCGCCTGGGTGCGTGAAATGGCTGCACTCACGCAGCCTGCCAGCATTTACTGGTGCGATGGCAGCACCGAGGAATACGACCGACTCTGCGGCGAGCTGGTCAACGCAGGCACATTCAAAAAGCTGAACGAAGCGAAGCGCCCGAATTCCTACCTCGCGTGCAGTGACCCGTCCGACGTCGCCCGTGTGGAAGACCGCACCTTCATCTGCTGCGAGAGAAAAGAAAACGCCGGCCCTACCAACAACTGGATGGCCCCGGCCGAGATGCGCGCCACGCTGCACCCGTTGTTCAAGGGTGCGATGGCGGGCCGCACGATGTACGTGGTGCCGTTCTCGATGGGCCCGCTGGGTTCGCCAATCGCGCACATTGGCGTGGAGCTGTCTGATTCCGCCTACGTCGCCGTGAACATGAAGATCATGACCCGCATGGGCAGGGGTGCGATTGACGTGCTCGGCGAAAGCGGCGAATTTGTGCCCTGCGTCCATACCGTCGGCGCACCGCTCGCGGCGGGCCAGAAGGACGTGGCATGGCCGTGCAACAAGACCAAGTACATCGTGCACTATCCGGAAACGCGCGAAATCTGGAGCTACGGTTCCGGCTACGGCGGCAATGCGCTGCTCGGCAAGAAATGCTTCGCCCTGCGCATCGCGTCGAACATGGGGTTGCGCGATGGTTGGCTGGCCGAGCACATGCTGATCCTCGGCGTCACCAACCCGCAAGGCAAGAAATACCATGTTGCCGCCGCGTTCCCTTCCGCCTGCGGCAAGACCAATTTCGCCATGTTGATCCCGCCGAAAGGGTTCGAGGGCTGGAAGGTCACCACCATCGGTGACGACATCGCCTGGATCAAGCCCGGCAAGGACGGCCGCCTGTACGCCATCAACCCCGAAGCCGGCTACTTCGGCGTCGCGCCCGGAACCAACAAGTCGTCCAACGCCAACTGCATGGCCTCGCTCACCCGCGACGTCATCTTCACCAACGTCGCGCTGACCGACGACGGCGACGTGTGGTGGGAGGGCATGACCAAGGAAGCCCCGGCCCACCTGATCGACTGGCAGGGCAAAGACTGGACGCCGCAGATCGCGAAAGACACCGGCGCCAAGGCCGCGCACCCGAACGCGCGCTTCACCGTCGCCGCCACCAACAACCCCGCGCTCGACAGCGAGTGGGACAACCCCGCCGGCGTGGCGATCGACGCCTTCATCTTCGGCGGTCGCCGCAGCACCACGGTGCCGCTGGTCACCGAAGCGCGCGACTGGGTCGAGGGCGTCTATATGGCCGCGACGATGGGCTCTGAAACCACCGCCGCCGCCGCAGGGCAGCAGGGCGTGGTGCGCCGCGATCCGTTCGCAATGCTGCCGTTTGCCGGCTACAACATGGCGGAATACTTCGGCCACTGGTTGAAGCTGGGCGAGCGCCTCACCGCCTCGGGCGCGAAGCTTCCGAAGATCTTCACCGTCAACTGGTTCCGCAAGGATGCCGACGGCAAATTCGTCTGGCCGGGTTTTGGCGACAACATGCGCGTCATGGCCTGGATGCTTGAGCGCGTCGATGGCAAGGGGCAGGGCGAAGAGCACGTCTTCGGCATCACCCCGCGTTACAGCGACATCCACTGGCACGGCCTCGATTTCTCCGAAGCGCAATACCAAAGCGTTACCAGTATTGACCGCGACGCCTGGGCCGAGGAAATGAAGCTGCACGAAGACCTCTTCGAACAGCTCGCCCACAATATGCCGCCGGAACTGCCGGCGACCAAGGCGAAGATTCAGGCGCGGCTGGCGGGGTAATCCGCGCGCTTCGCAGCCCGGCAGGCGCCGGGCCTCGGAGTAACCGCTACGACCCGGCGAGCAATTGGTTGACCCACGCCTCATCAAAGTAGGTGTGGAGGTAGCGCTCACCAGAATCGCAAATCAGGGCAAGCAGCGAGCCGCGTTCGCCGCGCGCCTTCATGTCGCCGGCCAGTTGCAGCATGGCGTAAAAGCTGGTGCCCGTGGAGGGGCCCACTTTGCGTCCAAGTCGCACGGAGAGATCTCGCATCGCGCTGATGGAGTCGCGGTCGCTCACGGTGATCAACTCGTCCACCAGTTCGCGAATGAAACTGGCCTCGACACGCGGGCGGCCGATGCCCTCGATACGAGAACCGCTGGAGGTGAGGGTCGCGTTACCCGTTTGCCAGAACTCCGCAAACACGGAGCCCGCCGGGTCGGACACGCACACGTGGGTGGGGTGGCGGTGATAGCGCACGTAGCGTCCAATGGTGGCGCTGGTGCCGCCCGTGCCGGCACCCACCACGATCCAGCGCGGCACCGGGTGCCGTTCATGCGCCATCTGGGTGAAGATGCTGTCGGCGATGTTGTTATTGCCGCGCCAGTCGGTGGCACGCTCGGCGTATGTAAATTGGTCCATGTAGTGCCCGCCCGTTTCGCGGGCGAGCTGGCGAGATGCGTCGTACACCTCGGCAGCGCGATCGACGAAATGGCAGCGCCCGCCGTAGAACTCGATCTGCGCGATCTTCTCCGCAGACGTACTGCGCGGCATGACGGCGATGAACGGCAAGCCGAGCAGCCGCGCGAAATAGGCCTCGCTCACGGCAGTGGAGCCGCTGGATGCTTCGATCACGGTTTGCCCTTCGCGCAGCCAGCCGTTGCACAGTGCGTACAGGAACAGCGAGCGCGCCAGCCGGTGCTTCAGGCTTCCGGTCGGATGCGTTGATTCGTCCTTGAAGTAGAAATCAATACCGGCGGCGGCAAACTCGCTGATCGGCAGCGCGATCAAATGGGTGTCGGCCGAGCGCTGAAAGTCCGCCTCGATGCGGCCGATGGCGAGTGCCAGCCAGTCGCTGCGCGCAGAAGAAGAGGTTTTCGACATGGCGTGCCGGGCCGCGTGAAATAATGATTTGCAAGCGTAACAGCCGCTGCGGCCTGCAAGTCGCGGCTCACTTCTCACTATGTGCCGACTGCTTGCCTACTCCGGCGAACCGATTTTTCTGGAAGACCTCGTTTGCAAACCCGAGCACTCGCTGGTGCGCCAGTCGATGCAGGCGGAGGAAGCGAAGCTCACCACGAACGGCGATGGTTTTGGCATCGGCTGGTACACCGGCTTCGCCGATCGCCGTGAACCCGGCGTGTATCGCGAAGTGACACCCGCGTGGAGCGATGAGAACCTGCTCGCACTCTGCGCCGCCGTGCGCTCACCCCTGTTCTTTGCGCATGTGCGGGCGACCACGGGCACCTCGGTGGCGCGGCAGAACTGTCACCCGTTTCGCTATCGCCACTGGCTGTTTATTCACAATGGCCAGATTGGTGACTATGCGAAGATTCGCCGCCGCATGGAAGGCCTCCTGCCAGACGAGCTGTACACAGCCCGGAAAGGCGCGACCGATTCTGAACTCATGTTCCTGCTCGCAGTGAACCACATCGAGCAGGGGATAGCGCCGATCGACTCGATGGCCGCGATGCTCGGGGAAGTTCGGCGCATGATGGCCGACGCCGGCGTCGTCGCCCCGTTGCGCTTTGCCGCCGCGCTGGCCGACGGCGAGACCATCTACGCCTTTCGCTACTCAAGCGACGAGCGCCCGCCGACCCTCTACCTCAACCGCTGCGACCATGGCACCATCGTTGCGTCCGAACCGTTGCAGGATCGTGCCAATCCATGTTGCCCGGAGTGGGTCGCGGTGGCGCCGCACAGTGCAGCGGTGGTGCAGGGGGAATCCGTGCGCATACTGCCGCTGGACGTGACCGAATGTGCGGTGCGAAAGGCGGCATGAGCTGCGCCATTGCCGACCCGGGCGCGCCGCCTGCGACACCGCGTCGCGCAACCGTTCTGGAGCCATGAAAGCATGACCCAAGCCACCGCCTACGACATCGGACTCGACAAGAATTCCGCCAACCACGTTGCCCTGTCGCCGCTCAGCTATCTCGCGCGCAGCGCGCGGGTGTTTCCCGGCCGCGTCGCAATCGTCCACGGCAATTTGCGGCAAACGTGGGCAGAGACCTACGCGCGGTGCCGACGCCTCGCCTCGGCGCTTGCGCTTCGCGGCATCGGGCGTGGCGACACGGTTGCGGCGATGTTGCCGAATGTGCCGGCGATGCTCGAGGCGCACTTCGGCGTGCCGATGACGGGTGCCGTACTCAACACGCTCAACACACGGCTGGACGCCGAAGCCATCGCGTTCATGTTGCAGCACGGCGAGGCGAAAGTGTTGCTGACGGATCGGGAGTTTTCTGGCGTGATCGACAAGGCGCTGGCGATGCTGCCCACCCACGGGCGACCGCTGGTGGTGGACTGCGAGGACGAATTGGCGCCGCCGGGCGCAGCACTGGGCAGTTTGACGTACGAAGCACTGCTGGCGGAGGGCGACCCGGCGTTTGTCTGGCAACTGCCGGCTGACGAGTGGGACGCCATCGCGCTCAACTACACCTCGGGCACCACCGGCAACCCGAAGGGGGTGGTGACTCACCATCGAGGTGCGTACCTCAACGCGGCGAGCAACGTGATTTCGTGGCAGCTGCCGCATCACGCCACCTATTTGTGGACGTTGCCGATGTTTCATTGCAACGGCTGGTGTTTTCCGTGGACGATGGCGCTGATCGCAGGCACCAGCGTGTGTCTGCGCCGCGTCGATCCGGCGTTGATCTATCCGCTGATCCGAGCGCACCACGTCACGCACCTTTGCGGCGCACCGATCGTCTACAGCATGTTGATCCATGCGCCAGCAACACTACGTGACGGCATCACGCAAAAACTGCACGGCCTGATTGCGGGCGCTGCGCCGCCCATTGCCGTGATCGAGGGCTGTGAGGCCGCCGGCATCGAGCTTACCCACGTTTACGGGCTGACCGAGGTCTACGGTCCTGCTTCCGTATGCGCGAAGCAGGCAGACTGGGCGACACTCCCGCTCGCCGAACGTGCAACGCTGAACGGCCGCCAGGGGGTGCCCTACCCCCTACAGGAAGACGTGACCGTCCTCGACCCGGATACGATGCAACCGATTCCGCCCGACGGCGAAACGATGGGCGAGATTTTCTTTCGCGGCAACGCGGTGATGAAGGGTTACCTGAAAAACCCGACAGCGACTCAGGAAGCGTTTGCCGGCGGTTGGTTCCACACCGGCGATCTTGCGGTGATGTACCCCGATGGCTACGTCAAGATCAGGGACCGCAGCAAGGACATCATCATTTCCGGCGGCGAGAACATTTCGTCGATTGAGGTCGAAGACGTGCTCTGCCGCCACGAGGCCGTGATGCTCGCCGCGGTGGTAGCGCAGCCGGATGCACGTTGGGGCGAGGTGCCGTGCGCGTTCGTGGAGCTCAAGCCGGGCGCCAGCACCACCGAGCAGGCACTGATCGAACACTGTCGCGCCAGCCTCGCGCGCTTCAAGGTGCCCAAGCGCGTTGAGTTCATCACGCTGCCGAAGACCTCGACAGGGAAGATTCAGAAATTCGTGCTGCGCAGCCAGGTCAAATCGTCCTCGGCCATTGAGTGACGACCAGACAAGCTCTCAAAGCGAATCGAGCGCATCCGGGTCAAAGCCAACCACCAGCGTCGCGCCCGACACAACCACAGGTCGCTTGATCGTGCTCGGGTGGGTCCGCATCACCGCGATGGCCGTTTCCGCATCGGTGACGGAGGCTTTCGTCGGATTATCCAGCGTGCGCCACGTCGTCCCTTTGCGATTGAGCAGCGCTTCCCAACCCTTCGCCTGCACCCACCGGCGCAGCAGCGCGTCCGGCACGCCCTGCTTCCGGTAGTCGTGAAACACGTAGGCCACGCCGCGCCCGTCGAGCAGCTTGCGCGCCTTCTTGACGCTGTCGCAGTTCGGAATGCCGTAGACCGATGTCGTCATTCGTCCTTCGTCTTTCGTCTTTCGTCCTGACGGCGCAGCCGTCACCCTCAAATCACCCGCTTGCGAATCTGGGTGACGATGGTTTCGATGAGGATGACCACGATGAAGATGGTGAAAAGGATCAGCGCGACGCGCTCCCACTGGATCAGGTCGATCGCGGCATTGAGCGCCATGCCGATACCGCCGGCGCCGACCAGGCCGAGCACGGCGGATTCGCGTACGTTGATGTCCCAACGGAAGAGGGCAATGGACCAGAAGGTCGGAATCACCTGCGGCCAGTAACCCATCAGAATCTGCTGCATGCGCGTCGCGCCCGCGGCCTGCAGCGCCTCGATGCTGCCGCGATTGGCCTCCTCCACGCCTTCGGAGAACATCTTGCCGATGAAGCCGATGGAGTGGAAGGCGATGGCCAGTGCGCCAGCCAGCGGGCCAGGACCAAACATCGCAACGAAGAATAGCGCCCAGATCAAGGTGGAGATCGAGCGCGTGGCGACCAGAACGAAGCGGGCAATCGCGTTGAGCCAGACCACGGGCGTCGCGTTGCGCGCCGCGAGAAAACCGACCGGGATGCCCATCAGCAGACCGAGGATGGTCGCCATGGCGGCGATATGCAGGGTCTCAATCAGCGCGGGCCAGACCACGGGCCAGAAATGACCCCAATCGATGGGCCACATGCGCTTGCCCATGTCGACCACTTGCTCCGGTGCGTCGTAAAGAAACTCCGGAATGATCTCGATGGTTTTCAGAGCCCACGCGATTGCGGCTACCACGACAAAGAAGACGGCCGTGCGGGCCAGCCGCTGCGCCGGCGTGAAACGAACCCAGCGTTGCAACTCGGCCGTCGCGGAGAGCGGATCGACGCTCATCGAAATACCCGCTTCACGTAAATCTGCAGCACTTCCCCGATCATCACGAGCCCGATGATCGCGAGGATGATGCCCGCGACAAAGTTGTAGTCAAAGCGCTGGAACGCCGAGAACAGCGTACCGCCGATGCCGCCCGCCCCAACCACGCCGACCATCGTGGAGTTACGCAGATTGCTGTCGGTCTCGTAGGCGACGAAACCGATGAAACGGTTCATGACTTGCGGCACCACGCCGAAGGCGATGACGTTCATGAACGAGGCGCCTGTGGCGCGCACGGCTTCGATCTGCTTCTTCGAAATCTCCTCGATCGCCTCAGCGAGCAGTTTGCCGACGAAGCCGACGCTGGCAAAGGTGAGCGCAATGATGCCGGCCAGCGCACCAAAGCCCACCGCCTTGACCGCGATGATGGCAACAATCACCGGATGAAAGGACCGGCAGAAGATGATCACCAGACGCGCCGCCCAGCTCACGCCCGCCGGCATCAGATTGCGAGCCGCCAGTACGGCGACCGGAACGGCGATGACCGTGCCGATCAGCGACGAGAGAAAGGCGATCTGGAGCGATTCCAGCAGGCCCGGGACAATGTCGGTCTCAGTGAAGTTGGGCGGAAAGAACCCGGCCAGAAAGCGCAGCCCGTAGCCCACGCCCCTCTCCACGCGCTCCAGCGACAGGCCGAGCGTCGCCGCGGCGTAGACCAGATAGGCCAGCACGGCGACATACGCCAACCGCCTGGCCATCGATGGCGCAAAGAAGTCCGAGCGGGTGACGGCGGTGGGAGTCACGCCGACCCCGCGCGAAGGGTGCAAAGCGTTCTGCGGTTCATGTTGCCAGCCAATCTTCGCCGCCGTAAATTTTGCGCAGCACGTCGCCATCCAGCCCATCCGGCGCGCCGTCGTAGACGACCAGCCCGCCGCTCATGCCGACAATTCGTTCGGCGTAGCGTTTGCCCAGCTCCACCTGATGGATGTTGATCATCACTGGGATCTTGTTCTCGGCGGCGAGATCACGCATGAGCTCCATGATTTCGACCGAGGTTTTCGGGTCGAGCGACGAGGTGGGTTCGTCGGCCAGCAGCAGGCCCGGGCTCTGCATCACGGCGCGCGCAATGCCAACCCGCTGGCGCTGGCCGCCCGAAAGTTCATCGGCGCGGCGATTCGCGAAATCGGCAAGGCCAACCCGTTGCAGCAACGCGAACGCCTTCTGAATGTCGGCGTCGTCGAACTTGCGCCGCCAAGCCGTCCATGCACTCACGTAGCCAAGCCGACCGGAGAGCACGTTCTCCATGACCGTCAACCGCTCAACGAGGTTGTACTCCTGAAACACCATGCCAATGCGGCGTCGGGCTTCACGCAAGGGCTGGCCGGAGAGCTTGGCCAGATCCTTGCCTTCAAACAGAATCTCGCCCGAGGTGGGATCGACCAGCCGGTTGATGCAGCGGATCAGCGTGGATTTGCCGGTGCCCGAGGGCCCGATGATCGCGGTGATGCCACGACCTTCGATGTCAAGTGAGATGTCCTTCAGCACCGGTTTGCCGGGAACGTATTCCTTGACGAGGTGCTTGATGGAGAGAGTGCTCATTGGGTTGCTTCGCAAGGACGAATGACGAATGATGAATGACAAACGCAGCACGAAGTGATCGAATCGTTCACGTCACTCGTCCTTCGTCTTTCGTCCTGCGCGCGAGCGCGCGCTACTTCTTCTTGGCCGCGGCCGCTGCGGCTTCACGTTCGGTTTCCTTGACGTAGGCGGCTTTGCCGAAGCTTTCGCCGCCAGCCGCCGCCACTTCACGCACGGGCGACCAGGTGGTTTGGTAGTTAATCGGGAAGAAGCGGTCGGCGCCGTCAAATGCCTTCTTCATCTCGGGCGTGAAGCGATAGTCATAAAAGCACGAGAGCACTTTGTCCGCGAGTTTCGGTTCGAGGTCGTGCGCATACGCGAAGCTCGAGGTCGGGAACTTCTTGCTGCGATAGATCACGCGGAAGTCGGCCTCCTTGATCTGACCGCGGCGCGCCATGCGCTCAAACACGTCTGACGCCACCGGTGCTGCGTCATAGTCACCTTTCATCACGCCGAGAATCGACGAATCATGCTTGCCGGAATAGACCACCGTGTAGTCCTTCTCGGGCGTGATGCCTTCTTTCGGGAACAGTGCACGCGGCGCCATGTTGCCGGAGTTCGAGGACGGCGAGGTGTGCGCGACCTTTTTGCCCTTGAGGTCGGCGAGTTTCTGGTACGCGCTTGACGACTTGACGATCGTGATCAGGTTGTAGCCCTGAAAATCCTTCTCATACCCCTTCACTGCAAATGGCACGGCACCGGCCACGTTCACCGCAAATGCAGTCGGTCCGGTGGAAAAACCGGCGACGTGCAACCGGCCCGAGCGCATGGCCTCAATCTCTGCGGCGTTGTTCTGCACCTGGAAGAAGACAACTTTCTTGCCGGTGCACGCTGCGAGATGTTGGGTGAATGGCGAGAAAATCTTTTCGTAGACCGCCGGGTCTTCCACGGGGGTGTACGCCCAGACCAGCGTGGACGGGTTCTTCCACTTCTTCGGGTCCTTTGGCAGATCGGCGACCAGGTCACCGTTCTCGTCGCAGTAGTTCACATCGAGTTCGCCGCGGTTCTTGCAGGCGGCTTGCGACCACGCGCTGGTGGCTGCGACAGCGAAACCGGCGATCAAGGTCGCCGACAGCAGTACTTTTTTCATCGGATGGCTCCTCATTTCTTCTTGGCGTTTTCTTTGTCGAATTGCGCCCGGTTATACGGCGTTCCCGACGCCACGGCAACTGCGCGTACCAGTTCCCAGTCCTTCTTGTAGTCGACTGGCAGGAAGCGGTCGTCGCCAAGAAATTCTTTCTGCAATTCGGGCGAGAACTTGTAGTCGAAGAAGCACTTCTTCACCTTCTCGGCCAGCGCGGGCGCGAGGTCGTGTGTATGGGCAAATGCAGACGTCGGGAAGGTGCCACTGCGATAGATCACGCGCACGTCGTCGGCTTTCATCTGGCCGCGCATGACCCAGCGGTCGTAAATATCGCTGGTGATCGGGGCGGCGTCATAGTCGCCTTTCAGCACGCCAGCCAGGGACTGGTCGTGCTTGCCGGAAAACACGATGTTGTAATCCTTGCCCGGCGTGATGCCTTCTTTGGGAAAGAGGGCCAGCGGCGCAAGGTGCCCGGAATTGGATGACGGGGACGTGTGTGCGACTTTCTTGCCCTTGAGATCCGCAATGGCCTTGATCGGGCCGTCTTTCTTCACGACCACGACCTGACGGTAAAGCCGGGGCCCATCCTTGTTGCCCTTGATGGCGAAGGGCACGGCGCCGGCGAGATTCACGGCAAAGCCGGTTTCGCCGGAAGCCAGTCCGGCCACGTGCAGACGGCCAGAACGCATGGCCTCGATTTGCGCGGCGTTGCTTTGCACCGTGAAATAGACCACCTTTTTCTGCGTGCAGGCGGCGAGGTAATCGGTGAAACCCTTGAAGAGATTCTGGTAGACGGCCGGGTCTTCAATCGGCGTGTAAGCGAAGACCAGCGTGTTCGGGTCCTTCCACTTGCTTTTGTCCTTGGGGGGCTCGGCAACGAGATCGCCGTTTTCGTCGCAATAGTTGTTGTCGAGTTCACCGCGGTTTTTGCAATCGTCGGCCGCCACAGTTGTCGACGCGCCGAGCGTCACGGTCAGTGCGGCCACCATCGCCGCGCGCGTTGCGAAGTTCATTCCGGGATCCTCTGTTCGAGACGCTTCATTGTATGGGCGCCAGCACGGGGCGCTCTCCGTAGAATCCCTGCCATCAGAACTGCTGCATCGCAGCAGCATCGCTATCACCGAGTGCCCATGAGACCAGCCGCTCTACCGCTTTCCGTCATCGTTCTCGCCGCCGGCAAGGGCACGCGCATGAAGTCGCGCTTGCCGAAGGTGCTGCAACCGCTCGCCGGCCAGCCGCTGCTGGCCCATGCGCTGGCCAGTGTGTCTGCCCTGTCGCCAGCGCAAACCGTCGTAGTCGTCGGACATGGCGCAGAAGATGTGCGCGCGACGTTTCCACAAGCGCAGGTGACCTGGGCGCTGCAAAGCCCGCAGAACGGTACCGGCCACGCCGCCGCCGTGGGTCTCGCGCCTGTCGAATCCGATGGCATCACCTTGCTCGTCACCGGCGACACGCCGTTGATTCGCAGCGAAACGCTGGCGAAGCTGGCGGCACTCGCCAACGAGCAGACCTTCGCGCTGTTGACCTGCGTGGTGGAGGACGTGGCGGGCTATGGCCGCATTGTGCGCAATGCAGCGGGCGAAGTCACCCGCATCGTCGAGCACAAGGATGCGCTGGCGGCGAACGACCACGCGGTGCTCGCCATCCATGAAATGAACACCGGCATCATGGCCGCTCCGACCGCGTGGTTGCGCGGCGCGCTGGCGAAGCTGACGCCGCACAACGCGCAGGGTGAGCTCTATCTCACGGATGTCATCGCGATGGCTGCGGTGGACGGTCTGCGCGTGGCGACCGCGCAACCTGACTCGGAGACGGAAATCGCGGGCGTGAACGACAAGATTCAATTGGCTGCGCTGGAGCGAGCGAAACAGCGCGAACTTGCCATCCGCGCGATGGCGCACGGGGTCACGCTGGCCGACCCGTCGCGTATTGATTTCCGCACGTCACTCGAAGGCGGATTTGCGTGCGGAAGCGACGTGTTCATCGATTCGGGCTGTGTCTTCGAAGGCAACGTAGAAATTGGCGACAACGTCCGCATTGGTCCGAACTGCGTCATTCGTGACAGCAAGATCGGCAATGGCACCGTCGTTCATGCGATGAGTCATCTCGACGGCGTTGTTATCGGTGAAGGCGCGCTGATCGGCCCCTTCGCGCGCCTGCGTCCTGGAGCGCAGCTCGGGGACGAGGTGCACATCGGCAACTTCGTTGAGGTGAAGAACTCAACGCTCGCGAAAGGGGCCAAGGCCAATCATCTGGCTTACCTCGGCGACGCCACCGTTGGCGAGCGCGTCAACTACGGTGCTGGCTCCATCACCGCCAATTACGACGGCGCCAACAAGCGCCGCACCGTCATTGAGGCCGACGTGCACGTGGGCAGCAATTGCGTTCTCGTGGCACCGGTCACCATCGGCGCGGGCGGCACGGTGGGCGGCGGCAGCACCGTCACCAAAAGCACGCCGCCTGGCGCGCTCACGGTCGCGCGCGGCAAACCGGTGACGATTGCGAACTGGAAGCGACCGGCGAAGCAAAAAAGCTGACAGGTGTGAGGTCAGGCGTTTGGCTAATTGCGGAACACTCCACTGCTGGATGCGCGACGCCAGAAATGGCATGAAGCCGACTTTCTACTATTCAACGCACAAACCCCCGTTTGACGCGAAATCGTAGAAAAAGCTACGCGCTGTGCGGTCCAGCGTCGAAGCCGGTTACGTCCAGGGAGACAGAAACGCCATCGGCACATTCACCGAATTGTCTGCTGTGAGCTTGAAGAATGTCCTCGATCTCGTTTTCGCCTTTGTCGCCGCCAGCGAGGTCGCTCAGTCTGCGGGACGCGATGTAGGGCGCGCCGTTGACGCGATAGCCACGCTTGTTCGTCCCATTCCTCTTCGTCGCCAGTTCCGGCTCGAATACGGAGATAACTGCGATACGTGGCGTGCGGTCGGTCACGCCAGGCCGGTGTGCGTCGTGGGCCTTGCCGATGGCAGCATGCGTACCTGAAAGCAAGACCAGCGTTGCGCACAGCAGTGCGAAGCAGGTGCGCATGGTCATGTTGCAAGAGGCATGCGGGAATACAGCGCTCAGGAGTCCCCCGCGCCGACTCCTGGTGCATCTTTCCCGGTCTTTCCGTCAGCAACTACCGGGTCGCTGGTGTGTCGGGTTGTTTCGGTACGGCCTTGCTAAAAGAGATCATCGCTACACCGGTCAGCACGAGGGCTGCACCGATCAGTTGCAGCAGCGACACCTGCTCGCCAAGAAACATGGCCCCCAGCAAAATGGTGATGACCGGTCCGACGGTGCCGATCATTGAAGCGTCGCGTGCGCCGATGCGCTTGAGCGCCTCGGCCATCATCCACACCGGCGCTGCGGTTGAAAAGATGGCCAGCCCAACGCCGTAGAGGTAGATCTTCGGGGGCAGATCAAGCGCTGAAAGCGGCCGCATGATGAAAAACTGCGCCATGACAAATCCGGTTGCCACCAACATCATGTACGCCGTGAAACGCGTGCTTCCGATGCGACGCGTGAGGCCGGCGCCTACCATCATGTAAATTGCATAGCAGAGGGCGGACAGGAACACCAGCACGGTCCCGGCCACCAGGGCACGGGTGTCGGTGGTGATCACCAAATCGTGCCAATAGGCCAGCGCGAGCCCTGCATAGGAAACCAGTAGCGCCAGCGCAGTGCGCGCCGTGATGTGCTTGCGCAGGAAGAGCGCCGACAAGACAACGACGAGGGTCGGGTTGGTAAACAGTATCAGCCGCTCAAGCCCCGCGCTGATGTACTGCAAACCCCAGAAGTCGAGAAAGCTGGAGAGGTAGTAACCGATGAAACCGAGCAGGATCACAAAGCCCCAGTCGCTACGCGAGAGGGGCTGTCGCGGCACCGCGCCGTCGCCCTTGTCGCGGGTGCCCAGCCAGGCCATGAACAGAAAAAACGGCAGCGAAAACAGCATGCGAATCGCAAGCAGCGTGACCGCGTCCAGCCCCGGATGCGCCGCGTAGGCGAGCTTGATGAAAATGGCTTTGGCAGCAAAGCCGAATTGCGCGGCGGCCGCGAGCAGCGCGCCGGCAGAGACCGCCGTCTTGATGGATGACACAACGCCATTCTAGGCTGCTGATATTGCGCTCGCGGCCTCAACGCCACCACGGATAATTGCTCCGATGAACATTCCAGAGATCGCGACCCGGCGCAGAATCGGCATCGCAGCGGCAGCCGTGACGGTGACCATCTGGACGGCGTTCATCGTCATTGCGCGCGCGATGGCGCATAAAACGCTGACACCGTTCGACATTGCTTTCGTGCGCATGATCGGCGCGGCCACGGTCATGCTGCCATGGGGTTGGTGGTGGGTGCGCCGCGCTCGCGCCCGCAATGATCCGGCTGGCGGGAAGATGTGGCTGGGTCTTTCGCCCTACCCGTGGCGCACTACCGCCATCGCCGGCACGCTCGCCGCGTTGCTCTATGCGAGCCTGGCTTACAGCGGCTTTCTATTTGCGCCCGCTGCGCACGCGTCGGTGCTGATGCCGGGCATGCTGCCACTGTGGACCACACTTATTGCGATCTTCGTGATCGGCACGCCAGTGACAAGGCGCCGCTGGGTCGGCCTGGCACTGATCATCGGCGGCGGGATGCTGGTGGGAGGTAGCAGTTTGCTGCGGGCATTCATCGATACCGGCGGGGGTGAGGTGTGGAAGGGTGACGTGCTGTTTCTTGCATCGTCCTTCTGCTGGAGTTGCTACACGGTTTATGCGCGCAAACATCAACTGGCCGCGATTCCCGCAACCATCGCGGTGTGTGTATTCGCCGCTTTCTCCTTTGTGCCAGTCTACGCACTATTGGTGTGGACGGGCGTGATCGTCAGCCATCTGCGCGAGGCGCCGTGGAGCGAGATCGTGTTTCAGGCGCTGGTGCAGGGCATTGGCTCGGTCGTGATCTCAGGCATCACCTTTGTGCGTATGGTGGAGACGTTCGGCCCGATTCGCTCAACCATGATTACGGCTGTGGTGCCAGGTTTGTCGGCGCTTGCCGCAGTGCTCTTCCTCGGCGAGCCGCTGTACTGGAACCTGCTGCTGGGTCTGGCGCTGGTGACGGTGGGTATCGTGTTTGGTGTGAAACCCGTCATGCCGGCAGGCACAGTGCCGCCATCGATTCGTTAGCGCGACACCGTCGCCACGGTCTTGCGTGTAACCTTCCGCGTTTCTCGCCGATTCACATTCGAGTTGATCAGTTCCGCGCTGTAGAGGATGAACGGCATCGTGTGCGGCGCCGACATTGACACTCGACAACTTGCAACGACAAGCGCTGGGTTGCTGGCAATTTCGCTAGGCTTCTCGCGACAGATCGCCGACGATCACGCGATGCTGCAAGCGATGATGCCGGTCTACGACGCGCTCTATCGCTGGGTGCGCGATGCCGTTGCCGCCAACGACGAAAAGCACAACTGGAAACTGGCATGAGCACGTTGACTGATACGGAAAACGCACCAACAATGCCCAGCCTTGGCGAGGCACTGCGCTTCTGGCTGAAGCTCGGCTTCATCTCGTTTGGTGGCCCAGCCGGACAGATTGCCATGATGCGGCAGGAGCTGGTCGAGCGTCATCGCTGGATCAGCGAGCGCCGCTTCCTGCACGCACTCAACTACTGCATGCTGTTGCCCGGTCCCGAGGCGCAGCAGCTGGCCACCTACATTGGTTGGCTCATGCACCGAAGCTGGGGCGGCGTAATCGCGGGCGGTCTGTTCGTGCTGCCCGGCGCGTTGATCATGATGGGGTTGGCCTGGTGTTATCTCGCGTTTGGCCAGACACCGCTCCTGCAGGCGGTACTTTGGGGCGTCAAGCCGGCCGTAGTCGCATTGGTGCTGTTTGCCGTCTATCGCATCGCAAGCAAGTCGCTCAATCATGCCGTGTGGTGGGTGCTTGCGATCGGCGCTTTCGCTGCGGTGAGCTTCCTGAAATTGAGCTTCCCTTGGGTGGTCGCGGTGGCGGCCCTCGTCGGCTGGGTCGCCGGCAGGCTACGCCCAAGGTGGATCACCGGCAGCCACAGCGATGGCAAGGCAAGAAGGCACGCGCACGCCCTAATCGATGATGACACGCCGCCGCCGGCACATGCCCGTTTTTCCTGGCGACATTCGTTGCTGCTGATGGCGGCATTTGTTGCGCTCGGTGCTGCCGTATACGGGGTGCTGCCGGGCGGGGCGCTGACCGACATGGCCGAATTCTTCACGTCCGCTGCGCTGGTCACGTTTGGAGGAGCCTACGCCGTGCTGCCGTATGTGACGCAGGCCGCAGTGGAGAAATATCAGTGGCTCACTACGGCGCAGATGATGGACGGCCTCGCGCTTGGCGAGACCACGCCCGGCCCGCTGATCCTGATCCTCACCTTTGTTGGCTATCTCGGTGGCGTGAAGCATGCCGTCGCCAGTTCGCCCCTTGCAAGCGGCCTGCTGGCCGGAACCGTGGTGACGTTCTTCACCTTCCTGCCCAGCTTCATGATGATCTTTGCCGGGGCACCATTCATCGAAAGCACGCGTCGCTCGCTCACGTTGCACGCACCGCTCACCGGCATTACGGCGGCGGTGGTCGGCGTGATCGCCTCGCTGGGCGTTTTCTTCGCGCAGCACACGTTCTGGCCGCAGGGATTCGAGGGCGGGATTGACCGACTTGCTGCGGTCATTGCTGCCGTCGCACTGATCGGGTTTGTCCGCTTCAAGCGCGGGGCGATGGAGACGATTGCCTTTTGCGCACTGATCGGCATCGTCGTGCGGCTGTCGGGCTGAGTCGCGCGCGCAGGGTCGCGTATGAGTCAGGAAAGTTCGTCCACATCGTCGCTACGAAGCCGGCCATTGCACCCAGCCCAGAGCGCCGGCCGCGAGAATCAGCGCGCCGAACGCGATGCGGTACCAAGCGAAAACGCGCAGCGAATGCGTCGCAACGAAGCGGATCAGCCAGCGGATCACGATGAGCGCAACGATGAATGACACCACCAGTCCGACCGCAAAGTTCGGAATATCGGCGGTGGAAAGCAGTGTGCGCTCTTTCCAGAGCGAGTAGAGGCTTGCGGCCGCCAGCGTCGGTACACCGAGGAAAAAGGAGAACTCAGTGGCTACGTTGCGTGACAACCCGAACAGCATGCCACCGATCAACGTGGCGCCTGAGCGCGACATGCCGGGAAACAGGCCGAAGCACTGAGCCAAGCCGACTTTGACCGCGTCGAGCGTGCTCATGTCGTCAACGTCACGCACCCGCGCATTGACCGCCCGATCGGCCAGCTTCGATGGTCGCTCCACCCAGAAGATCACCAGCGCGCCGACGATCGACGCAGCGGCGACACCGTACGGGTTGAAGAGCACCGCCTTGATGTACTTGTTCAACAGCAACCCGAGCATAGCGACTGGAAGAAATGCGACAAACAGATTCCAGAGGAAACGCTGCGCGTTGCTGATACGTGTCACGCCCTTGATGGCGCCGTTGAATCGCTCTCGATACGCCCACACGACCGCAAAGATGGCGCCGATCTGGATGGCGATTTCGAACACCTTGCCGCGTTCGTCATGCACGCCCAGCAACGAGCCTGCCACGATCAGATGACCGGTACTGGAGATGGGGAGAAACTCGGTCGCGCCTTCGACGATGCCCATGATCGTCGCATCAAACAAATTCAAAACTCAGCTCCGAAAGGCGGCGGCACGTCACCGCGCCCTAGTTGGTTGGCACGCAAAAGCTCACGCCTTCGCCATCCCACCCCTGCGCCATGAACGCGTTGTAGGTTGCGACGCTGGTGGTGAAGCGGTGGTTAGGGTCGTCAGGAAAGCGAGTCGCGCCGCGAAACAGGCGATACACCGGCGACTGACCTGCTGGACAAACGCTGCCCGAACTGACCGTTGCCGGCAGCCAGGCGTACGAATCGACCCCCTCGTTTTGTGGCAGTCCCGGCGCCGTGCTGCGGCCGGGGTTTTGCGCATTCAGCAAAGCGACATCACTATCGAGCAGCGTATAGAAGTGGCTGCCGCGCGACGCACTGCGCGCAACACGGTCGAAGTAAAAGCGCGTGATGCCACGTGTGGAGCCGTTTTGCGAGGCATAAACCAGAAAATTGTTGCCGGTTCGCCCCCATCCGCTGGTAGCGTCGAGCACCGTCTTGTCGCTGTCGCGCGAGGTCATGAAGTAATAATCCAGCGGCGCGTAACGGTACTCCACCATCTCGCGCGTGGCGGGGGCATTGCCGGCCGTGCCCACGCCGCTCAATGCAATGACGCTACTGCCGGGTCCCGCGCTGTGCGTGATGGTGAGTGAGCCGCTGCGCGGGCCCGCTGATCGCGGCGTGAAACGCAGCGTCACCCCACACACGCCACCGACGGCCACCACGTCACCCGGTGCGCAGGTGGCGCTTTGCAGCATGAAGTCGTCGCCAGCCAGCACGACAGCGAAAATGCTGAGCGGCGCGCTGCCCGTGTTGTTGAGCGAGAGGATCTGCTGCGTACTGGAGAAGCCAACGGCGGTATCTGCAAAGCTCATCGCCGTCGTGCTTGGCGTCGCCACGGGCACGCCGGATGACGCGGACGCCCCATAGAGCGCGCGACAGCCGGCAATGTCGTCGGCCTGAAGCTCGCTGTAACCCGTGTACGCGGTCGATGGGTCCGGAGCGGTGTTGGGCCCCGACATTACCTGCTGCTCAACATTGGAATGGCGAAGGCCAATCATGTGACCAAGCTCGTGGACCAGTGTCGCGGCAAGCACCGGGTTGAACTGATAGTTGATCACCATGTCGGACTCGTCGATGGTGAGTGAACTGGCATTGGGGCCGCTGGCCGAGGAGTAAGTGACCCCCGTGGTGTTGCCGGAAAGCGCGCCCCAGCCGATCACGTTGGTACCGTCGCGATTGCTGGTGGCGAGACTTGGCGCGGTGGATGTCGTACCGTCGTAGACAAACTGCACTGCGCAAACGGCCGACCATTTGTTCATCGCCGCCTGCAACTGGGCAATCATCGTCGCGGCAGTGGCCACCAGGTTGGTCGGGCGGTTAGCGTCGTTGTATCGCCAGCGGATAGTCTTGCCTGCCCAGCCCGACCAGCCGTACGTGAGGAACTTGGCGCTATCCGCAGACGGCGCGTCGTGCGACTGGATGATGACGAAAAAGTCGTTGTCCGCGGGAAGGTCCTGCGCGCTGGTAGCGGTGACCAAAAGCCCCAGCAACAGCGCGGAAAAAACGGAGCACAGCGAACGTGGAAGCAGCATAGGAAGGACTCGCCTGAGTGTGGCAAGACCGCGCCCCGGTTTCGCGATCAGCGGCGCGATTGTACGCGCCGCTGCGCTCTGTGCAGCCGTTAGCCGAAAAGGCCGCCCTTGCCACCCATGGCGCCCTTGAGCACACTACCCAGCACGCCTTGCAGCATGTCATTGGAGTGTTGTTGCGGCACCTGACCGCCTGGCGTCATGCCGTCAAGCACTTGCGGCAGGACCTGCGCAAGCAGGCCACCGAGTTGGTCTTGCCCCACCCCTGCCTGCGACAGCACGTCGCCGAGTGAGCCACCCGAGCCGCCGGGCGCAGCGCCGCCCAGGACCTGCCCGAGCAGTCCACCCAAGCCGCCACCCATGTTGGCCCCACCGCCGGCACCGGGCATCGCGGCACCGCCACCACCCATCACGCCGCCAAGCACTTTCATCAGATCGCCCGCATCGACCGGCAGGTTCTGCCCCGTGCTCTGCCAGGAATCGGCTTGCTGTCCGAGGCCGCCCTGACGCAGCTTGTCGAGCAACCCGCCGACGCCACCGGACTGCTGAAGGAGACCGCCAATCACTGCGCCCATGAGGTCCTGCTGACCGCCTCCGCGACCGCCACCCAGTACCGCTCCCAATACGCCGTCGATCAAACCCATGACCCCATTCCTCTCGTAAAAATGCGGCGCAGCCGGTGCGTAATGCCGCGTTGAAAAGTGCGACCGCACAGTATCACAGCCGCCCACCGATGACCAGTTCAGAAAGTCTGAAACTCGGCGCAGGGCGTAGCAACGAAGCGGCCGGATGAGACGTTGACGCCGGCCGCGTTTCCCTAAGTCGTTTCGCGCGCCGTCAACAGGTCGCACAGCCGATCAAGATGCGGATCGTCAAGCCCGGCCGCGCGCAGCGCCGCAGCCGTCTGGCAGAGATAGTCGGCACCGGAGCCGTAATGACCGCGGCAGGTCGCGAGTTTTTCCACCACCACCTCGTCCGGCAAGCGCCCCGCGTAGGCGCTCGATGCGTGGTTCATCACAAATCCGATGGCGCGCACCGGCCCTTCCTCGGTGTGCGCGTTCAGCCAGCGCGCGTGGTAGCTGCCGCCGAACATCTCGCGCCGCCAAAGCAGCGTCAGCTCCTTGCGCACATCCGCCGCGGCGATGCGATAGACCATGCCACGACACGCACCACCGCGATCGAGCGCCAGCACGAGGCCCGGGTTTTCCGGCGTGCCACGATAGACGTTGCTCCACAGGCAGAAACGGCGGTGGTAGCCGCGCACTGTGGCGGTGAGCCGGCCGCGATGCTCCATGCATGGGTTCCAGATCAGCGAGCCGTAGCCAAAGACGTATACATCCGATGCGCCATCCCAATCGGTCAGCATGGCGTCGAGCGACGCGGCCAGCGCGTTGTCGCACAGCAGGGTGCTCGCGAGCGGTGAATCCTTGATGGCTTCGCGGGAGTGATTGTTCTCAATCGCTTCGCGCGTGATGCCGGTAAAGCTCGCGGTGCGAGCACTGGCGGGGCTGTGCTTCTTCACGTCGGCCATGGTGCCGGTTCGCCGGGGTGCGCAGTGGCGTGCGCTACGCCTGGTGATAAGCCGTCACGCGCTCCACCTCGCTCTTGCTGCCGAGAATGACGCTGACGCGCTCATGCAGCTTGCCGGGGCGTACATCGAGAATGCGCTGATGGCCGTTGGTGGCGGCACCGCCAGCCTGCTCGACGATGAAGCTCATCGGGTTCGCCTCATACATCAGGCGCAGCTTGCCGGGCTTGTCCGGCTCGCGTTTGTCGCGTGGGTACATGAAGATACCGCCGCGGGTGAGGATGCGGTGCACATCGGCCACCATCGAGGCCACCCAGCGCATGTTGAAGTTTTTGCCGCGCGGGCCTTCTTCGCCGGCGAGCAGCTCGTCGATGTAGCGCCTTACTGGCGGCTCCCAGTGCCGCATGTTGCTCATGTTGATAGCGAACTCCTTGGTGTCCGCCGGAATCGTCATGTTCGACTGCGTGAGCACCCACGAGCCCATCTCACGATCCAGCGTGAAGCAGTGCACGCCAGTGCCCACGGTCAGCACCAAGAGCGTGGTCGGGCCGTACACCGCATAGCCCGCCGCCACCTGCGAGGTGCCGGGCAGCAGGAAGGATTTCTCGGTCACCGGCCCCAGTTCGTCGGACGACTTCAACACCGAAAAGATGGTGCCGATCGACACGTTCACGTCGATGTTCGACGAGCCATCGAGCGGGTCGAACAACAGCAGGTATTCGCCCTTCGGATAGCGATTGGGGATTTCGTGGAAAGTCTCCATCTCCTCGCTCGCCATGCCCGCAAGATGACCGCCCCACTCGTTGGCTTCCATCAGGATTTCGTTCGAGATGACGTCGAGCTTTTTCTGCGTTTCGCCCTGCACGTTCTCGGTGCCGGCGCTGCCCAGCACATTGGCCAGCGCGCCCTTGCCGACGTTCACCGCAATCGCCTTGCAGGCGCGGGCCACCACCTCGATCAGCAGCCGCAGTTCCGGTTTGATGGCCCGTGCCGAGCGCTGCTGTTCAACAAGAAACTGGGTGAGCGTGGTGCGGCGCATGAGCGGTTTCGCGGTAGTCGGCGGGAGCAAAATTGTACTGCGGCCTTTAATGGCTTTTCAGCGCAAACCGCCAGCCGGCGGTCGATACGTCAAAAATTAGCGCAAAGTCGACTGAGATAACAAACCGCCTGCAATGACCGCGCAGCAGTCGGTGGAGCTAAAAAGCTGTTAGCTCGAGCGCGGCGACCGATCACCGCTACCCGTTGCCCGTTCCAGCGCCGCGAGAAAACGCATTGCGTGGGCTTGTGTGGTCGCCACGTCGCCGCTTTCGCCGCACATCTCAGGGGACGGCTTCAGGCTGCTGCACACGGCCGGCCGCCCCGGATCGCCAAAGAGGCGGCAGCGATTCGCCTCATCCAGTTGCACGCAGCGCACGCCGGCAGCCTTGCCCTGCGGCATGCCCGGAATCGGCGACGAAATCGAGGGCGCGATGCAACACGCGCCGCAGCCGGGGCGGCAGGTCATGTTCGGTGTGCAGAAGAATTGCAAAAAATAGTCTTACGCGAGACATCCACACATATTCCATGCGCGGCTTGACCCCCGCGGACAAGCGAGCATTGATGCAGGAGTCTGCGCGGCAGAAGGAACCGTAGCGAAAGCGCATGGAAAGGCGCCGCTGACTCCTGACTTGAAGCAGGCTTTCTTCTGCCGCGCAGAATCCTGGCCCGGACATTTTGCTTGCAACGACAGATTAACAGCAAATTTCAAGTCAACCAGAAACGGGAAAATCTGCTCAAGAAGAAGAATTTGTGCGAATCTGTGCAACTTCCTCGCTGCGGCCAGCAGCGTGGCGAAAGGGCAAGAACGCTACGAGGAAGTTGTGTGATTACCGGCAAGAAGGGCGGCGGCGTGCTTGGTACGACTACGCGGTTGATCCAACTGCGTATGATCCGTGCGGGCGAACTGCGCCCGAGGCGGGTGCAACATTGCTAAAAATCGCCGAACTGCTTCGCGACGCGGTTAACAACCTTACGCCGACTTGCGCACCGGCTGGTGCAGACGCGCGCGCAGGCTGCGGGTCAGGCGACTCTGTGCGCAGCTCAGGCGGTTGCGCAAGTTTCTGCTGCCTTGGGTATCGCCGCATCGGCTGTGTCTGCGGATACGGCAAGAACCAGTTGCACCATCGACGTCGCGATCAACTGAACACCGGCGACTGCAATAACGTATGAAACGGCGAATCGCGCTCGGGGTGATTGCCTTGTTGGCGATCGGTTTCCTTTCCGTGCGCGAGGGCCCGCTCGCGCCGGTGCGGGGCAACGACACCGCAAGCACAGACGCGCACGTACCTGCGGCACAGTCAGGGACTGCGCCTACGGCAAACGCAGCAATTGCGGCTCGCACCCCCGTCCGCACCCCTCCCAGAGCGCCGCCGGGAATCTTGTGGACGGACGGTCTCCACTCCAGCCAACCACGACAGATCGCTGTTGGCTTGCTGAGTAGTGCCGATCCAATCGACCTGATGCGCGGAACCGTGCTGTACCGGCTTTGCATTTCCGGGTACGACCTAAATGACCTATCGCAGGATCAGGCTGAAGCGATTGAGGCGCGCATGGGGCGCACATATCGACTCGTGGTCGTTAAGTTCACAGCACTGTGCGGTGGTCTTGCGAATCTATCCGTTCAAATGGCTCAAGCGCGACGAGCTGCCGCCGACGCACAGCTACCCTTGGCGCTGGCGCCTACCTTGACCAACAACGTCCTGAACAAGGGCCTGTCACCGGCAGAATTCGGTTTGCTGACTAGTGCTTTTGGCGACCGTGATTCCGCCACTCTGTGGTTGGCACAGAATTTTCGACACCTTGACCGGGCAATGGGTGCGGCTCCGAATTTCAGCGCGTGGAACAGCGAGGATCTGCGGGCAGCGAGCCTGATCGCCTTGTGCCAGCGCGGACTCGACTGCGGGCCGGAGAGTTTGCTGTCGCTGCAACTATGCGTAAACACCGATGGTCGTGTGTGCTCGATAAACGGTCCGCAGGCGGCTGTGAACGAGCTAGGCGCCGAACAAGCCGCACGAATTGTGAACGCAGCGTTCAAAATCGCTGCGGCACTCGATGAACGCGATCCAGAGGCGCTTGGCCTGAAGGTACGGCGATAGCGCGACGAACTAGCGGCCCGCCCCAGTTCATCCGTAGTGCATTGAGCCACGACGGCGCGGCCTCGTAGCAATCGACACAAACGGGCGCGAGGTTCGGCCTGCCAGAACTGCGCGAATCCGAGTCGGTAGCTGCGGGCGCAGACCGTCAGTTGTGCCTCATCGCGCTGGAGCGCTACTGTGTGCGCTACCGACGCTCGCGAGCCGAATTACTCGATGCGTCCGAAATCGTTGCAACGGAGCAAGCCGTGACTTGTACTCCCTTTGGATGACTCACCCGAAAACGATCAACGGGCCGCCTACGAATGACGCGCTAACGCTGGGTAGTTGCGGCAGGTTTGTCGCCCATCCGCCGACATCGACTTCATGTAACAGTTCCACCGAGTGATAGCCGACCATGCGCCACGTAGGCCGAACACCGCCCGCGCTGCGCTCCATCTTCAGCTCGTACTGCGGCATTTTCTGGGTGACGGTGAGAGCGGCGGATGACCAACTGCGAGTCAACGCACCACCGCCAACGGCGCTGCCCGACGCCGTTGCTCCGTTGAGATCACTCACTGCGAACGGGTTCACCGCGGGCGCGTCAGAGTATGACGGATCCGACTGGGTGACTTGACCGGCGACCTGCTTGATCAGGGCTATGGCCGCAGCCTTGAAGGGCGTGGGCATTTTCGTTGGTAGATGGTTAAGCAGACTCACCAAGCGTACCACGCCCGCCGCCTTGACCAGTCGCGCAAGCTTTGCGAGTTTGGCCAGCTCGATCGACTGCCCCGCGCCAAACTGTACTGAACCGCACCACACGCCTTCCCCAGTGTGGGGCGCTTTGCGGCGAAAGTGATATGCGTTCAGCGAAACCATCGCCATCGGCGCAACATTGAACGACAGACCCCACTCGGCATATACCTCCCAGTCGGAGTGCCGTTTCGGACCAGGCATCGGCGGCACCACATCGTTCTTTAGCGGGGGCGGTGGCCGATTGCCTTTGCGCTGATAGACGAGAACGTCCACCGCCCGCCAGTAAGCGTCGCTGCCACCGCGCGTAGCACGCAGTGGGGCGGCGTTCACGGCGGACTGGCTGATCGTTGGACTTAGCCAGTTCGCGCGACTCGTGATTTCCTCTGCCACATCGCCGGCCCGTTGGGTAGCGACCGACATGTCGTTGTGCGCGTACCCCTTGACGAAAATGTCGTCAACCACGGTACCGCGCACATCATCGACGAGCTTGCGGATGGCCTCTCTATGGGCTGGCGCCAGGCCGCCCTTCTGGGCCGCAAAATTAACCAGACGCAAGCGTCTTGATGCATCCGCCCCGCCAATGGGTTGGTCAATGTAGTTGTCGGCCATCGTCGTCAGCGCGTTGCCTGATAGTTGAGTCTCTGTGTAAGACGTAGCTATCGGGCAAAACCTGTCATCGCCTGTCGGTGACAGACCGATGGTCACGCGTATCTGCCAGAACACCATACTGCACCAGCAGCCAGCCACCGGACGCAAGGTGGGAAACGAAGCGGTCGCCGATGGACGATGGTCAGACAGCCAGAATTGCGTGCGTACCAATCCGCCGCTCGCGGGTGCCGTCCCTTAGTTGTGCCCCATCGCGCTGGAGCGCCACTGCTTGTGTTGCCGTCGGTCATGCACCACCTCGGCCTCAATCGAGTCCACGGGCAGTTGCTTTCGGCACTCCGCCAGCGCTGCTGCGTCGAGTTTCTCGGCGGGCGCGGTGTCGGCAATCGTTGGCGTTGCGTTGCCGTTCCACGCGTAGGGGTTGCTAAACACGGGCGGGTCGGGGAAACAGTCGCGGCGGTAGATGGGCGTTTCCTCGGTCTCGTACGGTTGAAACGAAATGGTCCGTTCGAACACCAGTGGGCGCCCCGTGGGCGTCGGCGGCAACGCGGGCAGTCGCGCAATCGCATCAAGTGCGAGTCGCTCTGCCTTGGCTGACGTGCTCCAGAGCGTTTCCACGCGCGCCACGCGGCCATCGGGTGCAATCTCAACGCGCAAACGCACCACGCCTTGATCGACCCCCGCGTACGCTGTGCCCATCATGCTGCGCACCTGTCGCCCCCATTCAAAGCGATAGCGCTTGCTGTTCTTGAGTGTGTAGGTCGAGGCTAGCGCCCAGTCTTCTGCGCTGGGCGGCGGCGGGGCTTCCATGAATGCCGGTGCTTGCGCCGAAGCCGGTTTGGCAGAAGCGGCGATGACGCGGCTGGTCGCTGCGCGCGGTACCGGCGGGCGCGCAGTCCGCTCGGCAACACGCGGCGGGGGCGGCATCAAGTTGGCTGTCGCGCCTGAAGAAGACGAGGGGGCCTCCAGACGCAGCTGCAACGGCAGTACCGGTGGCGGCGACGGTTTGGGGTCGAATCGCGAATCGAGCAGCGAAACGTAGTGGCCCAACGCGGTGAGAATCAGCACATGCGCAAACAGCGAAAGCGCCAACGCCAGCAACGGTCGTGCCGCGGCGCGCGCGCCTTCTGCGGCTGTCCCGTTCACTGGGCTGTCGTTCGCCGCCACCGGGCGATCGGGACCTGAGTGGGGCGCTGTCGCGTCGCGTTGCCTGGCGGGCTACGGCGCCAGCCGCTCGGTGTGCCAGCCGCCAAACTGCCGCATGTAGACAAGCCGATCATGCAGGCGCGAGCGGCGGCCCTGCCAGAACTCCACGCGTTCCGGCACGATCAGGTAGCCGCCCCAATTCGCCGGGCGTGGCGGGCCGTCGGGCAGGATGCCGTAGCGTGCCGTCGCGGCGGCGACGCGTGCCATCAACGCTTCGCGGCTGCCAATCGGCTCGCTCTGCGGCGACGCGTGCGCGCCGATGCGGGAGGCCAGCGGGCGAGACTTGAAATAGGCGTCGGATTCGGCTCCGGGCACCTTTTCAACGTGGCCCTCGATGCGAACCTGCCGCTCCAGCTCGACCCAGTGAAAGGTCAGCGCGGCCCATTGCGTTTCGCCCAGCTCACGGCCCTTGCGGCTTTCGTAGTTGCTGTAGAAGACGAACCCGCGCTCGTCGCAGCCCTTCAGCAGCACGATGCGCGCCGACGGTCGTCCCTGTGCGCTGACGGTCGCCAGGTTCATCGCGGTCGGCTCCGGCAGCTCGGCCTTGATCGCCTCGTTCAGCCACTTCTGGAATTGCGTGATCGGGTCTGCCGCCAGATCGCGCTTGCCCAGCGAGGCGAGCTTGTAGTCCTTGCGGAGATCGGCGAGAGCGGGGGCGGGTGTACTCATGCGCCGTATCATACGAGCTTCCCTCGCAACCCTAGCCGAAGCCGCCGTGTCCACCAAATTTCAGGGAACCGATTCCTATATCACCACGCCCGACCTGCTGCTCGCGGTCAACGCCGCGATCACGCTGAAACGCCCGCTGCTGGTGAAGGGCGAGCCCGGCACCGGCAAAACGCTGCTGGCGGAAGAGGTGGCGCGTGCGCTCGGCTGGCCGCTGTTGCAATGGCACATCAAGAGCACCACCAAGGCGCAGCAGGGCCTCTACGAATACGACGCCGTGAGCCGCCTGCGCGACTCCCAGCTCGGCGAAGAAAAGGTCAAGGACATCGCCAACTACATCAAGCACGGCGTGCTGTGGGACGCGTTCAGCAGCGACACGCCGACGGTGGTGTTGATCGACGAAATCGACAAGGCCGATATCGAGTTCCCGAACGATCTGCTGCGCGAGCTCGACCGCATGATGTTCGATGTGTATGAGACGCACCAGACCATCACCGCGAAGCATCGCCCGCTGTTCATCATCACCAGCAACAACGAGAAGGATTTGCCCGACGCCTTCCTGCGCCGCTGCTTCTTCCACTACATCAAGTTCCCGAGCAAGGAGACGATGAAGCAGATCGTCGACGTGCACTATCCGGGCATCAAGCAGGAACTGGTCAGCGCCGCGCTGGAAGCCTTCTTCGACCTGCGCGAGCTGCCGGGACTCAAGAAGAAACCCTCCACCAGCGAGTTGATCGACTGGATCAAACTGCTGCTCGCCGAAGACGTCGACCCTGCCGTGCTGCGAGAGAAGGATCAGCGCAAGGTGCTGGCGCCGCTGTATGGGGCGGTGCTTAAAAACGAGCAGGATACGGAGCTGTTCCAGAAGCTGCTTTTCATGGCGCGGCGGGGGTAGCAAGCGTAGCCTCGATGCAACGAAGTGGAATCGAGGGCAACCGTGGCTCGATGAACAAAGGCCTCGATTCCACTTCGTTGCATCGAGGCTACGAGTCCCACGCTGAGGGCTGCGGAGTGGCACGCGAACCGCCCACCACCCGACACCGCGCTCACTGAGGTGACCAGATGAACCTGCCGCTCGTGCAATTGGCCAACGCGAACGCTCTGGATTCGGACGAGCTTCGCGCCATCCGCTACGCCTTCGCGCACGCCTGCGCCGAGCGGGTTCGGTATCAGCTCGAGCAGCCGCGCGCGGTCGAGTTGCTGGACGTGCTGCGCGACTACGTCGCCGGTCATGTCGATGACGTCGCGTTACAAGCCGCGAATGAAGCAGCACAGGCGCTCGCCAACCAGCATCGCGGTTCGCCGTCGATCGATGGCTCGCAGATCGCCCAAGCCCATTGATGCGACGTGCGCGTGAGACTTGTTCAGCGTTTCCCTAGGGTCGTGCGACACGCAGTGCGTCTCGGTAGTGAATCAGGTCCAGCGTAGTGATTGCCGGTGCGTTGTTGCCCCAGGCACCGCGCACGTAGTTGAGCAGCGCGACCAGGTCGTCGTCGCCCAGCAGGTGATAGAAGGGCGGCATGCCATGCGGCTGCGGATTGCCCGCCGTGGCGGGCGCGAAACCGCCCGAAAGCACCACGCGGAACAGGTTGGATGTGTTTGCCATCAATACTGTGCGGTTGCCGACCAGCGCCGGCCACGCGCTCGCCTTGCCTTCGCCCGCCTTGCCGTGGCAATTCGCGCAGTGTTCCTCGTACAGCACGCGACCACGATCGGCAGCCGTCGCGCGGCCCGAACTGACGGTCTGCGGAGACGGCTTGAATGCCACGCCACGCGTAACCGGCAAGGCTTTGAGGTAGGCGGCCATCGCCCGCGCGTCCTCATCGCGCAGGTATTGCGTGCTCTGAAACACGATCTCCGCCATCGGGCCGAACGCCGCGCCCTGCGGTGAAGTGCCGGTTTGAAGCCAGCGCGCAATGTCGTCGAGCGGCCAGTCGGCCACGCTGGCCTCGTCGCGCGCCGTCAGCGACGGCGCATACCAGTCATTTTGCGGCATCATGGCACCGTCGTAGGCATGCCCCGCCAGCGGCGCGCCCAGCGCGTTGCGTGTGCTGTGGCAGGCGCCGCAGTGCGCGAGGCCCTGCACCAGGTAGGCGCCGCGTTGCCACGCTGCGGTCTGTGAAGGCGCGGTGGCCGCTGTCGCGTCAGCGGGTTTGAAGTACAGCAGTCGCCACGTGGCCAGCGCCAGCGCGCTGTCGTAGGGGAAGCTCAGCGAATGGGCCGTGTTCACCCGGCGTGCCGGTTTGACGCGCTCCCGAAGGTAGGCGTAGATCGCGTCCGAGTCGTCGCGCGTGACTTGCGTAAAGTTCGGATACGGAAACGCCGGGTAGAGCATGCGACCATCGCGCGAGCGCCCTTCATGCAGCGCGCGATAAAAATCCTCGCTTGACCAGTCGCCAATGCCCGTGGCGCGGTCAGGTGTGAGGTTGCCCGCGTACACCGCGCCAAACGGCGTATCCACAGCGCGACCGCCGGCGTAGGGCTCTCCGCCACGCGCCGTGTGGCAGCCGGCGCAGTTCCCGATGCGTGCGAGGTATTCCCCACGCTCAACTTGCGCCGCGCTGGCTGAGAACTTCGCGACCGGTGCCGGCAATGCACCCGCTGCAAACTCGCGCACAACGAGCGCGGCCCACGCCACAAACACCAGGCCGAATGCGATCAATCCGCCCCACAGGACTCGGCGCAGCCTCATTGCGGCACCCCGCCACAATTGAGCGGCAAGGGCGCCGGCAGCGCGGCCAAGGGTTTGCTGTTCGAGGGCATCGGCTGCGCCGCGAGCCAGCCAGCCACTGCATTGATGTCGGCCTGCGTCAGCGACTTCGCCATCTCGCTCATGCAGTCGGGCGCGTGTGCCTTGCGTTGCCCGGCTCGCCACGCGCCGAGTTGTGCGCCCATGTAGGCTGCGGGCAGACCAAGCAGACCGGGGATGGCCGGCGTCACACCCGTGAGCGGGGTGCCATGACACTGCGAGCAGGCGGGCAGCTTGCGGGCTGCGTCACCGCGCAGCACCAGCGCTTCACCGTGGCGCAACTCGTCAGCGCCCAGCTTGGACGCGGCGGGCGGTGGATACGGCAAATCGAGCGCCGAGAAATACGCCGCGATCTCGCGCAGGTACGTGTCTGACAAGGGTTGCAGCAAGTGCGACATGGCCGCGTTGTTGCGCCGCCCGTCGCGGAAGTTGAGCAACTGGTTGTAGAGATAGCCGGCCGGTTTGCCGGCGATGCGCGGCAAGTACTCGGCGTTGATCGTGCGCCCCTCCTTGCCGTGGCACGCGGTGCAGGCGGCGAGGCGCTCGGAGAGGTCGGCAGCGCTGCCGGCAGCGTTCGCCGGGAAGACGCAGAGCGACAGGGTGGCGACGGCCACGACAAGAAGTGAGCGGGTGTGCATGTCGCAATTATCGACGGCCCAGTGCTGCGTCGCCTCACCCGACAGGCGCATCAAGCCGGGTCGGATGCGCTACTGGAATCGCTGCTGGCCCCCGGCAAGGCGCGCAGATCGCGAAGGTCCTGCAGTGGCCCCACTTGTGGCGCCCCGTTGCTGAACGAAACCTGCGCATTGCGCACACCCAGCCCCTGTGCCAGCGGCAGCAGCGTGGCACGGGCACTGGCCTCCACATCGGGCCGCAGCTGCTCAATCAGGGTCATCGCGTGGTCGCGCGCATGGGCTGCGGCGCCGTCAAGCAGGCGGTTCTTGTCGGCCTCGGAAAAGCCCGGCCCAAACGCACCATTGAGCAGATCAGGCAACAGCCACGGCAGCAGTTTGGAGCGCTGCTCGTCGTAGAAGCGCAGCGAGCGCACGGTGATGTCGGCCTTCACCGGCGGCAGATTGAGCTGCGCCGCGCGCCCGGCGACGGTTTCGACGGTCTCGATGCTGAATTGCGGCGAACGCAGGTCGTAGCGAAAGTCGATCTGAAACTCGAAGATCATCGCCAGCTTCTTCTGCGAGAACGCCCAGCGGAGGTACTTGCGACCGAATTCACCAAAGCTGTAGTCAGATTCGGTGACGATTTCTTTGGTGATGGCCTTGAATACCGAGAGCTCACCCACCGCCCGCATGCCCTCGAGCGACGTGTGCATGTAGGTCACTTGCGTGCTCTGAAAGCGCGACCGCCGAGCAAGCAGCCAGCCGATGCCGGCACCCACAGCCACCGCGACAAGGGTGAAGAGAACTTCCATGCCGGGATTATGCGGGAGCCGGGTCGCTGGTTCTGCCCGTGTTTGCGACCGACAAACACTCGTAAGACCCTGAGTCGGCGACGGGCGCATCCGTGGCGGCGGGGTCGGGAGGCGCGGTGCCTTCGCCTCTCGCTCGTCGTGTGAGGGCGCCCGCGCCGAGCCTACAGCAGCACGATGTCGAACTGCTCCTGCGAGTACCCAGCCTCTACCTGCAGCGACACGGGTTTGCCGATTTCATCGGAGAGGTGGGCGAGGGTGGCAGATTCGTCGTCGAGCAGCAGATCGATCACGCTCTGCGCGGCGAGGATGCGGAACTCGCGCGGGTTGAATTGCTTGGCTTCGCGCATGACTTCGCGCAGGATTTCATAGCACACGGTCTGCGCGGTCTTGATTTCGCCGCGACCCTGGCACGTGGGGCACGGCTCGCAGAGCACATGCGCGAGCGATTCGCGCGTGCGTTTGCGCGTCATCTCCACCAGGCCCAGATGCGTGAAGCCGTTCACCGTGAGCCGCGTGCGGTCGGTGGCGATGGCGCTGTTCAAGGCGTCGAGCACGGCGGCGCGGTGCTCGGGCAAATCCATATCGATGAAGTCGATGATGATGATGCCGCCGAGGTTGCGCAGGCGCAGTTGCCGCGCGATGGTTTGCGCAGCTTCAAGGTTGGTTTTGAAGATGGTGTCATCAAACGAGCGAACCCCGACGAAGCCGCCGGTGTTGACGTCGATCGTGGTGAGCGCTTCCGTCTGGTCGATGATCAGGTAGCCGCCGCTCTTCAGATCCACGCGTCGGTGCAGTGCCCGCTCGATTTCCTGCTCGACACCATACATGTCAAACAACGGCCGCAGACCCTCATGCAACTGGATGTGATCGGTGACGGCTGGCGCGTAGCGCAGCGCGAAATCAATCAAGGCCTTGTGCGCGTCGATGGAATCGACCAGCACGCGCTGGGTGTTCTCACTGGAAAAGTCGCGTAGCACGCGCTCGGCGAGGGTGAGGTCCTGATGCACCAGCGTACCGGATTTCACGGCGCGAGCGCGCCCCTGCACGTCGGCCCACAACTTGGTGAGATATTCCACATCCCGCGCAAGGTCACGCTCGGTGGCCTTTTCGGCCATCGTGCGGATGATGAATCCGCCGTGGGCGGCATCGGTCGGCAGCAGCTTGGTGAGCGACTCCTTGAGTAGTGTGCGCTCGGCCTCGTCCTCGATGCGTTGCGAAATGCCAATGTGCGAGTCCTGCGGCAGGTGCACCAGCAGTCGGCCCGCGAGCGAGATTTGCGTTGACAGGCGGGCGCCCTTCGTGCCGATCGGGTCCTTGATCACCTGGACAATCAGCGATTGCCCCTCGTGCAACAGTTTTTCGATGGGCTTTGGCGTGGATTCGGGCGTGTGCTGCGCTTGCCGGTACTCCCAGATGTCGGCGACATGCAGGAATGCGGCACGCTCCAGACCGATTTCCACAAACGCGCTTTGCATGCCAGGCAGCACGCGCGCGACGCGACCAAGATAGATGTTGCCCACCAGGCCGCGATGACTCGCGCGCTCGATATGCAATTCGTCGATCACACCGTGATCGAGCACTGCCACGCGCGTCTCTTGCGGCGTGACGTTGATGAGAATTTCCTCAGCCATGGGCTGATCCCAACTCAAATTTCTGTTGCGTTCGCCACCGCGGCGCGCGCCGCGGGCATCACGATGGCGAAATCACCAGAAACTGGCTCGACGTTCCGAGCTCATCGCAATCCGACGCGCGACGGATCGCGCAGACTGATTCAGCGTTCCCTAGAACGGTTTGATGCCGAAGCGCAAGAGTAGCATCGCCGTCTCGAAAATGGGAAGCCCCATCACGCCCGAGTAGCTGCCCTCAAGGCGCTCCACAAACACTGCGCCGAGGCCCTGAATGGCATATCCGCCGGCCTTGCCCATCGGCTCGCCGGTGGCGATGTAGGCGTCGATTTCGCTGTCGGTGATGTCGCGAAAACGCACCCGCGACACGCTGGTGTCGTGCAGCAACTGGCGGCCGTCGGTGACGGCGACGCCCGTTAGCACCTCGTGCGAGGTACCGGAGAGCAGTTTCAGCATGCGTCGCGCGTCGGCAGCGTCGACCGGTTTGCCGAAGATCGTGCCGTTGTAGACCACGGTGGTGTCGGCGCCGAGCAGTGGCATCAGCGTGAGACCGCGTTGCCGTGCACGCAGCATGCCGATCTCGGCCTTCATCTTGGCCATGCGTTCTACGTAGATGTAGGGGTTCTCGCTGGCGAGCGGCGTTTCGTCAACGTCGCGCGAGCGAAGGCCCTCCTCGCGCAGCAGGACGGTCTTGCAGGCGATGCCCATTTGCTGCAGCAGTTCGAGGCGGCGCGGGCTTCTGGAAGCCAGGTAGATTTCGTTCATGCGATCAGTGCGGTCAGCGCTGCGTCCGATGGGTGGTGTCAGTCACGATGATAGGGGTGACCGGACAGCAAGCTTATCGCACGATAGAGTTGCTCGACCAGAAATATCCGTGCGAGTCCGTGCGGCAAGGTGAGGCGCGATAGCCCGAGACGGTAGTGCGCGCTGGCCTTGAGTTCGGCGTCCAGCCCGTCTGCGCTGCCAATCACGAACGCGGCTGCAGGCGCTTCTCGCGCCCAGAGCGCGAGTTGCTCGGCGAGCGCGCGTGTGGTGAGTTGCTCGCCCCGTTCGTCGAGCGCGATCAACAGCGCCTGACGGGGCACCTGCGCGCGGATGCGCAAGGCCTCGGCGGCGAGCACGGTGGCGGTGCTCTTGTTGGCGGCACGCTTTTCTGGCTTCAGCTCGGCCAGCTCGAAGGGCCACTCCGGCGGGAAGCGTTTGCAGTAGTCAGCGACCGCGTCGTCCACCCAGCCTGGCTGACTCTGGCCGAGCGCGATGAGCTTGAGTTTCACGCCGCCGCGCGCTTGCGCGACGCGGGCTTACGGGCAGCGGTTTTTGCCGACGGCTTTTTGGCAGCAGGCTTCCTGGCTGCAGGCTTGGCTGTCGGTGCTTTGGCCGCGACTTTCCTTGTCGCGGGCTTGGCGGCGGATTTCCTGGCAGCGGGTTTGCGCGCGGCGGGCGTTTTCGCGGCGGGCTTTTTGGCCGCTGGCTTCCGGGTCGTCGTTGCCGTCGAGGCCACTTTTGCAGCCGGCTTTTTGGCCGCGGGTTTTTTGGCAGCGGCTGTCTTTGCCAACGCCTTGCCGGGTGCTTTGCCGGCAGGCTTCGCCGCTTTCTCCGCTTTCGGCGCTTTCACCGGCGTCGGCGGCGTCCACAGTTCTTCCAGGTTGTAGAGTGCGCGGGTGGTGGGCAGCATGATGTGTACCACCATATCCACGCAGTCAACGAGCACCCATTCACCGGTCTCCTCGCCTTCGCTGGCCAGCACGGAGCCCCCCGCCGCCTTGACTTTGTCCTGCACGTGCCGCGCCAGCGCTTTGGTTTGACGCGCGCTTTCTGCGGTGGCGATGATCAGCGAATCGTAGATCGCCGTCAGCGGACGGGTGTCGAGGACGGTGATATCGCGGGCCTTGATGTCTTCAAGGGCAGCAACGGCGGCTTTTTGAACTTTGTTGAGGCGCAAGAGTTTCGGGGCTCCTACCCGGCGCGAGGCGCGTACAGATGATGCGAGCGAATATAGGCCAGCACGGCAGCGGGGAGCAACGGCGCCAGCGCGCTATCGCTTGCGCCGTTGGCGAGGCTGTTGCGTATTTCTGTCGCCGACACCGCTTGCGGCGGCACCGTGTGCAGCAGAATGCGTCCGGCCGCGGTGGCCCGCAGCGCCGCGGCCTCCTGCGCGAGGCGCGGCTGCCAGAGGTCCGCCAATGCGGGCGAAAGCGCCGTGGCGACGGCGTAGCCCGGCCGGTTGAGCACGACGAAATGGGCCAGCTCGAACAGTTGCGGCCACTGATACCAGCTTTTGATGTGCGCGAAGGCGTCGATCCCGATCAGCCACAGCAACGGACGCGTGGGATATTCCGCACGCAGCGATTGCAACGTCAGGACGGTGTAGCTCGGCGTGTCGCGCCGCAGCTCGCGATCATCGACGCGGAGCGTGCCGCTTTGATCGTCGGCAACCGCCAGCCGCAGCATCGCGAGCCGGTCAGCCTCGCTGGCGCCGGGCGAGGCGCGATGCACCGGCGCTTTGGACGGGATCAAGCGCACTTCAGGCAGGCGCAGCGCGGTGGCGGTGTCGAGCGCAATACGCAGGTGCCCGCGGTGCACCGGGTCGAAGGTGCCGCCCAGCAACGCGAGCGGCGCATCGATCGTGTCGGATCGCGAAGGGCGTAACGGGGCGACGGTCATACAGGCAGTCTACGCAACGATGTGCCAGCGAACAGCTTTTTGGCTTTGGCGACCAGCCGACGGCGCATGGAGGCCCGTTGCGGCACAAGTCGAGATACGTTCGATTCGGCCTGCAAACGCCGTGTGCCTGTGCTTTGAGCAGAAAAGCTGTACGGCTACGCGCCTTCGCCACGCAGCGTCGCGTAGAGCGGCGCAAAGTCCGGCGCTGTGTCGCGTCGCAGCTGCTCGAATGAGTCGAGCACAAAGTACGTGCTTTGTACGTCGTCGATCAGGAACGGCGTTCGCATGATGGACATCACCTCGAACGGCAAACGGCGCGGCGTCGGGCTATCGAGCGCGTAGAGCAACTCCTTCGGCGATGACAGGATGCCTGCGCCATAGGCACGCAATCCGCCGCCCCCGTTGTCGTGGATCAGTCCGAATTCGATGGTGTACCAGTACAGCCGCGCCAGCCAGTCCAGTCCGCCGAGTCGCTTCGCCTTGAGCGCGCCGTGGCCGTAGGCCTCGAGGTGATCGGCGTAGACCGGGGTGAACAGCATCGGCACGTGGCCGAAGAAATCGTGGAATAGATCGGGCTCGACGATGTAGTCGAACTCATGCTCCTCGCGCAGCCACACCGTCACCGGAAAGCGGCGATTGGCGAGGTGCGTAAAAAACGCGTCGTCGGGCAGCAATCCGGGCACGCCCACCAGCGTCCAGCGCGTGGCGGCGAACAGCTCGCGGTTCACGGCGTCGAACGACGGGATGCCGCGGCTGACGTCGAGCTGCGCCAGTGCGCTGCTGAATTCCCGGCACGCGCGGCCGGGCAGCAGCGCAAGTTGCCGCGTGACGAGCCGCCGCCAGCGCGCCTGCTGCGCCTCGTCGTAGTCGGACATGCGCTGCGGCACGGTGAAATCGGCGGCCATGTCGGCGTAATTGCCGCGCAGCCCGGCGTGCGGATTGTGCGTCTTGCTGCTGATGTCGAACGCTGCCGTTGGGGCGGCAGGTGCTGCGTCGGCAGCGCGTGCTGTGGCGGATTGATTCATCCGCACATTCTGTGGATTTGTACCGCTACAAAGTTGCGATGTTTCCCGCTATTGAGCAATTAGGGAAACGCTGAACAAGTCTCACGCGCACGTCGCATCATCGGGCTTGGGCGATCCGGGAGCCAAAAATTTCTCGCCTTAGCCCCGCTATGGCTCCAAATTTTCGCCCCCCCGCTCATCCCAATCCGACGCGCGACGTATCGCGCAGACTTGTTCAGCGTTTCCTTTGTCAGGCCAATAACGGAAAAACTAGGGCGTGTTGACACGCCCTAGCGAAGCGACCCGTTCGGCATGTTGCCCTGCGGCCGATCGTGTCGTTGCGGCGGGTGCGGGACGTGCAGCGGAGCCTGCCGCGGCGGGGCGACGAAGGCCGGCGGCTGCGAACGGTAATGCGGATGCTGCGGCTGCGCGGCAGGGGGCAGGTAGTGCGGCTGGCGCGGCGCGGGCACGAATTGCTGTTGCGGCGCCGGTGCTACGTAGCGCGGCGCGGGCGTGCCGGGGTGCCAGCTATTCCAGTAGTCGCGACGGCTATAGAAGGGGCGGTCGCGGTAGTAAGTGTCCCAATAGGTGCCCGCGGTGTAGCCGATGATCGGCAGCCCCAGACGCGGCCCGTAGCCAAAAATCGCGACGTTGCGGCCCTGATGGAGGTAGTTTAGATGCCGTGCGTTCGCCCAACCGCGGAGCGGCCCGGAGCTGACATCGCACCAGTGGTAGCCGCGCACGCAGCCGTGCACATACACACCCGTACCGGGCGAGAGCCACGCGACTTGCGGGTAGCCGCGATCCGGGCCGGCGCGCAAATTTGTGCGCGCATTGACGAAGGCTTGCTGCGCTGCAGCGACGGAGACCAGCAACAGCGCAGCGCTCGCAGCCAGCAAGCGCGCCAGGTGGGGTCGTTGGGCGGGAACGGGCGAGGTCATGACGGTCTCTCCTTGGTCATCGGCTTGATGAATGGACGGGAATGCTGCCGCAACCGCGCCATTCCGAACAGGATGAGTCTTGCTAACGCGCGGTACCGCGGCCCACGTTGACACGTCGGCCGCAGCCGCTTTCGCGCGGCAGCAAAGACGCGTCAGCGCGTCGCTTCGGTGGGCGCACCCGCGCAGCGGGCCGAAAGCTGATCGAGCGCGCTTGAAGCGTTCCCCGCGCGAGCCGCGTTCACAGCGAATTCTCAAGCCGCCAGAGCTGATAGCGCAGCGCCAGTTTGCAGCCGATGACGATGCAGACTACGGTAATTAGCGACCCCAGCGCCAGCGTGCTCATGCCCGAGAGACCTTGCCCAATCGTGCAACCCAGCGCGAGCACGCCACCAAAACCCATCAGCGCCGCGCCGATCAGGTGATTGGCAAGGTCTTCCACGCTCGCGAAGCCCTCCCAGCGGAAGGTGCGTGTGGCGAGTGCCATACCACAGGCACCGACGATGACGCCCAGAATGCTGGCGACGCCGAAGGTCAGGAATTTGCTCTTGTCGCTCCAGAACGCCAGCAGTTCGAGCAGATACGCAGGCGGCGCGGTAAAGGTCAGCGATTCCGGGCGCCCGGAGTTGGTGGCGACCCAGGCCGCCTCCAGCGATTCCGGGTGCTCGGCGATGAAACCCACCCGACCCGACGCATACCAGCCGGCGATGACGACCGCGCCGATCACCAGGCCGCCGACCCAATTCCACGGATCGCGACGGAACTCCCGGCCCAGAAAGGCGAAGGCGAGCAACGCAGCGCCGATCACCAGCGCAACGGCCGTGGCGCCCATTCCACTGAGCCCCAGCAACGACGGAAGATCTTGCGGCGTCGGCAGGGTAACGGACACAGCGTCGAGCGCAGCAACACGGAACACCGCCAGCACGCCGCGCAACGTAAACCACGCGAACACGCCCATCATCAGCAGCGTCACCAGCGCCCGCAGGCTGCCGGTGCCCACGCGAATCAGCGTCTTGCTGCCGCAGCCCGAGGCGAGCGTCATGCCAAAACCAAACAACAAGCCGCCGACGATGTGCGACAGCCAGATCAGCTTCGGCGCCACATAGAACGACTTCGCCATGTCCACGGTGCCGCTCGCCTTGAGCCAGGCCACGCCAATGATCGCCACGCCCACCGAGCAAAGCGCCATGCGCGCGCGCGTCCAGTCGCCAAAGTTCGTGATGTCGGAGATCGCTCCCATCGTGCAGTAATTGCTGCGCTGCGCGACGGCACCGAACAGTAGCGAAATGACAAAAGCCCACCAGGCGGCGGCGTGTTGCAGGGAGACGACTTCGGCAGGCATGGCAACGTTTCGGCTATCGAACGGGGCAATTATCGCTGGACGTGCGAGCGTGAATATGGCTTTTTGAGCCTAACGACCAGCCGGTGGTGCTGGCAGCTCCATTTCCTCAGGAGTCGACATACTGAAAAATCGACGCGCAACCGCCACGCTACGGTCGCCAGCTCGGAAAAGGTGTAACCGCGTGACCGGGCGCGCGCGGTGTGCGACTGGCAGCATCTCGTCAAAATAGTGTTAACACGCCCTAATTGAGCGCCGCCAACAACGTCGCCACCGGCTTGGGCAGCGCGGCGCGGGGTGCGTCTGCCAGCGCCAGCCAGAGCGCGCCCGGCGGCGAGCGGTGGCGGTCGCAGCGCGTGGTTTGCATGGCGACGATGTTCAGCGTGAGGCGAAAGTGGGTGAAGCAGTGATGGATCGGCGCGAGCGTTGGCCCCGCCGTCACGCGCGTCGCCCCAAAATGCGCGCAGATGTTGATCGCGGTGTCGTCAGTCGCCAGTTCTGGCAAGCACCAGAGACCACCCCAGATGCCCGGCGCCGGGCGTTTCACCAGTAGCACGTCGTCGCCGTGACGCAGCAACAGGTAGCGCTGTTCGCGCTCCGGCAGCACTTTTCGCGGGCGTGGCGTGGGAAGCTGGTCGGTCAGGCCCTCGGCGAGCGCGCGACAGTCGGTGCGCACCGGGCAGGTGTCACAGCGTGGCGCGCGCTTGACGCAGACTGCGGAGCCCAAATCCATGAGGCCCTGGGTATAGGCCACCATGTCGCCGCGGCGTTCGGGCAGTCGTGCCGTGGCTGTCGCCCACAGCCTGCGCTCAACTGTGGCAAGGCCGGGAAATCCTGCAATCGCCGCGTGCCGCGCGAGGACGCGTTTGACATTGCCATCGAGGATCGGCGCGATGACGTCATGGGCAAACGCGGCAATTGCCGCCGCCGTGCTGCGGCCAACGCCCGGCAGCGCGTTGAGTTGCTCGACATCGGCCGGAAAGTGCCCGCCATGCCGCGCAACCACCTGCTGCGCAGCGCGATGCAGGTTGCGCGCGCGACTGTAGTAGCCGAGCCCTGCCCAATGGGCGAGCACGTCGTCCTCGCTCGCAGCAGCCAACGCGCGCACGTCTGGAAAACGCGTCAGAAAACGCTCGTAGTAAGGCAGCACGGTGGTCACCTGCGTCTGTTGCAGCATGATTTCCGAGAGCCAGATGCGATACGCATCGCGCGTGTTTTGCCACGGCAGTTCGTTGCGGCCATGGGCGCGTTGCCAGGCGACGATACGCTGCGCGAACGAGCGGGTGCGCTCTCGACCCGCTGGTCGAGCGGGCGAATCACCTGCGGTCACAACCCGCGACTCGCTAGCCCGGACATTTCATGGGGGGCGGGATGCAGCGGCGAGTGAAATTGGGATGCAGATTGCGACGGCCGCCCGCAGCGCCGATAGCGGGGCTATCGGCCAAGGGAGTCGTCGCAAGATGCGCCCAATTGCACCGCGGATGCGCCCGCAGCAGGAAAACCCGATTTGGTTCGACACAACAACTTGTGAAATCCAATCCACGCGGGCGCGCAGCCCTGTTTTCCTGCGACCTCATGAAATATCCGGGCTAGCGAATTCCGAGGCGTTGACGGGCCTTGACCGCGGCCTCCGAGGACGGATACTTCGCGATCACTTCCTGCAAACTCGCTCGCGCTGCCTGGAGTTCGCCAAGATCAGACTGCGCGGTGGCGATGTTGAGCAAAGCGTCGGGCGCCTTTGCGCTTTCCGGATGTTGCTGCAAAAGCTGACGCTGCGTCGTGATGGCGCCGCGATAGTCGCGCAGGGCGTACTGCGAGTTGCCGATCCAGTACTGGGCGGACGGCAGCAGTGTGCTGCGCGGGAAATTACGGGTGAAGGCCTGAAAGCTGGCAACCGCGTCGGCGTAGCGGGCCGCGCGGAATTGCTCAAGCCCAAGGTCATAGGCGCGTTGTTCCGCGATTGGATCGGCGGCCTGCGGGGGCGCTGCAACCGGCGCGGGCGCCGCGGCGCGCGAGGGGTCGGCTACGGCTGCGGGTGGCGTGACTGCGCCCGTCGGCGCGGTGGCCGCAGGCGCTACCGGCGCCGCTGAGGGCGGTGGCAGCGCGGCGAGTGTCGATTCAACTTTGCGCAGGCGGCCATCCAGGTCGACGTACAAATCGCGCTGCCGCTTCTGCGTGTTTTCGAGTTCGTTTTGCAGCAGTTCGATCTGCCCACGCAGGCGGGCGAATTCGGCCTTGAGGGTTTCGACCTGATTGAAGAGATCGATGATGCTGCGATTGCGGGCTTGGGCTTCCAGTTCGCCAATGCGCTGGTCGAGTGCGCGCTGGGTTTCGGCCATCTGGCCGCGAAGCTGAAGAATTTGCTTGCGGGCTTCTTCGTCATCAAACAGTCCAGCGTGCGTCGGCGCGCTGGCGAACGCGAGCGTGCCGAGGAACGTCACGGCGAGCGCGCGCAAGCGCGAAGGCATCGTCCGCGCTGGTCGGTAAGAACAGGGCGTGCAATCGCGCGGAGTCCGCAGCAGCTTCGGCATCGTGGCGCTCCTACTCCCCTGCGTAGCGCAGGTCGCAGCGGCGGTTTTCCGACCACGCGGGCTCACTCGCCGCCGGGTTGCGCGGCTTCTCTTCGCCGAAACTGACCGTCTCGACTTGCGCCTCGCTCACGCCCAGCAGCGCCAACACCCGCTTGACGCTCTCGGCGCGCTTCTGCCCGAGCGCGAGGTTGTATTCGCGGCTACCACGATCATCGGTGTTGCCCTCCACCGTGAGTCGCGCGCTGCGGTTTCGCTTCAGATACGCCGCATGTGCTTCCAGCAGCGGCTTGTACTCATCCTTCACCACGAAGCTGTCGAAGTCGTAAAAAATTTCGCGACGCGAGAGCGGGCTGCGCGGATCGCGAAGCGCCGGATCGGTCGCGCCGGCGCCGGCCGCCGCGCTACCGGCGTTGTTGCCCTGGATGGCGGTACCCGCAGTCGTTGCGCCCGTGCTGACACCCGAGGTGGAGGCGCCGGGGTTGCCGCCCGTCGCGGCGCCCGTGGCCGCTGTGCGATCTTCCACCGGCGAGGTGTTCTCGGGTGTCGATGAACAGCCAGCCAGCACCAGCGCGGCCGTGACGGTCGCCGCGAGTTTCCAAAGAAGTTTCATTTCGATCCCTTTCATGGTGTGCTGCCGATGGCGTGGCAGGCCGCAGACGACATTGTCATACAAATCGATGCGCCGGTCAGCGCGGGTACGGGCCCCAGGCGGGTTCGCGAATGTCCGCGTTGCTGGCACCCAGCCGCTGCTTGACGCGACCATCCGCCGACACCGTGGCCAGTACGCCACGGCCGTTGTAGATGGACGCATACGCGACGAGCTTGCCGTTGGGGGCGAACGACGGCGATTCGTCCACCGGGCCCTGGGTCAGCACTTGCACCTGCCGGGAGGCGAAATCCTGCACGGCGAGCATTTCACGGCTGCCTTCGCGGCGGACGAACACCATGCTCTTGCCATCCGCGGCGACGCGTGGATTGGCGTTATAGCTACCTTCGAACGAGACGCGCTCGGCGCCGCCGCCGTCGGGCGACACGCGATAGATCTGCGGCGAACCGCCTCGATCGCTCATGAAATAGATGCGCCCGTCGGTCGCCCAGTTCGGCGCGGTATCGATCGCGCCACTCTGCGTCAAGCGACGCAGTCCGGCGCCCAGCGCACCGGGCACCGCGCCGGCGATAAAGAGCTGCGTGCCACCGGCATGGGATGAGGCAAACACAATGCGTGAACCGTCCGGCGACCAAGCCGGTGCCGACTGATTGCCCGATGCTCGAACGAGCAGCGCCCGCTCCCCGGTCGTCACGCTCTGGACATAAACGCTCGGTTTGCGCCCCTCGAACGAGACGTAGGCGATGCGCGAGCCGTCCGGCGACCACGCTGGCGAGATGATGGGTTCCGTGGAATTGAAAATCGCAATTGCGTTTTGACCATCACTGTCGGCCACGATTAACTGAAAGCGGCCGGGCGACTTGGCGACGTAGGCCAAACGCGTGCTGAATACGCCTTTTTCGCCGATCAACTGCTCGTAGACAAGATCGGCAATGCGGTGCGCCGTGGCGCGCAGATCGCGCGCGTTGACGGTGAAGACGAAGCCGGTCAGTTGCGTTGCCCTGGCCACATCCACCAGGCGAAAGCTTACCTGGAACTGGCCGTTGGTTGCGGGTTGCACCGAGCCGAAGACGGCTGCGTCGGCGCCGCGTGCCTTGAGATCGGCGAACGGGACCGCGCTGAGCTCGCCACTACGCGGCAGCCCGTTGCCATTGACCGTCTTGAGCAGCCCGCTGCGCGCGAGGTCAGCCTCAATCACCTGCGAGACCGGCAGCGCGTTGCTGTCCGGCCCGGCGAACGAGGCGACGGCAACGGGAATCTGTTGCGCACCAACACCAACGATGTCGATGGTGAGTTGCGCCTGGGCAGACGGTAACCATGCGAGTACCGCACTGGTGCAGGCAAACCGCTTCAACCAGGACCAACGGAGCGACACAGTCATCGGGGAGTTCCTGAAACCGTAGAAATGATGGGCGGCATCACGCCGAGCAACGCCTGCGCACGGTCGCGCACTTCCAGCGCCGCCTCGCGCGTACTGAACGGCCCGAGCCGGACGCGGAACAAGCCGTCAATTTGCTGGACATGCGGCGCCGCGGCAAGTTCCGCGCTCATGCGCTGCTGAAACACTTGTGCGTTGGCATAGTTGCCGAAGGCGCCCAGTTGTACATAGTGCGCCGCAGTCACCGCGCCGGAGGAGAGCGGCGCGGCGCTGGCCGTGGCCGGCACCACCGCTGGCTGTGTCGCCGAGAGCGTTGCTGACGATGTGGGTGCCGTTGCGAGAACCGGGGCGGGAGGACTGGATTGTGCGCTGTCGTAGGGCGGTAACAGTAGTTCGAATTCAACTTCACCACTGCCGCCCTGCGCAATGCCCAGCCGATGCGCTGCGGCGTAGGACAGATCAACGATTCGCCCCGCGTGAAACGGTCCACGATCATTGATGCGCACGATCACGCTGCGGCCAGTCCGCGCGTAGCTTACCCGCGCGTAACTGGGTAGCGGCGCGGTTGGATGTGCGGCGGTCATCGCAAACATGTCGTAGATCTCGCCAATGGCTGTCTTCTGTCCATGAAACTTGCGACCGTACCACGACGCAGCCCCTCGCTGTCGCAACGGCGCGAGCGAGGTCATCGGCACGTAGTCCACGCCGAATACCGTGTAAGGCCGGTTGGCGAAGCGATGCAGCAGCTCCACACGGGGTTGCGCGTCGGGAAGATGATCGAGATGGCCCGGCGTGGCGGCAGCCGGGCCATCGTCCTTGTAATACGCGCCCGGTCGCGAGGCGCGGGTGTCCGCTGTCGCCGGCTTCTGTGCCGACGCTGGCGGACGAGTGCTGCAGGCCACCAACGAGCAGAGCATGGCCAGCACAGCAAGCGTTGCAAATCGCGGCACGCATCGCCCGGTCACGAGTTCACCAACTTTCGGTGTGTAGCCACACTCATCAGGATGCCCGCTGCGATGAACAGCGTCATCAAGGCGGTGCCGCCGAAGCTGATGAAGGGCAGGGGGACGCCCACGACGGGCAGCAATCCACTCACCATTCCCATGTTGACGAACGCGTAGGTGAAGAACATCAACGTCATCGAACCGGCAATCAGGCGACCGAACAGCGTTGAGGCGTTGGCCGCGATCAGAAAGCAGCGACCGATCAGCAACAAGTAAAGTACCAGAAGCAGCGCGCCTCCAACCAGGCCGAATTCCTCACCATACACCGCGAAGATGAAATCGGTGTGTTTTTCCGGCAGGAACTCGAGGTGCGTTTGCGTGCCATTCAGCCAGCCCTTGCCGAGAATGCCGCCGGACCCGATGGCAATGGCGGCTTGCGCGGTGTGCCAGCCGGCGTCCTGCGCGTCCTGCTGCGGGTTGAGGAAATTCAACACGCGCTCCTTCTGGTAGTCGTGCAATAGGTTGAACTCCCACGCGCCCCAGAACGCGAGCCCCGCCAATATAGCGCCACCGAAAATAATTCGCCAGTCGAGCCCCGCCAGGTACAGCACGAAGAATCCGGAGGCGCCAATCAACAGCGCCGTGCCGAGATCGGGCTGGCGATAGACGAGAAGAAACGGCACGGCGACCAGCAGAGCGGCCACCGCGAAGTTTTTCCAGTTCATACTTCCTTCATGTCGCTCGAAGTACCACGCAAGGATCAGCGGCAATGCGATCTTCATGATTTCAGAGGGCTGAATATTGCCGATCCCGGGAATCTTCAGCCACCGACGCGCACCTTTCACCACTTCGCCGCCGACGGCCACACCAAGCAACAACACGATTCCCGCCACATAAAGGGGTACACCGAAACGTGCGATGAACTGCGGTGACAAATTGGCAATCGCAATCATGATGCCAACGGCGATGATCACCTTTTGCGACTGTGACACCACGCGACTCATCGTCTCATTGGCGGCGCTGAAAAGCACCAGGAGGCCGAGCGCGGCGATGGCAGTAACGATCGCAAATAGAAACGGATCAAGCCGATCGGTCAGTCTGGCCCAAAGGCGTTGCATCATCGCGGTCGCCTCATGTCCGGCGTCTCGGCGGCGGGTGGCAATGCGTTGCGGTCGTCCGCTGGCTTTTTGAGCGCTGCGCCCAATACCACGGGATCAAACCACGCGTCGAGGACCTTGCGCGCAATGGGGGCGGCAGACTCCGACCCAAAACCGCCGTTTTCCACGAAAGCCACCAGCGCAATCGTCGGTTTTTCCAGCGGGGCCAACGCGATGTACCAGGCGTGATCGCGCAAGCGTTCGGCCACCTGCGAGGCAATGTACTCGCCCCCGCGCAGACTAAACACTTGTGCCGTACCGGTCTTGCCGCCACTGGTGTACTTCGCATTCATGAACGGTGTGCGCCCGGTGCCCTCCTTGACCACCCCTTCGAGGCCGCGCATGACGGCGTCGACGTGTGCATCCTTGAGCGGGATGGTGTAGGCGGGCGTTGGTTGTGTCAGTCGCGCCTCGCCGCTACGCGAGTCCTGCACACGTTTGACCAGATGCGGTTTGAACACGGTGCCCCGGTTGGCCAGGATGGCCGTGGCGTGGGCCATTTGCAACGGAGTAAAGGTATTAAAGCCCTGGCCGATTCCGAGCGACACCTGATCGCCGACATGCAATTTCGGGTCTTTGGGGAAGCGCTTTGCCTTCCATTCCCGAGTCGGCAGAATGCCGGACAGCTCGCCGTCGATATCAATGCCGGTCTTTTGTCCGAAACCAAACTGTTTCATGAACACGGCCCACTCGTCAATGTCGGTCTCGGCGGCGATCTGGTAGTAGTACGTGTCGCACGATACGGCGATGGACTTGACCAGATCAACCACGCCGTGCCCCCCGACCTTGTCGTCGCGCCAATAGCCACCGCCGAGACGAAAGAAGCCAGGATCGCTGATGGTTTGTTGCGCCGTCCGCACACCGAGTTCCTGTGCCATGAGCGCCATGAACGGCTTGTACGTGGAACCGGGTGGGTACGCACCGCGCAGAGGACGATTCAGCAGTGGTTTGTCATCCGACGTGTTGAGCGCCTCCCAGTTCTGGGGATCAATCCCGTCGACGAAAAGATTGGGGTCGTAGCCGGGCCGGCTGACGAAGGCCAGTACGTCACCCGTCGAAGGCTCGATCGCGACGAGGGCGCCGCGGCGGGTTCCGAATGCATCTTCGGCAATCTTCTGCAACCGGATGTCGAGCGACAACTGAAGATTGTTTCCCGTAGTCGAGGGCTTGCGCGAAAGCGTACGCACCACACGACGCGAGGCGTCGACTTCGACCTCGGTGGCACCGGCCGTTCCGTGCAGTTCCTTCTCGTATGACAGCTCGATGCCGACTTTGCCGATATAGTCGGAGCCCTTGTAGCTCGCAGTTAACCCCTGCGCTTCGATGCGCTCTTTTTCCCCTTGATTGATGCGCCCAATGTACCCAATCACATGGGATGCAACTTCGCCGAACGGGTATTGCCGAAACAATCTCGCCTTGATTTCAACGCCCGGAAGCCGGTAGCGATTGGCGGCAACCCGCGCGACTTCTTCGTCGCTCAGGCGCGACTTCAGCGGAAGGCTGTCGTTGCTGCGAAACTCTTCGTATAGCCGCCTGAAGCGACGGCGGTCACGTTGTGAGATATCGACGATCTTGGCGACTTCGTCAATCGCCGCGTCGAGATTGGCGACCTTTTGCGGATTGATTTCCAGCGTGTAAGCCGAGTAGTTCGATGCCAACACCACGCCGTTGCGATCGGTGATGATGCCGCGATTGGGCGCTTCGGGCTGGATGTCGATGCGATTGGCCTCGGCCAGCGTCGCATAGTGGCGGTGCTGAACCACCTGCAAGAAGACGAAGCGACCAAGCAGAGCGAGGAAGCAGACGACAACCAGAGCCGCCGCCAGCGTGAGGCGCCGCTGGAACCAGAACAGCTCCTGATCGTAATTGCGCAGTTCGGCGGACACGGATGTGATGTCCTAGTCGAGCAGGGAGCGAACGCGCTGCGGCCACTGCAGCAGGGCGGAAACGATCGGCCAGATCAGTGCGCTCGAGACATTGCCGAGAAGCATGGCCAGCGTGGGGGGCGAGGCGCCACTCATCAGGCGCAGCACCAACACGACCAACTGTGCAATCAGCAGCAGGCCAAGCACATGCAATGCCTGTTGCCACAATGGGAAGCGCAGCACACGGCGGTGGAAATAGCCCGCCGCAAACCCGAGAATCGCGTAGGCCAGCGCGTGTTGACCAAACAGATTGGCCTCCACCACATCGGTCAGCAAGCCACAAAACCAGGCGACGCCGATGCCAATCCAGCGTGGCTGATGGATGCACCAGTAGAGCAGGACGAGGGCAAAAAAATCTGGACGCAACGCCAGCGCGGCGCCGGACAATGGCAGCAGGTTGATTGTGAAAGCCAGCGCCAGCGTGAGCGCGACAAACCACGGTTTCGGCGCCAGCAGAATGTCTTCTGGCCGGGCAATTCGGAACAGTGGCGAATCGGGCAAGCGAAACCAGCTCATCGACGTCTCCGATGGGCGGGTTCTTGCGGCGTCGCGTCCGCGACCGGTTTGGGTGGCAGCGGCGGCGGCTTGTCGAGTACCAGCACGCTGTCGGCGCCGGCCACGGAAGCAGTGGGGGTGCATTCGATGCGCGCGAAGGAACTGCCGGCGTCATGCTGCACACTCGAGACGCGCGCGACGCGAATGTTGCCTGGGTAGAGACCGTCAATGCTGGACGTCAGCAGCACGTCTCCTTCCTTCACGTCAGCGTTGTCCGCCACGAAGCGCAATTCCGGCAGCTTGTCGGGGCCGCGCCCGAACAGGAGCGCTCGCATCGATGTGCGTTCGACTTTCACCGGCACGGCGAAGTCCTTCTCGGTCAGTAGCGTCACCTCCGCGAACAGCGGGTGAACGCGCGTCAACTGCCCGAGCAAACCCAATTCGTCCACGACAGCCGAACCGGGCTCGAAGGTTTGCGCGGTGCTGCGTTGAATGAAGGCCTTTTGCGAATAGGGGTCGCGCCCTTGATAGACAACCCGGGTCGCCTGCGCACGAGTTGTCGTTCCCTGCGCAACCTGCAGCAGCTTCTGCAACCGCTCGCTCTCCTGCCGCGCGGCCGCATACCCGTGTTGTGCCTGCGTCGCCTGCAGTAACTCTGCTTTGAGGCGGGCGTTTTCTGCACGCAGCTCGCCGCGCGACTCGAAAAATTCACCGACGCTTCTTGCCACTTGCTCCGGCACCAGTGCGGCCTGCTGTGCGGGATAGACCACGGTGGCGATGACCTTGCGCACCGCCTCCAACGCACTGAACCGCGCATCGATGAACATCAGCGCCAGGGACGCGATGCCAAAGAACGTAAGGCGCGCAAGCGGACTCGGCCCGCGATTGAAAAAGCGCGGCGGCTCCGACGGCAGAGAAGTTACCGGGCCTTGCATGGCGACAACGATAGAGGCAACTGCAATCGCCGCGACGGCGGCGCGAACGAGTCAAGCACGGCGCGCCGCGCGCCGACGCTTGATGAATCGAAGCGCGGGCGACGTGTCACGCGGGAATGGCTCAGTCAGTGGTGAAGATCGACGACAGGCGGTCGATATTCTCGAGCGCCTTGCCACAGCCGCGTACCACACAGGTCAGCGGGTCTTCGGCCACCACGACGGGCAGACCGGTCTCCTCCATCAACAGGCGATCGAGATCGCGCAACAGCGCGCCACCTCCCGTGAGTACCATGCCCTTCTCGGCGATGTCGGCACCCAGCTCTGGTGGAGTGCGTTCGAGGGCCTGCTTGACGGCGCTGACAATGGCGTTGAGCGGATCGGTCAGCGCTTCGAGGATTTCGTTTGACGACACCGTGAAGGCGCGCGGGATGCCTTCGGCCAGGTTGCGCCCCTTGATTTCCATGTCGCGCACTTCGCTGCCGGGGAACGCCGAGCCAATCGTCTTCTTGATCGTCTCCGCCGTCGTCTCGCCGATCAGCATGCCGTAGTTGCGGCGGATGTAATTGATGATGGCTTCGTCGAACTTGTCGCCGCCGACGCGGACCGAACCCGCGTACACCATGCCACCCAGCGAGATCACACCGACCTCCGTGGTGCCGCCGCCGATGTCGACGACCATTGAGCCGGTCGCGTCCGAGATCGGCAGGTCGGCGCCGATCGCCGCAGCCATCGGCTCTTCGATCAGGAACACCTTGGACGCACCCGCACCTAGCGCTGATTCGCGGATCGCGCGGCGCTCCACCTGGGTTGAGCCGCAGGGCACGCAGATGATGATGCGTGGACTGGGGCTGAACATCTTGCTGTCGAGCACCTTGCGGATGAACTGCTTGAGCATCTGCTCGGTGACGTTGAAGTCGGCGATCACGCCGTCTTTCATCGGCCGAATTGCGGTGATGTTGCCCGGCGTGCGGCCCAGCATCTGCTTGGCTGACAGGCCAACGTCCTGAATGACGCGCTTGCCGTTGGGGCCACCTTCCTGGCGGATCGCAACCACGGACGGCTCATCGAGGACGATACCCTTGCCGCGTACGTAGATCAGCGTGTTCGCGGTACCCAGGTCAATCGCGATGTCGGTGGAAAGATAACTGCTTAGAAACTTGAACATGACTCGTCGCGGCCTCCCGTGACCGCTTGCGCTAACCGAAAGCGATGCGTGGCGCACGGTGTGCCACCACAACGCGAAAATCTTCCCCCGGAATCAGGCCGCCAGCCGCGCGCAGCTTGGCTCGGACGCAGCCAGCCGCCTGTTTTGAATAGCCTAATATGTTACCCTACCGCCCTTGATAACATTGCTTCTGCCGCGCCCGTTTCATGCGCCTCCCGGCGCCCCGTCGCGCCCCATGGCGCCATGACTTTGGCATGCACGGCCTTTCACTCCCATGAGCCTCTCCACCCAGGATATTGAGCGGATTGCGCATCTCGCGCGCCTCGCCGTCACGCCCGCCGAGGTCGCGGCCGTGCAGGGCAAGCTAAACGGTGTGTTCAAACTGATCGACGAAATGCAGGCGGTGAATACCGAGGGCGTGACACCGATGTCACACGGCCTCGACATGGTGATGCGCCTGCGCGGCGACACGGTGACCGAAACCAATCATCGCGACAAATATCAGCGCAATGCGCCCGCCGCCGCCGACGGCTACTACTTGGTGCCGAAGGTGATCGAGTGATGGCCTGGGACACCTTTGCCACCGTTGCCGAGACCCGGAGGGCACTCGAGCAGAAGCAGGTTAGCGCCGTCGAACTTGCCACGCACTATCTCGATCGTGCCGAGGCGCTCAACCCGACGCTCAACACCTTCATCACGATTGATCGCGAAAAGACGCTGGCGGAAGCGCGCCTCGCCGATCAGCAGCGCGCGGCGGGCAGCGCTGCACCGCTGCTGGGCGTGCCGATTGCCCACAAGGACATCTACCTGATTGATGGCTGGCGTACCACCTGTGGCTCGCGCATGCTGGAAAACTTCGTTGCCCCGTACACCGCAACAGTGATCGAGTACATGCGGGCGGCGGGCGTGGTCACGCTCGGCAAGCTCAACATGGATGAGTTCGCGATGGGCTCGTCCAACGAGAATTCGTACTTCGGGTCGGTGAAAAATCCCTGGGATTTCTCGCGCGTGCCCGGCGGCTCGTCGGGCGGCTCGGCCGCTGCGGTCGCGGCGGGGCTCGCCCCGGGCAGCACGGGCACCGACACGGGCGGCTCAATCCGCCAGCCCGCGATGTTCTGCAACCTCACGGGATTGAAGCCCACCTACGGCATTTGCTCGCGGTACGGCATCGTCGCTTTCGCGTCGTCGCTCGATCAGGCAGGGCCGTTTGCGCAGACGGCCGAGGACTGCGCGCTGCTGCTCAATGCGATGGCGGGCTTTGATCCGCATGATGCGACCTCGCTCGACCGTCCGCGCGAGGACTACACGCGCGCGCTCAGTGCACCGGTGACCGGCGGCAAACCGCTTGCGGGCGTGCGCATCGGATTGCCACGAGAGTTTTTTGACGACGGCGTAGCGCCTGGCGTGACGCGCGCGGTGCTGGCTGCGATTGAGGTGTACCGCTCGCTCGGCGCCACCACGGTGGACATTTCGCTGCCGAACGTGAAGTACGCAGTCCCCGCCTACTACGTCGTGGCACCGGCGGAGGCATCGAGCAACTTGTCGCGCTTCGACGGCGCACGCTATGGTCACCGCGCCGAACAGTACGATGACCTGCTCGACATGTACAAAAAGAGCCGCGCCGAAGGCTTTGGCGCCGAAGTCAAGCGGCGCATCCTGATTGGCACCTACGTGCTCTCGCACGGCTACTACGATGCCTACTACCTGCAGGCTGGCAAACTGCGGCGACTCATCGCCGAGGACTTCAAGCGCGCCTATGAGGTGTGCGACGTCGTAATGGGGCCGACGGCGCCGGAAGGCGCGTATCCGCTTGGCTCCGCCAGCGACGATCCGGTCAAGATGTACCTCGGCGATATCTTCACGGTGAGCGCGAACCTCACCGGCCAGCCCGCGCTGAGCCACCCCTGCGGCCTCGACGAGCACGGGCAGGCGGTGGGCCTGCAGATTATCGGCAACTATCTGGATGAGGCGCGCATGCTGAACGTGGCGCATCAGTTTCAACAGGCGACGGCATGGCATCGACGCCATCCAGCGCTTTAGGACGTCGCGCTTTGCGCTAGGACGGCGCTCGCTTTGCTTGCTAGGACGACGCGCCTGTCGGCGCTAGGACGCAAGGGGTGGTGGATGCGTTGTTGCCAGCGCTCAACGCCGGCAATGCGCCGCGCAATGGAGGATTGATATGAGTCGCGGATACGGAATTGAACAGAAGCGAGCAATTCGCGCAATGACAATGCTTGTCGTGATGCACCAAATCTCCACCGCGCCTTGCGTCCTAGCGCCGCAGGCGCGTCGTCCTAGCAAGCGCAGCGAAGCGTCGTCCTAGCCCGCGCAGCGGGCGTCGTCCTCAATGGGAGAGTGATCTTGGAATGGGAAGTCGTGATCGGGCTGGAGACACACGTCCAGCTGACGACACAATCAAAAATCTTCAGCGGCAGCAGTACGGCGTTCGGCGCTGAGCCCAACACGCAGGCGTCGATTGTTGATCTGGCGCTGCCGGGCGCGTTGCCGGTGATGAATCGCGGCGCGGTGGAGCGGGCGGTGAAGTTCGGTCTGGCCATCGGCGCCACGATCAATCAGCGCTCGATCATGGCGCGCAAGAATTACTTCTATCCCGATCTGCCCAAGGGCTATCAGATCTCGCAGTTCGAGACGCCCATTGTGCAGGGCGGCGGCGTCACGATCACGCTTGACGATGGTACGACCAAGTTCATCGAATTGACGCGCGCCCACCTCGAAGAGGATGCGGGCAAGAGCGTGCACGACCTGTTCGACGGCGCGTCGGGCGTGGACTTGAACCGCGCCGGCACGCCGCTGCTCGAGATCGTGACCGAGCCGGTGATGCGCTCGGCGAAAGAAGCGATTGCCTATGCCAAGGCACTGCACAACCTCGTGCGCTACCTCGACATCTGCGATGGCAACATGCAGGAAGGCTCGTTCCGCTGCGACGTCAACGTGTCAGTGCGCCCGGTCGGGCAGAAGGAATTCGGCACCCGTCGCGAGATCAAGAACCTCAACAGCTTCAAGTTCATGCAGCAGGCCATCGACTACGAGGTCCGCTGGCAGATCGAGCAGATCGAGGACGGCAAGAAGATCGTGCAGGCGACGGTGCTGTTCAACCCTGACACCGGCGAAACGCGCGCCATGCGAACCAAGGAAGATGCGATGGACTATCGCTACTTCCCCGACCCGGATCTGCCGCCACTCGTGGTGAGCGACGCCGATCTGGCGCACATCAAGGCGGCGATGCCCGAGTTGCCCGAGGCCAAGTGCGCGCGCTTTGCGTCGCATTACGGTTTGTCGCCGTACGATGCGCGGTTGCTTTCCCAGGATGGCGCCACCGCGACGTTTTTCGAGACGGCAGTCAAGACTGGCGCGGACCCAAAGCTGGCGGCCAACTGGATGCTCGGCGATCTGTCGGCGGCGCTGAATCGTGACGAAAAATCCATCGAGCAATCGCCCGTCAGCGCAGTGCAACTCGCGGGCGTGATCGCGCGCATCAGCGACGGCACCATCAGCCACAAGATCGGCAAAACGGTGTTCGACGCGCTCTGGAAGGGCGATGGCGCCGATGCCGACGCCGTGATCGACAGCAAAGGCCTCAGGCAAATCAGCGACAGCGGCGCCATCGAGAAGATCGTCGACGAGGTGCTGGCGAAGAGCGCCGCCCAGATCGCCGATTACAAGGCTGGCAAGGAAAAGGCGCTGATGAGCATCGTCGGCCAGGTGATGAAGGCGTCGCAGGGCAAGGCCAACCCGGCGCAGGTGAACGACATCATCAAGCGCAAGCTGGGGGCCTAGGGATTTGGGCGGTTAACAGCTTTTTGGCCTAAACGACCAGCCAGTGGTCGTTTAGGTGCGTTTTTTAGGCAAGTCGACCTTGCGGAAAAATCACGCGAAACGACCACTCCGCCGTCGATAGCGCTGAAAAGCCGTTCGCAGCGGCAAAAAAACGGCGCCGGGGCGCCGTTTTTTTTCGTCTCGTGTGATCGCGTTAGCGCGGCAGCGTGCTTGACCCCATCAGGAACACGTCCACTGCCCGTGCGCACTGCCGCCCTTCGCGGATCGCCCACACCACGAGCGACTGGCCGCGGCGCATGTCGCCGGCGGCGAAGACTTTCGGCACGTTGGTTTCGTAGGCCATCGGCGCGCCCTGCGCGTGGCCCTCATCGGTATGCGCCTTGGCATTGCCGCGACCGTCGCGTTCAACGCCGAAGGCCTCGAGAATGCCGGCGACGGGATGGACGAAGCCCATCGCCAGCAGCACGAGATCGGCCTTCATCTCCCATTCGCTGCCGGGCACTTCGGTCATCTTGCCGTCTTTCCACTCGACCCGAGCCGCCTTGAGCGCGGTCACCTGACCGTCCTTGCCGGTGAGCGCCTTGGTGGTGACCGACCAGTCGCGCGCTGCGCCCTCCTCGTGGCTCGACGAGGTGCGCATCTTGAGCGGCCAGTTCGGCCACACCAGCGGCTTGTTTTCTTTCTCCGGCGGCTGCGGCATCAGCTCGAATTGCGTCACGCTCGCCGCGCCGTGGCGGTTGGATGTGCCAACACAGTCACTGCCGGTGTCGCCACCGCCAATCACCACGACATGCTTGCCCTTGGCCGAGATCACGTCAAGCTGGTCGCCTGCGTTGACCTTGTTCTGCAGCGGGAGGAACTCCATCGCGTAGTGCACGCCCTTCAGCTCGCGCCCGGGCACCGGCAGGTCGCGCGGATGCTCCGCACCGCCGGCCAGAATCACCGCATCGAACTCAGCCTTCAGCGCCTCCGGCGAAATCGTCTGCGTTGCGTCATTGCCCACCCCGACGGGCAGTTTGGCGTCGCTGATCATCACGCCCGTGCGGAAGCTCACGCCCTCGTCCTGCATCTGCGCGATGCGGCGGTCGATGTGATGTTTTTCGAACTTGAAGTCGGGGATGCCGTAGCGCAGCAAGCCACCGATGCGACTGGATTTTTCAAACACCGTGACATCGTGCCCCGCGCGAGCCAGCTGCTGCGCGGCCGCCAGCCCTGCCGGACCCGAGCCGACGATAGCCACCTTCTTGCCCGTCTTCGCAGCGGCGACCTGCGGCGCAATCCAGCCTTCTTCCCAGCCCTTGTCGACGATGAAGTGTTCGATCGACTTGATGCCCACGGCGTCGGTGTTGATGTTCAGCGTGCACGCCGCTTCACACGGCGCCGGGCAGACGCGGCCCGTAAATTCCGGAAAGTTGTTGGTGCTGTGCAGGGTGTCGAGCGCCTGACGGTAGTTGCCGCGATAGACGAGGTCATTCCAGTCGGGAATGATGTTGTTGATCGGGCAGCCGGTCTGACAGAACGGAATGCCACAGTCCATGCAGCGCGCGCCCTGCTGTTTAGCTTCGTCATCCTTCAGGGTGACGACGAACTCGCGATAGTGACCAATGCGGGATTTCGGCGCCTCGGCGGCTTCGCTCAGGCGTTGAAATTCCATGAATCCGGTGATTTTTCCCACGGTGCTACTCGTTTCGGTGGTTTCAGTTCAGGCTGCGCGTTGCAGACAGCCATCGGGTTTGTAGATGCGTTCGACGGATGGGGGATATTTCCCCAGTTTCGACGCCGGGCGGCGGGGCCGCCGCACCAGCTCGCCGCCGCAGTTGGGGCAGGTATTCGACAGCCGCGCTTCCGCGCACCTCGCGCAGAAGGTGCACTCGAACGTGCAGATGCGCGCCTCGGTCGACTCATTCGGCAAGTCGACGTTGCAGCATTCGCAATTGGGTCGGAGAGCGAGCATGGCTGGCGATGCGCTGGCTGCCTACTTGGCCACCGTTTCGCGACTCGCCGTTTTCGATTTGATCGATTCGGCGTACATGTCCGTCAGCGCGCGCTTGTACTCGTGCGGGAATACTTTCACGAAGTGCTTGCGATGGGTTGCCCAGTCGTCCATGATCGTCAATGCGACGGTCGAACCGGTAAAGCGCAGGTGCTTCTCAACGAGCGATTTCACAATCGATTCGTCGCTGAGACCCAGATGGCGCTTGCGGCCCTTGCCCTGGGCGATCAACTCCTGCTCAACGCCCGTCTGCTCGACCTCCGAGAGCACCGTCTCAAGACCGACCATCGAGGTATTGCAGCGCTTGGCGAACTGCCCGGCGGGGTCGTACACGAAGGCCAGACCACCCGACATGCCCGCAGCAAAGTTGCGGCCCGTTTTGCCGAGCACGACGACCGTGCCACCGGTCATGTACTCGCAGCCGTGATCGCCCGTGCCTTCAACCACGGCGGTGGCGCCCGAGTTGCGGACGCAGAAGCGCTCGCCAGCGATGCCGCGGAAGAAGGACTCGCCCTCGGTCGCCCCGATCATCACGGTGTTGCCCACGACGATATTGTCTTCGGCCTTTGCCGGGCACTTCGCGTCGGGATACACAATGATGCGTCCACCGGACAAGCCTTTGCCGGTGTAGTCATTGGTTGCGCCTTCGATCTCGAATGTCACGCCGCGTGCCAGAAAAGCGCCAAAGCTCTGACCGGCGATGCCGCTGAAACGAACGTGAATCGTGTCGTCCGGCAACCCGGCATGACCGTACTTCGTCGCGACCGCATTGGACAGCATTGCGCCCGCCGAGCGATTGCGGTTGCTGATCGTGGCGTTCACCTCGACGCGCTTGCCGCTCTCGATCGCTGACTTGGCGCCCGCGATCAGCTCGTGGTCCAGCGCCCCATCGAGGCCGTGATCTTGTGCCTCGCAGTGATGGCGCGCCACGCTGGCCGGCATCTTCGGCGAGTAAAAGACCTTCGAGAAATCGAGACCCTTCGCCTTCCAGTGCTCGACACCGGCCTGCATGTCGAGCCAGTCGCTGTGACCGACCAGCTCGTCGAATGTGCGCACACCGAGTTTGGCCATCAATTCGCGCACTTCTTCGGCGACGAAGAAGAAGTAGTTGACGACGTGCTCCGGTTGGCCGGTGAACTTCTTGCGCAGCTCTGGATCCTGCGTGGCGACGCCGACCGGGCACGTATTGAGGTGGCATTTGCGCATCATGATGCAACCTTCCACCACCAGCGGTGCGGTGGCGAAGCCGAATTCATCGGCGCCCAGCAGCGCGCCGATCACTACGTCGCGGCCGGTTTTCATCTGGCCATCGGCCTGCACCCGGATGCGGCTGCGCAGCTTGTTCAGCACCAGCGTTTGCTGCGTCTCGGCCAGACCCAGCTCCCACGGCGTACCGGCGTGCTTGATCGACGACACCGGTGAGGCGCCGGTGCCGCCATCGTGACCAGCGATCACCACGTGATCGGCCTTGCACTTGGTCACGCCCGCCGCCACGGTGCCGACACCGATTTCGCTCACCAGCTTCACGCTGATGCTCGCCTTCGGATTGGCATTCTTCAGATCATGGATAAGCTGCGCGAGGTCTTCGATCGAGTAAATGTCGTGATGCGGCGGCGGTGAAATCAGCCCGACGCCCGGCACCGAGTAGCGCAGTTGCGCGATGTATTCGCTGACCTTGTGACCCGGCAGTTGACCGCCTTCGCCCGGCTTGGCACCCTGCGCCATCTTGATCTGGATCTGATCAGCACTGGCAAGATACTCTGCGGTGACACCAAAGCGGCCCGAGGCGACCTGCTTGATCTTCGAGCGCAGATCGTCGCCGTCCTTGACCGGCACGTCGACTTCGACGCGATGCTTGCCAAGGCGTGACTGCAGCGTCTCGCCCTTGGCCAGCGGGATGTATCGCTTGGCGTCTTCACCGCCCTCACCGGTGTTCGATTTGCCGCCGATGCGGTTCATCGCGATCGCCAGTGTGGCATGAGCCTCGGTGGAGATGGAGCCGAGCGACATGGCGCCCGTCGCGAAGCGTTTGACGATCTCCTTGGCGGGCTCAACTTCTTCGATCGGTACCGCCGTGCGCTGATCGAACTTGAACGTGAACAGGCCGCGCAGCGTCTTCAATGACCCTGCCTGATTGTTGATCAGCGCCGCGTATTCCTTGTAGGTGTTGAAGTTGTTGGCTCGCGTTGCATGCTGCAGCTTGGAGATCGTCTCCGGCGTCCACATGTGGGCTTCGCCGCGCGTGCGCAACGCGTACTCGCCGCCCGCGTCAAGCGCGTCAGCAAGCACCGGATCATTGCCGAATGCGGCATGATGCGTGCGCATTTGCTCTTCGGCCACCTCGAAGATGCCGATGCCTTCCACCGCACTGGGTGTGCCGGTGAAGTATTTGTCGAGGAAGGCGGAATTCAGGCCGACCGACTCGAAGATCTGCGCCCCGCAGTAGCTCTGATAGGTTGAGATGCCCATCTTGGACATGACCTTGTTCAGCCCCTTGCAGATCGCCTTGACAAAGCGTTTCTCGCTTTCGTACTTGGAGATTTGCGGCACGATGTCACCCAGTTGGGTGATCGTTTCCAGCGCAAGGTAGGGATGGATGGCCTCGGCGCCATACCCGCCCAGCAGGGCAAAGTGGTGTACTTCACGCGCGGAACCCGTCTCGACCACCAGCCCCGCCGACGTGCGCAGGCCTGTCGAAACGAGGTGCTGATGCACGGCCGAAGTCGCCAGCAGCGCCGGGATCGGTACACGATCCGCCGCAACCGCACGGTCGGACAGAATGAGGATGTTGTAGCCAAGCTTGATGTTGTCGACGGCGGCAGCGCACAGGCTGGCGACCGCGGCCTCGATTCCTTCCTTGCCCCAGGCCGCGGGATACGTGATGTCCAGTTCCTTTGACTTGAAGGCGCCGCTGGAGAACAGCTCGATGTGGCGGATGCGCTCCATGTTCTCACTGGTGAGAATGGGGTGCTGCGCCTCCAGCCGCGGCTGTGGCGACGTGGCGTCGATGCCCAGCAGGTTCGGGCGCGGGCCGACAAACGTGACCAGCGACATGACCAGTTCTTCGCGGATCGGGTCAATCGGCGGGTTCGTGACCTGCGCAAACAGCTGACGGAAGTAGTTGTACAGCGGTTTGGCCTTGTTTGACAGCACCGGCAGCGCGGCATCGTTGCCCATCGAGCCGGTGGCCTCTTCGCTGTTGGTGACCATCGGAGCCAGAATGACTTTGAGATCTTCCTGTGAATAGCCGAACGCCTGCTGGCGGTCGAGCAACGACACCGACGACCTGTCAGCGGGGGCGGGCTCCGGCAGATCTTCCAGGGAAATGCGCGAGGTTTCGATCCATTCGCGGTACGGCTTGGCACTGGCGAGTTCGCGTTTCAACTCCTCGTCGTCCACGATGCGGCCCTGCTCGAGATCGAGCAGCAGCATCTTGCCCGGCTGCAGGCGCCACTTCTTGACGATCTTTTCTTCCGGAATGTCGAGCACGCCGACTTCGGACGCCATCACGATCATGTCGTCGTCGGTCACCACATAGCGCGCCGGGCGCAGACCATTGCGGTCCAGCGTGGCGCCAATCTGGCGACCATTGGTAAAGGCCATTGCCGCCGGGCCATCCCACGGTTCCATCAGGGCCGCGTTGTATTCGTAGAACGCGCGACGGTCTTCATCCATCAGCGCGTTGCCCACCCAGGCCTCGGGAATCATCAGCATGGCCGCGTGTGCCAGCGAATAGCCGCTCATTGTGAGCAATTCAAGGCAGTTGTCGAACGACGCGGTATCCGACTGGCCGTCGTAAATCAGCGGCCACAGCTTCGGCAGATCGTCGCCGAGCACCGTGGAGGCGATGGCACCTTCGCGGGCGCGAATCCAGTTGCAGTTGCCGCGCAGCGTGTTGATCTCCCCGTTGTGGCAGACCACGCGAAACGGATGCGCAAGATCCCAGGTCGGGAAGGTGTTGGTCGAGAAGCGCTGGTGCACCATCGCGAGCGCTGAGACCAGCATCGGGTCCTGCAGGTCGAGGTAGAACGTGCCGACCTGATCGGCCAGCAGCATGCCCTTGTAGACGATGGTGCGCGTCGACATCGACGGCACGTAAAACTCTTTGCCGTGGCGGAGCTTCAGCGCCTGAATGGCGTGGCCGCTGGACTTGCGGATGATGTAGAGCTTGCGTTCCAGGGCGTCCTGGTCCATGTCCTTGGCGCCGCGGCCGATGAAAATCTGCCGGATGACCGGCTCGATCGCCTTGACGCCTTCACCCAGGCCGTCGTTGTTTACCGGGACGTCGCGCCAGCCGAGCAGCACTTGCCCTTCGGCCGCGATGGCGCGCTCAATCTCCTGTTCGCAGGCCATGCGCGATGCTGGTTCTTGCGGCAGGAAAATCATGCCCACGCCATACTGGCCGACCGCGGGCAACGTGATCTTTAGCTTGCCGCACTCACGACGGAAAAACGTGTCCGGAATCTGGATGAGGATGCCCGCGCCGTCGCCTTGCAGCTTGTCAGCGCCTACCGCGCCACGGTGCGTCAAATTTTCGAGGACCTGGAGCCCTTTTTCGACGATATCGTGGCTCTTGCGGCCCTTGATGTTGGCCACGAAACCCATGCCGCAGGCGTCGTGTTCGTTTCTCGGGTCGTAAAGACCCTGTGCGTCCGGCTTGTGCGGCGCCTCGGTTGCAATATCCACTGTGACACTCCAGAAAAACTAGGATCCAGCAGGCGACCCGACCTGCTCTCCCGTGAGGTTTGCGCTACGCACCGACCGGTTTCGCCGGGCGATGCTGAATCGGTATAGTTTTATTCACGGGCCGCATAGTTTATCGGATTGCACAAAATGTTGCAATGCAGTGCGAACCTCTCCATAGCCGTACACATGTTGTTTTGCTGCCCGCCGGATCGACCGCCCTGGCGCGTGGACTTGCACCATGCCATTGTCTTGCGGTTAAATCTAGAAATTGCGCATAACGCATTGATTGCGCGCTATTTTCCGGCGCGCACCGAAGAGCAGAGTTAGAAAGGGTCGAGCGTGTATTTCTTCAGGACGTCAATCAAGTCTGTCGCGGGGCTCGTGCTCGCGGGGACACTCTCGATGCTTGGTGGATGTGGCGGTGGTGGGGCGACCGACCCGTTCGCGAGCACGCCGGCGCCGGCGGCTGTCTCGGTCAATCCTGCCACCGTAACCTTGTACGCCGGTGTGCCGGCCACGGTGACGCTGACCAGTGGGGTTGGACCCTTTCAGGTGTTCAGTTCCAACCCCACCGTACTGCCGGTCACACAGTTGGTGTCCGGTGCTGCGATCACCCTCGTCGCGAATCCAATTGATACCGAGCAGACCGTGACACTCACTGTGCTCGACGCCTACTACGGCAATTCGCGCGCGGCAACCGTCGCGGTGACCGTGAAGCCTTCACCGTTGCTGAGTACGCTGACCGTCACGCCGCGAGCGTCGTCACCTTGTGGGTCGAGCTCTACTGGTAGCACGGGATCTGCGGCTGCAACTGGGCCCGCCTCAGTGTGCTCTGGCGATACCGCTACGGCGACAGTCACACTCAAGGGGGCTAACCTGGCGGCGCTACCGAATCGTCAGGTGCGGTTTGACGTTGTTCAAGGCCCCTATAGTTTCGCCGTGGATCAGGCGGCGACCGTGTTTGCGAAAACACTTACTGCGGTGACCGATCAAAACGGACAGGCGCTAGTGTCGCTGCGGACAGACGTGGTTCCGTCGCAGGTTGCACTCATTCGCGCCACGGACGTTACCAGCGGCAATCGGGTTGACACTTCATTCACCATTCTCGAGCAGACGAACGGAACCGCCGTACTCAGTGTTGTTCCAGCCACGTACACCGTGAAGGGTTTTTACACCGGAGAATGCCCTGCGAGCGCCGGAGATTATGTGCTTTACGGCGGTGTGCCGCCCTACACCGTGGTAAGTGGCCTACCAAACGCCGTCACGCTGACCTCAAACAGTATCTCCGGGCAGTCGATCACGGTTGGCCGTTCCGGAGGCGTTTTCACGGCCTCTAATGGGTCGTCTGCCGGTTGCGGCGGCTACACCGCGCCGCTCACCATCACCGATTCGGCGGGCCGAACCATCACAGCGCAGTATGTTGTGCAGCCGGGAACCACGGATCGGCCGACACCACCGGCGCCGGACGCATTGGTGCTGACCCCGACCAGCGTCACTCGAACCGCCGTCGCCGGATTCTGTGCACCAGGGGTTCTGTATTTCACCATCAGTGGCGGTTCGTCGCCGTACCGCGTCGGCGCGTCTGTCGCGGGTTTCACGGCAACGTTGGGTACGGATGGAACGACGCTGACGCTGCAATGGACATCGGCGACCGTGTTCCCGACGGGTACCTCCGTGAATGCGATCGTACTGGATTCGTTGGGCAAGGTGGCTACTGCCGCTGTCACCTGTAGCTAGGCGCTTGCAGGGCGACCTGCGAGCTTTTGTCGCAACCGGCCAGCCGATGGCGCCGGGGCGACGCGGTTTTTTTGCTGTCCAGACTGTTGGAACGCAAACAACCGCAACAGACTAGACCGGTGCGTCCAGTCGGGTGCCTGCGGTGACGGGGCGGCCGTCACGAGCGGTGCAGCGCGTTACCGCAATGATGTCGTTGACGGCTGCACCGGGCCTGTCACGGTAGGACTCAACAACGAAATGCGCCGCCTCTTGATACAGGGGATGCCTCATTTCGTACAGTTGTCGAAGTCGACCCAGCGGGTCACTCACTAGCAGCAGAGGTCGGTCGCGGTTTCGACGTACGCGCTCATAGGAGGTCTCTGGAGACGAGTGCAGGTAGACCGTCGTCCCGCGTGACCTGAGCGCGCTCCTGGTATCGGCGTTCAGGACACAACCACCGCCCGTGCCCAGCACAATGCCATTCCGCTGGGTCAGTTCATCAATGATCGCCGCCTCGCGTGCACGAAACGCATCTTCACCCTCGATCTCGAAGATGGTGGCGATACTGACACCAGTACGCTGCTCCAGCTCGTGATCGGAATCGAGAAACGGCATGCCGAGACGCTTCGCGAGCATTTGCCCGATGGTCGTCTTGCCCGATCCCATCAGGCCGATCAAGAAGATGTTTTGTGTGTCCACACGCAATTATCGCGAACCAAAAAAAAGCGCGGCACGCCGCGCTTCTCTGCCCTCCCGAAGACGGGCTAATTCACCGTACCGGCAGACTCCGTCAAAACGCGCGGAGTCAGGAAAATCAACAACTCCGACTTATCGTTGCCTTTGTTCGTACGCTTAAACAAATTGCCGACGGCCGGCAAGTCTCCAAGCACCGGTACCTTGTCAACAGTGTCCGTGATGTTTTCTTCGTAAATACCACCGAGCACAACGGTATCACCATTGTTGGCGATCACCCGCGTATTGACACGACGGGTATTGATGATCGGATTGCCGTCGGTGAAGCCAGCGAGACTGTCTTTGGTTACACCCACGTCGAGAATGATGCGATTGTCCGGCGTGATTTGCGGGGTGACCTCCAGCGCGAGCTTGGCGTTGACCGTGACGACGCTGCTCGCACCACCGACGCCGCCAAACACACGCAGCTTGACCTCCTGGCCCTGCTCAATGGTCGACTTCTGATTATTCATCGCCACGACGCGAGGGCTCGACACCACCTTGCCACGGTTAGCGGCTTCTGCCGCTGACAACTCCAGATTTACAAGGTTGCCATTGCCGAGATTCAGGAAGGTCATCGCCAAGGCACCGGCGGCGTTGGCGACCGGCAGATTAACGTTGTAGGGCACGGAATTGACGTAGTTCCAAGTGATCGTGCCTGTCGACGGATCCTGTTTGATTTGGGTGTAGTAGTTGGAGAGATTTCCGTTGCCTATGCCCAAACCTGTGGCCTGCCACGTGGTGGGAACGTTGGCCTGATCGGCATCCCCAAGCGGGCGGCCGTTCAACGCGATGTTCCGCCCGTTGTTGCTCATGGTGGCGCCGACACCTAGGCGGGCACCAAGCTGCCGACTGAACTTGTCATCCGCGATTACAACACGGGCCTCAATCAAAACCTGCTTCACGGAGATATCGATGCGCTGGATCAACGCCCGTACTTGATCAAGTTTGTCCGGCGTGTCCTGAACAATGATCACATTGGTGCGTACGTCGATTGTTGCGCGTCCGCGCTTGGAAAGCACGCCACCAGTTGACCCGGATGCCGCGCCGCCAGCGGCGCCACTTGGGACGAGCATGTTGCGCACATCCTCGGCCTTCTGGTAATTAAGCTGGAACATCTCGGTACGTAGCGGCTCAATATCGGCGACCTGCGCCTTCGCTTCGAGTTCCTGCTTTTCCTTGAGGGCGAGTTCCTCTTTCGGCGCGATCCAGACGACGTTGCCGTTCTTGCGCATGTCCAGCGAACGGGCTTGCATCACGAGATCCAGCGCCTGATCCCAAGGCACATCCTTCAGGCGCAGCGTCACGTTGCCGGTGACGGTATCAGACACGATGATGTTCAGGCCCGTGAAGTCACCGATCACCTGTAACACTGAGCGCACGGCGATGTCCTGGAAATTGAGTGAAAGCTTTTCACCCTTGTAGCCGGGGCGAGAGCCTTGCGTCAGCTTGTTCGGATCTTCAACGATCGGCTTAACCTCAATGATGAGACGATTATCGGTCTGATACGCGGAGTGTTCCCAAAGCCCTTTCGGCTCGATGACCATCCGGGCACCGCTGCCTTGGGTGAACGTGTCGATTTGCACTACCGGCGTACCGAAGTCAGACACGTCCAGCTTGCGCTCGAGATTGCGGGGGACCTGGGTCTTCAGGAAATCGACGATTAGAAGCTTGCCCTGCGGCTTGATGTCAATTCCGGAGTTGGCATCCGAGAGGTCAACGACGATGCGTCCTTCTCCGCCTTGGCCACGGCGGAAATCGACATCACGCAAGGCAAAGGTCGTGCTTTCCGCTTTCGCAGCGACCGAGAACCGACCGGTCTCGGGCGCGGAGTCGGTCGCCGTGGTGCCCGGTGCATCGAACAGCGCGACCGACAATTTGTTGCCATCAAGTTTCACGTCGTAGGCTTGTGACTTGATCAGGTTGAGGACGACGCGCGTCCGACCCTGGGCCTGAACCACGTTGTAGCTGCGAAGCACAGAATCAGTTACGGCTGCCGTTGCCTTGCTGCTGCTGGTCGTATTCGCAAAATCCAGAACCAGACGGGGCGGCGTAGCAATTGCGAATACCGTCGGTGGTGCTGCAAGCGCTTCCTTCATCGCAAAGGTCATGGTGGTACGTCCAGCCGCTCCCTTGGCGACTGCGACGTCTTCGATGACGTTCTGCGCGGAGGTGGTGCCGGCGGCAAACAAAGGCAACGCGACAGCAAGGAATGACGCTCGGCTCCTAGCGCGGATGGCACGCAGTAGTTGAGTGACGTTCATTTCTTTTGCTCCCGTTCCTGCAGCATGATCTTCGTTTGACGTTCGGCCCAGTCGCCGGCGCCATCTTGAAATAGTTCTTTCAGCGTAATTTCGCCGTCCGCGACATTGGTCACGACCCCAAAATTTTGACCGACGTAGTTACCCTGTCGCACCTGAAAGACGCGACCATCACTTGCCCGGACCAGACCAATCATTGCCCGCCCGCGTTGCAGGTTACCTACCATCGCCAGCGTCTCGAGCGGAAACGCCTCCAGGGCTTCCTTGCGTCGCGTCAGATCGGGCCCACGGGCACCCTTGCCGGTCTCAATCTTTCGCGGCTTGAAGGGGTCGGCTTGATCGAATGCGTTGTAGACGAACGCCTCATAAGGCCGCATCGCCGGAATCGGCTCAATCTTGCCGCGCGCCGACGCGCCCTGCTCGGCCATCCACTTGCGCAAGTCATCATCATCCGTGCTGCCACAAGCCGACAGCAGGGATGTGAGCGCCAGAAGGCCCGCTGAAACGCGCAGTTGTGTGCTCATCATCGATTGCCCACCACTTTCTGCGCTTCCTTGGCTTTGCGCTGCGCGGCGATTTCGTCGTCATCCAGATAACGGAAGGTCTTGGCGACGGCTTCCATAGTGAGGACGGAGTCCTTCGGATCCTTGTTCGAAATGGCGATGTCGTTCAGCGTCACGATGCGAGAAAGCTGCGCAACGTCGCTGGCGAAAGCGCCGACGTCGTGGTACGAGCCGGTCACACGAACGTCCACCGGCAATTCGGCGTAGAAATCCTGCAAACGCTCACCACTCGGCTTGAACAGGTCGAACTGCAGGCCGCGGCCCAACCCAGCCTGATTGATGTCCGAAAGCAGGGCGTCCATTTCGCTCTTGCTGGGCAACTGGCGCAACAATGCGCCAAACTGTTGCTCGACTTCTTTGAGCTGCTGAACGTACAAGTCGAGATTGATGGCCTGCGCCTTCTTGGTGCCGTATTCCTGCCTGAGCGTTTCTTCCTGCCGCTGCTTGGCTTCCAGCTCGTCGTGCTGGCCTGACCAACCCAGATACCAAGCGAAGAAGATGAGCAGCGATGCCAGCAATGACAAGGCGACCACCTTGGCCGGTGCAGGCCAGATGCCGATGTCGCGCGGGTTCAGGCGTCTGATTTCGTCGAGGGTCATGGTTGCGCCCTACTTGGTGATCGCTTGCATGACTTTTTCACGCGAGCTCTGTGGCTGTGCCGTCGCTGCGGGCTTTGCTCCCGGCTTTGGCGGTTGCATGGACTCCAACCCTTTCAGGCTGATGTTGAGGCTGAACTCGTTCAGCCGCTGGTTCTTTTCGGTGACCGCCTTGATTTCCACCAGCTCAGCGGTTTGCAGGTAAGGTGAAGACTCCAGGTTGCGCATCAGGGTCGATACGCGTGCATTCGACTGGGCGTACCCAATCAAGCTGACCTTCTGCCCTGTCTGCCGAATCGCTTTGAGATAAACACCGTCGGGCAACTGGCGGACGAGTTGATCGAGCAACTTGACCGAGGCGCTGCGGTTGACCTGCAGCGTTTCAACGACCTGTTTGCGTGCGAGCAGCGCGGCCGTTTGCTCTTTTAGTTTCTTGATTTCGTCGATTTGCTCGGTCAGTTTCTTGTTTTCCGCGACCAGCAGATCGTTGCGGCGCTGCTGCGACGCGATGCGCTCGTCGAGATAGAGCTTGCCGGCATACCAGAGCGCGGCGGCACCCACCAGCGTGCCGAGCAGGATGAAATTGAACTCGCGTTTGCGCAGCGCGCGCTTGGCGGCACGGTGCGGTAGCAGGTTGATGCGAATCATGCGTCAAACCTCCGCATCGCCAGTCCGCAGGCAACCAGCAACGCCGGCGCATCGGCGACCAACTGCCGCGACTTGATACCCGGACTCAAACTCATTTCGGAAAAGGGATTGGCCACCGAGGCCACCACGTTGGTTCGACGCGACACAGCATCAACCAACCCAGGCAAGCCCGCGCACCCACCCGCGAGCAGCATGTAGTCGAGCTGTCCCTGCGCGCTGGAGGTCAGGAAGAACTGAAGCGCACGTGCAGCCTCGATGGCCAGCGTATCGACGTAGGGGCGCAGCACATCATTGTCGTAGTTGGCCGGAAGGTTGCCGGAACGCTTTGCAGATTCCGCTTCCTCGCCGGTCATGTTGTACGCGCGCTGGATTTCCTGGGTTAACTGGTTGCCACCGAACGGGCTTTCGCGCATGAAGATCTGCTCTTCGTTGCGAAATACGTAGAACCGTGTGGACGTGGCGCCCACGTCCAGCACACCGATGTTCTGGTCAACGCCCTTGCCGGGCAGCGCCTCCGCCATCAATTCGTAGGCGCTCATGACCGCCATCGCCTCAACGTCCATCACGGCGGGCTTCAGTCCGGCCTGCTCCAGCGCGGCCACGCGATCCTCGACTTTTTCGCGACGGGCCGCCGCGATCATCACCTCGACCAGTGACTCATCGTTCGCAACTGGCCCGATCACCGCAAAGTCGAGATTGACCTCGTCGAGCGCGAACGGGATGTACTGATTTGCTTCACCTTCGACCGCGGCCTCGAGTTCTTCCTCGTTGTCGGCGCCAGGCAACGTGATCTTCTTGGTGATGACCATGCTGGTGGGCAGCGCGGCGGCGGCAGCCTTGGTGCGGGAGCCAAGTTTTCGTAGCGCACGTTCAATGGCTGCGCCGACCGCCTCGACGTTGGCGACATTACCGTCGGTGACTGCTTCACGCGGCAGCGGTTCGATGGTGTAGCGACTCAGTTCGGGCTTTTGGCGGGAGCCGGCCAACTCAACCAGCTTCACCGCCGTGCTGCTGATGTCAACCCCGATGAGCGGGGTGCTTTTCGCCCCAAACGCGCCCCGGAGCTGAGCCAAAAAATCTTTTTGCATTGAGAGTTTAGGCAACTTTTGTCGCCTGAAACTTTAAGTTGGATTGGGAGTGTTGCATAAGGCATGCGCCGTGGCAAGCCGTGCCCAGATTATCGCCCCCTATAATCAGCGAAAAAAACAACATTGGCATACCGGCCAAGCACGGCGGCAACGATGTCCGGCCTGTTTCCGGTCACGAACGGGATCGTGTTCTCCGGGGGTAAAGGACTTCAATGGTCAAGCGTTGGGTGGTGTACCTTTCCTCCGTGCTGGGCGGACTGCTGCTCGTGGGGGGCGTTTTGGTTGCGCTGGTTTGGGCGTTGATCAGCGCGCGCCTGCCCTCGCTGGACGTACTGACCGACTACCAGCCCAAATTGCCGCTACGGGTGTTGTCCGAGGAGGGCGTGGTGCTTGCCGAATTCGGCGAGGAGCGTCGCAGCCTGGTCAAATTGACGGAAGTGCCCAAGCATGTGCGCCAAGCCGTGCTCGCGGCTGAAGACGCCAATTTCTACGAGCACTCGGGCGTCGATTGGGTGGCCGCGTTGCGCGCCGCTTACACCAACACGGTGGGTGGGCCGCGTTCCGGTGCTGGCACCATCACCATGCAGGTGGCGCGCAATTTCTTCCTGACCCGTGAGCGTTCCGGCGTTGCCGGATATCTGCGCAAAGCCAACGAGGTCGTGCTCACTTACAAAATTGAGCGCGAGCTGACTAAAGATCAGATTCTGGAGCTCTACCTTAATCAGATCTTTATGGGCCAGCGCGCCTACGGCTTTGCTGCCGCCGCCAAGGCCTATTACGGAAAGCCGCTGGAGCAGATTTCCGTGCCTGAAGCGGCGATGCTGGCGGGCATCCCCAAAGCACCCTCTGCCTACAATCCGTTTGCCAACCCGAAGCGGGCCGCGTTGCGCCAGCAGTACGTGCTGCGCCGCATGCACGAACTCAACTACCTGAGCGACGCCGAGCACAAGACCGCGCTCGCGGCGCCGTCCACGCTGCGCGGCGATGGCGGATCGATGATCCATGCCGAGTATCTCAACGAAATGGTGCGCCAGTTCGTATTTGACCTGGTCGGCGAGTCGGCGTACACGCGCGGCCTGTCTGTTACCACCACGATCAGGGCGCGAGATCAGGAAGCGGCCTACCAGGCGGTCCGGCGGGGTGTGCTCGACTACGAACGGCGGCAGGCGTTCCGCGGGCCGGAGGGCTATGTTGAGCTGCCGACTGCGGGGAAAGACAGCAAGGAAGCGCGCGACGCCCTCAACGAGGCGGTCGATGCCGCGACCAGCCAATACCCTGACGCCGATGATCTGCTCACTGCCGTAGTGCTGGACGCAACGCCGAAGCGGGTCACGGTCACGCGCGGTGACGGCGAGACCTACCCCCTCGAGGGCGAAGCCATCCGCTTTGTTCGCACCGCCCTGGCGGAAACCACGCCAGCCGGTGACCGGCTGCGGCGCGGCGCGGTGATCCGCATTACGCAGGACGACAAGGGCGCGTTCCGTATTACGCAGTTGCCGCAGGTTGAGGCCGGGTTCGTGGCGGTTGACCCCAAAGACGGCGCGGTGCGCAGTCTGGTCGGCGGGTTCGATTTCAGCAAAAACCAGTACAACCACGTCACGCAGGCCAGCCGCCAGCCGGGATCGTCGTTCAAGCCGTTCATCTACTCCGCCGCGCTGGAAAAGGGCATCACCTCCAGCACCGTGATCAACGACGCGCCGCTGTTTTTCTCGGCGGCGCAGACCGGCGGCGAAGAGTGGGAGCCGAAAAACTACGATGGCAAGTTCGATGGCCCCATGCGGGTGCGCACCGCCCTGGCCAAATCGAAAAACATGGTATCGATCCGCATTCTGCGCTCCGTCGGCCCGAGTTACGCGCAGGATTACGTGACCAAGTTCGGGTTCGATGCGAAGCAGCACCCGGCGTATCTCACGCTCGCGTTGGGCGCCGGGCAAACCAATCCGCTGCAGATGGCGGTGGCTTACTCGGTGTTTGCCAATGGTGGCTACCGCGTCAAGCCGTATTTCATCAAGCGCATTGTCGACCCCAGGGGGACGGTGGTGTTTGAAGAAACACCAGCCGTGGCGGGAAAAGATGCCGAACAAGCGATCGACCCACGTAACGCGTTCATCGTTACTACGATGCTTCGCGATGTGGTGCGCGCGGGGACGGCGACCAAGGCCATGTCGCTCGGACGTGGCGACCTCGCGGGCAAGACAGGCACGACCAATGACGCGGTGGACGCGTGGTTTGCCGGTTTCAACCAGTCGCTGGTCGGCGTCGCCTGGGTCGGCTACGACCAGCCCAGATCGTTGGGCGAACGCGAAACCGGCGGCGGCGTCGCCCTGCCGATCTGGATCAATTACATGAAAACCGCCCTGCGCGGCGTTCCGGAGCAGCCGCTCAAGCCGCCGCCGGGCGTCGTCAGTGCCACGGTTGGCGCCGATCCCGAGTCGAGCGGGCTGACCGATTCCGGCGCGGTCTCCGACTGGTTCTATTCAGAGTTCCCACCCAAGCGCTTCATGGATCCGCTGACCGGAAACGAAGGCGCACGCAACAAGCAGGACGAAGAAGTCCGCCAGCAGCTGTTCTAGCGCACCTCGTCGCACCGCATGTCGCATGACCGCGAATCGCTCGCCGCTGTCGCGGCGCGCATCATCGTCGAATCCGAGCTGACCGACTGGCAGCTTGCTCGACGCAAGGCGGCCGCTCAGCTCGGGCTTGGCGCGCACGGCACGCCGCAGCCGTCGGATGATGAAATCATCGCCGAGATCGCTACCTACCAGTCGCTCTACGGCGGCGACGGCTGGCACGCGCAGTTGCGCGCGCAACGCGAGTACGCACTGGAGGCGATGCAGGCGCTGGCGCGCTTTGATCCCGTGCTGGTCGGGCCCGTCGCCGAAGGTTGGGCGCATGCCGGCAGCGGAATCCGGCTCGAACTCTCGCCGGAAAATCCCAAGGAAGTCGAATACACCCTGATCGATCTCGGCGTGGATTTCACGCCCACGCTCGCGCGGGACGGCACGGCGCTGTATGAAATCGTCGACGGCGACTGGCCGATGCGGCTGGTCGTGCCGTCAGGCCGCGCCGCCGCCGATGCGCGGCACAAGCGCCGCCTGCGCCCTGTTCAGTTGAAACAACTTTTGGCCTCTAGTGACGTCTGAACGGTCGCTGCGGCCATATTTTGTACGTAGTCGACTTCAGCAAGAAACAGGGTGAAACGGCCGTCCTCCGGTCGATTCAGGAGAAAAGCTGATCGCATCACACTTTCTTACAAAGTACCCGACGCCAACGCATTACTTTCTCCGTTAACTGGACTCAAATCATCAGCATGGCGCAACCGCGCTGATGTGTACAACGAGGAAAGAAAGAGAGATCCCGATGAAACTGTTCAAAACTACGCTCGCCGTTGCTGTGTTGGCCGCTGCTGGCGCAACGATCGCCCACCCGGGCGGCGGCATGATGAATCACCAGCCTGGCGAGCGCATCATCAAGACATTGAATCTCGACGCGACACGCGCGGCACAGGTCACCGCGATCATGACGGAGGCGCAGAGCCAGCGTCGCGCGGTGTTTGAGTCGATGAAAGGCCAGCGTGGCGACCCCGCCGCCCGTGAGGCCGTGCACACGCAGATGAAGGCCATTGGCGAGGGCACCAAAGCCAAGCTCGCGCAAGTTCTGACCGCCGATGAGCTGGCCAAACTCAAAGAAGCGCGCAAGGGCATGCGTCACCACGGCCCGCACGGATTCGAGGGCAAAAAGCCTGCCTGAGTGCGGTGATTTGCATCGCCCGAAAAGGGGAGGCAACGCCTCCCTTTTTTGTTACGGCAGGCAGCTCGCTCCATGTGTCGTGGTGATCCAGTTGCGCACTGCCACGGCATCGCGCACACCCGACACGGCGCTGTTGATCGCACCGCCGGTTAGCGCAGGACCGGAAAGGCCCAGCAGCGCGCGAACGATGAGCAGGCCATCGCTCGTGGCACGCGCCGGATTGCTGCCGTCGCCGTCCGCGTCGAGGTTGAGGCTCGCCAGATAGCTCTCAAGCGCCGCGCCGCTTCGCGTCGCCCCGCTGCCGATGGCGCCCACCGTGAGCGCCGATCCGCGCAGTCCCAGCAGGTAGCGCACAATCAGCAGGCCGTCGCTCGACGCATCGAGCACCGCGTTGCCATCCACATTCAGCGCGCAACTCGCCGCGGCGGACAAGCCGTCGAAGCGCGCCAGACAAAACACATCCGGCGCACCGCGAAAGCAGCGCGCCGAGACGATCCACTTGCCATCGGGCTGCAAGAGCGCATGCTGCGCCAGATCGCGCTGGTTGGTGAGCGTCGGTTGAATGGCTTTGCCGCCATTCCCGAAGGCCGCGTCAAAGCTGCCGTCGGCATTGAGCTGTGCCAGACAAATAACCCCGGTGCCAAGGCCCTGGTCGTAGCGGCACACGCCCGCAACCGCGATCTTGCCGCCCGGCGCCAGCATCAGCGCGGCAGCGGCATCGTGGCTCGAGTCGATGTTGAATCGCACCCGACCGCGCTCCGCAACGGGCGCGCTGGCGTTGAACCCACCGCCATCCAGTGCACCATCGGGCAGCAGGCGGGCAACGCAAAACGCCGTCGTCACCACGAACAGGTTGTCGATCGCGGCGCAACCGCCCGCCAGCACCAACCTGCCGGCGCCGTCGATGCGGAGACCCGCGACGGTGTGCTCGTCATTACTGAACGCCAGCACCCGTAGCCCGGAGGTGCCGGTGGCGAAGCTGGCCTGGTCAAGCGCCCCTGCTGCCGTCACCCGGAAGACACACATTTTGCGTTGACCGCCATCGGTGCACGCCGCGCCGACTACCAGCTTGCCGTCGGTCTGCTCGGCCGCGGCGGTGGCATCGGAGTCGCCGCCACTGCCGATGGGTTGCACGCGCACACCGGGTAGCACCCCGGCCGCGTTGAAGCCGCCATCGAGCGTGCCGTTGGCGTTGAAGCGAACAACGCACGCGGTCCGGTTGATGATCTGTTCGCCGCAGGCGCCAACCACCACGATCTTGCCGTCGGTCTGCACGATCATGTGGCGCGCGTTGTTGTAGAACGCCGCCGGCGTGACCCGCGTGAGCCCGGGGAACGGACCGCCGGCGTTGAACGTGGTGTCGAGTTCGCCAGTGGCCGTGACCGCGATCACGCAAAAATCAGAGAACCCGGTGGTCGGATTGCCGCAGGTCGCCGCGATCAGAATTCGGCCGGAGGCCAGCACCTGTACTGCCACGCCGTACATCTGATCACCGCCGACGCCCGAGTCCACGATCAGTTCGCCGGGCTGCAGATCCGGCTGGGTGCCGTTTTGTGTGGCATTGGCGTTGAACGTCGCATCCACGCTGCCATCCGCGTTGAAGCGCGCCGCACAGGCACGCAACACAAACACCCCGCGACAGGTGCCCACCTGCACCAACTTGCCGTCGCTCTGGCGCGCGACCTGGGTGGCTTCGTCCGCTTGAAACTGTGATCGGCCGACTTTCGCCAACACGTAGCCCGGTGCCGCGCCAGACGCGTTGAAACTGGCATCGAGATCGCCCGGTGCGGCCAGCGCGGCGCTAACCACGACGCCGAGTGCCGTGAGGACGAGTGCGCGGCAGACAACGAGCCGGGACCGCAGTAGGTTCATTTTGGCCAGTCAGGTGACGAACGCGGAGCGCGCTCGACAGGAATTACGAAAATTCGCGAGCGATTGCGACACCCCGGCGAAGAAAGCAAAACAAAAAGGAGCCCGCAGGCTCCTTCTGGTCGTGTCGGCTGCAACGGCTCGTCATGGCGACTTCCGCGCCTCCACCGCCACGCTAGTTCGCCATGTTCGACGAAACCAGCACCGTGCAGGACGCACCCGACGCCAGCGACAGACCGGCCGTGCACGTGGTCTGTGTCGTATTGATGGCGTAGCCCGGCGCATTCTGCAGCGTAATGGCGCGGATCACGACCTGGCCACCCGTCACGTTGGTCACGTTGTAGAAGCCGCCGGAAAGATTGACTGTGGTCGGACTGGTGACGAGGTTCACTTGCGTCGACGAGATCGCGCTGGTATCGGTCGCCGTCAGGCCGCCGGCGACCACCAGTGCAGCCGCCGCAAGGCCAAGCAGCGAGCGCGCTGCGGCGCCGCGCTTGCGCAGAACCCAAAACGCCACGAACGCGAGCAACAGACCCGCCCCGACCGTGGCTGCGCTACCCACCGGAACCACACTGCCGGAATCAAACGCCACCGTCAGCGTGGGCTGCACCTGCGCAAAGGCAGCAGCGGACAAGGTGGCAAGCGAAGCCGCAACAACGCGGCGCAACATCGAACGGGTCACAGCAATCTCCCAGGAAGACAATGAACTGACTAATCTAGGAATTCTCCCAGCAAACGCCGGGCGTGCGACAGCTTACGTTCCACCGAACGCCCACGGCGACGTGTGCTGTGTGGTGTTGCCACAACGGTCAGGCGGCGTCGAGCCCGTCAACCGTGACGGCACAGCAACAGGGCGCGAAGGCGCCGGGTTAGTTGGCTGGCGCGTCGCAGGCCAGGCGGGCCAAGCAGCCCGCCACCGAACGCGTGTCGCGTGGCGGCAACGCGACCGCTTCGCACCCTCAGGGTGGCAGCGTCATGCCGCATTCGCCGACGAGGTAGGCGCGGATCGCGCTCCAGCTGGTGCGCGAGGCGCCCACGGGGAACGTGATGCCACCGGTCACGCCAGCGCCCGACAGCCCGAACAGAGCCCGGCTCCACAGCAGACCATCGACGGTGGCGGAGTGCACGCCATCGCCGTCCACATCCGGCGTGCAGGCGGGCAACGAATCGGCCAGCCGATTCAGGCGGCCCACCACGAAATCGTTGCTGACACTGCCGTTGCCGGCGGTCACCACTTTGCGATCCGGTTGCAGCGCGATACCTGCGTCCACGATGTGGGGGTTGGTATTCGGGATATTGTCCGGGGAAGTTCCGGGGAACGACGAATCGAAGGTTCCATCGATGTTCAGTCGCGCGAACGCGGTGTAGCCGGCGACTGCGCCCGCACCGATCAGCAGTTTGTTGTCCGCCGTCACGGCGAGTGCCACGCCACGATTGGTGGTGGTGGTGAATCCAATGCCGAGGTCGGGAACCCGGAACCGCAGCCAGTCGTTCGTGCCGCCAATCGCCGCGGGGTTGGGAGTGGCATACACACCCACGGCGGCGGCATAGTAAGTGCTGTTGCCAAAACGCATGGTGATGACGAGCGTGTCGTCTGCCGTGAGTGCCGCCCGGCTGACCGGGGCGATCCCGGTTCCCGAGCTGACCGGATAGGCTGGAAGAAAGCCCTGTAATGGAGGAAAGCCCGGTGTCCCGCCGTACGTGTTTTCCCAGGTCCCGCCGGCGAAAAAGCGCTGCGCCCCGGGGACGGGACCAACCGACGGTATGTGTGCGTCCAGCGCGACGACAATGCTCCCATCTGACTGCCGCAACAGCACGCGCGGCGCGAGCACCGCAGCGCCCACGCCCGGGGTGATTGTCGAGCGGCCGAACTGCGTTGCGCTGCCGGTGGCACTCACGCGGCGGATCAGCACGTCGTAGCCGATCACGCCGGGCGCATAGGTCGTCTCCAGCGCCGACGCCAGCAAGACCGAGCCGCCCGCCTCGGCCAGCAGCGGCAGGGCGTCGCCGTGGTTGGTGGTCGCGAGATCGAGGTAGGCCCGACCGTTCGCGCCGAACCCGGTGTCCGCCGAACCGTTCGGCAGCAGACGCAACAGGCACGCCTTGGGCACGTTCGACACGATGCACCGCCCCGACACCGTCACCTTGCCATCGCTGGAAACCACCATGTCGTGCACATCGGTGTCGCCATCGCCGACGATGTAGGACACCCGACCGCTGGTGATCAACGTGTTGCCGCCGTTAAACGACGTATCGACCTGGCCGTTCGCCAGCAACCGCAACACGCAGGCCGGCTTGGCGGGCAGGAGCGGCGGCCGTGCAACGGCTGGACACACGCCGGCGACGTAGACCTTGCCCTGATGCAGCGCCAGCGCCTTGGCAATGTCATCGCCACTGAGACCGGAGCTGTAGTGCCCGTTGGTCGCGAAGCTGGTGTCGTAGGTCAGCGTTTGCGCCGTCGGTAGCGATGACCACAGCATCGCTGCCAGCGCGCCGCACCAGCCAGCGATCCTCGCCGGGCCCGCGACGTGGCGCCACTGGCACGCATGGAACGAACTCTGCAACGTGTTCACGATTTCCCCTCCAATGACAAGCACCGGCCAACCCCCCTCGTGCGCGTCACAACGCATGATGAATTGGCCGCATCGATTTTCGTTAAGCTACGGACAAAGACGTCCTGATCGCTGCGGGCACGCCAGCTTGCATCATCGCCGGGGCATTGTCCAGCTACCGGCGGTCAGTGATACGGCGGGGAAACTTATGGCTTTTCAGCGCTATCGACCAGCCAGCGGTCGTTGTGGCAGAAAAACCGAGAAAGTCGACTTTCGCGAAAATGCCGCTACAACGACCGCCCGACGGTCGTTGACGGCATCAAGCCATCAATTGCACTACGGCAAGCAGGCCACGCCGTGCGTCGTTTCGATCCAGGTGAGGATTTGCTGTGCGTTGCGCGCATTCGGGTGCGCCGTGTTCACCGCGCCCGCCGTCAGCGCGTCGCCCGACAGCCCGAGCATCGCGCGCAGGATCAGCAGGCCGTCGGTCATCGCCAGCGACTGACCGTCGCCGTCGGGCTTGCACAAAAGGCCGCTCTTCGGCGAACCGCAATAGTTCACGATTTGGCGGCGGTGGGCGTGGCGTTGTCGCTGATTGCGCCGCTCACCAATGCTTCGCGACGGCCGATGTCAACGATGAGGCGAACTTTTACTTGCGCAAATTTGCTACTTCTTCAGCTCGCGCGTCCGTAATGCGTCAAGCAAGTTTTGCGCGTAGGCACGTGGTTCAATTTTGTTTTCCACGACGAATGCAAGCAGACGAATATGAGCGGCACGGTCTGTGTTCAGATACTCCATCACTCGCTCGGGTGACATGCGTTGAAGCGGGACAGCAACCTGCGCCCACTTTGCGGCCACAACTTGCAACTGCTTTGCTTTGATGGCGGCATTCTCCGCAGTGACGCGGGCGAGGACCTTGTCAAGTTCAGCATTCTCCGCAGTGACGCGGGCGAGGACTTTGTCGAGTTCGGCATTCTCCGCAGTGACGCGGGCGAGTTCTCCATCAAGCGCGGCATTTTTCCATGCGTAATACGCGCGCTTTTCTGATCTGGGCAACGCATCGACGTCTTTCTCGCTCAGCGAAGAAAACGCACGTCCGTCGCTCGTTTTCTCGACAAAAGGAGCTTCCGATTTAACCGGCGCTTCTGTTGCGGACGCTGATTGCGCATTTACGTGTCCAACGCTCACGCACGCGGCGGCTAGCGCAAACCCAATACTCGCGACGACGTTCACGCGCATGGGTAAACGGAAAGCCGCGAGACGACTGAGTTGCACAAAAGCGCCGCCATTTAACGCGCGACAGTTCATTGGTTAATCGCCTCCACCGCCGCTTTCGGATTGTTCGATACGATTTTCAAAAGCACGCGCGCAGGCCCGGTCGGGCGCGTGCGATGTTGTTCCCAGTTTTGCAGTGTCCGCAGATTCACGCCAATTAACTTCGCGAACTGCGCTTGACTGATGCTTGCGGCTTCGCGAATCGCGCGAACGTCGGGTTCGACCACTTCGCTCACGCGCGCTCCGTGCACGGCTTTCCTAGCCATGTGTCGCTTCATTTCTTTCACGCCAGCAACGAGTTGGTCGAAATGAGTTTTATCCATGATCAACATCCTTCATGAGTTTAGCGAGCGTTCGCACTTGATCGGGCGTTAAGTCTTCGCGTTCGCTTTTCACGTAGCCGTAGATCAAATAGATTCGATCCTCGGCATCTTGGAAGTAGTAAATCACTCGCGCGCCGCCGCGTTTCCCGCGGCCTTGTGCGAGCCAACGCAGTTTTCGCAAGCCACCGCTACCACGAATGGCGTCGCCGGATTTCGGCGATTGCATCAGTGCGATCTGAAATCGGCGGAATTCTTCATCATCCCAATGCTCATCGCGAAACGCAACAACCGGGCTGAGCTCCACGAAAACCATGTCTTAATTATACGCTGTTAGCGTACTCACAAATCACAAAAAAGCCGCTCCAAAGTTGAGCGGCTTCTCCGAGGTTTTGAAGGAGTTACTTCAACAACCCTTTCAACAACTTCCCCATCTCCGCCGGATTGCGCGTGATTTTGAAGCCGCACTCTTCCATGATCGCTAGTTTTGCGTCTGCGGTGTCTGCGCCGCCGGAGATGAGTGCTCCTGCGTGGCCCATGCGTTTGCCGGGGGGCGCGGTGACGCCGGCGATAAAGCCGACGACGGGCTTCTTCATGTTGGCCTTGACCCAGCGGGCGGCGTCGGCTTCGTCCGGTCCGCCGATTTCGCCGATCATGATCACGGCGTCGGTGTCTGGATCGTCGTTAAACATGCGCATCACGTCGATGTGCTTGAGTCCGTTGATCGGGTCACCGCCAATGCCGACGGCGCTCGATTGGCCCAGGCCCAGTTCGGTCAGCTGGCCGACGGCTTCGTAGGTCAACGTGCCCGAGCGCGAGACCACGCCGATGCGGCCCTTCTTGTGGATGTGGCCCGGCATGATGCCGATCTTGATTTCTTCGGGCGTGATCAGGCCGGGGCAGTTCGGCCCGAGCAGCAGCGTCTTCTTGCCCTGCATCTTGTAGCGCGTCTTCAGCATGTCAAGCACCGGGATGCCCTCGGTGATGCAGACGACGAGGTCGAGCTCCGCGTCCACCGCTTCGTCGATGGCAGCCGCGGCGCCTGACGGCGGCACGTAAATCACGCTGACCGTGGCGCCGGTCTGCGCCTTGGCTTCCTTGACGCTCGAATAAATCGGGATGCCTTCAAAGCTCTCGCCGGCTTTTTTCGGGTTTACACCCGCCACAAAGCAGTTCTTGCCGTTGGCGTAGGCCTGGCAACCCTTGGTGTGGAACTGGCCCGTCTTGCCGGTGATGCCCTGGGTGATGACTTTGGTGTCTTTGTTGATGAGGATGCTCATGGGAATCTCCGGGATTACTGCGCGACGAATTCGACGCGACGGTTCTTCTGCTTGCCTTCGTCGGTGCCGTTGTCGGCCACCGGCTTGGTGTCGCCGTAGCCTTTGGCCGTCAGCACCTCTTTCGGCACGCCCTTGCCCGCGAGATAGGCGACAACGGCTTCGGCGCGCGCTTGTGACAGCTTCTGGTTGGCCTCAGGCTGACCGACGTTGTCGGTGTGGCCGCCAATCTCGCCCTTGGTCTTGCCGTCCTTGATCAGTTCGGCGAGCTCGTTGAGTTCCTTGGCATCGCCGCCGCGAATCTTGGCGCTACCGGTATCGAATTCGACATCAAGCTTGAAGGTCTTGGCGCCGGCTTTGAACGCGTCAGCCGCGGCCATGGCCTTGCCCTTGATGTCGTTGCTCAACGTTACACCGTCACCCAGCAAACCTTTGAGCGCATCCATGGCGCCGGGAATCAACGCGTCGCCCAGCTCGCCGCTGGCCTTCACGTTAGCGCCGTCAAACGCGAGGCCGAGGCCCTTGCCTTTGAGCCAGCCAAACACGTCGGGCCATTTGCCGCCAAACGCAAATGCCGGTAACGCGGCGTCGAGCGTCAGCTTGTCGGTCACGTTGGCGTCGCCGAAGGCTGCTTTCGCCGCGCCGAGCAGCACGTCTTTGGCGCCCTGGTCTTTCACCGCACCGTCCAGCGTCAGCTTGTCGCCAGCCACTGCGGCTGCCCACTTGCCGAAGGACGGCAGCACCGGCTTCGGCGCTTCAACCTTGGCGGCTTCGACCTTGGGTGGCTCGGCCGCTTTTGGCGCTTCCTTCGGCTGATTGCATTGCCTGAGCAGCACTGCCGCAAGGATTGCGAAGACCAGCAGCGCGAGCCATTTCATCCAGCCCGCTGCGGGCGCAGACGGCTCCAGTGCCGTCGCGGTGGTGGCAGCGGCGGGCGCGGCGGCGCTCACCGGCGCTGCGGCGACCGGTTTCGATTTGGCCGTGGTGGCGGCAGCCCCGGCCAGCGCGGCGGCGCCAGCAACACCGGCTGCTGCAGGCGCGTAGGCCTTGGCGGCGGCGACCACTTTCTCCGCAGCCTCGCCCATGTTGTTGGCCGTGATGATCGGCAGGCCGCTCTTGGCGAGGATTTCCTTGCCGAGGTCTTCGTTGGTGCCCTTCATGCGCACCACCAGCGGTACTTTCAGGCCCACGGCCTTCGACGCAGCAACCACGCCTTCGGCGATGGTGTCGCACTTCATGATGCCGCCGAAGATGTTGACCAGAATCGCTTTCAGATTCGGGTTCTTCAGCATGATCTTGAACGCTTCGGTCACCTTCTCGGTGGTGGCACCGCCGCCCACGTCGAGGAAGTTGGCCGGCTCGCCGCCATAGAGTTTGATGGTGTCCATCGTGCTCATCGCGAGGCCGGCGCCGTTCACCAGACAGCCGATGTCGCCGTCGAGCGAGATGTAGGCGAGGTCAAACTTGCTGGCTTCGATTTCGGCCGGGTCTTCCTCGTCGAGGTCACGCATCGCCACGATGTCGGGGTGACGGAACAGGGCGTTGCTGTCGAAGTTGAACTTCGCGTCAAGCGCGATCACCTTGCCGTCGCCCGTCAGAATCAACGGGTTGATTTCGGCGAGTGAGGCATCCTTGTCGATAAACGCAGCGTACAGGCCCTGAAGTGCCTTGCGCGCCTCGCCAAACGAAGCGGCCGGGATGCCAATGGCGCCGGCCACGTCATCACATTGCGCGTCCGTCAGCCCGGCAGCCGGGTCGATGAACACCTTTTTGATGGCATCGGGGTTCTTGTGCGCGACTTCCTCAATGTCCATGCCGCCTTCGCTGGACGCGAGCAGCGCGACGCGTTGCGTTGCGCGATCGACCACCATGGAGACGTACATCTCTTTTTTGATGTCGGCACCGTCTTCGATGAACAGGCGCCGCACCTTCTGGCCTTCCGGTCCGGTCTGGTGCGTGATGAGTTGCATGCCGAGAATGGCTGAGGCCTTCTCGCGCACCTCTTCAATGGACTTTGCGACCTTGACGCCGCCGCCCTTGCCGCGACCACCGGCGTGAATCTGTGCTTTCACCACCCACACCGGGCCGCCCAGCTCCTGCGCCGCTTTCACAGCCTCGTCGACGCTGAACGCCGGAATGCCACGTGGCACGGGCACGCCGAACTCACGCAGAATCTGTTTTCCCTGGTACTCGTGAATCTTCACGCTAGCCCCTTCTTGTCGTTAAAGTCAAAAATCGTGTTCACTGCGGCGGTGGCATCACAACGACAGGCCACCCGGCGCTTCATTACTGCTTCAGACCGCGGCGTCGGCGGTCGCCCCGACATACCACTTTGGGTAATACAAACGAACGGCCTCGCCATCGGTCGCCAAGGCGTGGCAAGCATCCAGCTGAAACGGCTTGTGCCCGCCCGGTGAATCTGTCTCGCGCCGCTCACCCGCGAACGTCTGCACCGCCGCCGTCGGCAGGTAGCCGAGCAGCTCGGACAGGTGGGTACAGCCGCTGACACCGCCCATTTTTTCAGCAATCGACTTACGAAAGCCTTTCAGCAGGTTGCTGCCCACGAGCCGCTTGTAGTCCGGCGTGATCTGGTCGCAATGGCCGGGGTAGGGCATTTCGTCGGTGCAGGCCTCGATATCCACGACGTCAAAGCGGCGGTTGATCGTGACCCGAATTCGCATCAGATGCACCGGCACCTGACTGCTGCGAACGCCGCTGGACAGTGGGTAGTCGTGATCCTTGCTGTCGTCGAGGCTGGCCTCAATGTCGTAGAGCCCGTCGGCACGACGGTAGCCTTCGTAACTCACGCGGCGCACATGCAGGCGCTCGCGCGCGGCGGGGGGCGACAGGGGCATGAATGTCGAATCGGTCGGCACCCGTGATCAGGTGCGGAACGACGCGGTAGACTGTGTTGGGAGAGCGATTCTACCGCGCGCTATGGCTGGTCTTTGTGCGCTGCGGCAAACCGACAGCCGGGGAGGGCGGGCATGGGTACAACGAATGCGGGCGACAAAAAGTACGTGCTGGCGCTGGATCAGGGCACCACCAGCTCCCGCGCCATTCTGTTTGATCACGCAGGAACGCCGGTGGCGTCAGCGCAGCAGGAGTTTCGACAACATTTTCCGCAACCCGGCTGGGTGGAGCACGACGCGCGCGAAATCTGGACCACGCAGCGCGCGGTAATGGCGCAGGCAATGCAGCGGGCTGGCGCGACAGCGAGCGCCATCGCTGCCATCGGCATCACCAATCAGCGGGAAACCACGGTCCTCTGGGATCGCGCTACCGGCCAGCCGGTCGCTAACGCCATCGTCTGGCAGGATCGGCGTACCGCCGCACTGTGCGATCGCCTGAAGGCGGAGGGCAAGGCCGCGCAAATTCAACAGAAGACAGGGCTGGTGCTGGACGCCTACTTCTCCGGCACCAAACTCAAATGGCTGCTCGACAACGTGCCCGGCGCGCGAGATCGTGCGGTCAAAGGCGAGCTGGCGTTCGGCACCATTGACGCCTGGCTGATCTGGAACCTCACCGGCGGGGGCCAGGGAAAAGCGGTGCACGCCACCGACCCGTCCAACGCCAGCCGCACGCTGCTGTTCAACATCCACCGCAACGAGTGGGACGACGAACTGCTGCAATTGCTCGATATTCCCCGCGCGGTCCTGCCCGAAGTCCGACCGTCATCCGGCGCATTTGGCGAGGCGGTGATCGATGGCGCCGGCGTGCTGATCGCGGGCAACGCGGGCGATCAGCAGGCAGCGCTGTTCGGTCAGGCTTGCCATTCGCCGGGCATGGCCAAGAACACCTACGGCACTGGGTGCTTCCTGCTGCTCAACACCGGCGCCGGAGCGGTGGCGTCGAACAACAACCTGCTGACGACTACCGCGTGGCAACTGTCCGGCGCCAAACCGCAGTACGCGCTCGAAGGCTCGGTCTTCATCGGTGGTGCGGTCGTGCAGTGGTTGCGCGACGGCCTTCGCGCCATCAAGACGGCGGCGGACGTAGAGGCGTTGGCCGCCGAGGTGCCCGATTCGGGCGGCGTCTACCTCGTCCCCGCGTTCGCTGGCCTCGGCGCGCCACACTGGGACCAATATGCCCGCGGCGCGATGTTGGGCCTCACGCGTGGCAGCGGCATTACGCACATCGCGCGCGCCGCGCTGGAGTCTATTGCCTTCCAGTCGGCCGAGGTGCTGGCCGCGATGGAAAAGGATGCGGGTTTGAAGCTGACTGAGTTGCGCGTTGACGGTGGCGCCACCGCAAATAACCTCCTGATGCAAATCCAGACTGATTTGTTGGGCGTGCCGGTGGTGCGCCCGAAGGCCCTGGAAACCACAGCACTGGGCGCGGCCTATCTGGCAGGGCTCGCCGTGGGCTTCTGGCAGGACGCGAGCGACATCAAAGCCAACTGGCAGGTGGATCGCGTGTTTGAGCCGACGCTATCGCGGGATCGGGCCAGCGAAATGATGGCGGGCTGGGCAATGGCCGTGGAAAGGAGCAAATCGTGGGCAAACTGATGCTCGCTGGCCAAGCGCTGTTGGCCGTGTCGTTGACCGCGATCGGTGCGCCTGCGTTCGCCGTCGAACCCCTGCCCGTCTTCGACGCCCACATGCACTACAACATTGAAGCGCGCGAGTCGTATCCAACGGCGAAGGTGCTGGAAATTTTCCGCCAGAACAACGTGCGCGGCATTCTTGGCAATTCCAGACCGAATGAAGGTACCGAGCTGCTGCTGAGCGCAGCACCCGCATCACTCGCGGTAGTGCCGTTCATTCGTGTCTATCGCGACCGTGCGGACTACGGCACCTGGCATCGCAACCCCGAAATCGTTGCAATGATCGAGCGAGAGTTCACGCAAGGCAAGATGGCTGGCAAGGTGCGCGGCATCGGCGAGTTTCATCTTTACGGCGACGAGGCCAAATCGAAAGAATTTGCGCAGATTGTTGCCTTCGCCCAGAAACACAATCTGTGGTTGCACGCTCATAGCGACGAAGCGGCGCTTGAGCACATCTTCAGGTTGGCGCCCAAGGCGAAGGTGATCTGGGCGCACACTGGTTTCAGCGTTGCGACGGATCGTGTGGCGGCGCTCATGAGAAAGTATCCCGATTTGATGGGCGAACTGAGTTACCGCAACGACATCACCGACGGTGGCAAGCTGGCAACGCGATGGCGCGCGCTGTTTACTGAGCACCCTGACCGCTTCTTGCTGGGCTCGGATTGCTGGGTGACCGAACGCTGGGGGCAGTATGGCGAAATCATGGATTACTACCAGCGTTGGCTTGCGGAGTTGCCACGCGCTGTGGCGTTGAAAATCGCCTATGGCAACGGGGAGCGCATTTTTGGAGTCCGCCTGAGCGCATCTGCGCCATGAGCGGGCTGGCAGAAGACCTTCCTCGTGATCGGGCTATGTCTCGGTGGTGAAAACGTCGGGCGTAAAATCCGCGCATGTTTGCCAACCACAAATCACCATGAGCACGCTTCCCGACGATCTTCACAAAGCCATCAGCGACGTCATCGCATCCAATCGCGTCGTGCTGTTCATGAAAGGCAGTCCGCAAGCGCCCATGTGCGGGTTCAGCGCAGCGGCGTCGAAAATGCTGCTCGACGCGGGGGTGGATGATTTCGCCTACGTCAATGTGCTTGAAGACAATTCGATTCGCGAAGGCATCAAGGTGTATTCCTCGTGGCCGACGATTCCGCAGCTCTACGTTGATCAGCAGTTTGTGGGTGGCGCTGACATCATGCGCGAGATGCAGCAGAACGGCGAACTGGCATCGCTACTGAAGGCCCAGTAGTCACGGCGCAGCATTCTTTGGGGCGCCGTCCTGGGCCGAGACGCGCCGCACGCCGGTCACGCCCTGAACGTCGCGGAGCACGTCCAGGCAGCGTGCAAACTTGGTTCGCGAACGTACCAGCACGGTAAAGCGCAAATCGGCCATGTGCACCGACGCGGCAGTGACATACGATCGCGTCACCACACCGATGACGTTGACGTCCGTGTCCGACACGGCTCGTGCACAGTCAGCCAGCAACCCTTTGCGATCCAGCGCCGTGACACAGAGATCCGCCGGTAGCGGTTCGGCGAGCCGGTTTGCCCAGATTGGCACGAAAAACTCAGTCGATGCACGCCCTGCCGACTTGTCCGGACACTCGCTGCGATGCACGGTGGCGCCACCGTACGATGCCATGGCCACGATGTCATCGCCCGGCAACGGTTGGCAGCGCGGGCAGTAGCGAATGCCCTTCGCGGGTCGGCCGTCAAGCACCAGCCGATTGCGCACATCAAGGCTGGCTGTGCTGCGGATGACGTCATTGAGTTGCGAGCCAAGCAGCGCAGACGCCACCGCGTAGGCCGAGAGTTGCCCGCTGCCAATCATCCACCAAACGTCCTCGCGGGTTGCTGCATTGAAGCTCGCCAGTGCCTGCTGACCGGTCTCGGCGGTCAGCAATGCGTCGACATCGCTGCCGGCGGCGGCGTCGGCGAGCAACCGGCGGCCAAGCACTGCCGCGTCGCTGCGCGCGGTCTCGCGCAACCACTGCCGCAGTTTGGCGCGGTTGCGTGGGGAGCGCAGGAGGCTCTCCCAGTCGGGGCGGGCGACAATCGCTTCGCCAGTGATGACCTCGACGATGTCGCCGGATACCAGCTCGACTCGTGGTTCATGCGAGACTCCGTTGACGCGCACGGCGGTCGTACGTAGCCCGAGATCGGTGTGAATGGCAAATGCAAAGTCGAGTCCGGTAGCGTGGCGCGGCAGCGACAGACGCCGCCCTTTGGGCGAAAAGACCGATATCGAGTTCTGGTTTACCAGACTGCGAAGAACCTGCGTAAAACCGCCGGCCTGCTCGGTTTCGCCTGCGACGGTTGCGAAATCATCAATACCGCTGACGTCGCCGGTGGCCTGAGCCCAAGCGCCGCGCGCGACGCGTGGGAACCAGAATATGAACTCCGCCACGAGACCGCGTCGTCCAAGCAATACTTTGGTGGATGCCAACCCCTCCGAAGCGTCGGAGTGAAAGCTCGCAGGAACGAACACAAAGTGGCTGTGCAACCATGCAATGTCTGCGTAGGCTTCGTGGAGGGTACCGCACGTGTATTGCAGCACGGGTACCGAGAACAGCGCACGGCTGGCACGATCCTCCCGCAACAAAGTGAAGTATCGCGCCACCAGCGTGTCACCCGGCAAGTTTGACGCTTGCACGTCGGCATGCACCGGGTACGGAGCCGATGATGCACGATTCACAAACGGCGCGCCATCCAGCAAGCCATGAAGGCGCGCCAAATCAACGGCCCGCTTGCGCGCCGTCCAGCGACTGAGCACGGACCAACGACGAGGATACAGCCAACGATAAGCCAGTGACTCAAGCTCAGATGCAATGCGCAAAAAGTGAAAGTAGCGCGCCAGCGGAAAGAACACTTGTAGCGTCTCGCGTGACTTGGCGCGGCGTTTGTCGACACGCATCGCGCCCATGGTGCGCATGTTGTGCAAGCGGTCGCAGAGTTTGACCGCGAACACGCGCCAGTCCCGACCGCCGGCGACGACCAACTTGCGCAGCGTCTCTTCCTTCGCGCTAGTTAGCCCCGTCGTGCGGACCTGATCGAGTTTGGAAACGCCATCGACGATGTGCGCCACGCCCGCACCGAACTGCCGCTGAATCTGCGTGAGCGGGATTTCGGTATCCTCGACGACATCGTGCAACAACGCCGCACAGATCGCCTCGGCGTCGGGCTCGAGGGATTCGAATAGGATTTGCGCCACCGCTAGGGGGTGCGTGGCGTACGGTTCGCCCGATTGCCGCTGCTGTCCGGCGTGCGCCGTCACGGCCAGCTGACAGGCGGCCCCGATCTGCTCGACTTCGTTCGCGGAGAACGATGGAGCGACGAGTGCGAGGAAGGCGGAAACTTGCGGGGCGAGCCCCATGATGTTGCCCGCCTCGCTGAATCGTTAGAGACCTACTTTTTTCAGAACGGTTCGATCGATCTTGTTGCTGGCGATCTCGCGTAGTGCAACGACAATGGGCTTGTCGCGCTTGAGTGCGTCAACCAGGGGTTGATGACCGCTGGCGAGCTGGCGCGCTCGCACTGCCGCCGCCAGCGAGAGCTCAAAGCGGTTGTCGATGTTGTTGAGGCAATCTTCTACGGTAATGCGAGCCATGATGGGAACCCAGTGTTGATTCAAGCGCATTGCAAAGATGCCTGCGCGTTCAGTTCAAGGAGCCGTCACGCAAGCGACGATCCTGCGCGATTTAAGCCCGTTATGGTACACGGGTCCGCGGCGAAACGGGCAGCCACGACAAATGGGTGTGGGTTGTGGGCATGGAGCGATCGACGCATCAGACGCCTCGTGACCGAGGTCGGAAGCATGATGTATGCTCACAACGATGAATCTTGCAGCCGTTCTCAGGAGCCGTGTGCGGCCCACTTCGCGCGCACTGGCGACTGAGACTGGCCGCTTGCAACGTCGGCGCGGGCGGGGTTGAGGCATGTCTATTGTTGCCAATCGGGCACTGCCGCAAGGCTACAAGCTGCATAACTACCGCATTGACCGGGCGATTAGCCGAGGCGGTTTTTCGATCGTCTATCGCGCCGTTGACGACAACGGCACCGTTGTTGCCATTAAGGAATACTTGCCAAGCGGCCTCGTACTTCGTTCCGAGGGGTCACGCGTTCATGCCAGCTCAATTGAGAACCTGGATTCTTTCCGCTTCGGCATGAAGTGCTTTTTCGATGAGGGCAAATCGCTGGCGACCATCAACCACCCGAACGTGGTGCGCGTGCTGAACTTCTTCCGCGCCAACGAGACGGTGTACATGGTCATGAAGTACGAGCGGGGCCGCACGCTACAGCAGTACATCCAGGGTAACCAGGGCATGCTGCCTGAGGGGCTCGTGCGTCACGTGTTTTCGCGCCTGCTCAACGGTCTGCGCGAAGTTCACTCTCGTCGCCTGTTGCACCTCGATATCAAGCCGGCGAATATCTATATCCGGACGGATGGGTCCCCCGTGTTGCTCGACTTCGGCGCAGCGCGACAGGTGCTCGCCACGCGCGGGAGCAGGATGACGCCGATGTACACGCCGGGTTTTGCTGCTCCGGAACAGTACAAGGAAGGTGATTCAGATCGCCTTGGACCGTGGACGGACCTGTATGGCGTGGGCGCATCGCTATTCGCGTGTTTCGCCGCTTTTGCACCGCAGGCGGCGGATAGCCGCACGCGCGACGATCATTATGTTTCTGCCACCAAACTGTGGGCGGGAAAGTATTCACCACGCCTGCTGGAGTTGGTCGATCAGTGTCTCAAGCTCGACCCATTGCAGCGTCCGCAGTCGGTGTTGCAGGTGCAGAAGATGCTCCTTGCTTCGCCCGAGCCGCCACCCAAGCCGCTGATCACGAGGATCGCCGAATCGCTGGGGCTGGCGTCGAAAGATCGGAGTCGCCGTGCGTGAACATCGCCATACCGGGCCGACGCGGCGCTAGGCCATGGAGTTTTCAATATTTCAGGAAACGCGTCGCGGTGGCCGTAAAGTCAACCAGGATCGTGTAGGCTACATCTACACCCGCGAGGCCTTGTTTGTCGTCGTAGCCGACGGCATGGGCGGTCATGTGGGCGGCGAAATCGCGGCACACATTGCTGTGCGACTATTGCTGGAGCGCTTTCAGCAGGAAGCGAAGCCGGTACTGGCCTCCCCGGTGCTTTTCCTGCAAAACGCGTTCAAAGCGGTCCATACCGCGCTTGGAGAGTACGCGCAGCGCTTTCGCTTGGTGGATTCACCGCGCACCACCTGCGTGGCTTGCGTGATTCAGGATGACGCTGCGTTCTGGGCGCATGCGGGAGACTCCCGCCTCTACCACGTTCGCCGCGACAACCTGCAGGCGCGGACGCGCGATCACTCGAAAGTGCAGTACCTGCTCGATAACGGTGTGATTTCGCCCGCTGAAGCCGAGCATCACCCGGACCGCAACAAAGTATTCAGCTGCCTGGGAGGTGCCTTCGAGCCAACGCTGGACTTTTCCCCTCGTGTGCCCTTGCAATCAGGCGATGTGCTGGTGCTCTGTACGGACGGGTTCTGGAGTGCATACAGCGATCGGGAATTGGTCGGGCGGATTGGCCGTGCCGAATTGAGCAAAGCGACTCCCGAGTTGCTGAATGACGCTGAACGGCGGGCGGGTGCGGGTGGCGACAATTTGAGCGTGATCGCGGTGCGATGGGCCGGCAATGCCGATGAATGGGCGGATACGGTCACTGCCACGCAGACCGAAACGTTGGCGCTCGGTGAGTTCAGCACCCAGATGGATCGAACGATCACACTCGCGGAGCCCGACACTGGCCGTCGCGCGCTCAGCGATGCTGAGATTGAACTTGCGATCAAGGAAATTCAGGACACCCTGAACCGCCACTCCAGGGGTTGAAGCGATGACCGTCCAGGCGAACGAACGCCTCATCTTTCTCGACACAGAGACCACCGGGCTGGACCCGCGCCTGGGGCATCGAATTATCGAAATCGCCTGCGTCGAAGCAATTGGGCGCGAGGTTAGCGGCCGGCACCTGCACCACTACCTCGACCCGGAGCGCGAAGTCGATGCCGGTGCCACGGCGGTGCACGGCTTCTCGTGGGACGATTTGCGGGGCAAGCCGAAATTTGCCGCAATCGTTGAAGAGCTGATGGCGTTCCTCCGCGATGCTACGGTGATCATCCACAACGCGCCCTTCGACGTATCTTTTCTGGATCAGGAGTTGGCGCGGCTGCGCAAGCCCCCCATCGCCGGACGCGATTTCAGCGTGCTTGACTCGTTGGCGCTTGCCAAATCAATCTACCCGGGCAAACGCAATTCCCTCGACGCGCTCTGCGATCGACTGGGGGTCGACAATTCGCATCGCAATCTTCACGGCGCCCTGCTGGATGCACGGTTGCTCGCAGAAGCCTATTTCGCAATGACGCGCGGGCAGGGAACACTGGACATGTCTGTGCCCGTAGCCGTCACCCAGGGCGCGAATGCTACCGATGCGGTTGGCAACGGCGTCGTGCACCCCCTAACCGCAGTCGTCCTGCAAGACGGCATTGATGCTGCCCACGCCGACTACATGGCGCGGCTCGCCAAGCAGTCAGGCGTCGAGCGCGACTGGCGCTGACGCTACGTGGAACAAATCACGCGGCTGGCCGCTGCGTCGTCGTGATGCCTGCGGCGGACGCGGTGATGCAGACGTCGGCACCGCGACGGGCGAAGATTCCGTTCGTCACCACGCCTGGCAGTTGATTCAATTGGCTCTCCAGCCGCGCCGGATCGGAAATATCGAGGCCGCGCACGTCGAGGATGAGGTTGCCATTGTCGGTGATGACGCCGGCACGTTGTGTCACCACCCCGCCCAAGACTTGCAGGCGACGCGAAACCAGCGCGGCCGCCATCGGAATGACTTCGATGGGCAGAGGAAAATTGCCGAGCTTCGCGACGTGCTTTGAGGCGTCGACGATGCAGACGAAGCGCGTCGATGCCTCGGCGACAATCTTTTCCCGCGTCAGGGCAGCGCCACCGCCCTTGATCATCGAGAATCCGGCATCGATCTCATCCGCGCCGTCGACGTAGACGGGGATATCGCTCACGGCATTCAGATCGAGCAACGGGACGCCGACGGCGCGCAGTACACGGGCGGTGGCCTCGGATGCCGCGACCGCGCCCGGAATCTGGTGCTTGAAGTCGCCGAGCAGAGAAGCAAAGAGGGCGACCGTGCTGCCGCTACCGACGCCCAGGACGGCACCCGGCACCACGTAGTTCAGTGCGGCCTGAGCGGCAGCGAGTTTTTGCGCTTCTTTCGCGCTTGCGGATGGGGTGGCTGCGGTCGTCATGTTTTGTTGCGTAGTGGTTGTGACTTGCGGCGTTCGGCGGTCGGGCGGTGCCAAACGACGGTTTACATGGGGAGCGCCCCTTAAAATTGGCTACACGCCCGCAGCTTTGCGCTCAGTCGATACGCTGCGGCGGCGCGTCTCAGGGCGGACATCAGCACAGCGACGCTGCAGCCGGCGCCCGAAACGTATCGACCCACGATTCTGCCGCAAGGACCTGTCTTGGATTATCTAATCCGCATTCTGAACGCCAAAGTTTACGACGTTGCCAAGGAGACTTCGTTGGCATCCGCGCCGCTGCTTTCACGGCGCCTGGGCAACCAGATTCTGATTAAGCGCGAGGACGAGCAACCGGTGTTCTCGTTCAAGCTCCGCGGCGCTTACAACAAGATGGCGCACCTCAATGCGAAGCAGCTGGCAGCGGGTGTGGTCGCGGCCAGCAGTGGCAATCACGCCCAGGGGGTGGCGCTCGCTGCGCAAAAGCTGGGCACGACGGCGACCATCGTGATGCCGAAGACCACGCCGGCGATCAAAGTCGACGCTGTGCGCAGCCGGGGCGCGCAGATCGTGCTGTTTGGCGAATCGTATTCCGAGTCTTACGCGCATGCATTGGAGCTGGCGAAGGCCAAAGGGCGCGCATTCATTCATCCGTACGATGACCCCGACGTGATTGCGGGCCAGGGAACCATCGGCATGGAAATCCTGCGTCAGCACCAAGGCCCGATTGATGCCATCTTTGTGGCCGTTGGCGGCGGCGGCCTGATCTCCGGGATCGCAGCGTACGTCAAAGCGGTGCGACCGCATACGCGGATCGTGGCGGTGCAACCGGCGGATTCGAACGCGATGGCCGAGTCCCTGCGCTTGGGCAAACGGGTTGAACTTCCATCGGTTGGATTGTTCGCGGATGGCGTCGCTGTCAAACAGGTTGGCAAAGAAACGTTTCGTCTTTGTCAGCAATACGTCGACGAGACCATCACCGTTTCAACGGATGAAATTTGCGCCGCGATCAAAGATGTTTATTCCGATTGCCGTTCGGTGCTCGAGCCGGCTGGCGCAGTATCGATTGCGGGTGTCAAGAAGTACGTCGAGAGACACCGCTGCCGCGACAAGACCCTGGTGACGGTGGCTTGCGGCTCGAACATGAACTTCGATCGACTTCGCTTTGTGGCGGAGCGCGCTGTGCTGGGTGAGGCGCGGGAAGCCGTGCTGGCCGTGACCCTGCCGGAAAAAGCGGGCAGTTTCCGCAAGTTCTGCGATGTGATTGGCCCGCGCGCCGTGACTGAATTCAACTACCGTTTTGCCGGTGGCAGCGAGGCCCACGTCTTTGTCGGCGTTGAGCTTTCGCACAAGCGCGAAGTAGCGGCACTGATTCGTGATTTTCGGGCGGCCGATCTGCGCGCGGTCGACCTGACCGACAACGAAATGGCCAAACTTCACGTGCGCCATCTGGTCGGCGGCCATGCGCCGGGCGCTGCGGGCGAGCGTGTGTTCCGCTTTGATTTCCCTGAGCGGCCAGGTGCGCTCGGACAATTTCTGCGCGTCATGAACAGCGACTGGAACATCACGCTATTTCACTATCGCAACCACGGCTCTGATGTCGGACGTGTACTGGCGGGCATCCAGGCGCCGACGCGGGACCAAACGAAGCTTGACGCGTTCTTGCGGCGCGTGAAGTCGCTCGGCTACGAATATGTGGAAGAGACCGACAATGTCGCTTATCGCCTGTTCCTCGGGCTCAACCAGACGTAGTCGCCAGGCGCCTACGGGAGCGCGCATGGCACAACCCGGTCGTTGCGGCTGATTCACAGCGATCAGATTTGTCGCAGAAAATTGATCGCAGGCCAGTGCAAATCGGCCGAAGGCATGGCAAACTACATGACAATGTTCTTTTGGCGGTGATTCATGCAGGCGACGAGCCCCAATGCTGAAGCGTCCAGCGTGGACGGCTTCAAGGTCATGGTGATTGACGACAGCAACACCATCCGCCGCAGCGCGGAGATTTTTCTGTTGCAGGCCGGGTGTCAGGTTATCCTCGCAGAGGACGGGTTTGAAGCGCTCGCCAAAATTGCCGATCACCGTCCGGACGTCATATTCGTTGACATCATGATGCCGCGTCTCGACGGCTACCTCACCTGTGCGCTCATCAAGAAGAATCCGAAGTTCAAGTCGACGCCGGTCGTGATGTTGTCCTCCAAAGATGGGCTCTTCGACCGGGCACGCGGCAGAATGGTTGGTTCCGACCAGTATCTGACCAAACCCTTCACGAAAGAAAGCCTGATTTCCGCGGTAGCAGCGTTTGCCAATCGCGAACCCTCACTTTAGGCTCTGCGCTTATGTCAGTTAAGAAAGTACTAGTGGTTGACGATTCACCTACCGAACGTCACGCGATCTCCGAAATTTTGCGCCGCGCGGGCTTTGAAGTAAGCACGTGCGATAGCGGCGAAGAGGCCGTGTCCCAGGCCAAGATTCTTAGGCCCGACCTTGTGCTGATGGACGTGGTTATGCCTGGCCTCAATGGTTTCCAGGCGACAAGGCAGCTGTCGCGTGACGACGCGACCAAACACATTCCGGTGATCATCTGCACCACGAAAAGCCAGGAGACCGACAAGATCTGGGGCTTGCGTCAGGGCGCCCGCGATTATGTAGTGAAGCCAGTCGTTGCCGCGGACTTGCTCGACAAAATCTCCCGGCTCGACGCCTGACAGGATGTCGCGCATGCCACGCTCAGCGAAGTGCTCCTGCCCGACCTGCATAACCAGATGGGGGTGTCGCCGTGGCGCGTGATCGCAATCGCCTCCGCGAGTTTCAAGAGGCGTTGGCTCTTCGGCTGCGGCAGGCCACTGAATCTCCGGGCCGGCAGTCGAGGCTCGCCGTACAGGTCGGCGAGCGGAGGTTTCTGCTCAATCTGGACGACGTATCCGAGGTAGCGCCGGTCGGCGAAATCACCGGAGTACCGATGACGCAGCCGTGGTTTCTGGGCGTCACCAATGTCCGGGGAACGCTCTATGCGGTGAGCGACATGGCTGCCTGGCTCAAGCTGAGAGTCACGTCCGACGTTAACGCCCGACGCCTCATCCTGCTCGGGCAGCGTCTCGCCAAGTCGCGGGCCGGTCTGGTGGTGACGCGCGTCATCGGATTGCGTTTGCTGGACGAGATGACGGCGCGTGAAATCACTCTCGAACGTGCTTGGGAACAGGCATGCTGGCTTGATCGTGACGGTGTCGAGTGGACTGAAGTCGACCTCGGGCAGTTGGCCGCAGATGCCGATTTCCTGCGCGTGGTTCGTTAAGAAATAGTGAGGACGGGGTTATGAAGCTTAAGCTTGGCAAAGTTTTCGGGGGCGAGGGTGCGCGGCCGGCAACGGAGATTCCCACGGTAGTGGCGGCACCGCTGGCCGGGGACACCGGTATCGCCGAGGCCAGCACAGCTGACGGCACATCGGTTGTAGAACAGCTCAGGGTGGCTGCACGAGATGGCAAGACGGCGCGGCAACTGCCGCTGATCGGCCATCTACCGACGCAGAAGCAGTTCCAGTACCTTGCCATCGCGCTGGCAGTCACTTTCTTGCTGATGCTCGCAAGTTTCGCTTACTACGCAATCGAAGCCCGCAAGAACGAAGCCCAGACCCGTGCGGCCACGGAAATGCAAATGCTGGCACAGCGTCTGGCGCGCGGTGGTGCGCAGTCGGAGATGGGGGGCGCGGCGGGCTTTGATGCGTTGCAGTCAAGCCGCGATCAGTTCCGAGGTAACCTCAAAGCACTGTCCTCGGGCGGCGAGCTGCGCGGCATCTCCGTGAACGAACCGCAAGGCGAGGCGGTGCGCGGTGCAGTCGCTGATCTCGAAAAGCGCTGGTCACAAGTGGACGGCAAGGTGGACGAATTGCTGGCGGCGCGCCCCATTTTGACGTCACTGTCGCAGGCGGTTACCAACGTTAACCAAGGTAATCAGAGCCTGCTCGAATTGGCAGAACAACTCGCAACGCAAATGGGTGCGAGCGGCGGTCGTGAAGTCTCGCTGGCCAATAACCTCGTGATGCTGACACAGCGCATCGCAAAAAATGCAAACGCGTTGATCGGCGACGAAGTGGATTCCGACGTCGCGTTCCTGCTCGGCAAGGACACTGCCACTTTCCGCGACATCGTGAACGGCCTTCAGCAAGGCAGTGATGCGTTGCGCGTCAGCCCGGTGCGTGATCCGGAGGCGCGGCAGACCCTGACGGAGCTGGGTACCAAGTTTCAGGATACTGAAAAGCGCCTGATCGACGTGCTGCGATCGATGCCGAAACTGCTCGCCGGCAAGCAGGCCGCCAAAGTCATTACCACGGAAGCCGAGCCGCTCATGGCGTCAGCCCAAAAGCTCGCCTCCAGCTATGAAGGAAGTACGTCGACCTGGGCGCTCTGGGTCGCCGGATTGCTTGGCGTTCTGTCGCTGCTGTTGGGCGGCGCCCTGGCCTCCCTCTTCCTGAACGAAGCGCGAGTGCGAGCCGCCGAAAACGAGCGGGAGAACCAGCGCAACCAAGAGGCCATTCTGCGCCTTCTCAATGAAATGGGCACGTTGGCGGACGGCGATCTGACGGTGAAGGCCAGCGTGACGGAAGATGTGACAGGGGCTATCGCTGATTCGATCAACTTCACCGTGGACGAGTTGCGCAAGGTGGTGACGGACATCAATGCCACAACCGGCGAGGTGACCGGTGCAACGCAAGCGGCGCAGGCAATTTCGCAGCGCCTGTATCAGGCGTCGCAGCGGCAGTCTGGCGAGATCCAGCGTTCGAGCGCATTGGTGCTGCAAATGGCGCAGTCGATCGGTGAGGTGTCGGCCTCGGCGACGCAGGGCGCCCGAGTCGCAGAACAGTCGCTGGCTGCTGCCGAACAGGGTTCACGCGCGGTGCAGAACCAGATTGCGGGCATGAACGAAATTCGCGCACAAATTCAGGAAAGCTCGAAACGCATCAAGCGGCTTGGCGAAAGCTCGCAGGAGATCGGCGAAATCGTTGAACTGATTTCCGACATTACTGAGCAAACAAACGTTTTGGCGTTGAATGCGGCCATTCAGGCGGCGTCCGCCGGCGAGGCAGGGCGCGGGTTTACTGTGGTTGCGGAGGAGGTGCAGCGACTCGCGGAACGCTCCGCTGAAGCGACCAAGCAGATCGAAGCACTCGTGCGCGCCATTCAGGCTGATACGCAGGACGCCGTGAACGCGATGGAAAAGACGACGCAGGGGGTGGTTGAAGGAACTCGCCTCTCCGACGCGGCCGGTCAGGCCCTGTCCGAGATCAGTCGCGTGTCGCGCGATCTGGCGGGCCTCGTGGGCAATATTTCGGCGCAAACGCAAACGCAGTCAGCGTCAGTGTCCGAGGTGACGCGTGGCATGCAGGACATTTTGGCGGTTACGGAAGAAACTTCCCGCGGTACGCAACAAACGAACGTATCCATTGATGAACTCGGCCGACTTGCGCAGACGCTGCGTAGCTCAGTGGCCGGCTTCAAGGTGTAGCACGGCAAGGACTGCGCATCGTGGCAATTGATATTCCGCTCGAACTCGACAGCGGCCCGATTACCTGGGTTAAGGCGGAAATCGACAGCGCGCTGATTCGCGCGCTGGAAAACATTGAGCGTTTGCGCTCAACCCCCACCGAAGAACTCAAGGTCGCAGTTCGGTCGGATTTGCATCAGGTTTCGGGCGCTTTCGAACTGGTCGGAATTGAAGGTCTGGCGATCCTGATCCAGGAATTCGAAAGGCACTTCGCACCGGAAATCGGCGTCGTGCCGCGTGAGTCGCTCGACCTCGTGGATCGAGCGTGCCGACGTCTGCTGTCGCATTTGAAGGAAATGGCCAGCGGCACGCCACCGGTGCCGCTTCGCTTCATTTCAGAATACCTCGCGCTCGGCAAATTGAGGGGCGCCAAGTACGGTCCGGCAGACCTGTTCTTCCCCGATTTGTCACGCAAACCAGCTCGTCTGGAAAGCGGTCAATCGCCGGAGCCGTCGCGCATGCCGTCGTTCCTGTTGCGGCAACGGCGCGACTTCCAGCACGGATTGCTGCAGTGGTTGCGCGGCAGCGGCGAAGGACTTGAACAGATGCGCCGGGTCATCGCCGAGATCGAGTCGGCGTACCCGCTGCCTTCGCAGCGATCATTCTGGTGGGCGACACATGCCCTGCTGGAAGCCATCCGCAGCGGCGTGCTGGAGCCGATGAATGCGCACAAGCAATTGATGGCTCGAATCGACCTGCAGATGCGGCGCTTTGTCGAAGGTTCGACGCGCGTTGCGGATCGCCTGCGGCGCGAAGTGCTATACCACGTGGCACGCGCACGGAATCACAACCCGCTGGTGGACGAAGTCAAGAAGCTCTACGAGCTGGACGTCCTCGTGCCGAAGCGCATTCCCCGTGAAATCGACGTGGTCGCGCTACAGCCCGCAATAGACAATATCAATGCGGTGGTGGCGCGATGCAAAGAGGCGTGGAGTAACGTCAACGCGGGCCGCAGCAATGCGCATGCCAAGTTGCGCGATGCGACGGCACAGCTGCCGGTTGCGTGTGACGGACTGCGCTTGCCGGAGTTTGCGGCGCTGGCGCGCGGCATTGCGCAGGCTGCTGCCGGCGTGGCCGATGGCAAGCCGGTGACCGAAGACTTGTCGATCGAATTTGCGACCAGCCTGATCCTGGTTGAGATGGCCATGGAGCATATCGCGGCGCCACCTGCGACGCTCCGTGCGCAGATTGATCGCGCCCTGCAGCGGCTCAACTACGCCGCCAGCAACGTGCCGATTCCGGAGGAGTTGCGGAGCGACCACGAGGACAATTCCCTCATTCGCCTCGCCAACGAACGGCAGACGATTGCCCACGTATCACGGGAAATCCGCGCCAATATGCGCCTCGTCGAACAAGCACTGGACACGGTCTTCCGCGACCACAGTGCCGTCGACGAACTCAAACCTGTTCCATCGCTGCTCGGCCAGGTTTCGGGCGCGATGCGCATGCTGGGCTGGAACGACGCGAACGACTTGCTCAATGCGACATCCGAGCGCCTGATTGAGGCTATACGCGGCCGCAGCGCGCTCGAAACGCACGACATCGACGCCCTTGCCGACGTGCTGGCTGGATTGAGTTTCTACGTTGACGTGCGCGAGCGCCGCGAAAAGGACGCGGACGAAATCCTGGCACGTCTCCAACGGCGACTGGCCGGCGAATCCGCCGACAAACTACGGGTCGTCGACGAGGAAAGCGTTGAAGCGTCTCTGGCGGAACGCCAGCGCCAGCTCCGGGCGCTCGCGCGTGTGCTGCAAGATGAGGGAGACAGTGGCGAGCTTCGCGGCGCGCTGCGCGCGACGCTTGACGGCATTCGTCAGGATGCCGAGCTGATCTCCGATGATCGACTGTCGGCGTCCGCTGTTCATGCCCTGCATGAAATCGATCGCGACGGTGAGCTGGATGATGCCCTGAAAGCAGCGGTCGCGGCGGTCGCCGGCTCTGGCGTCGCCGCGCCACCCGTATCTGCAGAAACGACGAGACTCGTCGAGTCCCGTGCCGAAGAGCGCGACAGTGCCTTGCTCGATATCTTCACCGAGGAAGCTGGGGACGTCGTCGAATCGGTAGGCGCCCAGCTCGCCGAGCTGCGATCGCATCGTGATCAGCGCAGCGTGCTAACGGACATCCGTCGCGCTTTCCACACCCTCAAGGGCAGCGGTCGCATGGTCGGCCAAAGTGATCTGGCGGAAGCGGCGTGGCGGGTTGAGCGCGTACTGAATCGTGCGCTCGAACAGGATCGGCCGGCCAGTGACGCTGAACTGCAATTGATTGACGTCGCATACTCGCAATTTGGCGTGTGGGTGGCGGCGTTGCGATCCGGGCAGCCGCTAGCCGTCGACGTTGCAGCGTTTGACGCACAGATTGAACGCTGCGCAGCAGGCTTGGACGTGCAAACGCCGGCACCGGCAGGCGCGGCACCACACAACACGCCTGAACCACCGGCGGGTCTGAGCCTCAGCGCACCGGCGCCCGTGATCGCTGATATCGTGCCGACATTTAACTGGCCGTCAGGTGAGCCGGATTGGGCCGCGCCAACCGCGGAGGTGTCGCTGCCCACGCTTGAGCTGGCGGCGGAGCACCAAGACCTGCACTCGGTGCTTGACGCATACGACGACGAACTGAACATTCTCGGCGTGCGCGTGTCGCGGGCACTGTTCGCCATCCTCACGGACGAAACCCGAGTTCACTTGCAGACGCTGGAATACGAACTGACGCTCATGCAGTTCGACCCGACCATGACGCCCAGTGATGCAATGGTTCGGGCAAGCCACACGCTTTGCGGAATACATCGCACGGCGGGCTTTGCTGCCATTGGCGATTTCGCTGGTTTGCTCGAGAGCGCACTGATGTCGGTACGACGCTGCGGTCGCGGCGACCAGACGTTGACCACTCTCTCGGCGGCGGTGCAGTGCCTGCGTACCTCGACCTTGCGCCTGCAAGCTCATTCAGCGCTCTCCGCAGAGGAAATCGCCGATCAGGAGTTTGCGACGCTGCAATTGCAGGCCTTGATCGCAGAGACTGGTAGCCCGGTGCATGGCGTGGAGGCGGAGCTTGCCGCGCAAACGCACGCCGAAGAGCAGCAGTCGCTTGCGGGGTTGACGGGTGGCATCGAAGCATCACCCCATCCTGACGGAGCCGTTACAGGGCCGAAGGCGCACGCTTCGGCGACCGAATCGCCGCCATTGACTGTGCTCGCAGCGAGCACCGAAGTGGTGGCAGTAGCTGACCCGCCGCCGTTGGCTTCGCCTGTAGCATCCGCGGCGGACTCACCGCATGCCTCGCCCTTGGCTGCGTCATCCGGTGAGTCGACGACAGTCACGCCACCGACTCCCGATCACCCGGATGTCGCCGCTATCGTGCCGGCAGCGCAGCCGACCACTGGGACGTCCGCACGACCTGGCAGTGCCGCCGCGCTTGCGGCTGCGGCGGCTGTATCGGGTGTCGTCGCTTCGAGTCTGACGGCTGCAATTCATGAACCGGAACGCGGTGAACGTTCTCAGACATCGGCGGTAACGACGCCGATTGCGCCCGCACGAGCGATCGAAGATCCGTTGCGCGATGTCCACGACGACCTCGACGAGCAAGTGCTGCCTATCTTTCTTGAGGAGGCGCAAGATCTCTTTCCGCGCGCGGGCGAGCAGGTTAATGCCTGGCGCCGCGACCGGCAAACCGCCGCGCACGCGGAAGCCCTCAAACGCACGCTGCACACGCTAAAGGGCAGCGCGCGCATGGCGGGCGCCATGCGTTTGGGCGAACTGGCGCACGGGCTGGAGACTCGTCTGCTGGAGGTGCAGGGCGCGCCGACAGCGGCGGTATTCGACGGGTTCGATGAGTCGCTCGACGACATGGCATACCTGCTCGAGCGACTGACCCATGGCGAGAGTGACGTGATTTTGCCGCGCTTTGCGCCCGAGTCGTCACCCGCTGCGCAAGTCGCGCCCGTGCCACCCGACACGACTGTTGGCGGCGCAGAAATGGCGACGACCGCTCCGATCAGCGCAGGCGAGTCACCCACGCCGACAGCGACGGTGCCAATGGTGCGCGTCGCGCCGACGGCGCCTTCGATCACGGAGATCGCGCAACGGCTCGCACTGCGTCAGACAGCCACGGCGGCGGCGCCTGCAGTTGCCGAGACGCCCGAGGCCGCCGCCGCAATCCTGCGTGTGCGAAGCGACGCCGTCGAGCAATTGGCCGACGAGGCGGGCGAGATTTCCATCACGCGGTCACGCATCGAAGCCGAAATGCGCAACCTCAAGGGTGGGTTGCTTGATCTGACGTCGTCCGTAGTGCGCTTGCGTGGCCAGTTGCGTGAAATCGAAATTCAGGGCGAGTCGCAGATTCAATCCCGACTTGACCAGGAGTCGCAATTCGATCCGCTGGAATTCGATCGCTACACCCGTTTCCAGGAATTGACTCGCGGCTTGGCCGAAGGCGTCAACGACGTTGCGACGGTGCAGCAAAGCCTTCTGAAGAATCTGTCCGACGCCGAGAACGCGCTGTCGACGCAAACCCGGCTATCGCGCTCAGTGCAGTTGCGTCTGCAGACGATGCGCACCGTGCCGTTCGCCAATCTTTCGGATCGCCTTTACCGTGTGCTGCGACAGACGGCGAAGGACGTCAAGAAGCGCGCCAACCTTGATATTCGCGGCGGCCGCATCGAGATTGACCGCAGCGTGCTGGAGCGGCTGACACCCGTGCTCGAGCACCTCGTGCGCAATGCACTGGCGCATGGGATCGAGCCGCAGGATGTTCGCCAGCAGCGCAACAAGCCGGAGATCGGCGAGTTGACGCTGAGCGTACGCCAGCAGGGCAACGAGGTTGCGATCTCGCTCGCCGATGACGGCGACGGCATCGCGCTGGATCGTGTTCGTGCGCGGGCGGTCGCGACGGGTTTACTTGCGGCTGACGAAGCCGTTAGCGAGTCACGTTTGCTCGAGTTCATTTTCCAGTCCGGATTCTCGACCTCGGAGGAGGTGACCGCGGTTGCTGGTCGCGGCGTCGGTATGGATGTCGTGCGTAGCGAGGTGACCGCGCTCGGTGGCCGCGTTGATGTGCGTTCGCAAACGGGTCTGGGCACAACGTTCACGCTTTCGGTGCCTCTCACGCTGGCAGTGACGCAGGTGTTGCTGGTAGGCGTAGGCAAAGCGACGTTCGGCATCCCGTCGTCGATTGTTGAGCAGGTGCGTCAGATACCGATCGCTGAACGCACCGCCGCAGCCGCGGCCGGCAGTCTGCAACACGTCGGTCAGACAGTGCCGTACCGCACCTTCGCAGCGCTGGCGCAGATCGCTGCGACGCCCGGCGTGCAGCGCACGGCGCCCGTGTTGATCGTCCGCTCCGGTGAATTGATGGTGGCCGTCGAAGTGGACCGCATCATCAACAACCAGGAAGTGGTCGCCAAGCCCTACGGCCCGCAGCTTGCGCGCGTACCGGGGCTGGTGGGCCTCACGGTGCTGGCGAATGGCATGATTACGCCGCTGATGAATCCGGTCAACCTGATGTTGACGCAGGAAGCAGGCGCCGTGGTGCAACAGACATCGGTCGCGCCTGAGGTTGCAAGCCTTATTGTCACCACACAGGTGGAAGACCACGCCGCGAAGGAAGTGTCGCTACCGCGCGAAACCGCGACGACGGCACCGCTGGTCGCACCCGAGGTCGACGACGTTGTTTCTGCCGTGATGCCGCCCGCCGTGGATGTCCCGGCAGCGCTTGATGGCCTGCTCGCCTTCGAGGACTCGTTGGCCGACGCCTCGACCCGCGTCGCGCCTGCGCCGCACGTTGCCACGGTGACCCCCTTGACGCCGCATACGCCGGTCAATTTGCCGGAGGCAACGATTGCACCACGCATACCTGTCGTGCTTGTCGTCGACGACTCGCTGACGGTACGCAAAATTACTTCGCGCCTTCTGGAACGCGAAGGCTATCGCGCGCTCACGGCGAAAGACGGGCTTGATGCATTGCAGGTGCTTGCCGACAACAACCCCGACGTGATTCTGCTCGACATCGAGATGCCGCGCATGGATGGTTTTGAGTTTACCAAGACCATCAAGGCCGACAATCGGCAAAACAACATTCCGATCATCATGATCACGTCTCGTACGGCCGAGAAGCACCGCAGCCACGCGATGGAGCTGGGTGTGAACGAGTATCTCGGCAAACCGTATCAGGACGAACAACTGCTCGCGCTTGTTGCACAGTACGCCGGGAAGCCTGCCTGACCCGCGCCAAGGCGGTCGGCGGCGAATGCATTGAAGTCGGCCTGTAGGCCGGGTTCTGTCGCCACCCGGTGTGACCCGTTGTGGCGCAGCAGTCATTCCTCTAGGCCCACCGTTGCCGATGGGCTCAAGCTACCTACCCGCACGCTCCGACGAGCCGCCTTGGGTGAGCGATTGCTCGCTCACGGCGCATGCCTATTTGGTATTGCTCCGGGTAGAGGTTGCCGCGTTTCACCGTAACTGAATACGCTCGTCTCTGTGGCCCTGGTCCTCACCTCGCGGTGGATGGCTGTTAGCCACTACCCTGCTCTGCGGAGCCCGGACCTTCCTCCCGTTGCGGGTGACCCCAACAACCAGCGACTGCCCGGCCGACTTCAGACAGGATTATCGACGATGGGCGTGATGCGCCGCGCACTCGATGCCGCACACCGGTCAATGGCTTTTTGCACTTGTCGAGCACCAGGCGGTCGATACAGCCGAAAAAATCATCAAGTCGACAAGGATCAGGAACGGCCGCAAACGCCCGTGCAACGGTCGTTCGCGCAAAAAAGCTGAATCCAGGCGCATGGAGAGGATGCCAATGTGCTTTGCTCAATCAAGCGGCGCACCTGCGCCTACCCACGCGGCGAGCTTGGCGCGCTCCTCTTCGGTCATCTGTGTGGCGTTGTTGAGCGGCATCAGGCGCGCAACCACCGTCTGTTGCATCATCGCCTGAGCATTCTTCGCAATCAGTTCGGGCGTGTGCAGCTGGATGTTCTTGGACACCACGGCGGCGTTGTGGCACATCTGGCAGCGTTGCGCGACGATCGTTTGTACCTCGGCAAATTTCGGCACGGCGACGGCCTTGCTCGGTGGCGGCGCAATCCAGACGGCGACGCCGGCCAGCACGGCACTGCCGAGGATGAAGTACTTGTAGTCGCGCTTGCCTTTGTGTTTCAACACGAAGAACTGCCGGATCAACGCCCCGGCCAGCATGATGAGCGTCAGCACCAGCCAATTGTTCGGCGCGCTGTAGGTCATGCTGTAATGATTCGACAGCATGGCGAATAGCACGGGCAGCGTGAAGTAAGTGTTGTGCACACTGCGCTGTTTGGCGCGCATCGGGTGTGCCGGGTCGGGCTTTTGCCCCGATTTCATTGCCGCGACGGTCTTCTTCTGGCCCGGAATGATTACCATCAGCACGTTGGCGCTCATCGCCGTCGCGAGCATGGCGCCGGTGAGCAGGAAGGCTGCGCGACCGGCAAACAAGTGGCACGCGATGTAGGTCGCAACGATCACATAGACAAACACCAGGGCGCCGACGATCAGATCACCGTTCTTGCGCTGACCGAAAACGCGGCAGATGCCGTCGTAGACCACCCAGCCCATGATGAGATAAACGAGCGACGCCACAATGGCGGCAGCCGAAGAACCCCAGGCAAAGACGTTCTTGTCAATCAGGAACGTCTGCGCATTGAACAGGTAAAGCACAACGAACAGCGCGAACCCACTCATCCACGTCCAGTAGCTCTCCCAGTAAAACCAGTGCAGGTGCTCCGGCAACTGCTTCGGAGCAACCATGTACTTTTGCGGGTTGTAGAACCCGCCGCCGTGCACTGCCCAGAGCTCGCCATCGACGCCCTTGTCCTTCAAGTCCTGCGCGGTCGGCTTGACCAGACTATTGTCGAGCCACACAAAATAGAACGACGAACCAATCCACGCGATGCCGGTGATCACGTGCAGCCAGCGCAGCAGCAGGTTCAGCCAGTCCCCGATATAGCTTTCCACGGTTCAGCTTCCCCGATACGTCGAATAGGTCCACGGCGAACACACGAGCGGTACGTGATAGCTGCCACCGTCTTCGGCGATCCCGAAGTCAATGGGCACCACATCGACGAACGGCGGATCGGGCAGCGGTACACCTTTGCTTCGGAAATGCTCACCCACGTGAAACAGGAGTCGATAACGACCCCGCTTCACCTGGTCGTCTTTCAGTAACGGTGCATCGGTGCGCCCATCGGCATTGGTGCGTGTGGTGAGCAGCAGTTTGGGAACCGGGTCCATGCAATAGAGCTCGATCGCCACGTTGGCCGCCGGCCCGCCGTGCACCGTGTCGAGGATGTGAGTGGAGAGTTTGCCCACGCGCGCTTACTCCGTGATGATGTCGAGGAGGCGAAGCCGGGCGATTTCGCCCACCTGCATCAGATTATTGTTGAACTCCATCTCACGCGTGTTGAGCAACCGCGACTTGATGGCACCAAAGATGGCGCCCTGCGTGTTGTTGCGTGCGGCGATGATGAACGGAAAGCCGAACTTGTCGCGGTAGCGCGCATTCAACCCGCGCAACTGAGTGACGTCCTCGGCGGTCATGGCCGATAGGCCAGCTGCGGCTTGTTCACGCGTTGATTCGCTGGTGAGCGTGCCGGCGGCGGCCTCCTTGCCCGCCAGCTCGGGGTGCGCGTTCAGCAGCGCCAGCTTTTCATCACCGGAGGCTGACTGGACGGTCGCCACCAATGCGGCGTGAATAGCTGCCCGTGACACGAAGCCGGTGGCAGGCCGGAACGCAAACGCGCGCTCGGCGATCCATGGCGAATGCTCATAGACCGCACCGAATGCGGCGGAAAATTCGACCGGGGAGAACTGATTGATTTGATGCAGCGTGGGCATGGGCAGAGTGTCGTCGTGAAGACCGTGTGAGGCAACACCGCCTCACACGGGTTTGCGTGCGCCTGGCCTGACACGAAAATTCAGCACCTTTCGTGTTCTGAATTTGCGTGCCAACGCACTAGTGCGAATCGGCCTGCTTCGCCGCCTCAATGGCTGCGCTGTCATCGCCGCGCGCGCCGTTGAAGAACAGGTTCAGCAGCACTGCCGCCAGCGATGACAACAGGATGCCGGATTCGATCAGCGGATGCAAACTGTGCGGCATCCACTGCTTGAAGTTCGGTGCCACCAGCGGGATCATGCCGATGCCAATCGACACGGCGACGATCATCGCGTTAAAGCGGTTGTTCTTGAAATCGACGTTGGCGAGGATGCGAATACCCGTCGCGGCCACCATGCCGAACATCACGAGCCCCGCGCCACCGAGCACCACGGTGGGCAGCGATTCCACCAGCGCCGCGAGCTTCGGCAACAGCCCGAGCAGCACCAGAATGACACCACCGGCCACGCAGACAAACCGCGAGCGCACGCCGGTCACGGCCACGAGGCCCACGTTCTGCGAGAAACTCGTGTAGGGGAACGTGTTGAAAATGCCGCCGATGAGCGTGCCGAGACCATCGGTGCGCAGCCCGGCGGTGAGCGCCGACCGATCCACCTTGCGGCCGGTCATTTCACCGAGCGCGAGGAACATGCCGGTCGATTCAATCATCACCACGATCATCACCAGCGTCATGGTGAGGATCAGGATCGGGTCGAACGTGGGCGCGGCAATTTCGAACGGCAGCACCAGATCGAACCAGCTCGCCTTGGCGACCTTGTCGAAATTCATCTTGCCGACGAGCGTGGCCACCACGCCGCCAATCACGATGCCGATCAACACCGCGACATTCGAGATAAATCCCTTGGCAAAACGCGCGATCAGCAGAATCGAAACCAACACCAGCGCTGCGATCCCGACGCCGCCCAGTTCCGCGTACTTCGGATTGGGCACACTGGGTGCGAGGGCGACGCCTTTCGGCACAGCAGGCAATGCGGAGCCGGGTGCTCCGGCGGCGGCGGTGACGTCCGCGAGCCACTTCGCGTGATCAGGGTTGACCATGGACGGCGCGGTCGGCCCAACCGGTGTGCCAAAGATCCAGTTGATGCCAATGCGCATCAGGCTGATACCGATCACCGCGATGATGGTTCCAGTAACTACGGGCGGGAAGAACCGGAGCATTCGGCTCACCAGCGGTGCAATCAGGATGCTGATCGCACCAGCCCCGATGATCGCGCCAAAAATCGCAGAGGCGCCTGCGAGCCCCGGGTTGGACCCGGCCATCGCCACCATCGGCGCGACCGACGCAAAGGTCACGCCCATCATGACGGGCAGGCGAATGCCGAACCATTGCGTGGCGCCAAGCGACTGAATGAGCGTCACGATGCCGCAGCAGAAGAGGTCGGCCTGAATCAGCATGGTGATCTGATCCGGCGTCAGTTTCAGGGCGCGCCCAACGATGAGCGGCACCGCCACGGCGCCGGCGTACATCACCAGCACATGCTGCAGGCCGAGCGCGCCCAGACGCGGCAGCGGCAGTTTCTCGTCGACCGGGTGAACAGTGGATTCGGACATCGTTTTCCTCCTTGCGATGACGATGAATGCGCGCGGAGATCAAGTCCTCCCGCCCCACGCTGCATTCTTTGTTGAGCCTGCGAGTCTAGGTGCGAGCATTCGCCCGCGCCATAAACTGCGCTCTATGAGCCTCATGGGCGAGGCGTCCGCCAACGCCCGGGGTACGGGACGTCAGCGAAACGGCGCCATCCAGCCCAGCCCGGCCACCGTGCCATCGCGTGGCTTGTACTCGCAGCCCACCCAGCCGTCGTAGCCCAGGGCGTCGATGTGCTTGAGTACCCAGCGGTAATTGATTTCACCACTTCCAGGCTCGTGGCGTCCGGGGTTGTCCGCAATCTGAATGTGGCCGATGCGCCCGATGTGCGCGCTGAGCGTGGCGCCAAGCTCGCCCTCCATGCGCTGCGCGTGGTACACGTCATACTGCAGAAAGAGATTGTCGGAGCCCACGTCGTCGATGATCGAGAGCGCCTCTGCCGTGCGGTTGACAAAGTAGCCGGGGATGTCGAAGCAATTGATGGGCTCGGTCACCAGACGAACCCCCGCGCGCTTGAACTCGCTCGCAGCGAAGCGGAGGTTCGCCACCATCGTCGCGCGTGCCGCGGCGGGCGTCACCGTGTCGGGCCGACGACCGGCCAGGCAGTTCACGCGTGTGCAGCCGAGTGTCTCCGCGTAGCGCAGGGCCGTGGCGACGCCATCGCGAAATTCCGCTTCCCGCCCGGGCAGGCAGGCCAGTCCGCGCTCGCCGGCTTCCCAGTCACCCGCGGGCAGATTGAATAGCGCCTGCGTCAGGCTGTGGTCGCTCAACGCGGCGGCCAGCTCACGCGCGTCGTAGGGGTACGGTGCCATGTACTCCACCGCGCGGAAGCCCTGTTCGGCCGCCGCCGCCAGCCGCGCCATGAATGGCAGCTCCTGAAACAAAAACGACAGATTCGCGGAAAAATTTGGCATGGTTTGTGCAAGGCAGCGACACCGCGCTGCAGGCGTTTCGGCCCACAAGTATGCCAAGCGACGGCGTGCACCGCGCGACGGTTTGCGCTTCGGCTGCGAGTCAGTGATGCCCCACAGCGCTCGAAACCCGCCTCGGTGGCGCGGGCCGAACGGGTGAAGGGTCGAGATCGACGTAGGTCACGCGCTGCGGTTGCAGGGCCGAGGCACGAAACCGCACATCGGCATCGGCGTGCCCGCTCTGACGGCGCAGATGGCGGTCAAGGCGGCGAATCCATGGTTGCATGCTGCGCGCCGTCAGCATCTCGCCGCCGCCCATGATGTCCATCCACTGGGTAAACGTATTGCCGTAGGCGCTGGCGCCGTTGCCCGTGCCGTTGGTGTGGTCCAGCCCGAGGGTGTGCCCGAACTCATGCAGCGCCGTGCATTGCCGCGTGGCGATGCGGTGTCGTTCGCTGCCGGAGGGTGTCGTGACCCGAACACGTCGCTCAGTGCGCTCATGGCCCAGATCGTTGCTCGTGAGCAATGCCATGCGCCGCGTGGCGTCGGCAAATGACCGAAATCCCTCACCGGAGGCCGCTGCGCGGGGCTTGGCGATGTAGTAGCGGTGATGCGCGCCTGCAGAGACCAGTTCAACCGACAAATTGCAGTCAATCACCGATGCGCGCCGCGCGCCGCTGCGGCTGTACCAGGGTTCGGTCGGGGTGAGGCGAAACTTGCCGTCCCAGTAGTCGCAGAGTACGCGCACAAAACCAGCGCGGAAGCGCTCCCACTCGGCGTCGGTCCAGGGGTTGAGCGGGAAATTGACGTGGTGGCCATCGACGTTGTCGTGCAGTACGCCATTGCTAAACGAAATGCCATCGTGAAGTGACAGCGTGGTGGATGGTTCGACGCGAATGAGCTCGATGCGAAATTGCAGCAATAGACTCAAGCGATCATCGGAGAGCGGGAGTAGAGCCGAGTTGCAGCGACGGGCCGAATGAAAGAAACGGACTTGCATGGCGAGGCTCTCAGCAGTGGGTCGACAGGAACGGGGGCTAACGGATAGACGTGGCAGGCGAGGCAAGCAGGACACCTCACCCGTCGATTGGCTACTTGGCGCCAGTGACCGCTGGATGGCGTTTGCAGCATGTTTTTTGCCAAAGTCGACTTGTAGAAAATTCGCACTACAACGACCACTGACACGCGGTTGCCGACCAAAAGCCATTGAGTTCAGTGGTTGCTGCTGCCAGTTCCGGCCCGCCGCCGCGTGCTCGGCGCCACAATACGGCCTATAAGCGCGCGCGGCTATGGGCGTGCCGCATCGCTCGATAGACTGCGCGGCTCGCCCCGCTTGCCTGATCATGACCTGGACCACCGATTACCCTCGTGACCTCATTGGCTACGGCCGCACGCCGCCGCAGGCGCAGTGGCCGCAGTGCGCCAAAATCGCCATCAACTTCGTGCTGAACTACGAGGAAGGGGGCGAAAACTGCGTGCTGCACGGCGACGCGGCCTCCGAGACATTTCTCTCCGAAATCCATGGCGCGGCGGCCTTTGAGGCGCGCCATTTGTCGATGGAGTCGATGTACGAATACGGCTCGCGCGTGGGCGTGTGGCGGCTCTTGCGCGAGTTTGCGCGACGGAATCTGCCGCTCACGGTCTTTGGCGTCGCCACGGCGCTCGCGCGCCACCGCGAAGCGACGGCCGCGTTCTGCGAACTCGGCCACGAGATTGCCTCGCACGGCCTGCGCTGGATTCATCATCAGCACATGGCGGAGGGTGAAGAGCGGCGCCAGATCGCCGAGGCCACGCGCATGATCCGTGAACTGACCGGCGGGCAGTGGCCGTTTGGCTGGTACACCGGACGCGACAGCCCGAATACCAAGCGTCTGGTGCTCGAACACGGCGGCTTCGAATACGACAGTGATTATTACGGCGACGATCTGCCGTTCTATCTGCCGGTGGCGATGGCTGACGGCTCCATCCGGCGGCAGTTGATCATGCCCTACACCCTCGACGCCAATGACATGAAATTTTCGTCGGCTGCCGGGTTTGCCCATGGGCAGGACTTTGCGCAATACCTGATCGACAGTTTCGACGTGCTCTACGCCGAGGGCGAAGACGCGCCAAAAATGATGAGTGTGGGCATGCACTGCCGGCTGCTCGGCAAACCGGGCCGCCTCAAGGGGCTGCAGCAATTCCTCGATCACATTGAAAAGCATGATCGCGTCTGGGTCACGCGCCGCATTGACATCGCGCGACACTGGCGCGCCGTGCATCCTGACAAGCCAGCGTGAGGGCAGACATGAAATTCGGTCCCGACATCCTCAAACAGGCCGACGTGCTGGCATCGTTCAGTGAAGATGCGCCGCAGGTCACGCGCACTTACCTCTCCAAGGAGCACAAGCAGGCGGGTGACTACCTCATTGGCCTGATGCGCGACGCCGGCATGACCGCCGGATTCGACGCACTGGGCAACATCGTCGGACGCTACGAAGCCGGCGTGCCGTTCGCGCCGGTTGTAATGACTGGGTCGCACCAGGACAGTGTGCGCAACGCCGGCAAGTACGACGGCCTGTTTGGCATTCTTTCGCCGATTGCCTGCGTGCGGGCGCTGCATCGTCAGGGCAAGCGCCTGCCGTACACGCTGGAGATCGTCGGTTTTGGCGACGAAGAAGGCGTGCGCTTTCCGGCCACGCTGGTCGGCAGCCGCGCGATGGCCGGACAGTTCGATCCCGCGTGGCTGGATCGCACCGACGCCAACGGCGTCAGCATGCGACAGGCGATCGCCGATTTTGGCGGCGACCCCGACGCGTGGGCCAGTCTCGATCGGCGCACTGGCGAGCACGGCGATGTCGTCGCCTTTGTCGAATCACACATCGAGCAGGGCCCCGTGTTGCTGAACGCGGGGCTGGCGGTTGGCGTCGTGACGGCGATTGCCGGCGCCACGCGCATGCGGCTCAACGTCACGGGCTTGGCCGGGCATGCCGGCACCGTGCCGATGGGCTCACGGCAGGACGCGTTGACCGCCGCCGCCGAGATGATTTTGTTTGTGGAGCGTTACTGCACGGACAACGCCGGACTCGTTGGCACCGTCGGGAAAGTTGCGGTGAAGCCGGGCGCCATCAATGTGATCCCGCAGGATGTGGAATTCACGATTGATGTCCGTTCCGGCACCGACAGCACTCGCCGCGCCGCCGTTGCAGCCTTCCAAAGCGGCCTGCAGCAGATCGCCGCGCGTCGCAATGTGCGACTCAACATCGAAACGCTCTACGACGAGCCGGCAGCGCTCTGCGACCCGGGCCTGCAAGCGCAGTTCGAAGCGGCCATCGCCGCCCAGGGCGTCACGCCGCGCTATCTGCCGAGCGGTGCTGGCCACGACGCCATGGTGTTTCCTGCGGTGGCGCCGATGGCCATGCTCTTCATGCGTTGCGGAAACAATGGCATCAGCCATCACCCCGACGAGACGATCACGGCCGAGGATGCCGAGATCGCAACGCAAACGCTGTTGCATTTTTTCGAGCACTATCAACCCCCCGAATTCAAGGCCGACCGCGCGCAACGCGTCGAGCGACCGATCTGATCACCCTGCCCACCCCATGACCATCGAAACCAGTCTCACCCAGTTTATCGACGCCCATCACGCCGAGCAGATCGAGTTTCTGCGCCAGATCGTGCGGTTGCCATCTGACACGCCACCCGGCAACAACACGCCGGCGGCGGAAAAGGCGGCAGCGTTGCTCACCGCCAAGGGCTATGTGGTGGAGCGTTTCGTGGTGCCGGAGGCGCGTGTTCGCGACTACGGCATGCAGTCGATCACCAACCTCATCGTGCGCCAGACATTCGGCGCTGGCACCGGCCCGACGATTGCGCTGAATGCGCATGGCGACGTGGTGCCGCCGGGCGATGGGTGGTCGTTCGACCCCTACGGCGGTGACGTGAAAGACGGTCGCATGTACGCGCGTGGCGTCGCCGTGAGCAAGAGCGACATCGCCAGCTTTACCTACGCGCTCGAGGCGTTGAACGCCGCCGAGAAGGCGGGCGCGAAACTCAACGGCAAGGTCGAGTTGCATTTCACTTATGACGAGGAATTCGGCGGCCTGCTCGGCCCCGCCTATTTGCTGGAGCAGAAGGTCACGAAGCCCGACTACGTGATCGGCGCCAGTTTCAGTTACGCCATCGTGACGGCGCACAACGGCTGCCTGCAGTTCGAAGTCACCGTCCACGGCACGGCAACGCACGGCTCGATGCCCGAGACAGGGCACGACGCCTTGCAGGCGGCCAACGCGATCCTCAATGCCATTTACGGCAAGCTGCCAGATCTCGGCAAGATCAGGTCGAAGGTTCCTGGCATCAACACGCCGACCATGCTGGTCGGCCAGATCGTGGGAGGCACCAACACCAACGTCGTGCCCGGCAAAGTTGTGCTCAAGATGGATCGCCGCATGATCCCCGAGGAAAATCCGGCGGAGGTCGAGGCGCAGGTGCGCGCCATGATCGAAGGTGCGGTCGCGGGCCGCACGGGCATTCGCGTCGAGATCAAGCGGCTCCTGCTGGCCAACGCACTCAAGCCGCTGCCGGGGCAGGACAAACTGGTCGCGGCACTGCAAAAGCACGGCGAACGCGTCATGGGCGAGCCCATTCCCGCCATCGGCGTGCCGCTCTACACCGACGCGCGGCTCTACGGCGAGGCCGGGATTCCGGTGGTGCTCTATGGCGCTGGCCCACGCACCGTGCCCGAGTCAAACGCCAAGCGCGCCGACGAGAATCTTGTGCTCGACGATCTGCGCAAGGCCACGCAGGTGGTGGCGTGCGCGGTCGCTGAGTTGCTGTCGTAGGGGGCGGAGCGGGCGTTGGGGCCGCGGGGCGCACCCCCTTTGAAAGGGGGCTGGCGGCCTCCCGCCCCGTTCGCCCCGAGCGCAGCGAAGGGTCTGACGACTTGAATATCAACTGTGTTTTGTATCTCCACCCGCGCGCTCTGTGGCCGCGCGGGGCCAGTCACTTTTGTCAGTCGCGACAAAAGTAACCAAAAGCGCTCGCCCCGCAGCCCGCTTCATCCTGCGGTGCTCGCGTTTCGCGGGATGCGTTGAACGTCGCGCGAATGCTCCGCTGACGCTACGCACAGTGCGCGACGACAACGCATCTTGGGCCGCGAAACGCTGCGCTCCTCGGCGCGGACTAAAGGGGCGGTCGGGCAGGATTCTTGATCGCTTCGCGATGGGACCACGGAAACCCGGATGCGAGCATACGGGCTACGCTGGCTTTGCCATTGCTGTTTAACGTGCAGGTGACCGGCGCTGCGCGGCTTTATCGCGCAGCGTCCAGTGACCGGAGGGAACGGGGTCGACCGGCGGGTTAGGCTGCATTTCTGTACCTAGCGCCGAAGCGTTGTTCGGCCGTGCCCCTCGCTACCACTGGCACAACCTGTTCTATCACGGATGGCGCACCCTGGCCCTCGAAGGAGAACAACCGATATTCAACGCGAAGGAGGCCAACAGTGGTGTCACTCATTGCGCCGTATGGCGTCGAGCCTGCGGTCCAGAAATCGTGAACCATGTGGTCGAGTTTGTACGTGCAATCTTCGGAGTAACCCACTTCGTCGAAATGCACGGTAGGGCCTTCAGCAATCGCGACAGAGCACTCAAGTTTGTTGAGATATGCAGATAGGCGAAACCCAGTGTTGGTATGGATCATGAGAAAGCTGCGCAAGCAAACGGATACGGTTCCATCCTTCCTTCGGTAGAGGCGAATAGTCGTGTCCGCGAGACGGAGCATGATTTGCGGCCTAACGTGTTTCATATACGCGACGCGCGTATAACTTTTTAATAGTGCAAATCGCAAGTCGCATCGTCACGTCGAAACTCGTTGATTTGCCGTCGATATTTTCGTTATAGCTCGTCCGCATAGGTATAACAACATGTACGACGGCGGGCTATGTCAGTGCCATGCGAGTAGACCATGTGGACGGTCGTGGCCCCCATCGCGAAGCGATCAAGTATCGGTTCGACGCCCCTTCAGCCCGCGCCGAGGAGCGCAGCGTTTCGCGGTCCAAGATGCGTTGTCGTCGTGTATTGGCGATGCGTGAGCATCGCGTCCGCACGACGTTCAACGCATCCCGCGAAACGCGAGCACCGGAGGATGAAGCGGGGTGCGGGGCGAGCGCTTTTGGTTACTTTTGCCGCGATTGGCAAAAGTGACTGGCCCCGCGCGGCCACAGAGCGCGCCGGTGGCACGCCAGCCGCGTGTGATCTTCAAGCAATCAGACCCTTCGCTGCGCTCAGGGCGAACGGGGCGAGGGTTCATGATTTGCTCCTTCGGCAAGCACAGAATCCGCCCGGCGAAGGCCCGCGGTGGGCGGCAATCCCCCCGCGTCTAGCCTGCCGTCCTGCAGGCACGCTGCCAGCGCTCGCGTTAGGCGCTTTCCCCCAAATCCGCGACAATCACGCCCTCGTTTGATCTGAACGCGGCGCAAGCTGCCCGAGAACACGATGTCCTGGATCGAAAAAATCATTCCTGCCGTCAAAGGCGATACTGCGGCCAAGCGTGGCGTGCCCGAGGGTCTGTGGCTGAAGTGCCCGTCCTGTGACGCGGTGCTCTACACCTCGGACGTCGAAAAAAATCAGCACGTGTGCATGAAGTGCAGCCACCACATGCGGCTGGGCGCGCGGGCGCGGCTCAATGCGCTGCTGGACGAGGGCGGTCGCAAGGAAATCGGCGCCGATGTCACGCCGATCGATTCGCTCAAGTTCAAGGACAGCAAAAAGTATCCCGACCGTTTGAAGCAGGCGACTGAGGCGACCGGGGAGACCGACGCGCTGGTCGTGCTGCAAGGCAGCATCGAAAAAGTACCTGCCGTCGTGGCCTGTTTCGAATTCGAATTCATGGGCGGCTCGATGGGTTCGGTGGTGGGCGAGCGGTTCGCGCGCGGCGTGGAGGCGGCGATCAAGGCCAGGTGCGGCTTTGTGTCGATCGCCGCATCCGGCGGTGCGCGCATGCAGGAGGGCTTGTCGTCGCTGATGCAGATGGCGAAAACCAACGCCCGGCTGGCAGAGCTGGCTGAGCAGAAACTGCCCTACATCAGCGTCCTCACCGATCCGACGATGGGCGGGGTGTCGGCGAGCTTTGCCTTCGTGGGCGACGTGGTGATTGCCGAGCCCGGGGCGTTGGTCGGTTTCGCCGGGCCGCGCGTCATCGAGCAGACGGTGCGCGAAAAGCTGCCCGAGGGTTTCCAGCGCGCCGAGTTCCTGCTGGAGAAAGGCGCCATCGATCTCATCGTGGATCGTCGCGAGCTGCGTGCCACACTGGCCCGGCTACTCTCCGCGCTGCGTGCGCAGTGACCGGGGCGCATCACAGCTTTTCGATGCGCTGGACGCTCCCACGGGGCTTTGCGGCGAAAATCGTGGCAAGTCGACATCCTGCGAAAAGCGCGGTCAACGACCGTCCAGCCGTCGGTAGCGCCAAGAAGTCGTTTCGTTTCATCGACCCAACGCGGACCGAGGCATGACCTCCCTCCAGGATTGGCTTGATCGCATTGTCGGGCTCCGCTCGGGGCCAGAAATTGTGATGGGGCTCGACCGCGTGCGCACCGTTGCGGCGCGCCTCGGCGTCGCACCGCGCTGCCCGGTGATTCTCGTCGCCGGCACCAATGGCAAAGGGTCGGTGTGCGCTTACCTCGACGCTATCCTGCGTGCGGCGGGCTTTCGTGTCGGCCGCTACACGTCCCCGCATATCCATCGCTTCAACGAACGCGTCGCCATCAATGGCGTCGACGTCACGGACGACGCGCTGGTTGCCGCGTTTGAGGCCGTTGAATCGGCGCGTGGCGAGGTCCCGCTCACCTTTTTTGAATACACCACGCTTGCTGCGTTCCAGTGCTTTGCGTCGGCGCCGCTCGACGCCTGGGTGGTGGAGGTCGGCTTGGGCGGTCGGCTCGACGCCACCAACCTGCTCGACGCCGACTGCGCGGTCATCACCTCCATCGGCATCGACCACACCGAGTTTCTGGGCGCCACACGTGAATTGATCGCCGTGGAAAAGGCCGGCGTCCTGCGCCGCGGGCAACCGGCGGTCATCGCCGAGCCGGACCCGCCGGCGAGCCTGATGCACGCCGTGAGTGGCCACGGCGCCCATGCGCTGCGCATTGGCCATGATTTTGGCTGGCACGTGGTGGCTGAAGCGCCAAACCAGTGGGGATTCTGGGTTCGCCAGGCGGGCGTGGCGGACGGCGACGGCATCGCGCACCGGCACGGGCTGCCGCTCCCGGCGCTGCGCGGCCGCTATCAGCTCGGGAACGCGGCGGCGGCGCTGGCGGCGCTGCATTGCCTGCGTGACCGCCTGCCGGTGTCGCAAGGTGCCGTCAAGCAGGGGCTGATTGAGGTCGTCTGGCCGGGTCGCTTTCAGGTCTTGCCGGGCCGTCCGGTGACGGTACTGGACGTCGCACACAACGCCCACGCAGCGATTGCGCTGGAGCGAGCGCTCGCCGACATGGCTTATTTCCCGGTGACCCATGCGGTGTTCGCGATGCTCAGCGACAAGGATGTTCCCGCCGTCATTGACGCCCTGAAACGCCGAATCGATGTCTGGCACGTCGCGCCGCTGCCGCCGCCGCGCGGGGCCAGCGCAGCGGCGCTAGCGGCCGCCCTGTTGCGCGCCGGCGTGCCGGAGCGCGCAATTCACCGCCACGCGAGCGTGGCCGAGGCAATTGCTGCGGCGCGGAAAGACGCCGCCGAAGCCGATAGAATCGTCGTCTTCGGATCATTTCTCACGGTGGCGCAAGCCGCGTGAGTTCCCGCATCGATGGCTGCCGCCTCCGACAAAGCACCAGACAGCGCTGAACAGTTGCGCCGCCGGGCTAACCGGCGGCTGCTGGGTGCGTCGATCCTGCTGGTGATTGCCATCATTGCAGTCCCGATGTTCCTCGAACGCGAGCCGCCGCCACTGCCGGACAACGTCGACGTCCGCATTCCGCCGGTCGAGGGCAGCAAGTTCGAGCCGAAATTCCCGGATGGCAAGAAGGCCGCCGAGAAGCCCGCCGAGATCACGGCCATCACCGAACCCACCGGCGCGCAGGCCGGCAGCCCGGCCACTGCCGCGCCGGTGCCCGCTCTGCCCTCACCGGCGTCGACCGCAGCGGCGGCGCCTGCAAGCAGCGCGTCTGCCGCCGCGGCGAAAGGCCCGGATCGTCCGGCGGATCGGGCCGCCGACAAGCCCGCAGCGAAGCCGGAGGCCCCGGCAGCAGCCGCCGCAGCGGCAGAAAAGGCAACGCCGAAGCCCGCCGCACCCAACGGCGACGCCGCAACCGCCGAACGCAAGCCCGGACAACTGGTTGTTCAGATCATCGCGGTGCGCGACCCGGCGACAGCCAAGGCCACGTTCGATCGCGCGCGGGGCATGAAATTTCCGGTCTACACAGAGAAGATCGATGTGGCCAACGGGATCGTCACACGCGTTCGCGTCGGTCCCTACAACAACAAGCAGCAAGCCGAAGCCGCGCGTGCCAAGCTTGCGCAAGCTGGCTTCGAGGCCAAGGTGCTGACGCTGCAGTAGTGCAGCGCGCCGCGCCGGAATCACTCGCAAGGGCATAGCGCATGACCGGCTTCGACATTGCCGTGCTGGGAGTGGTAGCGCTGTCAGCGCTGCTCGGCCTGTGGCGTGGTGTCATCCGTGAAGTGTTCGCGCTGGCGGCCTGGGTCGCCGCCGTCGTTGGCATGTTTCTGCTCGGCGGGCGCATCGCTGAGATGCTGCCATTTGCGCAGGACTCGCCCTGGTTACGTTCGCTCGCCGGCTATGCGCTGGCGTTTGTGGGCATTTTTGTCGCACTGAGTCTGGTCGGGTTTGTGCTGAGCAAACTGATGAAAGCCGTCGGGCTGTCGTTCGTCGACCGTGCGTTGGGGATGCTGTTCGGCGTACTGCGCGGCGGGTTGATCGTGGTGCTGCTGGTGTTTGTGGCGGGTGCAACCGGGTTGCCGGCCATGAGCTGGTGGCGCGAGAGCGTCACTGCCAAACCCCTCGCCACCTTCGCCGCCATTCTGCGCAGCAAGCTGCCCGAGGACCTGGGCAAACGATTCCGCTTCTCGGCCCCGGCCAACGCGGTGAATGCAACATCCGCAGCCAGCGAAAGGATGCAATCATGTGCGGTGTAATCGGTATCGTCTCGCACGGCCCGGTCAATCAGTTGATCTATGACGGGCTGATGACGCTGCAGCATCGTGGGCAGGATGCTGCGGGCATCATGACCGCCGACGGCGCGGTGTTTCACCAGCACAAGGCCAAGGGCATGGCTCGGGACGTGTTCCGCACGCGCAACATGCGCGATCTGCTGGGCAATGCTGGCATCGGCCACGTGCGCTACCCGACCGCCGGCAGTGCGGTGAGCGAGCACGAGGCGCAGCCGTTCTACGTGAATTCACCGTTCGGCATCTCGCTGGTGCACAACGGAAATCTCACCAACGGCGAGCAGTTGAAGGCCGATTTGTTCAAGCTCGACGCGCGCCACATCAACACCAACAGCGACAGCGAAGTGCTGCTCAATGTGCTGGCGCTGGAGCTTGAGCGCGCAGCGCAGGGTGGCCGCACGCTGACGCCGGAGATGATCTTCAAGGCGGTGGCCGGCGTGCATCAACGCTGCAGGGGGGCCTATGCGGTCACCGCGATGATCGCGGGCTACGGCATGCTCGCGTTTCGCGATCCGCACGGCATCCGGCCGATGGTCTACGGGCGCAACGAAACGATGGCCGGGCCGGAGTACGCGGTAGCGAGCGAGACCGTGGCGCTGGATGTGCTGGGCTTTCAGTTTGTGCGCGATATCGCGCCGGGCGAGGCGTTGTTCATCGATTTCGCCGGGCACGTGCATGCGCAGCAGTGCGCACAGAGCCCGAAGCTGAACCCGTGCATTTTCGAGTACGTCTATCTGGCGCGACCGGACTCCGTGATCGATGGCATCAGCGTGTATGACGCCCGCGTCCGGCTCGGCGCAGAGCTCGCCGACGAAGTCAGGAAATTGCCCGACTGGCAGCAGATTGACGTCGTGGTGCCGATTCCAGATTCGTCGCGCCCGAGCGCGCTTGAGCTCGCGACGCAACTCAATCGCCCGTATCGCGAGGGCTTCGTCAAGAACCGCTATGTGGGCCGCACCTTCATCATGCCGGGTCAGGCCATGCGCAAGAAAAGCGTGCGCCAGAAGTTGAACCCGATCGCCAGTGAGTTCGCCGGCAAAACGGTGCTGCTGGTGGATGATTCCATCGTGCGTGGCACCACCAGCCGTGAGATCGTGCAGATGGCCCGCGAGGCCGGCGCGAAGAAGGTGTTCTTCGCCAGCGCGGCGCCACCGGTGATCTACCCAAACGTGTACGGCATCGACATGCCGACGCCGAGCGAGCTGATTGCCGTAGGCAAAACGCACGAGCAGGTCGCCGAAGCCATTGGCGCCGACCGCGTGATCTATCAAAGCATCGACGGCATGAAGCGCGCGATTCTGCAAAGCCAGCAACCCGATCACCCGGCGAAGATCGCCGATTTCGACGCCTCCTGCTTTGACGGCTGCTACGTCACCGGCGACATCACGCCGCAGTTCCTGCAAGGGCTCGCCGTGGCGCGCGACGAGTCGCGCGGTGAGGTGGTGGGGGCGGATCAGTGAGAAAAGCGACTTGAGCATGATACTGAAGTTGCAAGCCGCGCTCGCGACATCGTTTGCGCTCGTTGCGAATGCCACCGCATGCTCCTGTGCGTCATGGAGTGCGCCCGATTTGGCGGCCAATAGTCCAGTGCTCGCGGAAGTGTTGATTGAAGAACGCCACGTCGCACGCGAGACAAAGACGCGCATCTCGGCGAACGAAGCAGAATACAAGGCAATCCCCGTCTCATATCGCGTGACGCGTGCGATACGGGGTAAGTTAGCTGCTAAAGGTGATTTGTTAGAGATTGGTTTCGAATTCGGATGTGAACCTAAGTTGATACCGCATCAAAAGTATGTTTTGTCACTGAGGAACTCTGTCGATCGACGAGTTATTTTGTGTTCCATTCGCCAAGAAAGTGATGACTTCATCCAGGAGTTGCTGCGTGAAGTTCATGAAAACGAGAAAACTCCCTAGTCCTAGCTTGGTAGGGCGCACCCCGTGCCCACCCAGCACCAATATGACCCGGCCGGATGATGGGCAGGGGCCGCCCATCCTACGACTAGACTAATCATGAATGATCACGAATACTCCGTCGACACTTTAGCCATCCGCGCAGGCGGGTTGCGTACGCCTTTCAACGAGCACTCTGAGGCGCTGTTTGCCACGGTGAGCTTTGTGCACGAGTCGGCCGAGATGGCGGCGAAGCGCTTTACCGGCGAGGAGCCGGGTTACATCTATTCGCGTTTCACCAACCCGACGGTGGACATGTTCGAGCGTCGTTTGGCTGCGATGGAGGGCGCCGAGGCCGCGATCGCCACCTCCACCGGTATGGCGGCGATTTCTACCCTGGCGATGACGCTGTGCTCGGCGGGTGATCACATCGTCACCAGTGGCAGCGTGTTTGGCTCCACGCTGAACGTGTTCGGCGCGCCGGTGATGGGCAAATTCGGTGTCACCTGCGAGGTGGTGAACTCGACGACGCTCGACGCGTGGGCGAAGGCGATCCGGCCGGGCACCAAGCTGGTGTTTCTCGAGACGCCGTCAAATCCGATGGCGGATGTGTTCGACATCGCAGCGATTGCTGACATGGCGCGTAAGGTCGGCGCAACCTTCGCTGTCGACAATTGTTTTTGCACGCCGGTACTGCAGCGACCGATCTCGCTGGGCGCCGATGTGGTCATTCACTCGGCATCGAAGCATCTGGACGGTCAGGGCCGTGTGATGGGCGGCGCGATTGTGGGCACGAAGGAAATGTGCCGCGAGCGGGTGTACAACTTTTTGCGCACGACCGGCGCGAGTCTTGCTCCGTTCAATGCATGGGTGATTCTGAAGGGCATGGAAACGTTGCCGATCCGCATGCGAGCACACAGCGAAAACGCGCTGGCGCTGGCGCAGTGGCTCGAGGCGCATCCGAAGGTGGCGAACGTGAACTATCCGTTTCTCGTCTCACACCCGGCCGTGGCGCTGGCGAAGCGGCAGCAGTCGGGCGGCGGCGCGGTGCTCTCGTTTAACGTCAAAGGCGGCAAAGCCGAGGCATGGAAGGTGGTTGACGCGGTGAAGATCATGTCGATCACAGGCAACCTGGGCGATGTGAAGACCACCATCACGCACCCGGCGACAACCACACATGGCCGCATGACGCAAGCGGCGCGCGACGCCGCAGGCATCGGGGACGCGTTGATTCGCGTCGCTGTGGGCCTGGAGTCACAGGATGATTTGCGCGCCGATCTGGCGCGTGGACTCAGTCACATTTAGTACAGGCGTTGGCTCGAATTCGGGCCGCGTACCACCCAGTTAGTGTCAGTTAAAGAACGGTTTTCAAGAGGGCAAGAGTCATGTTGTACGCGTTTCACGAGATGCAGAAGTCCTTGGGCGCCCCGATGCGGTTCATGGCCGAAATGGGCATGACCTGGGCGCAGTCCAATGGCAACCCGTGGAAGGATTTGCCGCCGAACGATCTGCTCACGGCAACGAGCGAGATGACGATTCGTTTGACCAAGGAGTATCCCAAGCAGCCGTTTGGCATCCACACCATTTCTGCGGATGGACACACCCACGCGATCGAGGAAACCGTGGTCGCGGAAAAGCCGTTCTGCCAGTTGCGCCGGTTCAACAAGGTCGGCGCCAAAGGCGAGCCACGGATCCTTCTCGTCGCGCCGCTCTCAGGGCATCACGCGACGTTGCTCCGTGACACAGTGCGCTCGTTGGTGCAGGATCACGAGGTGTACGTGACCGACTGGAAAGATGCCCGCATCGTCCCGTTGTCCGAAGGCATCTTTCACCTTGACGATTACGTTGCCTACGTCATCGAGTTCCTTCGATCACTGGGACCCGACGTCTTCGTGATGTCAGTGTGTCAGCCCACCGTGCCGGTGCTGTGTGCCGTGAGCCTGATGGCGGCACAGAACGATCCGATGCGCCCCAAGGCGATGATCATGATGGGCGGGCCGATTGACACGCGGGTGAACCCCTCCAGCGTCAACAACTACGCAAACAAGCATCCGATCGAGTGGTTCGAGCGACATGTGATTTCACGGGTTCCGGCGAAATATCCGGGCTTTGGCCGCCGCGTCTATCCTGGTTTCCTGCAGCACTATGGCTTTGTGGCGATGAATCCTGGCCACCATGCCAAGTCGCACTGGGAGTACTTCATCAATATGATGCGCGGCGACGGTCCGGCCGACACAGAAGCGCATCGCAAGTTCTACGACGAGTACAACGCCGTGCTTGACCTCGATGCTGCCTATTACCTCGAGACGGTGCAGCGCGTGTTCCAGGAATTTCGTCTTCCGCGCGGCGTGATGGACGTGCATGGCGAACGGGTCGTTCCAGCGGCGATCAAAGACATCGGCTTGATGACGGTCGAGGGCGGCGAAGACGACATCTCGTGTCCCGGTCAGACCTACGCCGCCCACGGCTTGTGCGCCAACATTCCGGACGCGCGCCGCAATCACCTGCTGGTGGAGGGCTGCGGTCACTACGGCATCTTCTCAGGCAGTCGGTGGCGCAGCATCGTTTACCCGGCGATTCGCGACTTTATTGCACGCGAACGCGTTGCGTCCAAACGCGAGGCGCGACCGCTCAAATCGGCTCGCGGTGGCCGGAAGAGCTGAACCCGAGCCCGCGACCAACTTTTTTTGAAAATATTTTCCGAATCTCCCCGATCCGCGTGATTAGTGGGATAGGAGGGAGTTGTGCTTACAAATTAAGCGACGGGATGCGTAAAGAGCAGGCACAAACTGGGTAAAACGTGGGGGCATGAGTTGCAAAGGGAAATTAGGTGTGC
>JAEUPL010000023.1 GCA_016790165.1 Burkholderiales bacterium
GCCGTGTCCGTCGGTGTGGAGCTCAGGTAGCCCGCGAGCGGGGTGCTGCCACTGACCACGACCAGTGCTGAACCGGTGGTGCCCACCGGGTAGCTGCCGCTGATGCCCGTCCAGTTGTCTGGCGTGACTTGTACTGAGTACGTGCCCGCGTTGAGGGTGTCGAAACGGTAGTAGCCGTTGGCGTCAGTCAGTACCGTTTGGCCAGCAATCGGCGCGCCTGCGTTGTCGAGCAGTTGTACACGGACACCTGCTACAGGTTGTTCGCCCGCATCAAGGATGCCGTTGTTGTTGGTGTCGTACCAGACTCGGTTGCCAAGCGCGTAGGTCGCAGACCACAAACCAAAGTCCACGCGCGGTTGACTGGTGACACCGTCGCTGTTGGTGCTGGTGGTGCCATTGGTACCTGCCCCCTGCGCATACGCCGTCAACTGGAATACCGAACTGTCTAGATTGCTCGTGCTCGTCGCCGTCCCGGTCACGCTGTCGTCCAAATCCGCCGATAGCGGCGTGCCGGGCGCAGCCCCCGTGTCAGCACTGCTTTGCATGCCGACCAGGGTAGCCTGGTTCGCCGGGATGCGTACGGTGTAGTTGACTCCAGGCTCGAGTGGAACACCGGTTCCGACACCCGCTGTGCCCACCGCCGGCGTGCTGGTGCGTTGGTTAAAGCTGTAGTTGCCGCTCCCGTCAGTCACAGTCTGGGCGACGACGTTGCCGCTGCCATCCAGCAGCTGAACAGTGACATTGGCAATGCCCGGCTCGGTGCCGTCCTTGACCCCGTTGTTGGCAGTGCCCCCACCGGTCCCGTTGTCATTCCAAACGTTGTTGCCGACGCTCAGCCTGAAGAAACCAAAGTCAACCGTGAGGTTGTCCGCCGCATCGCCCGATGGACTCACCGCGCCCGCACCCACGGCACCAGAGTCCACGTCGGTTACAGTGGGCTGGTTGCTCGGGCCGAGCGTGATGGGGTTGCTGCTGACACCACTAACAGTGTAGGCAGCGGCCGTGGCCGGGTTGATGCCCTTGTCGTTGTTGTTGGTGCTGCCCGTGCCGGTGGTGACACCGGTGACGCCGTTGGTGCCGACCGTGGAGCTTTGATAGCCCGCGAGCGGCGCTCCCGTCGCGGCCGTGCTCGGGCCTGCGGTGGTGCCCTGCGGCAGGTTGCCACTGAGCCCCGTCCAGTTGTCCGGGGTGATCTGCACAGCGTAGGTGCCGGCGGCAAGCCCGTCGAAGCGGTAGTAGCCGTTGGCGTCGGTCAGTACCGTTTGGCCGACGATCGGTGCGCCTGCGCTATCAAGCAGTTGCACCTTGACGCCTCCAATCGGCTGCTCACCCGCATCGAGTATGCCGTTGTTGTTGGTGTCGTACCACACACGGTTGCCCAAGCTGAAGCTGGTAGGAGCAACGATTGTGTTGGTTACCGTCAGCGCGTTACTACCGGCCACAGTCGTCAAGCTGCTCGCCGGCGTGAAACTCGTCGGCCCACTCAGGGTGTAGCCGCCACTTAACACGTGACCACTCAGCGTTTCGCCGAACGTGCCGCAGGTTTCTCCCGCCACCAAACCAGTGATGCTACCGGTGGCCGGCGGCGTGAAGGTCACCGTCTTGGCTCCACTCACGGAACAGGTCATCGTGACCGTGATCGACGGCTGCGTGGTGATCTGCGCCGTGTCGCCAACATACGCCTTGGTCACCGTGATCGTCGCAGCCGCAGGCGGTGCGTACAAACCAAAGTCCACCCTCGGTTGACTGGTGAGACCGTTGCTGTTGGTGCTGGTAGTGCCGTTGGTGCCAGCGCCTTGCGCGTACGCTGTGAGCTGGAAGGTGGCACTGTCTAGGTTACTGGTACTGGCGGTGGTTCCGGTGACGCTGTCGTCTTGATCCGCACCCAACGGCGTACCCGGGGTGGCCGCCGTATCAGCACTGCTCTGTAGACCAGCAAGCACCACCTGGTTGGCTGGGATGCGTACGCTGTAGTTGGTGGCGGGCTGCAGGGGCACGCCGGTCTTGGCACTGTTGGCCGTAGCGAGGCTCGTGATTGCTGCGCCAGTGGGATCCGCTGCTGTAACGTTGCGCTGATCGAAACTGTATTGACCTGCGGAATCTGTATACGTGACCGCTACCAGTACGCCCGCTTCGTAGAGCTCGACGCGTACCCCGGCAATACCTGCCTCCGTGCCGTCCAATAGCCCATTGTTTGCGGTGCCACCACCAGTACCAGCGTCAAGCCAAACCGTGTTGCCAACGCTCAGCCTGAAGAAACCAAAGTCAACCGCGAGGTTGTCCGCCGCATCGCCCGAGGGACTCACTGCACCAGCATTTGTTGCGCTGGCCGGCGTGACGAGCCCAGCGACATCGCTGATTGTGGGTTGATTGCCCGAGCCGAGGGTGACCGTACCGGAACTTACCCCAGCAACCGGGTAGTCCGTGACGAGGCTCGGGTTGACACCCTTGTCGTTGTCGTTGGTGCTGCCCGTCCCACTGGTTGTGCCCGTTACTCCGGATGCGCCGGGGGTCGAGCTGGCAGTGCCCGCCAATGGCGCGCTAAATCCGCTAATGGTGGTGGTGCTACCTGCGATCGCGCCCACGGGCCAAGTGTTGAGCCCCAACCCGCTCCAGTTCGTCGCATCGATCTTGACCCGATAGTCCCCTGCAGGCAAACCGTCGAACCGGTAGTAACCACTGCCATCCGTCAACACGGTCAAACGCGTATCGCCTGCCGCCGGAGTCGTTGTCACCGTGCCCGATGGGGTGAGATACAACTGCACACCACTCGTGTTGGTCAGGTGCACCAGCACCCCACCCACACCAGCCTCGCTGTTATTCAAGATGCCGTCATTGTTGGTGTCGAACCAAACACGGTTGCCGAGAGAGTACTGGGGTACGAATCCGAAGTCGAGGGTGTGGTTGTTATTTCCCGCTGCACCCGTCGTGTAGCTAATGACGGCGACTCCGGCGGAGTTGCCGCCACCGACAGCTGCCCCGCTCCCCAGCGATGCGTCGGAATCGAAATGATCGGTTGTCGCGTTGTTGGTTGTATCGGCCGCGCGCGCCGCCGCAGCGTCCGCCGCATTGGGCGTGGTCAGCTTGTATGGAGTCAGCACCGCGGCATTGCTCGCCGTTTGACTAGTGATCGTGCCAGCAGCCGTGCCGTTGCCCACGGTCACTGGGGCGAGCGGCGTAGCGTTGGTCGTCGTGATGCGAACTTCGTACTTGGTAGCTGGGTTGACCGAATAGAAATCGGACAACACAGGCGGCACGCTCACTGCGCCTTTGAGCAGCATATTGATATTGCCAATGCCACCGAAATAGTATGTTCCGTCGGCAGCGGTTACCGCGACGCCCACTTGGGTATCGACCACGTTGTCGTTGTCGGTGTCTGCCCACAATTCGACGGCTACGCCGGGGATGTTTACCTCACCGGCATCTTGTACGCCATTGCCGTTCGCATCGATCCATACCCGGTTACCAATCTCGATCGGAGATGCGTCGCAGAGGGCATCAAGGTCACCCAGTGCGTTTTGCTTGCCAGCAATGCCCCGGCCAAACGCAATCTCCTCTGCAGAAACTGTGCGACCGTCAAGTGAGAGACCAGAGACGTTTCGCCCAACTTCGGTAGTGCCAGTCGCGAAGCGGGTAGCCATATCAACAGTGACTGCGTCACCGGAATTGCACTCCTCCACTGTGCCTTGATTGTCACCGACGCGGTAGATGCGTTCTTTCGCACCTGTGGCGTTATTTAGCCACAAGAAACCCATGTTGTCGTAGTCGGTCCAACGGCAATCGTAACCAATTTGGCTGCCTTGCGTTCCGACGTATCCATTCACATCGTAGGCCGCCAACACCACATCACCACGACCCGGCACTTGTACCATCCCACCCGTCGATGTGTCGGTATGACCGACGCCCTGTGCCAAGCTACCGTAACGCGTTTTGTAGAAGTCAGAATTGAGGGTCGCGCTCCAGGTCGACGCGCCGGTGCGCGAGGCGTTCAACGTGTCGCCTGCGGCGTAAACCGTAAGCTCACTAATTCCGCCTGTCGGGGGAAGATCCGAGCCAACACCGGGGAATGGGTCATTGTTGCGCCGGAGAGCGAGCGGACTACCAAACGCACGAGTCTCGCGAAGGGCCGACATTTGATCCGAAAAGCGATCGCGCATGCCCAGAACCATGTTGCCGACGCCATCAAAAACAATCTCGGCCAACATGGGCGAAGGGTAAACCAAAGAATTAGCTTGCGGTCGACCTAACAAGCCCGGGCAAGGCTGCACCGAGTTCGTAAAGCCCACGGTGGCAATTTGAACCCCAGTCGAGTTTGCTGGCGCACAAGCGGTGTAATCGACTACACCGGTGTTGATATTCGTCCACGTCGCGGTCGCGCCGCTGATTTCCCACTTATCGGTCCATGGCATCCAGTTCGACGAGGTAGCGTCCGTCGTGGTGCGAATGTGGGCGTAGAGCCGATCGTAATTCAATGGGTAATCGACGACCGGCGCGGCCGAGAAAGTCATCGGGCCAGACAGCGGTGTGCTCACTTTATAGACGTAGGCTCGCAACTTCGAGCGAATGTCGGAGGGATTACTCGGGTTGTTTAGCGAGTAATTCTGCGCAGAGCACACCAAGCCCACGTAGAGTTCGCCTTTGAAAACCCCGAGACCAAACGGCCGAACATCGTTTGCGTCACAACCTTTGCCGTCGGTGTTTGTGGCGTAGCCGCCGAACAATCCGCCCGTGACACCTGGAACCTCGACACTTTGAATATCGGCGGCAGTTAACGCTCCCGCCGCCTTGGACGCATCAATACGGTAAATTTTGCGGTCATACAGGTTGACAACAAACAGCCGGTCGTTCGCGGAATTCGCCGGGTCCTCAATGATTTTCGTCCCGGCCAATCCGACCTTCCCGACCTTCGTGTACGCGCGCTCGATTTCCGCTGGGTCGGTCGAGCCTGAGACATATGCCGGCTTCGGAGGGCTGGCTGTATCTTGCGTGGTGTTCGCGCCGAGAACTTCATCCAGATTAACGTAGCGGGAGGCGACGTTGGTCGCTCGATCGACCAACCAGACCTGACCCGTCGCCGCCCAGTTCGCGCCCGCTCCAGAAGGGGCAGTAGATAGCGCAACGTTGGCCTTCACGTACGAGGATACGAAGATGCGCCCACCAGTGCGTCGATAAGCAACCCCCCACGTGCTGCCCATCACGTTTTGCGCGAGATTCTTGGTCAGCGGATTGTTCGATGCGACCGCAGGCGAATCGCTCAACCCTACGGTTGCCGCGGCGTCAAAATTGTTGTCGACGCCCGATGCGTAGGGGAAACGCATGAACGAGTAGTAATTGGCAGCGTTTGTGACCGACGAGCGCCGATAGACCACACCGCACAGCTCCGGCTCGGCTTGGCAAAACTCATCTGGGCGATGGGCGCCGAAATTGATCCCGGTTTTAGGCAATCCGGCTGCAACAAACTGCGTCGCCCCCCCGGCAGAGTTCGTCGCCCCACCTGAGGGAAGGTAGCCGGTCGGCAGGTTGCTGAACTCAATTCGCCAAGGGCCGGTAGAGCACCCCACAGAGCCACTAGGAGTAATCGTCCAGTTATCGGGAGCTGGAAGCGCCGCCGCGGCGGGCACGGTTGCTGCCGTGGCGGTGGTTGTTCCGCACAAGGTACCGTCGGGGCCGTACGCCGTTACTGTCACGGGGCCACCATCTAAGCCACGCGCGTCGCTCGGATCAATGATGGAGTTGGCTGAGTAGTCGTTGTAAACCTTACCTGACAGCGTGGTAGCCATGACCCCGCTTGCCGCGACCGATGCGATAAGCGCTACCGCAGCCGGGACGTACCAAAGTCGCCGAAAAGAAAGACGGCCTCGGACATCTGCACTTCGTCCGGGGACATCTACCTCTCCGCGACCAACAAACAAGCGACTTTCGACGTAAGCCATGTACTTACTAGCATTTGATAGAAATTAACAGCAATGTAAGGTGTGCGGGCGAACGTTGAAATGTCCCAATGCGAATACCAAGTCCAAAATGCGCAGGGGCACTTGATTTATTTCGAATTCAGAACGTTCCGGTTGCGACGGTTTCCCCCAAAAAACAACGCGCTCCGCACAACGATTGCAATCAACTACACGGTACAGAATCACGCGGCTGCAGCAAAATGGCCGCCTTGCGACAAGTGTCAGCGCAACTCCTCTGGGTCGCGGCAGGCTTGACTACGGATCCAAGGCAAGGGAATGGCTACTGCAGACACGACTTCATCGAACGGAACTGAGTACACCTCAATTGCGCAGTGGGTCGACGCGTTTCCCGCGCCGATGCCTCGAGTGCACGCCATTCTTGAGTGGGTAGCACGTGCAGACACCTCGCTCGAGGGGGAGGGCCGCATCCAGACACTGCGCCACGCGCTGGCGATCGCGTACGCTTCGCAAGATCGAACAATCATCGCGTCCTGTGCTGTTGAGATCGCGCTGCTCTACATCCGCGCGATGCGCCCCTTGCGGGCCATAGGGTTGTGCAGATACGTTCTCGATCATTGCCGACCGACGCCCTCGCTGGCGCTGCGCGCACAGCGAATTCAGCTGCAGGGATTTCTGAACATCGGTGCCATGGATGAGGCACAGCGCGTGGCGGACACACTGCTCGCTAACGCTCTAACCGTCGACAACCCGGGCGCAGCCAATTGGACGTGGACCGCGACGGCTCAAATCGCACTGACCAATTTCCTGTTCGCGACGAAAACAGAATCGGTCTGGACGCAAATTGACCCACCTGAAAAATTGCTCCCGCCAGACGCTTACTTGGCGCGGTTTGAGTGTTGTGTTGAAAATATGGGCAAGACCGCCGGCGATCCGATCCAGACGCAAAATCGGGACGTTTTTCACGCAATACTGACGTGTGTTCGTAGTGGCTTGGCTCAGTGTCGGCCTCTCTTCCTGGCCCTCATCGCCAGTGCCGAAGCGAATTCGCAGGATCGTCGCTTACCGCTCGGTTATGCCCTCTACAACTGGGGTTGGGCCCAGCGCTATTGGGGCGAGTGGCAATCCGCACTGGCCACCTTGACGCAGGGCCATCGAATCGCGGCCGCAGCTGAACATGCCTTGCTGTTGCGGGATATCAACTTCGATCTCTCGCTCTGCCTGACGGCGCTTGGACGAGCCGAGGACGCATTGCGCTACGAGCGAGCATTCGTCCGGGCCACGGCCAACATCACCCGTGACGCAACGGCGTTCTGTGGCGGTACTGGAATCGACACCGCACTCGTCGACCCAATCTCCATGGAACTCGGCCGCATTGAAGACCGCCAGGCATCGCTAGACACTCCTCCGCTTGTTAGCGCCGCACAACGTCTTATTGTTACCGCCGCGACTACAGCCGTATTGACAGTCGCGGAGGTCGCCAATCGGGTTGGTGTTTCGCGCCGTACGCTGGAACAGGCGTTCCGGAGGCACTATGGAAGCAGTCCAGGTGAGTACATCGATAGTATTCGGCTCGACAATGCAGACCGCCTGTTGCGCTTGGGGTTCACGGTCACTGAAGCTGCCGAGCAGCTTGGGTACGGATCAGCGTCGGCGTTGTCAAAGGCGTACAAACGATACTTCGGTACTTCGCCGACGAGACGGCTTCTGGCTCGTTTGGATGGGGTGCGCCCAACACCGGCGCCGAAACCGTCACCACTGGAAGATCCCTGATTAGGGCTTGCCAACCATCGCCCTGCCATTACCCGTCGCCATGAGACCTCCGAGCCGCACCCGCGCCCTACTCCAGCGACAACTTGGCCTCACGCATCAGGCGTTTCCAGCCGTTGAAGTCCTGCTCAATGAACTTCGCCAGCCGTTCCGGGCCGCCGGGGGTGAGGTCCACGCCATCGTTGTGCAAACGCTCCTGCACGTCTTTCTGCGCGAGAAAGCGCTGCACCTCAGCATTCAGACGCTGCACGATGCCCGCGGGCGTTCCGGCGGGGGCAACGATGCCCCAGTAGTTGTAGACCTCAGTGCCCGGCGCGCCCGCCTCTTTCACGGTGGGCACGTCCGGCATCAGGGATGAACGACGGTCACCCGTCAGCGCAAGGGCGCGCGCTTTGCCCGACTTGACGTACGGCAGCACCGCCGGAATGGTGCCGGTGAGGCTGCTGATGGTGCCGCCCAGCAAGTCGGTCGTGGCCGGCGCGATGCCCTTGTAGGGCACGTGCAGGATGTCGGTGCCCGTGCGCGCCTTGAACAGTTCCAGCGCGAGGTGATTGACGCCACCGGCGCCCGCGCTGCCATAGGAGAGCCGCCCGGGATGAGTTTGCGCGTAGCTCACCATGTCGCGCAAGCTGGCAAAGGGTGCTTGCGTGCTGGCGATCCACACCAGCGGGCCGGTCGCAATCAGGGCGACGGGCGTGAACTGGCGAATCGGGTCGTAGTTCGCCGCCGTCGGCGTCGCCGCGGCGACGGTGGTGAACGGCGAGGCGACGAAGAGCAAGGTGTAGCCATCGGGCGCGGCCGTCGCCACCGACTGCGTGCCGATGGCGCCGCTCGCGCCGACGCGGTTTTCCACCACCACGGGCTGCTTGAGCTCCTGCTCCAGCCTTTGCGCAGTGAAACGCGCTACGGCGTCGGTCCCGGCACCCGCCGCGAATGGGACGACGAGTTTGATCGGCCGTTCGGGATAGTCCGCGGCGTGCGCGGGCAACCCCAAGGACGCCCACAGCAGGCTGGCAGCAAGCGAAACGATTTTCTGAGGCAGGGAAAGCAACGGCATGGCAGCGGGAGGGCGAATCGAATCAGAGCGACGGGTATTGTAGGAAGCGCGCGTGCGCCAAGGCGGACACCCTCTCGCCGCGAAAGAAACCAACTACCGTTTTGCTCCGCGCGGTGGCGAGTGAATCACCAGCAGCCATTCCGCACGTTTGCTTCCGGCGTTGCGCACGGCGTGCTCGATGTCGGCGGGAAACTGCGCCGCGTCGCCCGTGTCGAGCGTGAAGCTGCGCTTGCCTGCGGTCACTTCAATCTTGCCGGCAAGCACCACCACATGCTCCTGCGTGCCCAGCGTGTGGGCGGGAAAGTGGCCAGTCGTCTTGCGTGGCGGCAGGCTGTTGTGCACGATTTCCACGAGCGCGTCGGGGCTCACCGGCGACAGCGTTCTCCGCACCAACCCGGTCTTCGGATCCTTGAATATCGGCTGCTCGGCAACCTGCTGAATGTGCACCGGCGGGCCCATGTCGCCACGCAGCAGCGACGACAGCGAAACCGTCATGCCCTCCGCGAGCTTGGCGAGCATCACCGCCGTTGGGCTCGTGAGCCCCGCCTCGATGCGGCTGACGACTGATTTGGACACGCCGGCACGTTTGGCAAGATCGGACAGCGACAGCTGCTGAAGTTCGCGGGTCGTCCTGATCGTGCTGCCAATCCCCTGCGCCACTTTGAGCGCGGTGCTCGCATTACTGGCGAAGTCGCTCGCGGTGCGCATCACGGCGAGCGCAGTGCCTAGCGCCGAGGCCGAGGTCGACTTCGACTTTCCGGATGTGCTTGCAGCCATCGTATCCTCCTTGACGGCAGCGCTTCGTGCCAGCCCGCCGCAGACGTTCGGGGCGATCGTTACGCCTTCGTCAAAGTGTAGCCGTCCTTGCCATCTTTCATCGCCCAGCCCAGCGCGGTGAGCTCGCCGCGCAGGCGGTCGGCTTCGGCCCAATCCTTGTTGTTGCGTGCAGCCCAACGCGCATCGGCAACCGAGCGAACCGTCGCGGGCACGTCTTCCACTTTCGGCACCCAATTGGCGAGACCGAGACCGAAGGCCTCGTCAAACTTGAGCAACGTGGCCTTCTTGACGTCTGCCGCAAGCTCCGATTTGAGCAATTCGTACGTCAGCGCCAGCGCCTGCGGGAAGTTGAGGTCGTCGTTCAGCTTCTCCATCCAGCGGGCCACAAACCCCTGATCGGCGACGCCGGGGGCCCCCAGGCTGTGCGCGCTGTGACGCAGCCGTTCCAGTGCCGTTTGCGCCGCGTCGAGCGCATCCCAACTGAATGTCAACTGCGAGCGATAGTGCGCGGTGAGGCACAGGTAGCGGTACGCAATCGGGTCATAGCCTTTGTCGAGCAGCAACTGCACGCGCAGGAATTCGCCGCTCGATTTGCTCATCTTGGCGCTATTGAGCAGGATGAAGTAGCCATGCATCCAGAAGTTCGCCAAACGCGTGCCGTACGCCGCTTCGGTCTGCGAAATTTCATTCGGATGGTGCACGGTGATGTGGTCTTCACCACCGCAGTGAATGTCGAAATAGGCGCCGAGATATTTGTGCGCCATCGCCGAGCACTCGATGTGCCAGCCCGGGAAACCGCGTCCCCACGGCGAGTCCCACTCCATCTGGCGTTGATCTTCAGGCTTCGAGAATTTCCACAGCGCGTAGTCGGTGGCGTTTTTCTTTTCGCCGAGATCAACCCGCGCGCCGGCCTGGAGGCCTGCGATATCCAGGCGGCCCAGGTAGCCGTACGTGGGCTGCTTCGCGGTGTCAAAGTAAATGCCGTCGCTCGTGCGATAGGTGTAACCCTTTTTCTCGATCTCCTGCACAAACGCGATTTGCTCGGGAATGTTGTCGGTTGCCTTGCACAGCGTAGTCGGAAATTCAATCCCGAGGGATTTCAGGTCAGCCACGAACGATTCGGTGTAAAGCGCCGCGATGTCCCACGCCGTTTTCCCGGTGCGGCGGGAGCCCTTCTCCATCTTGTCTTCGCCCTCGTCGGCGTCCGAGACAAGGTGACCCACGTCGGTAATGTTCATGACGTGATTGACGCGGTACCCGTTGAGCTTCAATACGCGCTTCAGCCCGTCTTCAAAAAGGAACGTCCGGTAATTACCGATGTGCTGGTAGTCGTACACCGTGGGTCCACACGTGTAGAGCCCCACTTCGTTGGGCTTGAGCGACGTGAATTCGCGAACGGAACGCGTCCAGGTGTCGTAGAGGTGCAGGGACATAGGAGAAATTTGGGTCACAAAAAAGGCTGCGCGCGGCAGCCTTGGTGATTCATCGCGACGAAGTCAACGACGCGCTACCGGCCACCGGAATATCGGGTGATCCGACAGCGGCAACACGCTGCAAAAACGTTGCTGAACATCGTATCCATTGACGAAGTCTACCGCACTGCCAGCACAAGCTATTGCGGCGCGCAAAACGCCACACGCGACTGTGTCCAGCCGGCGTTCACCATCGCCGACATCTCGGCGGGAGCGGCGACAGTTCGCAGGTTCCACCCTAACCCATCCTGCCGCGCGAATTCGTACGCCGGGAAGCTGCCGACGGGGCACAAACCACTGTTGGCAAATGCCGCGAGGAAAACGTTGCCATCGACGACCATACCGCTGTTCGCCGCGAACGCGTTGCAATCCTCGGTTGCAGCTGCGTAGGTAAGACTGCCGCCAAACACGAGTTTTGCGCGACACACCGGCTGTGCGATAGCGAGCCCATTGAACTGCGCCGTGTCGCTAAAGGTATCGATGGAAAAACCCGTGCGCACCCACAACGCGCCGCGCTGGCCCGAGGTCAGTTGGGCCAGCTCGACAGGGTCAGCAACCAGCGCGTAGCGGCCGGTCGCCGCGTTCTGCACTTCAACCAGACGGACGCGATCGGTGCGCCCCGTCATGTCCGCTGCTGGGCGCGTGACCCCGGTCGCCGCAACCGCGTTGGCAGCGTCAAGCAGGCCCGCGCCGCAGGCACCGCTGACCGCAGCGCAGTCGGCGCCGCTGGGGAAGGCTCGCGCGCCGCCGCGCAGCCGATTAAGCACTTGCCCGGCAGTCAGCCCCGGGTCGCGCGCCAGCATCAGCGCGATCACGCCGGCCACATGAGGCGACGCCATGCTGGTGCCCATGTAGCTTGCGTAGCTCGGGACACTGGGCAGCGTGGTGCCCCCATTCAACGTGGACAGAACACCAGGCAGATCCCCACCATCACCGCCAGGGGCCGACAATGAAACGAGGTTGCCGAAATTGCTATAGCTCGACAAATCCCCCAGCAAGTTGCTGGCAGCCACGGTGATGACGCCTTTGCAGTTGGCCGGCGCGAAGTCGCTCGCCAGCGCAGACTCGTTGCCCGCAGAGACGACGATGATGGCACCATTCGCCAGCGCGCCATCAATGGCGTTCTGCATGGCCGCCGGACACGCGCCATAGCCACCCAGGCTCAGATTCATGACCTTGACCGGATTCGGATTGACCGGCAAGCCGGCGACCGGAAGGCCCGCCGCCCAGCGGATGCCGTCCGATATGTCTTCAAAGGTGCCGCCGCAACGGCCGAGCACGCGAACCGGCACGATACGCGCGCCCGGCGCGACGCCGGCCATGCCCTGGCCGTTGTTGGTGCTCGCGGCGATGATGCCGGCAACGTGCGTGCCATGCCACGAACTCATGAAATCCCACGGGCCCGTGCATTCGAGTGAGTCGTCGTAATCGCCCGAGTCGGTCGCATCCGGGTCACGACCATCCTCATCGTTCGAAATGAAGGTGTCGGTGATCAGATCGTACCCGGCCAGCCGCTTGGTATCGAGGTCAGGGTGGGAGCGAATACCGGTATCGAGCACGGCGACCGCGACGTTCCCCGAGGGCGTCATGTCCCAAGCCGTTGCGGCGCGGATGCCACCCACTCCGGTCCCCAGGGACCACTGCTGCCTCCACATCGTGTCGTTCGGCAACCATTGATGCCGGGCAATTTGTACGCGATCAGAAGTGATCACACCGGCATCGGCCGTTGCTGCCACCGAAACGGCCGCGAGCGAGGCAGCGGTGGTGCCGGTGGGCATGACCACCAGAGCGCGATTCCCCGCGCTCACCCGCTTCAGCTTGAGGACATGACCGGTACGCGCAGCGAGTCGAGCGATCACCGCTGGCGCGGTGGCTGGATCTTTCAGCGTCAACGCGAGCATGCGGCTGTGATATTCGGTTTCGGGCACGGGCCGGTTGAGCGGAGCGTCGGCTTTCGCCGCCTGAGCCCAAAGCACGCTGGAGCGCTCACGCAACGCGGTGGCCACCGAGGCGGCCTTTGCGTCATCCGCGACGGTGACAGAGAACGCGCCACCGCCTGTCGACGTCAGATCGGATGCACCGAGTGACTGAGCCAACTGAGCCGCAACGCGCTGCTCGCGACCTTTTAATCCGGGTGTGAGCTTGAAATCCACGGTCGCCGCAGAGACGACCCCAGCGCCCGTCAGCGCGAGCGTGCCAAGAAGCAGCCCGCGAGCCACGCGGGCTCGCGCACCGTGAGCGAACGCGCGCAGCCCCTCAGGGGGGACGGACAACGCCAAATGCTTCTGCGACGGCAACGGAAACGTCATATCAGGCTCCACACGTAGGTCACGCAACGACTCCGCAACCAGCGCACAATATTCCAAGATAACTTGAACAGTTTATGCCAAGGGCATGAATTTTCATAGCTATTCTGCCCTAGCACTCCCCTAGCCGATTGACCTCAGTGCAAGCGCAGGCGCCGATGCAGCCGTCGGATCGACCACCATACCGCGAATCCGACCAGCGGGATCGCCACGGCCGCCGTGCTCTCCGGCGAAAACGGCCAGCCCAGCGTCTGCGCGCCTTTTGCAACGTAGCTGATCAGCCCGACGATGTAATACGTGATCGCCGCGACGGACAGCCCTTCAACTGTTGATTGCAACTTGAGTTGCAGATCCTGCCGATCGTTCATGGCTTTCAGCAGCGCCTCGCTGTTTTGCTGCTGTGTAATTTCAACGCGCGTTCGCAGCAGATTGCTCATGCGGGAGACGCGCTGCGACAGTCCGTCCTGGCGTCGCACCGCCCATTCGCAGGTATTGCGCGCCGGACTCAGCCGCCGATCCATGAATTCACGGATCGTCTGCAGGCCTGCGATGCGCGTTTCGCCGAGCTCGCTGATGCGTTTGTCGACGAGTGCGAAATAGGCGCTGCTGGCCGAGAAGCGCGAATGCAGCGCCGCGTATTGACTTTCAATTTGACCCGCCAGATGCGTGAGCCGATCCAGTAGCTGCGGCTCGTCGTGGCGATGCGCAGCGCGGATGGCCGCTGCAAGTTCCGAGAGATCACGCTCGGCGTGGGTGAGTTCGCCCGACACCTGCAGCGCGGCGGGAAAGCCCATCAGCGCGGCCATGCGGTAGGTCTCGATCTCGAGCAGCCGCTGAATCAAGCGGCCAAGCCCACGCGCAGACGTATTGCCCACGCAGAGCAACACTCTGGAAAAGCCGTCCGGATGCATTGCGAAGTCGGTATAGACCTCGGTGCCACCGTCACCCACCGCCGACCCGACAAGCGTTTCGTCCAGCAACAGCCCGCGCACCAGAGAGTCCGGTAGCGCCGCCGTGTCGCCACTCGCTGCGACGGGCGTGGCGGCCTTTGGCGTCGCCCACAGGTGCATCGCCACGAGTCGGCGACCAGGCAGCGCCTCCATCCACATCGCCGGCAGCGCAGCATGGGCGGTGACTTGCGCATCCGGCAGGGCATCATCGGGGAGCGACCGCATAAACGTCCAGCTGACGAATTCCGTGTGCCGCTCCCAGCGCAAACGCACGCCACCCGCCATCGTCAAGGTATGCCGCGAGTGCGATACCTGCGCGTCGAGCGCGGGCAAATGATGATCACGCAGCAGCGCCGACAAGTGCTCCCGGCTGGCAGCGCGTTCGTCCGCGTCGGTCAGCATCACCACATGAGAAATCACCAGCGGTGCCGTCATCGGCTCCGGCGGTCGGGCGTGAATTTCGTTGTGCAGCGATGCGCGCTGTGGGTGGTCGATCATGATCCGGGTCGCTCAAAACGCGAATGGGTCGCGGACGGTGAGCTGAGGAAATGCTGCGTCGCCGCATGATAGCCGCGTAGCACGCTTCAGCCAACAGCTTTTCGGTCTCAACGGCTTTCCAGCGGTCATCCAGCACACAAAATTGGCAATATCGACATTCGCAAAAAAACGGCTGGAACGACCGAATGGCAGCCGTTCATTCTAAAAAGCTGTATGGCGATACGTCGGAATGCTCGAACCGGGCAGCGGCGCCGCTGCCCCGGCAGCCTGCTACTCCGCTTTCGCACCGGAGGCTTTCACCACGCGCTGCCATTTGGCGATATCGTTTTTGACCAGCGTCGCGTAGGCGTCGGGCGTGTTGCCGACGACGTCGAAGCCAAGCTGCGCAACACGCTCGCGAATGTCGGGTAACGCGAGAACCGCGACGACATCGGTGTGCCACCTTGCGAGGATGTCTCTTGGCGTTCCCGCGGGCGCAAAGAGCCCGAACCAGGCCAAGGACTCAAAGCCCGGCACCGTCTCGGCCACTGGCGGGAGATCGGGCGTCGCAGCGAATCGGGTGGCGGTGGATACGCCCAACGCGCGCACCTTGCCAGACTTGATGTGCGGCAGGATAGGCGGCAAATTGCCGATCAACAACTGCACCTGTCCGCCAATCACATCGGCGACCGCCGGACTCGAACCCTTGTACGGCACATGCGTCATTTCAATGCCGGCAAACGCCTTGAGCATTTCGCCGTTGAGGTGGGCTGACGAGCCCGTGCCGCCCGAGGCGAACGAGTACTTGTTGGGTTCCTTTTTCGCAAGCGCAATGAATTCCGCGACGGTTTTTGCAGGCACGGACGGATTCACCACAAACACGTTCGGCGCCGATGCAACGAGCGTGATCGGCGCGAAATCGCGAACCACGTCGTACGAAAGTTTCGGGTACAGCGCCTGATTGATGGCATGCGATCCGGCGTTACCCATGATCACCGTGTAGCCGTCGGCTGCGGAGCGCGCGGCGGACTCGGTGCCCACCACGCCTCCTGCGCCAGGCCGGTTCTCGATCACTACCGGCTGCCCCCAGCGCTCGGTCAGCTTCTGGCCGAGCGCACGGGCCAAAATGTCTGAGCCATCGCCCGGCGTGCTCGGCACGATGATCTTCACGGGTTTTGCGGGAAAACTCTGCGCGCTTGCTGACACCGCCAGCCCAAACATCGTCATCGCGCCCAGCACCGCGCATAGTGATCGTTTCATTTACCTCTCCCCAAATCGGTGATTTCCTGCTTCGCTGCGATTATGCTGGGCTGATGAAGATTCAATCGCTCACATTCCACGTTTTGCACGTCAGCGCCAAAACCAACTGGTCGTTCGTTCGCGTGGAAACCCATTGCCAGCGTGTCGGCTGGGGCGAATGCTCCCTCAACGGCTGGGAAATGATGCAGCGCGAATACTGCTCGCAGTTCTCGGCCGCCGTCGTTGGCCGTGAGATCGCGACGACGGGGGACGTGTCGGTCGCGTGCAAGCTGCACTTGCACTCGCCCGGTGGACTGATTGAGCACTCGGTGAAGAGTGCGACCGAGCAAGCCCTGCTGGATGTCCTTGCGCAGCGCGATGCGGTTCCGCTGTGGGCGCTGTTCGGCGGCCAGCAACGACGCAGCGTTGAGGTCTACGCCAACATCAACCGCGCGACGAACCCGCGTACGCCGGCAGGCTTTGCTGCGAGTGCACGCGAGGCCGTCGCGGCCGGATTTGGCGCCATCAAGCTCGCGCCGTTCGATGGCGTGCTGCCGAGAACCGCGGAAACCGAAGCCGGCGCCGCGCTCATCAACGCCGCACTCGCGCGCATTCGCGCTGTGCGCGACGCGGTCGGCTTTGACGTCAAACTGATGGTCGATTGCCATTGGCGGCTCACACCCACAACCGCGCTCCGCGTGCTCGATGCGTTGCGCGACGTCAAGCTGCATTGGCTCGAATGCCCGATCAGCGAACAACCGCAATGGCATGCCGAGATTCGCGCCATTCGCGACCACGCCAACGCGCAAAACGTCCGCCTCGCCGGCGCCGAAATGCAGTCCGAACTTGAAGGTTTCCGCCCATTCATCGAAGGTGGCCTATACGACACCATCATGCCTGACGTGAAGTATTGCGGCGGTGTCGCCGCCCTGCTTCGGATCGCCGAGCTCGCCGCGAAGCACCATATACAAACCGCGCCGCATAACCCGACGGGCCCCCTGTGCAACTTCGCCAGCCTGCACGCCTGCGTTGCGGGGGTTGGTTGCGACTTTTTGGAACTGCAGGTGGGCGAAAGCGAACTGTTCACCCGCGCCGTGCACGACGCGACGCCCGGGTTTCAAGACGGTCACTACCTTGCACCCGCCGCCAACGGCATCGGCGCGCAGCTTGACGGCGCGGTGCTCGCCGCGCGTCCGTACGCGCCAGTCAGCGGCGGGCTGGACCCATCGCTGGGATAGGCCCGGTTGTGTTCGCTTCGCCGCTTTGAGGCCTGCGTCGCCGCTATTTGCGGCTGCGCTTCACCCAGTCGGCGATACGCTCGACCCCCTTGACGATATTGTCGTTCTGCGTCGCGTAGCTGAAACGGATGTGCTGGCCGTCGCCAGGAACGCGATGACCGAAGTGGATGTCGGCCAAAACCGCAACACCGGCTTCGTAAAGCAGCCGCTTGCGCAGCTCCTCGCTGTCAGCGAGCCCGGTCATCTTGCACAACTCGCTCACGTTGGGCCATGCGTAGAACGCGCCACCACTGGCTTGACATTGAATGCCCGGCACCTGATTGAGCAGGCCGACGATCAGGTTGCGCCGTTCGAGGAACTTGGCTCGCATTGCCTCAGCCTCATGCTGCGGGCCGCTCACCGCAGCGACGGCGGCCCACTGCGAGATGTGGCTCGCGCAACTGTCGGTATTGGTGACCCACTTGGTGAACGCGGGCGCGAGCAGCTTGTTCGCCGTGAAGCCGATGCGCCAGCCGGTCATGGCCCACGTCTTCGATGCGCCGTCGGAAATGATGCATCGCTCCTGCATGTCGGGCAGACTCGCCAGTGACTGAAAACTGCCTTCGAAGGTGAGCCGACCGTAGATTTCGTCGCAGAACACCCAAATCTGCGGATGCTTGCGCAGGATCGCCGCGATCGCCTCAAGGTCAGCCTTCGTCAGAATGCCGCCGGTCGGATTTTGCGGGCTGTTGAGAATCAGGAGCTTGGTCTTTGGCGTGATCTTCGACTCGAGCTCATTCGGATCGAACGCGAAGTTGCGGCTTTCGCGCAGATAGAGCGGCACCGGCACCGCGCCGTTGATGGTGATCTGCGACTCGTAGATGGGGAAACCCGGTACCGGGTAAATCACCTCGTCGCCCGCGCCATAGTCGGTCGTCGACAGGATCGTGTAGGCGATGAAGGGTTTCGCGCCGGAGCCCACCACAATGTCGTCGGGCGAGATCTCAAGCCCACGCATGTCGCCCATGTAGGTCGCCACCGCGTTGCGCAGTTCCGGAATGCCGGCGCTGGGTGTATAGCCATGCTTGCCGAGGCGAATGGCCTCGTGGCCGGCCTCCTGAACGTGGCTTGGCGCCGGGAAGTCCGGCTGACCGATGCAGAAACTGGTGATGTCGTAGCCCTCGGCAATGAGCTTATTGACTTCGGCGAGGACGACAAAAGCGTTTTCGGTGCCCAACGATTGAGCGCGGCGGGAGAGAGCGAGAGACATGGATGAGGCCCAATGCGGACAAGGAATCCGCACATGCTACCCGCCGTCGCTTTCGACGGCACAGGTGCTGGGTGACCGTATTTGCGAAGCGGTGTTTGCGCCCAACGGCAGGCGCTGTGCGCGCGCCAAACGCGGGCGACCACGCTGAGTGCTCAGAATGACTTGCGGAGGCGCCCGACTGAGCCAGCGAAGAGTGACTACGCAGCAAGGCGACCCGCCCCGGGCACGCCGCCCGCTCTCATCAGTCTCATCGGGTAGCAATCGCGAGATTTAGGGAAACGCTGATCAAGTCTGCGCGATACGTTGCGCGTCGGATGGGGGTGAGCCGGGAGTCGAGAATTTGGAGTCATAGCGGGGCGATGGCGAGAAAATTTTGGCTCGTAGATCGCCCAAACCCGGCGATGCGACGTGCGCGTGAGACTTGTTCAGCGTTTCCTCAGGTTTCGTGACGTTGTCGACGCGTGCTTTGCCCGTACCTGCCATGCAGTCGAGCTCGATGGACTCAGAATGCATAGCGCGTGACTGCGCGCCCTGCGATTGGAAGTTCGTACACCTTTACGAAACCCTTTGAGGTGGCTTGCCCGCTTGCCGCGCACGGAAACAAAAATGAACGCAACCGGCATGGCGTCAGTGCCCATCGATCAGGCGCGAGGACGCTGGCCTCAGCCAATGCGCCTGCGCACTCGCGGCGCAGCGAAGTAACCCGCGCCGCCACTAGTTCATCATCGCTGCGCTCGCTCCCAGAGTCGTCGCAACACCTCGCTCAGCCGCCGCTCGTCCGGCAGCGCCGACGCCTGCTCGTGATTGATCTCGATGCTTGCGGAAACCGCGTGTCTGGTGAAGTCGCACGCGATGGAAAACCGTCGAGACAGATGCTTCGTGGCACGTTGTTCATCGCGCGTGCAATGCACGCGATCCGTCGCCGTCTCCAGTGCAACGCCCCGAGGCGCCGCGCCGAGATTGGATTTCGGAGATTCGAGAGCAGCGCTCACTGCGCGCCACTGCGCTTCGGACAGCCGCTGCGGCGCGCGCATGACCGCCCACTGCACGCCGTACCCTCCCGGTCGCTGAAGTTCTGTTGAGCACTGTTGCAGTTGCAATGCGACGGGAAGTGTTGGCACATCCCGCGGTGAAAGGGAAACGGGTTCGTCGGCGAAAAGCTTGCCAGCGGCTTTGCCAGTCAACGTCTGCCAGTCCGCACCAGTGAGTAACGTGCAAATGGTGCCCTGCGGTTCGTTCGCCAGCACGGTGAATGGTAACGCCAGGGCAACTACGGCCACCCCGAACGACACAGCGAACCGCTCACGATTGCGCGGTCTCGCACTCATCGTGCGACGGGGACTACCTGATTGTGCACTACCGGTTGAGCGCACCGCGCGAACGACACCCATAACCAACCTCCTGCCAACTCTAAGAGTGAAAAACTGTCCGCGGACCGCGAACCGCACCGGACTGGCTGCAACTACCATCGCGGCCACGCTACAACGGCCCCGCGCGGCGAAGCAGTTACGACGACCCACCACGATCCGCGCCGCGACTGGCAGCACGCGAAACCACGAAACTGCTCGCCAACACCCGGCGACTCATCTCGATGAAGCGCCCGCCCTCGTCGAGACCACCGCACAAGCCATGCTGGTCGTCGGATGCGCCGGACGCTACAAGTTCGAGCGCGACCAACGAGTCCGTGAGTCGGATGTTTACCGCGTGCGCACCACTGGCCCAGACCACCATCGACTCGATTGCCTCGGCTGCGGGCCAGTCTGCCCCTAGATGAATTGTTGAAGCGATCCACCAATCCGGGAATTTCCCGCTCAATGCGCGATAGGGAGCGTCGGCGGGCACTTGCGCGGAACGAACCAACTGGCACCGGTGCAACTGATCGTGCGCAGCCGCTGGCCCCGCCCCTCTGGTCGCCAGAAGACCTCGCGAGAACGCACCGACCATTTCTTCGAGCGCATTTTCGCGGCGCGCGACAAAGGTCCAATTCGTCACGTCGCCGTACTCGGTCGCGAGGACGAATTTCGCGCTCCACTCGAAGCCCGCGTCGTTGCCGCTGAAGTGATGCTCGTCGTCGGCGGAAAACCCGCGCGCTTGCGCCCAGCGCCGAACTTCCCTGCGAGCGCTCGCGGCACGTGTCAGTCCGTACAAGAACACTCCGGGCACCGCGATGAGAATCAGGCCGACGACCCAGGGAACGGCTCCGACCACGACATGCAAGAGTGCGTCACCCATCTCGACCCTCCACGCGCTTTGTCGTCGCTGGTAATACGCACCCGGCGATAGGGACATGGGCCGCGCCTCCCTCCATCAGACGAGCTCGAACCAGCGGATGGGCGCCTGTCGTGCGACCGGCTCTGTCGCCATCAATGCAGCGCACGTAGAGCATCTTGCAATCGCACCGGGCAGCCTTGCTGCTTGGAGAGTTGTCGGGATGCTCCCGTCAATTCCGTCAAGTGTTGCCAACGATTCACCAGCGAACTCATCGTGTAGAACCGTGCACCACCGTACTGAGAACTGGCATCAGCATAGGTGAGAATCAACTCCCTGCCGGGCACGACACTCATGCGCCCATCCACGGCAAGACGGGTTTCCAGCTGCTGAAACTTCGCGATGCGGTCGCGGAGCAGTGCGTCGTTGTCTTCCGTACGAAGTTTCTCGAACGGAAACGCCAACGCGGTGTACTTGGAATACAGTGGTTTCAGCATTGCAACCTCGCCGGCCATTACGCCCACTCGATGCAGATAGAACTTGACAAGCAGAACATCGGCGATGTCGTACGGGCCGTCGCCCGCCCGTCGGGTGCCAACGGGCGTCGCATTGACCGCGAGCGTGGCGCGGACGATGTCGTTTCCGGCTGATTGCGCTCCCCAAATCGTAGCCATCCGTTTCACGATCTTCTCCTCTGGAAATTTGTTGGTTTCGAATCAACATGACGCGGGCGCTTGCGGGAACCCACCTCATCGGCGACACTCATCCCCGGGCGGCGCCACGAAGTGTTTTTCGCAGCGGGCGTTGTTGCCCGCCGCTGGATACCGCATCATGATCAAGACGCGGTTCCATGGGCAATTTCACCCAGTACACGTCCAGACGTAGCAACCTCACAACTTCTATCATCCCAACTGCGATCTTCTGCACCTGACGGTGCGACCAGGATGGGCCGCACTGGTTGTCGCCACTTGAGCGGCTGTTTCGTCTGAGTCGTCAGGTCGATGCCCACCGACGTTTTCGAGGTCGATTCATGAATGTCTCCGCAGCCACCACACCTTCTGACTTGACGAACTTGCTGAAGGCGTGCAACGCGGGAGACGTGAATGCCCACGACGCCCTGTTCGCCGTGGTGTATCGCGAGCTACGCTCACTGGCACGTTCAAAGCTTTCGCGCGAATCCACGCTTACCATGCTTGATCCGACCAGTCTCGTTCACGAGTCATGGCTTCGACTCATGGGCAATCTGGAATTCGACGCGGCGAACCGTCGTGTTTTTTTCAGCTACGCGGGCAAGGTAATGCGCAGCGTCATGGTCGACTACGTGCGTGAACGGGACGCAGACAAGCGCGGCAGCGGTGAACGCCCCCTCACGCTGGTCACCGAGTTCGCAGACGCAGCCGTGGCCCCCGATGCACAAACCGAGTTCGTTGCGATTCATCAGGCATTGCAAAAGCTGAAACTTGTGAATCAGCGTTGCCACGACGTCGTGGAACTACGCTACTTCGGCGGCCTATCGCTCGAGGAATGCGCCGAGCAACTGGGCGTTTCCGTGATCACCATCCACCGAGACTGGGAAAAGGCGCGCCTTTTCCTTTCAACGGAACTGGGCGCCTAGGACGTTACGCACCCCCAAAGGTGCAACTTGTTTCGAGCTCGATGCGGGTGGTTGATCGGACAGAGAAATCGGCCAAGAGTCGTCGGACGATGCGACATCCGCGCTGGGGACGCGAGAATCAGTGGGATTGGGCCTGCTGTGCTTCGCCGGTGGGTTCGCCGACCGCGCCGCGGGCGTTCCACCGCGCTCGATCACCTCAATCATGGCTTCTAGCGCCTCACGGCTACGATGACCCGGTAATACCCGTTGCAACATTTCGTTCTTGACTGGATCAAACACGGTCGTGAGTGGCGCACGGCGCGTAGTGATCGCGTCAATCCATGCTGAATAGAGTTGGCAGCGCGTGGATTGCAATGAACCCTCTGGCAACTGCGAAGCGAATATCTTGCAGGCGACAGCAATGTCTTCTCGTCCCGTCGAGGCGCGCTTCTGCGCGGTGTGGACGAGCGCGCGAGCTTGCAGAGCGTCGGCGTACGCTGTGTGCGTCTGGTACCCTGGCAATGCGCTCATGTTGTTGAGTGCGATGTTCAGTTGCTGCTCCGCTTCGGGAAGACGTCGTTGCAGAAGCAGCGCTTCACTCAAAATCCATCTCGCTCGCTCACGCAACCAGGTCGGGCGTTCATATCTGCTATCCAGGAACTCGACACCTCTGGCAGCGTAGGACTCCGCAGTTCCCGGGTCGGACGCCAAGAGCAGTTTGGCTAGGACCAACTCTTCCAGCGCAGCACCTTCGCGATCCTCGGGTGCATTCGACTGCGCGCTGTGATACGCAATTCGCAAGTTCGCTAGCTGCACATCGACCGCCTGCCCGTCAAACCCGGCTTCGTGCATCGTTTGGGCCAACAAATTGCGCGCGTTCATCGTTCGGGGATGGCGAGCACCCATGTGTCGCGTCATTTCATCGACCAGGGGTTGCAGCTCAATGAGCGCGAGGTCGAAGCGATTCAGCACATAGTCCATTCGGGCGAGTGTGTACCGGTCGACCAGTCGATTTGACGCCGAGTAGGAGGGCACCGCCGCGCTTCGCGCAATTTTTTCTGCCGTCGCGTCGCGCGCTTCCCTGAACTTGCCCTGATGGATTAGCGCCTCGGTCAAACTGCTGGTGATCGAAAGACTGATCGCGTCGATCCCTTTGGCATAGGCAGCCTGCTGTGCGAGGGCCTCGCGAGCCAGTTGCTCCCCGGCAATCGCATCACCCGTTTGCGTGGCCGCGAATGAGGCGGATTCGAGTACCCGGCCGAGCCACGCATTGGGTTCGCCAAACGCTGCCTTGGCGAGTCTCCGGATCTTTTGACCCTGAACATTGGCCGCAGGGTAGTCCCGCTCCTCCACGCGCACCTCGAGCAAGGCGTACAGTGCCTCGAAGTACATGGCGTCTTCAACGGCGCCGATACGCTCGAACGAGGCAATCGCGGGCTCCAATTGCTGTTTGGCCTTTTGATGCTCGCCCAGGGCGTTGTAATTCGCGGCGATCCGGGCCTGAAGCGAGGCGCGAACAGCGGGTTGGTCTGCAAGTTCAGACTCAAGACGTTTCGCACCGCGATCCATCAGTTCGCTCGCTGTCAGATTTCTGCCACGGGCGTTCTCCGGATCGGTCTCGTCGAACATCCGCGCCATAAACTCCTGTACCGCCTCTGCGCGCGCTGCCTGTGCGCTTGCAACTCGCCATTGCCAGGTGGCGACCGACGCTCCGGCAACGAGCGCCAATGCAACCGCTGCATAGGCAATGACCGCAGTCCGATGACGACGCACAAACTTGCGTGCGGCGTAGCCTCGGCTCGCCGCGTGTGCTGTAACCGGCTCGCTGCACAGGTAGCGACGCACGTCATCGTCAAACGCGGCAACAGACCGATAGCGATCCTCCGGTTCGATCTCAAGGGCTTTTCGTATGATCGCGCGGAGGTCGTGCGGGAAGACCATCGATAGTTCAGCCGGTAAAGCACCGGGCGCTGCCTTGCGCGTGCCGCCCGGCCATGTGGCGCGTTTGCCAGCGAGCAGTTCGAGCAGAACCACACCGAGCGAGTACACATCGCAAGCTACGGTTGGCGACTCACCACGAATTTGCTCAGGCGCGGCATAGGCTTCGGTGTAGGCGGAACCATGGAGGCGGGTCAATCCCTCATCGGCGTCTGACCGCTGCTGGAGCAGTCTGGCGATGCCAAAGTCAAGCAACTTCACTGTGCCGCCTGCAGTTACCAGCACATTCGCAGGTTTAATGTCGCGGTGAATCACCAGTCGCCCATGCGCAAACGATACGGCGTCGAGCAATTGACGAAACAGGAGCAGCCGCGCCTCGATGGACGATCCCTTCGTGCGGATGTACTCGCTGATTGTCACGCCATCGACCAACTCAAGAACCAAATATCGCTGGCCGTCTTCGCTCACACCGGCATCCAGCAAGCCGGCGATGTTGGGGTGCTTCAGGCGCGCAAGGATCTTTCCCTCCTGCTCGAAGCGATCGCGCGCATGAGCGGAGAGCGCGAGCGAACCCAGCAACTTGATCGCCACCTCGGCGTCGTACAACCCATCCATCCGCCTCGCGCGCCACACGCTGCCCATTCCGCCCTGACCAATGCGATCAATGAGTCGATAGCACCCGAGCACGAGGTCTTGCCGCGCTGCGAGCAACACGCCTGGGCCAACACCCGAGCGGGGCAGCAGGCACCCAGTGCGCGCATCGAGCTGCGTCGATTCCCGCCACCGCCGAACCACTTGATCGACAGCGATATCAGCCGGGTCGGGACGCGACGTGGTCCGCGCAGGCTCGGCGGCAACTGCTGACCCGGCTGGTGTGGCTGACGGGGGGGCGGCTACTTCCGCATCGAACAGGTCGTCAAGGCAGGCGAACACCGCGCGCCACTGCTCTACGCCTAGCGTGCTCTGCGAATCGCACTTGCCCGACTGTTTCAAGCTGCCTGCCCTCGGGACGGATGGGAGTGGCTAGGGCGTGTTAACACTATTTTCACGAGATGCGTTGCAGCGAGACGGCGTTGGGTGCCAGGCGCGATGCGAAGAACGTGGGGGGTCCACGTTCAAGCAACGCAACGCCGCCGAACCGCCG
>JAEUPL010000013.1 GCA_016790165.1 Burkholderiales bacterium
TCAGCCTGCTAGCCGACAATTCGGAGATCAAGTGGGTGTTCGTGGGGAATCGATGCGCTGAATGCGGCACCCTTGGTTCAATGGTCGATTGGAAGATTGGCTATGCGCCCTCACTACAGCTCCTCAGCGAGGCCTAACCCCTCGTATATGGACTCCCCCCAAAGGACAAGAAACTGATCGATAGGTCTGGCGAAACGGAAGTGCTTGCAGTCGCGCGGTGACGTAAATGCGCCGGCAACATAGGTGGGCTCTGATGTGGCCCGTGCCATCATGGAATCTGCGTGAGCGCGGTGCCAATCGCTACAAGCGGCAGACGACGAATCGTTGCCAGAGGCGTTATCGGCAATGCGCGCTCTGGAGTGTTTCCGGTAAGCCATGAAGGGCGATCAATCTCTCGAAACAAAGCGGGGACAGTGAAAGAGTGACAGCGCGGTATCAGCGCAGCAGCGTAGCCCGGATGCTCGCATCCGGGTTCCCGTAGTCCCATCGCGAAGCGATCAAGAATCCTGCCCGACCGCCCCTTCAGCCCGCGCCGAGGAGCGCAGCGTATCGCGGTCCAAGATGCGTTGTCGTCGCGCATTCTCGACCGAATCGCTCCTAGGGTCGCGATTCGTCCCGCGAAACGCGAGCACCACAGGATGAAGCGGGCTGCGGGGCGAGCGCTTTTGGTTACTTTTGTCGCGACTGACAAAAGTGACTGGCCCCGCGCGGCCACTGAGCGCGCTGGTCGCCCGCCTGCCAAATCTGATCGTCAAGCCATCCGACCCAACGACCGCCTCAGGGCGAACGGGCAATGGGCATCCGGCTCCGCCCCGATATGCTTCACCCATGTGGAATGCCTGCATCGTCGTTCACCACCCCGATTGCGCCGTCCTGGCGCGGACGCTGGCCAGTTGCGAAGCGGCACCGGGGCTGGCGCGTGGCTTGGTGGTGGACAACAGTGATGATGACAGCGCAGAACATGCGCTGCGAGCGCTGCTCGCGCAATTCCCGCGCTTTGCCTACCGCCGCAATCCCGCGGGCAACGCCGGGTTTGGCCATGCACATAACCTGGCGTTTCGGGAATTGCCGCCTGCGCCCTTGCATGCGGTGGTGAATCCGGATGTGCGCTTTCTGCCGGGCGCCCTGCAGGTGCTGCTCGATGCCATGGTGCGTGACGCATCGATCGTGCTCGCGGGCCCGGCGCTGTTTTTCCCCGACGGTGAGCGGCAGTATCTTTGCAAACGCTATCCCACGCTACGCGCGCTGTTCGCGCGGCGCTTTGCATCGGGCGCCATGCTGAAGCGTCTGGCGCTGGCCCGCGATGCCGATTTTTACGAGATGCGTGATGCCGACTACACGCGCGAAATCGAGCCCGAGTTCATGTCTGGCGCGTTCATGTTGTTTCGCCGCGAAACCTATGCGGCGCTCGGTGGATTTGATGAACGTTTCTTCATGTACCTGGAAGACTGCGACATCACACTCCGCGCGCGACAGCTTGGTCGTGCCGTCTATGTGCCCGACGCGCAGTTCACGCACGAGTGGGCGCGCGGCTCGCACCGCTCGCGCTGGCTGACGTGGGTCACCATCGTGTCGGCGTTCAAGCTCTGGAACAAACACGGCTGGCGCTGGCGTGACGCGCGGATCGACGCCGGCGGCCGGCCATGAAAGTCGCGGTGACCGGTGCTGGCGGCTACGTCGGTCGGCATTGCGTGCTGGCGCTACTCGCCGCTGGGCACGAGGTGCTGGCGCTGTCGTCGCAACCCGAGCCCAATCCGATGCCGCACGCAGGCAGCAACACGACGCGCGCGCAATGGAAAACCGTCGATTGGGCCGACGCAGCCGCCGTGGCCCGCGCTATTGATCAAAACGTGGACGTGGCAATTCACACTGCCGCACGTGTTCACGTCACGGGGGTGGCGGCGCGCGATGAACAGGCCTTCGTGCGCGCCAACGTTGATCTCACACGCCAACTCGCTCAGGCCGCCGCCGAGGTCGGCCTGCGCCGCTTCGTGCTGCTGAGTAGTGTTGCCGTGCATGGCCTGCACGAAAGTGATCAGCCGCTGCGGGTGGATTCTGCGTTGCAGCCGCGAACCGCGTATGCGCACTCCAAACTCGGCGCCGAGCGTGCGCTAGCCGCGGTCTGTGCAACCAGCGCGTTGCAGGGGGTGGTGCTGCGGCCATCAGTGGTGTACGGCGCCGCAGCCCCCGGCAACATGTCGCAATTGCTGCGCGCCGTTGCGCGCGGCTGGCCGCTGCCGCTCGCCGCGGCAACGCGCAACCGGCGCTCGTTGCTGCATGTCGAGGCGCTGGCCGACGCGTGCCGCTGGGCGGCGTGCGAGGCGCCGGTCGCGTCGGGAACGGTGGCGACCTGGCTGGTCAGCGATGTGCATCCGGTGTCGACCGCGGCGATGGTGCGCGCGTACGCCGACGGCCTCGGTCGCGTGGCATTGCCGCTCTGGCACCTTCCGGAGGGCTTGCTGCGCAGGGGGCTTGGGTTGCTCGGCCGCTCCGCGATGGCCGCACAGTTGCTCGGTTCGCTGGTGCTCGACACGGCGCCGATTCGCACCGCGGGATGGACCGATCGTAGCGATACGCTGGAACGACTGCGGGCCTTGGGCGAGGCCTACAATCGTCAGCGACTCCTCCCCTGAACATTCCTGAAAGAATACTCATGCGTCCCTCGCAGCGCACGCCGCAGCACCTGCGCCCGGTCAAGATCACCCCGCACTTCACCCGTCACGCCGAAGGTTCGGTGTTGATCGAATGCGGCCACACCCGTGTGCTCTGCAACGCGAGTGTTGAGGAGCGCGTGCCACCGCACAAGAAGGGCTCCGGCGAGGGCTGGGTCACGGCGGAGTACGGCATGCTGCCGCGCTCCACGCACACGCGCACCAAGCGCGAGGCCGCGAGTGGCAAGCAGAGCGGCCGGACGCAGGAAATCCAGCGCCTCATCGGCCGCTCGCTGCGCGCCGTGGTTGATTTGAAAAAGCTGGGCGAACGGCAGATCACACTCGATTGCGATGTGCTGCAGGCCGATGGCGGCACGCGTTGCGCCTCGATCACGGGGGCCTATGTCGCACTGGCGATCGCCTGCAACAAGTTGGTGGCCGCGGGCACGTTGCCGGTCTCGCCGCTGGTCGATTCGGTCGCCGCGGTGTCGGTAGGCATCTACGAAGGCATGCCCGTGCTCGATCTCGATTATGACGAAGACTCCAACTGCGAGACCGACATGAACGTCGTGATGACCGGCAGCGGCGGTTTTGTCGAAGTGCAAGGCACCGCCGAAGGCAAACCGTTTTCGCGCGACGAAATGGACGCGTTGCTCGCGTTGGCTGCGCAGGGGCTGAAGCAACTCGGCGACGCGCAACGCTCGGCGATTGCGGGCGCGTAAACGGCGCGCCAGGAGCAGCATGGCCACCGACACCAGCGTTCACGCCGATCCGCCCACGTGGAAAGAGGCGCGGCGCGACATGCTGCGCTGGTTCGTGCGTGTGCTGGTGATGAATACATTCATTGCCGTTGCATTGTGGGCTGGTGGCATGGGGCCGTTCGATCAACAAATGGTCTATTCGCAGTCCATTGGTCTGTCGATTTGGTTGATCCTCAACAGCGCCGCCGTGCTGTGGAGCCGCAAGACGGGGCTGCGTGGGCTGCCGCGCGGTGGGCTGTTGGTGGCGCTGATGGCGGTGGCGATTGTGGGCGGGTTTCTGATCGGCACGCGCATCGGCAACGCCTACGCCGGTTCGGAGGCGGCGTTTGTCTCCAGCGGCAACCCGCGCCTCATGGCGGCGATGTTTTTGATGACGGTGGCCGTGGGCATCGCGGCGACGTATCACTTCTACGCCGAGAGCCGCGGCGCGGAGCTTTCGCGTGCGCTCGCGCAAACGGAGCGACAGGCCGCCGAAGCGCGTCTCACACTCCTGCAGTCGCAACTTGAGCCGCACATGCTGTTCAACACGCTGGCCAATCTGCGCGCGCTGATCGCGACCGATCCGCCGCAGGCGATCACGATGCTCGACCAACTGAACGATTACCTGCGCGCAACGCTTTCCGCCTCGCGACAACCGATGCACCCGCTGGAGAACGAGTTTGATCGCTTGCGCGATTACCTCGCGCTGATGAGCGTGCGCATGGGAGATCGGCTGCGCGTGCGTCTGGATTTGCCCGACGATTTGCGCGCGTGGCCGGTGCCGACGCTGCTGCTGCAACCGCTCGTCGAGAACTGCATCAAGCACGGACTCACGCACGCGCCCGGCGGCGGCGAGATCGTGATTCGCGCGGAGCGTAGCGGCACGCTGTTGGCGCTCGAAGTCTCCGACACGGGCGTCGGCTTGCCACCGGACTTTTCGTCCACCGCAGCGGGTGGTGGCTTCGGTCTTGCGCAGGTGCGCGAGCGCCTCGCGACCACCTACGGCGACGGCGCGACGATGAGCATCGCCGCCAATTCACCGCACGGCACGGTGGTGCGTATCGCGCTTCCGCCCGCCGCATGATGCCGAGCACGCCGCAGGCCACCGCCACGACCGCGCTCATCGCCGAGGACGAGCCGCTGCTCGCACGCGCGCTGCGTGCAGAGCTCGCGACTGCGTGGCCCGAACTCACCATTGCCGACGTCGCGAGCGACGGCCGTGCCGCGCTCGACAAAGCGTTGGCGTTGCGGCCCGACGTGCTGTTCTTCGACATCAACATGCCGCTGATGACCGGGCTCGAAGCCGCCGCCGCGCTCGCCGACGCGTGGGTGACCGAGGGCGTCGACGCACGCGCGTTTCCACTGCTCGTCTTTGTCTCGGCCTACGACGACTACGCGCTGCAAGCCTTCGAAACGCACGCCGTGGACTACCTCGTCAAACCCGTGCAACCCGCGCGCTTGCAAAAGACCGTGGCCAAACTCAAAGCAACGCTCGCCAGCCGCGCGCCGGCCGCGAGCAGCAGCGCCAGAGAAGCCGCGCTCGAACACACGCTTGCGCAACTGCGCCATCTGCTCGCACCGCCAACGCTCGCCACAGCAATCGCGCCTGGACAAACGCCGTCCGCGCCGCTCAGCGTCATCCAGGCCAGCCTCACCACCGCTGCCGGTTCCGCGCTCGTCATGGTGCCCATCGAAGACGTGATTTATTTCGAAGCCGCCGACAAATACGTGCGCGTGCTCACGGCGGATCGCGAAGTCCTGATCCGCACGCCGCTCAAAGACCTGCTGCCACAGCTCGACCCCAACCGCTTCTGGCAAATCCACCGCGGCACCATCGTGCGCGCCAGCGCCATCGAGTCATTCAGCCGCGACGAAGCAGGCAAGATGACCCTCACCCTACGAGGCCGCCGCGAACGCCTCGTCGTCAGTCGGCTGTACGGGCATCTGTTCAAAGCGATGTAGCTTTATGGCTCCGGCGACCGGTGGGCGGTCGTTGGCGGGTGATTTTTGCTAACGTCGACTTTCTGCTGCTGGACACACGAATGACCGCCGGGCAGTCATTCGCGCGCGATTTTTTCGGAAAGCTGTTGAGGGGCGAGCTCCGCGAATTGTCGCGCCTCGACTGGTCACGTGAGTGGGCATCAGTCGCTCAAGGCAGCCTGCATAGCCCTCGCGTCGCGCCCTACACTGCGCCGACGGTTGCGCGTCAAAAAACCCTTTGAACTGCACTGCCAACACAGGAGACACGTCATGAAAAGCAACCCCGTCGTCCATTTCGAAATTTACGTTCAGGACATGAACCGCGCCAAAGCGTTTTATGAAGGCGTGCTCGGCATCAAGCTCGAGAAGATGCCCGCGCCGACGCCGGAGATGGATCTGGACATGTGGTTCTTTCCGTATGACCCGGAAACGGGCATGAGCACCTACGGCGCAGGCGGCGCGCTGGTTAAGATGGACGGCTTTTCGCCCGGCAGCGGCGGCACGTTGGTCTACTTTGGTTGCGACGACTGCGCGGTTCCGGCGGCACGCGCCGCAGCGCATGGCGGGAGCCTGTGCAAGGAAAAAACCTCCATCGGTCAGCACGGTTTCTACGCACTTGCGCAAGACACGGAAGGCAACACGATTGGCTTCCATTCGATGGCGTAGCGCCCGCTTTGGTTTTGTCGATTAGGTTTCCCTCGCAACAGGAGAACACGATGTCCAGCACGATTCGCACCTGCCTCTGGTTTGGTGATGGCCGTGGCCATGAAGCCGCCGAGTTTTACTGCGCGTTGATTCCCGGAAGCCGCATTGAGAAGGCGTTTCACGGCGACGCAGGACACGGCGCGTTCTCGGTGATCGATTTCTCGCTCGGCGGTGTGCCGTATCAAATTCTGGACGCCGGGCCGATGTTCACGCTCACCGAAGCGGTGTCGATTTCGGTCGCGACCGACGATCAAGCCGAGTCAGATCGGCTTTGGGCTGCGCTCACCGCCAACGGCGGCACGGAGAACCACTGCGGTTGGCTCAAGGACCGCTACGGCGTGTCATGGCAAATCTATCCCAAGCGATTGACCGAATTGACAACGCACTCCGACAAGAATGTCGCCGCCAAGGCAATGGCGGCGATGATGCAACAGATGAAAATCGACATCGCGGTGATTGAGGCGGCGGTGCGTGGGTAGGGGAAACGCTGAACAAGTCCCACGCGCACGTCGCATCGTCGGGCTTGGGCGATCTGCAAGCCAAAAATTTCTCGTCATAGCCCCGCTATGACTCCAAATTTTCGACTCCCAGCTCATCCCAATCCGACGCGCGACGTATCGCGCAGACTTGTTCAGCGTTTCCTTAGCCATGTGTGTGCGCTTGATTGCTGCGTGACGGGTGTGCACTTTGTGCGGCATGTATCCCATGTGATACATTTGCGCTATGCTTGAGGTCCGCCAGACAGCCACCTACGCCAAGTGGTTCTCGGCGCTTCGTGATCGCACAGCGAAGACGCGTATCGACATTCGGATTCGTCGGCTTTCCCTCGGGAACCCAGGCGACGTGAAGCCGGTTGGAGAGGGCATTTCTGAATTGCGCATTGATCATGGACCCGGATACCGGGTCTACTTCACGCAGAAGGCCGGCGTGTTCGTTGTCTTGCTCGCGGGCGGCGACAAGTCATCCCAAGACCGGGATATCCGAAACGCAAAACTGCTCGCTGCCGAGCTTGAGGAGTAGAAACATGGCAAGAACTGTCACCACGCTATGGGATCCTGCGGAACACCTTCGCACCGAGGAGGACATGGCCGCGTATCTTGAAGCTGCCTTGGAAGAAGGTGATCCCACCCTTGTCGCTGCCGCGCTCGGTGACATCGCCCGCGCTAAAGGCATGAGTCAGGTTGCACGCGATGCTGGACTGGGTCGCGAGAGCCTGTACAAGGCACTTTCTCCTGCCGGGAACCCCGAGTTCGCCACCATCCTCAAGGTCGTGGCCGCCCTTGGGTTGCAACTGCATGCCACACCGGCACCGGCGCGAGGCGCGGTCTAACACATCGTTCGCCTCGCACACGGAGCGCGCTTGCAACGACGGTTGAGGCGTTCAACGACGCGAAATGTTCCACGAGACGCGCTACAGCTTTTTGCCTCCGGCGACAGCCAGATGGTCATTGCAACCGTTTTTACTGGATTCTCGACAAAGTAATTTTTTCGGCTAGAACGACAGTAGGAAGGTCGCTGAGCGCGAAAAGCTGTATACCACTCGCCGTGTGAATTCGCGCTCGTTGTCGCGCGCGTTCAGCGCCGCGCCCCCCAGCGAACCGCGGCGTGTCTCAAAACGCCCACGTCCCCATCAGAAACGCCTGTCGCTGCGTGGGCAATTGCCGCAGCACGGACGTGGCCGGTCCGGCGTTGATGCGTACGCCGCCTTGCACTTGCACGCGGTCGCCTTTCCAGAGCAGCGCGGCGGTCCAGAGTTGGCCGCGGTCGCTGGGGTGGTAGAGCAGGTCGAGGCTGGGCGTCCAGCCTTCGTGCTCCCAACTCGTGCGCAGGTAGACGTTGCGCCGATGCAGATTGCTTGCGGCGGAGAAGGCCTCGCTTTGCCACGCGAGATTGCCCGCGACGGCGTTGGCAGGGGCTGCACCGGACGGCAGCGCGGCGAGCGCGACGTTTCGCGCGCGCCACGTGTCCCATTCGCGCGGCGAACGCGCGGCGCCGTCCCACCACACTTCGAACATCACGCTGAGCTGGGATTCGTGTGTCCACGTGCCGCCGATGATTGCTTGCGTCGCGCGACGCACGGTGGCGTTTTGCCACGGATTAGCGGCGGCGATGAAGGGCGCGTCGGTGGCGGGCGCTTTGCTGTCGGCGCGTGCGAGGTAGCGCGCTGAGGCGTGCACTTCAAGCGCGTCGGTGGCGACCCACGCCAGCGCGCCGCCGACGCTCGCACCCGTGTGTGCGCCGTAGCGCGCGAAGCCGTGCCAGTCGGCGGAGCCATTGCGTTGATACACGCGCGCGGCAAACGCAGGTTCGCGTGCGCCGCGTTCACTCCTCGCGTGGCCCGCATTGGCGAACACGAACGACCACGCGGTGTCGGTGTTGAAGTGTTCGGCCATGACCACGGGCCGGCCCTCGGCGAGGGTGCTCACGAGCAGGCGCCGCGTTTCTTGCTGCACCACATCGTTCGGACGAAAGCCGTAGGCCACATCCCACGCCACGATCTTTTTGCCTGCGCTCAGCGTCCAGCCGCCCACGTCGCGCGACACCGCAGCTTCGTTGAACCATGCGCGGTGCGGGTGCTCGCCGCCGGGAAAGGCTTGCTGCTGCACGGTGCCGGTGACGTTCCAGCCTTTGCCGCTGGCGCGGAATTCGGCCTCCAGGGTGGCGCTGTGCTTGGCCTGCGCCGAGATGCCCGGTTGCAGCGCGTTGGCTGCGGCGAGCGGGCCGAGCGTCGCGGCGTGATAGTCGTTGCCGAGCAAGCGCACTTGGCCGGTGATCGTGGGCCAGGTGAACGCGTCTTCGGCGGTGCTGGACGACGCGGGTGACGGCGTCTGCGCGTGGGCCGAGGAGACGACGATTAGCAGCAACAGCGCGGCGGTGCCGACGAAGCCGATCAACAGATGTCGCGAGATGCGCATGGGGGCCGCCGCGCTACTCAAACGTGCCGCCGCGCACGAGGAACTGCGGGTTGAGCCATTCCTTCGGAATCTGGCGCTCCTTGCGGCTCACGTATTTAATGTGCGTGGTTTTGTTGTTGCTCACTTTGTCGGCGAGCACCATCTCAGTGACCGTCGTTGGTGCGTCGGGCTTGTCGAACACAAAGCTCGCTTGCTTCGCGAGTTTGTCCGAGAGCACGTAGAGATCGGCGCGGTGCGGCTCGTAGCGCGCCTTGCCGACCCAAAGCTCGATGCGCTGGTAGGTGACACCCTTGCGCGCGGCGTTGAGCGTGAGGTGCAGGCAGGTTTGCGGGCGCGCACCCGCACGTGTGTCGCAGGGCTCTTCGCCGACGAGTTTGCCCGTGTAGTCCTCGGCCCAGCTGAGCGTGGACACGTCGCCCGTGGAGGCGTCGCCGAGCAGCTTTTGCATCGGCGTGATGCGCAGCGGACGCTGGCTATCGGGCATCACCAGCCAGAAATCATCACCCGACATCAGCACCTTTTGCCCCTTCTCGGACGGGCTTTGCATGATGACCAGCGACTGCCGGTTTTGCTGCGCAAACACCTTGTATTTGCGCTCCTTGTCCGGCGTGCCGTCGGCGTTGACAATGTTGATCTGTGTTTCAACCTGCAAGTTGTCCGCGCTCATGCGGAACTTGTCGGAGGCTTTGAGGATCGCGGCGACGTCTTGTGCGTGAGCCGCAAGGGCGCACGCGGCGAAAGTGGTGGCCAGCAGGGAGGAAATGAATCTCATGATGAAGTCCTGTTAGGTATGCGCCAGCGCATCAACAACCGGCATGTGTACGGTTTTGCGTGCCACGAAGGCGGAGGCGAGCATGGTCAGCGCCACCATTACCAGCGCCGTGCCGATGTAGAGCGCGGCGTCGATATTGACGTACAGCGGATAGCCGACCGAGCGGCCCGGCGGCGGTGGCATCTGGATGTTGGCGGTGTAGAGAAAGATTGACACGGCGAGCGCCACCAGCATGCCAACGATGGCGCCGACGCCGCCGAGCACCATGCCCTCCAGCGAGAGCGTGCGCAGCAGTTGGCGCGGCAGCGTGCCCATCGCCCGCAGCGTGCCGATTTCGCGCGTGCGTTCGATGATTGCCATGCTCATCGCATTGGTCACCACGAACACCACGATGATGCCGATGATGAGCCCGAGCGCGCCGAAGATGCGGTTGTACAGATCCTTCACGGCGCGGTAGAACACGGCCTGGTCCTGCCACGTGCGCACGGTGAGTTTCGGCGTCGCGGCGGCCAGTCGTGCCTGCGCACCGTCGGTGTGCTCCATGCGAGAGAGGAAGACGCCGAGGCTTGACACTTTTTGCGTGTTCAAGAGCTTCTGCGACGTCGCAATGTCGGTGTAGATTAGTCGCTTGTCGATCTCCGGTACGCCGGTCGAAAAGACGGCCTTCACCGTCACATCCATTGCGTTGAGCGACCCTTCGGTGGTGCTCGCGAGCAGTGTGAGGCTGCTGCCCGGCTTGGCTTTGAGATTGCGCGCCAGCGCGTCGCCGAGCATGATTTCTGGCCCCTTGGCACCGCTGCCTCCGTTGCCGAGCACTTCGCCTTCAGTGATGGTGAGGAACGGACCTTTCACCGAAAACTCGCTGTCAGGTTCCACGCCGAGCCCAATCATGACGACCGACTTGTCGCCGTTGCTCACCAGGCCGCTGAAGTCCACCCGAGGCAGGACAGAACGCACCTGCGGGTCGGTCAGGAGTTGCGCACGCAGCTTCGCCACGTCGTCGAGACCGTATTGCAGCGGTGTTTCTTCGTCCTTCACAAACTGTTCGGGCTTGCCGATCACGAGGTGCCCCGACTCACGCGCTTGCGCTTCGGCGAGCGATTCGTAGGTGAAGAGCGCAAAGCCCCCAGCCAGCAATATCGCGGCCGTCCCCAGCGCGGCGATGGTCACCGTCACCAGCGAGCGACGCCGATTGCGCATCGTGTTGGCGATGGCAAATTTCAGCCACTTGGCATTCATTGCAGTCTCCCGTCCAGCAGCGCCACGACGCGATCACAGCGGCCCGTGAGTCGGCTGTCATGCGTGGCAATCACAAACGCCGCGCCCTCGGCGTGGCAGCGTTCGCGCATCAAATCAAGCACCTGATCGGCAGTGTGCGAATCCAGGCTCGCGGTTGGCTCGTCGGCGATCACCAGCCGCGGGCGTTTGACCAGGGCGCGGGCGATGGCCACGCGCTGGCGCTGCCCGCCGGACAGCGCGTCCGGCCGATGGTGTGCATGGTCTTGCAACCCGACGGCCTCAAGCTGCGCGGCAACCCGCGCCTTGCGCTCTGCCGCATCGACGCCCGCGATGAAGAGTGGATAGTCGACGTTTTCGGCAACGGTCATCACCGGCACCAGATTGAAGCTCTGAAACACAAAACCGAGCGCATCGCGGCGCAAGAGCGTGCGTGCCTCTTCGGTCAAATCGTTGACGCGTTGACCGCCGAGCACGATGTCGCCGGAGTCCGGTGTGTCGATGAGCCCCGAGAGGTTCAAGATCGTGCTCTTGCCGCTGCCCGACGGCCCCGTGAGCGCGAGCAGTTCGCCGCGCTGCACGGTGAGGTCAACGCCTTGCAACGCTGGGATCACGTGCGTGCCGAGGCGATAGGTTTTATGTACCCCGCGCAGTTCGACGACAGGGGAATCGGCGACGGCGCTCATGGCGCGAGCTTGGCAAGTTGTGCGCGCGCCGCGTCAGCCTGTGGCGCTTTGAGTTCGATCACTTTGTTGAAGTGCTTGCGCGCATCCGCGGCGCGCTTCTCGGTCACCGCCAATTCGCCCGCGGTCATCCACACGACGCCCTGAAACCCGACCGGCGAGTTGGCGAGCAATGGGCTGGAAGTCAGTTCGCCGACGAGTTTCGCGCCGCGCGGGCCTTTGTTCATAAAACCGGGCACATTGAGAAATGTCTTCGCCGCAAGGAGTTTCACTTCCAGCGAACCGGGCGTGTCGTGCTGGATCGGCTTGTCATGCTCCGGCGTCAACATCGCGATGGCTTTGTCGAGCATCGCCATGCCGTCCTCGGCATAGCTCATCTTCTTCCACGGCAACATTGTGGTGTTCGACTTCATCGCTGTGGTCGTGCCGGTGTAGGCCATCAGCACCGGGTTGGTCGGCTCGGATTTCAGGAGTGCCGCGAAGCCTTCGGAGACTTTTTCGAGCTTGCTGGTGTCACCGTTGTTGATGACTTCGAATTGCTCGAAGAGCGGCAAGAACTGCGCGTCGGGGACGGCCCAGGCGCTGGTGGATAGCGCGAGCGCAGCGGCAGTGGCGGCTGCGATGGCGGCGGTACGTGCGCGGAAACTTGTGGCGGACATGGGTAGCTCCTTGTTGCAGGGAAGATTGCGTGGAGCGAACTTTAGGCAGGTGCCCGCGTCGGTGCAGCAAGCATGAGACGCAATGCACGGCCAGTTCGCCAAATGCATCTGACGCGGAGTGAAATGCCGGCGCTTTTCGTGCGCCAAACCGAGCGCGCGACCGGTTTCTTTAACATTGCCGCCCATGAAGATCGAAAAACTCGTCATCGCCACGGGCAATGTGAAGAAGCTCAAGGAGTTTGAACGCCTGCTTGCGCCGCTTGGAATCAGCGTGGTTGCGCAAAGCGAATTCAACGTCCCGGAAGCGCCCGAGCCGCATCACACGTTTCTCGAAAACGCACTCGCCAAGGCCCGGAACGCTGCGCGGCACACGGGATTGCCAGCGCTTGCAGATGACTCGGGACTCTGCGTGCATGCGTTGGGCGGCAACCCCGGAGTGAACTCTGCGTACTATGCTGGCGCGCAAAAAAGCGACGCTGATAACAACGCGAAACTGATCGCCGATCTGCGAGGCGTCGCCGACCGTCGTTCGCACTACACCGCCGTGCTGGCGCTGGTGATGCGCGAAGATGACCCGGAGCCGATCATCGTCGAGGGGCGTTGGTACGGTGAGATCATCGACATACCGCGCGGCAACGGTGGCTTCGGGTATGACCCCTACTTTCTTGACCCGGAGTTGGGCCTCACTGGGGCGGAAATGCCGATTGACCAGAAGGGCGCGCGTTCGCACCGAGGACGCGCATTTGCCAAATTGGCCGTGGAACTGAACGATCGATGGGGGGGCGACCATGCAAGCCGTGCTTGACGCGATCGAAGCGCGCGTCATCGGCACCATGATCGAAAAGCGCATCACGGTGCCCGACAGTTATCCGCTCACCATCAACACGCTGGTCAATGGCTGCAATCAGTCGAACAACCGTGCTCCGGTGACCGCACTGACCGAGAGCGAGGTGAGCAGTGCGGTGGAACGCCTGCGTGAGCGGGGCTTCACCAGCCTCTACACCGGTGCGGCAACGCGGGTGCCGAAGTACGCGGAAACGTTCTGCGAACGGTTGGGCTTGCAAGCGAAGGAAACGGCGTTGCTTTGCGAGTTGATGCTGCGCGGCGCACAAATGCCTGGCGAACTGCGTTCCCGCGCGGAGCGGATGCATGCGTTCGCGGATTTAGGCGAAGTTGAAGCGACACTCAGAGCGATGAGTGAACTGACCCCGCCGCTGGTTGTGCAGTTGCCGCGCGAAGCCGGTGCCCGCGCCGCAAAGTGGCAGCACATGCTATTCGGCGGTGAGATTCCTGTCGGCGACGCACCCGCGTTGCCACCCTCGAAGGCGGATCGCGAAGCGGCACTGTCAGAACGGGTGGCTGCGCTGGAGGCGAAAGTGGCCGAACTCGAAGACGCACTGACGGCGCTGCGCATGCAGTTAGGCGCCTAGCAGCCTGCTAGCGCATCCACTCCGCGAGCGCGGTAGTGACTGTGCGTGCACACGAATATTAAGGGAGTTGCCGATGTCATCACACCCGCAGGAACTGACCACCGCGTCGCGTAAACCCATCACACTGCATCGCCTGCGCGAACTCCACGCGAGCGGCGAAAAGCTGACCATGCTTACCTGTTACGACGCGAGCTTTGCGCGCGTGGCGGACGATGCTGGCGTCGAGATGTTGCTGGTGGGCGATTCGCTGGGCATGGTGCTTCAGGGCCGCAGCAGCACGTTGCCGGTGATGCTCGAGGAGATGGCCTATCACGTGCGCTGTGTGGCGGCGGGTAACCGCACGGCCTTTGTGATCGGTGATCTTCCGTTTGGCAGTTATCAGCAGTCACGCGAACAGGCAATGGCCAGTGCGTCGGTGCTGATGCAGGCCGGTGCGCAAATGGTCAAACTCGAAGGCGGTGGCTGGACGGCCGAGACCGTCCGTTTTCTGACCGAGCGCGGCGTGCCGGTGTGCGCACACCTCGGTCTCACACCGCAGTCGGTGCATGCGCTCGGCGGCTACCGGATTCAGGGCAAGACGGAAGAAACCGCAGCGACGTTGAACGCGCACGCGCACGCGCTGGCGGATGCCGGTGCGGCGCTGCTGGTGCTTGAGTTGATCCCCTCTACGCTGGCGTCCGAGGTGACGCGGGCGCTGCCGATCCCGACCATCGGTATCGGCGCTGGCGTGGATTGTGCCGGTCAGGTGCTGGTGCTGCACGACATGCTGGGCATCACGCGCGGCAAGCTTCCGCGGTTCGTGAAGAACTTCATGGCAGGCAACGATAGTGTTGAAGCGGCGATTCGCGCCTACGTCACCGAGGTGAAGGCGAAGACTTTCCCGGACAACGCGGTCCATGGCTACTAGGGCGTGTTAACACTATTTTCACGAGATGCGTTGCAGCGAGACGGCGTTGGCTGCAAGGCGCGATGCGAAGAACGTGGTGGTTCCACGTTCAAGCATTGCAACGCCGCAGACACGCCGCCTCGCTGCAACCCTGCGGGGCGTGTCGTACGTCGCACGCAAAGGCGGCGCCGGGTATTGATGCGAAGTCCTTGCGGCACACTTGTCGCTGCGCTCCGTGCCCGCACCACGGCGGCCTTGGCGCCTAACCAGGCATCGACAATACGACCGCCGCACTCGTGAAAATAGTGTTAACACGCCCTAGCCGGCTGCCGGCCTTCGTCACGCGTCATTCGTTCTGGCGATGCGACCACCGCTAACCATGCTCGGCCCCCACTTCAGCACGCTGCCGCCCCTCTCGCTCTACATCCATATTCCGTGGTGCGTGCGCAAGTGCCCCTATTGCGACTTTAATTCGCATGAGCGGCCCGAGGGTAAGACGGGCTTGCCGGAGCGCGAGTACATCGATGCACTCATGGCAGATCTGGAAGTGCAGCTGCCCGAGTTCTGGGGGCGCACGATTCACACCGTCTTCATCGGCGGTGGCACGCCCAGCCTGTTTTCGGCGCGCGGAATCGGCGAGCTTCTTGCCGGGGTGCGGGCCCGCACGCGGCTGTCGCCCGAGGCCGAGATTACGCTGGAGGCGAACCCCGGCACGTTTGAAATGGAAAAGTTCGCCGGGTTTCGTGAGGCCGGAGTCAACCGGCTTTCCATCGGCATCCAGAGCTTCAACGATGCGCATTTGCGGGCGCTGGGGCGCATCCACACCGCCACCGAGGCACGCCGCGCCATCGAAATCGGGCTCGCCACCATCGGCAACGTCAACCTTGATCTGATGTTTGCGCTACCCGCGGCGCGCGCCGGCGGCGTCGCGCAGACCCTGCAGGAATGCGAAGCCGATGTGCGGGCGGCCCTCGCGTTCGGCACGCCGCATCTGTCGTTCTACCAACTGACGCTCGAGCCGAACACGGTGTTCGCCAAGAAACCACCGCCGCTGCCGGATCACGATCAGGCGGCGGACATGCAACTGCGCGTCGAGGAATGGTTGCGTCATGCCGGCTACGACCACTATGAGACGTCGGCGTATGCGCAACCCGGGCGACGCTGTGAGCACAACCTGAACTACTGGGGGTTTGGTGACTACGTGGCGATTGGCGCCGGCGCGCACGGCAAGCTATCCACGCCCGGCGGTCCGCCGGGCTCGGGGCAGCGCGCGAAGATCGTGCGCACCGAGCGCGTCAAGCAACCGCGCGACTACATGCTGAAGGCGCTCAGCGTCGACCCATCGAGCTGTGTGTTTGAACGACGCGACGTGTCGCGCGCGGACGTGGGCTTCGAGTTCATGCTGAACGCGTTGCGCTTGACCGATGGCTTTCCCGCAGCGTGGTTCGCCGAACGCACCGGCTACCCGATTTCACTGGTCAGTCGCGCGCTGGACGAGGCGGAGCAGGAGGGCCTCCTCGTGCGTACGCACGAGGCGATTCGGCCGACGGAAAAGGGGCAACGCTTCCTGAACCGGATGCTGGAGAAGTTTCTCCCGGCATGACGCGATACAGCTTTCGGCGTCCAGCGACGTATCGACGGCGCCTGGACGCGAATTTTCGCCAGTATCGACTTCAATAAAAATCGCCCTGCACCGACCATCTGGCAGTCGTTACGGCAGAAAAGCCGAATCCGTCCGCTGCGAGGTGGGTTGTCGTCGCCGCAACGAGTCGCCCGTTATACTGCCTAGCATGGATATTGCAGTAGATTCTGTCGCCATCTTGCGACGCGCGCGTTCGGTGTTGGCCACCGAGGCGGCAGCAATTGCGGCGGTGGAATCGCGCGTGGGTGCGCCATTGGTTGCCGCGGTGCAGACGATTCTGAATGCCGCTGGCCGTGTCGTGGTCACCGGCATCGGCAAATCGGGCCATGTGGGCCGAAAAATCGCGGCGACACTGGCGTCGACCGGTACGCCGGCTTTTTTTGTTCACCCCGCCGAGGCCAGCCACGGTGACATGGGCATGATCACCGCCGACGACGTCGTGATCGCGCTGTCGAACTCCGGTGAGGTGGCGGAGGTGAATGCGCTGCTGACACCGATCAAGCGCGTCGGCGCCCGCATTATTGCGATCACGGGCAATGAAAATTCCACGCTCGGCACCGAGGCGGACGTCACGCTCGACGCCGGCGTCGCCGCCGAGGCCTGCCCGCTGGGCCTGGCGCCGACGGCCAGTACGGCCGCTGCGATGGCGCTGGGCGATGCGCTGGCGATGGCGTTGCTCGAGGCGCGCGGCTTCACCGCGGAGGATTTCGCCCGCTCGCACCCCGGTGGGTCGCTGGGCCGACGCTTGCTCACCCACGTGCGCGACGTGATGCGCACCGGCACGGCGGTTCCGACCGTCGCGGCGGACGCCACGGTAGCGCAGGCGCTGTTTGAGATCACGGGCAAGGGCATGGGCATGACGGCGGTGGTCGCCGCCGACGGCGCCGTCGCCGGAATTTTTACCGATGGCGATCTGCGCCGCTGCCTGCCGAAAGTCACCGACTTCAGTGCCGCCAAAGTGGCTGACTACATGACGTGCCAGCCGGTCAGCATTGGCCCCGACGAGCTCGCGGTCGAGGCCGTCTCGGTGCTGGAGCAAGGGCGCAAGACGCAACTGCTGGTGGTCGACGCTCGCGGCAAACTGGTCGGTGCGCTGCACATGCACGACCTGTTGCGTGCCAAGGTGGTGTGACGTGGCACGCGTCGTGATCCCTCGTCCGCCGACCGTGGCCGAGCGCATGCAGGCGGTGCGCGGCCTCGTGTGCGACGTGGACGGCGTGTTGACCGACGGCAAGCTCAACTATCTCGGCGATCAGGAGCTGAAATCGTTCTCGGTGCTCGATGGGTTTGGCATCACGCTGGCTAAACAGGCAGGCTGGCGTGTGGCCCTGTTGACGGCGCGCGGCGGCCCGGCCGTCGAGCGGCGTGCCGCGGAACTGGGCGTCGAGCTGGTCAGCGGCGAACGCAACAAGGGCGTGGCGTTTCGCGCGCTCTGTGATCGCTGGCAGCTGCCGGCGGCGAACGTGGCCTACATCGGTGACGACTGGCTCGATCTGCCGGCGATGCTGCAGGCGGGGCTGGCCGCCACCGTGCCGGCGAGCGCCGCCGCGGTGCGTCAGCGCGCGCACTGGCTGGCGACCGCCGAAGGCGGCAACGGCGCGGTGCGCGAGTTCGTCGAGGCGGTGCTGCGCTTGCAGGGCCGGCTCGATGCCTTGCTTCAGCGGTATCTGAACGGCGATGGTGAAACTCGTGCTGGCGCGGACGAGGCAGACAAGGCGGGCGCGCCGTGAGCACGATCGTCTGGCGGCGGCGGCAGGATCGGCTGGCGGCCCTGTTCCCGCTGTTTGCCGTGGCCCTGTTTGCGCTGTTGACCTACTGGCTGGACGCGCGCGTGACCGAGAGCGCTCGTGTACAGCGTCAGTCGTCGCAGCCCGCACCAGACCACTTTCTTGAAGGTTTCAGGATTGAGCGGACGACGGCCGATGGGCGCGTCGAAAGCACCGTCGTCGGCGACAAGGCCACGCATTACCCGGCGACGCGCACCACCGTGATTGAGCGCCCACGCTACGACAGTGAACCGGCGGGCAAACCGCGCATGGACGTCGTAGCTGATCGAGCCACCATGCACAGCAGCGAAAAGGGCGGCATCGATCGCGTTGACTTCGCGGGCAAGGTGGTGGCGAAGCAGGCGGCAAGCCCGGGGCGTGATGCGCTGACTTACGAGAGCGACACATTGACCGTATTCCCGAAAACTCAGCAGGCACAAACCGATGCCGTGACGCGCACCACCAGCGGTGACCGCGTGATGACGACTCGGGGCTTGCGCGTGGATGCCGAGAAAAAGCAGGGACAAACGAACCGGGGTATCGCCATTGAGCTGCGTCCGAAAGACGTGGACAGCAACAAGGAGTGACCATGACGACCAAGCTTTCATCTGCCTGCACCACGCGGGTGACCGCCGCGTTCACGAGCGCTGTGGCCTGCGTGGCGCTGTTCGCAGCCGCACCCGCCGTCGCCGAAAAGGCGGATCGCAAGGAAAAGATCACGATCAATGCCGTGGACGGCGATGCAGATCACGGCAAGGGCTTCTATCGCCTGGAAAAAAACGTGGTGATCGCACAGGGTACGCTGAGAATTACGGCGGATCGCGGCACGGCGCAGACCACCGCCAACGACAACTACAACGCCACGCTGACCGGCAAACCGGTGTGCTTCCGCCAGCGTACCGACAACGCCGACTGGGCGCAGGGTGTGGCGGATCGCGTCGACTACGACAGCGGCAAAGGGATTGTCGAACTGATTGGTAACGCCACCCTGTTTGTGGGCGATGACGAAACACGCGCGAACTACATCACCTACAACACACAAACCAGCAAGTACGAAGCGCGCGATTCCAAGCAGCGGACCAGCGAGGGCAAGGGCGTGACCTTCGTGCTCGCACCGCGTGACAACAACGAGGATGCGCCTGCGTCTGCGGCTGGTACTGGCGCCGCTGCGCCGGCCGCACCGGCGGCAGCAACCGCGGCAAAGCCCGTGGCGAATTCCCGCGCTCCGAAAACCAAGACTGATTCACCTCCGAAACGCAATGAGCCAGCTTTCAGCCGCTGCGCTTAAGAAGCGCTACAAGTCACGAACCGTCGTCCACGATGTCTCACTCACCGTCGACAGCGGTGAGGTGGTCGGCTTGCTCGGTCCGAACGGAGCCGGCAAGACCACCTGCTTCTACATGATTGTGGGGTTGGTGGCCGCCGATGGCGGCGCCATCAAATTGGACGGTCGCGATCTCACGCATCTGCCGATTCACGAGCGGGCACGGCAAGGGCTTTCGTACTTGCCACAGGAAGCATCCATATTCCGCAAGCTCACCGCAGGCGAAAACATTCGCGCGATTCTCGAATTGCGAGAGAAGGATGAGTCAGTCATCGAGCGGGAACTGCAGGCGCTGCTCGATGATCTGGCGATCGCCCACCTGCGCGACACGCCGTCCGTGGCGCTGTCCGGGGGCGAGCGTCGGCGGCTGGAAATCGCACGGGCATTGGCGTCGCGACCGCGCTTCATCCTGCTCGATGAACCATTCGCGGGTGTTGATCCCATCGCCGTGATCGAGATCCAGCGCATCGTTCGCTTTCTGCGCGAGCGTGGCATTGGTGTACTGATTACCGACCACAACGTGCGCGAAACACTGGGCATCTGCGATCGTGCCTACATCATCAGCGAAGGCCGTGTACTGGCGGACGGCCACCCTGAGACCATCATCGGCAACGAATCGGTGCGCAAGGTCTACCTCGGCGAGCACTTCCGTTTGTAGCCGACGACGTGAAGGCCGGCCTCCAGCTCAAGCTCGCGCAGCACCTGACGCTGACGCCACAACTGCAACAGTCGATCCGGTTGTTGCAGCTCTCGACACTGGAATTGCAACAAGAGATTGCGACTGCGCTCGCCGAAAATCCATTGCTTGAGTTGGCTGACGCCGACATCGGCGGTGACGATGGCGACGGCGGTGACGCCGGGCTGATCGTGTCGCTCGACGCTTTGCCGGTTGCCCGTGATGCAGACGCAGCACTTGACGGTAGCGACTTGATGTTTGACCGCACTGAAGTCCCGGAGTCGATGCCTGACGCCGACCGGCACGAGCGCACGGCTGCCGACGCCCCTGAGGCGACGTTTGACCTGCGAGAACCCAAGGCGATGCCCATGGAACGTGGCGCGGACGCGGTGAAAACGGAAACGACCGCCAGCGACGGCGGAGACGCGGACTACGATCAACCCGCACTCGACTTCTCGGAGTGGGGCAGTGGCGGCTCCGGCAGTTTCGACGACGATGATGATGCCTACGAGTCACAACGCTCGGGCGCGGAAAGTCTGGTTGAACACCTGCGCGCGCAGCTCGCGTTGATCGACGCGCCGACAGAGACGGTGCAACTCGTGCGCGCGATGATTGAGTGCCTGGATGATGACGGCTTTCTCACCGCCACGCGCGAGGATATCGAGGCCTTGTTGCCGCACGTTGGCGATGAGGACATCATTTCGGTCGCCCAGTGGGACGACGCGTTGCGTGCGCTACAGGCGATGGATCCGGTCGGTGTTGGGGCGCGCGACCTGCGCGAATGCCTGTTGCTGCAGCTTGCGGCACACCGGCAGAACGCGGACGTTCGTCTGGCGCGGCGCATCGTCACCGAGGCGCTGGATCTGCTCGGCGCGCGCGACTACGTGAAAATCCGCAAGCGCTTTGACATCGACGATGACGACCTGCGTGCCGCCCAATCCGTGATCCGTACGCTGACGCCGCGCCCCGGCGCACCCTTCGCGGACGTGTCGTGTGTACAAATGATCCCGGACGTGATTGTGCGTCGCAGCAAGCGACGCTGGATCGCGGAATTGAATCCCGCCGCGGTGCCGCGCCTGTCGGTTAACGCCGTGTATGCCGACATGCTGCAACGCCAAAAGGAGGGACGCTCCACACCACTGGCAACCCAGTTGCAAGAGGCGCGCTGGTTGGTTAAGAATGTGGCTCAACGGTTCGACACGATTCTTCGGGTTTCCAGCGAGATTGTGGACAGGCAGCAGGCTTTTTTTGATCACGGTGAAGTTGCCATGCGTCCGCTGGTGCTACGCGAGATAGCCGATGCGCTCGGCCTGCACGAATCGACCGTTTCCCGCGTCACGACGCAGAAGTTTCTGGCCTCGCCGCGCGGCTCGTTCGAACTCAAGTATTTCTTCGGCAGCCATGTGGCGACCGATGCGGGCGGCGCTGCCTCGTCGACGGCGATTCGCGCCATGATCAAGTCACTTATCACAGAGGAGGACCCCAACGAGCCATTAACGGACAGTCGCATCGCTGAGCTGCTCGGGGAGCAGGGCATCATCGTTGCGCGCCGCACCGTGGCCAAGTACCGGGAACTGCAAAACATCGACCCGGTCAATCTGAGACGACGCCATTGATCGCCGCCGCCGGAGAGGGCTAGGCGCGCAAATGGTGGCGAGCGTTCACCGATGACAATTTTCAAGAGGTACGTTCATGAATCTGCACATTACTGGTCATCATGTTGCCGTCACGGATGCGCTGCGCGCGTACATGACATCGAAGCTCGATCGCGTCACGCGACACTTCGATCACGTGATCGACGTCAACGTGGTGATGTCGGTGGAAAAACTGCGACAAAAAGTCGAAGCCAATGTGCATTTGAGCGGACGCGAAATTCACGCTGCGTCCGAAGGCGAAAACCTCTACGCCGCGATTGACGAACTGGCCGATAGGCTTGATCGGCAGGTGGTGCGGCACAAGGAAAAACTCAAGGCGCAGCGCGACGAGGGATTCGAGCGCAAGCGTACCGATCTGAATTGAGCGACAGGCACGGACGGCGTGCTGCACTGCACTAGAATCGTCACCAGTGGCGTCGGGCAGCAGTCTTGCTGCGGCCTCCGCCCGCACGCCGTCATTCACGAAGTCGTTGGCGCACTGCGCTGGCACTTCCCATCGGATTTCTGTTGCCCGTGAGCCGCCTCGCCGATCTACTGACCCCGGAAAACGTATTGCTCGACCTTGACGTGGCGAACAAGCGCCGCCTGTTTGAGGAGATCGCGCTTGCGGCAGAGTCGCGCTACGACCTGGCGCCGACCGTTACAGTCGATAGTCTGCTCGCCCGCGAGCGGCTGGGCTCGACGGGGCTTGGGCAGGGCATTGCCATCCCGCATGGCCGCATTCGTGGTCTGGATCGGGCGATCGGCTTTTTCGCGCGACCCAGAACCCCAATTCCTTTTGAAGCGCCGGATAACCAGCCCGTGCGCCACATTTTTGTGCTGCTCGTGCCTGAGGCCGCAACCGACGAACATCTGCAAATCCTGTCAGAACTGGCGCAGCGCTTTTCCAATCGCAGCTTCCGGGAATCGCTCGCGTCGGCCGCCGCACCGTCGGCGATCCACACGCTGTTCAGCGCGTCCACGTAGCGGTCACGTCACTGCCCGGGTCTTCCATGCGCTCCGTTGAAATTTCGCAATTGTTCGCAGACAACCAGGAGCGATTGGACTTGCTGTGGCTGGCCGGGCGCGACGGCGGCGGGCGCATCCTGTCACGCGACACGACCGCGCAGGCCGATGTGGGCTTGGTCGGACACATGAATTTCATCCACCCGTTCCGGGTGCAATTGATCGGGCCCGCCGAGATGGCCTATTTCGGCACGCTCAGCGCCGACGCGCAACAAGCCACCTTTGCTCGCTTGCTCGTGGATGAGTTGGGCGCCGTTCTCGTCTGCGGCGTTGGCGCTCCGGCAGATTACATGCTGGCGCAGTGTGATCGCGAACATGTGCCGCTGATGCAGTGTCCGCATCCGAGTCCGCACGTGGTGGACGTGTTGCGCCTTTATCTCTCCCGCATGCTGGCCGCAAATGCGACGCTGCACGGGGTGTTTCTCGACGTGCTGGAGATGGGCGTGTTGATCACCGGCGCGTCTGCCATCGGCAAGAGCGAACTGGCGCTTGAGCTGATCAGCCGCGGCCACGGCTTGATTGCCGACGACATCGTCGAGGTCTACAAGATGTCGCCGGAGTTGATTGAGGGCCGCTGCCCGGATGTACTGAAAGATTTTCTTGAAGTCCGGGGTATCGGCATCCTCAATATCCGCACGACATTCGGTGAGACGGCAGTGCGTCCGCGCAAGTCACTGAAACTGATTGTGCATCTGGAGGATCACACCGACGAGCAGTTCAAGCGGCTTGATCGCATGAGTGTCAACGCGACCTATCAGGAAGTGCTTGGCGTCAAGATTCGCAAGGTGGTCATACCGGTGGCGGCCGGTCGAAATCTCGCTGTGCTGGTCGAAACCGCTGTGCGCAACTTCGTGCTGAATTTGCGTGGCATTGACTCTACGCGCGAGTTCATCGAACGCCAGTCCAAACTCATGGAGGAAGGCTGACAAGGACGCGGTCGGCCCGCCGTCGGCCGGGCCGTGCGCGTCCATGTCCCCGTCGCACCATGCAGATCATTCTCGTCCTTGGCGTTTCTGGTGCCGGCAAGAACGTCGCTCTAGGCGCCCTTGAAGACATTGGCTTCGCCATAGTCAACAACCTGCCGGCGGCGTTGCTGGTTGATACCGTGGAGGCGATGCTCGCGACACACACGCAGTCGCTTGGGATCAGTCTGAACGCCCATTCCCCGACATTCGTGCATGATTTTGATCACAGCTGCATCGTGTTGCGCGCGCGTCACGTCGGCACGCCGCTGCGCGTCATCCGTATTGACGCCAGCGACCAGACGCTGCAGCGACGATTCGCCGAAACGCGACGCAAGCATCCATTCAGCAACGATCAAACGCCGCTCGCAGCGGCGATCGCCGAGGAGCGGGCGCGCCTCCGTGCCGTACTGCATGACCAGCCATCGCTGGTGCACGATCTCGACACCAGCGCGACGAGTACCCATTTGTTGCGTCAACGCGTGCGGCAGTTCGCCACATCGCTGGACACTAACCCCGCGCTGCCGCTGCTCGAGATTTCTTCGTTTGCCTATCGCGAGGGCATTCCGCCGGATGCAGATCTGGTGTTTGACGCACGCATCTTGCCGAATCCCTATTACGAGCCCGGTCTGGCAGCGCTCACTGGACGCGACGTCCCGGTCGTCGCATTTCTGCAGGCGCAGCCGGAGACGGCACACCTGATCGCAGCGATGGCCGCCTATGTGCGTGCGTCATTGCCCGGGTTTGTTGCCGACAACCGCCCGCGTATTCATGTCGCGATTGGGTGCACTGGCGGAAAACATCGGTCGGTGTATGTCGCCAACGCGCTGCAAGCCGCACTCAGTGGAGAAGCGCGCGTGCTTCGCCATGACCGGGAGCACCCGCTCACCTCCTGAAAGCAGTTTTGCCGATGTTTTCATTTCTGACACGCAAGGCCGCGCCATCGCAACCCACGACGCTGGCGTTGTTTCCGCTGGCGGCGACGCTCTTTCCCGGCGGCCGGTTGGCGCTGAAGGTATTCGAGCAGCGGTATCTCGAATTGGCCAAGCAGCGCGTGGCAGATGGCGAGCGTTTTGGTGTGGTGACCCTGACCGCAGGTGGCGAGGTGGGGGCGGAACAACGATTCGCCAACGTTGGAACTGCCGTGCGGGTCGCCTCATATGACGTGCCTTCGCCAGGGCTATTTCAGCTTGATGTGGTGGCCGAGGATCGTTTCGAGATACTGAGTACGCAGGTGGAGCCGAATGGCTTGCATCAGGCCGAAATACGCTGGCTTCCGGCCGAACCACGACTGCCGCTGCCCTCTGCCTACGCCGACCTCGGGCGCATGCTGGAACAGGTGATTGCCCGCAACGGACGCGACAAATTTGCCGATCCGATCGCGCTGGATGACGCGAGCTGGGTCGGTGCGCGCTGGGTTGAGATGCTCCAGGTGCCGGCCACCATCAAGCAGAGCCTGCTTGAAATCAACGATGCCGAGTTGCGGCTCAAGACGGTCCGCCAGATTTTGCAGCGCATGGGCTCGGCGACCGGATAGCACCATCCGGGCCAGTCGGGGCACGTAAAATTGACGTTTTCGTCAATGTAGCGGGCGCGTCGTACGTGCCGAATCATCATGGCCGGTCACAGTAAATGGGCGAACATCCAGCACCGCAAAGGTCGGCAGGATGCGAAGAAAGGCAAGATCTCCACGCGCCTGATCAAGGAAATCACTGTCGCTGCAAAAATGGGCGGCTCCAGCCTCGATGGCAATCCGCGTCTCCGTCTGGCAGTCGATAAGGCGTACGACAACAATCTGTCCAAGGACACGGTCGAACGTGCGATCAAACGCGGCGCGGGCGAAATGGATGGCGTGAACTACGAAGAGGTGCGCTACGAGGGCTACGGCATCAACGGTGCCGCGATCATCGTCGATTGTCTGACAGACAACCGCCAGCGCACAGTGAGCGAAGTACGCCACGCGTTCAGCAAATACGGCGGCAATCTTGGCACCGACGGCTCGGTGGCGTTTCTGTTCAAGCATTGCGGTACGTTGTTATTTGCACCGGGTACCGACGAGGACAAACTCATGGAGGCCGCGCTCGACGCGGGCGCTGAGGACGTGGTGACCAGTGACGACGGTTCGATCGAGGTGATCACCGGGCCATACGATTTCGTCTCCGTCAAGGAAGCGCTGGCGAAGGCCGGCTTCAAATCCGAAATCGGCGAAGTCACGATGAAAGCGCAGAACGAAGTCGTTTTCACCGGTGATGACGCGGTGAGGATGCAGAAGCTGCTGGATGCCATGGATGCGGTTGACGATGTGCAGGATGTGTACACGTCGGCAGTGATCGGGGACTAGCGCTTCGGCGTTCACGACTGAGGTGGCTCGCCGGGACAAGCCGAGCCGCAGCACAGCATGACTGCCTGCGAAAAGGGGCACACCGTTAACTAAACTGATTTAGGAGCATCTCACGATGGGCTGGTTCTCAAAAAGCGACGATGGATTTTTTCTCTCGACCACCACGCCATCCGGGATCGAGTTGAACCAGTATCTTGGCGTGGTGAATGGCGAGGCGATTATTGGCGCGAATATTTTTCGTGACATGTTCTCGTCGGTCCGTGATGTCGTTGGTGGACGAGCGGGTGGCTATGAGCGCGCGCTCGCGGGAGCGCGCGACGCCGCGCTGGCGGATATGGTGGACGCTGCCCGCGAGCGCGGCGCCAACGGCGTGATTGGTGTTGATTTCGACTACGAAGTGCTTGGCGAGAACAACGGCATGATGATGGTTTCGGTTAGTGGCACTGCGGTGAAGATTGCGGCGTGACCCGTTGATCGCGGCGGCGATGTGCGCACGGTATCGTCGCTGCCCGAACGCGTCATTGATCGCCAGCCCACGATGACGACATCGCATCGGACCATTCTTGGCATCGATCCGGGGCTGCGCTGCACTGGCTTTGGGCTTATCGCTCAGCAGGGCGCCAGACTGAGTTACCTGGCGAGTGGCTGTATTCGTACCGATGGCGATGGCACATTGCCGGAGAGGTTGCGCACCATCGCGGTCGACGTACAGCAGATCATTGCCCGATATCGCCCGGACGAAGTCGCGGTGGAGATCGTGTTCGTCAACGTCAACCCCCAGTCAACCCTCTTGCTCGGGCAGGCGCGCGGCGCGGCCATCACGGCCGCTGTGCTGGCCGATCGGCCGGTGCACGAATACACGGCGCTACAAGTCAAGCAGGCCGTTGTGGGGCACGGAAAAGCCGCAAAGACGCAGGTGCAAGACATGGTGAGGCGGTTGCTGCATCTCGATAACACGCCGCAATCCGACGCGGCGGATGCGCTTGCCACGGCCATCGCCCATGCCCACGCGCGACAGGGGCTGGGCGCGGTGGCCAGTGAACTGCTTGCCACGCGCAAGGTCCGTCGCCACGGCGGGCGACTCGTCTAACGAAGAAATGCGGGACAAAACATGATTGGACGCCTGACTGGAACCGTGGTCGCCAAGCAGCCACCACAAATCATCATTGATGTAAGCGGCGTGGGCTATGAGGTGGATGTGCCGATGAGTACGTTCTACGCCTTGCCGGCGACCGGGGAGCGTGTTCAGTTGGCAACGCACCACGTGGTGCGCGAGGATGCCCACCTGCTGTTTGGTTTCGCCACGGAGGAGGAACGCGCGGCGTTTCGCCAGCTGATCAAGGTCACCGGCATCGGCCCGAAGGTGGCGTTGGCCGTCCTCTCCGGCCTGTCCGTCGCCGAACTCAACCAGGCCATCGCGACGCAGGATGTGAAACGTCTCACACGCGTTCCCGGCATCGGTAACAAGACGGCGGAACGATTGCTGCTGGAGCTGAAGGGGAAGGTGATCTCGGCGACAGGTGCGAAGACTGCGACCGCGACCATTTCCCCCAATCCTGCGGATGACGTGACGAACGCGTTGCTGGCTTTGGGCTATAGCGAGAAAGAGGCCATCGCGGCATGCCGCGACCTCCCGCTCGAACTGCCACTCAACGATGCAATCAGGCAGGCGCTCAAGGCGCTGTCGAAAGCGAAGTAGGCCCTATTCAGTCGCCGTAAGGCACCCAGATATTCTTGATCTGAGTGGCCTGACGCAGAAACGTGTTCCCTTGGGCGACCGGGCCTGACCAGTCGCCGTTCTCGACCGGCGGTCGCCACGTCGCTTTGAGATTGCCGGCAGCGGCGCGCTCGACCATCGCCAGGCCGTCGCGAGTACCGCAGTACCAGAGTGCTGCGACGTCGTCGTGCTCAGCCAGCGTCGTGGCCAGTGTTTGACTGTCCCCGGTGACCAGATTGATCACGCCCCCCGGAACGTCACTGGTTTCCAGCACCTGATAGAAATCGGTGGCGATCAGCGCGTGTGAAGTGGATGGCACCACCACCACGCGGTTGCCCATCGCAATTGCGGGCAGTGTCAACGACACGAACGAAAGCAGCGGCGCACTGTCAGGGCACACGATTCCCAGCACACCCCACGGTTCCGGCATCGCGAGCGTGACATTGCGGCTGCGCGTCGGGTGAACCGCGCCGTCGAACTTGTCCGCCATCGCGGCGTAGAACATGATGCGTTCAATGCTGCGCGCGACTTCCTCGCGCGCAGCGCGCGGCGTGCTGCCCGTCAGTGTGCGCAGTCGCGTGGCGAACTCGTCGCCGCGTTGCTCCAGATTTTCGGCGAGGAAATACAGCACCTGCGCGCGGTTGTGCGCGGTGTAGGCAGACCAACCGCTGGCGGCGTTGGCTGCTTCAACGGCGTTGCGGATGTCTTTGCGGTTACCGAGCCCCGCCTGCCCCAGGGGTTTGCCGGCGGCACTCAGAACGCTGTAGCTGTAACCACTGTCGGGGCGCACTTGTTTGCCGCCGATGTAGAGCTTGGCGGTACGATCGAGCGCAGGCTCCCCGGCAACGGCAGTTGTTGCGATCGGCGATGTGGTCAGTGTGCGCTTCGCGCCAGCGCTGCGCGGCGCTCGCACAGCCGTGCCTTGCCGCAGCTTCAGGTATTCAAACAACCCCTCGCGCCCGCCTTCACGCCCGAATCCGCTCTCCCGGTAGCCGCCAAACCCGGCGGCCGCGTCAAAGAGGTTGGTCGAGTTGATCCACACCACGCCGGCCTTCACCCTCGCCGCAACGTCGAGTGCAACATTGAGGTTTTCTGACCAGATGGATGCGGCGAGGCCATAGCGCGTATTGTTGGCCAACGCCACCGCCTCGTCGAGTGTGCGAAACGTGGTACTCACCAGCACCGGACCGAAAATTTCTTCCTGTGCCAGTGCCGACGCAGGCGCCACGCCCGTAAACAACGTTGGCGGGAAGAAGCAGCCCGTGTTTGGCAGCGCTACGTCGGGTTGCCAACAGTCGTTGCCTTCACGTCGGCCTTGTTCGACCAGCGCCGAAATCCGTCGTAGCTGCACGTCGGCCACGATGGCGCCAATGTCGGTTGACTTGTCGAGCGGATCGCCTACTCGCAGTTTCGCGGCCCGTGCTTTCAGTTTGCGATGAAAGCGCTCCGCGACTGATTCCTGCACCAGCAGGCGTGAACCAGCGCAACAGACCTGGCCCTGATTGAACCAGATGGCATCCACCACACCCTCGACGGCGCTGTCGAGATCGGCATCGTCGAAAACGACAAATGGGGACTTGCCGCCCAGTTCCAGCGAGAGCTTCTTTCCGCTGCCGGCGGTCGCGACACGGATGGCGCGACCCACTTCCGTCGAACCGGTGAAGGCGATTTTGTCTACCTCCGCGTGCGTAACGAGCAACTCACCCGTGCGACCGTCGCCAGTCACGATGTTCACCACACCGGGTGGCAAACCCGCCTCGGCGCACAGCTCGGCAAATGCGAGCGCAGTGAGCGGTGTGAACTCAGCGGGTTTAAGCACCACGGTGTTGCCGGCCGCGAGCGCGGGAGCGACCTTCCACGCCAACATCAGTAGCGGGAAATTCCACGGGATGATCTGTCCACAGACGCCCACGGGACCATAGTCAGCGTACTCGGTGGAGAGCAACTCCGCCCAGCCTGCGTGGTGGTAGAAATGCCGTGCCGCGAGCGGGATGTCGATATCTCGACTCTCGCGAATGGGCTTGCCGTTGTCCATCGATTCAAGCACCGCGAAAAAGCGTTCACGCTTCTGCAGAAGCCGAGCCAGTGCGTACAGGTAGCGAGCCCGCGCATTGCCGGAGAGTGCTGCCCAGCGCTTGCCCGCCCGGCGGGCTGCGGCCACGGCTGTGGCTACGTCCTTGCTATTGCCCTGCGCAACCGCTGCGAGCCGCACGCCGTTGGCGGGTGCTGTCACTGTGAAGTGCTCGCCGCTCGAGGGTGGTACGAACCGCCCGCCGATGAAATGCCCAAACTGACGCTTACCGTGTGCGAGCCAGGTCAACACGTGATCGTTCGCTTCGGGCGAGGGGCCGTAGTCCATCGTTTTCAGTGCGTCATTTACGGTGGTCATGGGGGCGTCAAGGTGAGGGGGAGGTGGTGCGTCAGAAGGGCAAGAGTCGTCACGCCAGCGGGTGGCGATTCGCGGCCGAATAGCGACCGGTCACGTAGTGTTCGATTTGGCGCTCCAGATCGCCCAACATTGAACTGGCCCCAAAGCGGAAGAGATCGGGTTCGAGCCAGCGGTTGCCGACTTCCTCTTTCATCAGCATGAGCCAGGCCATGGCATCCTTCGCGCTTTTCAACCCGCCCGCAGGCTTGAATCCAATCGCATAGCCTGTCTCCTCGCCGTAGTCGCGCAACGCCCGTACCATCGTCAGGCCCACGGGCAAGGTGGCGTTGACGTCCTCTTTGCCGGTGCTGGTCTTGATGAAATCGGCGCCCGCCATCATCGCAACCCAACTTGCACGATACACGCTGCGCAGATTTCGCAAATCGCCTGTAGCGAGAATGGCCTTCAGATGCGCGTCACCGCAGGCCTCTCGCATGGCCGCGATTTCGTCATGCAGCGCCTGCCATTCGCCCGCAAATACCAGAGCGCGGTTGATCACGATGTCGATTTCGCGCGCACCCTCGTCAACGGCGTAGCGGATTTCTGCCAGTCTCAGCTTAAGCGGCACCAGGCCGGTGGGGAATCCCGTCGCGACCGACGCCACAGGAATGCCGCTGTCACCCAAGGCACGCACCGCAGCCCTCACCATCGTGGGATACACGCACACGGCGCCTACCGTGGGTGCAGCGTCCAGCTTCAGCGCCGACACCAGATCGGAACGAAGCGGTGCGCGGGCTTTGGCGCAGAGTCGCGCGACGCGATGCGGCGTATCGTCTCCCGCCAGCGTGGTGAGGTCAATGCAGGTGATCGCCTTGATCAGCCAGGCGGCCTGCCACTGCTTCTTGACGGATCGGCGCGTGACTAGCGTCGCCGCGCGGCGTTCCACCGCACTCAGATTCACGCGCGCACTCTCGATGCGGTCGAGGTTGAGTGGCATGCCCGGGTTGCGGGCCGAGCCATGCGCCGACAGCGTGTAGCGGGCGGGGCCGGTCGCGTTCGACGCGTCGGCAGGCGAAAGTGAATGAGCCATGATGCGACGGTGCCGTCTGGGTTTGGAGAAAGATTGGTGGTTAAGTGTCCGCGAGCAGCGCGATTATGCGCGGAGCGCCACGCCCCGTGGTTTTGGAAAGGTACGCTTTCCCTGGGCCGCGCTCTCCGGTAGTATCCCACCATGGAGGGCGTCTGCTATCGCGGCGGCGTCGGAAAACGGAGAGAGGAACGAGTCATGTCAATCGTCGCAAAATGGGCCGCCACGGCTGCGAGTGTGCTGGCGCTAGCCGTCAACGGTCCAGTGGGCGCAGCGGAGACGCTGAATGTCTATTCGATTTGGCCCGAGAATTGGGCGCGGCCGATGCTGCAGGAGTTTGAAAAGCAGAGCGGCATCAAGGTCAACTTTCTGCGGTTTTCGTCTGGCGAAGCGCTCGCACGGCTGATTGCCGAGAAGGGCAACCCCAAGGTGGACGTGCTGTTCGGCGGCCCGGTCGAAACCTTCGGCGCTGGCGTCAAGGAAGGCATCTTCGAAGCCTACAAACCGCCATCGGCCGCCGCTTTGCCGTCTCGCTTCAAGCACGAGGGGGGCCAGTGGACGGCCATCGCCGATGATCCGCTGGTGTTCATGACCAACAAAAAGTTTCTGGCTGACAACAAACTGCAACCGCCGACGTCCTGGAACGACTGGCTGAACCCCGCCTACGCCAACATGCTGCAGATGGCCGACGCGCGCACGTCAGGCACGGCAGTGACCCGCATCTTTTCGGTATTGGAGGTGTACGGTCGCGACGAGACCAAAGCCTTTGATTTCATGAAGAAAATGGGCAAGAGCATCCAGACCTACACCAAGAGCGGCGGCGGCGGCACGCTACCGGTCGGTCTCGGGCAGGCTGCGGGCGGCATCTTCTTCATCGTGGATGCGCTGGACACCAAGGCCAAGGGCTACGACGTGGAAATCAGCTTCCCGAAAGAGGGCATCGGCGCGGCGGCAGAGGGCATTGCCATCGTCAAGGGCGCCAAGAATCCCGAGGCCGCGAAGAAGCTGATCGACTGGGCGACTAGCCCGGCGATGCAGTCGCTCTACGCGCCAAACAAGATCAACTTTGTGCCGGCGCACCCGCAGGTGAAAACCGAAGCGTCGCTCGCTGCCATCCTCAAGAACGCCAAGATCATCCCGATTGACGATGAATTTGCGGGCAATAATCGCAAACGTATCGTAGATCGCTGGGTGGCTGAGGTGTTGAACGCCAAATAGGCGAGCTGGACGCGTCATACCGGCGCCCGCGCGGCGCTTCGCTGGCGGGGGGCGGATAGTGATTTAGACGCTGTTGACTCGATCCGCGGAACCCGTCTCGCGTCCGGTGCCGCTGGAGTGGAGGACAAATTTCAGGTGTCGAGTCCGCCGTTCTCCTCGTTGATGCCATCGCGACCAACCGCCGTCCATGCCTGCTGAAATCTTGACCTCATCCGTCATGCAGAAGCGCGATCCCTTCATCACTGGCATCGTGCTTGTACTCTGGGTGCTGTTGGGCATCTTTGTGCTGTATCCGCTGGCGCGGCTGTTCGGTCGAGCCTTTTTCGACAATGGCGCCTTCGTGCTGCAGCCGTTCCTCGATGTCGTTGGCAATCCGAATCACCGCAAGGCGTTCCTCAACAGCCTGCTGCTGGCGCTTGTCGTGGGAGCCGGTGGTACAGTGCTCGGGTTTCTCTTCGCCTTCACGGCGGTACGCGCGGGCCTGAGCAAGCGCGTGATGGGTTTCATCGACACCGCGACCTTGCTCCCGCTGATCTCACCGCCGTTCACCATCTCGGTTGCCATCCTGTTTTCGTTCGGTGCACGTGGGTTGATCACCTACGACCTGCTTGGCATCAAAGGCTTCGTCGTTTACGGCTTCATGAGCACCGCAGCGGCCGAAATCATCACCTACTTCCCGATTGCCTACCTGACGTTGCGCCCAATTCTGGCCAGCATTGACCCGAACATCGAAAACGCTGCATTCAGCATGGGCGCCACGCGATGGCGGGTGTTCCGCACCATGACGTTACCGCTCGCGCTACCGGGCATTGCCAATGCTTTTTTGCTGCTCTTTGCGTGCTCGCTAGCAGACTTCGCTACGCCGTTGATCCTGTCGGGCAACCACTTCCCGGTGTTGCCCACAGAGGCGTTCTTACAGATCACCGGCCAGTTTGACCTGCGGGGTGGGGCGCTGCTGTCGATTCTGTTGCTGCTGCCGGCGGCAATTGTGTTCTTCCTGCAGCGCTATTGGCTCGCGGGGCGCAGTTTTGTGACGGTAAGCGGCAAGGCAGGTTCGAAAAGCAGCGTCGAGATCCTGACTCCGGGCATGCGCTACGCGCTGTTTGCCGCCTGCGGATTGGTTGCGCTGGCGGTGGCGTACTTCTACCTGGTGCTGCTGTTCGCCTCGCTGGTGGTCGCGTTCGGCGCGAATCACTCGCTGACGTTCAAGCACTACCACGTGATCTTCACCGAAGGCATCCCGGCGATTCGCGACACGCTGATCATTGCGGCGATCGGCATGCCGCTGGGTGGCCTGTACGGTGTGCTGGTCGGCTATCTGGTCGCCCGCAAGCAGTTCATCGGCCGTCGCACGCTGGAGCTGGTGTCGATGATCAACTACGCACTGCCCGGTACGATTGTCGGCATCGCCTATCTGCTCGCCTTCAACGAAAAACCGCTCGAACTGACCGGTACGGCGACCATCATCATCGCCTGCTACATCTTCCGCTACAGCCCGACAGGAATTCGCGCGACGGTGGCGCTGCTGCACCAGATCGACAAGAGCCTGGAGGAAGCGTCCGAAAGCCTCGGCGCCAGCAGCTTCACCACGTTCCGCCGCATCACCCTGCCGCTGATCATGCCGGCGTTTTTCTCTGGTCTGGGGGTGGTGTTCATCCGTTCGATGACGGCGATCAGCGCCACCATCTTTCTTATCTCGATCAACTGGACACTGGTCACCGTGCGTATTCTGGAGAACATGACCGAGCTGTCGCTCGGGCCGGCGGCGGCGTTCTCGGTGTTCGTGGTCGTGGTGGTGTACGTCGTGCTCTGGATCATTGGCAAGCTGCTGGCGCGCTTCCGCACCGGTGACGGCGGGCGCGTGGAAAGCATTCTCGGAGGTTAGCGATGGCAGATGCCAGCACAACAACGCAGGGCGCGGCGCGTGCCGCGCCGGTGCCGATCCGGCTCGACAAAGTGTCAAAAGGCTTTCATCACGCCGTGAAGGGCGAGATCTTCGCGGTCAAGGATGTGTCGATCGAAGTGCAGCCGGGCGAATTGCTGACCTTGCTTGGCCCGTCTGGCTGCGGCAAGACGACCACGCTGCGCATGATTGCCGGCTTTGAACAGCCCACCAGCGGTCACGTCTACATCGGCGAGCACAACGTCACCGGGCTTCGCGCCAGCGAACGCAACATCGGTTTTGTGTTCCAGAACTACGCAATCTTCCCTCACCTCTCCGTGTTCGAGAACGTCGCCTATGGCCTGCGAGTGCAGAAGAAGCCTGACGACGAGATCAAGCGCGCAGTGAATGAGGTGCTCGCCGTGGTCGGGCTCGCGGGCTATGGCCAGCAGCAGCCTCACCAGTTGTCCGGTGGCGAGCAGCAGCGCGTCGCGCTGGCACGTGCCATCGTGTTTCAGCCCCGCATCCTGCTCTTCGATGAACCCCTTTCAAATCTGGATGCCAAACTGCGCATCCAGATGCGCAGCGAGATCAAGGACTTGCAGAAGCGGCTGGGCATCACGACCGTCTACGTCACACATGATCAGGAAGAGGCTATGGCCATCTCCGACCGCATCGCCGTGATGGAGAAGGGCGTCCTCGTGCAGATCGAGGCGGCCGAAGATCTCTACGACTATCCACACAACGAATTTGTCGCACGCTTCATCGGCCGAGCGAATCTTCTGCCGGCCACTCTGCGCGAAGGTAGCGGCGGCCCCGCCGTAGAACTGTTCGGGAACACGGTGGGGGCGCATGCTGCGCCTGCCGGTGCGCGCGCCGGTGACGCCGTCCATGTGATGATTCGGCCAGAGCGGGTGGGCCTGACGCGTGGCGGCAATGGCGTCGCAGGTCAGGTCGTCAGCCGGACCTTCCTGGGTGAAAAAACGGAGTATCAGGTCGCCGTCGGCGAGCAATTGATTCAGGCTAGCCTCTTTGGGCAAGGCCGGAGTGACGCGTTCGTGCGGGATGAACAGGTGCAGGTACTGTTCCCGTCCGAGCGGAATCACGTGATCGCGGGTTGAGGTAGTCACGATGGTCTCTCATACGCTTGTGTTGCGTTGGGGCAGGAGGCTCGCGGCTTCGTTGATGCTCTGCTCACCGCTGGCTGGCGCGCAAACGGGCAGCGCTGCGGTCGCCCTGCATGGCGCCGACGCGGTATTCGCGACGGACGATGTGGGGGTGGTCTGGGCGGTGCAGAAGCAATCGACGAGCGACAAGGCAACGGTGTGGTTGCGCGTCGTCAATCGCACCGGAAAGTTCACGCACGTCGCGATTGATGGCGTCGATCCGTTCAGCAAGAAGCGTGAGCGCGTTACACCCGTGACCGTGTTCTCTGCGGATCTGCGCGTTGGGGTGGATCGCGAGACTTTTGTCGATCTGACCAGCCGCGAAATCCATCTGTTTCGCTCGGCAGCCGACGCGACGGCGAACCAGCCTGCGGTCACCGTCTTTTATCTGGGGGTGCCCGACACGGTTCCCGAGTTCACGGACGCGCTCAAGCTCGAGGCTTACCTGCGCGACGCGAAGCTCGTGTCGCATTCATTGAAGACATTGGTTCGATAGGCTTGCGCGACCGGCCGCCCATACAATACCTGTATGGCCATTCATGATGATTCCCTCGCCAGTGCGGTGACCCGAGTGCCCTCAGGTGCCGACCGGCTGATTGCACCGAAGAGCGAGGGTACTCAGGAAGACGCACTCGAGCGTGCCCTGCGTCCGAAGCAGCTTGGCGAATACATCGGGCAGGAGAAGATTCGCGGCCAGATTTCGATCTTCATTGAGGCCGCGAAGTCACGGAAGGAAGCGCTCGATCACGTGCTGCTCTTTGGCCCACCGGGCCTCGGCAAAACAACGCTGTCACACATCATCTCGCGCGAGATGGGGGTGACGATGCACCAGACCTCCGGCCCGGTACTTGAGAAAAAGGGCGACCTCGCGGCGCTCCTCACCAATCTCGAACCGAACGACGTACTGTTCATCGACGAGATTCACCGCATCAGCGCCGTGCTCGAAGAGACGCTCTACAGCGCAATGGAAGACTACGCCATCGACATCATGATCGGCGAAGGCCCTGGGGCGCGATCGGTGAAGCTTGACCTGCCGCCATTCACGCTCGTCGGTGCCACCACGCGCGCGGGCATGCTGACCAATCCGCTGCGTGATCGCTTTGGTATTGTGGCGCGGTTGGAGTTTTATTCCGATGACGAGCTGGCCCGAATCGTTGCGCGCTCATCGAACTTGCTCAACGTAAACACTGACGACGCGGGTGCACTCGAAATCGCCCGCCGTTCGCGCGGTACACCGCGGATCGCCAATCGCCTGCTGCGTCGAGTGCGCGACTTTGCCGAAGTGAAAGCCAAGGGACGCGTCACACGCGAGGTCGCTGACGCAGCGCTGTCGATGCTCGACGTCGATGCCAGTGGACTCGACGTGATGGACCGCAAACTGCTCGCCACGATCGTGGAAAAGTTCTCAGGGGGGCCAGTCGGCGTCGACAATCTCGCCGCTGCGATCAGCGAAGAACGCGAGACCATCGAGGATGTCATCGAACCGTTCCTGATTCAACAAGGGTACGTGCAGCGTACCAGTCGCGGTCGCGTGGCGACAGCTCGCGCCTACCGCCATTTTGGTCTCGTTCCGCCGGCGGCAATGGGAACTGGCGAACTTTTTGCCGAAGAGCGGATTGGGTCATGAAGCAGCCGTACCAGATCAATATTCGTGTGTACTACGAAGACACCGATGTCGGCGGCGTGGTGTACTACGCCAACTATCTGCGCTACATCGAACGGGCACGCAGCGATTGGCTCCGCGACGCAGGCTTTGAACTGGATCTGATCCAGCGAGACGAGGGTGCGGTGTTCGTCGTTCGTCGCGTTGAAGCGGATTATGTTCAGCCGGCAACGCTGGGCAATTGGCTCACTGTGACGGCGGAGCCCGTTGACGTTGGCGCGAGCCGCATGCTGATTCGGCAGCGCATCACGCGGGACGGCGAACTCCTTTTCAGCGCGATAGTCACAGTGGCATACATTGCTGCGGATTTGTCCGGACCGCTGCGCATGCCAAAAGCCATGCGTGAGCTGCTGAAGTTGCAGGTTTGCCCACCTGACGCAGCGATCGCTCCCGCGCGTACCCCCTCAGAATAGCCCGCATGAAACCCGTCGCTGACCTCTCCTTGTTACACCTGATCACCGGCGCCAGCGTGCCGGTGCAGGCCGTCATGCTGCTCCTGGTTTGCCTGTCGCTCTGGTCGTGGTGGTTGATCTTTTACAAGGGCAGTGTGTTCAAGGCGGCCGTCAAGCGCAATGCCAGCTTTGATGAGTCGTTCTGGCAGGGCTCCGACCTTAACTCGCTTTATGCGCGGGTGAACGAGGCTCGCGAGCGCTTTGGACCACAGGCCGAAGTGTTTGCTGCTGGTTTTCGCGAATTCATCAAGCAGAAGCGGCAGAACAATCCGACGCGGGACGCTGTGGTGGATGGCACACGGCGCGCCTTGAAGGCGGCCACCCAGCGTGAGATGGATCGTCTGGAGCATCAATTGCCGGGCCTCGCGACAGTCGCAAGTGTGAGCCCCTATATCGGACTTCTGGGGACGGTGTGGGGCATCATGAATTCGTTTCGTGGTCTGGCGAGTGTCGGTCAGGCCACGCTGGCGCAAGTCGCCCCCGGCATCGCCGAGGCGTTGATCGCAACAGCGATTGGCTTGTTCGCGGCGATTCCGGCAGTGGTTGCCTATAACCGCTTTCAAGCGCAACTTGATCGCATCAACACGCAGCTCGAAACGTTTGCCGAAGAATTCCTGAACATTCTGCAGCGACAGGCCTGATCGCGCGAGCTACCCACCATGCGCCGCCGCAAACTCGTCAGCCAGATCAACGTCGTGCCATTCATTGACGTGATGCTTGTGCTGCTGATCGTGTTCATGATCGCCACGCCGTCGCTGCGCACGGGCGAGATCGAGTTGCCAAGCGTCGGGCAGACGTTGACGCCTTCGCAGGCCAATCCCATTGAAGTGACCGTACGTGCCAACGGCGAACTTTCGCTGCGTGAAGCCGTGGCCGGCAAGCCCGCCAAGCGCGATGCAGTGGTGGCGCGCGTGGTCGAGTTGCAGAAGGCGAGCGAACGCCCGGTTGTGATTGCCGCCGACCGCAACGTGAAGTACGACGATGTCGTGAGCCTGCTTGGGGCCCTGCATCAGGCCGGCGTCAGACGCGTCGGACTTGCCGCTAAAGAAGGTTCATGAGCGTCACTCTGCGCTCTCAGCGCGCGGTCGCGACGGCCGCCTCGGCGGAGGCGCACAGCAAAGCGCAGGCCTGGCTGGCGGCAATCATCGTGCATGCACTTCTGTTTGCGGGGCTGGTGTTTTCTGTACGCTGGAAGCACGTCAGCCCCGAACCAGTTGCGGTAGATCTTGTCTTCGCACCGCCAGCCCCGATCGTGACCACACCCGTCGCACCCACCGTTCCCCCGCCGCCACCCGTCCCGGAGCCGCCACCGCCGCCACGACCGTCGCCCGCTCCGGCAAAAGCCCCGCCAGCGCCGGTGCCACCGCAGAAAGTCGCGCCGCCCCTTCCGCCGGGTCCCACCGCGGCCGATATCGCACGGCAGAAAGCGGCAGAAAAGGAGGCGCAACGCAAGGCGGAAGCTGCGCGCGTGGACGCGCTCGCCCGGGAACAGGCGAAGCTTGAGGCCGCCCGAAAACAGGTCGAGGCTGCGGCCGCAAAGAAAGCCGATGACGCGCGCGTGCGCGAAGCCAAAGCTGCGCAGGAGAAGGCGCTTAAGGAACAACAAGCTGCCTACGCCGCGGCGCAAGCCACGGCAGAACGGCAGGCGCGCGAAGCGGCACAGCGGGCGGAGGCTGACCGTGTCGCCAAAGCGGCTGCCGATGCCGCCGCAGCCGCAGCGGCGAAGGCACGCGCCAAAGCAGAGGGGGACTACGTCGCGAAAATTCGCGCCAAGGTGCGAGGCAACATCATTCTGGCCAGCGAATTAAGCGGCAACCCCGAGGCCATTTTCAGCGTCACCCAGTTGCCAACGGGCGAAGTGCTGTCCGCCACGCTGACCAAATCGAGTGGCAATCGCGCCTACGACGACGCAGTTGAACGCGCGATTCTCAAGTCGTCACCGCTGCCAAAACCCGATCAGGCCGACGTCTTCCAGCGGCAGCTCCAATTGAAGTTCCGGCCCCAGGATTGACGTAGACGTCGTGAAGCAAGTTCTCGACGCTCCCCTCGCCCCGAGCGGGAGAGGGCTGGGGGTGAGGGGAACACACATGACCTGCATGCATTGCTGTGTGACCGCAACGTCAGGCGCGACTGCCGAGGCCACGCAGCATCATCGCCACTGCTCTATTGAATACTCGTCGCGGCGACGGTTGCGGTGGTGGAAACGGTTTGGCCAAACACGGTCGTCGAATCAGTGACCTCCGAGCGGACCATGCCGACACCCGGTACGACCCAGGTCAGCGTGGTGGTCGTCGAGGACGACAGGCTTGGATACGTGGTAGCGATCTGGATGGTGAACTTGCAGGCGTTGGCGAATGTCCCGGCGGGCACGGTGACACTTTCACGTGCGGTCAGTACGATCGAGCCCGTTTGTGTCGGATTGCCAAGCGGGTTGGCCGGGCTGAAGACGACGGTGCGATTGACGTTGATCGATTGGCCAACGGTCATCGCCTTTGGATAGGTGATGGGCGGGTTGGAGTACGTGTCCTGCGGACCCGATGAGCTTGTGGAACGCCCACCAAGCTCGCGCCAGGACGCGCTACCATCCTCAATCATGGTGGCACTCACCCCGTTCGACGAGGTGTCGAGCACGCGTGTTGCGGTGTAGCCGTTGAACGACACGGGGGTCGCGTCATAGGTGCGGGTGAATGACGTCGCGCCGGTGCCTACGCTGGATGTTGACTGGTAGGTGATGGTTTTGGCGCCGTAGTAGAAGGTGCCGCAGTCGGTGCCGTTGGCGACCGGAGTTGAGCTGGCTGCGGTCGCTGAGGTGGCGCAGAACGCGATGTTTTCTCCCAGGTAACCCGCATTGATGGCAGTCTGGTACGTCGCGCTGCTCGCCGTGTACCGGTGATTGGACGTCTTGCCATTGGCTGCCGCGCGGAAACCACGGTAGATCGGCGTCGTGTTCGCCGGACACGTGTTGTTGGTTGGCTGCTGGGTGGCGAAGTCGTAGTCCTCCCAGGTAAATCCAGCCAGGTTCTGGTTACGCAGCGACTGGCAGTCGACGCCATCCCGGCCATAGAAATGCGAGCTGGTGAACGGGGAGCTCGCAGATACATAAAAGCGGCAGATTCGTACTTGCGTGCTGGTGGCCGACGCGGTGGCCGTGGCCTGGAACGTCATGCCCGTACGTTTGAAGTCAGCCACCCCATCCAGAAGGCTCTGCTCGTTCGTCCGACCTGTGATGAAGTAGGCGTCAAGCACCGAGTTGTAGTACTCAACGACCGTGACGGACTGGGCGTGAGCGGGGAGGGTCGCAATCGTCGTCGCGGCAACGACGGTGGCGATGACGCGCGAGACGGTTCGGACGAAGGTGCTGGTGCTACGGGATAGGATATTCATGCGGAGCTACCGGTGTTACCACAGGTGGTTGCGGGATCGGGCGGCTTGTCCAGGCGAAAAAAATGGGCGGCGGAGCCGCCCAGCCTCGGATCGCCGGAGGAGGGCCCGATGGTCAAATGCCCAGAGCACTTCTGGGCAGGCAGAATGCTAGGCACGCTAACACGGTCTGCCTACCCCGCGAATAAGGGGGCGCTCCACCGTGCGGGACGAACGCGTGTGGCGACGACCGCCGCCTGCAGGGAGCAGAATTTCACGTGTGCAGTTCGATGAACCAAGATAGCAGCACAGCAACATGACATCGCACGACCCGCCAGATCCGGGTTGGCGCTCGGCTGTGCGTCACGCAATTCGCGGTATGGTGTTGCTCGCGTTCAGCCTTGCGGCGACGCTGGGGATGACCGTCGCCGCAGCGCCGCTGCAGCCGCAGCAACTGGTCGTCGCCCGAGTGCTTGCGTCGGAGGCCCCGTCGCCGTCGCTGCTCCCGCAGAACGCGGCTTGGCAGGCGGTCAGCCTACCCGACGACTGGGCGGTCAGCCGGCCCGACTTCGGCGGCTCCCTTTGGTACGAACTTGAGTTCGATGCAGAGGAACTGCGTGCCTCAGGCGCGCTGGCAGCGCTTTACATCGAACGCGCGTGCAGCAACGTCACGGCCTACGTCAACGGAACCGAAATTGGCACCGGCGGACGCATGAGCCATCCCTATGCGCGCAACTGCTTTGTGCCGCAACTGTTCAGCGTGCCGAGTACGGCGCTGCGTGCCGGGCGCAACGTGCTGCACCTGCATGTGGTGGGCAATCCGTTGCGACAAATCGCCGCTTCGCAGCGATCCTCCGGATTGTCTGCGATCGCGATTGGCCCGCTTGACGTGTTGCGGCCGGTGCATGCTGACGCCACGTGGTGGCGCGTTTCGGTGGCGCGCGGCACGGCCATCGTGCTGATCACTTTTGCGTTGCTGTTTACCGTGCTCTGGCTGCTGCGCAGGAAGGACTCCTACTACGGTTGGTTCGCACTGTGGATCGGCTGGTGGGGTGCCAATGCGACGCGAGCGTTTGTGGTCGACAGCGTGATTCCCTCGGCCGGGATTGAAGCGCTGGTTGTTGCCAGCACGCCGCTCGTCCTGGCTGGCATCACGCTCTTCAAGCTGCGCTATGCCGGCGTGCAGTCGCGTTGGGTGGATCGCTGGCTGCTGACGCAGGCGATCGTGATTCCGGCGCTGGTGGTCTTGCTCGGGTTTGACCATCTTCATGCGCTGGGTCGCGTCGTCTATCTGCTCCAGGTGCTGCAGGTCGCCGCCGTGATCGTCTGGTTTGCGCGCTGGGCGTGGCGACATTCGCGGCTGGACTTCTGGTTGTTCACGGGCGGCGACGCATTGCTCATGGTGCTGGCGGCGGTTGAGTACACCGCGGGCTATCTTGGCTATCCACTGAAAATTCAGCTCGCGCCGCTGGCGGGCGTGCTGACCTTGATCCCGGCGTCGATACGGCTGTTGTGGCGGCTTGTCGAGAGTCTGTCTCGCACGGAAGCGATGAACCAGACGCTCGAAGCGCGCGTGGCTGAAAAATCCTCGGAAATCGAGCGCAACTATGCAGAGCTCGCAGCGCTGCGCGAGCGTGAAGCGGCGCTGAATGAGCGACGGCGCATCGCGGCCGATCTGCACGATGATCTCGGCGCCAAACTGCTGACCATTGCACAAAAGGCACCGCCCGAGCGTGCTGAGGTGGCCCGGCTCGCGCGCGAGGCGCTCGATGAAATGCGGCTTTCGGTGCGCGGGATGGTCGGCGAGACGCAGTCGTTCGAAGATACGCTGGCGGACTGGCGGGCGGAGGCCGTGACGCGTCTGGCGCAGGCCGGTCTGCGCGCGCAGTGGTGCGTCTCGCCCGAGAAACCCGCTGGCGGTTTGCCCGCGCGGACGCAGGTGCAACTCACGCGAATCCTGCGCGAGGCTGTGAGCAATGTCGTTCGTCACGCGCGAGCGCAGCACTGCTCGATTAATGTGACCGTGAGTGAGGCGCGCGTCGAGATTTGCGTCGATGATGATGGCGTAGGCCCGCCGCCGGACGCTGGACGCGGCGCGCGCGGCACTGGGCTCGCGAACATCGAGCGGCGCGCACGCAAGCTCGGTGGCCACCACGCGCTGTACGCACGTGAGGGCGGCGGTACGCGGGTTACGGTGTCTGTGCCGCTGGAGGCAGGCAGCGAGGCCAGAGCGCAGAGCGCCGACCACCGATAATCGGGGCATGACACCCGTTCGTTCCGTTTTGCTCGTTGAAGACTTGCCCGAAAGCCGTGATTGGCTCAGCGCGGTGGCAGGCGTTGCGTTTCCGCAAGCGCAGCTGACCTGCGCTGCGCGTTGTGACGAGGCGGCGCGTCTAATCGCGGCGTCGGGTGGCTACGACGTCGCGCTGGTCGACCTTGGACTCCCCGATGGCAACGGTGTTGACGTGGTGCGCACCTTGCGCCGCGCGCAGCCCGCAGCCATACCTGTCGTGGTGACGATCCACGATGATGACGAACATCTGTTCCCGGCGCTGCGGGCGGGCGCCTTCGGCTATTTGCTCAAGGAACAACCGCGTGACGCGCTCGTGACGCAGTTGCTGCGCATCCTCGCGGGCGAACCGCCGTTGTCGCCTGCGATCGCACGGCGTGTGCTGGGTGTGTTTGCGTCCACGCCAGCGACCGCAGAAGGTGGGGCCGTGCGACGCAGTGATGGCGGATGGGGCGGTACGTCGAGGCAACCGGCGCTGACCGAGCGCGAAGCGCACGTGTTGCAGCGCGTCGCCAAGGGATTCACGCTGCCGGAGATTGCGCAGCAGCTTGGGTTGTCGCGCCACACGGTGTCGGACTACGTCAAGCAGGTGTATCGCAAGCTCGACGTGTCGTCGCGCGCCGAGGCGACGCTCGAGGCGGTGCGACGCGGACTGGTGCGGCCGTAACAGGCTGCTCAACTACTTCACACGGCGCCCAGAATCGCAGCCATGCATCCGATCTGGACGCCTACTCATCCGCGCCATGCACTGTGCTCGTTCTTATTGGCTTTTGGGTGCTACCGGCGCCAGGTGGTCATTACAGGCCAAAATTGTCGATAGTCGACTTGAAGGCAAAGCAAGCCGAAACAACCATGCAGCTGCCGTTTGAGCTGAAAAGCTGAACATACGTTGTCTCGCTGATCGCTCCGCGCTATGGTTGCGTCTGTATGCGCCGCGCGCAGTGCACTGGAGAGTCCGATGGCTGACACCCCGACACAACGATTCACAACGTTTGCCTCGTTCTATCTGTTCTACCTTGGCGAGCACCAGAACCCGGTGTGCCGCACGCTGCATTTCATTGGCACATCCATCGGGCTTGGTGTGCTGATCTACGCGGTGGCACGTGGCGTGTGGTGGCTGATTCCCGTCGGCATCGTGCAGGGTTACGCGTGGGCCTGGGTAGGACATTTCGGCTTTGAGAAAAACAAGCCCGCGAGCTTCAAGCAGCCGCTGTACTCATTCATGGGTGACTGGGTGATGTGGTTCCAGTTGCTCACGGGGCGCATCGCCTTCACGCCCGATCAGCGCGGCTGAGTTCGCCTGGTTGCGTTTTTTTTGCGCCGGGTTGCGGCGATAGATGACGTAGTAAGTCAACGCGACGAGTACGCTGCCACCGAGCAGGTTGCCCGCGATCACCGGCAGCAGGTTCGCGGCCATCGCTGCCAGTGTCACGCTCGTGCCGACGCTGGCACCGTGTTCGATCAGCATCGCCAGCGGAAAGAAGTACATATTGGCGATGCTGTGCTCATAGCCCGCCGCCACGAACGCCGCCACCGGCAGCAAAATTGCAACCGCCTTGTCGACCACGCTGCGGCCGGCCATGGCCATCCATACGGCCATGCAGACCAGCACGTTGCACAGCGCACCCCGGAAAAACGCCTCGGAGGGCGAGAGGGCCATCTTGGCGTGCACGATGCGCAGTACGGTTCTGCCAATGGCGCCGTCATTCATCGCAGTGTGGCCAGCGGCGTACACAAGGAGCGCCAGCCCCGCCGCGCCCACGAGATTGGCGAGCGCGACGATGCCCCAGTTGCGCAGCACCTCCCGCGCCGTGATGCGACCATCGGCCCAAGCCATGACGATGAGATTGTTGCCCGTAAACAGCTCCGCGCCGGCGACGACCACGAGCAGGAGGCCGAGCGAAAACACCGCACCACCCGCGAGCTGCGCCGCCGCAAAGCCCAGCGAGGGGTCGGACTTTACGATGACAAAGAATCCCGAACCCAGCCCGATAAAGGCACCGGCCAGCACGCCGAGCATCGCGAGCGGCAGCGTCTGCATGCGCGCTTTGACGACGCCCACTGACTCAACACGCTGCGCGATTTCGCGCGGCGCGTACGCATCGAACATCGAGATGGACTCAGGCATGGCGGGCTCCATGACGAAATGACACGGTGATTGTGCCTGTGGCACGCGTGGGCACGGCTGCGTTGCATCAACGATGCGTCAGCGTGACGGGCGATGAGAACGCTTCGGCGACGAAGTCGACGAAGGCCCGCACGCGTGTCGACAGCTGTAACTGCTCGCGATACACCGCGTAGATGTCCGCATCCGGCGTCTCCCACTGCGGCAATATCTGCACGAGTCGCCCGCTGTGCAGGTAGCGGGCGATGTCCCACTCAGCACGCATGACGATTCCGTGGCCGTCCAGTGCCCAGTTCACGGCAATTTCGCCGTCGTTGGTGGTCAGGCTCCCGCGCGTCCTCACCGTTTCGATGCGGTGGCGCCGACCTTTTCCCGTAGACAGGCGCCACACCCCGTAGGCTTGGTCACCCTGGCGGATGCCAATGCACTGATGGCGTAGAAGCTCGCCCGGTGTTGCCGGCTCCCCGCGCTGGCGCAGGTAGGCGGGGGAAGCACAGAGCAGGCGGCGGTTCGGAGCAAGGCGACGCGCAATCACGCGTGCATCCGGCGGTGCGCCAAAGCGCAGACAAACGTCGAAGCTGTCATCGGTCAGCGGTGGCGGATTCACCGACAGCTGCAACTGCACCTCGACATCGGGAAAGCGTCGTACAAAGCGCGAGATCACTGGCGCGACGTGACTGCGCCCAAAGCCAAGCGTTGCATTGACGCGCAACAGGCCTTTGGGGGACTGCTGGGTACCAAGGAGGATTTGGTCCAGCGCCTCGATGTCGCCAAGAATGCGCCGCGCGTGCTCGACGACGACTTCGCCCTCGGGCGTGAGGCTCATGCGTCGTGTCGTCCGGTTAAGCAGCACCACGCGTGTGCGGGTTTCCATCTGCGCCAGGCGTTTACTGACAGCCGCCTTGGTGATGCCCAGTTCCCGCGCCGCCGCGCTCATGCTGCCGGCACTGGCAAGCGCCACCAGAAAGCCGAGATCGGCGGGCTGGATACCGGTGGCAACAGAGTTCGCGAACGGCTTCATGGTGAGTCAGGAGGAGATTTTTTCGCCGCTGACCGCAGAACATCACAGCGAAAACTGTTTGTCAATTTCTGGTTGACAATACTTTAACTCAATACGCGATTTGATCAATTCGGCCGCGCCTAGCATTGCAACAAGCAAACCGCAGTTCAAGAGGAGCGCATCAATGAAAACGTATCGGATCGCCACGATCCCTGGTGATGGCATTGGCAAGGAGGTTGTGCCTGCTGGACAAACGGTTCTGGCTGCGTTGGCTGCCGTCGATGGCGCGTTTGCTTTTGACTTTGAGAATTTTGGCTGGGGGGGTGACTGGTATCGCGCCCACGGCGAAATGATGCCGGCCGATGGCCTGAATGCCCTGAAGGGAAAAGACGCAATCCTGTTCGGCTCGGCCGGCGACCCGCACATACCCGACCACATCACGCTCTGGGGCCTGCGCCTGAAGATCTGTCAGGGCTTTGACCAGTACGCCAATGTGCGCCCGACGCGCATCCTGCCCGGCATCGACGCGCCGCTCAAGCGCTGCAAGCCGGAGGACCTCAACTGGGTTATTGTGCGCGAGAACTCGGAGGGGGAGTACTCCGGCGTCGGTGGTCGCGTGCATCAGGGCCATCCGATCGAGGCGGCCACTGACGTCTCCATCATGACTCGCGTCGGCGTAGAGCGTATCCTGCGTTTCGCCTTCCGGCTCGCCCAGTCACGTCCACGCAAACTGCTCACGGTCGTAACCAAAAGCAACGCGCAACGCCACGCGATGGTGATGTGGGACGAGATCGCGACGCAGGTCGCGGCCGAGTTCCCTGACGTGAAGTGGGACAAGGAATTGGTGGACGCCGCCACGGCACGGATGGTGAATCGTCCGGCCAGTCTCGACACCATCGTTGCCACCAACCTGCACGCCGACATCCTGAGTGACCTCGCCGCGGCACTCGCCGGCAGTCTGGGCATTGCGCCCACGGGCAACATCGACCCAGAGCGACGCTACCCGTCCATGTTCGAACCGATCCACGGCTCGGCGTTTGACATCATGGGGAAGGGATTGGCCAATCCGGTCGGCACGTTCTGGTCATGCGTCATGTTGCTGGAACATCTCGGCGAGCACGCAGCAGCCCAACGCTTGATGCGCGCCGTCGAAAAGGTGACTGCGACGCCGGCCCTCCACACCAGGGATCTGGGTGGCACCGCAACGACAGCACAAGTGACCGATGCAGTTTGCCGTGAGTTGAAAAGCGCGTAGGTATCTCGTGCTCAAGCGGTATGCAGCCCAGAAAACGTGACCAAACAAGGAGGACCATGTCATGACTTCAGCACATCAGCGTCGCCGCGGCATTCTCGCCGCCGCCTGCATTTCATTCGCAGCCTTCGCCGGCTTTGCGACCAGCGTCGCGGCGCAACCCTGGCCCAGCAAACCGATCACGCTGGTCGTGCCTTTCCCTGCCGGCGGCACCACTGATGTGCTCGCACGCTCAATCGCCGAGCCGCTATCCAAGGCGCTCGGGCAACCGGTGATCGTCGAGAGCAAGCCGGGCGCGGGCGCGACCATCGGCGCGGACTACGTTGCCAAGGCGCGACCCGATGGCTACACGCTGCTGGTCGGCGCAGTCCATCACGCCATCGCTACCAGTGTGTACAAGAAACTGCCGTACGACTATCAGAAGAGCTTCGCACCGATCACCACAATCGCACTGGTGCCCAACGTGCTCACGGTCAGCGCAGCCAACCCGGCGAAAAGCGTCGCCGAACTGATTGCGCAAGGCAAATCGTCCAGGGAGAAACTCACCTACGGCTCGAATGGCAACGGTACCGCGCAACATCTGATCGGCACGCAGTTTGAAAACCTCGCAGCCATCGGGCTGGTACACGTGCCGTACAAGGGCAGTGGCCCGCTCACGACTGATCTGCTTGGCGGGCAGGTTGCGATGTCGTTCGACACAGTTACGCCAGTGCTGGCGCACATCAAGGCAGGCAAACTGCGAGCGCTTGCCGTGACCACCGGGAAGCGCTCGTCGGCACTGCCCGACGTGCCTACGCTCGCCGAGGCGGGCCTCAAGGGCTTTGACATCGGCACCTGGTTCGGGCTGCTGGCACCTGCGGGTACGCCAAAGGAAGTGGTCGCTCGCCTGTCTGCCGAATCGATGAAGATCATTCAATCCACAGACTTCGGCAAACGCATGGCCGACATTGGCGCCGAACCCATCGGCAACACACCCGAACAAATGGCGGGTCAGATTCGTGACGACACCGAAAAATTTGCGCGACTGGTGCGGGAAGCGAAGGTCACCATCGACTGAGGCTTGCGGCGCAGCCGCTGCTACAGCGCGTCCAGCTCGGCCTGCTCGAATCCGGCGGCGCGCCGGGCATCAACGTTGAACGGGCCGCGCAGACGTGGAGCGCCGTGCAGCTGCGCCAGCGTTGCGTAGGTCTGAACCGGGTCCATTGCACGCTGCTGGCAAACAAATCGATACCAGCGATTGCCGATGGCGACATGGCCGATTTCGTCGCGCAGGATGATGTCGAGAATCGCCGCGCTTTCCACGTCGCCAGCGCCAGCCAGCTTGGCGCGGATGGGGGGCGACGCATCGAGCCCTCGAGCCTCCAGCGTGCGCGGCACGAGTGCCAGTCGGGCGAGCACGTCGTCCTTCGTCTTCTCCGCCATTTCCCACAGACCGTTGTGCGCCGGAAAGTCACCGTAGGCGTAGCCTAGCGCTGCCAGACGATCGCGCAGCAGGCGGAAGTGATACGCCTCTTCCACGGCCACCCTGTGCCAGTCAAGGTAGAACGCTTCCGGCATGTCGGTGAACCGCCACACGGCGTCCAGTGCCAGGTTGATCGCGTTGAACTCGATGTGAGCCAGTGCGTGCAGCAGAGCGGCGCGACCCTCCTTGGTGCCCAGCGAGCGTTGCGGCACGTCCTTGGGCGCCACCATCAGCGGACGGGGCGGACGTCCCGGAAGACCTGCGGGCTCGGCAAGCGGCACAGCTGGATCCGGGGCGATGTTGGCGCTTGCTAACGTTGCAACCAAAGCCAGCTTGTCATTTGGGTCGCACGTGCCAAGGGCGGCGAGGCATTGCTGGCGCAAGGAAGTCATGGTGAAAAGGGGGCACGAGTCAGGACCGGGCATCAATTGTCTCCCGCCAGCGACCCCCGTCGACTGTGGCTGCTCAACGCTGGGATAATTGCCGGTTACTCGAAGTTCCAGCGACCGGGCGCATTGCGCCGCGTCGTTCCCAGCCCCGTTTCATGCACATCCACATTCTCGGCATTTGCGGCACCTTCATGGGCGGCCTCGCGGCACTCGCGCGTGAGGCCGGCCACAAGGTCACCGGCTGCGATGCCAACGTTTATCCACCGATGTCCGACCAGCTCCAGGCGCTCGGCATCGACCTCATTGAGGGGTACTCGCCCGACCAATTGCGGCTCCAGCCCGATTGTTTCGTCATCGGCAACGTCGTCACGCGCGGCAATCCACTGATCGAGGCGATTCTCGACGCCAACCTCGACTATGTCTCCGGTCCGCAGTGGCTCGCCGACCATGTCTTGCGGCACCGCCATGTGCTGGCCGTCGCCGGCACACACGGCAAGACGACCACGACGTCGATGCTGGCCTGGATACTGACCTACGCCGAGCGCAACCCCGGTTTTCTGATCGGCGGCGTGGCGCAGGACTTTGGCGTCTCGGCGCGGCTTGGCTCGGTCGTCGACGGCCATCCGTTCGTCATCGAGGCCGACGAATACGATACTGCGTTCTTCGACAAGCGCAGCAAGTTCGTGCACTACAAGCCGCGCACGCTCGTGCTGAACAATCTCGAATACGACCACGCAGACATCTTTCCTGACGTCGCCGCAATCCGTCGCCAGTTTCATCACGTCGTCCGTATCGTGCCTGCGGGTGGGCGCGTCATTTACAACGGCGCCGACGCTGAAATTGCCGAGGCCCTTGCGATGGGTTGCTGGAGCGGCCGCGAGCCGTTTGGCGTTGAGCAGGGTTGGCACCTGACGGCTGACGGTCGAGTGGACTTCGGTGGTGAGCGGTTTGGCTTGCTGCAACTCGACATGCCGGGCGAGCACAACCGCCTCAATGCGCTCGCCGCGATCGCCGCTGCACGGCATCTCGGTGTATCGCCGACGGATTCGATTGCCGCGCTCGCCCGCTTCAAGGGCGTAAAGCGACGGATGGAGCTGCGCGGCGAAGCGGGCGGCGTCAAGGTGTACGACGACTTCGCGCATCATCCGACGGCGATTGCGGCGACGATCATGGCGCTCAGGCGTGCCGCCGGGCCAGACGAGCGGATTCTTGCGGTGTTCGAACCGCGGTCGAACACCATGAAATTGGGTGCCATGCGCGCCCGCCTGCCCGCCAGCTTTGACGGAGCGGCGCGGGTGTACTCCTACTCTGGCGGTGTCAACTGGGACGTGGCAGAAGCGCTGGCGCCGATCGCCGAGCGCGCTGCCGACTTTCGTGACCTCGACGCGCTGGTGTGTGCGTTGGCCGTTGAAGCGCGACCGGGTGACCATATTCTCATCATGAGCAACGGCGGCTTCGGTGGTATCCACGCCAAGCTGCTGCAACAGCTGACGGACCCACGGAAGGTCGTCGTCTGATGCGCCCCGTTTAGTCGCCGCGTCCGCACCGATTCACACGCACCTCCTGCGATTTACACATCGTCCTCACTATGTCCAATTCACCGTACTCCCTGCCCACCATGAAGCCCACCGCGCAGGCGACGCAGGAGCGGCAGGCCGCGCGCGCCCCGCTGTTCAAAGCGGTAGAAGCAGATATTCGCGCGGGTCGCCTGCGCGAAGCGGCCATCGCGCTGAACGCGTTGCAGCAACAGGATGCCGACGATGCGCGAATTTACGTCTGCGGCTGGATGCTGGCCAAAGAAGCGGGCAACCTGTCGAGCGCGCTGAAAGCCGCTGAGCGCGCCGCGGAACTGTCGCCCATGCAGGCGCTGCCACACTACTGCCTCGCTGACGCACAGCGCGCATTGGGGCAGACGAAGGAGGCGCGCGACAGCATCGAAAAGGCCGTCGCCCTGATGCCGGACGACCTGAAATTCCGCGAGACCGCGGTGAACCTGGCAACCGCGTTGGGCGACCATGCTGCCGCCGAGCGTCACCTCCGATTCGCCTTCAGCCGCAATCCGAACGTGCCGGGCATCAAGAGCATGATCGGTGCCGCGCTGCGTTCGCAGTCCAAGCTGGACGAAGCCCGCGAATTCTTTGCCGGCGCGGTGGCCGACAATCCGGAGGACGCCCACGCGCACTTCGGGTTGGCGATGGTCGCACACGACCAGGGCCAGCCTGAAAAAGCCACGCTGCACATCAACGACGCCCTGCGCCTGCACCCGGACGATCCGGAATTCAACTATCTGCGCGCCGTTTTCGCCGGAGAAACGCCGGCACGACAACCCGAAGGCATGACGCGTGCGGTGTTCGATCAGTATGCGGTCCGGTTTGATACTCACCTCGTGGGAGCACTCAAATACCGGGTGCCGCAACGCATCGCTGCGTTGATCACCGAAAAATTCCCGGCACGCAAACTCAGCATTCTTGACCTGGGTTGCGGTACCGGCCTACTTGGCGCATCTCTGGGCGCCATCGACGGCCATTTCGTCGGCGTTGATCTGTCGATGCCGATGATCGACGAGGCGAAGAAGCACAAGGCTTACACCCGCTTTCATCACGTCAACCTCCTCGATGCGCTGGATGCGACGGACGCCAACGAGTTTGAGGTAATCGTTGCCGCCGACGTGATGATTTACGTAGGGGCGCTGGAGACGCCGTTGCGTGACGCGTTCAAGGTGCTCAAGCCGGGTGGCTGGCTGTTCTTTTCGTGCGAGCGCGCGCCGGAGGATGGACCGGATCTCGTGGTTGAGAAGAGCCTGCGTTACTCGCACAAGGAAAGCCATGTTCGCCGCTTGCTTGCGGAAGATGGTTACGTTGAGGTAGCGATTGAAGACGTGGATCTGCGCACCGAAGGCGGCGTGGCCATCCCCGGTTACATTGTTGCCGCCCAAAAGCCACTGCCCAAGCCGCTCTAGCCGCACCGCCCATGCCCGCTCAGATCGACGACCGGCTAATCATCGCGATTTCCTCGCGGGCGTTGTTTGACCTGTCCGAGAGCCACGCGGTCTACGAAGCGGCCGGTGTGGAGGCGTACCAGCAGCATCAGGTTGAGCACGAAAACGAACTACTGACGCCGGGCGTCGCGTTCGATCTCGTGCGCAAACTGCTCAAACTCAACGACGCGGGTCGCGCGTATGTTGAGGTGGTGCTGCTGTCACGCAATAGCGCGGACACGGGCTTGCGCATCTTCAACGCCATCCGCCACTACGGCCTTGGTATCACCCGGGCGGTGTTCACCAGCGGCAGCGACACGTCGCGCTACGTGCCCGCGTTGGGGACGCACCTGTTTCTTTCGGCCGATCCAGAGGACGTCCGGCACGCGCTCGAATCCGGGCATGCCGCCGCGACCATCGTGCCGCAGGCGGGTGGCGTGGCTCGCCAGCGTGCCGTGCAGAGCGCGACAGCTGGAAACGAGACGCCGATTGACGAACTGCGCATCGCGTTTGACGGTGACGCCGTGTTGTTTTCGGACGAAGCCGAGCGTATCTATCAGGCGCAAGGGCTCGATGCCTTCAGCGCGTCCGAACGCGCAGCGGCGGCGACACCCCTCGGAGGCGGCCCGTTCAAAAATTTCCTCGCAGCGCTGCATCGTATCCAGACTGAGTTCCCGCGCAATCATCAGCCCATCCGCACCGCCCTGGTCACGGCGCGCTCAGCCCCCGCGCACGAGCGCGTGATCCGTACTTTGCGCGCCTGGGGGGTGCGAATCGACGAGGCGCTGTTCCTCGGCGGACTGGACAAGGCCGAATTCCTGCGCGCATTTGGCGCCGACATTTTCTTTGACGACCAGCGCCGGCATGTGGAATCTGCCAGTCGCGTGGTCACCGCCGGGCACGTCCCGCACGGCATCACGAATCAGTAGTTTCATGAATTTATTGTTCGAAGACGAGGGCCAGATCAAGGCCGGTGCCATCCTGTCCGACAAGGACAATGCCCTGCAAATTGAGCTGCCCGGCGGCCGCCGCATCAAGGTCAAGGCCGCGAGCGTACTGTTGCGCTTTGAGACACCGACCGCAGCGCAACTGCTGGCCGAGGCGAGCACGTTGGCCACCGCGCAGGCCGGTGGCAGCGGCATCGACATGCAGTTGCTGTGGGAGAGCGCCGAAGGCGCGGCGGATGGGGAGGATTTTGGCTTCGTCGATCTGGCGCGCGAGTATTTCGGTGTCGCCGCCACCCCCGTGCAGCAGGCGGCGACGGCGCTCGCGTTGCAGCACGCGCCGATGTATTTCTACAAACGCGGAAAAGGCCGCTACAAGCGTGCACCGGAAGGCGCGCTCAAGGCGGCGCTCGCGAGCATTGAACGCAAGGCTCGCGAGGCCGAGCAGGTCGACGCCTGGGTAAAGGAGTTGGTCGCCGGCTGCGCGCCTGCAGAGATTGCCGTCCAGTGGGCGGCGCTGCTGCACGCACCCGACAGGCAGTCGCTCGCCTACAAGGCGCTGGCCGCCGCCGCAGATCGGGCACGGATGGCCCCCGTGCATTTGCTCGCGCGCGCTGGTGCGATCCCGTCAACACACGCGCTGCATTTCGAGAAATTCCTGCGCGCTACCTTCCCGAAGGGCATCGCCTTTCCAGCCGGTGCCGCCGTGCCGCCGATTCCGGATCTGACTGAGGCCGATGTCGCGGCATTCAGTATCGACGACGATTCCACCACCGAGATCGACGACGCATTCTCACTCAGCGCGCTGCCCGGTGGGGGGTGGCGGCTCGGCATTCACATCGCGGCGCCAGCCGTTGCCATCGTGCCCGGCAGCGCGCTGGACCGCGTTGCGCGTGACCGCCTGTCGACGGTCTACATGCCCGGCAACAAGATCACCATGCTGCCTGACGCCGTGGTGGGCGCGTTTTCGCTCGACGCAGGCAAAACGCCGCCAGCGCTCTCGCTGTACGCCGAACTTGACGCCGATCTCAACGTCGTCGCTACGCGCACCACCCTTGAGCGGGTGGCGATGGCGTCGAACCTGCGCATTCCGGTGTTGGATCAAGGCCGCTGGCTCGAACCTGGCCATGACGGCGCCGCGGACAACCCGCATGCAGCCTCCCTGCGCATCTTGCTCGCGTTCGCGAAAAAGCTGGCGGCCGAACGCGGCGATCAAGCCGTCAACCGTGTCGACTACAACTTCGCGGTGACCGGTGACCCCGACGCTGCCGACTGTCGCATCGACATCAGCACGCGGCAGCGTGGCTCGCCGGTCGACACGTTGGTGTCGGAGCTCATGATCTTTGCCAACGTGAGCTGGGCCAAGGCACTCGCGGCGCGCGAGTGGGTGGGCATGTTCCGTGTGCAGGGCGCTGGCAAAACGCGCATGTCTACGGCGCCCGGCGCCCACGAGGGGCTTAACGTGCCGTGCTACCTCTGGGCGACCTCGCCGCTGCGTCGCTACTCCGATCTGGTCAACCAGCGGCAACTGATCGCGCTCACGCGTGAGGAAGCCGCGCCGTATCAGCGTGGCAACGCGGAGCTGCTCTCCGCGGTGGCCGATTTTGACGCCACGTACTCCGGCTACGCCGAGTTCCAGCAGCAGATGGAGTTTTACTGGTGCTTGCGATATTTGCAGCAGGAAAGCATCGACAAACTTACCGCCCGCGTTATTCGCGAAAATCTGGTGCGCTTCGACCGCTTGCCGATCGTTCAGCGCATCAACGACATGCCGTTTCAGGCGCCGGGCATGCAAGTGGTGCTCGCGGTCGCTGAAGTGGACCTGTTTGAACCAGCGTTGCACGTTCGCTTTGTCGAAACGGTGCCGGGCACGCCCGATTCCACTGACGACGCGTGAAGTAGTTCAGCCGCTTGCCAGGCCGCGGCGACCCGTAAAATCGGCGTGTGAAATCGGCCCCTCCCGCCACCCCGCCCACGGTTCGCGCCGTTGCGGCCATCGACGCTGTGCAGTCCATGAAGGCGTCACGGTCGGCAGTGCCGGCAGAGCGTCGGGGCCGCACGGCGCGAAACGACACACCCAAGCGCGCGGCCGCCGTGGTGGCTCGTGCCACCCCGACCATCAACGCGGGCATGAGCCCGCTGCTTCGCTGGACGCTCGGCGCCTCGCTTGGCATTCATCTGTTGTTTTTCTCGATTCACTTTGAGCTGCCCAAACTGTTCCGGCAACCGGCGCCGTCGCCGCCGCTGGAGGTGTCGCTGGTAAATGCGCGCACGCAGTCCAAACCCGCGCAAGCCGATTTTCTGGCACAGGCCAATCTCGATGGCGGGGGCAACACAGACGCCAAGCGCGTGCTGAAATCGCCGCTGCCGCGTAGCGCCGTTGAGTCCCAGCAAACGCAACTGGCGGCCGCGCGCGAACAGGTGGAGACGCTGGAGCGGCAGACGCGCGAACTGCTGCAACAACTCAAATCCAGACAGCAGGTGAACACTGATCGCGACGCCAAAGAAACCAGCAAGTTCGAAACTGCGAACGCCTACCGCGAGCTTTCGGAAAAGGCGCTGGAACTGCAGCGTCTGGAAGCGCAGATTGCGCGCGAGTTCGATTCCTACCAGCAGCGCCCGAAGAAAAAGCATGTCGGCGCGCGCGCCAGTGAATACCGTTTCGCGCGTTATGTCGAAGACTGGCGGCAGAAGGTTGAGCGCGTGGGCAACGCCAATTACCCGGAGGCCGCCCGCGTGCAAAAGCTTTACGGCTCGCTGGTGTTGACCGTGGGCATCAAGGCCGACGGTCGCATCGAGTCAATCGAAGTGGATCGCGGTTCCGGTAAAAAAATTCTCGACGCGGCCGCCGTAAAGATTGTCGAGCTGGCGGCACCCTATGCGCCGTTCCCCCCCGATATCCGCAGCGATACCGACATTCTCTACATCACGCGAACCTGGAGTTTCACCCGGACTGGCGAGCTGGAGAGCACGGCCGGCAACGCCACCAGCAACCCCAACCCCACGGCCAACGCCGCGGCCACGCCCGCGAGCAGCAAACCATGACCGCCTCCTCGACTTCTTCCGCCAGCGACGCGCGCTACGCCGTCATCGGTAACCCCATCGCGCACAGCAAGAGCCCGAACATTCATGCCGCGTTCGCCGCCGGTCTGGGCCAGCAAATTCATTATGACCGCCGGCTGTGCCCGCTCGGTGACTTTGCCGCCGACCTTGAACGCTTTCGCAACGAAGGCGGCGTCGGCGCCAACGTGACGGTGCCCTTCAAGCGCGATGCGTTCGCCATCGCACGTGAAGCCTCGCTGCGTGCACAGCAAGCCGGCGCGGCCAACTTTCTGGCCTGGCGCGGCGACCACTGGTATTGCGACAACACCGACGGCGCCGGCCTCGTGCGGGACATCGAAGGCAATCTCGGTTTTTCGCTCAAGGGAAAGCGAGTCCTTCTGCTCGGCGCGGGTGGTGCGGCGCGCGGTGTGATCGGCCCGCTGCTGCTGCGCGAGCCGACCGCGATCGTCGTCGTCAACCGCACCCAGGCAAACGCCGATGCGATTGTGGCGCCTTACCTGGCAACGCATCCGGTGTCTGCACTGCCAGCCTCGGACTTGCTGGCGCAGGGGCAACGCTTCGATTGCGTGATCAACGCGACGTCGGCCAGCTTGGCCGGTGCGCTGCCGCTGCCCGATGGGGCGGCAGTGTTTGCACCCGGTGCGCTCGCTTACGACATGATGTACGGCAAGGTGCCCACGATCTTCATGGCTTGGGCCGCGCAGCACGGCGCCGCGCGCATTGCCGATGGTCTGGGCATGCTGGTGGAGCAGGCTGCCGAAAGCTATGTGCAGTGGCGCGGCGTTCAGCCTGTTACCGCGCCCATCATCGCGCGCATGCGGGCCGAGCTCGCCGCGTCGTAGTGCGCTGCGAATCCTTGTACCCAGTGTGCCGGTCAGCAGGGGCACGCCATGGGTGAGCTGCTGCGAACCGGGTTGCGCATGGCAATGGCCGTGGTGCTCGGGCTCGTGCTCATGTTCGTTGCGGCGCAAGTGTGGTTCGCCACGCTGGTGTGGTGGTACGCTGATCATCCGCCTGGGCGCACGGCGTTCATGGCCTACCGCATGGGTGAGTTGCACGAGAAAAAGCCCGACGCGGTGTTGCGTTACCAATGGGTGCCCTACGAGCGCATCTCGCGCAACCTCAAACGGGCGCTGGTGGCCGCTGAAGATTCGAAATTCGTGGAGCACGAAGGTTTTGACTGGGACGGCATCCAGCTCGCGCTGGAAAAAAACCGCGCCAAAGGCAAGCGGGTCGCGGGTGGTTCCACCATCACCCAGCAGCTGGCGAAAAATCTCTTCCTTTCGCCTGACAAAAGTTACCTGAGAAAAGGGCAGGAAGCGATCATCACCCTGATGCTCGAGAACATGCTCGACAAGGAGCGCATCCTTGAGCTTTACTTGAACGTGATCGAGTGGGGCAACGGCATCTTCGGTGCCGAGGCTGCGGCGAAGCGCTACTACGGCGTGTCCGCAGCGCAACTGACTGCCGAACAGGCCGCGAAGCTCGCCGCCATGGCGCCCAACCCGCGGTTTTACGAACGCAACCTCGGCGCACCGGGCTTGCGCAAGAAGACCGGCATCATCCTTGCGCGCATGCCGCAGGTGGAGTTGCCCGACTGAGTCTCACGGGCGTGTGCCCGCCGCTTACCTGGCGGCCACTCGCGCGCGAAAGCGACTGGGTTCGGTCGGGTGGAAAGTCCGGGCAGGGAACGCAATCGCCCTCCGGTGGCACCGCGGGACCCGGAGGCTCCCATCCGGTTTCCCGTCTTTCGCCGCGATGGGCACTGCGAAGCGGCTTGGAGGTATGTGCGCGAAGCACGATCGTCGGAACAAAGATTGATGGGCCTCCCGCGGCCATCGCGTTTGTGCGCGCAGTACAAACCACAGGTATCCATCAGACCGTTCGACGCGCCCACGGTGAACCGGCCGGTGCGTGCCAACGCGCCGCACTCGGTGACGCGGGCGGTAGTCCGTGCCCCGAATTCGCACGCAACGAATTTGCCCCCTACAATCTCGCCTATCGCATCGCGCCATTTTTTCCCTTGGACGTTCCCCCTCCATGCCCGAAGCTCACGACAAAGAGTCGCCTGTCGCTGGCAGTGCGAGCGTGGATGATGCGCTCAGCGAAGCCCTAGCCGACGTCGTCCTGCTGGTTCGCCAATACCGGCTGCTGTCCGGTTTTGCCGAGAGCCTGGCCGACACGCTCGACAACCCCTCGCAAAACCCGGTCGTTCAGGGCGTGCTCGCCAATTTGCGTGGCACGCTGGATGGCCTGCATCCGGCCGACGTGGCGCACATCCTCGAAGCCTTGCCGCTGGACGAGCGGCTGTTCGTCTGGGATCTGGTCAAGACTGAGCGCGAGGGCGAGATTCTCGTCGAGACCTCGGATGCGGTGCGCGAGAGCCTCATCGAGAGCATGGACGCGCCCGAGCTGGTGGCCGCTGCGGCCACGCTCGATACCGACGAGCTGGCCGAGCTCGCCCCCGACCTGCCCAGCGAAGTGGTCGAAGAGGTAAAGAAAACGCTGGATCCCGAAGAGCGCGAGCAGTTGCGGCAGGCGATGTCTTACGAGGAGGACATGGTCGGCGCGTTGATGGACTTCGAGATGGTTGATGTGCGGCCGGACGTGACGCTCGAGGTCGTGATGCGTTACTTGCGCCGCTTCGACGAACTGCCCGCCAACACCGATCAGGTGTTTGTGGTGGATCGTGAGGACAAGCTGCTTGGTGTGTTGCCGACCAACGTGATTCTCGTCACCAACGAGGACAAGCTGGTCAGCGATGTCATGACCGAGCCAACGATTCGATTCGAGCCGACCGACCACGCCGATTCTGCGGCAGCGGCGTTTGAACGCTACGACCTCGTTTCGGCGCCCGTGGTGGATGCCAGCGGCGTTCTGGTGGGCCGCGTGACGGTGGCCGAGGTGCTCGATTTCGTGCGTGAGAGCGCGGAAGAAGACCTGCGTGCGCAGGCCGGTTTGCGCGAAGAAGAGGACGTGTTTGCGAGCGTGTGGAAGAGCGTGCAAAACCGCTGGCAGTGGCTGGCCCTCAATCTCTTTACCGCGTTCCTCGCGTCGCGCGCGACCGATTTGTTTCAGGGCTCAATTGGCAAGCTCGCGGTGTTGGCGGTGCTGCAGTCCATCGTGGCGGGCATTGGCGGCAACTCGGGCAATCAGACGCTAACGATGATCGCGCGCGCCATCGCGCTTGGGCAGATCGGCAGCGAGCATTTCACGCGGCTGGTGAACAAGGAGATGGCGGTTGCCGCGATCAATGGGCTGATCTTCGGCGGTGCGATCGGCTTGGTGATCGGCGTGATGGAGCAAAACCTGCTGCTCGGCGTGGTGCTGACGCTGGCGATGACGCTGAACCTGTTGCTCGCCGCCATCATGGGCGTGCTGATTCCGATGTGGCGCTATCGCCACGGCAAAGACCCGGCGGCAGGTTCCAGCGTGCTGCTCACGGCGGTGACCGACACGGGGGGATTCTTCATCTTCCTTGGACTGGCGACACTGATTTTGTTGCGCTAACGCCATTGGCTTTTTAGACGTAACGACCAGCTGGCGGTCGTTGTAGCGAGATTTGATGAGAAGTCGACTGCTAAAGAAATTAGGCCAGAATGACCGTCGGATGGTCGTTGGCCGCCAAAAGACGTATCCGTTGTTTTTTCCTCAATGGAGCGCACGATGAGTGTGCCGTCTGCGGCGCCCGACGCATCGCTAGTGCCGGCGCAGGCTTTGCAGCGCGCTGTGCAGTTGCATCAGGCCGGGCGCGCGGTTGAGGCCTTGCCGCTCTACGCGCAGGTGCTGGCCGCCGAGCCGCATAATTTGGCCGCGCTTTACTACGGCGGCGTTGCGGCATGGACGGGCGGGGAGGCGGCACTGGCGCTGGCTCGTTTGTCGAGCGTGGTCGAGCTGTCGCCGCAACCGGTGGCCGACGCGCACTACCACCGTGCGCTGGCGCTGGTCGCGCTCGGGCGTGACGACGAGGCGATGGCTGAGTACCAGCGCACGATCACACTCAAACCCGGCTTCGCGGCCGCGCACAACAATCTCGGGGGCTTGCTGCGGCAACGGCACGACTACGGCGCCGCCGACGCCGCGTTTGCGGCAGCGATGCAGGCCGACCCGGCGCTGATCGACGCCCGCTACAACCGCGCGCTGACCGCGATGCAACGGGGTGACCTGGGGCCAGCCCGCGCGCTGCTGCAGGACTGCCTGAAGCGCGCACCCGATCACGACGGCGCGCGCGCCACGCTGGTGGACGTGCTCAACGATCTGGGCGAACGTGGCGAAGCGCTCACGCTGGCGCGTGCCAGTGCGAAACGGTTGCCGAAGTCGCTCGCGATCTGCAACGCACTCGGGCAAATGGAAGACGCGGCGGGCAACGTGGATGCGGCCCGCGCGGCGTATCGCGCCGGGCTCGCAGTGGATGCAGGCAACGCCACGCTGACGATGAATCTTGCTGCACTGGAAAGCGAGAACGCCAACCCCGACGCGGCGCGTGCAGTGTTCGATTCGGCCCTCGCGGTGCGCGAGCATGCCGGTCTTCGCCTGCGACAGGCGACGCTCCTGCCCAGCATCCCGGCGTCGGAGGCGGCGATTGATCACGCGCGCGCTGCCTTTGTGACCGCGCTGCGCGATGTCGCAGCGAGCGGGCTTCGGCTCGACGATCCGGTTAATGATTTCGGCGATACGCCGTTCTACCTCTCGTATCACGGCCGCAGCGATGACCGCGACGTACTCGCCGTGCTCGCCAGCACGCTGCGGCAGTGCGCGCCGGAGCTCGTGTACACCGCGCCACACGTCCACACAGGGCCGAACGCTGTGGCGGCACTACGCGCGGGCAAGCGACGCATTGGCGTCTGCTCCAGCTTTCTCTTCAACCACAGCGTGGGGCGCGCGATGCACGCGATCCTCGCGGGCATTCCGCGCGACGAGTTCGACGTGCATCTGTTTTTGCTGCCGCCATTTCGCGACGACGCGCTGGCGCGGCAGATGCAGGCGCAGAGCACCGTGCACCGACTGCCGTTCGATCTGCATGCCGCACGCGAAATCATCGCCGGCGTGCAGCCCGATCTGTTGCTTTACCCTGAAATCGGCATGGAAGCGCTCACCTACTTCCTCGCTCATGCGCGCCTGGCGCCGGTGCAGTGGAACACGCTCGGCCACCCGTGCACCAGCGGGCTGCCGACGATTGACGCGTACGTGAGCTACGCCGTGCTCGAACCGCCCGGGAGCGAGGCGCATTACAGCGAGCGCTTGCTCCGGCTCGACGGTTTGCCGTTTCCTGACTACCCAGCTGAGGGGATCACGCTGCCGCCACCCGCGGCCATCGCCCGCACGCGGCAGTCGCTGCGTGTGCCGGTCGAGCCGCCGCTCCTGATTTGTCCGCAGTCCCTGTTCAAGCTGATGCCGGCGTTCGATGACGTGTTGCGGCAGATTCTGGATGCGAACCCCAGCGCGCATCTGCTGCTGCCGGAGCCGACACAGTCGGGGCAAATGGCGGCGATTCAGGCGCGGTTCGCGAACACACTGGGCGCCGCCGCCAGCCGCGTCCGTTTCTTTGGGCGGCGATCCCGCACCGAATTCATCGAGTTGATCGCGGCCTGCGACGTGCTGCTCGACCCGTTTCCGGTGGGCGGCGGAATCAGCACCTGGGACGCGCTTGCGGCAGGCACGCCCGTCGTGACCTGCCCGGGGGATCATCTGCGCAGTCGTTTTGCAGCCGCAGCGCTCGTTGCAGCCGGGGCCAGCGAGGTGATCGCCTCATCCGTCGCAGATTACGTACGGCTGGTCCGCGACCTGCTGACGGACAAGGCGCTGGCGTATCGTCTGCGCGAGCGCATCGCAACCGCAGCGCCCGCGATTTACGCTGATCGCACTGCGGTCGAGGGCTGGGTGCGCGCGCTGCGCGGGGCGTGCGCTACGCCGTCGCCACCTTCGAGTGCCACTTGACACCCGCCCCGTTCCCTCGGAACGGCCCCTAGAAACTCAAACTCGCCATCGGAATGGGAGTGGTGTTGGATAGCGCCGGACGCGCGGCTTCGAGCGACCTTGGCGCGATGGGCTCACTCGGGCTGCTTACCCAGTAGAACACGCGGCCACCGTTGTAGGGCATCGTCCGGTAGATCGGAAACAGTTGCGCGTTGAGCGTGCCTGCTTCGTCGTTGTAGTGAAAGCGGCGCGTATATGCGAGCAATTCCGGCGGATCGCCCGGTGGGTAGTCATAGATGCCGTTTTGCGTGGTCGCATCGTCAAGATCGCCCAGCGCCACCAGCACCGATTGACGAGCGTAGGGCAGCGATGCGGTTTGCGCCAGCAGGGTGCCGTTCCGGTTGCGCAGTTCAAAGACCTCCGACCTCGGAAGGTAGCAGGAGATTTGGCTGATTGGGTTGAGCGCGTCCAGCGTCAACGTACCGTCGCTGCGCGTGTAGCGGCAATCACACTGGGAGATGAGCGATTGATTCGAGTTAACCTGAGAGCGCGTGTAGAACTGCTGGTTGATCAGGATATTGTCGGATTCGTTCACGAAGCGCAGTACCGATGGCGCGGACAGTTGCCGCGTTGCGACGACCACGGCGTCGGTTTCGGCGCCCAGTGCGCCCCGGTAGACGAGTTGCAGGCGAATATTCCAGGCATTCACCGGGATGAGGTTGGCCGAGAAGTCCAGCACAATTTCCCGCTCGGCGTCCGCAGCGAGGGTCAGGCCACCTGCCAGCGGGGCAGACATCACCATCTCTTCCACCGGCTCGGTGCCGCCAGCGTAGAGGCAGGCCGTCTTTTGGCCGCTCGAGTAAATGTTGAGCTCCGTAGCATCGCCGGTCCAGTCGGTCGTGTAGCAGCTGTTGCGCGAGAACTTCACCACACCGACCAGCGTGCCTCCAGCCATGCTTTGCGCCGAGCCATTGATCGCCGCTGTGGTGTTTTTTACCTTCAGCTTCAGCTTGCGGAAGCCACAGGCATCCTTGCAAATCGCGCCTGGATCGCCGCCATCAATCAAGCCATAGAGGCCATCCGCGCCGAGGCTGATCTGCATCTCACCGCGAAAGAAATAGTTGATCAAGCCTGCGCTGTATTCCACCGCTTTGGGGATCAGTTTTCGCGCGGCGTCGTCGTAGGTGAAGTAGTTCTGCTGGAAGGCGCCAGAGCCGCCATACGTGCCGGCTGGCCGCAGTAGCAACTGCGAAAACGCCGATACCGACGTGGTGCGTGCCGCCGGGTCAACCTCGGTGCCCATGAAGCGCATCTTGCAATTGGCCAGACTTCCGCCGCAGAGGATGACGCGAACGTTTTCGCTCTGATCGGGAGGTAGCAGATCGGCCACGGGGACGTCGTTGAACACCTGCGACGGGCGCGGGAACGGCAAACCACTGGCGGGTTGAATGACGTTCGTTGTGGCGAAGGGGTTGATGCGGTAGTCCTTGCCTGCCGAGGTGAAATTGGTGCTGGTGTAGGCGGCCATTCCCTCGTTCGCCAGCATGGGGCGCGACGGATTGGTGGTGAACAGGCTGTCGTTGGTGTTGGCATTCCAGAATTCACGGGGCAGACCAAACATCATGGGGGTTGTAGCGGTCATCGCGAGCGCCTGGACGAACTGGAAGCGATTGGGCGACTCCATGTGCGTCTCGTACCCGCTCGGCCGGTACAGGCCAAAGTACTGGCAAAGGGTCGCACTGCAGTGCTGGTCGTTGCGTGTGTGTTGCGGAGAGGCCATGTCCTGCAGATGATGCGATACATGACCGAGGGCCTGGAAGGTGAGGCCCCAATTCAACTCCCGGTTTGCTTTTGTCGTCGACGTCAGCGCGCGGTGGAAGTAGTCCCGCGCATCCATCCACGTGAAGTGGTTTTGCCCGGTGTTGCCATCAGGCATGGCGTTGCGCATGAGCATCCAGTGCAGCGAACTTGGGCCCGGTTGGATGATGCCGATGCTTAGTCCTTCACCGTTGTCTTGCGGGTTGTAGAAGTGGGCAAGCGGGCGCTTGCCGGGCGCCTCAGTATCTTCGAAGCAGGCACCATAGCGGAACAGCTGCGAGACCGTCAGTTTGGCTCCGCCGGCTGCGTTCCAGTTGGGTTGTGAAATGCTCGGGTCTTGCTGCGCGAGCACGTTGGTGGTGACAATTTCGAATGGATCGCCGCGCACCGACCCGAAGCAGTAGGGGATCGGCCCCTGGCCGGGATTCAACGGAAATGTCTGATTCGAATCAAAGATGCTCAGTTTCTTCAATCCTAGCTTCGCCTGCTTCGGGAAGCCAGCCACGTCCGGAAACCCCATGCTGGCCGCCATCTGCGTGAGATCGGCATGATTGTTGATCTCGTACGCGTACAGCGTCGGCGCTGCCAAGAGCAGGCTGGCAATCAGTGTTCGGGCGATGATGGGATGCATGGGCTTCACGGACGGCGTCCTACAAATACCTGAACCGGACTGGCGCATTTCCACGCCGCCGGATCTTGTCTATATTGCTGCAATAGCCGGTCAACTGCAGACCGGGTGAGGAAGTCGACGAACGGCATCGGGTGTGGGCGACCGCTGCGGAGGTAACCGTCGGCGTCGCGATCGGTCTCAGGCACCGTGCGACGGATGATCCCAAGCAATTCCTCGTGGAGAGCGCGGAGCACCGGCGCATAGCTCTCCCAGCCGCAATCACCGAGCATCGACACCCCCATGCTTGCGGCGCGCAGCGACTGGTACCGCTCCAGCTCGGAGCTCGCGAGAGCCAGCTCGTGCGGTGCATCTGTCCAGTCGATGCGCTCGTGGGCACCGGCGTTGCGACTGAACGCGTCGGCTCGCGCGTTGGTTGGATACCACTGCGCAATGGTCTGGAGGCCACGCAGGTCGGTGCGATACCCTGGCTTGAAGACAGCGATCACCGGGAAACGGTCGCGACGCACTCCAGGGGGCGCCTTCGCCTGCTGCCAACCGGGAACAATAAAGAGGCCCGTCTCGTTGGTCGTGACGGCGAAACTACGTAATTGCTCCGCAGTTACGTGTCCACCACCCAGTGACCCCGCAGCGGTCGCGTAGTAGCCGTATACGAGGGCGCCGGAAATCGGTGCTTTCGTCGTGGCATCAATGATTTTTCCGCTGACCGTCGGCTCAACAATCGCTGCCGTGGACGCGCCTGCACCCATCACTCCCAGGCAAGCCGCGAGCGCAAGCGCCGCGCGATTGCTGGGCGTGCCGCGTCGCGTCGCGCGGCGGCGAACTCGGAGGACAAGACGCGAAAAAGGGGCACGCACCGCGGCGCCTCTACATCGAGTCCACGCGCCAACTACCGTCGGCCATGCGCAGCAAGGTCACCAGATGCACTAGGCGTTGCCCAGTGGTGCTTCCGATGACCGGCACGCTGACCCAGTACTCCGCGATGTCGTTTTGCACCAGTCGCGGCACCAGTTGACTGTAGCTGGCAATGAGCGCGGGCAAGTCTGTCGCGATTGCAGTGAGCGCGTCGGCATAATTTTCGACGGCCGTGTCGGTCATGTATTGCTTGGCGGCATTCACTCCCGCTGCGGTGCCAAGCGCGAGCTGCGCATTCATCGCATTCCACACCGTAATGCCGACCTGTGGATCCGGGCCGACGACGCAGCCATTGTCCAGGAAGGCCTGGAGTTCCGCCCCAGTTTTTCGAACGGCATTCGCTGTTGCGGTGTACCCGGACATCAGTGCGTCACCGCGGAAACCGAACAGGTGGCGCGCGATGACAATGATGTCAATCGTTGAGATCACGCCATCGCCATCAACGTCCAGCCCGAGTCCGACCGACTGGAGGTAGGTCGCCACGTCGGAATCCGTTGCTCCCGGGTGCACCGCATTGGTGACACGGCTCGGCCCGGACAAGCCGCGCAAGGTGCGCAGCAGAATCAGGGCGTCGGTCGTCCCGGTTGCGGTGGACGGACCATGCTGGTCGGCGTTGAAATTGCACGCCGCATGAATCGTCGGCGTCGCCGCGAGCAACGTGAGCGTGGCCAACACGGTAGCCATGCGGTGAGGCAGACGCTTTGGGAATCGCAATCGACAGTCGTGCATTGGAGGGCTCTAAGAGTTTCGTTTCCGCCCGTGGTGCACGAAGGTGCAGCGAGCAGAACGCGTTGCCGATTCTACGGAACCAATCGCTGCACCGATACCGCAGCGGACGCAAAGCGATCCGTCTGCGATGTGCGGTGTCGTACAACACACAAAGACGCTCTGGAATGCCCCTCAATTCAGACTGATCTGAAGCGACGGTGGTGGCCGCAACGATTCACGCAAACCGCGCGTCGTCAGCACGCGTTCAATTTCGCGTCATCCGACCACGTTGTGGCATGCGGGTGTCAATCCAATGCGAAGCTCGCGCAGATCGCACGCGCGAGGCACCCGCGCGCATGCGCAGTGCATTAACCTGCTTTCGGCGGCGAAAACTTGACGACCGATTGCCTGGCGTCGCCCAGCTTGTCGATGCCGAGGGTGATGACGTCGCCCGCCTTGAGGAAGGTCGCGGTCGGCTTCTTGCCCATTCCCACACCGGGTGGCGTGCCCGTGGTGATGATATCGCCGGGTTCGAGGGTCATCAGCGTCGAGCAGTACGCAACGATGGTGGCAACGTCGAAAATCATGGTCTTCGTGTTGCCGGTCTGCTGGCGCACGCCGTTCACATCCAGCCACATGTTGAGTTTTTGCGGGTTGCCCACTTCGTCCGCCGTCACCAGCCAGGGGCCGATTGGACCGAAAGTGTCGAAGCCCTTGCCCTTGTCCCAGGTCATGCCACGCTCAATCTGCCATTCGCGCTCCGAGACATCGTTCACGAGGCAGTAGCCGACCACGTGGTTCAGCGCGTCTTTCTTGCTGACGCTGCGGGCGCGGGTGCCGATGACGACGCCGAGCTCCACTTCCCAGTCGGTTTTGACCGAACCCTTGGGCAACATCACGTCGTCGTTCGGCCCCTGAATGCAGCTCGTCCATTTGTTGAAGACGACCGGCTCTTTCGGAATCGGCAGGTTCGATTCGGCGGCATGGTCTGCGAAGTTGAGGCCAATCGCCACGAATTTGGCGGGGCGCGCAATCGGCGGGCCAAGACGGGTCTTGGGCTTCACCAACGGCAGCTTGGCCGGATTGATTTTCGCGATCTTGGCCAGCACCTTGGCGGTCAGGTGCTCGCCATCCCAGTCGCTGATGAGATCAACGACCGAGCGGACGTTGCCATCCGCGTCGATGATGCCGGGCTTTTCCTGCCCGGGTTTGCCGTAACGTACTAGTTTCATTGCTTCTCTCCGAAAAAGGACGACGCGCCTTCGGCGCTAGGACGACGGCCAGCTTCGCGGCCTAGGACGGGACCGAACTAGAACAGAACAGACAGGACAAAAGGAAAATACTTTGCGCACCTGATTGGCCAACATCAAACAAGACACACTGCCCACCTTTGCGTCATTCGTCCTAGGCGCGAAGCGCCGTCGTCCTAGCGCCGCAGGCGCGTCGTCCTCGATTTGACGCAGTCAAATCGTAATCCCGCCATCAATCATGTAGGCGTTTCCTGTTGCGAACGCTGATTCATCCGAGGCGAGAAAAACGACCAGTGGCGCAATTTCTTCTGCTTTCGCTAGGCGCCCCATGGGCTGACGCGACACAAACATCTTGCGCGCCTCGTCGATGTCACCCAATGCCGCCATGCGATCATGCAGCGACGGCGTATCGACCGTGCCGGGGCACACGGCATTGCAACGAATGCCGCCCTTCACGTAGTCCGCCGCAACACTTTTGGTCATGCCGATGACGGCAGCCTTGGTGGCGCCGTAGACAAAGCGGTTCGGCAGCCCCTTGATACTGCCGCAGACGCTGGCCATATTGATGATGGATCCGCCACCGTTGGCCACCATGCGCGGCAACGCCGCCTGTATCACCTTGAATGGGGCGCGAACGTTCAGATTGAACGAAAAATCCCAATCCTCGTCATGCGTCTCCATGATCGTGCCCTGATGCACGAAACCGGCGCAGTTGAAGAGAATGTTGAGCGGCGGCAGGCCTTCGATGGTGAACTTGATCTGCAAGTCGTCAAGGACATCCAGTTTTTGCGCCACGATGCCCGGGTGGTCGTTGAGCGACTCCAGCAGTTTGAGGTTCACATCGGTGGCATAGACCGTGGCGCCTTCGTTTGCCATCGCCAGCGCGGACGCCCGGCCGATGCCTTGCCCGGCGGCGGTGACCAGCGCCACCTTGCCTTTGAGTCTGTCTCCCATGTGATCCTCTGATTGTTGTTCGCAGGTCGGCTGCCACCACGCCGCATGGCGACCAGGCACACCCTCGCGCATCGGTACCGATCACGCGGTAGCAGCCGATTATAGGAACGACGTAGCATTAGCAACTCGACAGATTTCGCTTGATTAACATGCATTCCGCGAGCCCGCCGCCCTTCGCAACGCCGACGATTCGCCTGCATCCCGCCGACGACGTCGTGATCGCTCGTGTTCAGCTGATGTCCGGGGCGACGCTCGCCAGCGAAGGCGTCACGGTGAAAGGGATGATTCCGCCAGGGCACAAGGTGGCAACGCGGAACATCGCTGTCGGCGCCCCGGTTCGCCGGTACAACCAGATCATTGGTTTCGCCAGCAAACCCATCGCGGCCGGCGAGCATGTGCACGTCAACAACCTTGCGATGCGCGATTTCGAACGCGACTACGCGTTTTCGGTCGACGTCCGCCCGGTCGCGCCCGCGGTCACGCCAGCGATGTTTCTCGGTATTCAGCGCGCGGATGGTCGAGTCGCCACGCGGAATTACATCGGCCTGCTCTCCACGGTGAACTGCTCAGCGACGGTTTGCAAGCTCATCGCCGACCATTTCCGGCCCGGACCCAACTCGCCACTCAACGCCTTCCCGAATGTCGACGGCGTGGTTGCCATTACGCACTCGGTGGGCTGCGGCATGGATGTCCATGGCGAAGGCATGGCCCTTCTGCGCCGTACGCTCGCCGGTTATGCGCGGCACGCTAACTTTCACTCGGCGTTGGTGATTGGCCTCGGCTGCGAGGGTAACCAGATCTCCAGCTTCAAGGCGGCAGAAGGTCTGGACGATGGCCCCACGCTGCACAGCTACAACCTGCAGGACGCGGGCGGTACAGGCAAGGCCGTTGCCAAAGGTATCGCACTGGTCAACGAATTGCTGATTGAAGCCAACAAGGTCTCGCGCCAGCCGGTCTCCGCCGAGCATCTCACCGTGGGCTTGCAATGCGGCGGAAGCGACGGCTACAGTGGTATCAGTGCCAATCCCGCGCTCGGCGCAGCGGTGGATTTGCTGGTGGCGCATGGTGGCACCGCGATCCTTTCGGAGACGCCGGAAATCTATGGCGCCGAGCACCTGCTGACGCGCCGTGCCGTATCGCGCGAAGTCGGTGAAAAGCTCGTGGCGCGCATCAAGTGGTGGGAAGAATACACGGCGCGACTCAAAGGCGAGATGAACAACAACCCGAGTCCAGGCAACAAGGCGGGCGGGCTCACGACCATTCTCGAGAAGTCACTCGGTGCGGTGGCCAAGGGCGGCACCACACCGCTGGTGGATGTGTACGAATACGCGCAGGCGGTGCGCCAGCACGGCTTTGTGTACATGGACACACCGGGCTACGACCCGGTCAGCGCGACCGGGCAGGTTGCCGGTGGCGCCAACCTGATCTGCTTCACCACCGGCCGCGGCTCGGCTTACGGCTGCAAACCGTCTCCCTCGCTCAAACTGGCCACCAACAACGCGCTGTGGTCACGCCAGGAAGAGGATATCGACATCAACTGCGGCGATATCGTCGACGCGGGCGTGTCCATCGCGGACAAAGGCCGCGAAATATTCGAACATATGCTCGCCACCGCGTCGGGGCAACCCAGCAAAAGCGAGCGCTGGGGCTATGGTGCTGACGAATTTGTGCCCTGGTACATCGGGGCCGTGATGTAGTGACTGCTGAGCGCGATGAAGCACTGAAACCCGCGTCGCCGCCACCGGCGAGGGAGTCGGCCGTGGCGCGTGCGCAGCTCTATCGCAAAGAGGCGATCGCGCACCAGCGTGAACGCGCATGGGGACAGTTGCTGGTTTCCACGCCCCGCCCGGCACGGTGGTTCACGCTGGTGGCTGCGGCGCTCGCGTTGGGCTTCGTTGCATTCATTCTCACGGCCGAGTACACGCGCCGCGCCCGTGCACCCGCGGTGCTCGCGTACGTGAACGATCCTGTGCTGGTGGCAGCCACCGAGCCCGGGATGCTGATGTCGGTGGAGGTCAAGGCGGGGGACGTGGTGAAGGCCGGGCAGCGACTGGCGACGGTGTCGACTGAACGGACAGCGGGCGGCGAGGCGGTGTTCGCTGCCGGCGAACGCGATGCCGAGACGCGCCGGCTGGCGATCCGTGCTGAGCGCAAGCAGGCCCGCGTATTGCTCGGCGCGCAGGAGGCGCAGCAGCGCGCGCGGATTGACGCCATGACCACCGAGGTGGCGCAACTCGGGCGTGAGATCGATACCCAGAGCGATCGCGTCACCGCGCTCAAAGGCCAGGTAGAACGCTATCGGCAACTGGCGCGCGAGAAGTTTGCGCCCGAGCTTCAGGTGCAGCAGAAGCAGGACGACCTCGCCGAGCAGGCGGTGAAACTCGAGTCCCTCAAACGAACGCGAGCAGGCATTGAGCGCGATTTGGCTGTGGCGCGCGCCGAGTTGCCCACCCTGCGAGCGACGACCGAAGGCAAACTGGCCACCCTGGCGCGCGACGAGGCTCAACTCACGCAAACTGCGCGCGAGAACCTGGCGCGTCGCGCTTATGACATCACCGCGAGCAGCGACGGGACGGTCGAACGTGTGATTGCCTTTGCCGGGCAGACGCTCGCCACCGGGGCGCCCGTGTTGCAGGTGCAAACGGGTTCGCGCCAGTTGCTCGCCGACATCTACGTGCCCACGCGCGCTGCCGGTTTTCTGAGCACCGGGCAAGCGGTGCGCCTGGCGGTGGACGCATTTCCGATGGAGCGGTACGGGCACGTGACGGCCACACTCGCCGACGTCGGCCGCGGCGTGCTGGCACCGGGCGACGCGGGCGTACCTGCGACGGTGCGTGAGCCGGTGTTTCGGGCGCGCGCAACGTTGACATCTACCGAAGTCACCGCCTATGGCGAGCGCTGGCCCCTGCGCAGCGGCTTGACCGCTCAGGCGGACATCGCGCTGGACCGACGCCCGCTCTACCTCTGGTTGGTCGAGCCGATTCTCCGGTTACGGGGGCGACTGTAATGGCAACGCTCAATTTCCGCCACCGCCGCGTCCCCCTCATCATGCAGACCGAGGCCGCGGAGTGCGGTCTGGCCTCGCTGGCGATGGTGGCTGGCTTCTACGGGCTGGTCTCCGATCTGCAATCCATGCGCCGCGAACATGCCGTGTCGCTCAAGGGCTCAACACTCAAGAGCCTGATGGACATCGCCGCGAGCATGCAGCTCGGCACTCGGCCACTGCGCGTGGAGCTTGCCGCGCTTTCGCGCGTGCGGTTGCCGGCCATCGTGCATCTCGACTTCAATCACTTCGCGGTGCTGACCGAAGTGACACCCCGCAGCGTCACGCTGAACGACCCGGCGCGGGGCACGCGTACGCTCTCGCTCGACGAATTTTCCAAACACTTTACCGGCGTGCTGCTGGAACTCACACCGACTGCGGCTTTCCAGCGCGGTCGGGTGGGCGAACGCTTTTCGATCACGCACATCGTTACGTCGGCACGTGGCATCAAGGCAGCACTGGCCCGCCTGCTGGCGCTGGCGCTCGCCTTCGAAGTGTTCGCACTCGCAACGCCCTGGCTGATGCAACTCACCGTTGATGAGGTGTTGGTGTCGGCGGATCGAGACTTGATGACGGTGCTGGCCGTGGGTTTCGCGCTGCTGGTGTTGGTGCAAACCGGCATCGGCGCGTTGCGCGGCTGGCTGTTGCTGCACCTGACGAGCACGCTGTCGCTCCAGGTGCTCACGCAGCTCTTCTCCCATTTGCTGCGCTTGCCGCTGGCCTTTTTTGAGAAGCGCCACGTCGGCGATCTGCTGTCGCGCTTCGCCTCGATGGACGCCATCCAGCGCACATTGACCGGCAGTTCGCTGGAAGTGCTGATCGACGGTGCGCTGGCGGTGTTGATGCTCGGCGTGATGCTGATCTACAGCACGCCGCTCACGCTGGTCGTGCTTGCGGTCGCACTTGCCTATGCGTTGCTGCGCTGGTGGCTATTCCGCCCGCTGCGTGAAGCGGTGAATGAGCAACTGGTATTCGCCGCGACCCAGCAGACGCAGTTCATCGAAAGTTTGCGCGGCGTGCAGACGATCAAACTGCATCGCGGCGAGGCCGATCGGCTCTCGCGCTGGCAGAACGCGGTGGTCGACACCCTCAATGCGGGCATCCGCGCGCAGACCCTCACGCTGGGAGGGCGCTGGGCGAGCTTTGCGCTGTTTGGGCTGGAGAACGTGCTGATCGTGTGGCTCGGCGCGCGTGAGGTGATGGCGGGCGGCTTCAGCGTGGGCATGCTGCTCGCATTCCTCGCCTACAAACTCGTGTTTGTCAGCCGCCTCTCGAATCTCATTGACAAATTCGCCGAGTTCAAACTGCTGGATTTGCACGCCGAGCGCGTGGCCGATGTGGCGCTCGCCGAAGCGGAGTCGCGCGGCGAAGCCCCGGCCCCCGACCTCGCGCGCGCGACCTGGGTGATTGAAGATTTGGGTTTTCGCTACGGCCCGCACGACCCCTTTGTTTTTCGTCACGTCAGCTTCACGGTGGCGCCGGGCGAAAGCGTTGCGCTGACCGGAAAGAGCGGCGCCGGCAAGACGACGCTGGCGAAGGTGGTGGTCGGTCTGCTGCCGGCCACCGAGGGGCGCGTGCTGATAGACGGCCTCGACATTCGCGATATCGATCCCACGAGCCTGCGCGCGCAGCTCGCCGCCGTGATGCAGGAGGACTATGTGTTTGCCGGATCGATTGCGGACAACGTGAGCCTCTTCGATCCCGAGGTGGACGACGCGCGCGTCACGCAATCGCTGCAGGCTGCCGGGCTCTGGGACGAAGTGAACCGCATGCCGATGGGCAGCGACTCGCTGGTGGGCAACACCGGCAGCGCGCTGTCAGGCGGCCAGCGCCAGCGGCTGTTGCTGGCGCGCGCGCTCTACCGGCAACCACGCTTCCTGCTGCTGGACGAGGCGACCAGCGCCCTCGACAACGAACGCGAACGCACGGTGAACGAATCCGTACGCGCCCTCGGCATCACCACGCTCATCATCGCGCACCGTGACTCTACGGTGGGGATGGCGGGGAAGCGGGTGGGGTTGGGTGCGGTTTAGCCGTACATCTGCGCGGCTTCGCCGCCACCAACTAGCATCGTCTCTTGGTCGCGCAGGAGTTCAATGGCGGGGTCGTTGGCAAGAATTTCAAGAAGTTGGTTGATTGATTGTTGGCTCATGATTAATTCCGGCTGAGTATCTGGCGATAGGGACAAATAGCGGGCGCGTGTGGGCTGGTTAGCCGTACATTTGCGCGGCTTCGCCGCCTCCGACGACCATCGCTTCCTGGTCGCAGAGGAGTTGGATAGAAAAGTCGTCAGTGGGCACTTCACCAGGTTGGTCGATCGCTTGCATATTCATGGTCGTTTGTAGTGGCGTAAATATTGACAGTTGGGTTAGGAGAGGGTTGTGAAATCTTGCTAACCGTACATCTGTGCGGCTTCGCCCCCACCGACGAGCATTAACTCTTGGTCGCGCAAGAGCTGGACGGACGTATCTTCGGCGAGGATTTCCAAAAGTTGATCGATTGCCTGTTGGCTCATGGTCGTTCCTTTTCGATGGCTTGAGTGATGTCGTGAAACACGGCGCAGTAATTAAGATAAATTATGACGACATCATAAGGAAAAGCAAAATATGGAACGCGCTGCGCTGATGGGATTGCTTGATACCTGCGTTCAGGATCTGGACAGCGAAGGACTTGGCGATCTGCTCCCAGAGTTGAAGGAGCACTTGCCGGGACTATTGCAGTCGTCGGATGATGGCGATTTCGATACGTTGTCTCGTGCGGCGAGATTGATCAGTTTCAGCTCCAAACCCGAACCAGTTCCCGTTGCAATCTCGATCTTGCTGGATATTTCGGCTGCGCACGTTCCCCGCGGTCGCGTCGCTGATGCGTTGCCGTTCGCTGAACGCGCCCATGACCTCGCAGAGGACCACGACTTGAAGCCTGAGTTGCGACGCGCCAGTAGTGTTTACGCGGCGTTGAGCACCGAGGCTGGCGCGCCCTCTCGTGGACTTGAGTACGCAACCAAAGCTGCGCGAATCGCGCGTGAGTTGGGCGACCGAGTTAGCACAGCGATGGCGTGCGTAAACGTAACTGCGGCCTTGTTTAGTATGGGCCTGTACCGCGAGACCATCTCCGTTGGCCTCCGCACGATTTCGGAGTTCAAGGACTACTCCGATTGCGCACTTTGTGTGGCGAACACGCGTTCAAATATGGCGAACGCGGCTTTGGCTATGTCGCACTTCGCGTTGGCCGCAGACGCGGCCCGCGAATCGGTTTCTGTCCTGGGGCTGCCTCGTGACGCTATCAGTTTGTTGAATCGCGTAATCGCTGAGACTGTTTGGATGAAAGCTGCTATCGGTTTGGAGCAGCGCGCTGTGGTTGACGAACGCATTGCATTCATCCGCAGTATTTCGGCAGCCTTCAAAGCACCACGTCTCCAACTAAATCATCAGCTCGCGGAGGCGGGATACGAGATGTACGCCGGCGACCTAACCGTTGCTGTGGCAAAACTGATGGAGTTACTCAAACACACGAAAGCAATCCCGAATCTGTATCGCGATAACCTCGCCATGCTCGTGCGGGCATACGAGAAAGCGCAGGACCATGCTGGGGCATTGATTTTTCTTGGGGAGCTGGTTGAATTTTTGCGAGAAAAACAGGTCGCCGCGGTTAAGGCAGGCCTAGCGTCGATAGAAGCACGACACACTACGTTGCTACCTGGTAAAGATGATGTGCGCGACGTCATCAAGGCAATACAGCAAACCGTGCCCGGAGCGTCCTCCAGGAATGTTCGCAACACCACTAAGGGAGAGGTGCCGGAGCGCGAGTATCGAGAAGCGTTCGAGCGACTCGCTGTTTCCGCCGAACTAAAAGAAGACGTCGGTGGCCGCCACGCGTATCGCATGGGGCGACTGGCGGGTTTGTTGGCCGCGAAGTTGGGCTATGACCGCAAGTTCTGTGACGAGGTTGAGAAAGGCGCTCGCCTGCATGACATCGGCAAGCTGGGCATTCCGGACGGCTTGTTGTTGAAGTCTGGTGAGCTCACGCCGGCCGAGTGGACCGTGATGAAGCGACACACGCTGATTGGTGCGCAGATCATTCGCCAGTGTCCGCATCCGGCATTTCGTGTTGGCGAGCAGATTGCTCTATGTCATCACGAGAAGTGGGATGGATCGGGCTATCCCAAGGGGCTGCGCGGTGACAACATCCCGGTGCCCGCGCGCATCGTGATGCTTGCTGATGTGTATGACGCACTGACACACGCACGGCCCTACAAACACGCATGGACGCATGAAGACGTGGTGGCCTACATTCTTGATCGTGCGGGATCGCAGTTTGACCCCACGTACGCGCGGCTATTCGTCGGCATGGTGGACGCGCTGCGCCGCGAGCACGGCGACAAGCTCGATGACTACCTGGCCGAACCGAGCAAGGCATCGAGCTTTATTCAGGCGCGTGATCGCATGCAGGAGATGCTCTCGGAGATGGCACCGCTGCAGCCGGGAGAATTCCTGTAGCGCCGACGTTCGCTGTGGTGCGGCACGCGAATTCGCCATCGCAGGCGGCAGTCGTTGGCGGGAATTCGCTCTCAGACTGTCTTATGACTTTTATTAAATAGCGACGGCTGAATGGGCGTTTGCGGGGCAGTTCACCGCTAGTCGCGTTGGTGAAAAATTGCGCTGAAAGCGTTATGCAGCCGTCGTTAGAGCGCAAAAGCTGTTGAATCAATGTTGCAGAAATACAACACCGCGGAGCGTTTGAATTGCCGCAATGTTGCTGGTCAAAGATTAGTCTGATAAGAAAAATCTTGGCGGCACGCGCGACGAGTTGTTCAGCGCACCGGCGGCATCGTTTGGTCGCCGAGGCGTAGGTTAAGGGCTCGCCCAACCCGCAGGTTGCCGCCGGCACGCGACAATAGCGGTTCCAGAGACCCGCCTTCGTGCCCCGACCTATGTACCAACCCGACACCCTGGCCGTGCACGCCGGCGCCCGGCCCGATCCGGCGACCGGCGCCCGCGCGACGCCCATTTACCAAACCTCATCCTTTGTGTTTGAGGACTCGGATCACGCGGCCGCGCTTTTCAATATGGAGCGCGCCGGTCACGTGTATTCGCGGCTTTCGAACCCGACCAACGCGGTGCTGGAGGAGCGCATCGCGGCGCTGGAGGGCGGCATCGGCGCCATCGCGGTCGCTTCCGGCCAGGCGGCGCTGCATCTGGCCATCGTCACCCTGATGGGCGCCGGGAGCCACATCGTTGCCAGCCGCGCGCTTTACGGCGGCTCGCACAACCTGCTCGACTACACGCTGCCGCGCTTCGGCATTGAGACTACGTTTGTTGATCCGTGGGACGTGGACGGCTGGCGCGCTGCCGTGCGCCCAAACACGCGGCTGTTTTTCGGTGAGACACTGGGCAACCCCGGCAACCTGCTGATCGACATCGAGGCGGTCGCTGCTGTGGCGCACGAAGCCGGGGTGCCGCTGATGCTCGATTCAACGCTGACCACGCCGTACCTGATCCGCCCGTTCGAGCATGGTGCGGATATCGTGTTTCATTCGGCCACCAAGTTTCTGCAAGGGCACGGCGTCGTGATCGGCGGCCTGCTGGTGGACAGCGGGCGCTTCGACTGGCTGTCGGACCAAGGGCGCGCACACTTCCCGACGCTCTCGGCGCCGTATCACGGTTTTCATGACATGGTGTTTGCGGAGGAGTCGTCGACCGCCGCGTTTCTGCTGCGCTGCCGCCGAGAGGGCCTGCGCGACTTCGGCGCCTGCATGGCGCCGATGAGCGCCTGGCAAATTCTGCAGGGCATCGAAACGCTGCCGGTGCGCATGGAGCGGCACGTCACCAACACGCGCAAGGTGGTGGAATTCCTGCGCTCGCATCCGTTCGTCGGCAGCATTCATCATCCCGAATTGCCGGAGCATCGCGACCATGCGCTCGCGAAGAAGTATTTCCCCAAGGGCACCACGGCCGTGTTCTCGTTCGACCTGAAAGGGACGAGGGCACAGGGCAAAGCCTTCATCGACAACCTGCGCCTGTTCTCGCATCTCGCCAACGTTGGCGACGCGAAATCACTGGTGATTCATCCTGCCAGCACGACGCATTCGCGCATGAGCGCCGATGCGCTGGCGAAGGCCGGCATCACGGAAGGCACCATCCGCCTGTCGATTGGGCTGGAGGACGCGAAGGATCTGATTGACGATCTGGCGCGGGCGCTGAAAGCGGCGGAGAAGGTGAAATGAACGCCCGATGCACACGAGCACAGATGCAACAGCAAGCAAGCGTTGGCATACCTTTGCGTCCTAGCGCGAAGCGCGACGTCATTCGTCCTTCGTCCTGCGGTGGCGCGCCCACCGCGCCAGCTACCGCTGGAGCGTACCAATGAGACTGCAAATAAATGGCGCCACCGCCTACGCCTACACGGGTACTCGTGCCTTCGTCGCCACACAACCGACAGCCGTCTTCATCCATGGCGCCGCGAACGACCACAGCGTGTGGTCGCTGCAGTCGCGCTACTTCGCGTTCCACGGGTGGAACGTGCTGGCCGTGGATCTTCCAGGCCATGGCCAGAGCGAGGGGCCGTTGTGTACGAGCGTGCCTGCGCTCGCCGCATGGATGGCCGCGTTCCTCGATGCGCTTGCGGTCAAGAATGCGGTGGTGATTGGTCACAGCATGGGGTCGCTCACCGCGCTGGAACTGGCCTCGCAGCGGGCCGACCTCGTCGGGAAACTGGCACTGGTCGGCACCGCCGTTCCGATGGCGGTGGGTGATGCGTTACTCGACGCCGCGCTGAATGACGAGGAAAAAGCGCGCCGGATGATTGTTGAGTGGTCGTTTGCGCCCGCGAGCCAACTCGGCAACAACCAGAAAGTGCCGGGTTCCTGGTTGCCGGGCAACAGCATGGCGCTGATGCAGCGCATGGCGAAAGGCGTGCTGCACAACGACCTCGCTGCGTGCAAAGCCTACGCTACCGGCCTCGACGCCGCGACGAAAGTAGAAGCACCGTCGCTGGTCGTCATCGGAGAACGCGACATGATGACGCCGCCGAAGGCTGCTCAGGCAGTGCTTGGGGCGCTGCGTGACTCCCGCGCCGAGACAATTCGCGACGCCGGCCACAACATGACAGCTGAGGCACCGGATGCGGTGCTCCGCGTGTTGTGGAGATTTGCCAATGCCTGACTGCGATGCCGACGTCACCTCGATGCAGCAACGCGGAATCGAGGGCGCAACGCGGCTCGATCAAAAAATGCCGCGATTCCGCTGCGCGGCATCGCGGCTACGATGTTTACTTCAGGTTTGACGACATGCCACGGTTCTTCTGCCCGCAACCGGTCGCGCCCGAGGCAACGTTCGCGCTGGACGTCGATGTCGCGCAGCACGTGCGCGTGCTGCGCCTGCGCGAGGGTGATGGCATCGTGCTCTTCGACGGCGCTGGCGGCGAAACGCCGGCCACCATCGTCAGCATTGGCAAGCGCGAGGTCACCGTCGCCACCGGCCAGCATCTCGATGTCGAGCGCGAAGCAGCACGGCAAGTTACGGTGTACGCGGGGCTGATTGCCAACGACCGCATGGACTGGATGATTCAGAAGGCGACCGAGCTGGGCGTCGCGGCGATTCAGCCAATCTACACCGACCGCTCACAACGCATCCCGGGCGATATCGCCAAACGCGTCGATCACTGGCGCGCCGTGGCGATCGCGGCGTGCGAACAGTGCGGGCGCAACCGCATCCCCAACGTGCATGCTCCGCAGCGTTTGGTTGAAGCGCTTGCGGGGACGCAGGGAGCGACCAATGCGCTGCTCGATGCCGACGGCGAACACGGCTGCTCACCAGGCACAGACGCAATGAACGTATTCATCGGCCCGGAAGGCGGCTTTGCGCCGCATGAACGTGACGCCCTGCTCGCACACTGCGGGCACAAGCTGCGCATCGGGGCGACGGTGCTACGCGCCGAAACAGCGGCTGTGGCGGCGATGGCCTTGTTGGGCAGCCCGTAGCCTCGATGCAGCAACGCGGAGTCGGGGCATTTGTTCACCGAGCCGGGGCTGACCTCGAATCCGCTGCGCTGCATCGAGGCTACGTGGGTGACACCGGCGCCAGTCGCGGCAACCCGCGTCTACAGACTCACCGCCCCATGCGCCTGCGCCGCGAGGCCACCCAGCGTCAGCCAGGCATCGCCCGGCGCCTGGCCCTTGCTCTGCGCGTCGAGTGTGGCGCACTGTTTGAGCAGCCCGCCAATTCGGCGTTGATCAATCTGGTTGGCCGCGATCTCCATCGCCTTCTGCCGCTTGCCCCACACCCGCGCGTTGCGCAGCGCCTGCGCCATGGGGATGCCTTCGCGGCGCGCCATAAAAATGCTGCCGAGCGCGTGCACATCCTCGGAAAGTTGCCACGACAGGCGTGGTGCCTGTTCGCCTTCCGCCTGTAGCCCCGACAGCACGCGTCCGTAGCGCGGCAGGTCGCCACGCAGGAAGGCCTCGGACAACTCGCTCACGTCGTAGCGCGCCACGTCGGCCACCGCGCCCAACACGTCGTCGACATCCAGCTTGCCGGGTTTGATGAGCAGCGAGAGTTTCTCGATTTCCTGTTTTGCCGCGAGCAGATTGCCTTCGCAGCGTTCGCAGATCAACTCAATCACGTCGCGCGAACCGTCGAATCCGAACGCGCTTAACCGCGCCTTGACCCAGCGGGGCAGCGCTTCGCGTTCCACCAGGGGGGCGGGGACGTTGCAGCCAGCGCGGTCGCAGGCGGCGAACCACGCGCTTTCAGTCGCCGCACGATCCAGCTTGGGGAGCGTGATGATGAACAGCGTATCGGGTGGCGGATCGGCGGCGATGCCGGCCATGAACTCAGCCGCATCGGCAGACGGTTTGGCCGTGTTGACGGTGATTTCCACGATGCGCTGCGTTGCGAACAGCGAGAGGTTATCACTCGACTGCGTGATCAGACTCCAGTCGAAATGCGCTTCGACCACGAAGTGCTCGCGCTCGCTGTAGCCGACCTTGCGCGCCGCGGCGCGGATCGCATCGGCGGCTTCGAGTTTGGTGAGCGTTTCTTCGCCGTGGATCAGGTAGATCGGCTTGAGTGCTTCGCTGAGACGCGCGGCGAGATGGTCGATAGAGACTTGCATCGCGACGATTTTAGGAGCGGGTCGCTGCGACCCGAGCGATCGAGGGCAATCAGGGAACGCGGCAAGGCGTTCCTACCGGATCAACCGGGTCGTTTGACCGACTGCAAGCGGCGCAGGATCTGAGCGGCGGCATCGAGCTGCATGTCGCGCACGAGTTGGCGCTCTTCAGCTTCTTTTGCTAGCGCCTGTGATTCCGCGAACGAGAAGTCACGACGGATGGTGATCTCACCCGGTTCGCCCCACAGGCCACCCTTGGCGTCGACAAACTCGTAGCGAACCCGGTACTCCAGTTCGAACTCGCGCGCCCGGCCCCCGCCAGACAGCGAAAGCACACGCTTGTCGAAAAAAACTTGCAGGAAGCGCACCGAGAAGTCGGCCTCGTCAATTCTTGACTTCAAGTCAATGCCGCTGTTCTTCAGGCCGAGGATGACGTCGGGCACCACCGGTGCCCCGGCTCCCGCCACGGTCGACGTGCCAACGCCGAACGTGGTCGGTGCCTGCACGTACACGCTCTTGAACGGGTAGCTGGCGCTGCCACGCAGGTGAAAGCCGCAGGCGCTCATCATCGTCGTTGCGACGATGAGCAGGACGAATGACGAGAGACGAGTGACGAAAGAGAGCCAACGCGTGTCAGAAGCATAGGTAGCTGCAGCCGGTGGGTTCGTCGACAGGTATGACCCTCTTTGCTGAAGCTTTGCGTCATTCGTCATTGGTCATTCGTCCTTGCCTCAAACCACCACATTGACCAGTCTTCCAGGTACCACGATGATTTTCTTCGGTGTCCGGCCTTCGCCGAACTTGGCGACGTCGGGCGCCGCTGCGGCGACCGCTTCAATGGTCGCCTTGTCGGCGCTGGATGGCACGACGATTTCGCCGCGGGTCTTGCCGTTCACCTGGAGGGCCAGTTTGATCTGATCCTGTACCAGTGCCGCCGCGTCGGGTTGTGGCCACTTCGCATCGAGCAGGCTGCCTTCGCTCTGCTCGAAGCCCAAGTCAACCCAGAGCTGGCACGTGATGTGCGGCGCCACCGGGTAGAGCGTCCGCAACAGCACCGATGCGCCCTCGCGCGACAGTGCCGGGCAGGCGCCGCGCTTCACGGTTTCGAGTGCGTTGAGCATCTTCATGGTGGCGGACACCACCGTGTTGTACTGTTGACGCTCGTAGTCGAAGTTCGACTGCTTGAGCGCGTTGTGTAGCTCGAAGCGTGCTGACTTCTGTTCCGCGCTCAGCGTGGCCACGTCCACCGTGCCGCTGGTGGCGATTTCTTCCGCGCGATCGGCACAGTACGCCCACACGCGGCGCAAAAAGCGCATGGCGCCCTCAACGGCGGTGTCGGACCACACGGCCGGATCTTCCGGGCCGCCGACGAACATCACGTAGAGCCGCGCGGTGTCGGCGCCATACTTGTCGATCAGGTCTTGCGGGTCAACGCCGTTGCGCTCGGTCTTGCCCATCTTGCCGATTCCGCCGTACTCAACGCGGGTGCCGTCGGCCAGCGTGCCGCCGTTGATGTGGCCCTTGTCGTCGTGCGTGACCTTCACCTCGGTCGGCGGGATGAAGTTCTTGGCGCCGTGGCTGCCCGGCGTGTAGAAGATGTGGTTGAGCAGCATGCCGTGGTTGGTCATGCGCTTGAACGGCTCGTCGAACTTGAGCAGGCCGAGGTCGCGCATCGCCTTGGTCCAGAAGCGTGCGTAGAGCAGATGCAGTACCGCGTGCTCAATGCCGCCGATGTACTGGTCCATCGGCATCCAGTAGTCGTTGCGGGCGTCCACCATGGTTTCTGCGTTGGCCGAGGCGTAGCGCATGTAATACCACGCCGAATCGACAAAGGTGTCCATGGTGTCGGTCTCGCGCCGCGCCGGCTTGCCGCACTTCGGGCACGAGCACTTCAGGAAGGCTTCGTCTTTGTTGAGCGGGTTGCCGCTACCGTCGGGGATGTGATGCTCGGGCAGCACGACCGGCAAATCTTTCTCTGGCACCGGCACCACGCCGCAATCGTCACAGTGGATCACCGGGATCGGCGTGCCCCAGTAGCGCTGGCGCGAGATGCCCCAGTCGCGCAGGCGGAAGGTGGCTTTCTTTTCACCGAGGCCCTTGGCCGCGAGATCGGCCGCGACGGCGTCGACGCAGTCCTTGAACTTGAGGCCGTCGTACTTGCCGCTGTTGACGCCGGTGCCTTCGCCTTTGGCGCCGTACCACTCTTGCCATGCGGCGATGTCGAAGCTGTGGTTGCCGACAGCGACCACTTGCTTGATTGGCAAGTTGTATTTCTTTGCGAACGCAAAGTCGCGCTCGTCATGCGCAGGTACGCCCATCACGGCGCCATCGCCGTAGGTGATCAGCACATAGTTGCCGACCCATACTTCGACCTTGTCGCCGGTCAGAGGATGCGTCACGAACAACCCAGTCGCCACGCCTTCTTTTTCCTTCAGCGCGAGCTCGGCCTCGGTGGTGCCGCCCTGTTTGAGCGCCTCGATCTTCGGCGCCAAGACCGGGTTCAGCTCGCCCGCGCGCACGGCGAGCGGATGCTCGGGCGCAACCGCCACGAAGGTGACGCCCATGATGGTGTCGGCACGCGTGGTGAACACGTACATGCGGCCGTCCTGGATCGGCTTGCCAGCCGCGTCCTTGATGTCGTGCGGGAAGGCAAAACGCACGCCTTCGCTCTTGCCGATCCAGTTTTCCTGAATCAGGCGCAGGCGGTCTGACCAGCCGGGCAGGCTGTTCAACGTGGCGTCGAGCAGCTCGTCGGCGTACTTGGTGATGTTGAGGTAGTAGCCCGGGATCTCGCGCTTCTCGACGACGGCGCCCGAGCGCCAGCCGCGACCGTCGATCACCTGCTCGTTGGCGAGCACGGTCTGGTCCACCGGGTCCCAGTTCACGATCTGCGTCTTGCGATAGGCGAGACCGTTCTCCAGCATCTTGACGAAAAACCACTGGTTCCACTTGTAGTACGCCGGGTCACAGGTCGCGAGCTCGCGCGACCAGTCGATGGCGAGCCCGAGCGCCTGGCACTGGCTCTTCATCACGCGGATGTTTTCGTAGGTCCAGGCGGCGGGCGCGACCTTGCCTTTCATCGCGGCGTTCTCGGCGGGCAGGCCGAAGGCGTCCCACCCCATCGGCATCAGCACGTTGTGGCCCTGCATGCGCAGGTAGCGCACCAGCATGTCGTTGATCGTGTAGTTGCGCACATGGCCCATGTGCAGCTTGCCCGACGGATACGGCAGCATCGAGCAGGCGTAGTACTTGCCTTTCGGAAAACGCGGGTCATTCTCGACGGCGCGGTAGGCATCGGTCGCCGACCAATGGGTTTGAGCGGCAGTTTCAACTGCCTTGTGGTTGTAAGTGGGTTCCATGACTTGCACGTGCCGCGAGCTGGCGCAGCGCACTAAAATTGGCTCTAAACCGTTGAATTGTAAGGTTCGCGGGCTGACGCAGGACGGAACCAACGGGGGTTCATCGAGTTCCTAGTACTTCCTGATTTTCATTTCGGCGCTCCCGCGCAGGCAGGAGCCCAGCGGCTTTTCCTCTATGCACGTTGACACTTCTGCGGTGAAGCGACACCGGGTTCCTGCCTTCGCGGGGCCGACGTCGTTTGTCACCGCCTTGATTGGCCTGCTGGGTGCGACGGTGCTTCACGCTGCACCGGTCAAGACTGAGCACGCCGAAGTTGAATTGATCGCCGAGAAGACAGCCCTCGTCGTCGGCGGGAAGAACAGCATCGGCCTTTCGATCAAGCACGCACCGCACTGGCACACCTACTGGAAGAACCCCGGCGATTCTGGCTACCCGACCAAGGTGACGTGGCAGCTGCCTGAAGGCTACGGCGTTGGTGAGTTCGACTGGCCAACGCCGAAGCGTCTGGCCACCGGGCCGATCGTCAACTTTGGCTACGAGGGCGAGGTGCTTCTGCCACTCAACGTGAGTGTGCCAGCCTCGGCGAAGCCGGGCGAGCGGATCACCCTGAAGGGCAAAGCCGAGTGGCTGGTCTGCAAGGACGTGTGCATTCCGGAGGAGGGTGACGTTGCCGTCACGCTGCCGGTGGCCGAAAGCGGCAAAGACGTTTCTTCCGGCGCCGCCGCGGCGCGCTTCACGGCGGCCCGCGCTGCGCAACCCGGTGATGCCAGCGCGTGGAAAGCAACCTTGTTCGCTGCACCCAACGCGGCCCGCGACGCCTGGCTCGACATCACGGCGCCCGCGGGCGCCGGCAAACTCGTCGCGCTCGACGCATTTCCCGTGCAGGAGCAGGTCAGCGATCCGTCGGTGCAGCAGGTGTATCGCACCGAACGCGGCTACGCCGTGAAGATCAAATTGGTCGACGGTGCCAAGCTTGCGGAGGGCTTTCCGGTGCTGCTTGCCGCAACCGGCGCCGCTGTCGGATCGAAGGGCGAATCCTCAGGCACCACGCTGGCAACGGTCTCGACCGCTTCGTTCACGCTGCCTGCGGGCGCTACGGCGATGACTGCGGTTGCTGCCGCGACCGGCGCGACCGCGGGTCGTACCGATCTCACATTCTGGTCAGCCCTCGCGCTCGCCTTCGTTGGCGGCATGATCCTGAATCTGATGCCTTGTGTGTTCCCAGTGCTGTCGCTGAAGATTCTTTCGTTTGCGCAGCATTCCGCCCATTCTGCCGCCGGTACCCGGCGGATGCGTCAGCACGGCGTGTTCTACGCGGTAGGCGTTGTACTTTCGTTTCTCGCGCTGGCAGGCGCATTGCTCGCGCTCAAGAGTGCCGGTAGCGCCATCGGCTGGGGCTTTCAACTTCAGAACCCCGGCGTGGTGTGGGCGCTGGCGGTGATCTTCTTCCTGATCGGACTGAACCTGATGGGCGCGTTCGAGGTGGGGCAACTGGCGCCGTCGTCGCTGCTCTCGATGCAGGCAAAGCATCCCGGTGTGGATGCCTTCTTCGCCGGCGTGCTGGCGGTGATTGCGGCGAGTCCGTGCACGGCGCCTTTCATGGGCGCAGCCCTTGGGTTTGCGTTGACGCAGTCGGCCGCCGCCGCGCTCGCGGTGTTTGCGGCGCTCGGGCTTGGCATGGCGCTGCCGTATGTGTTGCTGGCATGGTTCCCGAAATGGCTCGACCGTCTGCCTCGACCGGGGCCGTGGATGGTCACCTTCAAGCAGGTACTGGCGTTTCCGATGTTCGTCACTGTGGTCTGGTTGGTCTGGGTGCTGTCACTGCAGGCCGGCGCGGACGGCGCGGCGATTGGACTTCTCGGCCTGGTCGGGCTCGCGTTCGGCGCCTGGCTGATCGGCTCGATGCGACCGTCGGTGCGCTGGGCCGGCGTCGCCGCCGCGCTGGTGGCCGCCGTGCTCGCGTGGCCCGCCGGCGAACTGGCACAGACTGCGACCACGGCACCGGCAGGCAAGTCCAGCACCGCACAATGGCAGGCTTGGGACCCGGCGCTGGTTGCCAAACTCAACGGGGAAGGCAAACCCGTGTTCGTGGATTTCACGGCGGCGTGGTGCGTGAGCTGTCAGGCCAACAAGCGGTTGGTGCTCACTCGCGCTGAAATCGAGCAGGCGTTTGCCGCGAAGAACGTAACCCTGATGCGCGCCGACTGGACCAATCGCGACGAACGCATCACCCAGGCGCTCGCCGCGATGGGCCGCTCGGGCGTGCCGGTGTACGTGCTGCACGCTCCCGGAAAACCCGCACAGCTCTTGCCGGAACTGCTCACAACCGGCATCGTCAAAGAAGCGTTGGCGAAGCTCTAGTCGTCGCCATTGGACGTTCGTCACTTCTCACTCGTCATCGAATCCAAAAGGAGCCAACATGATCCGAACGCTTGCCACCCTGCTGCTTTCCGCCCTAGTTGCAGCGGCGCACGCGGCCACCGTCGGCCAGCCCGCGCCCGACTTTGCACTGACCGATGTCAACGGCAAGACCGTGAAACTCTCCGATTTCAAAGGCAAGCACGTGGTGCTGGAGTGGACCAACCCCGGCTGCCCATTTGTGGTCAAACACTACGGCTCAGGCAACATGCAGTCGCTGCAGAAGGATGCAACGGCGAAGGGTGTGGTCTGGCTGTCAATCAACAGCACCAACAAGTCTGCAAGCGACTACCTGGAGCCCACCAGGCTGAACGCCAAGATGAATGGCGAGTGGAAGGGCGCGTCGAGTTATCTGTTGATGGACGAGAGCGGCAAGGCGGGCATGGCTTACGAGGCGAAGACCACGCCGCACATGTATGTGATTGACCCGTCCGGCAAGCTCGTTTTCGCCGGCGGCATCGACGACAAACGCAGCGCCAACCCTGCGGATGTCAAGACGGCGAAAAACTTTGTCCGCGCCGCCCTTGATGAAACCCTTGCCGGCAAACCGGTCTCGGTGGCGACTTCGACGCCGTACGGCTGCAGTATCAAATACCTCTAGGCCTTCGCTCGCTGTCAGTAATGGCCCGGCGTTGCCGGGCCTTTTCGTTCCGGGCCACGGCGGCGGACAGGCTGCGCCTTGCAATAAGACCGCTCTGTAGCGACAGCGACTGCGGGATCCGTCGCTAAAAGCCCAGGCTACGCTCAGGTGCCTCGGGAGTGTTTGTCTGCTTTGATGTGCTCCCGCTACGTTGTGTCGTGGTCGGTCGATGCACGCGATTCGCGCTCGCCATTCCCTTCCCGACGGGACGGACTGTTTTGGCTTTGAGACCTGAGCGACAGCCTGCTGGGCCTGGTAGCACGATTACGAGGGAAGTCGACTTTCACGATTTTCGCCTTGAGACGGTTGTTCTACGGCCGTAGAAGACAAGAAGCCGTTAGCGTGTGATCGCGTGAGTCATTAGGGTATACCCTAGTATTGCATATATGCGCGTACGCGCATAATTGCATCTACTGAGATCAAATGACGCAGAGAGGAGGTGGCGCAAGTGGAGGAGCTCGAACCCGTCTTCGACAAAGTCGCCCGATATTTCTCACTGCTGTCGGATTCGTCACGGCTCAAAGTCATTCACACCATCTGCAATCTCGAGAAGAGTGTGAATGATGTGGTGACGACGACCGGCCTCTCGCAAAGCACCGTGTCGCGGCACCTGGCCAATCTGCACGTGGCCGGTGTGGCATCCCGCCGCAAGGTGGGTGCGCAAGCGCTCTACACCATCACCGACCGCATGCTGACCGAGATTTGCCGCAACGCCTGCGTGAGCCTCGTTGCCCGCGAAATGGAGCAGACCGACGCGCAGTCTCTGCAGCGCGGTGCCTCGCAATTTATGCGCGACAGGGAGGCCGCTGTTCGCGCGGAATCCCGCGCGCCCACTTATGCCGCCCTGGCAGCACAGCAAGAAGGACGATAAGGCCGCCATGACTTTCAACCACCGACCCGGTCGCCTGCAAAAGGCGCCCGAATTCTTCCTGACGCGCGAGGCCATGACGCTTTCGCGCGATGATCGACGCAGCTTTCTGCGCAAGGCCTTTCTCGCAGCGGGCGGCGCCGCCGGTACGCTGGCGCTGTCCAAAGGCGCAGTTGCCGCCGACGGCGATCCCGCGATCCTGAATCTGCCGGCGCATACGAAAGGCCTTGGCCAACCGGTTGCAGCGCGTCCGTACGGTCTGCCCTCGAAGCATGAGGAAAACCTGCAACGTCGCGAAAGTCCCGGCCTCACCCGGGTGGGCGCGGCGAGCGTGAGCTTTGCGCCGCTGCAAGGCTTCTTCGGCATCATCACGCCGAGCGGTCTGCACTTTGAGCGCCATCATCAGGGTTGGTGGGATATCGATCCGGCGCAGCATCGCTTCATGATTAACGGGTTGGTCAAGAACCCGAAGGTCTACACGATGGACGACCTCATGCGCATGCCCTCCATCTCGCGCATGCACTTCATCGAGTGCGGCGCCAACACCGGCATGGAGTGGGGCAATGTCGCTGTGCCGACGGTGCAGTACACGCATGGCATGCTCTCCTGCTGCGAGTTCACTGGTGTGCCGCTCAAGTGGTTGCTGGACGACTGCGGCGCCGATTTCAAGAAGGGTAAGTTCGTGCTCGCTGAGGGGGCGGATGGCAGCAGCATGACGCGCACCATCAACATGGCCAACGTACTCGACGATGTGATGGTGGCCTACGCGATGAACGGCGAAATGCTGCGCCCGGAGAACGGCTACCCGCTGCGCCTTGTGGTTCCTGGTGTGCAGGGGGTGTCGTGGGTCAAGTACCTGCGCCGCATCGAAGTCGGCGACATGCCGTATGCGGCGAAGGACGAGACGATTCACTATGTTGACCTGATGCCCGACGGGCAGCATCGCCAGTACACCAGCATTCAGGAAGTGAAGAGCGTCATCACGTCGCCCTCGGGCGGTCAGGTGCTCATTGACAAAGGTTTCTTCAACATCACCGGCATTGCCTGGAGCGGTCGCGGCAAGATCCAGAAGGTCGATGTCTCGGTCGACGGCGGCAAGAACTGGAAGTCGGCGCGTCTGGAGACGCCGATCCTGGACAAGTGCCTGACTCGCTTCAATATTGACTGGACCTGGAACGGCGGCGACGCCATCCTGATGTCGCGGGCAACCGACTCGACCGGCCACGTTCAGCCAACCATGACGGCGTTGCGCAAGGTGCGCGGCACCAAGTCGATTTATCACAACAACTCGATTCAAAGCTGGCTCGTCTCGGCGAATGGGGAGGTCAGCAATGTACAAATCGGTTAACACCAGGGTGCAGCGTCGCGGCGCGACACTGTGGACCATCGCTACCCTGCTCGCCATCGGGTTGACCAGTCCGGTGTCTGCTCAAACCACCGCATGGGGGAAGTTGGGCCGCACTGCAACACCTGCCGAGATCAAGGCCTGGGACATTGACGTGCGCCCGGATTTTGCAGGGCTGCCTGCGGGCTCCGGCGCGGTGTCCAAGGGGCAGGACGTTTGGGAATCACGCTGCGAAAGCTGCCACGGCACGTTCGGTGAATCCAACGAAGTGTTCACGCCAATCATTGGCGGCACCACGGCCGAGGACATCAAGACGGGCCACGTGGCCGCGCTGCGTAACGACAGTCAACCGCAGCGCAGCACCATGATGAAGGTGTCGCAACTGTCCGTGCTTTGGGACTACATCAATCGCGCGATGCCGTGGAATCAGCCCAAGAGCCTGTCAACGGACGAGGTGTATGCCGTCGTGGCCTACATCCTGAACATGGCCGGAGTGGTGCCAAACGACTTTGTGCTCTCGGACAAAAACATCGCAGCCACCCAGGGCAGACTGCCCAACCGCAACGGCACGACGCTGGCGCACGGCATGTGGGATGTCGCGGCCAAGCCGGATGTCCAGGGCTCGAACTGCATGACGAACTGCGCCACGAGTGTCACCATCAGCAGCCGTTTGCCGGACTACGCCCGCAATGCCCACGGCGACATCGCCACGCAAAATCGCCTGATCGGCAGCGTCCGGGGCGCGGACACGTTGCGCCCTGCGGCGAAGACGTTTGTCAGTCCGGCGGAACGCAAACCTGCCACCGCCGGCCCGGCCGCTGCGGCTGGCGCCAAGCCTGATCCGGTCAAACTCGCGAACCAGCACGCCTGCATGGCCTGCCACGGAGTCGCCAACAAAGTCGTCGGCCCGGCGCTTCAGGACGTTCACAAGAAATACTCGGGTCAACCCGCGGCGGATGTGGCGCGTCAATTAGCCGCTCGTATCAAAGCCGGTGGCACAGGTACGTGGGGCAACATCCCGATGCCGCCCCAGGGGCATGTTCCCGACGCCGACATCCAGGCGATTGCAGAATGGATAGCGAACGGGAAATTTTGATCGACTCGCCGCATCGCGGCCTAAAATTTGTAATGTCTACTTCTGGAGAGAACACCATGCAAACCATGAACCGTGGACGTCGGCAGACGCTCCAGTCCGGTGGCGCTTTCGCCATCATCGCCGCGGCGGTCAGCGCCGGCATCCTGCCAGCCTCGGCGTTCGCCGACTGGAACAAGGCGGCTTTCGATGCCAAGACGGTCAATGACGTTGTCAAGGCCCTGGGTGGCAGCGGCATCGAAAAGTCCGCCGACATCACGATTACCGCCCCCGACATTGCCGAAAACGGCGCGGTTGTTCCGGTCGCGGTTGCCAGCAAGATTGCCGGAACGCAGTCGATTGCCATCGTCGTTGAAAAAAACCCCTACGCGCTCGCCGCGCAGTTCGACATCCCCGCCGGCACCGAGGCAAACATCGGCACCCGCGTGAAGATGGGGCAGAGCTCCAACGTGCATGCGGTGGTCAAAGCGGGCGGCAAATATTTTGTCGCCACCAAGGAAGTCAAAGTCACCCTCGGCGGCTGCGGCGGCTAAGCGCCAGCGCCCATTGCGGACATAGGAGAAAGATCATGGCAGACCCGATGCGCATTCGCGCACAACTCAAGGACGGCGGTGTGACGGAAGTGCGCGTGCTGATGGCGCACGTCATGGAGACCGGGCAGCGCAAAGACGGTGCCGGCAATACGGTGCCTGCGCACCATATTCAGGGCATCACCGCAACGTGGAACGGCAAACCAGTCCTCGCCGCTCAGTTCGGCCCATCTGTCTCGCAGAACCCGGTGCTGAACTTCAGCTTCAAGGGTGGCGCGAAAGGTGAGAAGGTGATCATCACCTGGACGGACAACAAGGGTGACAAACGGACTGACGAGGCCACCATCTCGTAAGCACGTTGCAGCAAACACGGCGGAGCGATCCGCCGTTTTCTTTTTCATTTGGGAGGAGCGAGGAGATGAAAAAGTGCAGAGTCGCGGCAATCGCCGTGATCGCCGCAGCAGTCTGGCTGCCGGCTGGGCCGTCGCTGGCGCAGGACACAACAAAGGAAATTGAGCGCTATCGGCAGATGCTCGCCGACGGCAATCCGGCGGAATTGCTCGAGATGCGCGGCGAGGGCTTGTGGAAAGAAAAACGCGGCCCGAAAAACGTGTCACTCGAAGCCTGTGATCTCGGTCTGGGCGCCGGCAAGGTGCAAGGCGTCAACGCCGTGTTGCCGCGCTACTTTGCCGATGTAAACCGCGTGATGGATCTCGAGTCGCGGCTGGTGCATTGTCAGGTCACCCTGCAGGGGCTCAATCGTGCCGATCTCGTCAAGCGACCGTACTCACTCGCGGCAGGTGAGCGGCAAACCGATCATGAAGCGCTGGTGGCCTATCTCGTCGGACAATCGCGCGGCGCGAAGGTCAACGTACCGCAGGCGCATCCGCTCGAACAAGCCGCCTTCAAGCGTGGTGAGCAGATGTTCCACTTCCGCGGCGGACCCTACGACTTCTCGTGCGCCACCTGCCATGGCGAAGAGGGCCAGCGTATCCGTTTGCAGGACCTGCCGAATTTCGGCACGCCTGCGGACGCGCAGCGCGCATTTACCACCTGGCCCGCGTATCGCGTGAGCCAGGGGGCAATGCGCACGATGCAGTGGCGGATATTCGACTGCTTCCGCCAGCAGCGCATGCCGGAACTGATCTTTCTGTCGCAAGCTTCCATCGACCTGATCACCTACATGGGCGTCAAGGCGAAGGACGGCACGATGGACGTACCGGCCATCAAACGCTAAGCACGAGGGGACATCATCATGAAACCTATCACCCTTGCTCTTGGTGCGGCCACTGGCGCAGTGCTAGTGCTGAGCCTCGCAGGATGCGTCGCCACGCCGCCCGCGGCCACGGATGCCAAACCGGCGGCCGCACCCGCGGCCACAACGGTTGACGCCGTGATGCGTGAATCGTTCAAGGAAACGGGCATCGCCAAGCTCGATCGCCTCAACCAGTCCGACTTGCAGCGCGCGTGCAGCGCCGCCTCAGCCACCGGCAAAACGGTCGACGGAAAAACTGCGGTCGCGCTGCAGAACGCGGCGCGCGCGGCCATCAAATACCCCGCCGACGGCAAGTACCTCGGCGACTGGAAGCGCGGTGAAGCCATCGCCCAGAACGGTCGCGGCCTGCAATTCACCGATACGGCGACGACCGTCAACGGCGGCAACTGCTACGCCTGCCACCAAATCGACAAAGCCGAGCTCGCCTACGGCAACATCGGGCCCTCGCTCACCGCCTATGGCAAGAAAAAGGGCAACAGTGAAGCGGCGCTCAAAGCGGCGTGGGGACGGATCTGGAACAGCCACTCCGTCACCGCCTGCAACGCGATGCCCCGCTTCGGCGATGCCGGCATCCTGACCGAAGCGCAGATCAAGGATGTGATGGCGCTGCTCTTCGACCCGGCGTCACCGGTGAACAAGTAGCGCCTGATCGTAGTGATCCTCCTACAGGCTCGGGTGTGAACGCCGACAACGCATCGTGGACCGCGAAACGCCCTCGCTCCTCGAGGCCGGATGCACGGGGACTCTACGAACCAATGCTTGATCGCTTCGCGATGATGCCTACGGGAACCCGGATGCGAGCATCCGGGCTACGAATCTAACGTGGACACCAACCACAAACTGCCAAACGCGAAGGCACCTGATTGGTCTAAGTCACGTGCGCTGCGTGATGTCATCCAAGAGTCGGATCTGCATGATTTTTTGCTCGAATCGATTCAACTGGATGTGAACTTTTGCGCAGAAGCACTTCTATCACTCCGAGTTCCGCCTAGCTGGTTTGGCGTTGAAAGTGTGGGCTGGACAGACCATTGGCCATACGCACACGTCAGATTGTCCAAGATCACAAAATTTACGGGAACACAATTCGATTTGCTGGACGACGGCCCGGCGGAGATTGCAGGCGCTTCAATACGTGACGGCGTGACGAACAGCGTGATCGAGATGGCAATTCGAGGAAATCGCGCGGAACAAAGTTACGGGTATGACGAGGGTGTTTCGATTGAGTTTTCATTTTCAGGCGATGCCGTCGCTGCATTCTCTGACAGGGATGGACGTGTCTTGGAGTGGCCTGCAACCAAGTAGCCGGGCCGCGCGTCGTCGGGTTGCGGTGAATGCATCGCGGAGCGATCAAATTTTGGTTCGGCGGGGTCCCCGTGCATTCGACCCCGAGGAGCGGAGTGTTTCGCGGTCCAAGATGCGTTGTCGGCGCGTACTGGCGATGCATGAGCATCGCGTCTGCGCGCCGTTCAACGCATCCCGCGAAACGCGAGCACCGCAGGATCAGGGCGAATGTCGGGGTCGCCTTTCTTTGGTTCCTTTCTTTGGCGAAGCAAAGAAAGGAACTGGCCCCGCGCGGCCAAAGAGCGCGCTGGTGGCACACGCACCAACACGGCGAGAGGACTGCAACCAGCACCCTCTCTCCCCAACCCCTCTCCCCTCAAGGGCAAGGGGTGCAGTAATGGCTGACGGTCCACCACCGTCCATTTGCGATCAAAGACAATCATGCAACGTAGAGAATTCCTGAATATCCTCGCCATCGCCGCCGCAGCCGGCGCCGCGCTTGACAGCAAGGCGCTGCTGGCCGCCACGCCCTCGGCGGTTGACAAGTTCTACGACCTGCCGCGATTCGGTAACGTGCACTTTCTGCACATGACCGACTGCCATGCGCAGCTGAAGCCGATCTACTTCCGCGAACCCAACGTGAACCTGGGCTTCGGCAGTGCGCTCGACAAGCCGCCGCACCTCGTGGGCGAACACCTGCTTAAGGCGTTCAACGTCGCGCGCGGTGGTCGTGAAGCGCATGCCTTCACCTACCTCGATTTCGAAGCCAGCGCCAAGACCTACGGCAAGGTCGGCGGCTTTGCTCATCTCGCCACGCTGGTGAAGCAGCTGAAAGCCTCGCGTCCCGGCGCATTGCTGCTGGACGGCGGCGACACCTGGCAAGGCTCTGCGACCGCGCTGTGGACCAACGGGCAGGACATGGTGGACGCCTGCCTCGCGCTCGGTGTGGATGTGATGACGGGCCATTGGGAATTCACGCTCGGTGCCAAGCGCGTGCAGGAAGTCGTTGAAAAAGACTTCAAGGGCAAGCTGGATTTCGTGGCGCAGAACGTCAAGACCACGGATTTTGAGGACCTCGTCTTCAAGCCCTACACGTTGAAGGAGATGAACGGCGTGAAGGTGGCCGTCGTCGGGCAAGCCTTTCCCTACACACCCATCGCCAATCCGCGCTACATGACGCCGGACTGGAGCTTTGGCATTCGCGACGAGGACATGCAGAAGGTCGTCGACGAGGCGCGCAGCAAAGGCGCAAAGGTGGTCGTGGTGGTGTCGCACAATGGCATGGATGTCGACCTCAAAATGGCGTCACGCGTGCGCGGCATCGATGCCATTTTGGGGGGCCACACGCACGACGGCGTGCCCGGCGCGATCCCCGTGAAAAACCCCGGCGGCGTGACGCTCGTCACCAACGCCGGCTCGAACAGCAAGTTCCTCGGTGTGCTTGACTTCGATGTCAAGGACGGCAAGGTGGCGGACTTCCGCTACAAATTGCTCCCGGTGTTCGCCAATCTGCTCAAGGCCGATCCGGCGATGGAGGCACTGATCCAGAAAATTCGCGCGCCCTATGAGGCCAAGCTCGGCGAGACGCTTGCCGTCACCGATGCCACGCTGTACCGCCGTGGCAACTTCAACGGCTCGTTCGACCAGATGATCCTCGACGCGCTGATGGAGGTGAAGAACACGGAAATCGCCTTCTCGCCCGGCTTCCGCTGGGGCACCTCGCTGCTCTCGGGGCAGGCTATCACGCGCGAGCACCTGATGGACCAGACCGCGATCACTTATCCCTACACCACCGTCACCGAAATGAGCGGCGAGATGATCAAGACGGTGCTGGAGGACGTGGCCGACAACCTGTTCAACCCCGACCCGTACTACCAGCAGGGCGGCGACATGGTGCGCGTGGGCGGCCTGCAATACACGATCGACCCGCTCGCCACCCAAGGCAAGCGCATCACCGAGATGCGGCTCAAAGGCGCGCCGATTGACGCCACCAAGACGTACAAGGTGGCCGGCTGGGCGCCGGTGTCTGAGGCGGCGCGAGACGCCAAGACCGAGCCGGTGTGGGACGTGGTTGAAACCTGGCTGAAAGCGAAGAAGCGCATTCCCGCCCGCACACTCAACATGCCCCGCATCCTGAACGCCGAGGGCAACAAGGGCATCGCCTGAGTCGCAGGCGCGTCCATTGGCTGCCCGGTGCGTTACAGCTTTTTGCACGTATCGACCGGCCGGCGGTCGTTACAGGTCAATTTGAAACTATGTCGATATCATGACGAATCACGCTGAAAGCAAGCAGCAACAGTCGATGAACGAAAAAGCTGTATTCGGGGCACGGCGCAGCGTGTTGCGCGGACTCACGATCGGCGCACTGGCCTTCGTTGCGACCGGTGGCGCGGGCGTGCACGCAGCGAGCGTCGGCGACGCGGTGGCGCTGCCCGCCGTCACACTCATCGACGGCACCGTGCTCAAGCCCGAGCACTGGAAGGGCAAGGTGCTCATCGTTCAACGCTTCGCCACGTGGTGCCCGTTCTGCAAGGTGCAAAACCCGAAGCTAGAAAAGCTGCTCAAGGCGAACAAGGCCAGAGGCCTTGAAGTGCTCTCGCTGTCCATCGACAAGAACGCCGCCGAAGTGCCGAAATACATGCAGCAGCACGGCTACACCTTCAACGCCGCGATGATGACGCCCGAGTGGCAACGCGTGCTGGGCGACATCAAGGGCCTGCCGGTGATCTGGGTGATCGGTCGCGACGGCAAGGTCAAACAGGTCGAAGCCGGAGAACTGCTCGACGAAGACGTGGCCGAACTCGCCCGCTGGCTATAATTTCTGGCTCAACTGGGTGCTCACCCAGACGCGCTCTAGCCGGGGTGGCGGAATTGGTAGACGCAGCGGATTCAAAATCCGCCGCTAGTGATAGTGTGCGGGTTCGAGTCCCGCCCTCGGCACCAATCGGACTTCAAATGTCCGGTGGACATTTGAAGTCCGATTGGGTCAAAAGAAGCGCTCCAAAGCCTCCCCCTATCTGCCGGTGAAGGACGCAATAAAGCGTCCCAAGAGTTACGCCCATTGCAGCGTGCAAGGTCCGCGCGCAGCGCGCTAACTAAGGCGAGAGCGCCAGCGAGCGCCGCATTGGCTCGCAAGAATGGCCGGTGGACAATCAAAGCCCGATCGGGCAGAGCGTGACGCCCTACCAGTGACACGTGGAATTGTGACGGGCCAGCCGCGACTGGCCCGATCTCAAGTCACTAAGCCGTCACTTCCTTCGCCGAAATCACGTACTTGAACGTGTCCGGGGACAGTGAATCGAACGCGCCGGACGCGTTTTCGCCGTTCGGGTACATCAGGAACGGCAGGGTGCCCTTGGCGCTGCTGCCGGGCAGGCGGATGTCGTGCGCGGTGTTCCAGCCGACCCAGTTGCCTTCCCAGCGGCCAAACAGGTTGGCGTAGACAGGGGCTACGATGGGGTGCTTCGGGTCCTTGATCCAGTCGGCGGTTTCCTGGCGCATCACCTTCAGCACATCGGCCGGGTCCATCGCCACCCAGCCGTGCGACTTGAGATGCACCTCAGCTCGGCAGTGCTGCGCGCCTTTGAGGTTGGCCGAGTTGGCGCCCAGCTCCTTGTAGGGGAAGGCGGACGGCGCAAGGCGCAGGCCATACACGTCGCGCGCCGGAATGCCCACTGCACGGCAGAGACCGACGAACAGCGCATTCAGGTCGGCACACTTGCCGCCCAGGTTGCCGGTTTCCAGCATCGTCTTGATGTCGCCCGTGCCGCAGCCGCGTGTGGTCGGTTCGCGGTGGCCGTTGGCGATGACCCATGCGTACAGCGCGCGGACTTTTTCCAGCTCGGTCTGGGCATTTTTCGTGGCTTCAAGCGCTGTCTTGCCTACGATGCCATCAACCGGTTGCAGCTCCGTCGGGCCGAGGTATGGCTTCAGGCTGGCGGCATCGGCATCGGCCACGGTGCCTGGCTTGGACAGATCCACCGCGCGGTTGCGTGTTTGCAGCTTGCTGGTGACGGTGAGTGTCGGTGCAGCGACGCCGGCGTCGAACTCCGCGTGCACCATGCGCACGCCACGCGCCGGGTCGTTCGCAAGGCTTGCCCGCGTTGCGTTGCCGCTCCATTGGTTGTTCAGCGTTTTCTGCCAGTCGGTGTCGAGATCGGGTACCGGCAGCCAGAGTTTGGTGACGCCCTTCGGCTCGGCGACGGTGACCGTGGTGGTCAGCTCAAACGTGCGCCACGGCCCGACGGCAGGCTCGAATTTGCGCTCCTGCGCGAAAGCGGGGATCGGCAGGGCAGAGATCAGGCCAGCTTGCAGCAGCTGGCGGCGTGTCAGACTGATTTTCATGAGTTACTCCGTAGGTCAATCGTTAGGACGGGGAATCGGGGGTGCAGACGATGCGGCCGCGAATGGGGCCTCGCTTACGTCACGCGCGAGTCGAGCAATGGCCGAAGCCATCGCGCCGCATCGGGGCCAAGCCAATCGATTTCGCCAATGACCGCGAAACGGGCGCGACCCGTGCGATCAACGGCGATGGTCGTTGGGTAAATTTTGACACCGTAGTCGCGCGCCACGCCGCCATCGCGGTCGCGCAGCACGGTGAGCGAAAGGCCGGTCTGCTCGACAAACCGCTTCACGGTGCCGTCGGTCTCGCGAAAGTTGATCGCCAGCACCTTGAGTCCGGCGCTGGCATGACGAGACTCGAGCAACTCAAGCGACGGCATCTCGGCGCGGCAGGGCTCGCACCAGCTCGCCCAGAAGTTCAGCAGCAACGGCCTGCCGCGCAGCGCGGCGAGAGACACGGGTTGACCACCCAGTGCATCCAGTTCGAACGCTGGCGTCGCCTGCGTGCGCGGCCACGGCACGGGCACCGGCTTCGCCGTGGCGACGTTCGGCAACCCCAATGGCAAACCAGCGGCCGCCAGCATGGTCAGCGCTGCGCGTCGGTTCATCTGCCTGCTCCAGCGCGCGCCCGCGAAAAGCGTCCGAACGATCTTGCATCGGCCGATGCGCAGAGTGGGGGCAGGGCAGCCATGACGTCAAAACACCAGTACCGACCAGTTCGCATCCATCGCGCGTGACATGAACTGCACGGCGCCACCGAAGCGGGAGCATTCTGGAATTAGATGATCGGCATCCATACGCTGTGCGACCAGCGCGTCGCGGCATGCGTACAGCACGGCACCGTGCTCGACCGCTTCGCGCAGCGTATCGAGGATGGTTTTGGGGTGATCTGACGCGCGCAGGGACGCGGCGACGCCCGGCCGGAGCAACTGCACGCTGGCGGCCGTGAAATAAATTTCAACCGGCGCGTCCATCGCCGCCGCCGCCGCCGCGCAGAAGAAGGGCGTTGCCAGTCGGTGCGGCGCGGATGGATCGGCGCTCCACAACAGGATGGCCACGCCGCGGGCGTCGGGAGGAGACTTGCAGGTGTCAGCCATCGGTCCAGCGATCCGGGCGTTGCGTGGTCGCCACGTACTCGAGCGTAGCGTTGACTGCATGCGCAGGTTGTTGCAGATTCGCCTGATCGGCTGCCCAATCGCCGCATCGCAGGCGCGCCAGCCAGCCCGCGCCGTAAGGGTCGCTGCGCAGCAATTCAGGCATGGCTTCAACGTCACGGTTGATTGCAAGCACGGTGCCGCTGACGGCCGACTTCACCGAGACAATGGTTTTGGCGAGCTCGACGACGCCGATGCTGCGACCCTGTTCAAGCACCGTGTCGACCGGCTTGAGTCGGCACATGTAGATTTCGCCCGCGAGGTGAATGCCGAGCGATGTGATGCCGACCGTGACCGTGTTGTCGGCTTCCGGGCGCGCCCAGACCTGATGCTCGACGAGCAACCAGAGGTCGTCCGGAAAATCGTGGTCGGCGATGATCATCGCGCTCGATACCCGCCGCGCGCCGCGCCGAAAGGGGTGGCGGAAGGGAATGGGAGTCGAACCCACCCGGCAACGCGTGGCGTCGCCCACCGGGTTTGAAGCCCGGCCGATCCACCAGGATCGTTTCCCTTCCATGAAATCGTTGCCTTCACAGTGCTGGCCCTTCGGTGAACAGCGCACAATCGGCGCGTACCTTGTGGCTGTCGCCGACGCGGCGGCAGAGTCCAATACGGTCGAAGTACTCCAGAATCTGTATCGCGCGCTTGCGGCCTAATTTTGTCGCATCACGCAGTTGAGCCGCTGTGATCTCGGCGTCCTCCTTGTTCGCAAGCTGCCGCACCATCGTGGCCAGCACCTGCATCGTGGCGGCAGGGTACACAAGATCGCGCACGACCTGATGCACGTCGCCTACCTGCGCCAGCCTCGCAATCGAGGTGCGCATGATGGATTCGGCAATCCCTGCGTCGCGCGCAAGGTCCCGCACCCAGACCCCTTCAAAGCCAGCCGAAGACAACGGGACGGCAATCTGCTGCGCGATGCGCTGGTCGACGTCGGACAGGCGCACCGCATGCTCCGGCAGGTGCAGGCACGCACCACGCTGCGCCAGGCGCGGCGCGTCCGCCGCCACGCCCGCCGCGAGCCCGTGGCCGCGCAGGCAGCGTTCAACCAGCGCATCGAACAGCGGCTGCGGCAGTCGCGGTGTCGCCATCCGGCGCAAGCGACCACGGTCGAGCCCAAGCTCATCGGGGCGCGCGGCGTGGTACTCGGCGAGCGTACCGAGGATCGACTGTTCGGCGTGCTGCGCGAATGGGCTAGCCAGCGCGTACTGGGCAGCGCCCGACGTGACCAGTGCGTTGTCGAGCTGTGGCTGCCACGCCGCGGTCAGACCCTCAGCCCGGCGAAATGCGTCCAGTTCGACGCCATGTTCACAGACGTCAAGCAACGCCTGCAAACGTGCCGCCGGTGTGTCGCGTTGCAGGGCATCGAGTTCGGCAAGGCGTTGCGGCGTGCGGCGATAGCGGGCTGGCGCTACCGGTGCCAGCACACGACCGCCGGCGATCGTGCGCGACGCCGATGCGTCGCGGAGCACTACGCGATCGCCATGCCACGCGCCGATGGGTTGGCGCAGCACCAGTTGAGCCAGCGCGCGGCCGCCGGGTGCGATGGTGTCGCCGCCATCGGCGGCCAGCACCGCGACGCTGCCCATGACGGTGGCGGCGCCCAGATGCACGTGTACTGGCGTGCCGGACCGGAGTGCGGTGGTTTCACCCTGCCACACGTCGAGCAACACATCGATGCGTGCCGACGAACTGCCCGACCCGGTCGCCACCAGCCACTGGCCGCGCGCAATGTCGTCCTTCACGGCGCCGACCAGGGCAACGGCGCACCGCTGGCCGGCCGAGCCTTCGTCGGTGGCAGTGTTTTGCGCATGCAGACTGCGCACGCGGAACGCCCGCGCGCTTGCTGCCGGAATCACTTGCACCATGTCATCAACGCGCACGCGGCCCGCATGCGCGGTGCCGGTGACCACAGTGCCGACGCCGGCCAGCGTGAACGCCCGGTCGACCGCAAGGCGGAAGCCGTGTTCGGCGCTGTCACGGGCTGCGACAGGGCGAGCCTTCTCAAACAACCACGCGCGCAACGCATCGATGCCGTCGCCGGTGGTGGCCGCCGTGGCAAAGCAGGGGGCGTCGTGCAGCGCCGTTCCATGCAGGAGCGCCCGCACGTCAGCCGCAACCGCCGCCACTCGCTCCGCATCAACGCGATCCGTTTTGGTGATGACAATGGCTCCCCGCGAAATGCCGAGCAATGAAAGCACAGCGAGATGCTCGCGCGTTTGCGGCATGACTCCATCGTCCGCTGCGACCAGAAGCAGCGCGACATCGATGCCAGTGGCACCGGCCAGCATCGTGTGCACCAGCCGTTCGTGGCCCGGCACATCGATGAAGCCAATGCGATCAGGGACTCCACTTGCAGGCGCCTCCTGCGTGGGGACGGGCAGGTAGGCATAGCCCAGCTCGATGCTGATGCCGCGCGCCTTTTCCTCCGGCAGACGATCGGTGTCAACGCCCGTGAGCGCGCGCACCAGGGTGGTCTTGCCGTGGTCGATGTGGCCTGCGGTGCCGACGATCATGCGAGGTCTGGGTTTCTCGATGGGTCAGGCGAAGAGATCGTCAACCATGCGCGCGAACCAGCGGAAGTCTTCGCGCACGAGGTCAGCCCGGCGTACGTTGTCGTCGAGCTGCGTCTGTTCGATGATGCCTTCGCCATTAATCTTGTAGTCGAACTGCACCGCGATGGCTTCGCGCGGTTCGCCATTGACCAGCATGTAGCACAGGTTGTCGGGCAGCTCACCTTTCGGTGTGCGGCCGGCGATGCGCTCTGCAATGTACTTGGCGACAATCCGGCCATGCTGATTGGCCACGTGACCTGCCTTGGGATAGAAGAGGAACTGCGGCGACACCAGCCCAACCGCATCGCCGATCACGTACACATTCGGATCGCTCTTCAGATTGAGCATCAAGGGATCAACGCCCGCCCAGCCTGTGGGTTTGCCCTCGGCGTTGTTGCCAATCGCACCTGCCTTCCAGGCCAGATCGCCCGCTTGATGCGGCGCCATGAGCACCGCGTGGTCGAACTTGAGGTCGCCCGCAGCCGTCTTGATCCGCTTGGCAAACGGATCGATCTCCTTGACGTGGGCATTGGGCACGTAGGTGATGATGTCCTTGTAGAGTTCCTCGAACGCAGTCCGGAAGCCGAGGCCGATGGGACGCACGCCGTCTTTATGGTCAAGGATGGTGATGTGCCCCTTGATGTTGTGCTTCTTGAACCACCACGCCACCAGACATGCGCGCTCATACGGGCTCGGCGGGCAGCGTTGCGGCGGCGGGGGCAAGTTCATCACCCATTCGCCACCCTTGAAGTCGTGCAGCGCGCGTTTGAGCGCGAAATGCTCGGCGTTGGGCATGTACGCGGACGGGAAGCGCGCCTTGGTCGCCTCGGCCGCGCGCCGGTCGTTGCCGAACCAGGCTTCGTAGTTGTAGCGAATGCCCGGAGAGAGCACGAGGTAGTCGTAATCGAGCCAGCCAAGACTGGTGGTCACGCGCTTGGCGTCGCGCTCGATGTTGAGTATCTCGCACTGAATGAAGCGATAGCCGTGGCGCTCGGAGACTCGCAGGTACTCGTACGTCAGAAACTGTGTGTCGACGACATCGATGAGCCACTTGTTGCTCATCGGGCACGAGAAGAACGTGCTGTGGCGTTCGAGCATGATGACTTCAGCGTTCGGGGCGAGCTGGCGCAAATACTTGCTGACCGTCAGGCCACCCCAACCGCCACCACAGACGACGATGCGGGGTACTTTCCCCTTGGCGAGCAGCGGCTGGGTTTGGCCGCCAATCAGGAAGGGCAGCGACGCGTTCTGGGCGGCTGCGGCACCGGCGAGCGCGGCGCTACCGGACGCAATGAATTGGCGGCGATTGATACTCACGTCGGGGTCTCCTCAGAAAGTTAGGCAATGTTCGGGTTGCCGGCGTCGGCAAGCAGCAGGCGACGCAGGTCGGGGAGTTGCACAAGCACATCCTCGGCGTCATCCACGCAGCGCAGGTCAAGACAAAGTGTGTCGTCAGCGATGCGACCGATGATGGGGCGCGGCAAGGCCCGCAAGGCGGTGGCCAGTTCGTCGAGCGCTCGCCCGATCCCCTTGCGCAGGGTGGCCGCAGGCGCGACCCGCAGGCCGGCGGACGGTAGCCGGTCAACCGGCAATGAACCGGAGCCAATCTGGCTCATGAGCGCGACAACACTCACGGTGAAGCGAGGTGACACGGCCTGCGCAAACGCCGGTGCCAGGATTTGCGCGGTGGCTTCGATCTGTGCCGGTGGCCGCGTCAGATGCCGCAATGTCGGCAAATCCTGCGTGAGTCGCTCGGGTTGCAGATAGAGCCGCAATGTGGCTTCCAGCGCAGCAAGCGGCAGCTTGCTCATCCGCAGCGCGCGTTTCATCGGAAACTTGCGAATGCGACCAATGGCCGCCTTGCTCCCCACGATCAGCCCCGCCTGCGGGCCGCCGAGCAGTTTGTCGCCGGAGAAGGTGACCACATCACAGCCCGCGCGCAGCATTTCCTGCGGGGTTGGCTCATGCGGCAGCCCCCACTGCGCCAGATCAACCAGCGCACCGCTGCCGAGGTCGGTGGCGACAGGAAGGCCACGTGAATGGGCGAGCGTGGCCAGTGTCGCTTCATCGACCGAGGAGGTGAAACCCTGTACGGCGTAGTTGCTGGTGTGTACCTTCATCAGCAGCGCCGTGCGCTCAGTGATGGCCCGTTCGTAGTCGTGCAAATGGGTGCGATTGGTGGTGCCGACCTCGATCATGTTCGCGCCGGCACTGGCCATCACGTCCGGCATGCGAAAGGCGCCGCCAATTTCGACCAGCTCACCGCGAGAGACGATGACCTCGCGATCACGCGCCAGTGCGGCGATGGTGAGCAGCACGGCGGCCGCGTTGTTGTTAACCACGGTGGCAGCTTCGGCGCCAGTCAACGTACACAGCAGTTCTTCGACGACGCTGTCGCGGTCGCCGCGACTGCCCGTCGCGAGGTCGTACTCGAGATTGTTGGGGCCGGCCATGACAGCCAGCAGATGATGCAGCGCGCTGTCCGCGAGCAGCGCGCGGCCAAGATTGGTGTGAATGACGGTGCCGGTGAGGTTCAGGACGGACCGCATGCGTGGCCGCAGCGCATGCTCTACGCGAGCCTCGATCGCGTCGCTGAGTGCTTCGTCGGTGAGTCCTCCGGTCGTCAGATGGCCATCACGCACAGCGGACCGCCATGCATCCATTTGTGCACGCACTGCCGCCACGACCAGCGTGCGGCCGTTTTGGGCCACGCGCGTGGCAATGCGGGGCAGCCGCAGTACGCGATCGACGGCGGGAATGTCCTTGGCTTGCGCGAGCGACGCCCCGGCTTGACCGGGGGCTGTTCGTGGGGCGCCGCTTGAACCGTGAACCACGGATTCGTTGGGCGGCGCCATCAGGTGGCTCCGGGGTCAGCTGGCACCGGTGGTGCGGCGCGCGCTTCGTCTGAAAACAGCAGCATCAGATTGCGTCCAAAACGGTGTTTGCCCGTCTCGCTGACGAGCAAGTCGAGTGTAACGCCTGCGAGATCATCCGCACCGACTTCGACCATCGGGTCGCGATCCGTGTGCATGATTTTGACGTAGTGCTGGCAGGCGTCGCAGGTTTCGGCCTGGACGGCGGCCAGTGACGCGCGCGCGGCCTCCTGGGAAGCGACGTCGCTTCCGCCGTCGGCGTAGTCGAGGCTCTGATAGGCGAGGGCGGTACTGGCGCCACAGCAGGTGCAATCGGTACGTACCCGATGCCATTCGCCGCTGCAAAGCGAGCAATGCAGGTAACGATGCCCCGGCGTATTGTTGATGGTGCGCGTGATACTGGCGATGGGTCGACTGCCGCAGGCCGGGCAATGAGAGAGATCAGCGCCGGGGACGATGGCGTCCCCGTGCTCGGCCGCGACACGAGCGTGCAGTTGCGACAGGGCGTGTACCCAATACACCTGCAGCGCGGCGCCTACGAACGGCGCAGCCGCAAGGTCGACATCGGCAACGTGCTCGCGCAGCACGTCGTCGGCACGGCGTTCCAGCGTGTCGTCCGGCTCGTTGCGTAGCGCGCTCAACGCCGCGCGCGTGGCTACGGGTGCCGTTGGCGCGACGTCGTCAATGATCGCGCGTAGTACGTCGCGCCACCATGATGTGCGTGGGAGCCGCTCGATGGCGAGGGCTGGTTTTCCGGCGGCTCGCGCGGCGGCGAGCGTCGCCGCATCGGGCAGCACCACTGAGCCACCGGCCGCCAACAGTCGATGTTGCGACTTTGCAACCGCTGCCATCAGCAACAGGTAGTCAGCAAGTGCGTGCCCGCGCGCCAGTTGTGTCAGGCGCATTTGCCGTTCGGCAAACAGCGTTGCCGGTTCTGGTGCCCGAAAGAACGGAACCTCGCCACCACCCAGGGTGGCGATTTCTTCCGCGGACATGATCCGAATGGTGGCCGATGCAGTCATTTCTACCCCACAAAACAAACGCGGGAGCCGTGACTACCAGCTCCCGCGTCGACAAGACCCCGCTGCCCAATAGCGAGGCTACCGGACCGGAGGTGTCGCCATCATAACTACGACCGGCGCTTCACCGCCTCGTCATACCAGAGGCGATGATTGACCTTGGCCCAGTCTTCGCTGACGGTGCCGCGAGTCATGGCGCGGACGGTACCCTTGACCCAGATCGCGGCGTAAACGTGCACGATCGTGGTGAGGATCAGCACGACCGCCGCAACGGAGTGCAGCAGTACAGCCGCACGCATCACCGGAATCGGAAAGTACGGCGCGAACCACGGACGCCAGAACATGAACCCCGTTATGACGAGCACCAGCAGGCTGAGCGTCATCAGCCAGAACACCATCTTCTGTCCATAGTTGTACTTGCCCACGGGCGGCATGCTGGCCTTGTCGCCTTTGAGCATGTCGCCCATGTGCTTCTTCCACTCACGGTCGGCGTCGGTAATGCGGTTCTCCGCTCGCAAGCGGACGAATAGCGCACCGAACGAGATCACCATCAGCAAACCCAGGAAGGGATGCAGGATGCGCGTCCACGGCCCGCCGCCGAACAGGTTGGTCAGGAAGAAAAACGCAGGATGGAAGAACGCGAGGCCGGAGAGCCCTGCGAGCACGAACATCAGCGCGATGAACCAGTGGTTCATGCGCTCGCGATCGTTGTAGCGTTGCAGCAACTTGGCCATTACGCATTCTCCTTCTCGTCGTTCTTCTCCTCAACCGGGCCCACCTTCATGTAGTGGAAGAAGCCGGCCACAACCGCGCCGATCATGCCGGCAACGGCGAGTGGTTTGGCGATGCCTTTCCACACTGACACCATCGGGCTGATCGTCGGGTCTTTCGGCAGACCTTCCAGCTCGGGCTGGTCGGCGTGCTTCATCACGTACATGACATGCGTGCCGCCGACGCCTTGCGGGTTGTACAGCCCGGCGTTCTGGAAGCCCCGCTCTTTCAGCTCGCCCACGCGCTTCTCACCGTAGGCGACCATGTCGTCCTTGGTGCCGAAGCCGATGGCGCCGGTCGGGCAGGTCTTCACACAGGCGGGCTCGAGCCCCACCGCGACGCGGTCGGAACACAGCGTGCATTTGTACGCTTTGTTGTCCTTCGCGCTGATCCGCGGTACGTCAAACGGGCAGCCTTTCACGCAATAGCCGCAGCCGATGCAGTTCTCGCTCATGAAATCAACGATGCCATTGGCGCGCTTCACGATGGCACCGGGCGAGGGACAGGCCTTGAGGCAGCCCGGGTCTTCGCAGTGCATGCAGCCGTCCTTGCGGATCAGCCACTCGAGATTGCCCTGCTTTGGTTCCACTTCGTAGAACTTCATCACCGTCCAGCTATTGGCGGTGAGATCGGCCGGGTTGTCGTACACGCCGACGTTATTGCCGACGTCGTCGCGCAGGTCGTTCCAGTTCATGCACGCGACCTGGCAGGCCTTGCAGCCAATGCACTTGGACTCGTCGATGAGCTTGGCGACTTGCGGTACCGCAGAACGTGCCTGCGGGGTAGCGGTGGTGGTGGCAGAACGCGCCACCACGTCTTGTGATTGCAGACTGGCCATTCTCGCGTCCTCCCTATGCCTTTTCGATGTTGACGAGGAACGCCTTGAACTCCGGCGTCTGCGAGTTGGCGTCACCCACGTAAGGCGTCAACGCGTTGGCCACGTAGCCATTCTGCGCCACCCCCTTGAAGCCCCAGTGAATGGGGATACCGACGTGATGCACCTTCTTGCCGTTGACGTCGAGCGCCTTCATGCGTTTGGTGACCACGCAGGCGGCGACCACTTCGCCGCGATTGCTGCGCACCTTGACCCGATCCCCCATCTTGATGCCTTTCTCCCTGGCCAGTTCTTCGCCAATTTCGACGAAGGCCTGGGGTTGGGTGATGGCGTTGCTGCGCGCGTGCTTGGTCCAGTAGTGGAAGTGTTCGGTCAGTCGGTACGTTGTCGCGGCATACGGGAACTCCGCGGCCTTGCCGAACGCCTCCATGTCGCCCTTGTATACCCGAGCGGCCGGATTGCTGACCGCCTTGGGATTGTTAGGGCACATCAGATTCACGCCGACGGGCGTCTCGAACGGCTCATAGTGCTCGGGGAACGGGCCTTCATTCATGCCGATCGCGTGCAGACGTGCCACGCCTTCGGGGTTCATGATGAACGCACCGACGCCTTGTTCCGGTGCCGCGTCGGGACGCATGTCCGGAATGTCTGCACCGCCCGCCCATGAACTGCCGTTCCAGGCAAGGTATTTGCGGCTTGGGTCCCACGGCTTGCCGTCTTTATCCGCACTGGCGCGGTTGTAGAGGATGCGGCGGTTGGCCGGCCACGAGAAACCCCAGTTCGGAAACACGCCGAGTCCGGTGGGGTCACTGTTGTCGCGTCGCGCCGTCAGGTTGCCTGCTTGACTCCAGCAACCGGCGTAGATCCAGTTGCCGCAGGCGGTCGTACCGTCGTCGCGCAGCACAGCAAAACCCGGAACTTGCTCGCCAGCCTTGACCAGCGGTGCAGGCGGAGCCGCCCCTGGCGCGGGTGTCGGCACCGGGATCGGTTTGCCCTTGGCGTCAAGTTTCGGCGCTGGGGGCGGTGGCATCAGGTCGGCGAGTGCCTTGCCGGATATTTCGCGCAACAGCTCGCTGTTTTGCGGCAGATTGGCGTTGATGTACGGCCAGGTGAGTGCGGCCACCGGCTCTGGCAGTGTGCCGCCGTCCTTGGCATACATCCCGCGAAGTTTCTGGAACAACCGCGCCATGATCTCGACGTCGGTTTTTGCCTCACCCGGCGGATCAACCGCCTTCTCCTTCCAGCTAATGACGCGGCTGGAATTGGTGAATGTGCCGCTGTCTTCAGCGAAACATGCGGTGGGGAAGCGGAACACTTCAGTCTGGATTTTGGAGGCATCCACGTCGTTCAGCGCCCCGTAGTTCTTCCAGAATTCGCTGGTTTCCGTCTCCAGCGGATCCATGATCACGAGGTACTTCAGCTTCGCGAGCGCTGCAGAGAGCTTCTTCTTGTTCGGCACCGCAGCGAGGGGATTAAAGCCCTGCACCACAAAGCCGTTGACCTTGCCCTGATGCATGCGTTCGAAGATCGCCAGGATGTCGTACGCCCCGTCCCGCTTGGGGAACCAGTCGTAGGCGAAGTCGTTTTCTTTGGTGGCTGCGTTGCCGTAATACGCCTTCATCAGGCTGGTGTGCCATTTCGGGAAGTTCTGCGTGAACGCCATCTGGTTCGGGCGCAGGGGTTTGCCGGTGCGGACTTTGAGGAACGTCTCACGGTCCACATCGGCATCGGTCGGCGCCGAGAGGTAACCAGACATCACTTCCGAGTAGGCGCACATGTCGGTGATGCCCTGCACATTCGCATGGCCGCGCAGCGCATTGATGCCGCCACCCGGGCGACCCATGTTGCCGAGCAGCAACTGGATCATCGCCATAGTGCGGATGTTTTGCGAGCCCACGCTGTGTTGCGTCCAGCCCAGCGCATAGCAGATGGTCATGACCTTGTCACGCGCCGACGTGGCCGCGAGCATTTCGCAGATCTTGACGAACTGGTCTTTCGGCGTACCCGTGATCTGGCTGACCAGCTCGGGCGTGTAGCGGGCGTAGTGCTTCTTCATCTGCTGGAACACGCAGAGCGGGTCCTGCAGACTGTCGTCCACCTTCACGAAGCCGTCTTCACCCACCTGGTAGCCCCAGGTTGACTTGTCGTAGCTGCGTTTGTCGACGTTGTAGCCGCTGAAAAAGCCGTTGTCGAACTTGAAATCGGGCTTGGTCAGGAACGTGGCATCAGTGTTCATTTTGACGTAATCAAGATGCACCTTGCCCGTGCTTAGCAGGTGATTGATCACGCCCGACAGGAACGCGATGTCGGTCCCGACACGAATCGGGGCGTAAACGTCCGCCACGGCCGCACTGCGCGTGAAGCGCGGATCGACCACGATCAGTTTTGCCTTGCGCTGCTGCTGCGCCTCTACCACCCACTTGAATCCGCATGGGTGTGCTTCGGCGGCATTGCCGCCCATGACCAACACCAAGTCTGTGTTCTTGATGTCGGTCCACGAATTGGTCATCGCTCCGCGACCGAAAGTCGGGCCCAGACTGGACACCGTCGGTGCGTGTCAGATACGTGCTTGTGTATCTAGAGCGACCATGCCAAGGCCGCGAGCGACCTTGACCGAGAGATAACCTGCTTCGTTGGAGGATGCCGATGAAATCAGGAACGCCGAGGTGTTCCAGCGATTCACGGTGATCGACTTGCCGTCCTTTTCGATCGTTTTGATCAGGTTGGCATCGCGATCTGCCTTCATGTGCTTTGCCACACGATTGAGCGCGTCGTCCCACGAGATGGTTTTCCACTCGTTGCTGCCGGGCTCACGCACCTGCGGCCGCTTCACGCGATTGGGTGACTGGATCATGTCCATTACCCCGGCGCCCTTCGGGCAGAGCGTGCCGCGGTTCACCGGATGATCGGGGTCGCCCTCAATGTGCACGATGCTCGACTTGACGTTTTTCGCCTTGTCGCCGAGCGTATAGATCACCACGCCGCAGCTCACTGAGCAGTACGGGCAGATGCTTCGCGCTTCCGTGGTTCGGGCCAATTTGAAGTTTCGCGTCTCGGCGTGTGCCGCCGTCGGCGAAAAACCAAGCGCAACGAGACTGGATCCCACCAGTCCTGCGCCCGAGGCCCGAAGGAAATCCCTTCGGTTCATTTGCACGTGAATTCCTCCAGCTTTGTGGTAACGGTCCGGTACTTCCCCGCGCCCTCGCAGGGCGGGCGTCGCAAGATTATGCGGTAGGTTCTCCGCTTCTCGCAACGCGGATTTCAGCGCCGGCCATGATGCGGCGCAGCAAAGAGAGGTGCGTTACGCCGAAACGCCTGCAAGCTGTCGCGTCATGCGATCCGCCGGAATGGTGCGACATCCCGACGCGTTCTGCCCGCTCCAAAGTGGTGAGAAGTCACCGCTGCCGATGGCCTCTGCCTTGGCGCGCAATGGTGCCACTGCCGAAGTGGCCAGTGGGAACGCCGGCGCGAGTGCGCTGATCGGGCCGAGTTCGCGCATGAGGCGATTGACGATGCCACGGGCGGGTCGCCCGGTGAACAGATTGGTCAGGGCAGTGTGCTCGGTGGCGGCGCTGGTGAGCGCCTGGCGGTGGATTGCGCTGGTGGTGGCCTCGTCACACAGCAGATAAGCGGTGCCAACTTGCGCGGCGACGGCACCTAACTGCAACACGGCGGCAACTCCTGCGGCGTCAGCAATGCCACCGGCCGCGATCACCGGCTTGTCGACGTCGCGAACGATCTGGCGAACCAGCGGCAGCGTGCCGACCTGGGTGGTGAGATCGTCGCTCAGGAACATGCCGCGATGACCACCCGCCTCAAGTCCTTGCGCAATGATGGCGTCGACACCGCGTGCGGAAAGCCAGTGCGCCTCGGCGAGCGTGGTGGCCGACGACAGAATCTTGCCGCCCCAGGCGCGGATGGGGGCCAGCAATTCATCGGCGGGCAGGCCAAAGTGAAAACTCACTACGGGTGGCCGGAACGGGGCAATGAGATCGAGTGCCTCGCGGCTAAACGGCATTCGGCCCGGCCCCGTCGGGATCGTCCCCGGATCGATGCCAAATTCCGCGTAGTACGGCGCCAGCGCAGTGCGCCATGCCCGTTCCCGCGAGGCGTTGGGCGTGGGCGGCGTGTGCGCAAAAAAGTTGATCTGGTACGGCCGGATGGAAGATGCGGCAATGGCCGCGAGCTCGGCGCGCAGCGCATCGTGCGTGAGCATCGCGCAAGGCAGGCTGCCGAGGCCACCCGCCTGCGACACGGCGATGGTCAGCGCACTGGTCTGCACGCCTGCCATCGGTGCCTGAAGGATGGGGAGCTGGATGCCGAAAAGTTCTTGCGCGTTCATACGGCGATGCTAATGCAGCGCGGCGGCGGTGCCATACCACGCGACCTACTGGTGCGACGCCAGCTACCTACGGTCGCGACTCAAAGTCCACGAATACGCGGTTCATGTTGGCGCGATGCAATTCTGGAAAGTTCCGCAGCGCCCTGAACTGCGAGGGGTTGGCGAAGCGATCCAGTGTCTCGGTCAGCGCGTCAAGGTTGCGCGCCGCAGCACCGACGTTGTCGATCAAAAAGGCGTAGTAGTCACCGCTTTCGCGTTGCGCCCGCGCAAGATCGGTGACGCGTCCGTGGCCGGGTACTGTGTACTTCGGCGCAAACTGGCGCAGTCGGGCGAACGCCGCATGGGCCTTGCGCACGTCTGATTGCGGCAGCACACCAAGCAGGCGATCGACATAGACGAGATCACCGGTGAACGCCACCGATTGCTCCGGCAACAGGATCATGCTGTCGCCGGGATAGTGTGCGCTGATGTCCACCCAGCGCAGACGCACACCACCGATGCGCACCTCGACGTCTGGCCCGGGGTGCAGCGCGATGGCGTGGCGCGGCACGGTATCGCGCAGCTGGGTGCCGACGAACCCGCGCAGATTGTTCAACTGTTGTTCAGCGACGGCGCGCTGCGTGTGCACGGTCGCCGCCAGCGCGTGCACCTCCGCGCCTTTGCGCGCGAAGTAGTCGTTTCCCAGCCAGCGGTGGTCCTGAGCGCCAGTGTTGAGTACCCAGCGGATCGGCTTTGGCGTGACAGCGTGCACCGTCCGCTCCAGCAGCGCGGCGCTGTGCGCACTGGCGCCGCTGTCGATCAGGATCACGCCGTCGGCAGCCACCACGAAGCCGTAGTTGGCGTTCAGCCCGGCATTGGCTTCGCTGCGCTGACCGAGCGGGCCGATGATGGCGTAAACGTTGTCGGTTACGGCCAAGGCGCTTGGGTGGTACGGCAGTTCGGTGGCGCCGGCGGGCATCGCCAGCACTGCCAGCAAAGTCAGCAGCGGCAGCAAAAGATTCTGCCAAAGCGTCCGGGTACGTGTTGCTAGGGCAAACACAGGGTTTCTGATCGCGCGGTGAAAAAGCATCAACGTAACCGATAACCTGCGTGACACGCAACACAAGTGGAGGTCACCTGCGCCAGCGCGTGGACGGCGGGCTTGAGGTCACCAGTAGCAGCGCTGTTTTGTGCTTCGATGGCGAAGCGACTGGCGCTGCGGTGCATCGCCTCCCCGGCCGCCTGCATGCCGACTGGCATGTAGCGCGCCACGTCGTGGGCGCCGTGGGATTTGAGCGAAGACATGCCGAGCCGCTGTTCGGCAACGCTGGACGCCACATCGTACCTGCCTTCGGCAAGCGCAGCCTGAATTTCGGCGAGTGCCTTCAGGTGGTCGCGCATGTTGCTCAGCGTGTGCGCACGCATTGATTCAGGAAACACCACCTCGGCGCGGGCGTCGACCTCAGGGGCGGCGCCATGACTGTGCGCGCTGGCATCACCCGCGCCAGGCGTATGACTGCAGGCGGCGAGGGCGAGCGCGGTCGTGACCGTGGCCAGGGTGTGAGGCTTCATGAGTGGAATGCGGGAGTGTTGAACATACCGCAACGATAGTGCTTATCGGTGCTGACGCGTATGATCGCAGTCATATCATGGCCTGGCGGGATTTGCGGATGAGGATACCGGAGCCTTTGGTGACCAAACCTGAGATCGACCCACTGCAAACTGCGCTTACAGCGGCACTGGCCAGCGTCGGGCAGGTGCCGCAAACCATGAACGTCGAGGCCGGCAAGGCGCTGGCGCGCGCGGGCCAGACACCTGCGTCGCTCTATTTCGTGTTGAGCGGCGAAGTGCGACTGATCCGCCACACGCCGGACGGGCGGGTTGCCGTGATGCAGCGGGTGCAGCGTGGCCCGGTGGCCGAGGCCAGTCTGGACAGCCGCCGCTATCACTGTGACGTGGTGTGCTCCCGCGCGTCCCGCGTGCTGCGGCTGCCGCTTGATGCCGTTCGGTCAGTGATTGAGACCGAACCCGAGCTGCGCAGGTTGTGGACGCAGCGCCTGACGCGCGAAGTGATCCGCCTGCGAGCGACGGTGGAACGCCTGAACCTCGACACCGCGGCAGAGCGCATTGCCCATGCCATCACGCTGGATGGCAGTCACTTCCGCCTGACGATGTCGAGTACCCGCAGGCAGTGGGCGGAAGAATTGGGTCTCAGTCACGAAGCGCTGTATCGCGCGCTGCGCCGAATGAAGAATGACGGCCGGTTGGCCGAGCCGGAACCCGGAACGTTTCAGCTGTTGCGCTGAGGCGGGCATGGGCCATCTGCTTTTGGGACCGGCCAAGGCCGCTCCCACGAGATGCGACGGCGATGTGACGCGCCTCAGCCGTCGAGCCCCAGCAGCCGCACCGCGTTACCTTTCAGAATTCCCGGCATCACGTCGGGTTTGAACCCGGCCTCTTCGAAATCTTTCATCCAGCGCTCCGGCGTGATCAGCGGATAGTCGCTGCCGAAGAGCACGCGGTCTTTGAGCAGGGAGTTGGCGTATTGCACGAGCTGCTTTGGGAAGTACTTCGGGCTCCAACCTGAGAGGTCGATCCACACGTTGGGCTTGTGCGTCGCCACCGAGAGCGCCTCGTCCTGCCACGGGAAACTCGGGTGCGCCATCACGATCTGCATGTCGCCGAAGTTCACGGCGACGTCGTCGAGGTGCATCGGGTTGGAGTATTCGAGCCGGAGCTTGCCGCCGCAGTACATGCCCGAGCCGATGCCGCTGTGCCCGGTGTGAAAAATCACCGGCATCTTGTGGGCGTTGATCACTTCGTACAGTGGCCAGCACATGCGGTCGTTCGGATGGAAGCCCTGCACGGTCGGGTGCAGCTTGAAGCCCTTGATGCCTTCTTCCTTGATCAACCGCTCGGCCTCACGGGCGCCCATCTTGCCTTTGTGCGGATCGATGCTGGCGAACGCGATCATCATGTCGCTGTTTTCCTTCGCGGCGGCGGCGATCTCCTCATTGGGAATGCGCTTGCGGCCGAGATTGGCTTCAGCATCTACCGTGAACATGACGAGACCAATCTTGCGTTCGCGATAGTACGCAACCGTCTCGGCAATCGTCGGCCGACGGCTGGAGCGGAAGTACTTATCGGCGGCGCGGTCGTATTCTTCGCCGTAGGCGTCGAAGGGGTTCCAGCAACTCACTTCGGCGTGGGTGTGGATGTCAATGGCGATGAGGTCTTCGTGCTTCATGGCGTTGATCCTGAGGCTGTGTCGGGGGCACTGGGGTCGGGTTGGTAGATTTTGCGGAGCAGGCGCATCAGAGTTGCCCGTTCATCCGCCGAGAGCGGCGACGAAACGCGGTTTTCCAGATCGCACGCGGCGGCTTCGGCTTCGCGCATCAGTTTTTTGCCATCGGCGCTGAGGTAAAGGCCGATCGCCCGACCATCCTCGGGGTGAGGTTTGCGCAACAGCAGGCCGCGCTTGTCGAGGTCTGCGATCAGTTTGACCAGGTTCGGCGGCAGGATGCCCAGCGCTGCGCAGAGCTGCCGCGACGTGATGCCGGGGTTATGCGTGATGAGCGAAAGCACCGAAAAATCTACCGGTCGGAGACCATAGACCGACATCCGTTCGAGAAACGCCTCGATGATGGTGAGAGCCGCTCGCCGCGCGTTGTACCCGAGAAGCGATTCCAGAAACGATGCGTCGATCGGGAGCTCACCACCGGCGCTGACGGGCGCATCAGCAGCGGTGCGATTGAAGGTGCGGATGCGTCGGCCCATGGCGGTGGTCGCTATGCTTCTGGCTTCAAGATGTTCGCCAGCGAACCGGCATACAGTGCGGCCACCGTGGTGGCGCGATGGCTGAGCACCGCACGCTGATTGATTGAGCCTTTGTCGGTGACTTCGCCCTTATCGAGCGACGGCGGGTCGGCGAGCAGGCACAGTCGCGCCACGCGGTTGGCGCTACCCGTGGCGCTTTCAGCGAGCTTGTTCACGACGCCTTGAAAGTGTTCCAGTACGGGTTTCGACGCCAATACCTCCGTCAGCGCCGCGCTGTCCGGCAGGCCGGAGAGCTTGCGTATGGCGGGGACGATAGGGATCAGCATGGCGCCCACTTCGTGCTCGCCGTGACCGGTGATCACCGCGTCCTGCACGTAAGGCGCGCCAGCGGCGATGATCTTGCCGCGCAACGGGCCCACACTGACAAACGTTCCGGTGGCGAGCTTGAAATCCTCCGCGATGCGGCCATCGAAGCGGATGCCGCGATGCAGATCATCGGGGTCGCTCCATTGCACTGCATCACCCGAGCAGAAGAAGCCTTCGTCGTCGAACGCCTCTCGCGTGGCCTCCGGGTTGCGCCAGTAACCCGGCGTGATGTTCGGTCCCTTGTAGCGCAACTCCAGCTTGCCGCTGTTCGGCGCGAGCTTGATTTCCATGCCGGGCGTCGGCAATCCGAGCTCGCCAGCCCGGATGTTGGGGCTGGTGACAAAGATTGAGAACGGCGCCGATTCGGTCATGCCCATACTGGTGGTCATTACGATGCGCTCGCCGACTTCCTTTTCGGCGCTGGCGTACAGGCTGTCCCAGATCGGCTGCGCAAGGGACGCGCCGGCATAGAAGAACATGCGGACACGCGACAGGAGCGTGCGACGTAGCTGATCGTCGCTCTGCATCGCGTGGGCAATCAGCTCGAAACCGTTGGGCACGTTAAAGTAAAGCGTCGGTGCCACTTCGCGCAGATTGCGCAGTGTTTCGTGCATCAGCGCGGCGGTCGGCTTGCCATCGTCGATGTAGAGGGTGCCACCGTTGTAGAGCACCATGCCGAAGTTGTGGTTTCCACCGAACGTGTGGTTCCACGGCAGCCAGTCCACCAGCACGGGCGGGTTGTCCGCGTCGGTCAGCACCGGCATCGACTGCCGCATCTGCTGCTGGTTGGCGCAGAGCATGCGCTGGGTGTTGATCACCCCTTTGGGCAGCTTGGTGGAGCCGCTGGTGAACAGAAATTTCGCGATGGTGTCCGGCCCGGTGGCGGCGTGGGCAGCGTCCACCGCAGCTGCCGGCGTGGTGGCCAGCCAGTCCGCCAGCGCGACGACCTTTCCTGCCTTGCGTGTACCCGCTGCCGGATCGTCGCAGACCACCGGCACCTCGGCCGCTACCGTCGCGTCGATGGCGCGGCTGTACTTGCCAAGGTCGGCGGCGTACACCACCCCCGGGGTAATGGTGCCAAGCACGTGGCGCAACTTCTCGAAGTCCTGGCTCACCAGGGAGTAGGGCGTCGACACTGGGCAGTACGGTACCCCCACATACATTGCGCCCAATCCGAGCAGCGCGTGCTCAATGCTGTTCTCCGAAAGGATCGCCAACGGGCGCTCGACGCTGGCACCCGCATCAAGCAACGCTTGCCCGATGCTGCGGGCTGCTTTGAGTGCCTCGCCATAGGTGACCACGCGCCAGTCGCCACGGCTACCGTCAGCGTTTTGCGCGCGGCGAGCGAGGAAGGGGCGATCCGGCGCGACGCTCGCCCAATGCGTCAGGCGGTCGGTGATGCGAACGGCGTGTTCGCCCAGCGACTGATCGGCGCGCGCGTAGGTGTGGCCGTTGTTCTCACGCACCAGCACGCGGGTGACACCGAACGAGAGCGGGCGGTAGCGGGGGCCGCTGGTTTGCGCACTCATGATTCCTCCTTGGGTTCTGCAATGCGCTCGCCTGTCCTCTCAGCTCGGGCGCGATGGGTTGGGTAGCGGTTTGCCGCGCTCAGGCCTTTACTTTCGGCCCGCGTCCTTCAAGGAACTCGAGGACGCGTTCTTTCGCTTCCGGCGCGCTTTGTGCGATGGCGGAAATCAGCCCTTCCGTCAGATAGCCGTGATCGGCGGGCTGCTCGGCGATGCGCGGCAGCGCGTGCATCAGCGAATAGTTGGTCATCGGCGCGTTGGTGGCGATGCGTTCAGCGAGCGCGATGGCTTTCTCCAAGGCCTGGCCAGCCGGCACGTGATACTGCGCAAAGCCGAGCGGCACGGCGTCGGCGGCCTTGTAGACGCGCCCGGTGAGCATCATGTCGAGCATTCGGTGGGCGCCGATCAGCTTGGGTATGCGCACCGAACCGCCGCCGCCCACAAAGATGCCGCGTGAGCCTTCCGGCAATGCGAAGAACGCCGTATCGTCGGCGACGCGGATGTGGCAGCTCGACGCCAGCTCCAGCCCGCCTCCGACGACGGCGCCGTGCAATGCTGCGACGATCGGAATGCGGCCAAATTCAAGATTGCCCAGAATGCGGTGCCAGCTGCGTGAATGATGCAGACCTTCCACGGCATCGCGTTCGCGAATCTCTGACAGATCAAGCCCTGCGCTGAAATGATCACCGCTGCCGGTCAGAACGGCGGCGCCGACTGACTTGGGCAGGCCGGCAAAGGTGGCGTCAATCTCGGCCATCAGCGCGTCGCTCAGCGCGTTGCGTTTCTCCGTCCGCATCAGGCGCACGATGCCGATGGCGCCACGAATTTCGACCGCGACGCCACTACGGTTCGCTGGTGTTGCGCTCATGGTTCCTCCTGTAATTGATTATGAAATGTAACTAAATGCCGGGGTTGGGGCAAGGGTTGAGTGTCCGGATAACAGCTTTTTGTTTGGACCGACACCTAAATGAGGCGTTGGCGCTCAATTTGTTGGAAGTCGACTTGAAGAAATTAGCAATCGCAACGACTGTTCTCCGGTGCAAAAGCACAAAAAGCTGTTAAACGAGTCAAGGTGGGAACGCCAACTGCCCGCCGCTCCGCTCATTCGCGGCCTTGAAATCGCGTTTCGTCGCAACGCGCGTGCATGCATGCCGCGACACGGCAACACTTCGTCCCGTCCTGCAACTGATCAGCGCCGCGCTGCTCAGGCATTCCGAGGTACACGCGAAGGATTCTCATGCGCACCCGTTCCCAGCTCCACTACGCCTCCCTGTTGATCAGTATTCCGCTCATCGCGCTGGTCGGTCTGGCTGTACCACCCACGCTGGCGCAAGCGCCCGCCGCAGCTCCGGCGCCGGCGAGTGTCGCAGCGGCGCCCGCCACAGCCGCGCCCAAGGTGTTTGCGCTGGTGGCGGCGGTGGGTGATCAATTTCAGTACGTCCGGCAAAAGGAATCCGTCGGGTCGCACTTCGAACCCTTTGTCCGGCAAACGCTGGTGGTGCCCGATCATTCGCTGAACCATGCCGTGTTGCGCGGGCTGGACCGTGCCGTGGAGCAGCAATACCCACAGTCCGAACGCATTTTTATGGCCGTTCGCGGTGACCCCGCGATTCAGAACGCACTGCCTCAGGAACGCGAGGCACTCACCACGCAGCGCGTCCTTTCGCTGCTTGAGGCCAACCCTGACCGCCAGCGCTGGGATCAGATCATCATGGTCGTGCCGAAGTGGCTGATGAGCGAACGCCAGGGCATGGGCAGCAAACTCACGGGCATCGGCCTCTACGTACAGCCGCTCGGCAACGAGTGGGACACCAGCGGCGAAATCGTTGAGGATCTGGTTGAAGACACCACGCGCGCCAGCGTCCGGTCGCGCAAGTTCATCGCGCCGTTCTTTTACGTGCAGGTGACTACGCTCGATGCGCGGACGCTCAAAGTGATCCGCTCCGAATCGCGATATGACTTCCGGAAGATCGTTGACAAAGAGTCCACAGCGCTCGATGTGCAGGCCCAGTTCAGCCCCGAGCAACTGGCCTCGCACATGCAACGCTTCGTGGAAACGTCGGCATTGAAAGCGGTGAACGAAAAGGCGGATACTGGCACGGTTCAGGTGGGCCCGGTCAGGACGATCAGCAGCGATCCCCCGAAAAAGTGACTGCTGCGCCCCAGTGCGGCACGCTTCGTATGAACGGAACCACCCCATAAAATCAGGTGCTTCACTCATGGAGCGCCTGTCAAGTGCCCCCCTCAAGTACACCGACCACGCCTGCCCGGTTTTCGCTCTCCGATTTTGACTACGCGCTGCCGCCCGAGCTCATCGCGCAGTTTCCGCTCGCTGAACGTTCTGCGAGCCGACTCCTTGACGGCCGGGGAGACGCGCCGGTGGATCGTCGCTTCCGGGAACTGCCCTTGCTGCTTGACCCGGCTGATCTGCTGGTGTTCAACGACACGCGCGTGCTAAACGCGCGGCTGCGCGCCGCAAAGGCGAGCGGAGGCGCCGTCGAAATTCTTGTTGAACGCCTGCTGTCACCGACGGTCGCGCTGACGCAACTACGCGCCAGTCACGCGCCGAAACCCGGCACTCGGCTGCACATTGCCCGCCGCGCGGGCGCCCCCGTCGCGGCAGAAGTCACGGGCCGCGACGACCGTTTCTTTGTTTTGCAATTGCTGGACGCGACGGATGATTTCGAATCGCTGATGCGCGAATCGGGTGAGTTGCCACTGCCACCCTACATGCAGCGTGCTGCAGGCGAAGGTGACACCGAGCGCTACCAGACCGTCTACGCAAAGCACGAAGGCGCGGTGGCCGCACCGACCGCAGGACTGCATTTTGACGACGCCACCCTCGCTGCGTGTCGTGATCGTGGCATCGCGCTGACGCACGTCACACTGCACGTTGGGGCGGGCACGTTTCTGCCGGTGAAGACCGAGAACATCGCCGAGCACCGCATGCATCGCGAGCGCTACGTGCTCTCGCAGGCGACCGTTGATGCCATCCGCGACTGCAGACAGCGTGGCGGTCGCGTCGTGGCCGTCGGTACCACCAGTCTGCGCACGCTCGAGGGGGCCGTGCACGCCTGCGGTGAGCTGCGCGCGCACGCAGACGAGACCGACATCTTCATCACGCCCGGCTACGATTTTCAGGTGGTCGACCTGTTGCTCACCAATTTCCATCTGCCGAAGTCAACGCTAATGATGCTGGTCTCCGCGTTTGCCGGCTATGAACACATTCGCACGCTCTATGCTCATGCCATTGCAGAGCGCTATCGGTTTTTCAGCTATGGCGATGCGATGTTGCTTGCTCGGGCTACACCTTCAAGGTCTCCATGAAATTTGAACTTCTCGCGACGGACGGCCACGCCCGACGAGGTCGCGTCCATCTGAATCACGGCGTGGTCGAGACGCCCATCTTCATGCCGGTAGGCACCTATGGCACGGTGAAGGCGATGACGCCACAGATGCTCACCGATATCGGCTCGCAGATCATCCTGGGCAACACGTTTCACCTGTGGTTGCGGCCGGGCACGACGATCATCGACCAGTTCAAGGGACTGCACGATTTCATGGGCTGGCGCGGGCCGATCCTCACCGATTCCGGCGGCTTTCAGGTCTGGTCGCTCGGTGAACTGCGCAAGATCACCGAGGCGGGCGTGCACTTCGCGTCACCGATCAACGGAGACCGGCTGTTTCTTTCGCCGGAAGTGTCGATGCAGATTCAGCGCGTGCTGAATTCCGACATCGTGATGCAGCTCGATGAGTGCACACCTGCCGACGCCACCTACGAGCAGGCGCAGGCCTCGATGCTGATGAGCCGGCGCTGGGCGCAGCGCTCGAAGGATGAGTTCAACAAACTTGAAAACCCCAACGCCCTGTTCGGTATCGTGCAGGGCACGCTGTTCGAGCAGTTGCGCGCCGACTCGCTGGCCGGGCTGAACGAGATCGGGTTCGATGGCATCGCCGTCGGCGGCCTCTCGGTCGGCGAATCGAAGGAGGACATGCACCGCATCCTCGATTTCATCGGCCCTAAACTGCCCGCCGACAAGCCGCATTACCTGATGGGTGTCGGCACGCCGGAGGATCTGGTCTATGCCGTCGAACGCGGCATCGACATGTTCGATTGCGTGATGCCGACACGCAACGCGCGCAACGGCTGGCTATTCACGCGCTTCGGCGACATCAAGCTCAAGAACGCCAAATTCCGCGACGACCGGCGGCCTCTTGATGAGACATGCGACTGCTACACCTGCCGTCACTTCAGCCGCGCGTACCTGCATCACCTGAACAAGACCGGCGAAATTCTCGGCGCCATGTTGAATACCGTTCACAACCTGCACTACTACCTGCAGCTCGCCAGCGAAATGCGGGCAGCGATCGAGCAGCAGCGGTACGTAGCATGGCGCGAGCAATTCCGTAGCGACCGGGCGCGTGGTACGGATTGACGAACTGAGTGTCGTTTCAGGGCCACAGTGAGCACGTGGCCACTTTCGTGCAGGATTTGCGGAGAATTTCACACGTACCAGGAAAATTCTGATCAGACTACGCTTGCGCGGTATCGTTCATGTGATCGACGTGCTCCTCCGTCGTCGCCCCACCGGAAACACGATCAACTCACCTCCGCGCTCGCCGTGAAAAGTCAAAACGCGCCGCATCACTAAAGTCACAACGACACAGCGAGACGTCACGCGAGTTCGGGCGCGTTCGCACTTGTGCTCAGGGTGATGGGGGGCAGTGCCGTCGCGGGCGGTGTCGACCCCGACACGTTGCCACTCGTCGCCCACTACACGGATCGTCTGATTGTCAAACTGACGCCGTCCTCGGCGAAAGGCCCGTCGATCTCGGCAGCCGACGGGGCGCAGATGGCCACAACGCTGAGCGCTACGAGAGGGCGCGCGCTGTGCTTTTCGCACCAGGCCGGCATGGGGCCGCGATCCTCAAGACGGCTTCGCGCATGACGCTCGCGGAGGCGGCCGCCGTCGCGGCACAGACTTCCGCGCAGGCGGATGTCGACTACGCTGAGCCGGACTGCGGCACCAACTACCCGTAGCCCGCTGTGCGGCCGTGGGGGAACCCCGGATCGGTATAGCTTTTTAGCCTGATCCGCCGCCGTTTGGTCATTTGGATGTAGTTTTTCTGTAGGTCGACATTCAGAAAAACGCATGCCAAACGACCGGCTGGCGGTCGGTAGCTGGACAAAGCTGTTTAGCGCGCCGGTGTGCACCGCCGATGTGCGCAGAGTGGCGTGCAGGGCAATTCGGGGCCACCTTGCGCCGCTACAATTCAAAGTTAACTTTTTGATTTGTCGAGGGTTTCCCCATGATTGGCACTGCACATGCACAGGCAGCGGGTGGCGCGGCGGGCGGCGAAATGCTGTCGCTGCTGCCGATGATCGGTATCTTTGTCGTTTTTTACTTTCTTCTGATCCGCCCGCAACAAAAGCGAGCCAAGGAGCAGAAGGCCATGATGGAAGCCCTGCAAAAGGGTGACGAAGTCGTGACTGCCGGTGGCGCGGTGGGCAAGGTCGTCAAACTCGACGACAACTACGTCACGCTGAACGTGGGCGGTAGCACCGAGATCTCCTTTCAGCGCAACGCCGTGACGGCGCTTCTGCCCAAGGGATCCCTCAAGCAGATCTGATTCACGGCGGTCCTCGGCGCGATCTTGCAATCCCCTGATCGCGCCCCACCTAGTTTTGACCGCGGAAGCCCGCCCCCGACTCGTTCCCTTTGCGCCGTGCACTGGGACATCCCCTCACCCACCGAGCGTTTGCCATGAATCGCTACCCCCTGTGGAAATACCTGATCATGATCGTTGCGGTCGTGATCGGTTTGTTCTACACGCTGCCCAACATCTTCCCGCAGGTGCCTGCGGTGCAGGTGTCGACCAACAAATCCGCCGTCAAACTCGATGCGCCGCTGCTCGATCGCGTCGAAAAAACGCTCAAAGGCGCGGGCGTCAGCTTCACCTCCAGCGAACTCGACCCGGCCAACGGGGTTCATATTCGCTTCGCCAAGGGCGACACCACGGGTCAGGTGAAAGCCAAAGAGCTGTTGCTCAAGGATTTGAATGGTGGCGCGCCCGAGGGCAGCTACATCATTGCGCTGACAGCGGAATCGACCACGCCGCACTGGATGCAAAATCTCAACGCCAAGCCGATGGCGCTGGGCCTCGACCTGCGTGGCGGTGTGCACTTCCTGATGCAGGTGGACATGAAAGGCGCACTGGAGCGTGCCGCGGATCGGAACGCGGCTGACATCCGCTCGCTGCTGCGCGAGAAAAAGATTCAGTACGGCGGCGTGGACAAGGCGGGCGAGACCATTGCCGTGAAGTTCAGTGACGCCGCTGAGCGCGAGAAGGCCTCGCGCGCCCTGACCGACAGCAACAAGGATCTGCTGCTCAAGGAAGACGGCGCCGCGCAGGATCTGCGGGTGGTGATCACGCTCAAGGAGGAGGCCAAACGCAAGCTGGCGGACTCCGCGATCGAGCAAAACCAGAAGGTGCTCGGCAACCGCATCAACGCGTTGGGCCTGACCGAGCCGATCATTCAGCGTCAGGGTGCCGACCGCATCGTGATTCAGGTGCCGGGTGCGTCCGATCCCGCGCGCCTGAAAGACGTGATCGGCCGCACCGGTACGCTGGAACTGCGCATGGTCGAGGCCGACAACCAGAAGAACAGCGGTGCACTGCTTGCAGCGCAAAGCGGCAACGTGCCCTACGGCACCGAGCTGATGAACGACCGCGACGGCGGCCAGATTCTGGTCAAGAAGCAGTACGTCATCACTGGCGAGCGCATCAACGGCGCGGAACCTGCATTTGATGGCCAGAACAATCAGCCGATCGTGCGAGTAAGCACGGACGGCCAGGGTGCGCGCATCCTGCGCGAAGTCACCGGCCAGAACGTGGGTAACCGCATGGCCATCGTGCTGATCGAGAAGGGCAAGCCCGAAGTGATCACCGCGCCGACGATTCAGAGCGAATTGGGAAGCAACTTTCAGATCAGCGGTCGCATGACCACGCGCGAGACGAGTGATATCGCGCTGCTGATTCGGTCCGGTTCGATTGCGGCGCCGATGGAAATCATCGAAGAACGCACCGTCGGGCCCAGCCTCGGTGCCGAGAACATCGAGCGTGGCTTTAACTCCGTGCTCTGGGGCTTCGTCGCGCTGGCGGCGTTCATCTGTGTGTATTACATGGTGATGGGCCTGATCTCGACGCTGGCGCTGTCGGTCAACCTGCTGTTGCTGATTGCAATTCTCTCGATGCTGCAAGCCACACTCACATTGCCCGGCATCGCGGCGATCGCGCTCACGCTCGGTATGGCGATTGACGCCAACGTGCTGATCAATGAACGCATCCGTGAAGAACTGCGTCGCGGCCTGAAACCGCAGGAGGCGATCTCGGCAGGTTTTGAGCATGCGTGGGCCACGATTCTTGACTCAAACATCACCACACTCATCGCGGGTCTGGCGCTATTCATGTTTGGCTCGGGACCGGTGAAGGGCTTCGCGGTTGTGCACTGTCTTGGCATCCTGACATCGATGTTCTCCGCCGTGTTCTTCTCGCGCGGCATCGTAAATCTGGTGTACGGAGCGAAGAAAAAGCTCGAATCGATCTCCATCGGCACGATCTGGCGACCCGACTCGGTGGTCACCCGCAACGCCGCTGCCGACGACGACGTGGTCGCGACGAATTCGAAGTAAGCGCGGAAAAGACAGGAGACAGACATGGAATTTTTCCGCATCAAGCGCGACCTGCCATTCATGAAGTACGCGTTGATCTTCAACGCGATTTCACTGATTACTTTTTTGATTGCGGTCGGCGCACTTTTCTACAAAGGGCTGCACTACGGAATTGACTTCACCGGCGGCACGGTCGCCGAGCTGCGCTATGCCAAGCCGGCCGACATGACGCAAGCCCGTGCTGCCGTCGAAAGCCTGAAAACCGGCGAGGCGGTCGTGCAGAACTTCGGGACGCCGCAGGACGTGCTGGTACGCCTGCCGCTGGTGCAGGGGGTGACCAACGCGCAGATGAGTGAAAACCTGTTCAGAGCGCTGTGCGGTTCACGTACCATCGCGGACACGAAAACGGCGTGCGGCGACGGTGCGGAAAAGATTGAGCTCACGCGCGTCGAATTCGTCGGCCCGCAGGTCGGCAAAGAGCTGTTCGAGAGCGGCGCGCTGGCCCTCGTGCTCGTGATCGCCGGCATCATGCTGTATCTCGCGATTCGATTTGAATGGCGCTTTGCCGTCGCTGCGATCATCGCGAACCTGCACGACATCATCATCATTCTTGGGTTGTTCGCAATCTTCGGCTGGGAATTCAACCTCCCGGTGCTCGCCGGTGTACTCGCGATTCTCGGCTACTCCGTGAATGAATCGGTGGTGATCGCCGACCGGGTACGCGAGAACTTCCGCAAGATGCGCAAGGCGAGTGTGGATGAGGTGATTGACAACGCAATCACCAGCACCATCAGCCGCACGATCATCACCCACGGTTCGACCCAGATCATGGTGCTCGCGATGCTGTTCTTCGGTGGCGAAACGCTGCACTACTTCGCCCTGGCGCTGACGATCGGCATCTGCTTCGGTATCTACTCGTCCGTGCTGGTGATGGCGCCCCTAGTGCGTTGGTTGGGCACGTCGCGCGAGAATCTCGTCAAGCCGGAAACCAAGCCGAAAGACGCGCTCGAGGCGGAAAAAATCCTGCCTTAGCAGCCTGCTAGCTGAGCCTGCCGTGCCAAGGCGTCTGGCATTCGGCTAGACGCCCTGCCGTCCGCCGCCGGTCACCGTCACCTCGCCGCGCTCGTGCTCGACAGCGCGAAGGCGGCTCTCCGACAGCGCGCCGGCGGCTTCCAGAATTGGGTACGCCACAGAGCAAAAGTGTGAGTTGATGCGTTTCAGGTCGCGCATCAGGTCCAGATGCAGTGAACTGGTTTCGATGCTCTGCACCGAATGGTCAGCCAGACGCATCAAGTGCTTTTCGTAGTTCACCAGCTCCAACTCGCGGAACTTCACTTTTTCAGCCAGCAGGTTCTGCGCGTCGTTCACGTCGTTGTTGATGAACACGTTCATCGCCAGACGCAGATTCGCCACCAGACGCGTATGCAGATCGCAGAGTTCCTGCATCCCGGCGGCGGAGAAATTGCGGCTACGCTCGATGTTCTTGCTGACCACATCGTTCGCACTTTTCTCGATGATGTCACCCACTTGCTCGAGATTGATGGTGAATGAGATGATGTCTGTCCACTTTCGGCTCTCGCGCTCGGCCATCGGCGTGCGACTGACCTGAGTCAAGTAAAACTTTACCTGCTTGTAAAGCGAATCCACGACATCGTCGAGACGACGGATTTCGTCGGCGGAAGCGCGGTGGTTGTCGCGCATCAACTGCCCGAGCGCCACCAGCATCTGTTCGACAAAGTCGCCCACGCGGAGTGCTTCCCGTGCCGCGCACGTCAACGCGAGTGATGGTGTTTGCAGCGCATGCGGATCGAGGTGCCGTGCCTGCCCCTCGTCGCGAGCGACGGGCGGCGCCGGGATCAATCGTTCCGCAAGTGCCGCCGCGCGCTCGGTGAAACCGATGCAGAGCGCTGCGAGCGCCAGGTTGAAGCCCAGATGGAACGCGATGACCACCTGCGAATTGCTGAAGCCGGATTCGCCCGCATAGTGCGCGAGCAGGTGAATGAAGGGTACCGCCAGCAGCGCGCCGACCAACTTGAAGAGGAGGTTGCCCAAGGGAACGCGGCGCACCTCCGCGGAGGATTTGAGAGTCATCAAGACGGCAAGGGCACCGCTGCCGATGTTGGCTCCGAGCACGAGCGGCAGCGCGGTCTCCAGACCGATTACCTGCGACGCTGTCAGCGTTGCAACCAGCAGCACCACGGCGAGACTCGAATACGCAAGCACCGTCACGGCAGCGGCGATCACGAGATCGAGCAACGGATCGCCGGAAATGGTCGTGAAAATGGCCTTGACGCCTGCGGTTTGCGTCAAGGGGCGTGCCGCGGCCACGATCAACTGCAGCGCCAGCATCATCAACCCGAGGCCAATGCCGACGCGCCCGATGTGCTCCGCTGGCGTACGCTGCCTGGAAAGAAACACGATCACGCCGATGAAGATCAGGAGCGGTGACAACCAGCTCAGATCGCGAGATAGGAACACCGCCGCCAACGCCGTGCCGATGTCGGCACCGAGCATGATGGCGAGTGCAGGCGCCGTCGCGATCAGCCCACTGCCAGCGAAGGACGTAGTTAGCAGCGCCGTGGCCGTTGAACTTTGCAGCAGCGTGGTGACGCCCAGCCCGGCGAGCAGCGCCATAAACCGGTTGCCGACGTTGACCGAAAGGAATCGTCGCAGCTCAGCGCCATAGACGCGCAGCACACTGGTGCGAACGAGGTACGTCCCCCAAACAAGGAGCGCGATGCCGGCGAGGATGTTGAGCAGGGTCAGCATGGTGATGCGGCCGGGTGCGGCGTGCTGCCGCGCCGTCGAGCGTTCGTCATCACCTTGTCACAGGGATGTGATAAAGCGATCATCCGCTGCATCATACGCCTCCAGGCGCGCGTTGACGACCCGCCGTGCCGTTTTGCGGTAGCAGGCACTCACCGTCGTTGCGCGACCGCGACGTTATTGGTGCCGGGCAATCTTGGTTAGCTATCTTGGGTCCGCATCGTCGGGGAGTGCGCGGTACCAGTAGCGGTAGGCGGTACGAAAGCCGAAGCGCTCGTAAATTCGGCGCGACGGGTTTTCCGGTGTCACTTGCAGGTAGGCGAACTCTGCGCCCGCTCGCTGCGCCGCCATGAGTTGGTGTGCGAGCAATGCGCCCGCCAATCCGCGATTGCGGAACGCGGGATCGGTGCCCACATCGAAGATGCCGATCACGTTGCCTTCGCGAATGGTCACTGAGCGCGCAACACACTGGGTTTCAGACACAAACACAAATTCAGGGGACACGATGCCGGAGTTGATCTGCCAGCGCTCCGCCAGCGCGGCAGCCTGTTCATCCGTATCGCCGCGCAACTGGCCTACCCATCGCGCGGCGATAGCGAAGCTCGGCGCGCACCTAATCTCGACCGCGGCGGTGGTGATCGGACGGAGATGCTGGGTCCGCAACTCCGCGAGCGGCAGTAGCTGAACCAGCGCTTCGTCGAAACGAACGTAGCCGAGATGTGCCAATCGCGCGTCCAGCCCGGGATCGTTTACGTAGGGGGTGATTCGAAACGTGCAGGGCAATTTGGCCTGTGCGAAAGCGTCACGCGCCTCTGCAAGATTCTGCTCGAATGGGCGGTGGCTGGGATAAAACGGGTTGATGCACCGTGAGCGCTTGGCCAGCCCGGGCGACAGCCCGATGCTCCAACCGTCGAGCATGAAGCCGCGCTCAGGTCGGGACGCGTTTTGAGAAATTTCTTCCAGACGACGCAAATCAAGTGGTGCCATGACGATCAACAGTCGGGGACGGCGGGAGAGGGACACCCGAGGCGGAGTACGCCAGGAATCATAGAGCGTCGACGCGGGCGCATCGGTCGGATCGGTCGGATCGCCAGAGGGCGGATTTCACGGTCGCGTGCCTTGCACCATTGCGACACGTATGCCGCACCCGCCAAGGCCATTCTGCGGATCTCGGGCCCACCGCGTCCGGGGTGCCCGCGTGCTGTTGATTTGCCTTCATGCACGCGCCGTGAAAAAAGAATCAGGTGAGGACTTGCACCTCGCGCACTAGCCGCACCTCTAGCGCACGCTGACTTACCGGGGACTCGTACCAACCCTTTCGGGGAGGAGGAGGGGTAGTGACCGGTCCCTGAGCCGAGCTTTCCGCCTCCCACCCGCATGTGCTCTTGGTTGTGCGGGAGGCGGTCGGTTGCGTGACGCGGTATCGCCGCGTCTTCCTGAAAAACATCATGCGTCGCCGCTGCGGCGCATTGCGAACTGGTTGCCGGTTGCGACCGGCGTTACCCACGCTCACGATTGCGTGGGTAACCGCTTCAACGGGAGGCGTTACCGTGCACGATCTAGGCACTGGTAGCGCATCCCCGGCGAGGACTAAAGCAGACGCTGCATCAACGCCGCCTCTGCCTGACGGCGCGCTGGCGCTTCCGCAGGATCGATACCCTGCGCTTCACGTGCCGCCGCTGCCCGTACGGTGGTGGTGACTCCACGTGTACGCTGTCTGTCGCGGGCGACGGGCGCGAAGGAAAGCTCGCCGAAAATTCGCCATCGCTCTGCAAGGGTGAAATCAACAAGGACCATGATGAACTCCTGAATCTGCTGTGATTTGTGAATAAGCGACCAAACCGGGAACCAAAAACAAAAAACCCCGAGGTCTTGCGACGACTCGGGGTTTTCGGGTGAAACCTGTTTGCGGCGGCTACGCCGGTCTGGGCGCCCCTCTTGCAAACATTCGAGTCATCAGGTTGCCTGTATTGCTACCCATGCCGTTGGTAAACGAATACAGACGCGGTTGATTGCCGACGCGACGCAGGGATCGTTTCATCGCCATGCTCCAGACGGCCGTGCACGCGCCAGCACAGGCCGCGTACGGCTTGCTGAGGGTGACAATGTGGGCCTGGGTAATCATGGTTCTGCTTTCGGATTCCTGTGTGTTTGTCGCCTGTCGGCAATCATCAATGGGTTGCGGATGACTGAATTGTGTACGACTACGATTGAGTGGTCAACGTCTATTTGACGACTCGCAAATTCGTCGGACTATTGCGTTGTTTTTTTGCAACCAGTGATGCCCTTGTCGCTTTCAACTCGTCGCGCATGGCGAGGATTGCCTTCTCGACCGCCTCAGTTTCGGTGTTGACCTGAAGCAGTTTCACAAGCTGCTGCAACGCCTTGTTGGCGTCCGGCTTGAGGCGAAAGGTCTTGCGGGCACCGCCCTGCTGAATCAGGGCCTTCAACGACTCCTGGACGCGGTAGGTTGCGTCGGTGCCTTCCGGGTGAATGCGTTCTCGCGCCATAGTGCAATTGTAGGCGACTACTTTTGCCTCGCGAGCGAGTTGGGGGTCGGCTCGCCGATTTTGGTCAGTGTGTTGCGGTCCTTGTGATGGAATAACTCGTCCTGGCCGTGAATTTTCAGAACGGTGTCCTGCTCGTAAGTCCAGGTACCGTTATCGTTGATCTTTACCCTGATGTGGAATTCATCAGTGCGGAACGCGTGCTCCAGGAAGGGATTCGAGCAAATGCCGTTTTCGGTGGAACCGCGTTTGGCCACGAGCTTGAACTCGCGGTCCATCGCCTTGGCGCTGCCGATGGCCAACGCCGTCTGCCCGCGCGGAATGGTCAACGAATGCATGATCATGCCGGTCGCCGGCTCCCAGAGCCAGTATCCGACCTGGCTGTGATACGTCTCGACGTCGTCCGGCTTGGTGATGTGGACGTGGTACAGCAGTCCGTAAAAGAGCTGCGGACCATTCGACTGCGGGTCGATCGGCTGTAGCTCGATACGTTCAATGTAAGTTTGTGTGGCAGGACCGTCAGCTTCCGGTTTGACGTCGAGGCCGCGGGTTCCCCGCCAGATGCCTGCCAGGCCGGTCAATGGACCGAGATTCGCCAGCGTGTCATCGTCGATGTCGGCTTGTTCCGTGAAGATGCCTTTCGGGTATTCGCTCATTGGAATGCTCTCGAACATAAACCCTGAAATGCTAGCGCCCACGGCGAGTAAGCATGGCGCCGAATCGCAGAGAATACGCATTCCAGACTGTTCCGGCCGGTTGCGCTTTCCATGACGACCCTTCAGCATTTCCTGCCCAAGCGGCTGCTCACACAGATCGCGGGCGCGTTCGCACGCTGGCGAGGCGGGGCGCTGACGACGCTTGCGATCAAACGCTTTATCCGTCGCTACGGCGTGAACATGACCGAGGCTGCAATTCCCGACCCCGCCGCCTACGGGACGTTCAACGAATTCTTTACGCGTCCGCTCCGCGAGGGAGCGCGTCCGTTCGCGGCGGCCGATTTTCTCTGTCCGGTGGACGGCGCGATTAGTCAGTTCGGTCCGATTGCCGGCGATCAGATTTTTCAGGCGAAGGGACACGGCTACACGACGGAGGCGCTGGTCGGCGGCGATGCCGCGCTGGCGGCACGCTTCCAGGACGGGGCGTTTGCGACCCTCTATCTGAGCCCGAAGGACTATCACCGCATTCACATGCCCTGTGACGGCGTGCTGCGACAGATGATTTATGTGCCCGGCGATCTGTTTTCGGTAAACCCGGCGACGGCGCGCGCAGTGCCGGGTCTATTCGCCCGTAACGAACGCGTCGTCTGCGTGTTCGATAACACGCAAGGGCCGTTCGTACTGGTGCTGGTTGGAGCAACAATCGTCGGCAGCATGGCCACGGTGTGGCACGGCGTTGTGAACCCGCCGCGCCTGCAGGCCGTGAAGCGATGGGACTATTCAGCGACGAGTGACGAAGCGATCTCGCTCAAACGGGGGGACGAAATGGGCCGCTTCCTGTTGGGCTCGACTGTGGTCATGTTGTGGCCGAAGGGCGCCATCGATTTCAACAAGGCGTGGCACCCTGCAGCCGCGATCCGCATGGGCGAAGCGATGGGCCTGCGGGTTGGTTGAACACACGAACATCAGGGGGAAAGGCATGACCGACAAGGTGCAGCCCAGCACCGACTGGCAGGAGCAGATTGCGCCTGACGAGGCCGAGCGCTTCGCTCGCTATAGCGAACAGTTCGCCGCGATCCAGGCGCGAAAGTCAGTCGAATACGGCCAGGGGCGCGCGTTGCATCGAAAGCAATTGACCGCAGCAGCAGGCTCGCTCGACGTACTGCCTGACCTGCCGGGTTTCGCTCGTTACGGACTGTTCGCCAACGCTGGGAGGCATGACGCTTGGGTGCGGCTCTCCAACGGGGGCATGGACCGCGCTCCCGACGCAGTGCCCGATATTCGCGGCTTCGCGCTGCGAGTGTTCGGTGTCAACGGGGAGTCGGCACTTGGCAACGGACCGGCGAAGAGCCAGGATTTCACGTTGATCAACCAGGAGAAGTTCGCGTTCGCCAGAAGCGATGAATTTGTCGATTTCGTCACAGCGGCAGCCAACGGGAACGGCGCGCTGCTCAGGTTTGTGATCAAACGCTACGGCTTGTTGGGCGGGCCGGTGCGAGTCGCACGAATGCTGAAGACGGTCAGCAAACCGTTCGGCGGGTTTGCCACGGAAACGCTGTTCGGCAATGTGCCCATAGCCTGCGGGCCCTACGCGGTGCGTGTGCGGTTGGTGCCCGCTGGCAGCAACGGCAAGGCAACACCCGGGGCGAACAAGGATTGGGGGGGGACTTCAGCACACGCCTGCACCGTCAAGCGCTGCACTGGGACATGCAGTTGCAGCCCTTCGTGAGTGAGATATTGACGCCCATCGAAGACGCGTCGGTGAATTGGTCCAGCCCGTACACCACGGTCGCCCGCCTCACGCTGCCGCAGCAAGATACGGCCTCGGCTAAGGGGCAGGCGCTGTGCAAGAAGGCCGAAGCGTCGGTGTTTGACCCCTGGGAGGCGCTCGCCGCACACCGCCCGCTGGGCGACGTGCAGCGGGCGCGGAAGGTGGTTTACTTCGTCAGTCAGCAGGGGCGTGGCGCAGCTTAGTTGACGACTGCGCAGCAGGCAGTCAGGCCTTGACCGCGCCCAAAAAACAAAAGGCCAACCGTGCAGGTTGACCTTTGAATTCAGTTGGGAGGAGGACTACCACACAAACGGCTGCAAGCCTTGTCTTATGCGGGTTTTTGCTTCGACGTGTCTAGGATTACCCCCAAAGTTACCCCCAGATCAGTCTCGTTGCGTCGCGCGCACTACTTGCCCCCACGTATATTGCCCTGAGTGGCGTGAGCGTCAAATTCTTCGAGGTGTCCTATGTCGGCGAAAGATCGGCCAAAGCAACGCGCCGGATTGAAAGTGTTGGCCGTGTTGGTTTCGATCTTGTGCTGCCTCGCTGTCCTCGTTGCGGTGTGGCTGCTCGAATCGTCGAACCTCTCCCCGGCAGAAAAGGTGGGAATATTTGCTTTGGCGGCCCTGTCTTGGCCTGTCGTGAGTGCGTTTTATCGTACTTTGCTCATGCAGCTCGGGCTTGCAAGCGAGCGAGCGCGCGAATTGCTGGACGCGATGGCGAAGGCTAAGCTTCCAAAGGCCGAGAAACACCATGCCGACATAGAAAGTTTCTTGTCTGAAATTCAGGAGTGCGAACACCTCCCACCGCGAACGCGCATGACTGCCGCGCAGTGGTCACTGGTGGTGGTGCGTGGGCGAGCCGAGCATACATTTGCAAACATCGAATCGGAAGCGCTGGACTTGGCTTTCGCTGACTATGCCCGCCTCGGCATCGGAACAGATCACGCGCTTCGGGTTGACGAGGATTGAGGAAAATCGCAATCAGTAACTCAGGTGCTGCGCAACACCCGCGCCACCCGCCGCAGCATGGGCCGCAATCCCCCCGCGTAGGCGTTCCGCGATGACCTGGCCTTGCCTTCAGGCGTTCGCGGGCCGGTCGAGTGTTGCCACGGCTGCCATTGCCTGATTGCTTCGGCTTGCTTCTGTCGTCGCCGTTCCGTCCAGTGCTGGGACATGGCTTGCAGTCTCCCCGGTCAATAGTTCGTTTGGCGCAATTCGCGAATCAATACGCGCGCCCGCGTGCGCGGGAGGCGTGCCCGCTGCGTCGCCCGCCACGGTGCCCACGGCGTTGTTAACTTGTTGGTGTCCGGCTGCGATGTTGGCTTGTTTGACAAAGGCAACCGGTCGCGGGTTCTTCATCTCTGCCAGCGTTTCCACGGTGGCACGGCACTGGCCTTGCGCCCGCAATGCGAGCTTGAGGTACGTTTCCGCAGCGTTGAGATATTCGCCAGTGTTCAGCGCTGCCCGTCGCGACAGGGTGGTGAACATCGCTTGCAGCGTCAACGCCTGATTGAACAGCAGCGCTTCCAGATCGGACGTGTCGCCCGCGCGTAGCGTTGCCGTCTGTTCCTCCAGCCTGTCCAGCAGCGCGGTGACGTCGGTGTCGCCCCATGCGGGTTTTAGCCATGGTTCCATCGCAAGGGTGGCTTGCGCTGTTGGTGACGTTGCCAGTTGTCGCGCCGTCGTTACCGCTGTCGGTGTTGCCGCGTCGCCGGTGCCGGTGACTTTCAACACGCCGGGGTTGTACGTGGTTGCCGTTTTCGCTGTCTTCGCCGTTTTGGTGGTTGCCATGCGGGTTTGTCGTCGTGCCTCAGATGCGCCCAGCGCGGTTACAGATGGCAGTTCTTAGAAGGTCTACAGCAGGTGAAGTAGACGGCTTGCCGAAAACTGCCCGGATAGCTACAGCGGGTGAAGTAGGGAACCTCATCGCTACTTCACGCCGTGTAGCTGTCACGCCCGCTCTACTACGCCGCGTGTAGCAAGCAACGCGTTTTTCACCAACGTCCGCGCTTTGATCGTTTCCGGGTCTAGCGGTGTCGCGGTTGTCGGGTCTTTCAGTTTGTAGGCACCGAACGGAAATGACTTGCTCGTCATCTCCAGTTTCGGCGACTCGTCCAGCCGGAAGCAGGTGAGCGCGTAGAGTGAACAGCGATTCGGTCGCGCGCCCATTCGTGTCTCCACGATCAGGCCCGCTTCGATCAACTCGCGCTTTGCTTTGTGCAGCGTGGCTTCGCTGCGCCAGCCGCGCGGTTTCATCAACTTCCACGCAATCGACAAGTCGCCGTTGTTGGCGCCACGATACTGCGTCAGCATGTCGAAGAACAGCATGCGGGCGTGGGGCGAGCAGTCGAGATAGGCGCGCCCGTCCAGCACCGAAATCGGCACCTGCCGGAATGCGCCCTTGTCCCGTTTGTCCGCTGCGCCGCGCCATGCCTTATTGCGCCCCATCGCTGGCCGCTTCGCGCCGCAGTCGCAGCAGCAGCGCCCACGCATCGGCCAGCGTGAGCGACGATAGATCATCGGTCACACCGAGATGCGAGCAGCGTGCCGCGAGCGCTTCCAGTTCGTTCAACCAGTCCGGGCGGTTCATACCGTGCCCTCCGCAACGTCATCGTCATTGGCAGCGCTGCGCTCGTACAGGTTGCCAAGCGAGCCGGGGCGTACTTCGTGTAGCAACGTGTAACGGGCAACGCCCGTGTGCTTCACGCCGTCTGCCGTAAATGCCGTCACGGGCACCTTGACGATGACGTGCCCAATCTCTCGCAGCTCTAGGATGCGCGGCGCCGGTGACATCACGCCCCACTGCTCGCGCAGTTCAACGGTCGTTTTCGGACCGGTGCGTAGAGCTTGAATAACCCTTGCACGCTGCCATGATGCGCTGGTATCGTTCCCTGCGTTACGTGATTTTTGGGCGGCTTCGGCCGCCTTTTCTTTTTTCATTTCATCGCCCCTTCGTTCGCGTTCAGCGTTTCGATCAGGGCGGTGATGTCAGCAGCGCGCCATGCGGTCGTGCGCTTGCTGAGCTTTACCGGTTGCGGCGCTTTGCCGTCCTTCACCCATTGCCACCATGTCGAGCGAGACACTGGAATAATGGGGTTGTTGACGGCGCCTTGTTTGCCGGTAGAAACAATCTGGCTCAGACGAAAAAATGCGGGTTTGGTCATGAACGAACCTTTCTGGATGTCGTGGTCCCGATTGTTGGGACAAGGCTCGTGACCGACTAGGTGTCTCCCGCATCCACTCAATGAGTGAAAGCGCATCTACCCATGCGTGACGCGCAACTACACACCCTTCAGTTTGTCGCGCACCGTTGACCAAGCCAAGTTGTACTTTTCGGAAAGCACCGTAGCAGCCTTGTTCCTGCTGAGAGCGAGCGACGCATAGTCTTGACGCAGCTTGGCGGTCGTTAGTCTGCGAGCTTCGGCAGATTTTTCCGCTAACGCGCGACCAGCGTCGGATGCCGTCGGTCGCGCTGTAGCGTGGTTGTCTGGCATTAGACCGACTTTGAAGCCAAAGTAGTACATGCTGATGCCCCATGCTTCGGAGGCTAGGCCGAGAGTTCTCAACGTCGAAGCAGCATCATTGTTCGCCCGGGCATCTATGGCTGCATCGAACCAAACTACCGCTGCTGCCGCGAGTAGGTCGATTGGGTCCTTTAGCTTTTTTACTCTCACCAGACGCAATGCGTATCGGTGAAGGGACTCGACCATCGTAGGACCAAACCGTACAAGTTGCGGACAGTTCAGACTCGTCAACAAGCCGATATCCTGCCAGTCCTGATGTCTTATCGCAGTCGTTAAAGCCTCAACAGAAAATGACGATCCCTGATGCGTGGTCGAGGGAACTGCGGACAGGACTGCTAGTGAATCAAGCGCTGACGCAAGGCAGGCTCTGGGAAAGCAGGCAGCGACGTTCTGAACCAGTGTTGCGGTATGGCCATAATCGATTGGTGAACGTCGCTCATCGGGATCGCTGTTAGTAGCCAGACGCCAGACCTCGGTGATTTGCATTGCGAGTTCAATGTCATCCGTGCGATAGTCTTTCCAGCCGACTACGAACCTCTTATCCCGAACGTCGTCATTGAGTTTGACCGGATGCAACTGCCGAAGCTTGTACTTTTTTGCTGGAGGAGGGATCGCCTCGGCGCATGCAAAAGCCCATGCGTCGTCCTTCGGGTAGGAGCTGTCAAGCGCCTGTTCTATCAAGTCGTCGATGGTCGCTGACATGTCTTTGCTAAGCCTCGCCATTGTTTAGCGGAAAGGCAGAGGCGTTAGCCACTTGGTTCCGTCGCATTTCTGAGCCTTTCTAGATAGTTCGCCCACTGCTGCATCATGTCCCGTCGCTCCGGCAAATGCGCCGTGCGGTTGTAGGCCCGTCCGTTGGCGTCGCGTACCGCATGCGCTAGCTGGTGTTCGATCAGATCAACCCGCACGTTGAGCACTTCATCGAGAATCGTCCGGGCCATCGCCCGGAAGCCGTGCCCGGTCATCTCGTCTTTACCGATGCCCATACGCCGCAGCGCCGCCAAAATCGCGTTATCGCTAAGGGGCTTGCCCTCGCCGCGAGCGCTGGGGAAAACGTAGCGGCCGTGCCCGGTGAGCCGGTGCAGTTCAACCAGAATCTCTATCGCCTGACGGCACAGCGGCACGATATGGTCGCTCTTGGTCTTGGTGACGAAGTAGCGCCACTCGCCCGCGTCCAGATCAATGTGCGCCCATTCCGCGCGGCGCAGCTCGCCGGGGCGGACGAAGAACAGCGGCGCCAGCTTCAAGGCGGCGCAGACCACGGGTGAGCCGGAATAGCCGTGAATCGCTCGCAGCAACTCGCCCACTTTCTTCGGGTCAGTGACGGCGGCGAAGTGTTCACCGTCCACGGGCTTCAAGGCGCCGCGCAGATCGGCCGAAATATCGCGTTCAGCGCGTTGCGTTGCCACGGCATAGCGCAAGACCTGTCCGCACTCGCCGAGCGCTCTATGGGCCGTTTCCACGGCACCGCGTGCCTCTATCCCGCGTAGCGCTTTCAGCAGTTGCGCCGCCGTCAGATCGGCAACCGGCACTTTGCCCAGCGCGGGGAACAGGTCACGCTCAAAACGGCGGATGACTTTGACGGCGTAGGCGGGCGCAAGCTTCGGGCCGTGCGCGGCGAACCATTCTCGGGCAATGGCTTCAAAGCTATTCGCCAGCCGTTCGGCGTCGCCTTGCTTGGTGGCTTTGCGGTGAGCGCCGGGGTCAATGCCACGGGCGAGCAGGGCGCGGGCTTCCTCGCGTTGCTCGCGGGCGTGCGCGAGTGACGTGTCCGGGTAGGTGCCGAGCGACAGTTGCTTTTCCCGCCCATGCACGCGGAATTTCAGGCGCCACCACTTCGCGCCCGACGGATTGACCAGCAGGAACAACCCGCCGCCGTCCGCCTTTTTGTAGGGCTTGTCCAGCGCTTTCAGGTTTCGGACGGCAGGGTCGGTCAAAGGCACGCTTGCATCCTCGCTTTGCGGCCGATCTGGGGGTAACTGTTTTCGGTTTTGGGCTGTTACCCCCAGAGTTACCCCCACGGAACATCGGCTGTTGCTGGACGATGTTACCCCCAAATGGACGAAAAGGCATTAAAAAACCCGCACTTAGGCGGGTTTGTCGGACGGTGCTGGACAGCTAAAAATGACCTGTTGGTGGAGAGGAGGAGGATCGAACTCCCGACCTTCGCATTGCGAACGCGACGCTCTCCCAGCTGAGCTACCCCCCCAACATGAGCGTGATTATAGCGAGCCGAAACCCGCCTTGCCTGATGGCCACGGGAAAACGGCAAAGTGCCCGTCTTCCCAGGCCAGATAGCCGTAGTCCTGCTGCCAGTCGGATAGTACCCAGCGGTTGCGGCCCTGAGGGTGAACGTGACGGGCGGGGCGATGGGTGTGGCCGTGGATCAGGTGGTCAACGTGGTGACGCTGCATGACGCGCTCGACGGCGCCGCCGTTGGCGTCCATGATCGTCATCGCTGTGCTCGCCTTGTGGGCCTCGCTGGCCTTACGCAAGCGGCGTGCGATGCTGGCGCGAATGGACGCAGGCAGGCAGTTGCCGACGACATGGAAAGCGCTCGAGCGCAACACGCGCCGCGCACGTTGGTACACAACATCATCGGTGCACAACTCGTCGCCGTGCAACAGCAGAACACGGTCGTCGCCCAGGGTGATTACGGCCTCGGCAGCCAGCAATTCGGCGCTGCAAGCTCGGACAAACGCGGCGCCGATCATGAAATCGCGGTTGCCGCGGGCGATGAAGACTTGCGTGCCGCGCGCAGCGAGGGCTGCGAATCGTGCGCAAACACGCTGCGCATAAGCGTCGCGAGCAAGCAGCGCGTCGCCCAGCCAGACGTGGAGCAGGTCGCCGAGGACGTACAGCTGGTTGGCCTGCGGGGCAACATCGCGCATGAACGCATCAAAGCGCGCGGCGGTAGCTGCGTCCTGCGCCGCGAGGTGCAGGTCGGAAATAAAAATCGCGCGCATGAATCGTTCTACGTCACCCGGTGTGCGCCGCTGCTGCGATCAGTGGCGGGTGAGTGACAGACGATTCAGTGCGCGCGACGTGCACTGCGAACTGCGCGACGATCAGACGATGCTGGCTTTGCTCACCAGCACGTCATCCACTGGCACGTTTTGGTGGAAGCCGGCGTTGCCCGTGCGCACGTCCTTGATTTTGTCGACCACATCGCTACCCGAAGCCACTTTGCCGAACACCGCGTATCCCCACGCGTTGCCGGATGGCGCCTTGAAATCGAGGAAGGCGTTGTCGGCGACGTTGATGAAGAACTGCGATGAGCCGGAGTGCGGATCGTTGGTGCGTGCCATGGCGACCGTGTACTTCGCGTTCTTCAAGCCAGCCTTGCTGGTGGCTTCACCCTCGTGCTCAATCGGGGCGCGACCGGCCTTTTGCTTCATCCCGGGCTCGAAGCCGCCACCCTGGATCATGAAGCCATCAATGACCCGGTGAAAAATGGTGTTGTCGTAGTGGCCGTCGCGAACGTACTGCAGGAAGTTGGCTGCGGTCTTGGGGGCATTCGCCTCGTCGATGTCGAGGGTGAATTCGCCGTGGTTGGTGGTGAACTTGACGTGTGCCATGGAGGATTTACTTCTTTCCGAGCAGGGTAACTTTTTCGATGGTGACCGTGGTTTGCGGTACGTTCTGATGCATGCCTTTTGGCGAAGTGGGCAGCTCGGCGATCTTGTCGAGTACATCCAGACCGCTGACGACGCGGCCGAAGGCGACGTAACCCCAGCCGTCTCGGCTCGGGAAGTTGAGCGCGTCATTGTTGCCGTGATTGATGAAGAACTGCGCGGTAGCCGAGTGCGGGTCACCCTTGCGCGCCATGGCGATGGTGCCGCGATCATTCTTGAGACCGGCTTTGAGCGCCATTTCAGCCTCATTCTGGATCGGAGCGCGCGTTGCCTTCTCGCTCATGTCGGCTGCATGGCCACCGCCCTGAATCATGAACCCTTTGATGACACGGTGGAAGATCAGGCCGTCGTACTGGTGCGACTTTACGTATTCAAGGAAATTGGCGACTGTTTTCGGCGCCGCGGCGGAATCGAGTTCAATGACCATCGTGCCCTGGCTGGTTTTCATTTCGACGCGTGGTTTGTCCTGCGCATGCGCTGTGGCGGAAAGCAGGGTCAGTGCGGCCATGCCGGCGACCGCCAGTTGAAGCAGTTTTTTCATGATGAAGCCGAGTGTGAAGTAAGTGACGGAAGGAAAGGGAACACCGGTGGAAAGCGCCGCCTCAGGTTCAGGCCGAGCCTTCGTAGATGATTTGCCAGCGACCGTCGATCCGCTGCCAGAGCTGCCGCTTGCGGCTTTGCCCGCTGAGATTGCTGCTCTGATAGTTTTGGTCGAAGGTCACAACCGCGAGGTCTTTTTCGCCCGGATATTGGACGGCGGAGAGATTGGCAAGTTCGATCTTGGCCCAGGTTTTCGCCGCGTTGGCCTGAATCTTCTGTGCGCGCCATTCGGACAGCCGTTGCGTGTCGCTGGCGAAATTCGGCGCGTAATGCTGCAGGTAGCGCGGTGTGTCCAGTGCTTGCCAGTCGCTGCGCCAACGCTCAACCGCAGTCAGCAATCCTTGTGACTGCCGCTGCGCCGCATCGCGATCGACCCAGTCGATATTTTGTGCGATCAGGAAGGGTGTTCTGCCGGGGACGACAAATCGTTCAATCAATTTGAGATCGGGATTGGACACGACCACACAGCCGTCGCTCGCGCGCGGCGCGCGAGCGTAGGTGTCGCTCGGGACGCCGTGAAGCCAGATGCCGTAGCCGTTGCGCCCCTGCCGACGGTCCCAGATGTTGGGGTAGTCCAGCGGGAATGCGCCGGAACCGTAGAAGTCGGTGAGGCGGTCACGCGACACTGCCCCCTGCAAGACGTACGCACCGAGCGGTGTCCGTTGGTCGCCCTCGCGTGCTTTGCCACCGCCAGCTTTGCCGATAGACGCGTAAAAATCGGCAATCCTGACCAGTTGTCCACCACGGTTTTCGAGCACGTAGAGCCGTGACTTGTCGGTGTCGACTGCCAGCGCAAAGGGTTGTGTGTCAGCGATGCGCCAGAAATTAGCCGGGACTTGATCGGGCCGTGCCGTGTCCGCCTCTCTGCGCACCCTCGCTGCGGCTTCGGCACGCAAACCTGCAAGCGATTCGGCGGGCGTCGGTGTATCACCGACGCTTTGCAGGGGCCGCGCCTTGGCCAACCAGAGGTCACCCTGCACCAGATACGCCAGGCGGTAGTTGGGATACCGATCCAGCAGTTCGCTGATCGTCTGTCGGGCGCGATCCAACTGTGCAAATCGGATTTCGCGCAGCGCTCTAAGCAACAACGTCTCCGCGTCACTGTAGCCAAAGCCCGCGCCACCCATGACGCCGGAGGGAACCACAAGCAGCGACGCGAACAGCGTGGCGCGCGCGAGTGTGCGCCGCAGGAAACGGAGTGAGTCGAAGGTGCGAGTCATCCGCGGCGCTGACTAACCAACACGCTCACGCGAAATCAGCCACCGCTGGCCTTCCTTCACCAGCGTGAGTGTTTTGCGTGTCTTCGTGTGCAGGGCATCTGAAGAGTACGCCTGCCGGAACGTCACCTTGGCCTCGGTGGGTGACGTCATTTCGACCGTGGTACCCAAGAGCTCGACCTTGATGTTGCGCGGTGTGGTGAGGCGCTCGCGCCGCGTTTCCGCCCAAGCGGAGCGCGCCGTGCCGTCTTCCGGGCGGAACGACTTGGAATAGGCGGCGAGGTACGCATCGGGGTTGCGGTTTGCCCAGTCGCGCGCCCATTTGTTGACCGCCGCCTGCACGTCAGCGCTGGCGTCTTGTGTAGGCGCGGGCGCAACTGCAGGTGCTGGCGCCGGGGGCTTGGCGCTTGGCGCCGGAGCCGCGACGACCGGTGCGGGGGGCGGCGGTGGCGGCGGAGCAACGGGGGCTGCGGCAGGCGCTTTGGCAACGGCTGCCGGTGGCGGGGTGACAGGCACAGGTGCCTGCACTGGCGCTTTTGCCACCGGGGCTGCTGCTGTCGGCGCAGCTGCCACCAGAGTCGGGGCGGGGGCGCGCGGCGCAGTGATCGCTTTGGGGTTGGTCGAGAAGAGGTCACGAACCAAATTCAGCTTGGTTGCTACACCGCCATTGCCCTTGTCGAGCTGCAGCGCCCGGTCGTAGGCCTGGCTAGCTAGTTTGGCGTAGATGTCCCCGAGATTTTCGTGCGCGGTGGAGTAGCTGGGGTGCGTCTGGATGGCCAGCTCCAGCGCGACGCGCGCCTTCTCGAACTGGCCTTTAGAGCTGTACAGCACCGCCAGATTGTTGTAGGGCTCCGGCAATTCAGGATAGTCCTCGGTCAGCGACTGGAAGGTCATGATCGCATCATTGGTCTTGCCCAGTTCGGCCTGAGCCAATCCACGAATGAAGCGCGCTGCAGCATCCTTGGGTTTGGTCGAGAGGTAAGTGTTGACGCGATCAAGCGCCTGCTGTGCTTGCCCCGCCTTTAGCAAGCGGTTGATATCCTGCAAGTCGGCGTTCTGCCCATACGCAGAGCCGATGCCAATCGCAGCAGCGACCGCCACCGCGAGCAACGTGCGGGAGAGCGAGGCGCGGCGAGGTGATGTCGTCATGGCGAGTCCAAAATTATCTCGGTAACTTCCGAATTTTAGACGTGAATCCGTGAGTGCACGCTACCGCGCTGCGACATTGTCAGCTGCGAGCACGAATCCGTTGCACGGTGTCTTCAATCAGCGCTCGGGCGATGGAGACGCGCGGGGGGAGTTGCGGAAGTGCCGAATAGTGGAACCAATTGGCCTCGGCGATCTCGACGCCATTTGGTCGGAGCTCGCCGCCCGAGTATTTCGCCGTGAAAGCGATCATGAGCGAATTCGGAAACGGCCACGACTGTGAGGCGAAGTACTTCAGATTGCAAACCTCAACGCCAACCTCCTCTCGAACTTCACGGGCAATGGTGTCCTCGATGGTTTCGCCGACTTCGAGAAATCCTGCCAGTGCGCTGTACCTGCCGGACGGAAATGCCACGTTGCGCGCGAGCAACAAATGTTCTCCCCGTGTGACGAGACACATCATCGCCGGCGAAATTCGCGGATAGGCCGTGAAGCCGCAGGCTGGACAGCGTCGTGCCCGATCATCGTCCGCTCGTTGCGTGGGTGTTGCGCAAGCGCCACAGTAGCGGTGTGTCCGATCCCATTCCAGCAGTTGATGGCCCCGTCCGGCTATGGCGATCCAATCGGCGGGCAGGGAAGCGAACAGTGCACGCAACCCCGCAAACTGCAACCCGCCACCCCCGACTGACGGCGTGGCCACGGCGCACGCGTACACCGCGCGCTGCCGCCAGACGCCAATCAGCAGCTCGCGCTCAACCGGCAGACCGACCGGCGTGGCGATTGCGGCTCCGCTGTCGTTCACGCAAAGGTCTGCACCTCGAAAGTACAGACGGATCGCATCGCTCGTGTCTCCGGCGGCCCGGCGCTCAACAGTCGGCAGAAAGTCGTTGGGGGAGGCTAGCATCGGACGAACGCAGCGCACTGCGCTGTCTAGGCTGCCGGGCTAAGCGCCGCGTTGAATGGGGCGCGTCGAATATCGGGAAGCAAGAAAAATCCTCTTTTTTGCATGAACGGTGCAAAGCTGCGAGGTCCAAAGTTGATCGTAAACGTGCCGTGGGCGGTCAGTTACTGACGATTGACGGCACTGTTTTGCATGCACAAATGTTAATTCAATGTGGGCTCGCAGTGGTTTCTATGCCTATGTCATAAGTCCTTGTAATCAAAGGGAAAATTGCCATTTGCACGATCCGAAAATTGTGCATAATGCGATGCTTACTCGGGCCAAATGACTTGGCTCAATGGTATGCATTTGGAGGCAAGCCGTACGCGCGTTGGGAGCGCCGGATGCCTTCGGGGGAATTGCAAGATGACATCGAATTCGTTGGGTAGTTCCGTGGTTGCCGCAGCGCGGGCCTTGCGGGCGGGACTGAATGACCATCGACGCTGGCTGGCGCGTGTGCGGCGAGCGGCGGCGTTGGCGGGCGCGGCGTCGTTGCTAACGGCGTTCACACAGTCGGCGACCGCCCAGCAAGCGGATTTGCAGATCGCCAAAACGTTGACGCCTACGCAGTACACCGTGGGCGTGGCGACCAACGTGACCTACACCGTCACGGTCACAAATAACTCGGCGACAGGTACTTTCGTTGATAAGGCGCCTGTCGTCGACATCGCGCCGCCGGGCGTGACCTTCAATTCGTGGACATGCGCCATCACGGCCGCAGGTACCGGTGCGACTGGAACCAACAATTGCTGGATTGGTGCAACAAGCGGCACCAGCTTGAGCGGATCCGGCAGCATTCAGCCACTGGTCGCTGGGTCGCTGCCTCCGTTTCCGGCCACGGTATATGGCTCCGCCGCCTTCCCCATCACGCCGAACGCAACCACGGGCGTCGCTGTTTCGCTCAAGCCGGGCGCCACCGCGACCTTTACGATCAATGCGACCATCGCGGCCAACGCCTACGATCTGAATCCCATTTCAGTGAACGGCGTCGCGGACGGCTGGATCACCAATAACGCGTTTGAGGCGCTCCCGGCTGGTTACGCACAGGAGACAACCAACCAGCAGGACGTGGTGCTCGCGTTCGCCTTCCCGAGCTTTGTTTCCGACGTTGGCACGACCAAGGCAATCAACATCGCCAACTACACGCCGGGAACGGCGACAGCCGTGGTTTACTCGGTGACAGTGACCAACTTTGGGCCGTCCCCGGTCTTCAATGCGCCATTCACTGACACTGCACCCGCCAACGTGACCTTCGGCACGTGGACATGCGCGATCACCGGTGTGGGTAGTGGCGCCGGCACGAACGCGTGCGGCGCTGCGTCTGGAAGCGGCAGCCCCATCAATACGACCGTGAGTCTGAAAAATGGTGCCGTAGCGACCTACACGATCAACGCAACCATTGGCGCGGGTGCGACGGGCACGATATGTAATAGTGCAACGGCGACATTGCCGATTGGCACGTCGCAAACCGGTAACAATCAACCCGATACGTCGACGGCTTGCGTCAACCCGGCGCAGGTACCGGTGACCATCAACAAGACCGTGACGGGGGCTCCCGCAACTGGCGCACCGGGCACCTACAACTTTACGATCACCTGCGCCACACCCACGGCAACGTATCCGGCCACGATCACGCTGACAGGTACTGCCACAACTGGCTCAACAACCGTCAATGTCCCCGCAGGATCCACCAACTGCGTGGTGACGGAACCGTCTGTTCCGACGGCACCGACCAACTATTCGTGGGGCGCGCCCACGATCGGAACCCTTCCACTCACGCTGGTCGCGGGCAGCACGCCGAGCGTGGGGGTGACCAACCCGCTGACGAGGAACAACGTTGCGGTCACGATCACCAAGACGGTGACGGGCGCACCCGCGACGGGCGCACCGGGCACGTACAACTTCACGATTGCCTGTAGCAACCCGACGGCGACCTACACGGGTAGCGTGACCTTGACGGGCACGGCGACGAC